>NZ_JBIAPA010000001.1:1207808-2297926 GCF_042888005.1 Nocardia sp. NPDC003269
CGGCAGGCCCGCCGCTCCGCCGCGATCGCGTGGCTCGGCGCTTTGGCGCGGACGCGTGGCTCGGCGCTCTGGCGTGGGCGCGTGGCTCGGCGCTCTGGCGTGGGCGGCTGGCTTGCCGCTCCGGTGCGAACGGTTGGTTCGCCACTGCGGCATGGACGGCTGGCTCGCCACTCTGCCGTCGAGCAGTGCCGCGGTGGTGGCGAGGAGAGTGCACGGGGACCGGGGCCGGGAGGAAGGTCTGGACCGGCAGTCGCTGAACGGGTTTCCGCTCGGTGGCGGTCGAGGACTTCTCGTGGTGACATCCGGCGGTCGGTTCCGAGGACGTGGCTGGGATCATCCAGCACGGCAGTCGCGCAATGAGTCTCGCCGTGGTGGTCGGGTCCGCGAGTCGGTGACGGTGTCGGTTCGGTCTGCGAGGGTGATCACCGTGCGCGGCCTGTCTGGAGGTGTGCGATCGTTCGGTTGGACGGACCGTTGGCGGTCGGTATTCGGAAGACCGCATCGAGGTTTCAGGACTTGGCCTGTTCTGGTTGTCCGGTGGCGTCGACGGATTTTGGACGCGTATGCCAGCGCTGCGCAGAGCGTCGCCGACCTTGCCCACGGGTACGGCGTGGATGCGGCTCGAAGTTCGGCGGCGGGGACCGTCGCGGTTCTTGTGCGGTGGCCGGACATTCGAGCGTCTAGACGTGGTACGTGACGAGGGCCGCCCGCTTGATCTCGCGCTGCGATGTGGCTCGGTCAGGTGTCGGGAGATCAGCCACAACCGCCGGCGCTATCGTGCCGATCTCTCTGCGCCGGGGTAGCAAGTGCTTCACCGCAGTTTGCGCCGAGGGGCTGCGGTGAGGTGCTGGCACACCGGCCAGGTGTCGTGCCACGCCGCTGACTCGGGAGCGGGGAATCACGCCGCCGCGGGAGCGGGGAAAGTCGGTGCCGCGGGAGCGGGGAAAGACGGTGCCGCGGGAGCGGGGAAAGACGGTGCCGCGGGAGCGGGGAAAGACGGTGCCGCGGGAGCGGGGAAAGACGGTGCCGCGGGAGTGGCGAAAGTCGGTGCCTCGCCGCGAACCTGTACCCGGTGGTGATCACCGCAAGGGCAGTTCGGACGGGCGCGCCCAGGGATCGCGTGGCGGGCTGGAAGGGCTGATCGGCCATCCGATTTCGGCCCACCACTCCCCAGTGTTTCCCGTGAAACATCGATCCGGAAACCGATTTGCGCGAACTTGGGTGTGTCCTTCTCGGCGTGCCGCGATTCAGCTTTCCTATCTGTCGCAGTGCTGGCAAGCTGTTCACAGTCGGGCGTGCGCGCCGGGAGCCACCGTGGCAGTGGCCGGACGCCGCCGATCTTGTTTGTGATGACACGGCGCCGACGCTCGGTCGGGAGAACGTGATCTGAAGTTTCTCGGGTTAGGAGCTGTCTATGTCGAGCGGTCCGGCGAATGTTTCACGGGAAACAGCGTCGCGGGTCCCGGGGATGCTGGATTCCAGCAACTTCGACGCGGAGACGTTCGGGAACACTCCTTTCGGGCACATCTCCCCGGCCGAGACCCCGATCGCGGCGGAAGCGCAACGCGCCAGCCAGATTCTGCATCCAGGAAAGGTCACTGTGCCGAAACCCCGCGAGCAACGGATCATCACCATCGCGAACCAGAAGGGCGGCGTGGGTAAGACCACGACGACGGTCAATCTCGCTGCGGCGCTAGCGCACCAGGGCATGACGGTTCTCGTCGTCGATCTCGATCCGCAGGGCAATGCGAGTACGGCGCTGGGCGTCGCGCATCACTCCGGGGTGCCGTCGAGCTACGAACTGCTCATCGGCGAGGTGTCGGTCAAGGACGCGATTCAGCAGAGCCCGCATGGCGAGCGGCTGCTGTGCATCCCGGCAACGATCGACCTCGCCGGCGCCGAGATCGAACTCGTCTCGATGGTCGCGCGCGAGGGGCGATTGAAGACCGCCATCCACGAGGCGGCCCTCGCCGGATACGACATCGACTACGTCCTGATCGACTGCCCGCCCTCCCTCGGCCTGCTCACGGTGAACGCGCTCGTCGCGGCCAAGGAAGTGCTGATCCCGATTCAGTGCGAGTACTACGCACTGGAGGGCGTCGGTCAGCTGCTCCGCAATATCGGGCTGGTGCAGGCGCACCTCAACCCGCAACTCCACGTCTCGACCGTGCTGCTGACGATGTACGACGGCCGCACCAAGCTGGCCGACCAGGTGGCCGAGGAAGTGCGCAACCACTTCGGCGACGTCGTCCTCAAGTCGATGATCCCGCGCAGCGTGAAGGTCTCGGAGGCGCCGGGCTACGGAATGACCGTGCTCGATTATGATCCAGGCTCCCGCGGTGCGATGAGCTACCTGGACGCGGGGCGCGAGCTCGCCGCCCGCGCCCAACTGCGCCAGGACGCGTCGTAGTGGTGTGTTGGAACGAGGAAGGGATCGGTAGCCGATGAGTCAGGCGAAAAAGGGCGGTCTCGGGCGCGGCTTGGCCGCACTGATCCCGACGGGTCCGGCGGCGACGGCGCCGGGTCTCAGTAGTGCCGCGGCGAGCGTGATCGGGATCAATCCGATCGGCCCGCAGCCGGCCGAGGCGTTCCTGCATCGCGTCCCGGATGCCGAACCCGAACCGGAGGAGGAAGAGCTCGTCTCCCCCGGCGGCGCGGTCTACCGCGAGGTGCCCGCCGAGCAGATCGAGCCGAACCCCAAGCAGCCGCGTCAGGTCTTCGAGGAGGAGGCGCTGGCGGAGCTGGTGCACTCCATCCGCGAGTTCGGCCTGATGCAGCCGATCGTGGTGCGGCGGCTCGAACCGGGCGTCGACAAGTTCCAGTTGGTCATGGGCGAGCGCCGGTGGCGCGCGTGCCAGGAAGCCGGCCTCACGACGATCCCGGCGATCATCCGCGACACCGCCGACGGCTCGATGCTGCGCGACGCGCTGCTGGAGAACATCCACCGCGTGCAGCTGAACCCGCTCGAAGAGGCGGCTGCCTATCAGCAGCTGCTCGAGGAATTCGATGTCACCCACGAGGAATTGGCCTCGCGAATCGGTCGTTCGCGGCCGGTGGTGACGAATATGATCCGATTGCTGAAGCTGCCGATCCCCGTGCAGCGTCGGGTGGCGGCCGGGGTGCTCTCGGCCGGACATGCCAGGGCGCTGCTCGGCTTGGATGCCGGAGCCGACGCGCAGGAAGTGTTGGCGGCGCGGATCGTCGCCGAGGGATTGTCGGTCCGGGCCACCGAGGAAGCGGTGACGCTGGCGAACCGCAACCCTTCGGAGGTCGCTCCCCCGGCGCCGAAGCGTAAGCCGATCCATATGCCGGGTCTGCAAGAAGTGGCCGAACGGCTGTCGGGCTCCTACGACACCCGGGTCACGGTCAGCCTCGGAAAGCGTAAAGGCAAGATCGTTGTCGAGTTCGGTTCCGTCGAAGACCTCGAGCGCATTGTGGCGCTGATGGAGCAATCCGGCCCTGAAACGTCACTGTGACGGGGCACTCCCATTCTTTCTACATAATTGAAAGAGGCGGCATTACTGTGGATAGTGATGTGGCGTGAGCGTGGATGAATCGGACAGCTGGAGGCTGAGCAGAGCGGTGTCGACCAGCGTCACGGCATTGACCCTCGATCGACTCGATCAGCTCCCGGCGCACACCCGGCGGTGTGTGTTCTGGGAGCTCGATCCAGCCGTCGCTGCCGACTCCCATGCTTTCAGCGATCCGGTCTTCGAGAAGGAGGCCTGGCTCTCGACCGTGATGCTCGAGTGGGGCTCGTGTGGTCAGCTGGCGCATGTCGACAACAACATCGCCGGCTGCGCGCTGTACTCGCCCCCTAGCGCGGTCCCCCGGTCGACGCTGTTCCCCACCTCCCCCGTGAGCCCGGACGCGGTCCTGCTGACCACGCTGCAGGCCGAATTCCCCTACGAGGAGGCCGATGTAGCCCACCGGCTGATTCAGGGCGTGGTGGCCGATCTGGTGCGTCGTGGCGTGCGCGCGATCGAGGCGTTCGGCATTCGCAACGGGCCATCGACCAGTTCGCTGGCCGACCGTGGGCTCGGCTCGTCCATGCGGCTGATGGAACGGATCGCGGCACCGCTGCGCGATCCGGCGGCGGCGACCCAGTGCACCCCCGAAACCTGCATGATCGACGCCGATTTCCTGGCCGACGTCGGTTTCGAAGTGGTGGCCCCGCATCATCGTTTCCCCCGGCTGCGGCTGGAGCTCGACTCCGACCACGGCTGGAAGGAAGACGTCGAGCGCGCCCTGGACCAGCTTCTCGCGGCGGCGTCGATGGTGCCGCCCACCCGCGTCGGCGCGCACTGAGACGGACAGACGACAACGGCCCTGCGGAAACCGCAGGGCCGTTGGTCGTTTCGGGGTCTGATCAGACGCGCGGGGCGGGCACATTGCCCGCGTCCGCGGCGGCCAGCTCTTCGGCGAGCAGCTCGGCGAAGGTGTAGGTGCCGGTGGGCTGATCGTCCTGGCCGAGCAGATACAGCCGCTTCACCGAGATGAGGATGGCTTCGGCGATCACGTCACGCATGCGCGGGTTGGTGAGCACCGAGGCGTCGTACTCGTTGGTGAGGTAGCCGAGGTCGACCTGCACGGTCGGCATCTTGGTGAGCCGCAGCAGGTCCCAGGTGCGCTGATGGGTCCGGCAGTCCTGCACCGAGGTGCGGGCGACGACCTCGCGCTGGATGAAGCCGGCCAGCACCTGGCCGATCATCGAGACCGAGCCGTGCGAGTTGCCGAAGTAGAAGCCGGCCACGCCCTTCGCGGACGGGTTGTCGCTGGTAGCGCAGCGCAGCGAGATCATCAGGTCGGCGTCGAAGGCGTTGGAGGTGTCGGCCCGTTCGACATCGGTGGGGTTGGCGCCCCACGGCCGGGACAGGAACGTCTCCATGCCGGTGGCGGCCATCCGGCCCTCGAGCCGCGAGGCCAGATCCCAGAGGATCTCCGACTCGAAGACGTCACCGAACTCGGTCGGCACCGCGAAACCCTTGTCGGCGCCGCCGAACCCGGGATCGATGACGATGCGCTTTCCGGTGAGCTGCGGGCCCGCCCGGTGCACGACCTCTTCCTCGGCGATGCGATGCGGGTTGCCACCGGTGACGCGCGCGCCGAGCAGATCCAGCGAACGCAGCGTGTCGGGACCGCAGATGCCGTCGGCGGACAGCCCGATCTCGCGCTGGAAGGCGCTGAGACCGTCGTGGGTGTGCGGGCCGAAGTATCCGTCGACCCGGTGCACGTAGAAGCCGAGGTCCTGCAGCTTGCGCTGCAGGGTCGCGACATCGTCACCGTAGAGCGGCGCGGACAGCTGGTAGATCAGTGTGCGGGCACCCAGGCGGTAGGAGGCTTCCTTCAGCGCGCGGTAGGTGGCCGGACCGACCACACCGTCGACGAGCAGACCGCGTTGCTGCTGGAACGCGCGCACCGCCGAGTCCAGCGGCCGGTCGAACTCCGCGTCGGTGTCCTTCCAGTAATCGCCGTGCTGGGGATGCAGGAAGCCCAGGCTTGCGAGGGTGCTCCGAACCTCTGCTACGGCTGGTCCTGAATCGCCGTGACGAAGTCGGTGCATGCTTGAGAGCCCTTTCCTTCGGCCGGAGCGTCGCCTCGATTGTCTCAGACCCGGGCCGTATTACGGGAATCCCGGGTCCAGGCATCCTACGGCGCGTCGGCCGGTAGGAGGTGCTTTATCAGACCGCTGGTCAGATGAGACCGTCGAGTTCGCGCAGCAGTGCCGCCTTGCCCTTGGCGCCGACGATCTGCTTCACCGGCTTGCCGCCCTGGAACAGGATCATCGTCGGGAGGGACAGGATCTGGTAATCGCGCGCCGCGCCGGGGTTGGCCTCGGTGTCGAGCTTGGCGATGGTCAGCTTGTCGGCGTGGGTGCCGGCGATCTCCTCCAGCACGGGGGCGACCATCTTGCACGGACCGCACCAGTCGGCCCAGAAGTCGACCAGCACCGGCTTCTCGCTGAGCAGAACGTCATCGGCGAAGGACTGGTCGGTGACGGTGATGGTGTTGGCGCTCTCGGCCATGGCTGTACTCCTTGCTGGGGTGGAACTCGAAGTGCTCGAAATCAGTTGGTGGACACCGCTGCCGGGCCGTCGGCGTTCTCGAGGGTGTTGGCGGTGATGTCACCCTGCTCGGCGAGCCAGCGCTCGGCGTCGATCGCGGCGCGGCAGCCGGTGCCCGCGGCGGTGATCGCCTGGCGGTAGGTGTGGTCGACCAGGTCGCCCGCGGCGAACACGCCCGCCACGTCGGTGGCGGTGCCCGGATCGGTGACCTGCACGTAGCCCTCGCCGTCGAGCGCGACCTGGCCCTTGACCAGTTCGCTGCGCGGGTCGTGGCCGATGGCGACGAACAGGCCGGTCGCGGCGAGCTCGGACTCCTCGCCGGTGCGGGTGTCGCGCAGGGTCAGGCTGGTGACGCTCGTCTCGCCGTTGACCTTCACCACTTCGGCGTTGAGCCGGAACTTGATCTTCTCGTTGGCCTTCGCGCGCTCGAGCATGATCCGCGAGGCGCGGAACTCCTCGCGCCGGTGCACCACGGTGACGCTGGCCGCGAACTTGGTGAGGAAGGTCGCTTCCTCCATGGCCGAGTCACCGCCGCCGACCACCACGATGTCCTGGCCCTTGAAGAAGAAGCCGTCGCAGGTGGCGCAGGCGCTCACACCGCGGCCGAGCAGGTCCTGCTCGCCGGGCACGTTCAGGTAGCGGGCGGCCGAGCCCATCGCGAGGATGATGGCGTAGGCCTCGAAGGTCTCGTCGCCGACGGTCACCTTCTTGATGGGGCCGGACAGGTCGATCGCGTCGACGTCCTCGGTGCGCAGGTCGGCGCCGAAACGCTTGGCCTGCTCACGCATCTGCTCCATCAGGTCGGGGCCCATGATGCCCTCGCGGAAGCCGGGGAAGTTCTCGACCTCGGTGGTGGTCATCAGGGCGCCACCGAACTGGGTGCCTTCGAAGACCAGCGGCTGCAGTTCCGCGCGGGCGGCGTAGACGGCTGCCGTGTAACCGGCGGGTCCTGAGCCGACGATGATCAGGTCGCGAACTGGCGTGCTCATGGGGCCCTTCCGAAAAGACAAGCTGGGGACGTGTCGGTCAACAACAGCCTAAACGGTGTTGTTCCCGGGGTTGCGGGACTGCCCGGGAAGCACCGTGTCAGCCGATATCGCGCAGGGCTAGCTGTTCGGGCGCCCCGGTGGTGCAGCCGGCACCGACGACCAGCGCGGTGATGGTCGGCGGCTTGGGCCCGATAACGAGCACGAGCACCGCGTCGGTACCGCGGAAGGTGATGCTCGACGCACCGAGCACCGTGCGGTCGACGCCGTTGGCCTGGACACAGCGGGCCAGTGCCGCCTCGTCGGCCAGCGGGCCGGTCACCTCGCGCTTGCCGAGCGCGCTGAGCGCCGCGGCGGTGGTGAGCTCGTCGCCCGGGGTGTCCGGTTCGGTGAACGGTGCCGCGGTCGGGGTGCCATCGGTGGTGTCGATCGTGGTGACGACCGCGCCGACACCCGCGATGACGGCGACGGAGGCGGCCGCCGCGGCGAGCCAGCCCGCGCGGCGCCGGGATCGGTACCGCGCCAGCGAGACCGGCGCGTCGACGGGTGGCCGCGGCGGGGGCAGCGGGATCGACATCGTCGACAGCCGGTCGGTGGGGCCGTCCGGCTGGGCCTGCGGGATGGTCGTCAGGCGGTCGGTCGGCCCGTCCGGCGGGGAAATTGTTGTCAAGCGGTCTGTCGGTCCGTCGCCCGTGTCGGCGTCCAGATCGGCGACGAATCGGAACATGCGGTCGGCGATGTCGTCGGGCATGCGGTGCATGATCCGGTCGTCGGCGCCGAGTGCGCGGAGGTGCGTGTTCACCTCGTCGAGCTGGTTCAGGTAGTGCAGCGCGTCTGGGTCGGCGCTGACCTGTGGCAGGAGTTGCTCGCGCAGTTCGGCCGCGAGGTTGTCGCCATGCAGATCGGCCAGCAGTTCCGACGGGAACGGAGGCTGCGGCACGGATCGAGACACCCTCGCACCTCCCCTGTTCTGTCGATATCGGATCGCAGGATTTACATCGCTGACTTGTTCGTCACTGTTAATGACGCATCCGGGCTAGATCCGGTTCCCCGGATCCCGGAAAAATTCCAAACGTTCTTGCAAACGTACGCGCGCTCGGGAGCATCGGCTCTTGATAGTGCCCTCCGCCACGCCGAGCGCGGCAGCGGTTTCGGCCACGCTGCGGCCTTCCATTTCGACCATGACCAGGGCGAGCCGCTGATCCTCCGGCAGTGTGAACAGCGCCTCGCCGACGACGGTCGACAGTTCGTACTCGGCGAACTCGTCGCGCGGCTCGATCGCCTCGGGCATCGTCTCGGGTGTGATGGAGATCGCGCGGCGGGTCTTGTTGCGGCGGATCCGGTCCAGACAGGCGTTGACGACGATGGCGTGCAGCCAGCTGCGTACCTCGGCCTCGGCCCGGAACGAGCTCGCGGTGCGATGCGCGGACAGCAGCGCGTCCTGGAGCGAATCGGCGGCGTCCTCGCGGCTGTAGGAGGTGCGCAGCGCGGTCTGCCAGAGATGGTCCTTGTGCCTGCGCAGCAGCTCGGCGAAAGCGTGCGGCTCACCCCGGACATGGGCGGCCAGCAGTTCCTTGTCGCTGCCGTTCTCGAGCACGAACGAGCGATCGCGGTGTGCGGCGACCTGCCGCGTTCTCCCCCCGCGTACCTGCTCGTTGACTTCCGGCGACACCTGACCCCTTGGACAGCGCTCATTCGGCGACTTCACGTCGGCGAACGAGGCCGATCCATCACCTGACTACTGCGGCGTCCAGGATCGACGTCGACAAATCCTGGGTAGCTCCCTGCGGAGAGCGCGGCCCGATCATATCGTCGATAACAATTGCGCACCAACCGGACCGCAGTTCGATGAACGACCGATCTACGCGCGGAAGACGGCGGCCACCTGCGTCGATAGCGGTGGGCGGAGTTCGGCGCCGACTAGGGCGCGGCGTCGAAACGGACGTCGGCGATCGCGGTCTGGAACTGACCGCCCGAATTCGCGAGTCCGGTGATCCATACGAGCACGAAACGAGCGGCCTGGTCGGTCTGCACGGCGATGTCGGTGACCCCGTCGACCAGCTTGGCCGAGCCGATCAGCTGGGTCTGGTCGAGCGTCGGGGTCTCGGTCGGCGAGGTGCGGATCTCGACGGTGCTGCCCGCGCTGGGCGAGGTGATCGAGACGTTGGTGAGCTTGGCCGGCGTCGGCAGCGTGGCCAGCAGGCCCACGCCCTTCTTGAGGGCGGGGAACTGCTGGAAGTACTGGTCGGTGCGCCAGACCGTCGCCGGGTTCTGGTCGAGCACCGCGCCCGCCGACGCCGCGCCGTCCGGGGTGCCCTCCGGGGAGAACACCGCGGCACCGGTGACGGGCACCGGCACGCTGGTCGGCGGCGCGGCCGGGGTCTGCCCGGCGGGCGGGGCCGCGCTCGGCGGCGCGACACTCGACGTGAGCCCGATGTTGATCTGCTCGTCCAGCGGCTTGTCCGACGCGCCGGGCGCGAAGATGCTGACCATCCACCAGATGAGAATGCCGACGACCAGCGCCGCGAGGACGCCGAGGCCGACCATGATCCACATCATCCGCTGCGAGCGTTCCCGCTCGGCGGCGAGCAGTTCCGGGTCGGCGAGCGAATCGGGTCCGCCCGCGACCGCCCGCTGACCCAGCCGCAGGACCGGGATGAAATCGGTCTTCTGGTCGACGACCGAGGCCTGCTCGAGCACGTGCTGCACCGTCGCCGCGGTGCGCACGCCCTTGTTCGACTCCAGCGAACGGACCGCGACGGCCGAGATCTCGAACGGGACCTCCGGGCGGATCTGCCGCGGTTCGACGGGGGTGCCGTCGGGGCCGAAGTCGGCCAGGTGCAGGCCGCCGATGGTGGCCGCGGTCCCGGTGACGCCGCCGACCCGGATGGGCCAGCGCGCGGTGATCAGGGCGTAGAGCATGGCGCCGAGGCCACGCACGTCGCCCTGGGCGTCGGAATCGCCGAGGGTGCCGGGGAACGCCAGGACGGCGTCACCGGAGGCGCTGATCCGGATCCGGTCCGGATGATCGATCGACAGCGAGCCGCCGCCACGATGGGCCAGTTCGGCCGCCGAGGCGAGTGCCCTGATGGCCCTGGCCGCGCCGATCGGCGACGGCACGGTCTCGGCCATCTCGCGCAGCGAGCGACCGGGCGTCCACTCGGCAACGACGATGCCGCCGGAGCTGCCGCGGACCACGTCCAGGACCCTGGCCAGGCCGGGCGAGTTGATCCGGCCCAGGCGCAGCGTGCGCGACAGGATCGCCTGCGGGCCGTCGTGCCCGGAGTTCTCCCCCGACTTCTGGTCGGCGTCGACGAAGGTCAGCGCCACCTCGCGGTCGAGCTTGATGTCGAGCGCCTGCCAGAACTTCAGGCCACGCGCGCCGCCGTGACCGGCGAGCAGACGGTAGCGGCCGCCGGCGACGGACGCGCCGGGGATCAGCTTGGGGCCACGCTGGGCGCGGTTCGCCGCCGCGGCAGGCGGGACCTGCGGCGGGATCGGCAACATGCCGGTGTCGTGGGTCGGATCGTGCGGCGGCATCGCGCGCGCGTCGTCCGCCGGTCCCCGGTCCTCTGCCGAGCTGTTATGCGGCGATTCGGCCTCGTCGGGCGTGTCGGCCTGCTCGGATCCTGTCGCGCCGGACGCGGCAGGATCGACATCGGTGGACATTCCTCCTGCTGCGCGCGCCGCAGAATCAGCGGCCGGGACGCCGCCCACCGCGTCATCGCTCACCCTCGGTCCTCCTTCGGCCTGATCTCGCGGAATCTTCCGCGTGCTGGCGTCATCGCCACCCATGTCGGTATGCCGAACAGCGTACGGGAACTGTGCCTGACCGGTGATGTCAACAGCACCGGGCCGGATCACCGGTAGCACCATCGTCTGGGTGTCCATCGACGGCCCATACGACGGGAACGCGTAGGTGTCGGGCCTGCGCAGGATCGTGGTCGCGTAGATGTCCTCGGCGGGGGTCTCGTCGAGGCCGAGATCCGGCGCGGGCGGGGTGATCCCCAGCTTGCGCGAGACGGCCACGGTGATCGCCACGACCTCGGGGATGCCCGCCAGGCGCATGAGGCCGAAGGCGACCGAGAACATGACCACCGAGTCGATGACGACGCGCAGCAGCGAGCCCGCGCCGCCGGAGACCCGGTCCAGGCCGGTCACCGTGTCGACGATCAGCATCACCGCGCCACCCGCCACGGACGCGAGCAGCACCCGGGTCACCGTGCGGCCGACATTGGCCATCCGCAGGTCACCGAGGCTGCGGTGCAGCAGCAGGCCGCCGATGATCGCGCCGGCGGTGAAACCGAGGCCGGTCGCGACGCCGAGGATGATCACCACGTCGTCGCTGTCGCGGGCCAGCACCGGGGCCAGCGCCGAGAACAGGATCTTGATCGTGGTGATGCCGAGGATGATCCAGGTGGGCGTCCACGCCTGCTCGCGCGCGTAGAACACGCGCAGGTGGATCAGCACCAGGGAGTACGGGATCAGCGAGAACGCCGACCAGCTCACCGCGCTGCCGAGGCGTTCGGCGTCGCCGGAGAAGCGGGCGTAGCCGTAGAGCGCCTGGCCGATCTCCGGACCGGCGAGGGTCAGGAAGGTGACCACGGGGATCAGCGCGATCATCGTGAGGCGGGTGGCCACGGACAGGTCGTCGACCACGGCGGGCGTGTCGTCGGCGGCGGCGTTGCGGCTGAGCCTCGGCATGATCGCGGTGAGCAGGGTGACACCGAGCACGCCGTACGGCAGCTGGAGCAGTGCCCACGCGTTGGCGAAGATCGCGGGACCGGCCTCGTCGGCCGAGGACGCGATGTTGTTCGCGACGACCAGGCCGATCTGGCTGATCAGCACGTACAGGATGATCGCGGCGCCCATCTTGCCGAACTGCTTGAGGCGCGCGTCGACACCCCACAGCGGCCGCAGATTGATGCCGTGCCTGCGGATCGCGGGCAGCAGACTCAGGGCCTGGGTGGCCACACCGACCGTGATGCCGATGCCGAGGACCAGCAGTTTCGGGTCGCTCATCCGCACCGGGTCGAGGGTGATCTCGCCGGGGGTCAATGCGTAGACGGCCAGCACGGCCAGCACGACGACGTTGTTGAGCACCGGCGCCCACGCGCCCGGTTTGAACGCCTGCCGCGTGTTGAGGATCGCGGTGAACAGGGCGGACATGCCGTAGAAGAGGATCGCCGGCGCCAGCAGGTAGGTCAGCGCGGTGGTGAGGTGGGTGTTCACCTTGCCGTCGCTGGCCACCAGCACGTGGCTGGCCAGGATCGGAGTCGCGGCCAGGGTCAGCACGGTCGCGGCGAACAGCACCGCGAAAGCGGCGGTCACCAGTCTGCGGACGAACGCGGCGCCGTTGTCGGCGTCCTCGTGTTCGGCGCGGACCAGGGTCGGCACGACGATGGCGGTCAGCACGGCGCCGAGGACCAGCTCGGCCACCATGTTCGGGATCAGGTTCGCCGAGATGAACGCACTGGCGATGGCCGGGCCGAGCACCGTCAGCAGCAACAGCTGCTTGGCGAAGCCGGTGACCCGGCTGACCAGCGTCGCGATCGCGATCGAGCCGGAGTCCTTGAGCAGTTTCGCGTTGGCGCTCTGCGGGGTCGCCTGCTTCTCGGTCGACACCCGCGCGGGGCGCGCGATCCGCTGGGTCTTGGCGGCGGACGCGTCGTCGACGACGGCCGCACGCCGACCACGGCGATCGGCGTCGGCCTGCGCGCCGACCGGGGTGCCCGGCATGCCCGGATAGGAGGGACGTTGCGGCGCGTTGCGGCGCCCGGCGTCTCCGCCCGGCTGCTCGGGCCTGCCCTGCCGCGGAATCGCCCCTGACTGCGACCCGCGCGGGACACCAGAGCGACCACCCGAACCGGGCGGCACCGAACCTTCCTGCGGCCGCTGAGGACGTGCGCCCGCGTCGAGATCGGGACGCGCCTGGCGCGGAATCGCCCCGGACGCCGACCCGTGCGGCACGGGCCGCTGCTGCGGGAACTCCCCCGAGCCCGGACCCTGCCCGGGCCGCTGCGGCCGGAGGTCGTCGGATCGCACGCCTGGACGACCCGAACGCGGCTCAGCCGGGAGTTCACCGGGGCGCTGCGGACGACCTGGTCGTTGCTGCGCGGAGAAGTCGTCGGCACCAGCCCCCGGGCGCGAACCCTGCCCGGGCCGCTGCTGCCGGGGGAACTCGCCCGACTGCCCGCCGGGCCCTGCTACGGGCCGCGGCGGTTGGCCCGGACGCTGCTGCGGGAACTGGTCGGCGCCGGCCGCTGGGCGCGAACCCTGGCCGAGTCGCTGTGGCGGGACCTCGTCGGCACCGGCTTCCGGGCGCGGGGCCTGGCCGGGTCGCTGCTGCTGGGGGAACTCGCCCGACTGTCCGCCGGGACCGGCCACGGGGCGCGGAGCCCTGCCGGGTCGTTGCTGGGGGAACTCGTCGGCACCCGCCTGTGGGCGCGAGCCCTGGCCAGGTCGCTGTGGCGGGAACTCGCCGGCACCGGCTTCCGGGCGCGGGGCCTGGCCGGGTCGCTGCTGCCGGGGGAACTCGCCCGACTGACCCCCTACGGGACGCGGCGGTTGGCCGGGGCGCTGCTGCGGGAACTCTCCCGAACTCGGTCCGGGGCGCTGCGGCCGAAACTCGTCGGCGCGAGCGCCGGGGTGGCCCGCGCGGGGCTCAGCCGGCAAACCACCCGAGCCGGGTAGCGGTCGCTGTCCCCGGAACTCGTCGGCACCGGGGTGCGCGGGCGGGAAATCTCCCGAGCGCCCGGGGCGCGGCGCCTGACCCGGCCGTTGTTGCAGCGGGAACTCCCCCGACTGCCCGGCCGCCGGATGCGGCGGTTGACCGGGTCGCTGCTGTTGCGGGAACTCACCCGACCGACCCGCGGGCGGCCCGGGGCGTTGCGGCGGAACACCCGGACGACCGCCCGGTCCGGGACGCTGCTGCGGGAACTCACCGGGCAGCTGAACCCGGGGAACACCCTCGCCGGACGGACCGTCCGGCCGATCGCCGTAGGCCGCGCGTGACGGGTCACCCGGCCGATCGGTGGGTACGGGCCGAAATCCGGGTGGCGGCTGGTCGGCGGGACGATATCCGGGCTGACGTGGTTCGAAGCCGGGATCGGCGGGCCGATACGGCCGTCCTTCCGGCACCCCCGGACGCGGCGCGGCGACGTTCCCCTCGTGCTCCCCGCCCGTCATGCCACGCTCCCACGGCGCGACCGGGGCCGGGCGTTCCGGTCCGTCGCGGCGATCGTCGTTGTCGTGCCGATGAGCGGAATCATCGTCGCCCATCATGCCTCCTGTACCCGGCGTAACCCGCGAATCCCGCCGGTCCGGTGAGCGTTTCGCTCACCCGTGCCACTCTCGTCCTTGTCTGCCATGTTCCCCCGCCCGCGTCTCAGGCGCGGGCGTTCACTGCCGTTCGAACCCCTCGTCGGCGGGGTCGGGCTGCCCGCGGAACCGGCGCAGGAGCCGGCGCCCGGCCAACAGCAACAGCAATATTCCGGCACATGCCGTAATTATGGCCAAGGCCTGCCCGTAGGCGTTCGAGCGTACCGAGACCGACGTCGGCTCCCCTAGCGCTACACCGTCCGGCGTGGTAAGGGAGATCGGAATCACCAGCTTACGGCTGTCGCTCACCTCGGTCGGAATCTGGAACGACCGGGTACCCGATGGCGGAAGCAGCTGTTCGCCGATATCGGTGATGTTCGTCTCGGCGGGCGCCTCGATCCGGAACTGCACCCGGATGGCGACCGGCAGTTCGTTGCGGGCGACCAGCAGCAACGGGCTCTGCTCCGACGCCAGCGTGTACACCCCACCCGGCGGCAGCACCGACACCGAGGAGAACATGGTGTCGAGTTCCTTGGTGACCTGATCGATGCGGCGCTGGGCGTGCAGATCGGCGAGTGTGTCGTCGTCGGCCCTGCGGTCGGACAGGCTGAGCGCGCGCAGCAGGTCCTCGCGGGCCGGGGTCAGGAAGGCGTGCGGGGTGAGCTCGGACTCCGGCAGCTCGACCAGCGCGCGCATCAGCTCGGTGATCCGGGCGCCCTGGGCGTGGACCGGCGGCACGAACCGCTCCGGCGCCGCGTCCTGGGCCGCGCGCGGCAGGTACTCCAGCGCATACGGGTGCGGATCGGGCGCCTGGGCGACCAGCTCGGCGAAACCGCGCGGGCTCGCGAGATTGTTGCGGGTCAGCAGTTCGACCTGCTTGAGCAGCGCGATGCCCTCTTCCCGGTTGGCGCCCCACTGCTGCGGTGGCATCAGCAGCTGCGAGCGCGGCCGCTCCGGTGACGGGTTCAGCGCCGACCACGCGATCGCGCCGAGCGCGTCCTGCAACCGGGCGGCGCGCGAGTCGTTGGTGACGTCGAAGCGCACCTTCGACGGGGTGAACGACGGCGTCGGCGGATTCGAGCCTACGGCGGCCAGCGCCGTCGCCGACCAGATGTCGAAGGTGGTGACGCGCAGCGCGGGATCGGTGCCCGCGGGCGCGCCGGCTGGCGGTTCCACGCTCACCGTCGGCACCCGCACGACATCCGGCGCCGCCTGCTCCCCGCCGACGACCACACCCGGCTCCAATGTCACCGGCGCCGAGGTCAGCGCGTTCTCGGTAGCGCTCGCCGCGCCGTCGGACGACACCGCCGTGCTCGCCAGCACCGCCGTCCCGTAGCCGTGGCCGCGCAGCAGCTGCCCGGCCGGGTCGTCGATGCTGCCGGAGTCGGGCAGGCTGACCCCGCGCAGCGAACGGGTGCCCAGGATCGCGTCGACCACGTCGGCGGGCGCGGTGAGCGCGCGCGCGGACAGGCCTGGGTCGTTGACTGCGGCCAGCGCCGACACGTCGACCTGCGCGAACGGCAAGGCCACCGTGCACATCGACCCGGCCAGCGCGCGCAACCGGTCGAGCCAGGCCAGCGCGCTCGCCGCGCCGGTGCCCTCCCTGGTCGCGCCGCCCGGATCGGACGGGCTGGCCAGCACGCGGTAGCCGTGCGTCATCGTCTGCACGGTGGAGACCAGGTCCGGGTCGATGGCGATGCACACCGAGCTCGCGACGCCGCGCTCCCGGCCGGGACCGGGCGCGACCGATTCCAGCGCCGCGACCAGCTGCTCGAGCCGTCCGCCCTTGCCGACGGAGACGGCCAGCTCGTCGTCGAGCAGCTCCGGCTGCCCGTTGACCGAGCCCGGTTTGCCCGCGACCATGCGCGGCCGGTCGGCCAGCGGCCAGATCAGCGTGGTGGCCACCGGCGACGCGTCCGCGGGCGGGGGCACCGGCTCGCTCGCCGCGCCGGTCGCGTCGCCGCCCGCGCCAGGCAGGCCGAGCACGGGCAGCAGGAAGCGGGCGTCGTCGAGCCGGGCCTGGGTGCCGTAGGCGGGTTCCCCGTTGACATTGAGCAGCAGCGGATACACCCCGGGATCGGTCAGCCCCAGCGAGGCGCCCTCACCGCCGGCGCGCAACGCGATGCGCACCGAGAACTGCTTGCGCTGACCGGGACTCAACCGCTCGGCGACATCCTGGAACGGCCCGGTGACCTCGTAGTTCACCTGATCGAGCCGCAGCGAACTGCGCAGCCCGCTCGGGGACTGCACCGGCGCGGCCCGCTGGATCCGCACGCTCACGTCGTCGACGACGCGGTCGCCGATATTGGTGACCGTGCCCGACACCGTCAGCATCGGATCGCTGCTCGTCGTGACCGTGCCCGGCGCGACGGCGTCCAGCGTCAGCTTGAGGAACTTCGGTGTGCTCGTGCCCGACCCGTTCGGCTGCGCGTGCGCGACCGAAGGCAGAAGCGTCACCGAACCCAAGATGGTCAGGACCGCCGTGATCAGCCGGAACAGTCCACCCGTCATCGCTTGCCGGTCTCCATCCGGTCGATCATTCGATTCGCCACTTCGGCCAGCCGGCGTTCGTCGGCGTAGGCCAATCGGGAATCCAACTCGCTCAACGGAACCCACGCAACCTGGGTGACTTCCACGTCGGCGTCGGACAGTTCACCGCCGAGCGAGCGCAGCAGGAAATGGTGCACGGTCTTGTGTACCCGTCTGCCCTCGGTCACGAACCAGTAATCGATACTGCCCAGTTCGGCGACCACTTCACCGTTGATCCCGGTCTCCTCGGCGACCTCGCGGATGGCGGTCTGCTCGGAGGTCTCGCCCGCTTCGATATGCCCTTTGGGCAGCGACCACAGCAGCCTGCCGCGGCGATCGGTACGCCCGATCAGCGCGGCGGAGCGCTGCTCACGCGGGCCGTCGAGCCCGTCGACGACCAGGCCACCCGCGGAGGTCTCGCGCACCGTGCGCATCCGTGGCTTGCCGGCATTGCTCGCCGAACCGCGCCGCCGCGGCTGGCGGCGTCGACTGTTCGCGCGATCGGCCGGAGGAGACACCCAGCAAGCTTATAGGTCGAGCGCAACCCACCGAATTCTCGCTGGAGCCGGGGCAACGGGCGGATACCTCCTGGATACGCGGGTGGGCGGCCCAGTAGGCTGGCTTTTCGTGGTTTCCCCCAACGTTGTCCCTGATGCTGTGGCCGATCGGCGCGCGCGGCTGCTGGCCGCGGCGGCGGTGACACTGGGACAGCTATCGGATGTGCTGACGCCGCTGGGCGAGATGTTCGCCGAGCGCGGGCACTCCCTCTATCTGGTGGGCGGCTCGGTCCGGGACGCGGTGCTCGGGCGGCTCGGCAACGATCTGGACTTCACCACCGACGCCAGGCCCGAGGTCGTCCAGGAGCTGATGCGCGGCTGGGCCGATCACCTCTGGGACACCGGCGGTCTGGCCTTCGGCACCGTGAGCGCGGCCAAGGACGATCAGCAGCTCGAGATCACCACCTTCCGCGCCGATACCTACGACCGGGTCTCGCGCAATCCCGAGGTCACCTTCGGTGACTCGCTCGAGGGCGACCTGGTCCGCCGCGATTTCACGGTCAACGCGATGGCGGTGAAGATCGCCGCCGACGGCTCGCTCGAATTCGTCGATCCGCTCGGCGGTCTCGACGCCCTGCTCGAGGGCGTGCTCGATACTCCTGCCGCGCCGCAGGATTCGTTCGACGACGATCCGCTGCGGATGCTGCGCGCCGCGCGTTTCGTCGCCCAGCTCGGCTTCGACGTGGCCCCGCGGGTGCGCGCCGCGATCGTGGAGATGGCCGAGCAGATCGACCGGATCACCGCGGAGCGGGTGCGCACCGAGCTCGACAAGCTGATCGGCGCCGCGCACCCGATCGACGGCATCAACCTCATGTGCGACACCGGCCTGGCGCAGCGGGTGCTGCCCGAGGTGCCCGCGATGAAGCTCGAGATCGACGAGCACCACCAGCACAAGGACGTCTACCAGCACTCGCTGACCGTGCTCTCGCAGGCGATCGACCAGGAGGAAGGCGATCCCGACCTGGTGCTGCGCTGGGCCGCGCTGCTGCACGACATCGGCAAGCCCGACACCAAGCGCAACGAGCCCGGCGGCGGCGTGAGCTTCCACCACCACGAGGTGGTCGGCGCGAAGATGGTGCGCAAGCGCATGCGCGCCTTGAAATATCCGAAGGCGTTCACCGAAGAGGTTGCGCGCCTGGTGTTCCTGCACCTGCGCTTCCACGGGTACGGCAAGGGACAGTGGACCGACTCGGCCGTGCGCCGCTACGTCACCGACGCCGACGACCTGCTCGAGCGCCTGCACAAGCTGGTCCGCGCCGACTGCACCACCCGCAACAAGCGCCGCGCGGCGGCCCTGCGCGCCACCTACGACGAGCTCGAGGACCGCATCGCCACGCTCAGGGAGCAGGAGGATCTGGCGCGGGTGCGGCCCGACCTAGACGGCAACTCGATCATGGAGCTGCTCGGCCTGCCGCCGGGCCCGCAGGTCGGCAAGGCGTGGAAGTACCTCAAGGACCTGCGGCTGGACCGGGGCCCGATGACCCGCGAGGAAGCCGAGGCCGCGCTGCTCGAGTGGTGGGCCGCCGAGAACGCCTGATCAGAAGACGATCAGCGTCGTCCCGGCGACGATGGCGGCGCGGATCTGCGCCAGGTCGAACGAACCGGTGGTCTCGGGCAGTTCGATCCGGAAGCGCACCTTGTCGCCGCGCCGGTGCGCGTAGGAGATGCTCGCCCGGTTGGGCAGGTCGTCGAGCAGCAGCGCCGGCGCTGGCACCGCGCGCTTCGGCAGCCGGATGCCGTGCCAGCTGGCCTTGCGGATGTCGATGGTGAGCAGGTTGTCGTAGACCTGCGCGTCGACCAGGGCGCGCATCTTGCGGGTGCGGTGGGTGGCGACGATGCGGGCGCGCTCGTCCAGGTGCAGCCGCCAGTCGAGGTTCTGCGCGTCCACCCACTCGACCAGGGCGGCGAGGTCGATGGTGCCCTCGATGTCGAGCTGCTGGACCCGGATCTTGGTCGGCACACCGGGAATCAGCCGGACGCCGTGCGCGATCACGGTGACGGTGTCGAACGGATGCGAGTCCCAGACCAGGTTCGACAGCACCGTCTTGCTCTGGAAATGGGCGCCGCGTCTGCGCACCTTGAACACGTCGAGGGTGGCGGTGAGGTCGTGCCCGAGCAGGGTGGCGCTGACTTCCTGGCCGCCGAATCGGCTGAGGATGCCCTCGCTGAGCACGGTCATCAGCACGTCGGGCATGAGCGCGGTCACGGTGCCCGAGCCCAGGTCGGCGACGGGGTCGGCCCAGGAGGTGGTGAAGCCGAGCCACTGATCGATCCATGACGGGTCGAGGAGGCGTTTGCCGATGTCGACAGCGCCCGACAGTGACCAGGACTTCGGATCGAAATACGTGGCCATGATGGTCCGAGCGTACTTGGCCGCGGGCGCGGCGGCCATGGTCCGCGGCGTGTTGGGGCGGCGTCACAATGGGGCGGTGTGGAAACTTCGCCCCGGTGACGATCGCTGGAACGGAGTCGTTCATGCTCGAATCACCGGGGTGCGGACGCCGTCCGAAGCACCCACCTGGGAGTGACACGCGGAGACCGGAGGGCAGCACATGCCGCTGGACCTGAACAGTGACCTGGGCGAGGGCTTCGGCCCCTGGCGGATGGGCGACGACGCCGCGATGCTCGACATCGTCACCAGCGCCAACATCGCCTGCGGTTTCCACGCGGGCGACCCGTCGATCATGCGGCGGACCTGCGAACTCGCGGTCGCCAAGGGCGTGCGGATCGGCGCGCACGTCGGGTATCGCGACCTGGTCGGCTTCGGCCGCCGTGACATCGCGATCGCCCCGGCCGACCTGCGCGACGAGGTCCTGTACCAGATCGGCGCGCTGGCGGCCTTCGCTCGCGCGGCCGGTGACCGGGTGCGTTACGTCAAGCCGCACGGCGCGCTGTATCACGCGGCGGCCCGGGACCGGTTGCTCGCCGACGCGGTGCTGGCGGCGGTGGCCGAGGCCGACGCCGGGCTGGCCCTGCTCGGCCCGGCGGGCACCGAGCTGGCACGGGCCGCCGACCGGGTGGGCGTGCGGTTCGTCGGTGAGGGTTTCGCCGATCGCGCCTACACCGCGACGGGCACGCTGGCGCCGCGCGGAGTTGCCGGCGCGGTGCTGCCGCCCGATGATGCCGTGGCGCAGGCGGTTTCTCTTGCGCTGTCGGGGACCGCGCGTACCGTAGACGGTCCCGGTACGGTCGCCGTGTCCGTGGCGAGTGTGTGCGTGCACGGCGATTCCCCCGCCGCCGTGGAGATGGCCCGCCGGATTCGACGGGCGCTCGACGACGCCGGAATACCGGTGGAGCCGTTCGGCTGAGGGTGGGAGGCAGGATGGACGAGGCAACGAGGGACTCGGCTGGCGACTGGAACGCGCGCATCCGCCCCGCGGGCGATCGCGCGATGCTCATCACCCTCGACGATCCACGCCCGGTGCAGCGCCTCGCCTCGGCCCTGCGCGTACACGCCATCGCGGGTGTCCAGGATGTGCTGCCCGCCGCGGAAACCGTACTGGTGACGATGCATTCGGTGAGCTACGGCGTCCAGGTGCGGCGCGAGCTGGTCGCCCTGCTCGACCGGCTGGATCAGGAACCGCCGCAGCCGGATTCGCCCGATGTTTCCCGTGGAACAGTGCCGGACAGCGCGATTCCCGACGACGTGGTGGACATTCCGGTGCGCTACGACGGCGCCGATCTGCCCGAGGTCGCCGATCTGCTCGGGCTGTCGGTGCCCGAGGTGATCGCGGCCCACACCGGGACCGTCTGGCGGTGCGCGTTCGTCGGTTTCGCGCCCGGCTTCGGCTACCTGACCTCGCCCGACGGCAGGCTGTCGGTGCCACGCCGGGCCCAGGCCCGCACCGCGATCCCACCCGGCGCGGTCGCCTTGGCGGGCGGCTACTCGGCGGTGTATCCGCGGGGCACGCCGGGTGGATGGCAGTTGATCGGCAGTACCGATCTGCGGATGTGGGTGGTCGAGCGCGATCCGCCCGCGCTGGTGCGGGCGGGGACGGCGGTACGGTTCGTCGACACGGCGACCGCGGAATAACTACCAGGGCTGCTCAACGATGCGCCGCCTCGACAGCGAATCGGGGAGTGATCGCATGCTGATCTTCATCGAGCGGGTGGGGCCGCTCGCGACGGTCCAGGACCTGGGGCGACCCGGCTGGTTCGACTCGGGGGTGGGTCAGGCGGGGGCGGCCGACCGGGCCTCGCTGCGCCTGGCGAACCGACTGGTCGGCAATCCGGAGGATCTGGCCGCCATCGAGGTGCTGCTCGGCGGCCTGGCCCTGCGCGCCGACGTCCATCTCACCGTCGCGGTCACCGGCGCCGTCGCCCCGGCGACCGTCGACGGCACGCCGGTCGGGCACGCCAGCGTGCTCGAACTGGCGGAGGGCCAGGTGCTGCGGCTCGGTCTGGCCCTGTCCGGCCTGCGCAGCTATGTGGCGGTGCGCGGCGGCATCGACGTGCCCAAGGTGCTCGGGTCGCGCAGCCGCGACACCATGTCCGGCATCGGCCCCGAGCCGCTGCGGGTCGGCACGCAGCTCCCGATCGGCCCGCCCCCGCGCACCCTGCCGACCGTCGAGTTCGCGCCCGTGCCGGTGCCACCCGAGATCCTGACCGTGCGGGCGCTGCCCGGCCCGCGCGCGGACTGGTTCGCCGATCCCGGTGAGCTGTTCCACGGTTCGTGGGTGGTCTCCACCGATACCGATCGCATCGGCGCGCGCCTGGATCGCGCCGATGGCCCGCCGCTGGTCCGCTCGATCACCCGCGAGTTACCCGCGGAGGGCGTCGCGCTCGGCTCGGTCCAGGTGCCGCCGAGTGGTCAGCCGGTCGTCTTCCTCGCCGATCACCCGATCACCGGTGGGTATCCGGTCATCGCCGTGGTGCTCGACGCGGATGTGGACCGGGTGGCCCAGGCCAGACCCGGCGAGCGACTACGGTTCGTGCCCGCGCGCTGATCAGCGTGGCGGATTCAGCCGGGCGTGCATCAGGTACACGTTGTAGCTGTCCCACGCCGACATCGTGAAGTACAGGTCACGCGCGGTCGACCAGGGATGGATGAACCCGCCGTAGGCCTTGGGATAGTCCGCGGTGGAGACCAGCGGCACCGTCGAGGTCCACCGTCCCTGCGGGTGCGCCGCGGTGCGCAGCACGATCTGGTTCGCGGCCGGGTCCAGGTAGACCATCTGCCACTGCCCGCTCTCCGCGTCGAACCGCACCGACAGTTCGCTGGCCATGCCCATCACCAGCGGTGTCGCCGAATTCTCCGCGGCGGGCGCCCAATTGCCGTCCACCCAGTACTGATAGGCCGTCTTGTTGAGGACGTCGTCCTTGCGCACCCTGGCCAGGCCGATCACGCCGATCCGCCCGTTGGGCGTGCCGAACATGTAGACGTAGTCGCCGTGCGGCACCATCGCGGCCACCTGGAACCGGCCGACGCCGAACATGTTCTCCCAGCGGGCGTGCTGATCCTTGGTCCAGGTCTGCCCGCCGTCGTCGGAATACGCCAGGCCGCCGTAGTTCGTCAGCCACATGCCCGGCACCCGCGACCAGTGGTTGACCGACATGTAGCTCAGGAACTGGCGCTGCCCGATGGCGAACCCCGAGGTGGGGATGGTGGTGGTCTCCCAGTTCCTGATCTTGCGGCTGCCGAGCAGTTCGGCGGCGTGACAGGGGCTGTCCTGCACCATCGAATCGATGACCAGGCCGTCGTCGAGGTTCCGGTCGGTGCTGTAGGCGAGCACATTGGAACGCCAGTCGGCGCTGTCGGCGCCCGCGCCGCCGTAGGTCCAGCCCTCGCCGAAGGTGTCGCCGAACACCATGGCCACCTTGCCCGGTTCGGTCTCCCAGAACAGGCCGAGGTCGGTGCCGTCGACCTGCCAGCGCATGTCGGTCCGATTGTTCGACCCGTGCCCGGTCACCTGCTCGACCAGGCGCACCGATTCCACCGTCGGTGCCGCGACCGCGGGCTGCGCCGGTCCCGGTTCGACCGGTCGCACGACGGGTGCGGGCGGTTCCTGCGCCGGCTCGCCCTCACCACCCGGTACCGGGATCGGGATGGGCTCGATCTCGGGCTTGATCCGGATGCGCGGCAACGAGATCGCCGACCCGGAGCCCGAGCCCGACCCCGAACCCGTTGACGCGTCGCCGGACTCGTCGATCCCGTCGTCGGGTTCGGGCGTGTCCCTGACCTCAGGGCACGGGTTGCGGCACGGGTCCGACGGCAGCGGCGCCTGCGCGACGCGGGTGTTGTCGTGCGGCGGATCGGGCAGCGGCACCGGCGTCAGCTCCGGCACGATGACCGGGATGTCGATGCTGGGCGCGATGACCGGCGGTGGTGGCGCGGCGGGGTCGGGCAGCCGGTTGAGCGGGTCGAATCCCGTTTCGCCACAGATGTTCACGGGTGGCGGTGCCCAGGGGAAGGGAGTCGCGAGCGCGGGGGCGGCGAGCACGACGGCCAGCAAGGCGCCGAGTGCGGTCGAACCGTGCGGTACCAGCGTTGTGCGCATGTGCTCCCTCGAATGGGTATCCGAACGAACAAACAAATACCACCGATGTAGTTCTGAATTTACCGGAACCGATCCGGGTCCCGGCGCGTCCAATCCCTATGTGAACGACATCGAGTACGTCTTCGGAACCGGCGACGGCATCGTGCACCACTGGTCGGGGCAGGCCGAACTGGCCCTGGCCGAAACCGGCGTCGCCGACGCGCTATGGCTCGACTTCGACGGTGACACCAGCACCGACGACGCCCTGTGGGACTCCGATCGCGACGGCATCGCCGACGTCGCCGCCCTGGACCTGGACGACGACGGCGTCCTCGACAACTTCTTCACCGACCCGGCCCGCGACGGCACCTGGTCGCATCAGGTCACCGGCGCGCCCGAGAGCGCCGAGCAGGAACCACTGCCCTGGGTCGAACGCGCGGACACGGTGGTGAACGCGGTGCCCGCCGCGCCCACGGTGGACCCGCTGCCGGACATCCCGCTGTTCGCGGTCGACCACCGCGCGGTGCTGGCCCAGGAACCGGCCGCGCTCAGCCGGCCGCCCTGGCTCGACGAGAATTGAGCGCGATCGCCAGGATCCCGAGGGCGTAGACGGCCGCGCCGGCGAGCACCACGCCGATCGAGCGGCCGTCGGCCGGGATCACCAGCGCGGTCACCGCGATCGCGAGCACGAAGGTGATGTTGAAGACGGTGTCCTGCAGGGCGAATACCTGGCCGCGCTGATCGTCGTCGATGTCGATCTGCATGCTCGCGTCGCCGGTCAGCTTGATCGTCTGACCGGCCAGGCCGAGCCCGAAGGCGCCGGCCAGCAGCAGGCGGTGCGCGTTGTCGACGGCCGCGCCGGTCGCCAGCGCGATCGGGGTGACCAGCGTCAACTGCACGACGACCGCGGTCACCAGGCCGAGCAGCACCGTGCGCGGCCTGCCCAGCCGCGGGATCAGCACCGGCGCGAGGATCGCGGCCAGCAGCATGCCCGCCGCCGCGAAGCCGATCGCGACGCCGAATCCGACCAGTCCGCCGCTCATCTCGTCGTTGCCCGCGGGCTGGCGCAGGACCAGCACCATGATCAGGGTGTTCATGCCGAACACGATGCGGTGCGCGCCGATGCCGATCATCGCCGTCGTCACCTGTGTCGCGTGCCAGACCGCGGCCGCGCCGGTGCGCAGCCCGGTGGCGATCGCGTGCACCGTGCTCTCCGAACTCGCCGAACCACTCTCGGGCCCGAGCACACCGCGCCGGAAGCCGACCGCGAGCACCGCGCCGACGACCGAACCGATCCCGCTCAGCGCCACCGCGACCGCCGACGCGGCATCGCCGGCGCCGAGCAGCGCGATCACCGCCACCGACGCGGCGGCACCGACCCCGGCACAGACCGAGGCGACCGTCGCGAGCACCGAGTTCATCGGCACCAGCCAGCGCTGTTCGAGCACCCGCGGCAGCGCCGCCGACACCCCGGCCAGCACGAATCGGCTGATCCCGACGGTCGCCAGCGCGAGCAGCAGCAGCGGTGTCTCGCCGATCCCGGCGGCCAGCCCGATCGCGGCCAGCCCGATCAGCACCGCCCGCGCGATGCTGGCGGTCAGCAGGACATTGCGCCGGTCCCAGCGGTCGAGTAACGCGCCCGCGTAGGGCCCGAGCAGCGAGTACGGCAGCAGCAGCACCGCGAAACCGGCGGCGATCGCCAGCGGATCGGTCTCGCGCTCAGGGT
The DNA here is from genome assembly GCF_042888005.1 of Nocardia sp. NPDC003269. NCBI lineage: Bacteria > Bacillati > Actinomycetota > Actinomycetes > Mycobacteriales > Nocardiaceae > Nocardia > Nocardia sp. NPDC003269. The sequence goes on from NZ_JBIAPA010000001.1 coordinate 1,233,468, forward strand.
TGAACAGGATCGCGCCCGAGAGCGCGGCCTGGAACATCCCGTCACCGAATTGGGCCGCGAGCCGCAGCAGCGCCAGGCGCGGCATCTGCGGATTCCGCCGGAAGACACCGCGGCTCTCGCGCAGCAGATGTCGCAGCGAGGCCGGTGACTCATCCGCCGGATTCGAGCCGTCAAGGCGATGAGTCGACACCTCGTGAGAATAGTGGTGCCAGAATTGAGGCGGCGGTACGGGTGCGAGCAGGAGGAACGTATGTCCACATCGACGACACCGCGGATCGAACTGCACCGCGGTGGTGACCGGATGAAGACCCGGATCTCATGGCTCGATTCCAAACACTCGTTCTCCTTCGGCGAGCATTACGACCCCGACAACACCCATCACGGGCTGCTGCTGGTGAACAACGAGGACGTGGTGCTGCCCGGCGAGGGCTTCGACACCCATCCGCACCGGGACATGGAGATCGTCACCTGGGTGCTCGGCGGCAGCCTGGTGCACCAGGATTCGCTGGGCCACAACGGCATCATCTATCCGGGCTTGGCCCAGCGGATGAGCGCGGGCACGGGGATCCTGCACTCGGAGAAGAACGACTCGTGGCGCCTCGACGGCGCGCTGCCCGCGCACGACGAACCGGTGCATTTCGTCCAGATGTGGGTGGTGCCCGACGAGCCAGGGGTCGATCCGGGCTATCAGCAGCTCGAGATCGACGACGAGCTCGCGGGCGGCGGCTTGGTGACGGTCGCCTCCGGGTTACCCCGCTACCGCGATCGCACCGCCATCGCGATCAATTCCTCGCACGCGGCCATGCATGTCGCGCGGCTGTCGGCGGACAGTCCGGGCGTCACCCTGCCCGATGCCCCCTACCTGCATGTTTTCGTGGCGCGCGGCGAGGTCGAGCTGGAAGGTGTCGGCACGCTGGCGCAGGGCGACGCGGTCCGGCTGACCCGTTCCGGCGGGCAGCTGGTGCGACCGCACGGCGACGCCGAGGTCCTGATCTGGGAGATGCACGCGCGCCTCGGCGGGCAGTAGGGCTCAGGCCGAGCCGGGCTCCCGCAGCAGCGCCGCCGACCTGGCGTTCGTGCGGGTGGCGGCGACGATCTGCGCGAAGTCGGGCCGGTAGTCGCCGTCGGGCTCCTGCATCCAGGTGCGGTAGCCGCTGCGTTCGTCGGCCGGTGAGGGCAGCACGATCTCGCTGCCGGGTAAGGCCACCGAGGCGCACACCCGGAACAGGTCGGCGAACAGCACGGTGTCCAGGTAGGAATTGTCGGTGGGGCCGGTCAGGAAGGTCCAGCGGCCGGAGCGGGGATGGGCGATGATCGGCCCGCAGCGCTGTCCGCGGCCGATCAGCAGCCCGCGCACCCGCTCCCCCAGCGTCGACGGCATGACCACCGCCCCGACCGCCCCGATCTCCAGCATGATCCGGCCCAGCGTCGAGTCGACCACACCGTAGAGCCCGTTGTGCTTGCGGTAGTGACGGCAGCGCGCCAGCGCATCCTGGGTGGCCGAGTACTCCTCGGCCGCGGTATACCCGCCTTTGTCATCTGTGCGCGACGTGCTCATCACGACCTCGTCTCTGTCGACGCTGACTCGATGTAGCTGTGGATTCGCTCGACTGGATGGGAGCGTTTCATCACGAACGGGTGGAGCGGGAAACTTTTTCATAACGGCAGGACCTAGGGGAAAATTGCCGTTCTACACAGCGTAATCCCGCACAACCACGCTGACAATAGTCAGTAGCTGGCGTGTCTGTCGGCGTAGCATATTCGGACATGTCCCCCGTTTCGCCGACCGCCGCGCGCTGGGAACTGGTGCTGCGCCTGCGCGAACTGCGTGAGCAGCGCGGCTTCGACTCGGCCGGATTCGCCCGTCGCGTCGGTTTCACCCCGGCCAACTGGTCGCATGTGGAGAAGGGCAGGCGGGTCCTCACCCGGACCACCATCGAACCGGTCCTCGACGTCCTCGATGTCACCGCCGACGAACGCGCCGAACTGCTCGCGCTGCTCGAGACCAGCAAGCAGCGCGGCTGGTGGACCACGGCCTCGGCGCTGATCGGTCCCGAACTGCAACGCCTCTACGGCATGGAGGCGGGCGCGCAGAGCATCCGCAGCTACGACAGCCTGCTCGTGCCCGGCCTGTTACAGACCGAGGCCTACGCCCGTGCCCTGATCAGCGCCGATGTGATGATCCGGCCGGTCCAGGTGGACCAGTTGGTCGCGATCCGGTTGCGCCGCCAGCAGCGGCTGCGCGGGCCGGAGCCGCTCGAGCTCACCGCGGTCCTCGGTGAGGCGACGCTGCGTCAGCAGACCGGCGGCGCCGAGGTGCTGCGGGGACAGTTGCGGCACCTGGTGGAGCTGATGCGTGAACTGGACACCGTCGACGTGCGCGTCATCCCGTTCAGCGCTCCCGAAGGGGCGGTGCTCGGTGGTTCCAGCTTCCATCTGATCGACTTCGCAAGCGATCAGCTACCTACCTTCGCGTGGGCCGAGAGCGCCGTCTTCGGTGGCCCGGTCGACGATGCCGAGCAGGTGCGCGATCTGGGCTTCGCCTACGTGCGCGCCAGGGAGCAATCCCTTTCCCGCGCCGAATCTCTCGCTCTGATCAGGGGCTATGCCAGCGTGTAAGATTCGGGGTATGTCCACCACCGCTCGTCGCCGCCCGGCCGATCACGGCTGGTTCACTTCGTCACGCTCCAACAACGGTAACCAGTGTGTCGAGGTCCGATTCGACGGCGACATCGTCCAGATACGCGACAGCAAATTCCGTCGCGATCCGAACAACGCCGGTCTCGTCGAGCCGATCATCACCGTCGAGACCGCCCTGTGGACCGCGTTCCTGCACTGCCTGCTCAGCACCCGCCGCCACCCCGACCTGGTCGCCCAGGTCGCCCCCGACGGCTCGGCCACCCTCCGCCACGACGACGTCCTGCTCCGTTTCACCGCCGGTGAATGGCAGGCCTTCGTGGCCGGTGTCCGTGACGACGAGTTCGTCTGCGCCTGAAGCAGGCGCCGGTCCGCGGCCCGGCCTCGTCCGAGGCCGCCGCACGCGTCGGCGGTTGTCGGCATACTGGAGCGCGTGACTTCCGATCCGATCAGTCCCTCCGGTATCGATCTGTCCTTCCGCGACCAGGAGGTGCGGGTCCAGGACGACCTGTTCGCGCACGTCAACGGGCAGTGGCTGGCCGGGTACGAGATCCCGGCCGACCGCGCGGTGGACGGCGCCTTTCGGACGTTGTACGACCAGGCCGAGCTCGACGTGCAGGCGATCATCCAGGACAGCGCGGCGAACGCGTCGGACGACGCCGACGCCCGCAAGATCGGTGACCTGTATTCCAGCTTCATGGACACCGACGCCGTGACCGCGGCCGGTCTCACCCCGATCGCCGCCGAGCTGCGCGAGATCGCCGAGGTCGACGGACCGAGCGCGTTCGCCGCGCTGCTCGGCAGCCTGCAGCGCACCGGTGTGCGCGGCGCGCTCGGCTACTACGTCGACACCGACGACAAGGACTCCACCCGCTACCTGGTGCACGCCACCCAGTCGGGTATCGGCCTGCCGGACGAGTCGTACTACCGCTCCGACGAATTCGCCGAGATCCGCGCCGCCTACCAGGCCCATCTCGCGAAGATGTTCACCATCGCGGCCGCCGATCCGGCGCTGGCCGGCCTGGTCCCCGCCGATCCGGCCGACGCGGCCCGCCGCGTGCTCGAGCTGGAACGCACCCTGGCCGCGGGCCACTGGGACGTGGTGCGCCGTCGCGATGCCGAGAAGAGCTACAACCTCACCACTCTCGCCGAGCTGGCCGCAGCGAACCCCGAATTCGACTGGGCCGCCTGGGTGGACGCCGTCGCGTCCGGTCTCGGCCGGAGCGGGACCGAGCTGTTCGCCGAGCTCGTGGTGCGTCAGCCCGACTACGTGCGGGCCTTCGCGCAGGCGTGGGCCGCGGTGCCGCAGGCGGATTGGCGGGACTGGGCCGTCGCGCAGGTGCTGAGCGCCAGGGCGCCCTACCTGACCGACGAGATCGTCGCGGAGAACTTCGACTTCTACGGCCGCACCCTCACCGGCGCGCAGGAGAACCGCGAGCGCTGGAAGCGCGGTGTCTCGCTGGTGCAGGAGCTGCTGGGCGAGGCCGTCGGCAAACTGTATGTGGCCGAGCACTTCCCGCCGCAGGCCAAGGCGCGGATGGTCGAGCTGGTGGCCAACCTGCAGGAGGCCTACCGCCGCAACATCACCGACCTGGAGTGGATGGGCCAGGACACCCGCGCCGCCGCGCTCACCAAGCTGGAGAAGTTCACCCCCAAGATCGGCTACCCCGATGCCTGGCGCGACTACTCCGCGGTCGAGGTCGACCCGGCCGACCTGGTCGGCAACTACCGTCGCGGCTACGCCGCCGATCACGACCGTGACCTGGGCAAGCTGGGCGGTGAGGTGGACCGCGGCGAGTGGTTCATGACCCCGCAGACGGTCAACGCCTACTACAACCCCGGCATGAACGAGATCGTCTTCCCGGCCGCGATCCTGCAGCCGCCGTTCTTCGACATGAACGCCGACGACGCCGCCAACTACGGCGGTATCGGCGCGGTGATCGGCCACGAGATCGGCCACGGTTTCGACGATCAGGGCGCCAAGTACGACGGCGACGGCAACATGAAGGACTGGTGGACCGACGCCGACCGCGCCGAGTTCGGCAAGCGCACCAAGGCGCTGATCGACCAGTACAGCGTGCTCTCCCCGGCCGACCTGGCCGACGAGCACAAGGTCAACGGCGAGTTCACCATCGGCGAGAACATCGGCGACCTCGGCGGCCTGTCGATCGCCCTCGCCGCCTACAAGATCTCCCTCGACGGCACCGAACCCCCGGTCATCGACGGCCTCACCGGCCTGCAGCGCGTCTTCTACGGCTGGGCCCAGGTCTGGCGCACCAAGGCCCGCCCCGAGGAAGCCATCCGCCGCCTCGCCGTCGATCCCCACTCCCCACCGGAGTTCCGCTGCAACGCCGTCGTCCGCAACATCGACAGCTTCTACGAAGCCTTCGACGTCACCCCCACCGACACCCTCTACCTGTCCCCCGCCGAACGCGTGACGATCTGGTGAGGCGACTCCTCCCTACCGGCCTCGACGGTCGGTAGGGTCGGGAGCTGTTGCTCCAGGGAGGATTCGCTCATGCGCTACCAGCAAGTTGGTGACGAGGTGTTCACCATTCGGGGCACCGAGGTGAATATGGTGCTGCTGCGGGACGGGCGGGACCTCACGCTGATCGATGCCGGCTGGCTGGGGGATGCCGGGGTGATCGAGCGGGTGGTGCGGGAGCTCGGGCATCGGCCGGAGGACATCGTCGCGGTGCTGCTCACGCACGCTCATCTCGATCATGTCGGGGCGCTGAATCATCTGCACCGGCGGTACGGGATTCCCGCGTACACCAGTGCCGTCGAGGTGCGGCACGCGCGGGGAGAGTGTCATGAGTCGGCCACTCCGCTGGATGTGATCAAGCGGCTCAACGATCGCGCGACGATCGGGTGGGCCGCGCGGATCACCGCCGCGGGTGGCTTGCGCAAGAACACCGTCGCGCACATCCAGCCCTTCCTCGCCGAGGGGGCGCTGGACTTTCCGGGCAACCCGGTCCCGATCGCCTGTCCCGGGCACACCTCGGGCCACTCGGCCTTCCACCTCCCCGCGGCGGGTGCCATCGCGACCGGCGACACCCTCGTCACCGCGCATCCGACCTCGAAAACGGTCGGTCCGCAGCTACTTCCGAGCTTCTTCAACCACTCCACCCCCGCCACGCTGGCCGCGCTCACCACCCTCGAATCCGTCCCGGCCGAGCTGGTCCTGCCCGGTCACGGCCTCCCCTTCCGCGGCGGCATCGCCGAGGCGGTCGCCCGAGCCCGCACGACGCCCATTCAGCCTTGAAATGCCAACAGCGAGTAGCCATCTCATTGGTGGCGTCGGCAGCCGCAAACGCGGATAGCCACTGAAGTAGTCGCGTTCCGGATAGTGAAAGTACAGTAATAGCTCATGAATTGGCCTGCTCATCATGTCGAGCAGCGTCCCTGGACGGCGCGCGACGGATCGCGAGCCGGCCCCGCGCCCGAGTCGGTGGCGGTGTCCATCCCGCCGCGCATCGCCGATCTCGACTTCGATTCCCGGCGAACGACATCGGCCAGTGAGGCCGCGCTGATCGCGGTGACCCATCTCGAGGCGGGCCAGGGCCAGTATTCGGCGTCGCTGCGCGAATTCCTGCTGCGCGCCGAGGCGGTCGCGTCGTCGCGGATCGAGCACGTCGACGCGGGCTGGCGAGCGTTCGGCAAAGCCTTCGGTGGCGCGGCGACCCGGCCAGAGGCGGAGGCACAGGTGAGTGCGGTGCGCAGCCTGGCCGGCCTGGTCGACGCGGGGGCCACCGGCCGGATCACCGAGGCGAATCTGCTCAGCGCCCACCGCGTGCTGATCGCCCCGGAGTGGGAGAAGGCGGGCCGCTTCCGCACGGCGCAGACCTGGATCGGCGGCAGCGACTACACCCCGCTGCACGCGCTGTATGTCCCCCCGCCGCCGGAACTGGTGCCCGAATTGGTGGCCGACCTGCTCGCCTTCGTCGCGCGCGGTGACCTGCCGATCCTCGTGCAGGCCGCGATCGCGCACGCGCAGTTCGTCTCGATCCACCCGTTCGTCAGCGGCAACGGCCGGATCGGCCGCGCGCTGGTGAGCGCGATTCTGCGCAGGCGCGGGCTGACCGATCGGGTGACGGTGCCCTTCTCCTCGGTCATGCTCGCCGACTCCTCGCGCTACTTCGCGCAGCTGGATGCCTACCGGGGCGGCGCCGCCGACGAGTTCGTCGTGTACCTGGCGCTCGCGGCGGTGTACGCCAGCGAGGCCGCCATCGACTCCGCCCGCGCCCTGGCCGCGCTCCCCCAGCGCTGGCGCGACCGCGCCCGCCCGCGCGGCGGCTCCGCCGACGAGGCCCTGCTCGCGAACCTGCTCGAGCACCCGATCCTGACGATCGCGGTCGCGAACAAGCTCACCGCGACCACCGATTCGGCCACCTACCGCGCCATCGAGCGACTCGTCGACGCCGGCATCCTCGAGGTCGTCTCCGATTCCAAACGCAACCGCGTCTGGGCCGCCACCGACGTCTTCGCCGAACTCGGCGCCCTCGACGCGGCCATCGGCCGCCGCACCACGGCCGGTCTGTCGTAGCGCGGTCGACCTCAGCGCACCCGGGTCTCGGTCGCCGCGTCGAAGAAGAACACCTCGTCGAGTTTCGGCCGCAGGTGCAGGGTGTCACCGAGGGTCGTCCGGAAGCGGCGGTCGACGCGGACGACGATCTTGCCGGAGCGGGTGGACCAGTCGGTGCCGGCGCCGTGGGTGTAGACGAAGGATTCGGCGCCGAGTTCCTCGAGCAGTTCGGCGACGACGGTGATGCCCTCGGGATCGGTGGTCACTGCCCAGGACTCGGGCCGGATACCGAGGATCACCCGGGCACCGGACACGCCGCGCGGCACCGGGATTCGCAGGCCGTCGAGGACGGCGGCGCCGTCGACGACCGGCGCTTCGAGCAGGTTCATGCCCGGCGAGCCGATGAATCCGGCGACGAAGGTGTTCACCGGGTCGTCGTAGAGCTGCCGCGGCGAGGCGATCTGCTGGAGGGTGCCGTCGCGCAGGACCGCGACGCGGTGGCCCATGGTCATGGCCTCGACCTGGTCGTGGGTGACGTAGACCGTGGTGGTGCCGAGCCGCTGTTGCAGCGCGGCGATCTGGGAGCGGGTGCTCACCCGCAGCTTGGCGTCGAGGTTGGACAGCGGCTCGTCCATGCAGAACACCTGCGGGCGGCGCACGATCGCGCGGCCCATGGCGACGCGCTGCCGCTGACCACCGGACAGCTTGGCCGGTTTGCGGTCGAGCAGCGCCTCCAGCTCGAGCATGGCGGCGGCCTCCCTGACCCGAACGAGGGTGTCGGCCTTGCTCATTCCGGCGTTGCGCAGGGCGAAGCCCATGTTCTCGGCGACGGTCATGTTCGGGTACAGCGCGTAGCTCTGGAACACCATCGCCACGTCGCGGGCGCGCGGCGGCAGCCCGGTGACGTCGCGGTCGCCGATCCGGATGGTCCCCTCCTCGACGGATTCCAGGCCGGCCAGCATGCGCAGGCTGGTCGACTTGCCGCAGCCCGACGGCCCGACCAGCACGAGGAACTCGCCGTCGGCGATGTCGAGATCGAGTGCGTCGACCGCGGGGGTGTCGGCACCGGGATAGCGGTGCGTGACACCGTCGAACTGCACTGTCGCCATGGCGAATTCTCCTGCGAACGAGGCGGGCCGGTGGTCGCCACGACCACCGGCCCGCGGGGGTGACTACTTCGGCAGCTTGGGCGTGATCTGCCGGTCGATGATCGCCTGCACGTCGGCGGCGACCTTCGCGAGAACGGTCGCGGGATCGGCGTTCTGCAGGCCGATCTGCTCGTAGCCGGTGCCGATGATCTGGTCGGCGCCGGGCACGAACACGCGGGCGTAGTCCTGCGACTTGGCCACCGAGAGCTGGTCGATGGCGACCTTGGAGTTCGGGTTCTTCGCCAGGAAGTCCACCTCGGACGGGTCGGTCACCGCCGACTTGCGCACCGGCATGTACCCGGTGTTCTGGGTGAAGTACGCGGTGTTGGCCGCGTTGGTGATGAACTCGATGAACTTCAGGGCGTTGGCCTTGCGCGCGTCCGAGATCCGCGACGGAATCGCCAGACCGGCACCGCCGGTGGTGACGCCGGGACCGTTCGGGTGCGGCAGGAAGGCGGTGCCGAACTCGAACTTGCCGTCGGCGTTCTTCTTGATGCCCTTGAGATCACCGGTCGAGGCGATCGTCGAAGCGGCGACGCCGGTGCCGAAGTCGACGGCGATCTGCGGGCGGATCGCCGCGTACTTCTTCACGTTGATCGAGTCACGCAGGTAGGTGGCCGCGGCGATGGAGCCCGGGTCGGTGAACTTCAGCTTCCACTGATCGGAGTACGCGCCGCCGAAGGTCCAGTTCGGGCCCTGGAAGGTCCAGCCGAGGTAGTTCTTGGCGTCGCCCCAGGCGTGCGCGAACTTGTCGGCGCCGACGACCGACTGGAGCTTGGGGCCCCACTCGTCGAACTCCTGCCAGGAGTTCGGGCCGCGGTCGGGCAGACCGGCCTTCGCCCACACGTCCTTGTTGTAGTAGAACAGCGGCGTCGAGCGGGCATACGGCAGCGCGTAGTGCTTGCCGTCGAACAGGTAGTCGGCGGCAAGCGAGTCGACGTAGTCGCTCAGCTGCACGCCCGCGGCGCCGAAGTGGCTGTCCAGCGGCTCGATCGCCTTGGTCAGCGCGTAGTTGAACCACCAGACGTCGGAGAGCACGACCACGTCGGGCAGGTCACCACCGGTGAGCGCGGCGTTGAACTTCTGCGCCACCTCCTCGTAGTTCTTGCCCGCGTCGACCAGGTTGACCGTGAGATCCGGGTACTTCGCCTGGAACCGGTTGATCAGCTCCAGCTCCAGCTCCTTGGAGGTACCGGGGTGGTTGGACCAGAAGGTGATGGTCTTGGCGTCGCCGCCGTCACCGGATCCGCCGCCGGTGCCCGCGCAGGCGGTGAGCGCCAGACCCGCGGCGGCCGCGCCGGTGAGGCCGAGGAAGCCGCGGCGGCTCAGCGCCGGGAATCGTTGACTGGACACGTGGATCTCCTGTTCGAGAATCAACCCTTGACCGCACCGGAGGTGAGGCCTTTGATCATGTGACGTTGCAGGGCGAGGAACACGATGAGGATCGGCAGCATCGTCAGCACGGTGCCGGCCATCACCGGTCCCCAGTTGGTGACCGACGGGTTCTCGGTGTTCTGCAGCAGGGTCAGGCCCACCGGCAGCGTGGCGACCTCGGCGGAGTCGGCCATCAGGAACGGCCAGAGGTATTCGTTCCACTCGTTGACCAGCGTGACCACCGCGAACGCCACCATGGTCGGTCCCGACATCGGCAGCACCACCCTGGTCAGCAGCCGCCACCAGTTCGCGCCGTCCATCCGCGCCGCCTCGATGACCTCGCCGGGCAGCGACAGGAAGTGGTTGCGCATCAGGAAGGTGCCGAAGGCGACGCCGCAGAGCGGGATGATGATGCCCTGGAAGGTGTTGCGCCAGCCCAGCTGCGCGATCAGCGCGTAGTTGGAGATGACGGTGATCTGGTTGGGCACCATCAGTGCCGCGATGATCACCAGGAACACGATGTTCTTGCCGGGGAAGCGCAGGAACACCAGGCCGTACGCGCTGAACACGCCGAGCGCGAACTTCACCGCCGACACCACACCGGTGACGATCAGCGAGTTGCGCAGGAAGGTCCAGAACGGCACCGTCGTGGTGGCCTCGCCGTAGTTCTCCGGGTGCCAGCTGTGCGGCCAGTACACCGCGGGCTGGGTGTAGATGTCGGCGCGGTCCTTCAACGAGGTGATCAGGATCCAGAACAGCGGGACGCCGACCAGGATCAGCACGCACACCATCGCGGCGTAACCGAGCACGGTGACGGCGCGTTCGCGGCGTCGGTACGAGAGTGTCTGCGGTCCTACGTGTTTCACCGTTCGCCTCGATCCATCACGCGCACCTGGATCAGCGTGACCACCAGCAGCACCACGAACATGATGGTCGCGACGGTGGCGCCGTAGCCGGCCCGGAAATTGCGGAACGACTCCTCGTACACCTGGAAGACCATGGTCGTCGTGCCGTTACCGAGCGGCCCGCCGCGGGTCATCACATTGATGATGTCGAAGACTTGCAGCGAGTTGAGCAGCACGGTGATCGAAAGGAAGAAAGTCGTCGGACGAAGCTGGGGCAGTAGCACTTTGGTGAAAGTCGTCCAGCGGCTCGCGCCGTCCATTTCGGCGGCTTCCATCAACTCCGCGCGCACGCCTTGCAGGGCGGCCAGATAGATGACGAAGGTATAGCCGAGGTTCTTCCAGATGTAAGTGATCGTCACCATGAACAGGGCCCAGTGTGGGTCCTGATAGAAATCCGGAACACGGTCGACGCCGACGCGGTGCAGAACATCTTGTACCAGACCGAAACTCGGATCGAAGATGAATTGGAAAGCCACGCCGATCGCCGCGCCCGAGATAACGAAAGGCGCGAAAATAGCCGAACGAACCACATTGCGCCCGAACAGTTTTCGGTCGAGCAACAGGGCCAGCGCCAGTCCGAGCGCCATACTCACGACGACCGCGGCGACGGTGAAGATCACCGTGTTGGAGACGACCTTCCAGGAGTCCTCGCGCCCCCACCACTCGACGTAGTTGTCGAAACCGATCGGAGTGGCAACAGGATCCGCGATGTTCCAGTCGGTGAACGACAGCCGGATGTTGTCGGCCAGCGGCCGGTAAACGAACAGCGTCAGCAGCACCAGGTTCGGCACGACCAGGACCAGGAACAGCGCATAGTCCTGCCACGGGCGGCTTTTCAGCCCGCGGCCTCGTGGCGCGGGGAGGACCCGCTCTGGACTGCTTCGCACCGCGGCAGTTTTACGGCGCATGGCGAACTGCCGGTTAACCCTGGCCGCCGTAGCTCTGAACATCGGGCGCACAAGGGCGAGTACAGCAAAAAGCCGAACAACACGACCGCGATTGATCGTATTGTTCGGCTTTTGTTCAGCGAATCAGTTCCAGTCGCCCAGTCCGTCACCGGAACTCAGGGTGCCGCCCTGGGTGTTGGTGACGACGACGGCGTCGCCCCGGCGCGAGTTCTCCAGGAACCACTTGGCGTTCTCGGTGCTCACGTTCAGGCAGCCGTGGCTGGCGTTGGAGTAGCCCTGCTGGCCGACCGACCACGGCGCGGCGTGCACGAAGATGCCGCTGTTGGAGATGCGGGTCGCGTACTCCACCTCGAGCTTGTAGCCCTCGGGATCGGTGACCGGCACGCCGTAGGTCGACGAGTCCATGGTCATCTTCTCGAACCGCTCGCCCACGATGTAGGTGCCGTTCGGGGTCTCGTAGCCCTTCTTGCCCAGCGAGGTCGGCATCTCCTTGACGACCTCACCGTTCACCGTCACGGTGATCATCTTGGTGTTGTCGTCGACGCTGGCGATGAAGGCGTCACCGATGCGGAACGAGCTGGTGGTGCCGCCTGCCACGACGGTGACGTCGGTGTTGGCGGGCCAGAACTCGTTCGGCTTCCAGCGCACCTGCTTGTCGCCGGTCCAGTAGAAGTGGCCGGGCGCGGCCTGGCTCGAGGTGACCTTGATGGCCTTCTCGGCGGCGGCGCGATCGCCGACCGGCTCCTTGAAGCTGATGATGATCGGCTGCGCGACGCCGACGGTCTCGCCGTCGGCGATGTTGATGTTCGGCGGGGCGAACGGCGCCTGCGGCGCCGGCTCGTTCACCGCGGGCTGGCTGGAACCGGAGCCCGGGAGGGTCGGCTGGGCCTGCGCGGGCATGACGATCAAAGCGCCCGCCGCCGCGACTGCCGCTGACAGCAGCAGGCCCCGGCGCAGCCAGCGCGATTGCTGCATATTTGCCTCGTAGTGCATAGGTTTCTCGTCCATTCCATCTCTCGTTCCGCCTGCGGCGGCGCGAGATCTTCGTGATTGACGCGGAGTCCGCAACGGGTCTCCACGGGGTAACGACGCCCCGACCCTGACCGTCCATTCCTACCCGCCCGGGGTGACAACGTGCCAGCCGCGTTTCCCGGCGATAACGGACCGGCAACTCTGTGTCCCAGGTCACATAACGCGCTGTTATACACCGGCTTTCGTCAAACGCCGCGCTCACGGCGGCGAGTCGGCGACGGTGATGTCGGCGACGGGTGAAACACATGGTTGTGAGCCTCAAACCCCGAGTGATCGAAATCACTGGTCACTTGTGAACTGGCTCGCGTCGGATCGGCGCTCACACCCCGGAATTCCGGGTGGGGCGCGTGACCGCGGAACGAAGGAACTCGATCTGCTCGCCGACGACGCGATCCCGGAGCAGCGGGTCGGTGTAGAAGCTGAAATGGGTGCCCGGGTAGACCCGCAGCTCGCCAAGGGGCGCGCGGTCGGCCAGCGCACGGCCGGTGTCCGGTGGGGTCTCCCGGTCGTCGGCGGCGGCGCAGACCAGCAGGGGGCAGCGCACGAGCGCCGCGGACTCGGCCGGGCGATAGCGGGTCAGCATCGTCAGCAGGGCTCTGGGCGCGATGCTGTTTCGCCACAGCGTGTCCTGGCCGCCGGTGAGCGTGCGGATGTGCTGTTCGGCCTCGTCGGTCGTGGTGACGGCGACCGTGCCGGGCGCGCCGACCATCGGGATGTAGTGCGGTCGCAGGCCACCGCCGCGATCCGTGGATCACCGGCGGCCACCGTCACCGCGTGCGCGCCGCCGAGCGAATTACCCCACAGCGCAACGCGATCGGGGTCGACGCGGGCGTGTGCGCGAGCGAAGGCGACGGCGCCGCGCAGGTCGTCGAGCTGGCCGTCGACGGTGGGGACCTGGTGGCACCGAAACCGCGATAGTCGAAGACCAGCGCCGCGAACCCCGCGGCGGCGAAGCGTTCGGCGTAGTCGAACAGCCGGTCCATGGTGCCGCTGAAGCCGTGGCACAGCACCACGCAGGCGACCCGGTCCGTGCCGGTCCAGGCGCCGATCGCCGATCGGTTCCGGACCGCGATCGCGCTGGCCAACGAGCTGGTCGCGGGGCCGTCGGCCGACATCGAGGAGCGGGTCCGCGCGTCGCAGGCGGTCGCGGGACTCGCGGATCCGGTCCTGCTGTTCCGCGATCTGCCGGCGGAGACGCTGCGCCCGCTGATCCTCGACGGTGCCCGTGCGCTGCTGGGCGGGCCCGCCGCCGACCGGCCGCGCGGACCCGCCCGCGGCCGGAACGGCGGCCGCCCGGCCAAGCTCTCCGCCGACCTCGTCGAGCAGGCGAAGGCGCTGCACGCGGACGGGCTGGCGGTGCCGGAGATCGCCACTAGATTCGGGATATCCAGGGCGACTGTGTACCGCTGTCTCAAAATCTAATTTCGACCACTTTTGATTTTGATATGAGAATCGCGGGCCACTACCGCAGGAAGTCGCTCAGCAGCGGCACGGCCAGCGCCGGGCAATCCTCGTGCAGGGCGTGCCCGCAGCCGGGCAGGACGTGCGCGGTCGCGTCCGGAATCCGCGCGGCGAGCGCGCCGGCCTGGGTGGCGGGGAGCCAGGTGTCGGCGCCACCCCACAGCACCAGGGTCGGTGCGGTGATCCGGTGCAGCCCGGCATCGGTGACGCGGTAGTCGAGGTTGCGCCACAGCGCCAGGAACCCGGCCCGGTTCGCCGGTCGCGCGAACGGGAGGTAGTACGCGTCGACGATCTCGTCGGTGACCAGCCGCGGATGGGCGAAGGTGGCGCGGATGTTCTCGGCGTAGAACGACCGCGTGGTGAGCTCGGTGGCGAGCTCACCGAGCAGCGGAGTCGTGAACAGCGGCGTGACTGGTGCCTTCTCGGCATCCAGCCCCGGTGCGTCGAGCAGGACCAGCCGCTCCACCCGATCCGGGTGCTCCTGGGCGAAGTACATGCTCCAGGCGCCACCCCACGAATGCCCGACCAGGGTGGTCCGGGCGAGGCCGACGGCGTCGAGGAAACTCGCGATCGCCGCCGACATCGCGGGCAGGTCGTAGGCGAAGTCGGCGCGGCGCGCTTCGGTGTAGCCCTGGCTGGGCAGATCCACCGCGTAGACGGTGTGCTCGGCCGCCAGCGCGGGCAGCACGTCGCGCCAGGAATAGCCCCACAGGCCACCGCCCGCGATCAGCACGACCGGGGTACCCGACCCCGCGCGGACGTAGTGGAACTTCGCCAGGTCGGTCTCCACGTAGTTCGACGCGAGCCCGCCCGGAAACCGTGCCTCCGGCGCGGCGGCCGCGGGCCCGGCGACCACGCCGATGGTGCCGAACAGGATCGCGACGACCAGCGCGATCCTGGGGAAAACGGTGCTGTACTGCATGACTCGACTCCTCGTCGATTGCGGTGGACACACCTTGGACGAGGCAGGAGGCATCGCTGTGACGGGATATGAGCTGGTTCACTACCGTTCGCGGGTGAACCGGATCGGCCGATCCGGCGCGGTGGCCAGATTCCGGGGCACGGTCCGGGGGCGGGCGCCCAGGGCCAGCGCGGGGTCGAGGGCCAGGCCGACCGTGGTCAACAGGGTTGCCAGCACGATGCGGAGCTCGTATTCGGCCAGCGTGGCGCCGATGCAGCGGCGATGTCCGCCGCCGAACGGGGCGTACTCGAACGGCGAGAACTTGCGGTCGAGGAAACGGTCGGGGTGGAACAGGCGGGGCGCGGGCCAGGTCGACGGGTCGCTGTGCAGGACGCCGACGGCGAGGCCGATCGTCTGTCCGGCCGCCACGTCGACCCCGCGCCAGCGCAGCGGTCCGGTCAGCGTGCGCAGCACGATGGGAACCGCCGGATGCAGGCGCAACGTCTCCTGGCAGACCGCGCCGAGCAGCGGCAGCGCGGCGAGGTCGGCGGGGTCGTCACCGGCCGTCGCCAGTTCGGCGGTGAGCCGGTCGAGCAGACCCGGCTCGCGGTGCAGGTGATAGAGCGCCCAGGTCAGGGTGGTGGCCGTCGTCTCGTGACCGGCCACGAGCAGCGTCCGCAGCTGCTCGCACAGCTCGGTGTCGGTGAGGGCGCTGCCGTCGTCGTAGCGGGTGGCCAGGAGTAGATCGAGGAGGTCGCCCGAGCCGGGACCGGTGCGCTGGCGGTGGGCGATATCGGTCAGGATCACCCGGTCGAGTCGGGCGCGGGCGGCGACGAAACGCTCCCACGGCCCGAATCCGGCTATGCCACGGCGTAATACGGGCGCGACGAGCAGCGGCGTGGTGAAGGCGGCGAGGAAATCGGTGACGGCACCGGCGTATTCGGGCGCACGATCGACCTCGGGTCCGTACACGGCCGCCAGGATGACCCGCAGCGTGATGAACCGTGCCGCGTCGAGCGCGTCGATCCGGCTGCCCACCTGCCAGGAACCCGCTGTGCCGCAACCGTGCTCGATCTCGCGCAGCGTCGCGTCCCGGATCACCCCGGCCAGCGCGCGCACCCGCGGACCGTGCAGGGCGGGCGCCAGCAGCGCGCGGTCGGTGCGATGCCGCGCGCCGGAGCTGAGGATCAGCGAGGCGGCGCCGACCATCGGTTCGATCGGATTGGGCCGCGGCGGGGTCAGCAGCGCGGCCGGCGCGCGGAACAGTTCGCGCGCGCCCTCGGCCGTTCCGGTGAACAGCACCGGCGGGAAGCCGGGGAAGCCGACCGCGAACGGATCGCTGTGGGCCGCGCGTCGTCGCAGGTAGCCCTCGAAATCGCGGCCCGCCGCCACGCCGTGCAGCACCGACCAGCGTGGGGTCGCGGGTGCCGGGCTCAGCGCTGTCATGCCCGTTACTACGGCGCGCGCCCGCGGCCGGTTCGAACCGGCACCTAGGTCTGCTCGGCGCGCAGGCGGCGCACCGTGCCCTGGGCGATCGCCGACAGCTTCGCCAGCCGCGCGTCACCGAGCGCGGTGAAGGAGTTGCCGAGCCGGTTGGTGACGAACGCGATCGACATCCGCAGATCGGGGTCGGCGTAGGCGCCGGAGCCGCCGATTCCATAGTGGCCGAACGCCTGTCGCGGCTGCTGCTTGGTCATCAGCACCGGCCGGTGATAGCCGAGGGTGAAGCGCAGCGGCAGGCCGAGGACGTAGTCGCGGCTGTCGGTCTGCTGGGTCACGTTCGCGGCCTCGATCGTCTCGGGACGCAGGAACCGCACCGGCGCGTCGCCACGCGCGGGCCGGTGCTCGGCGTCGCCGGCGTACACCACACCGCCGTTGGCGAGAGCGCCGTACAGCCTGGCCAGCGCCCTGGCCGAGAAGACGCCGTTCCAGCCCGGCATCACCGCGTCGTGCACCCGGGGGTCGCGCACCAGTTCGTCGAAGCTCTCCGGCATGCCCGCCTCGGCCAATCCGCGCGCGGGCCGCACCCACGACAGCACCGAGGACGCGGTGTTCCACCGGATTCCCGGCGGTGCCAGGTGCGGGAAGATCTTGGCGATCCGGTACCGCTGCGCGGCGGGCACCTGGAACCAGAATTCGTCGGTTCCCAACGGCTGCGCCACTTCTCGCTCCAGCACCGTGGTGAACGGCTCGCCGGTCACCCGCTGCACGATCTCGGCGACCAGCCAGCCGAAGGTGATCGCGTGATAGCCCGAGGTGCGGATGCGGCGCGGGTCGGCCGGGCTCTCCGCCAGCGCGGTGACCACCTTGTCGTAGTCGAGGATCCCCTCGCGGCCCGGCACCAGCCCGCGCACGCGGTGCAGGCCCGCGCGGTGCGAGAGCACGTCGCGCACGGTGATGTCGTGCTTGCCGTGCGCGGCGAACTCCGGCCAGTACCGCGCGACCGGCGCCTCGTAGTCGATCAGGCCGCGCTCGGCCAGCCGGTGCACGACCGTGGCCGCGACGCCCTTGCCGGTGGAGAAGGTGAGCGCGACGTTCTCGCCGTTCCAGCGTTGATCCTTGGCCGCCCAGCCCGCCCAGATGTCGACGACCGGCCTGCCGTCCAGATAGATGGCCAGCGCGCCGCCGCCACGGCTGGGCTGCGGGAAGAGTCCGAAGAAATGGTCGGCCAGCCGGATGAACCGGGGATCGACCAGCATTTGGCGCGGCGCCGCGATCGGCGTGCCGCCGGGCCGGGTCAGGGGGCCGAAATCTCCCGCCGTTGCTGCCACCATCGGGTTCACCTCCTGATGCAGGTACGGCCGGGGGGCCGGAATCCCAAGGGTAACCCAGCACCCCGACCATCGGGATGGAGTCGACGCCGGTGGCTCCGGTGGTGTATTCACAGTAGGTGTTTGCAGACCTGTCCATCGGCCGGCTCGTCGGCGCGGTCGCCATCACGGTGACCGCCTTCGTCGCGAGTGGATGCGGTGGCACCATCGACGGCCACGCGCAGCCCGCGATCGATGTCGTCCCGGCGACCAGCAGCGCCGGCCCCACCACCAAACCCTCGGGCAAGCCGACCACGAGCAAACCCGCGCAGACCTCGACCAGGGGCGGCAACACCGACTTCCAGGCCAATGTCGGCGATTGCGTCGCACTCGGTGGCACCGTCAACGACGCCACCATCGCCAAGGCGTCGTGCGGCAGCCGGTCGTCGAACTACAAGGTCATCGGCAAGGCCAAGAACAGCACCGGCTGCGTCAGCGACCGCGACAACTTCTACGCCGAGACCCTCAACGGCATCGAGACCGGCGCGCTGTGCCTGGATATCGACTGGGTCGTCGGCGGCTGCATGGATGTCGGCGGCGACGAGCCCAAGCGCATCGAGTGCACCGAGTCCGGGTCCGAGGCGGTCAAGGTCATCACGATCAAGACCGGCACCGACAGCGTCGACGACTGCCCCGACGTCGCCGATTCGGGCTTCAAGTACCCCGAGCGCAAAGTCGTGGTCTGCGTCCAGAGCCTGTAGTTAGGCGAAAGACCGGCGCGAGGCGCTAGTTTGGTGAGGTGCCCCCGACCCAGACGGTTCGGCTGAATTCGGCCACGGGGCGGTGGATCCTGCTCGCCACCATCCTGGGCTCCTCGATGGCGTCGCTGGACGCCACGGTGGTCGCGGTCGCGCTGCCGCGCATCGGCGAGTCGCTGCACACCGATGTCGCGGGTCTGCAGTGGACGGTCAACGGCTACACGCTCACCCTGGCCTCGTTCATCCTGCTCGGCGGGTCGCTGGGCGACCGGCTCGGCCGCAAGCGCGTGTTCGTCTGGGGGGTGGCCGGATTCGCGGTCACCTCGCTGCTGTGCGCGGTCGCGATGAATATCGAGCTGCTGGTCGTGGCCCGATTGCTGCAGGGCTTGGCGGGCGCGCTGCTCACCCCGGGCAGCCTCGCGCTGATCTCGGCGTCGATCGATCACGAGGATCAGGGCAGCGCGATCGGCCTGTGGTCCGGTTTCGGCGGCGTGGCGGGCGCGTTCGGGCCGCTGCTCGGCGGCGGGCTCATCGATCTGGTCGGCTGGCGCGCGATCTTCCTGCTCAATGTGCCGCTGGCGCTGGTCGTCGCGGTGGTGGCGATCCGGTTCGTGCCGGAGAGCCGGGATCCGGACGCGCCGTCGCGGATCGACGTGCCGGGCGCGGTGATCGTCGCCATCGCGCTCGGGGCGCTCACGCTCGGGCTGATCGAGGCGCTTCCGGTGCTGATCGGGGTCGGGCTGGTCGCGCTGGCGCTGTTCGTGGTGGTCGAGCTGCGCAGCCCGAATCCGCTGGTCCCGCCCTCGCTGTTCGGCTCGCGCGTGTTCACCGTCGCGAATCTGGTGACGTTCTTCGTCTACGCCGCGCTGGGCGGCGTCTTCTTCCTGCTGGTCCTGCAGCTGCAACTGGTCTCCGGGTATTCGCCGATGGCCTCGGGCGCGGCGAGTCTGCCGGTGACGGTGCTGATGCTGGTGCTGTCGGCCCCGGCCGGGCGCTGGGCGCAACGGCACGGGCCGCGGATCCCGATGACCGTGGGTCCGCTGCTGGCCGCGGGCGGTGTCTTCGCGCTGCAACGGGTCGGGGCCGACGCGAACTATCTCACCGATGTCCTGCCCGGCGTGCTGATCTTCGGGCTCGGGCTCTCGATCATGGTCGCGCCGCTGACCGGCGCGGTGCTGGCCGCGGTGCCCACCGCCGACGCTGGCATCGCCTCCGGGGTCAACAACGCCGTCGCCAGGACGGCGCAGCTGCTGGCCGTCGCCGCGTTGCCCGGCTTGGCGGGCCTGGCTGGCGCCTTCGACGATCCGGTCGCCTTCGCCGCCGGCTTCGACACCGCGATGCGCTGGTGCGCTGCGCTGCTGCTGGTCGGAGCGGTCGTGGCCGGGGTGCTGCTGCGGGTCCCGCGGCGCGCGCCGGAACCCGACCGGGTCGATTGCCTGCCGCACTGCGCGGGCGCCGACGGTCCGGCGCTGGCGCCCCTCGGACAGAAATGAAGCGGGCCGCGTGGAGGTGAATCCACGCGACCCGCAGTGCTTCCGGCGATCCGAACGGGCGGGCTAGATGGGATGGAATCCCGCGCCGACGCCGCCGCGGCCGTTGACGTCGTTCATGATCGCGCTCATGTTCGTGCCGACCTCGGGGCCGAAGCAGGCCACGGCCAGGTAGGCGTTCACCATGCCCACCAGGGTCGAGCCGACGACCACCGGCGCACCGGAATCGCCTTCGATCACACACATCTGGGCCCAGGTCTCGGTATTGGTCTGGAAGACGTCACCCCAGGTGATGCCGCAGGTGTTGCCGGTGGTCCGGCCTTCCTTGCAGACGATCGTCGGGAACTGGGCTGGCCCGCCGATGCCGGTGATGGTGACGTTGCCGATCCGGTTCACCGGGATGATCCGCCCCGGCGTGAACTCGATGATCGCGTAGTCGAGTTCGGAGTTGCTGTAGGCGAACCGGCCGATCTCGCCGTAGCCACGGTCCACCTCGGCGGTGACGCTCGCGCCCGCGTCGCCGCAGTGGCCCGCGGTCAGTCCGACGAGTCTGCCCGCACCGTCGTAGCCGACCGTGGTGACGGTGCACTCGAACATGCTGTCGATGACGATTCCGGAGCCGCCGCCGATCACCGGCGGGCCGGGTTGAGCCTGCGAAGCGCCCGCGCCGGTGCCGAGCAGTGCTGCACCGAGGGCGACGGCGAAGGCGGCGTTGGCCACCTTGGCGAGTGTGGTGAACATGTCCCTCCAGACGTCGGAAGCCCGCACGATATCAATTCGCTCTGCCTATCGTGCCTGTATTCCGTCCCGGGCGCGCCCCGCCCACGGCGCACTTCTTAGTGATAGCTGATATCTATCAATGGAATGATCAATTGTCCAGTTATGCCATCGGTCTGTGATCTGCCGGAGTATTCGGTCGGGGGGTTCGTTATGAATGACAGTTTTCCGCAATATTTATTCGGCGCAGCCGCCAGTGCTGGGAATCCGCGCGGAAAACGACATCCGACGCAATCGTCGATACCGCCACAATTGTGGGCTGTATGGTCCGACATGGCAGGACTCATAGCTGTTCGTGACGGTGACCTCTGTCTATGACGGCGCTCACATGTCGGTGGTGTGTTCTGCGCTACTCCGTAGTAAGGTGCGTCAAGCAAACAAGTCGTCGGGGTGTTGATGACCTGGCGTCGAGAGGGGTAAAAGCAGTGCAGTCGACCGAGAGTCCACCCGCCCGTTCACGAGTCAGCGAAGCTGTCGACCGGACCAAGGGCCTTTGGGACGACCATCCGAAGAAGTCACTCGAGACCTTCGGTCGACAGATCACGATGGGTTTCGAAGCGATCACGGAGTTGATCGTCGCGATCTTCCGTCGCCGCTTCCCCTTCGACGAGTTCGTGCGGCAATGCGCGTTCATGGCCAACGTCGCCGCGGCGCCCACCCTGCTCGTCGCCATCCCGATCGCGGTGATCGTCTCCATCCAGGTCGGCGCGGTCGCCGGTCAGGTCGGCGCGACCTCGTTCATCGGCGCGGCGAACGGCCTCGGCATCATCCAGCAGGGCGCGCCACTGGTCACCTCGATCATGATCGCCGGCGCGGTCGGCTCGGCGGTCTGCGCCGACCTCGGCTCGCGCACCATCCGTGAAGAGATCGACGCCATGAAGGTGATGGGCGTCGATCCGCTGCGCAGGCTGGTCGCCCCCCGGCTCGGCGCCGCGATGATCGTCAGCTTCCTGCTCTGCGGCTTCGTCGTCTTCGTCGGCTTCATCACCGGCTACATGTTCAACATCTTCGCCCAGGCGGGTACCCCCGGCTCCTACATGAGCACCTTCGCCTCGTTCGCGGTCACCCGCGACCTCGCGGTGGCGCTGCTCAAGTCGGTGATCTTCGGCATCATCGCCGCGATCATCGCCTGCGACTCCGGCCTGAACGCGCGCGGCGGCCCCGGTGGCGTCGCCAACGCGGTGAACTCGGCGGTGGTCAGCTCCATGGTGATGCTGCTCGGTGTCAACGTGGCGATCACCCAGATCTACGCCGCAGTCTTCCCCCCACAGGTGGTCTGAGCCATGTCATCAACGTATGTACCCCCGCTGCTGCGGCCGCTGCGCCAGCTCAAGGCGGTCGGCAAGGCGCCCATCGATCTGCTCGCGCGGCTCGGCCACCAGGTCTTCTTCTTCCTGCGTTCCGTCGGCTCGATTCCGCTGGCCTTCAAGCAGTACCCGAAGGAAGTCTGGCGGCTGCTCTCCGACGTCACCTGGGGTAACGGCAACATCGTCGTCGGTGGTGGCACCATCGGCGTCATCCTGATCATCAGCGCCTTCGGCGGCATGACGGTCGCCATCCAGGGTCACACCTCGCTGAACCTGCTCGGCCTGAGCCCGATCACCGGTGCCATCTCGGCCTTCGCCACCACCCGCGAGCTCGGCCCGCTGCTGGCGGCGCTGGCGTTCGCGGCACAGGCGGGCTGTCGATTCACCGCCCAGCTCGGCGCCATGCGCATCTCCGAGGAGATCGACGCGCTCGACTCGATCGCCATCCGGCCGCTGCCCTACCTGGTCAGCACCCGGATGATGGCCGCGGTCATCGCGATCGTGCCGCTGTACTGCATCGGCCTGGTGATGGCCTACGTGTCCTGCTCGATCACGGTCCAGCTGATAGGTGGCACCGCGGCCGGTACCTACTCGCACTACTTCTACCAATTCCTGGTACCGACCGACGTGCTGTACTCGCTGCTCAAGGCGGTCGTGTTCGTCATGATCACGACCTTCATCCAGTGCTACTACGGCTTCTTCGCCTCGGGTGGTCCCGAGGGCGTCGGCGTCGCGGCCGGCCGCGCGATCAAGATGTGCATCATCCTGGTCGTGTTCGCCGACCTGTTCATGACTTTGGCGATCTGGGGCGTCAACCCCGGAATCCGGATCTCGGGGTAGGCGCGCGATGATCATCGATCCCAGTGGGCGCGGTCCCACGATGAAACAGCTGTACATCGCCGGTACCTGTGGCGTCATCGTCTTCGCGGTGATCCTCGGGTTCCTGATGGCGAGGTACCAGGGCTACTTCGTGCCCAAGGTCAACGTGGCCGCCAACCTGACCACCACCGGTGACGGCCTCCCCTCGGACGCCGACGTGAAGTTCCGCGGCGTGCTCGTCGGCGCCGTCAAGGACGTCGAGATCACCGACAAGGGCGCCACCCAGAAGGTGAACATCGAGCTCAAGCCCGAGTTCGCGGGCGACATCCCGTCCAACGTCACCGCTCGCGTCGTGCCGAGCAACCTGTTCGCCGTCACCTCGGTCGAGCTGGTCTTCAACGGCGCGTCCGACCAGTACCTGCACGAGGGTTCGCAGATCCCCGAGGACACCAGCCAGGGCACGATCGCGCTGCAGGACACGCTCACCACGGTGCGCGACATCCTCAACGAGGTCGACCCGGTGCAGCTGGGCCGGGTGCTCGGCACCCTGACCCAGGCGCTCGACGGCAGCGGCCGGGTCCCCGGCTCCACCATCCAGCGCCTCGACCACTGGCTCACCACCGTCGCCGACGCCGGCCCGAACCTGGGCGGCATGCTCGACAACTTCGCGGCCTCGGCGCACGCGCTCAACCAGTCGGCACCGGAACTGCTCGACGTGCTCGGCAGCTCGGTGCAGACCGCCAACACCATCGCCACCAAGCGGGATCAGCTGATCGCGCTGCTGGCCGGTGCGAGCGCCACCACCGACCAGGTGAACGACCTGTTCGCGACCAACCCCGATGTCGGCAAGGAGGTCACCGGAGGGATGAACGCGACCCTGGGCGCGCTGGCCGCCGATCCGAGCTCGATCACCAAGACCTTCGAGGTCTTCGGTCCGTCGCTGGCGGCGCTGAACACCACCATGCACGGTGGTCCGTCCAAGCAGATGGTCTGGAACGCGGGCCTGACGTTCACCCCGTACAAGCCGAACACCGTCGCCGACTGCCCGCGCTACGGCGAACTGCTCGGCCCGAGCTGCTTCACCGCGCCAGCCACGGTCAGCCTTCCGCCGATGCCGGAGAGCGTGCGCCCGAAGGCGCTCGCGTCGGCCGCCGGCCTGCCGCCGCTGGTCGCGATCCCCGGCATGCCCGCCATCCCCGGCCTCACCACGCCGGGCCTCGCGCCGATGCAGACCGCCAACGGCACCGAGGTCAAGCCGTTCGCCGGGACGCCGCTCGAGGGCCTGGTGCCGTCGATCCAGATCCCGGGCCTGCCGGGTCTGCTCGGCGGTGGCGCCCCCGCGCCCGCCGCCGGTCCCGCTGCCCCGGCCGACGCACCGCAGCCAGCGGTGGCCCCGGCCGCCAAGCCGATCTCCTACCAGGGCGAAGCGGCGATGACTCAACTGCTGGGGCGTAAGCCGACGGCATCCGAATTCCTGCTGCTCGGTCCGATTCTGAAGGGCGGAACCCTGCAAGTGTCCGAAAACGGGGGTGGCGCATGAGCATCCGCAAGCCACTGATCGGGTTCAGTATCTTCGCGATCGTTTCCATGCTGGTCATCGTGGTCGTGTGGAATACGCTCGCCCGCACGGTCGACGGAGACACCCGCAAGTACACCGCGATCTTCACCGATGTCCTGGGCCTGCGCCCCGGCGACGACGTCCGCATGGCGGGCGTGCGCGTCGGCAAGGTCGAGAAGATCGAGCTCGACGGCAAGAACGACGCCAAGGTGTCGTTCATTGTGCAGAGCGACCAGACGGTCTTCGACGACACCAAAGCCCTTGTCCGCTACCAGAACCTGATCGGCCAGCGCTACGTCGCGCTGACCCCGGGCTCGGCGCCGAGCCCGCAGGAGCTGAAGAGCGGTTCGGTCATCCCGATCGACCGCACCGAGCCCTCGTTCGACATCTCCGCGCTGCTCAACGGTTTCCAGCCGCTGTTCCAGGCGCTGGAGCCGGCCGAGGTCAACGCCATGTCGGAGACGCTGATCCAGGCGCTGCAGGGTGACGGTGTCTCGCTGTCGTCCTTCATCGTCCAGGCCGCGCAGCTGGCCACGGATTTCCAGCGTCGGGACGCGATTCTCTCCGACGTGATCACCAACCTGTCCGGCGTGATGGCCGGGTTGGCCAAGCGAGGGGATGAATTGGAGACCCTGGTCACCCAGACCCGGGCGCTGATCGGCGGGCTCTACGAACAGGGTCAGTCGCTGCAGGCGTCCACGGCCACCCTGGCCGACGCGACGACCTCGCTGGTCGGCATGGTCGGCAAGATCCAGCCGAAGCTGTCGGCGGCGCAGAACTCGACCACCGCGGCGCTGAACCTGCTGCTGGCCAACGGCGCCAAGCTCGACCAGGCCGCGATCGACATGCCGTCGATGCTCGCCGACCTGGGCCGGATGACCTCCGAGGGCACGCACGCCAACGCCTACCTGTGCAGCCTCGACGTCTCGCTCTACGGGGTGCTCTTCCCGCGCGGTCTGTTCAGCCAGATCGGTGGCACCTCCCACTCGGAGGTCTGCAGATGAGCAAGCTCAAGAAGACCTTCCTCGGCAACCGCAACTTCTGGCTCGGTGTGATCGGCTCGCTGGTCATCGTGCTGCTGCTGGTCGGTTCGACGGTCTACCAGTTCATCGGGATCGGCAGGCAGTCGATCGAAGCGGAGTTCGTGCAGGCCGCGGGCATCAAGACCGGCGACAAGGTCGCGGTCTCGGGTGTGCAGGTCGGCACGGTCACCGGCGCCAAGATCGAGGGCGATCACGTGGTGATCACCCTCGATGTCGACAAGTCGCTGAAGTTCGGCCCCGACGCGCACGCCGCGATCAAGATGGCCACGCTGCTCGGCGCGCGCTACGTCGACCTGCAGCCGGGCGACGGGTCGGGTCTGAAGAACAAGACCATCCCGCGCTCCAACACCGACGTGCCGTACAACATCGCCGATGTCGTGCAGGTCGGTACGCCCAAGTTCGAGGAACTCGACACCAAGAAGCTGGCCGCCTCGCTCAACACGATCAACAGCCAGCTCGGTGACTCGCCGGAGCTCGTCGCGCAGGCGATCGACAGCGTCGGCGCCCTGGCCAAGGTCGTCGACCGACGCAAGAGCGAGGTCGACAGCCTGCTGAAGGACCTGAACCGGGTCACCCAGCTGCTGGCAGACAACCGCAACTCGATCCTGCTGGTCATCACCCAGGGCGAGGCCATCGCCAACCGGGTGATGGAGCGGCAGAACCTGCTGCGGCAGCTGCTCGACAACATCGCCACGCTGACTCGTCAGCTGGAGGAGATCGGCGCCGAGAACGGTAACCAGTTCGGCGGCACCATCGGTCAGCTCAACACCATGGCCGAGGGTCTGCAGAAGAACAAGGACAACCTCGACCGCCTGCTGCAGATCGGGCAGCCGACCGCGCGCTACTTCAACAACGCGCTCGGCAACGGCAACTACGGCGACGTCTCGCTGCCGTGGCTGTTCCCCGACAACTGGCTGTGCTTCGTTCAGGTGATTCAGGGGTGCGCAGGATGAAACTGACCTCGAGATTCCGCGGCGGCAAGACGCTGGCCCGATCGCTCATGATCGGCGCCACCGCCTTGACCCTGGGCAGCTGCTCGCTGCTGCCCAATCAGGTGAACGACGCGCTCGGCATGTCGACCAAGATCACGGCCGACTTCGAGAACATCGCGGGCATGTACGAGGGCAACGACGTCATGGTCCTGGGCCTGGCGGTCGGCAAGGTCGACAAGATCATTCCCAAGGGCACCTACGTCGAGGTCCACATGACCATCGACGGTGGCGTGAAGATCCCCAAGGAAGCGATCGCCGCGATCATCTCCCCCTCGATCGTGACCGACCGCCACATCGAGATCACCCCGCCCTTCACCGGCGGTGAGTCGATGAAGTCCGGTGAGCACCTGCCCAAGGCACGCACCAGGACCCCGGTCGAGCTGGACACGATGATCAAGACCATCGACCAGTTCTCCGCCTCGCTGAAGCCGGAACCGGGTCAGGAAGGACTCGGCCCACTCTCTGGCCGGGTGCTCTACCCGGTGCTCAATGGCAATGGCCAGAAGATCCGCGAAACCCTCGACGCCCTGTCTTCGGCGTTGAAGATCGGTGTCGACAACAAGGACGCCATCTCCAACATCATCATCAAGCTCAACGAGCTGACGACGATGCTGGCCGACAACGACCAGTCGGTGCGCGACTTCAGCAACCGGGTCACCGCCATGTCGGGCCTGCTGGCCGAACAGGCTCCCGGCCTGCAAGCCACGCTGGATCAGCTGAACGCGTTCCTGGCCAACACCTCCACGATGTTCGGCGAGCACGCCGACGAGCTGGAGACCTCGCTGACGGGGCTGACCAACGTCACCAACCAGCTGCGCGCCAACTCCGGCGCGATGGTCGAGATCGTCGACATCGTGCCGCTGCTGATGCAGAACATCGACGGCGCGATGAACAAGGAAGGCCGCTTCGTCCGCCTGCACGGCCTGATCGGTACCGCCCTCTCCGGCGAGATCGTCAGCGTCTTCTGTGAGCGGGTCCAGATGAAGTCCGATGGCTGCCGTTCCGGGAACATGCAGGACTTCGGCCCGGACTACGGGCTCACCGCCGCACTGCTCGGACTGACGAAATGACCCTACGTATGACGATGAAAGCCCGCCGCGCGCTGGTCGCCGCGGCCGCGACGGCCACCGTGGCGATCACCTCCGGGTGTGGATTCACCGTGGAGGATCTGCCGCTGCCCAAGCCGGGCGCCGAAGGCGACACCTACACGATCCACGCGGAGTTCGACAACGCGCTGAACCTGCCCGATCAGGCGAAGGTGAAGATCGGTGGTTCCGATGTCGGGGTGGTCTCCGGCATCTCCACCAAGAACTTCCAAGCCAAGATCGACATGCAGATCAGCAAGGACATCGTGCTGCCCCAGGGCAGCACGGCCGAGCTGCGCCAGGCGACCCCGCTCGGTGACGTCTTCATCGCGCTGTCCAAGCCGAAGAACGGCGCCCCCACGGGCCCGCCGCTGCAGGACGGCGCCACGCTCACCCGCGAGTACACCTCCGCGGGCGCCACCGTGGAAGAGCTGCTGATCTCGGTGTCGATGCTGTTCAACGGCGGTGGCGTGGCCAGCCTCAGCCGGCTCGGCACCGAACTCGGCTCGATCCTCAACGGGCAGGGCGGCAACCTGTCGCACCTGATCACCGAGATGACCGGCGTCATCGGCGAACTGAACAACAACAGCGCCAAGGTCGACACGGTGCTGACCGAGTTCAACACCCTCGCCAACACCATCGAGAACAACAAGACCCAGCTGGGTCAGGTGGCCGACACCCTGCCGCAGGCCATCGGCGCCATCGCCGAGAACAACAAGGCGATCGGTGACCTGCTCACCAAGGTGGCCACGGCCAGCGCCGCGCTCGGCGACTACTCCAACACCACCGGTGATCAGCTCTCCGAGCTGCTCACCAACCTGGACAACCTGATGACCGCGCTGGCGGCCTCCGGCGACAACTTCGGGTACGTGCTGGATCAGCTGCACGCGATCCGGCCCGGCGCGAACGCCACGTTCCAGGGCAAGTCGCTGGCGCCGTACGCGACGCTGACCAACCTCGACATCGGGTTGCTCACCGATCCGGCCAACAGCAAGTTCCCCGATCTGAAGGACGTGAACGACTTCGTCGGCACCTTCATCCAGGTGCTGCAGATCGTTCAGGGCCGAGTGGGAGGCCACCGATGAGCAAGGCGAAGAAGTTCTTCGGTAACAAGATCCTGCTGGCCAACGCCGCGCTGGTCGTGGTGCTGATCGTCGGTGCCACCTACCTGCTGGTCAACGTCATGCGGGTGAACCCGCTGCGCTCGGAGTACGCGGTGACGGTCAACCTGGACCGGTCGGGTGGTCTGCAGCCGGGCAACGACGTGACCCTGCGCGGGCACCGGATCGGCAAGGTCACCTCGGTCGAGCTGATCGACCAGGGGCAGTCGATCGCCGCCAAGGCGCAGATCGACAAGAGCTACAAGATCCCGGTCGACACCATGATCCAGGTGGCGGCCCTGTCGGCGGCGGGCGAGCAGTACATCGACTTCCGTCCGAAGAGCGATGTCGGCCCGTTCCTCGGCGACGGCGCGGTGATCAAGTACAACCCCGAGCAGATCAAGACCCCCACCCCGGTGTGGGCGGTGCTCGACGACACCAGCGCGCTGATCGCCCAGGTCAACCCGCAGCAGTTCAAGACGATCCTGTCCGAGCTCGACACCGCGCTCGGCGCGGGCCCGGATCAGCTGCGTGGCCTGATCAACGGCGTCAGCCTGGTGGTGGCGGGCCTGGACAACCTGCTGCCGCAGACGGTGAACCTCATCGCGAACCTGCGGGTGATCGCCGAGACCACCTCGCACGCGCAGCCGGATCTGCAGACCCTGACCAGTAACTCGGGCGCGCTGCTGACCCAGTTCAACAACGCCAACGCCGAGCTGCAGAGCGTGCTGGACAACGCGCCCGCGCAGTTCGAGGCGCTCGGCGCCGTGCTGGACAAGACGGCCGATCCGATCACCGGTCTGGCGGCCAACTTCGTCGCCATCACCAGGGCGGCGCAGCTGCGTCAGCCCGCGCTGCGACTGCTGTTCCCGTCGCTGGCGCTGGGTCTGGAGTCGATCGCGGTGCCCGCCCACGACGGCGAGTTCCACACCGTCATCGACATCTGGCCGCGGCCGACGTGCTACTACGCCACCGAGTACCGCCGCAACGAGGAAGTCCAGGACGGGTCGATCCCGAAGTGGAACTACTGCGTGAACCCGCCCGCCGATCAGCAGATCCGCGGTTCGGCCAACGCGCCGCGTCCGAACGTGCCCAACAACGGCGCGCAGATGCCCCCTGGTGTCGATCCCAACGAGCGGACACCCATCCCGGTGAACTGAGTTGCTGCCCGGCCCGGTCCCTCGCGGACCGGACCGGGCATACTCGCTGGGGAGAGCGTGTGGTCCGGCTCACGGGCCCATGAAGGATATCGGTGCGATATGTGTGCCGGGAAAGAGCAGGATTGATTCGATGACCAGCGACGACGCCGAGAGCAAGAAGGAAGCTGCCGCGGCGGACAAGCCCGATCTGGCCAAGGCCGACGCGACCGTCAAGGGCGCCGCGGCCACCCCCGAAACGGACGCCCCGACGGTGAAGGCGGCGACCGTGCCCGAAGCGCAGGCGCCGGCGCCCGCGTCGGCCGGGAAATCGAGCTCGACGGGTTGGATCGCCGCCGGTGTGGCCGGTGTGGTCGCTCTCGGTGCGGCCACCGCGGCCGTGGTGTTCTTCCTGCAGAGCAGCGACAAGGGCGACAAGCTCGACGCCATCGCGGAGTCGACGAAGGCGGCCTGCGACTACGGCAACATCCTCGCCAACTACGACTACTCCAAGGACCTCGACGGCTACATCGCCTCGATGAAGGCGGGGGCCACCGGCGACTACCTGAAGGAATTCAGCGACGCCAGCGAGGCGCTCAAGGGCGCGATGGTCCAGGCCCAGGTGAAGTCGCGCGGCGAGGACGTGCAGTGCGCCTACATCTCGGGCAGCACCGAGGATGTCAAGGCCATGGTCACCATGACCCAGTACCGGACCAACTTCACCCAGACCGAACCGGACCGGATGATGTTCGCCATCGAGATGACCCTCGAGAAGTCCGACGACGGCAAGTGGCTGGTCAGCAAGCTGGACTCGCCGCTGCTCAAGAACGGCAGCCAGGTCCCCGGCGGCGCAGCCCCCGGTCAGACCGTGCCGACCCCGCAGGCGCCCGCGCCGACGCCGGGCAACTGATCGACGAGTAATCGGCGAACGCCTCCGGCGGCAGAGCGACTCTGCCGCCGGAGGCGTTTTCGTGCGGACCAACTCCGGTCGCGTCGGCGCCTCAGAACAGGGTGAGTGTCCCGGACGGCGCCGCCGGCTCGACCGGCTTCCCCGTGGTCCGCGGTCTGGTGGGTTCGGCGACTTGCGCCGGGCGGGCGGCGGCCTCGCGGGCGGCCGCGCCTGCCAGAGTGTCGGCCTGTTCGTTGAAATAGTTACCGACGTGCCCGCGGACCCAGCGGAAACGCACCGGGCCCTCGCGGGTCGTGATGGCCCGATCGATCTGCTTGATGATCTCGACGTTCTTCACCGCGCCACCGGTGGAGGTGCGCCAGCCGTTGCGCCGCCAGCCGGTGATCCACTCGGAGGCGCATTTGATGGCGTAGAGCGAATCGCTCTCGATGAGCATCGGCTCGGCGCCGGGGTGGGCGAGGATGGCTTCCAGTACGGCGCGGAGCTCGGCGATCTGGTTGGTGCCGGTCGCCGCTCCTCCGCTGTCCGCCGGGCCCTGGTGGTTCACCCAGGCCCAGCCGATGGCACCACCGGGATTGCGCAGGCAGGACCCGTCGGTGCTCACGATGATCATGACCGCCACCCTAGGCGATGCGGCCGACAAGATCGGTACCGTGGAATGCCTCTATCTCCCTTCGCAACCGCGACTCCGTCCGGCGCAGTGCCGATCTCGCGACCGCGTCGACGAGGCCGTGGCACAGGCGGCCGAACACACCGCGTGGTGGTGGATAGTCGGCTTCGGAGGTCAGCACCGACCGTTCGTAGCCGAGCGGATCGAACCGTAGTGTCACGGTTCCGTATACCCGCCCACGCAGGGTATACCCGATCACCGCGTTGCGCCGATATTCGGTGATCTCGCAGGTCGAGCGCAGCGGAATCACCCCGAACAGCCGGACTTTCAGCACGAAGGCGGCGCCGAGGCCCTGGTCGGGTTCGCCGTCCGGCTCGATGCCGGTGACACCCGACATCCAGTCCGGGACGAAGCGGAAGTTCGCGGCGTAGGCGAAGGCGGCGTCGACGGGTGCGCCGACGTCACACGCATACCTGATGTGGCCCATCGGCCCTCCCTGATCACGGATGGGCTCAAAATTACTACAAATGTCCTCTTTATTTGCCGGATTGCCGCTCAGAGCTGGTCGACGAGGTACTCCGCGATCGGCATCGCCGACGTCGCCGCAGGTGAGGGCGCGTTGAGCACATGGATCGAGCGCGGGGTCCGCTCGATCAGGAAGTCGTGCACCAGGGTGCCGTCGCGCAGTACGGCCTGGGCGCGGATGCCCGCGCGATGCGGCAGCAGATCCGCGGTCGTGAGTTCCGGGCAGTATCGACGGCATTCGGCGAGGTAACCCCGCTTGAACACCGAATTGCGCAGCTCGCGCGCCCCGGTCCGCAGGTGCGTGCGGGCGACCCGGCGCACGCCGGGGAAGCGCAGCACGTCGACCGCGTCCCGCACGTTCACGCTGCCCTTGGGATAGCCCTCCCTGGCCAGCCCGAGCACCGCGTTCGGCCCGACCGTCAGCTCGCCGTCGATGGTCGGGCTCAGGTGGACGCCGAGGAACGGCAGCGCGGGATCGGGCACCGGGTAGATCAGCGTGCGCACCAGCGCGGCGCGCTCGGCGGGCAGCCGGTAGTACTCGCCGCGGAACGGGACGATGCGGAAGTCGGTGCGGATGCCCGCCATCCGCGCCATCCGGTCGGCCTGCAAGCCGGCGCAGACCACCAGCGTGCGCGCGGTGAACGTCGCGGCCGGGCCGGAAATCGTGACGGCGGCATCGGTTTCGCTGATCGCCGCGACGACGGTGTCGAGCGCGATCCGCCCGCCCATGGCCACCACCTGATCGGCGAGCGCGGCCGTCACCTTCGCGTAGTCGATGATGCCGGTGGCTGGCACGAACAGCGCGCCGACGCCGGTGATCCTGGGCTCGCGGCGCACCAGCTCGGCCGCGTCGATCGCTTCCACCTCGACGCCGTTGGCGACGGAGCGCTCGTAGAGGTCGAGCATCCGCGCGTGCTCGGCGGAATCGGTGGCCACCAGCAGCTTTCCGCAGACCTCGAACGGAATGTCGTTGGCGGCGGCGAACTCCTTGGTCCACCGCGCGCCCGCGCGGCACAGCCGGGCCTTCAAACTGTCCGGTGGGTAATAGATTCCGGAGTGGATGACGCCGCTGTTGTGCCCGGTCTGATGCGCGCCGAGGCTCGACTCCTTGTCCACCAGCACCAGACTCGCGCCGGGGTGGGTGGTCAGCAGGCGATGCGCGGTCGCCACGCCGACGATGCCGCCGCCGAGCACGCAGAAGTCGTACGCACCGCGCCCGGTGCCGCCAGAACTCACACGCCGACGGTAGTCGGCGCCTCGTCGGCAGGTGTGGTCGGTGCGGCGGTCTCGTCGCCGGCCTGCGCCGACTCGACCGGCGCCGGCTCGGTGCCCGGCTTCTGCACCCGCTCCACGCGCAGCGTGTGGCTGCCGAGGCCGGGATCGGAGAGCACGAAGACCAGTTCACCGCGGCGGGTGTCGAGTTCGGTCCGCAGCGCGGTCACCCCGGCGGGGTCGGCGGTGAGGCCAAGGTATTTCGACGCGATCGTCACCAGGTTGGTGTCCACCGTGAAGGCGATGGTGTCGGTACGCGCGGGCGCGACCTGCGCCCCGACGTAGGTGGTGCCGATCTTGAGCCGTCCGGCCAGCGCCGAGCTGTCGGGGGTGGCGCCGACACCCGACTGCTGTGCGGTCACCGGGGTCCTGGTCACGGCGGGCACCGTGCGCTCGGTCGACATCGCGAGCTCGACGAGATCGCTGGTCGCGCGCGGCGCGGAGTCCTCGGCGAAGACGGGGCGGTGGTGGCCCGATCCCGGCGGCACGGCGGGGGCCGCGGTGTCGTCGGCGCGCGGCGGCGCGAGCTCGGGCATGTGGTTGACGATGTAGGCGCCCGCGGCGACGGTGAGGCAGAGGCTGGCGGCGCCGGCGATGACGGTGGCGGACAGACGCGCGATCTGAGCGGGTCGGTGAGCGGTCACGATGCGGTCCTTCCTGTACCTGTGGGTGAACCCGAGGGAACGGGGCCCGCATCGTTGAAAGCCACGCGCTGATTTCCACGGTACGCCGGTGCTAGCTGTTGTTAGCACCGGCGCCGGTGAGATCAGGACCACATCTGGACAACTGACCTATCAGTGCGGGTCAGCGGGGTGCCCGGGGGTCGCGGTTGTTTCTCACACCGCGCCGCGGGGTACCCCTCCGAAGCAGGCGAGCGTCGTTCACGACTGCCACGGAGGTCAACCCCGGCCAACGAAGTCCGGGGCAGTCGGCACGAATGGCGCTCAGAGACTGACGCTCGCCTGTTCGAAACGTGTGGTCAGGCGAACTGGCCTGCTTCGCGGCCCGCTCCGGGCGGACCGGCGAAGGCCTGGGCGATGCCGAGCCAGTGTTCGGCGTCGGGGCCCTCGGTGACCAGGGCGGTGTCTTCGCGGTGCCTGCGCTGGGTCGCGACCAGGCAGAAGTCGACGGCCGGACCGGTGACGCGCTGCTTCGCGTCCTCGGGTCCCCAGGTCCACAGGCTGCCGTCGGGCGCGGTCAGCTCCACCCGGAATTCCTCGGCGGGACCGGATTCCCCGTGCACGGTGTAGGCGTAGTTGCGGGTGCGGACGCTGATATGGGCGACGGTGCGCAGCCGGGCGGTGGGCGTGCGCTCGACGCCGAGCGCGTCGGCGACGTCCTGACCGTGCGCCCAGGTCTCCATGATCCGCGCGGAGATCATCGACGCCGGGCTCATCGGCGGGCCGAACCAGGGCAGCTTGGTGCCCGCGGGCACGGCGGCCAGCGCGGCGATCAGGGCCGCGCGGCCCGAGCGCCAGCGCACCAGCAGCTCGGCGGGCGGGGTCTGCGCGACCTCTTCGGCGGCCTCGTCGACGAAGGTGAACATCTTGGGCGCGGCCTCGGCCAGCAGCTTCGCGAAGGTGTCACCGTCGGTGGCGGCCAGCTTGGAGACCTCGTCGGTCCAGGTCAGGTGGGCGATCTGGGTGGTGATATCCCAGCCGGGTGAAGGGGTGGCGGTCTGCCACTGCGCGGAGGTCAGCGGTGCGACCAGGTTTTCCAGATCCGCGCATTCGGCGGCGAAGTCGTCGAGGAGCGCTGCGAGGTCAGCCATCTGTTCCCTTGCCGATCGTGGCGCGACCCGGTACGGGTGCGCCTCGCCACCAAGAATCTCAGCGCCCCCAGAAAAATGCAAGCACGCGTGCTTGTTCTTGCGGCGCGGCTACCAGCCGAAGGTCAGCAGGTGCATACCGCCGACGGCCAGACCGAGCACGCCGCCGTGCAGATACAGCAGCCACGCGTCCTGCTCGACCGCCGCGTAGAACATCTCCATGAACTCGCCCGGCGTCAGTTTCTGCAGCTTGCGATCGGCGAAGGCGTCGATCTTCTTGGCCTGCTCGAGCACGAACTTCTCGTCGTCGACCATCTCCGGCGCCAGGCTCAGACCGGCGCCCGCGCCCGAGATCGCCAGGTTGTCGTAGCCCTTCTTGCCGATCGCCGCCCGCACCATGAACGCGGTCGGGCCCAGCTGCTGGTGGATCTCCTCGGCCACCACCCGCTCGATCAGCTGCCGGGTCTTGTCCCCGTTCGGGCCTTCGAGCAGTTCGTTGGACAGGTTCTCCACGGTCAGCACCTGGTAGGCCAGGATGTGCGCCAGGTCGGTCGCCGCCTGCGGCTGCCGCTTGGCCAGCAGCGCCTGGCGCCACAGGTACTTGTAGCGCGGCTGCGGATCGCCGGGCTCGAACACCATCTTGATCGCGATGACGTTCACGGTCACGCCGATCGCGGCCGAGGCCAGCAGCACGATCACCCACGCGGGCACCAGCCCCCAGTACGGGATCTGCGCGTGCACGTGCAGGTACAGCGCCAGGATCAGGCCGAACGGCGCGCCGAGCAGGCCGATCCTGGCCATGAACTTCAGCTCCGGCGCCGCGATGGTGGTGGTCAGGTCCTTGAGGATGGTCGGGTTCTTCTCCAGGTACCGGATGACGAAGTTCTTGACGTCGAGCAGCTGGTCGATGTTGTCGCCCAGGCTCGCGAACGCGCGCCGGCCCAGCGCGGGCAACTGGCGGTCGACCCGCTGGTAGACGGCCTGCTTGACCGGCCGCGGCAGCGAACGCCACAGGTCGGGGTTCTCCCGGTACATGATCTCGTCGACGATCGGCTGTACCTGGTCGCGCGCGCGTTCGGCCAGGTAGTCGCCGATGCCGTCGAGGTCGAGTTCGTGGATGAAGTCGCGCGGGCTGCCGATCCGCATCAGCGCCTTGTCGACGCAGATGCTGGCCATCTTCTCGGCCCGCGCCGGGATGAAGCCCTGGAAGCCGAGCCTGCGCCCGTCTCCGGAGAAGGTCGGCAGCACCTGGACCCGGCGCGGTAGATAGGGGTACAGCACATGCAGCATGGGCACCCGGAAGCCCTTGAACTGCACCGGCCAGAACAGCATCAGCACGCCGGTCCAGTTGGTGAGCCAACCGGCCAGCGCGCTGAAGATCGGGAAACTGATCAGATCGACCACGAATTTCGACTGCCCCGTCAGCTCTTCCCAATCGATGAAGAGTCCGGAGGCCAGTGTGGTCATCGTGGAGCCCCCTAGTGCTGACGCGCGAAGAACGTGAAGAACGTGAGGATAAGGCAATCACATTCTGACCGGTCGCGACGGGGTGTCAACGGCGGATGGCGGTATCTACCCCGGCCGCAGCACGACGTGGACCTCGATCGTCACCCAGCGCCCGATCAGGAATTCCGGTGCTTTCACCCCGATCGCCCTGCGGTCGAGCACGGCTTCCGCGCTGACGGCCACCGTGTCGGCGGTCAGGTCGAATCGGGTGACGGTGAAGACCAGCGGGATGTCACGGCCGCGGACGGTGGCCACGCCCGCGACGCGCCACTCCCCGTCGGTGCCGGTGATGTCGTCGGCGACGAAGCTCATCCGCGGGTGCCGGTCCAGATCCAGCAGCCCCGGCTTGCGCAGGTCGCGATCGCGCCGGGCGTTGCCGGTGTCGATGGCGGCGAGGTCGACGACCCCGCTGACCGTCTCGGGCTGCCCGGCGGGGCCGACCGTCAGCCGGCCGGCCAGCACCGGCATCGTCCCGTGCACGGTCCGGCGCCCGAAGTGGCCGACCCGGAACCGCGCGGTGCACCGCTGCGGCGCGGCGACCCAGTCCGTGCGCTCGCGCTCGCCCAGCATGATCCAGTTCATGACGTCGCCCCCGCGGCGTAGATGGCGGCGGTGTCGTGGTGCCGCAGCACCGGGTAGATCTCCACCCGGTCGGGCCCGGGCAGCAGCGCCGGGTCCTCGCCCGGCAGCAGCTCGGTGGCGAGGATGGCCGCGCCCACCGCGTGCAGCGCTTCCTCGGACTCGCCGATGCCGATCACCACGCCGGAGCCGTCGGCGCGGCGCAGTTCGTAGTACTCGACCAGGCCCGGCACGGTGGCCAGGGCGGGCCGGATGCGGTGCGCGGCGGCGAAGTCGGCGGCCGCCAGTTCGCCCGCCGTGCGCGGCCGGTCGAACCAGACAAGGTGTGCGTACATGATTTTCAGCTCCTGACCTGGGGAATTCGGTGATTCAAGGATCGCCGCGCGCGGGCGCGTCCGGATCAGTGCCGGTACGTATCCGCGGTACTGAACTTCGCCGTAGGCGCGATACTGGTGCGATGCAGACTCCGGCCGTCGGACGGCATCAGGAGATCGCGCGGCTGCGCGCGGCGGTGCTGTCCGCCGCCTCGGGGGCGGGCCGGTTCGTGCTGGTCGGTGGCGCGGCCGGGATCGGCAAGTCGTGGCTGGCGGAACGCGCCGTCGAACTGGCCGCGGAGTCGGGGCTGCGGGTGGTGCGCGGCAACGCGCTCGACGACGCCGGGATGCCGCCGCTGTGGCCGTGGCGCCGGGCCGCCCGCGACCTGCCCGAACTCGCCGCCGCCCTCGATACGGTCAGCGAACCCGGTGGCGGTGCGGCCGCGCAGCGCTTCCGGATGTGCACCGAGGTCGTCGACGTGCTCACCGCGGCGGCCGCGGGCACCGGCCTGCTGCTCGTGCTCGAGGATCTGCACTGGGCCGACCCGACCTCGCTGGCGCTGCTCACCCACGTCGCCGGCGAGACGGCGCGCGCCGAGCTGCTCATCGTCGGCACGGCGCGCGATCCGGCGGGTCCGACCCTGCTCGGGCACCAGTCCGAGTGGCTGCGCCTGCCGAATACCCAATCACTTTCCCTACCTGGTCTTTCCGAGCCGGAGGTGCGCTACTGGCTCGAACAGCGCGGTCTGTCCGCCGACCTCGCCGCGCGGGTGCGCGACCGCACCGACGGCAATCCGCTGCTGGTCCGGCTCGTCCTGGAATCCGGCGCCGCCGAGTCCGACAACGGCGACGTGCTGTCCGTGCCCGCGGTGCGCCGTTTGGTGCTGTCACAGCTCGACCGGCTCGCGCCGGACACCGTCGAAGTACTTAGTGCCGCCGCCGTATTCGGTGAACGCATCGACGCCGACCTGCTGGCACAGGTATGCCCGCGGGTGCCGGCGGCCATCGACGCCGCGACCGCGGCGGGCATCGTCCGCCGTTTCGACGACGGCACGACAGGTTTCACCCACGCCCTGATCAGGGACGCGGTGTACGCCGACCTGGCACCCTCGCGCCGGTCCGTCCTGCACCGCGTGGCGGCGGAAGCGCTGACCGCGCGTGGCGGCCCCGATGCCGTCGTCGCCGGGGCGATCGCGACGCAGTGGCGCGAGGCGGCGGCAGGCGCCGAATCATCGGAAGGCCTGCGCTGGTCGCGGCGCGCGGCCCGCTCGGCACGGGCCGCCGCGGCCTACGCGGAGGCGATCCGGTTCGGGCAGTGGGCGATCGACGCGGCGGGCGCCACCGCCGCCGAGGCCGACCGCGCCGAGCTGCTCCTCGACCTCGCCGGGGACGAATTCGCCGCGGGCCGGATCGCCGACAGCCTCGAACACTGCGTCCAGGCCGCAGCCCTCGCCGAGCGGGCCGCCCGCCCCGACCTGCTCGCCGAGGCCGCGCTCGTGGTGCACGGCGTCACCACGCCCACGGTGATGACGCAGCTGGACCAGCTGTGCGCCACCGCCTTACGGCAGCTCGAGCCCGGTACCCACGACGACCTGATCGCCCGGATCCTGGCCAGGCACGCCCTGTCGGCCGCCGATCGCGGCGCGGGCGCGGCGGCCAGGACGCTGTCCGACCAGGCCATGCGCGCCGCCGCGCACTCCACCGACCCCGATGTCGCGCTCGACGCCATCCACGCCCGCCACCTGTCCCTGGCCGCGCCGGACTACCTCGACGAGCGAACCACCTTGGCCGCCAAGGCGATCGAGATCGCCGTCGACGCCGAACAACCGCTCGCCCAGCTATGGGGACACGTGTGGACCGCCGACGCGAGCCTGCAACGCGGCGACCTCACCGCCTTCGACAGCGCCCTCGACCACATCGCGCTGCTGGTCGAACGCCGTCGGCTGCCGATCGCCCGGTGGCACCTGCTGCGCCTGCGCGCCACCCGCGCGGTCCTCGTCGGCGAGCTCGCCGCCGCCCTCGAATTCGACGGCGCCGCCTATGAACTGGCGCTGGCCATCGGCGACTTCTCGCTGGCCGGGCTGCATCACGCGTTCCGCGGGATGTACGCGGTGATCGTCGGCCACATCGACCGCGCCGAGCTGACCGCCGCGGTCGAGTCGCTGTCCTTCGCCCCGAAGATCCCGATCGCCCAGCTCTTCGCGCCGCTGATGCACGCGCTTGCCGGTGACGTCGACGAGGCCACGGCCCTGTTCGCGCCGTTCCGCGAGCTCCCCGACACCCTCGAGATCGGCGCGCGCTGGGCGGGCACCGTATTCTGTGTCGGTCTGGTGGCCGAACTCCTCGACGACGCAGAGACCGCCGACCGGGTCTACCGCGCCCTGGCGGGCCAGGAGCGGCATTACAGCGCCGACGGCACCGGCGCGCTGATCTGCGTCAGCTCGCTGGCCCGGGTCCGCGCCGACAACGCCCGCGTGGCCGGGCACCTGGACGCCGCCGTCGAGCTGTACCGGCGCGGTCTGGCGATGGACGCCAGGATCGGCGCGCGGCCCTTCGTCGCGCTCGGCCATCTCGGCCTGGCCCGCACCCAGCTCGCCCGCGCCGACTTCACCGCCGCGCGCGCCGAAGCGGAGCGGGCGGCCGCCGGATTCCGCAGGCTCGGCATGCCGTACCGCCTGGCCGCCGCCGACGCCCTGCTGACCAGGATCGCCGCCGCCACCCGGTCCGCCGATCCCCTCACGCCGCGCGAGCGGGAAGTCCGCGATCTCGCGGTGGCGGGGCTGACGAATCGCGAAATCGCCACGCGTTTGGTTCTTTCCGAGCGCACCGTGGAAACTCACGTCCGCAACATCCTCGCCAAACTGGGTGTCGCCAACCGCACCGAACTCGCCCGCGGCCCCCGCTGACGCAGGTCACGCCCCTGACATCGTGGTCGGTGCGCGGTGCGAAGTTGCGGTTACAGTGGCCGGGCAAGTAGTGCTCGTGCTCGGAGGGGACCGGTGGTGGAACAGGTATTCCAGGTCGATTTGCGTGGTGTGGTCGACCTGCTCAGTCACCACCTGTACGGCAGTCCGCGGGTGTACGTGCGCGAGCTGATGCAGAACGCCGTCGACGCGAGCACCGCGCGCCGGACGCTGGATCCGTCGGCGCAGCTCAGCGTGCGGATCGAGACCGCCGACCGGACCGGCGACGGCAGCATCAGGATCCACGACACCGGCATCGGGCTCACCGAGGCCGAGGTGCACACCTTCCTGGCCACCATCGGCCGCAGCGGCAAACGCGACGATCTCGGCTTCGCCAGGCACGAGTTCCTCGGCCAGTTCGGTATCGGCCTGCTCTCGTGTTTCCTGGTCGCCGACGAGGTCACCGTGCTCACCCGCTCCGCGCGCGGCGGGCCGACGGTGCGCTGGACCGGCTTCGCCGACGGCCGCTACCGGGTCGAGCCCGCCTCGCGGGAACGCGAGGAACCGGGCACCACGGTGATCCTGACGCCCCGGCGCGGCGCCGAGCAGTGGCTCACCGGCGCCACCGTCACCGAGCTGGCCGCCCTGTTCGGCAGTCTGCTGCCGTTCGAGGTCACCGTCGACGGGCGCTCGGTCACCGAGCCCGAGGTGCCGTGGCGGGCGAACCACCCCACTCCCGACGACCGCAAGGCCGCCCTCGCCGCCTACGCCGAGGACACCTTCGGCTTCACGCCGTTCGCCACGTTCGATCTCAGCTGTGCCGAATCAGGTGTCACCGGGGTGGCGTTCGTGCTCCCGCAGCCGGTCAACCCGGCGGCCAAGGCCGGGCACCGGGTGTATCTCAAGCGGATGCTGTTGGCGGAGAGCGTCAGCGGGCTGCTGC
Organism: Nocardia sp. NPDC003269; assembly: GCF_042888005.1. Taxonomy (NCBI): domain Bacteria; kingdom Bacillati; phylum Actinomycetota; class Actinomycetes; order Mycobacteriales; family Nocardiaceae; genus Nocardia; species Nocardia sp. NPDC003269. Next base: position 1,274,504 of record NZ_JBIAPA010000001.1, read on the forward strand.
CCGACTGGGCGTTCTTCGTGCGCTGCGTCGTCGACACCACCGAGCTGCGGCCGACCGCGAGCCGGGAGGCCCTGTACGAGGACGACCTGCTCGAATCCACCAGGGAGTCGCTCGGCGGGCAGATCAGGGACTGGCTGGTGGAGCTGTCCACCGCCGACCCGGCCGCGCTCGCCCGCTTCCTGCGCGTCCACGACCTGGGCGTGAAGGCGCTGGCCCTGCACGACGACGACATGCTCCGGCTGGTCGACCGCTGGCTGCCGGTGGAGACCAATGCCGGGCAGATCCCGCTCGCGGAGTTCCGCCGCCGGTTCGGCGGCATGCGCTACACGCCGTCGGTGGAGGAGTTCCGCCAGCTCGGCGCGGTGGCGGCCGCGCAGGGCCTCGGCCTGGTGAACGGCGGCTACACCTACATCACCGAGATCCTGGAGCGCCTGCCCGCGCTCGATCCCGAGATCCAGGTGACGCGCCTGGACACCGCCGCCCTGGCGACCCACTTCGACCTGGTCGACCCGGCCACCGAACTCGCGCTGCGCCCCTTCCTGACGACCGCCCAGCGCGTGCTCGACCGGCTCGACTGCGAGGTCGCGCTGCGCACGTTCGATCCGCCGTCGCTGTCGGCGCTGTACCTGCTCGACCGCGACACCCAGCATCGCGCCGAACTGCGGGCCACCCGCCAGGTCGCCGACGAACTGTGGGCCGATGTGCTCGGCGCCTTCGATTCCGGTCAGGACGGCGACCGGCCGCAGCTGGTGCTCAATCACCGTAATCCGCTGGTGCGCCGCATCGCCGGGCTCGCCGACACCCGGCTGGTGACCATGGCGGTCGAGGCGCTCTACAGCCAGGCGCTGCTCCAGGGCCAGCATCCGATGCGGCCGGTGGACACCGCGCTGCTGAACAAGTCGTTCGTCGGGCTGCTCGACTGGGCAGTGCACGATCCGCAGGGAGAGCTCTGATGTCCGAGACCGCCGACGACCTGTGGCGGCTGCTCGCCCAGGCCGGTCACATGCCCTACGGCGACGCCAAAGACGCACTGCTGGAACAGGTCCTGCGACACGCCGAAGCGGGCGGGCACACCGACATCGCGTTCAACACCCGGATGCGGTTGATCGCCGCCTACGCCCAGGGCATGAGCCCGGCCAAGCTGTTCGTCCCGTTCGCCCGCTGCCTGGCCGACTACGACCGGGAACCCGGCGCCTACGGCGACTGGGTGGCGGGATCGCTGCGCTGGGATTTCAAGTTCGCGGTGCGCGCGATGACGAATTTCCCCGAGGTGCCCAAGGATCGGGCGCTGGCCGCGCTCGACCAGATGGAGCAGCGCTACCGGGTGGAGGGCCAGAGCCCGCAGGCGGTGTACGCCTACCGGCACTACGTGGCCAAGCATCTGGGCGACCTGACCGAGGCCGAGAGCTGGTACGAAAGATGGTGCACCACACCGCGCGACGAGAACTCCGACTGCGCCGGATGCGACCCGACCGGCAAGGTCACCTGGTTGGCGAGCCGGGGTCGGGACACGGAGGCGGTCGAACTGGCCGCCCCGGTCCTGCGCGGCGAGCTGAACTGTGACGAGCAACCCCAGCTGATCCTCACCGCCCTGCTGCTGCCCTACCTGCGCACCGGCCAGCTCGACGCCGCGCGCGACGCGCACCGCAGGTCCTACCGGGTGCTGCGCACCAAACCCCAGGACGTGAGCGCCATCGCCACGCATCTCGAGTTCTGCGCGCTGTCCGGCAACCAGGCCCGCGGCCTGGAACTGCTCGACCGGCATCTCGGCTGGCTCGACCGGTCGCCGAATCCGTCCGCCGCCATGGACCTCGCCGCCGCGGCCGCGCTGCTGCTGCGCACCGTCGAGGACGCGGGCCACGGCGACACCGTCGTCCGGCGGCCCGCGCATCTCGACCGCCCCGCGGCCGAATCGACCGCGCGCGCCCTGGGCGCGGAACTGACCGCCGAGGCGCTGGCGATCGCGGCGCGATTCGATCGGCGCAACGGCACCACCCACCAGTCCGAGCTGGTGCACACGGTGCTGGCGAGCACGCCGATCGTCGACCAGCTGCCGCTGTCGGCCGCCGCGGTGCACCGGGTGCCGGTCGAGCAGGCGCCCGCCCCGATCGAACTCCCCGCGCTGACCACGGCCGAGCTGATCGAACGGGCCGAACTGGGCCTCCAGCGCGACGCCACCACCGAGGTGACGGCGTTGGTCCAGCGCCTGACCGAGGACGCCGAGCCCACCGATCCGCTGCTGGCGGGCAGGCGCGCGGCTGTGCTCGCGCGCGAGTCCGCCCGTGGCGACGATTGTCTCGCGACCGAATCCCTGCTGCGCCGGGCGATCGAGCACTACACCGCCGCCGGCGACGAGGATCTCCGCCAGATCGGTCTCGGCAGGCTCGGCGTGCACCTGTGCAGGCACGGAGATCCCGCCGAGGCGACACCGCTGCTGCGCGCGTCGCTCGCGCACCTGGGCGCGTCGGCCGATCCGGCGGTCCGGGGCAACGCCGTACTGCGGCTGTCCGGCGGTCTGCTCGACCTGTACGACCGTGGCCTGCTGCCCGACGAGGCCGCCGCCGAGCTCCCCGAACTGCTCGACCGTGCCGACGCCGAGTCCGCCGCCTCTCGTGAGGACGAGCTGATCGGTGATGCCGCCAAGCAGCGGCTCTTCCTGTCCGAGAACAACTCCCGGATCGACGACGCCGATGTCGCGGCACGGACGGCGATCTCGGCCTACCGCCGGGCGAACCTGCCGTTCCGGGCCGCGACCACGCTGTACTACCTGGCCGGAATCCACCGGGCGGCCGGTGATTTCGCCGCCGCGCTGGCCGCGACCGACGAGGCGCTGCCGCTGCTCGACGCGGACACCCGCGTCGGTTTCCGGACGGCCCTGTTCGCCCGTCGCGGCGATCTCCTGCTGCTCCTCGAGCGTCCCGCCGAGGCCGTCGGCGAGCTGCTCACCGCCATCGCGGTCGGCGCACCCGCCGGTCTGCCCCAGCTGCCGTACGCGCAATGGGATCTGGCCATCGCCTACCGGGCCACCGGGCAGCTGCTCGATGCCGCCGAGCAGGCGGAAGCGGCGATCACCGCGCTCGACGGCGCGGGCGCGGGCGGCGCGGCCCGTGGCTGCCGCTACCTGCTGGCCGGTCTGCACCGCTCGCTCGGCGAGCCCGATCAGGCGCTCGCCGTGTACGACGCGATCATCGAATTCGACCGGTCCGTCGAGGATCTCGGCGACGAGGCGTATGTCCTGGCCGAGACCGCCGACCTGCTCGACGCGCTCGACCGCGACGCCGAGGCCGCCGAACGCTACCGCCTCGCCGCCGAGGTGGCGGCGCGGGTCGACGATCCGATCCGGGTCGCCTACTGCCGCTACAGCGCCGCGCTGTCCCTGCACTGGTCCGGTGATTCGGCGGGCGCGGTCGCGGCCGTCGAGGTCGCCGACGCCGCGCTGGCGGCGCTCGCCGCCACCGGCCCGGATGCCGATCTACTGTGCTGGCACCGGGCCCGGCTCGACCACAATGCCGCCCGAATCCTGCACGCCGCCTATCGTTTCCCCGAAGCCCTACCGCGCGCCGAAGCCGCCGCCGCCGGTTTCCGCGCGATCGACGTCATCGATCGGGCGGTACGGGCCGACTACGACCAGGCCAGGATCCTGCTCGACCTCGACCGGACCGCCGAGGCAGAGAAGGTCCTCGCCGGTGCCGTCGCCGAACTCGACGACACCCATCCCGCCTACGGCCTGCTCACCAACCTGCTGACCGAAACCCGCTCCAGACTCGGCTGATTCGAAGGACTCCACGCGATGCAACCGCTCGGCAGCGACGATCCACGCCAGATCGGGGCGTACCGGCTGCTCGGCGTCCTCGGCGCCGGCGGCATGGGCAAGGTGTACCTGGGCCGCAACGCGGGCGGACGCACGGTCGCGGTGAAGGTGATCCGGCCGGATCTGCTGGGCGACCCCGAATTCCGGGCCAGGTTCCGCCGGGAGGTGGCCGCCGCGCGGCGGGTCGGCGGTGCCTGCACCGCGCCGGTCCTCGACGCCGATGTCGACGCCGATCCGCCGTGGCTGGCCACCGGTTACGTCGCCGGACTCGCGCTCTCGGACGCGGTGTCGCGGTTCGGGCCCTTCACCGAACCGTCGTTGCTCGCGCTCGGGCACGGGCTGGCCGAGGCGCTGGTGGCCATTCACGGCGTCGGCATCGTGCATCGCGATCTGAAGCCGTCGAATGTGCTGCTGGCCGTCGACGGGCCCAAGGTGGTCGACTTCGGGATCGCGCGCGCCGTCGAGGACACCGCGCTCACCACCACCGGAAAGGTCATCGGCTCACCGGGTTTCATGTGCCCGGAGCAGGTCACCGGTGAACCGCTCGGCCCCGCGTGCGATGTGTTCGCGCTCGGCGGCGTGCTGACCTTCGCCGCCTCCGGCCACGGCCCGTTCGGCACCGCCGAGATCGTGCAGATGCTGTTTCGCATCGTTTACGAGGAACCGCGCCTCGAGGGCGTGCCCGCGCGCCTTCGTCCGCTGGTCGCCGCCTGCGTCGCCAAGGACCCCGCCGCCCGCCCCACCCCGCAGCAGGTCCTCGCCGAGCTCACCGCCATCGGCCTGCCCGAGCGCACCGGCTGGCTCCCGCCCGCTGTGCTCGAGGACGTCAGCAGGCGCGCGGTCACCCTGCTCGACCTCGACTCCGGCCCGGCCGACCTCCCTCCCGGTCCCAGCACACCCCTTCACCCGACGTGGTCGAACACCGGCGGCCAGGCATCCTTCCCCGGCACCGCGGGCTTCGGTGGGCAGACCCCGCTGCCAGGTGCCGTTACGGGCTTCGGTGGGCCGACGCAGGCTGGGTACGCGACTGTCCGTCGGCCTGCCGGTGACATCACCGGCGGTACTCCCGCGCCCGGGCAGGCGTTGCGCCCGCCCGCGCGCCGCGGGCGCAACGCACTGGTGGCCGCGGCGGTGGTCGTGGCGCTGGCGGTCGCCGGGGGCGCGTTCCTGATCGGGGTCCAGCTGCGCGACCGATCGGACGGCAATAGCGTGGCGAACTCGACGTCGATCTCCACCAGCCACCGAGGTTCCGAGCTCCCGCCCGCCACCGGAGCGCCGGTGGCGACCGTCCCCGCCGCGTTCGTGGGGAGCTGGCAGGGGCGGGCCGTCGACGGGCCGGTGCAGTTCGACATCACCCTCACCATCGACGACGGCAAGGTCGGGCAGAAGGTCGCCACCGCGTCGAATACCGGCGTGCTCTCCGGCGAGCGCTGCGAGCGCTCGGAAACCCTGGTCGAGGCCACCACCGACGGCCTCGTCCTCCGGGCGAAACTCACCGGCAAGAGCGCGAGTGGCTGTGTGGACGACGGCGCGACCTCGACGGTCACCATGGGCTCGAACGGCACTCTCACCTACCGCACGCCAGGGTTGCTCGGTGGCACCATCACCGGGTTCCTGCGGAAGTCCTGACCACCCGCGATGGCGATTGCCGGTCATTTGCCAACCATGTGGAAACGGGAGCGAAACGGCGAAGCGGACACCGTACGCGGCCGGTGGTGGTTCACTACCACCACGAGCTTGTCTGGACTTTCGACCAATACATCACCCCTGGTGATGCCGATCTCAACTTTCCAGCCGTTGCTATCTGGGTCACTACTATGCCAGACTCTCGTCCCACACTGTGAAGCCGTCCGGTCTCACAATGTCCGGAGAGGGAGTGTGTTGAGCGAGCGGCAAGTGCGCGATGTTGCCACCCTCCCGACGGTTGCGCGGAAATCAGCCCCAGTCGACCAGCGTGAGCGCTGCGGCGGTCAGCAGGTCGACCAGTTCGCCGACCGGTGGCCGCGACTCGCGCAGCAGCCATTCGTGGGCCACGCCGTTGACCGCGCCGGTGAGCAGGCCGGTGGTGAGCTCCGCGTCGCCGCGCAGCCGCACCCCCTTGGCCGCCAGCGCCGTCTCGATCAGCGCCGACCAGGCATGCCTGCGCGCGCGACGATGGTTCTCCATCCGATCGCTGACCCCGACGACCTCGATCAGCGCCACCTGCGCGCGGTACGGGTCGGAGCCGAGCGATTCCAGGTACGCCCCCAGGCCGGCCCGCAGCGCGGGTTCCGGTTCGGTGTGCGCGACCACCGCCTGGACGACCGCGGCCGCGGCGTCGTCCTGGATGCGGTCGTAGGCGGCGATGAGCACGTCCTCGCGGGTCTCGAACTCCTCGTAGAACTGCCGCTTGGACAGGCCCGCCGCCGCGCACACCTCGGCGAGCGAGCACGTCGGGTACCCGCGTTCGGCGAAGATTCGCGTCGCTGCTTCCAGGAACCGCTGGCGCCGTTCGGCTTTACGCGCGACGACTGTACGACCCCCATACCGTCTGTCCGCTGTAGTCACCTCTCCAATGTATCTGAAACCCGGGATCACACTTACCTTTCCGGGCTGCTTCAACCAATCCCCACAAAGAAGGACGGCTGACCAGTGCTGCGCACCCGAGGCTCGCGGACCGCATTGTCCGCTCTCGTACTAGCGGTGAGTGCCTCACTCGCCGCACCGGCATCGACCATGGCTGCCCCGCGGCCTGCGGCTCAGCCGAGCGTCCCGGCGATCGCGGAGAACGTTCCCTCCGAGACGCTGGCCGCGCTGGCACCGTCGATCGTAAGCGCCATCTCCGCGCCCGCCCCCATCGCCGATGGCGCGCAGGCCGCGATCTTGGCCCAGGCGCGCGTGCTGCTCGCCACCCCGGGCATCCCGGCCCAGGTCAAGTCCACCCTGGAACGTGTCATCACCTTCCTCGACGGCAGCGGCGGTGGCGGCCCCGAGCTCCCGCCGTCCGACGGCCCGCGGATCGCCCAGTTCCTCTACCCGACCATCGGTAAGGGCTGCATCGGCCCGACCTCCGATTCCGTCGGCACCGCGCTGGCCGTACCCGGCCCGGCCGAGCTGCCGCCGCCGGGGCCCGCCGCGGGCCAGACCGGTTTCGTGTTCACCGCGCTGGGTACCAAGACGCCGACCGTCGCGCAGAACCCGCCGATGACGGTGCAGTGGATCAACCTGGACAACCGGCGGACGGGCACCCAGCCGCTCACCACCGCGGCCGGGATCAACCCGGACGGGCCCGCCACCCTGTCCGCCATCGCCGACACCGGCGCGGGGCGGGTCGCCGCGGTGATCACCGGTTCGCTCACCACGACCACCGCCGACGGTGACCGGACCTGCTCGTTCGCCCCGACCCTCGGGTTCTTCTCCGTCGCCTGAGCCGACGCCACGTATTGGAGTTTCGTTCAATGAAGTTTGCCGTCCCCGGCCTGGTCAGTGGCCTGGCCGGCGCGATCCTCGGGGTGATTGCCGTGCTCGGCATCACCGCGGGCGCGCAACAGAATTCGATCCCCGCTCCCGAGACCACCGCTGATCCCGGCTCCTCGGTGCTGGGCAACGTGCAGTACGGCAGCCGATGAGCAACGGGCGCAGGCTCATCGCCTGCATTCTCGTCGGACTCGGCGCGCTGCTGCTCGCCGCCGCTGTCATGATCCCCACCTACACCGTGGACAAGGTCGCCAAGACCCCGCTGGACCTCGAGGTCACCACGATCGCCAAGAGCGTGCCGGGTGAACCCAGCATGGTGCTCGACTCGAAGTCCCTGGTCTCGCCCGACGGCGCGGCCAAGGTGGACAACGTCCCCGTCTCCTCGCAGCGCTTCCTCACGGTCCAGGAGCCGTCCGGCGCCGACGAGATGACCGTCCAGGCCGGCCAGACCCTGCGCCGCGACGACCGCGACGGCGACGCCGGCGTGCTCGACGCGAAGGTCGACCGGGTGACCATCGACCGCTTCACCGGCGAGCCGGTGTCGACCTCGCCCAACGGTTCGATCGCGGTCAACGTCGACAAGTCCGGTGCGTCGGTGGCCGATCCCACCAACCGCCAGGGCCTGCAGTACCGCTTCCCGATCGGCACCGAGAAGAAGTCGTACCCGTACTTCGACCTGAACGCCCGCGCCACCTTCCCGATCGATTTCGTCGAGGAGACGGAGATCAACGGGATGCCGGTCTACCTGTTCCGGCAGTCCATCCCGGTCACCAGCCTGCACGACGTCGCGCCGACCGCGACCAGCAAGCTGACCCTGCCCGCGGCCAAGTGGGGCCTCGAGGGCGAGGGCGAGGTGACCATGCTCCGCTTCTACACCAACGTCCGCGAGGTGTGGGTGGAGCCGCGGACCGGCGCCGTCATCAAGGGTGGCGAGCAGCTGCACCTGTTCTACGGCCGCAGCGCCAACCAGGTCGACGTCACCGCGCTGAAGGCGCACCTCGTCTTCGAAGAGGACACCATCGAGGCGCAGATGGCCGTCACCCAGGAGAGCCTCGACAAGCTCGACCTGTTCGGCAAGACCCTGCCGATCATCCTGGGCATCCTGGGCGCGATCCTGCTCATCGCCGGCGCCGTCCTCGGCGTCCTGAGCTCGGGCGGTTCCACCGGTCGTCGCACCTACGACCCGCCCACCGAACAGATCCGTACCACGAACCTCTAGCTCGGTTCCCCTGCACAGCGCGGCCTCCCCGGATCACTCCGGGGAGGCTTCGTTGTTTCACGACGTCGTTTCACGGCGCGTACGCGGCCCAGTCCGGCCGGTTCAGCAGGTCCAGATAGCGCTCGCTCAGCCGCTCCCACCCGTCCGGCTCCGCGCGCCGCACGTAGTCGGCCAGGGTGCCCACGTGCCGGTAGCGGTGGGTCGACGGCTCCAAGCGCGCGACCTGTCCCGAGTGGGCGTCGAGCACCCGCGCGGCCGCCGGATACTCGTCGAGCGTGAGACCCGCTCCCGCGCAGTAGGTCATCGCCGACAGCAGCACGGTGGTGTGGTGGACGAGGTCGAGATCGGGGGCGTCGGCGGTGATCGCGGTGGCGAGGTCGGCCGCGATCGCGACCTTCCCGGCGACATAGCCGTCGAGAAAACTGTCGCGGCACGAATTCCGCAGCAACCAGTCGCGGGCGATCGAACCGCGCTGCTCGCACAGCTTCTCGACCACGACCACCCGCCCCCACTCGTCGACCCGTTGACCGAGCCACAGCAGCGCGGCGGTCCCGTCCCGGCACCGCGCCAACGCGTCGACGACCAAGCGTGAGAAGGCATCCGACAGCAATCCGATCGTCAGCAACAGCGGAATGTCGGCGTCGTCGGGCACTGTGCCGAGCAGCGCCAGCCCGATCCGCACCGCGCACCGATCCGTTCCCCGCCGCACGAGCCAGCGCCCGGTCGCCCGCACCCGCTCGGCGTCGACCCGCAGCGCCGCGGCCACCACGTGCTCGTTCCGGTACGGCGGGACGTGCACGTGGTGACACTCCGCGGCAAGGTCGGCCGGTGACCGTGCTGGGTCAGCGAAATGCGCGTCGAGCAGCGCGGCCAGCCCCATGCCCTCGGCTCGCCAATGCCCGGAATGCGAAGGCGTGTCGCCGAAGCCGTGCCACGGATCGTCGGGAAACGGGTACCCCTCCCGCTCCAGCGGTACATCCGGAGACTCCCGATGCAACCGCATCGCATGGTCGAACAGCGAAACCGGCGCTGTCATGATGTGAAGGGAGCGAGGTCGAGCCGGGCACCGATCGCGTGCCGCAGCCACAGCACCCGGAAATCGCCCTGTACCAGGCCGGTTCGCGCGACGGCTTCCCACTCCGGCTGGTTCAGCAGGGTGAGGTACCGGTCGATCGCCTGCTCCCGGCCCTGCCACTCCCGTGTCGACGGCCGCCGGAGGTAGTCGGCGAGGTTCGCCAGATTCCCGTAGCGATGGGTTGTCGGTGCCAGGCGCACCGCATGTTTCGAGTGCGCCGCCAGGACGTTCGGCGCCGCCGGGTACGCGTCGAGCGTGAGACCTGTTCCCGCGCAGTCGGTCATCGCGGACAACAGAACACCGGTGTGGTGGACGAGGTCGAGATCGGGGTCGTCGGCGGTGATCGCGGTGGCGAGGTCGGCGGTGATCGCGACCTCGGCCGCGAAGTATTGGTTGAGGTACTCCCCGTTGCACGATCTGCGCAACAGCCAGTCCCGGGCGCTCACACCGTAGGCGGCGCACAGCTTTTCGACGACAGCCACGCGTCCCCAACCACCGACGCGATCACCGAGCCAGAGCAACCCGGGCAACCCGCCCCGGCAGCGCGCCATCGTGTCCGCGACCAGCGGACCGAAACTCTCCGACAGCAGTCCGATCGTCTGCAACATCGGAAGGTCGCCGTCCTCGGGAGCGGTTTCGAGCAGTGCAAGCCCGGTCGTCACCGCACAGCGATCGGTGCCCCGCCGGACGAGCCAACGGCCGGTCCGGCGCACCCGCTCGACCTCGACCCGCCGGGCCGCGGCGACCACGTGCTCGTTCCGGAACAGCGGCACGAACACCTGATGACACGCTTCGGCCAGGTCGGCGGGCGTGCTGTCGGGATCGGCGAAATGCGCGTCGAGCAGGGCCGCGAGGTCGATGCCGACGGTTCGTGGGTCCTTCGGGTGGGGCGGCGTGTCTCCACGCCCGTGCCACGGCTCATCGGGGTAGGGATACCCGTTCCGCTCCAGCGGCATGTCGGGTGATTGTCGATGCAAGCGCATCGTGTGGTCGAACAGGGAGGTCGGCGATCCGGGCAGTTCCGTCCCGGTCACGTCGCGCATCAGGCGCGGGGGGACTCGATTCGATCAGTCATGGCGCTGATGCTGTCACATCGGGCGGAGTCCGGACAAGCCCTGGTCGGGACGGCCGAATGTTCGCCGTCAGTGAACCGGGGCACGGGCCGGAACAAACGGGTACCCGGCTGGGTTGAGTCAGCAAAGCTCAACTTTGGAAGGGTCGACATGACTACAGCTCAGAACCTGCCGGTGCTGTTCCTGACCGATCCGATCGTGCTGCCGGGCATGGTCGTGCCCATCGAATTGGACGAATCCGCGCAGGCCGCCATCGACGCCGCGCAGGCCGGGAAGACCGGCGCCGTGCTCGTCGCGCCCCGGCTGGACGAGGGATACGCCTCCTACGGCGTCGTCGCCTCGATCGAGCAGGTCGGACGCATGCGCGGTGGCGCTCCCGCCGCCGTATTGAAGGCCGAGCGCAGGGCGCGGATCGGACACGGCGTGACCGGGCCCGGCGCCGCCCTGTGGGTGGAGGCCGAACCGGTCGAGGAGGTGGCGCCCGACGAGCGGACCACCGAGCTGGCCGCCGAATACAAGAAGCTGGTCGTCGCGGTGCTGCAGCGTCGGGAGGCGTGGCAGATCATCGACATCGTCAACCAGCTCGACAACCCCGACGCCATCGCCGACACGGCGGGCTACGCGCCGTACCTGTCCAACGAGCAGAAGCGGGAACTGCTCGAGACCCCGGATGTCGTCACCCGGCTGACCAAGCAGATCGAGTGGATCACCGAGCACATCGCCGAGGTCGAGGTCACCGACAAGATCTCCGAGGACGTCCGCGAGGGCATGGAGAAGAGCCAGCGCGAGTTCCTGCTGCGCCAGCAGCTCAACGCCATCCGCAAGGAACTCGGCGAGGACGAACCCGACGGCGCCGACGACTACCGCGCCCGCGTGGAGAACGCCGACCTGCCCGAGAACGTGCGCGCCGAGGCGCTGCGCGAGGTCGGCAGGCTGGAGCGGGCCAGCGACCAGAGCCCGGAATCGGGCTGGATCCGCACCTGGCTCGACACCGTGCTCGACCTGCCGTGGACGGTGAAGACCGAGGACAGCACCGACGTCTCGGCCGCCCGTGCCGTGCTCGACGCCGATCACCACGGCCTGGACGAGGTGAAGGACCGCATGGTCGAGTACCTGGCGGTGCGTTCGCGCCGGGCCGCCCGTGGCCTCGAGGTCGTCGGTGGACGCGGCTCGGGCGCGGTGCTCGTGCTGGTCGGTCCGCCCGGTGTCGGCAAGACCTCGCTGGGTGAGTCGGTCGCGAAGGCGCTGGGCCGCAAGTTCGTTCGCGTCGCCCTCGGCGGCGTGCGCGACGAGGCCGAGATCCGCGGCCACCGGCGCACCTACGTGGGCGCGCTGCCCGGCCGGATCGTGCGCGCGGTGAAGGAGGCGGGGTCGATGAATCCCGTCGTGCTGCTGGACGAGATCGACAAGGTCGGCTCCGACTTCCGCGGTGACCCGGCGGCGGCGCTGCTCGAGGTCCTCGACCCCGCGCAGAACCACACCTTCCGCGATCACTACCTGGACCTGGATCTCGACCTGTCGAACGTGCTGTTCATCGCGACGGCCAACGTCATGGACACCATCCCCGGCCCGCTGCTGGACCGGATGGAGCTCATCACCGTCGACGGCTACACCGAGGCCGACAAGGTGGCCATCGCCCGCGACTTCCTGGTGCCCCGGCAGCTGGAACGCAACGCGCTGACCGCCGAGGAGGTCGCGATCACCGACGCGGCGCTGCGCGAGATCGCGGCGAACTACACCCGCGAGGCGGGCGTGCGCCAGATGGAGCGACTGGTGGCGAAAGCCTTGCGCAAGGCGGCGACCCGCCTGGTCGCGGGGGACGCCGGTCGCCTGGACGAGAAGACGCTGGTCGACAACGGCTCGCTCGGCGCGGGCGCCGTGCTCGGGTACGACCCCGGGCTCGGCTACGACAACGTCATCGATATCGAGTCCGGCGCACAGCCGGCCGGTCGGCCGACGAGTCTCGTGGTCGACGTCGACAACCTGACCGACTATCTCGGCCGTCCCCGCTTCACCCCGGACTCGGTGGAACGCACCGCCGTCCCCGGCGTGGCGACGGGCCTGGCGGTCACCGGCGCCGGTGGCGATGTGCTCTACATCGAGGCCAACGCCGCCGAGGGCGAGCGCGCCCTGACCCTGACCGGTCAGCTGGGCGACGTCATGAAGGAATCGGCGCAGATCGCGCTGACCTACGTGCGCTCGCACCTGGCGGAGATCGGCATCGAGCCGAAGGTCCTCGACCGCAACATCCACATCCACTTCCCGGCGGGTGCGGTGCCCAAGGACGGACCGTCGGCGGGTGTCACCATGGTGACCGCCCTGGTGTCGCTGGCGCTGGGCCGTCAGGTGCGCGGTGATGTCGGCATGACCGGTGAGGTCACGCTGAACGGCCGCGTGCTGCCGATCGGCGGCGTGAAGCAGAAGCTGCTCGCCGCCCAGCGCGCCGGACTGAAGACCGTCTTCATCCCGGCTCGCAACGAACCGGACCTCGACGAGGTCCCGGCCGAGGTGCTGGCCGCCCTGGACGTCCGTCCCGTCGCCGACGTGGCCGACATCCTGGCCTACGCCATCGAGCCGGTCGCCGAGCCGGCCGCCGACGGCAGCTTCGCCGTCAGCGCCTGACCCATCGAACCGAACGGGCCGTGCACACCATCGTGTGCACGGCCCGTTCGCTGTCCGGAATCGCTATCGGCTGACCGTGGGCGGCAGCGCGGGCGCTTCCTCGGGCACCGCGGTGACGATCGCGAGCTGGTCGGTGTCGTAGCTGTCCTGGTCGTCCTCGTCGAACTCGTCCTCGTCGTCGAACTCGGTGTCCTCGTCGGCGCCCGCCTCGGCGACCCGCTCGAGGTCCTTCTCGACCCGTCGCGTCGTGCCCTGCGCGACCGCGCACAGGATCGGTTCCTCGCCCTCGGTCTCGGCGTAGACGTCGCAGTGGGTGACCGCCTGGCGGCGGGTGGCGCCGAGCACGGTGGCGTGCACCCGCAGCCGTTCGCCCAGGGCGGGGCGCAGGTAGGTGATGGTGAAGCCGCCGGTCAGCACGTTGGGTCCGAGGACGGTGCCCGCGGCGAAGGTGAGCGCGTTGTCGGCCGCGTAGGCCAGCACGCCACCGTGCACGAAACCGAACTGCTGCCCGTGCTCGGGCTGGATCTCGATCACCAGTGTGGCCGCGCCGTCCCCGAATTCCGTGAGTTCGGTGCCGACGAGTCGGGCGAACGGTTGCGCGGCGAGTACCTGGCGGGCCAGGTCGAGGTCGAGGGTGGTGGCTTCGGTCGGCATCGGGTGTTCCGTTCTTCGAGCTCGGTCGTGACATCGGTTGGCGCGCTACGGATATTGCCATCCGAAGGTGAGTGACGAGTACGCCAGTGCCGCACCGCCGGGTGCGAAGGTTGCGCCGTTTTGTCGGTACCGTGCGGTAATACTTCAACCGTGCCCCAGTGGCTGCTGCATGTCGATCTCGACCAGTTCCAGGCGGCGGTGGAATTCCGGCGTCGCCCCGAGCTGCGCGGACAGCCGGTCATCGTCGGTGGCGAAGGCGATCCGGCGCAGCCGCGCAAGGTCGTCACCTGCGCGTCCTATCCGGCCAGGGCCTTCGGCGTGCGCGCCGGCATGCCGTTGAAGATGGCGCAGCGCAAGTGCCCGGAGGGTGTCTTCCTGCCGGTCGACATGGCCGCCTACGAGGTGGCCTCCGACGAGATCATGGCGACCCTGGGCCGGGTCGCCGGCGCCGTCGAGATCTGGGGCATGGACGAGGCCTTCGTCGCCACCGACGACGATCCGTGGCGGCTGGCCGCCGAGATCCGGCGCGCGATCACCGCGCTCGGGCTGACCTGCTCGGTCGGCATCGGCGACAACAAGCTCACCGCGAAACTGGCCACCGGGTTCGCCAAGTCGACCGGCAAGACCTCCGCCGAGCCCGAGCACGATCCGGGCGCCGCGGCCGGGGTGTTCGAGCTGACCGCCGCGAACTGGGCCGAGCTGATGGGCCACCGCCCCACCGACGCGCTGTGGGGCGTCGGCGCCCGGATCGCCAAGCGCATGGCCGACCTCGGCATCGTCACCGTCGCCGACCTGATGGCCGCCGACCGGCAGCGACTGGCCGCCGAGTTCGGCCCGAACACCGGCCCCTACCTGTGGGTCCTCGGGCACGGCAAGGGCGACACCGAGCTCTCGACCACCCCGCGCATCCCGGTGGGCCGCAGCAAGTCCGAGACCTTCCCGCACGATCTCACCGAGCCGGACGAGATCCGCCGCGAAGTAGCCCGCCTGGCCACCGAGGTCGCCGAGGAGATGATCGAGCACCACCGCATCAGCACCCGCGTCGCGGTCACCGTCCGCACCAAAACCTTCTACACCCGCAGCAAGCAGCAGAAACTCCCCCAGCCGACCTCCGACATCGCCACCATCGTCGACACCGCCCTGGCCATCATCGACCGCTTCGACCTGGACCGCCCTGTCCGCCTGCTGGGCGTCCGCCTGGAACTCCTGCCGCCCGAGCCGGACGGTTGATCGTATGCTCGAACTCATGGATTACTCCGCGATGGTGGCCCGTGAATCCGACGGTGGGATCGTGCTCGCTCGTGAGCAGGTCGGGGAGGATTTCCTCGGCGAAGGCGAGGTGACGATCAAGGTCCACTACTCGAGCGCCAACTACAAGGACCTGCTGGCGATCACCCCGCGCGGCGGCGTGGTGCGCAACTATCCGATCGTGCCCGGTATCGACCTCACCGGCGAGGTGGTCGCGTCCGAGACCGACGATTTCGCCCCGGGCGACCAGGTGATCGCGCACGGCTACGAGATCGGCGTCTCCCGCAACGGTGGCTTCGCCGAGTACGCGCGGGTGCCCGCCGAGTGGGTGGTGCGCCTGGACGGCCTGGACACCCGCGACGCCGCCACCATCGGCACCGCGGGCTTCACCGCGGCGATGAGCGTGCAGGCGCTGCTCGACAACGGCCTGACCCCCGACGACGGCGCGGTCCTGGTCACCGGCGCGACCGGCGGTGTCGGCACCGTCGCCATCGACATTCTGTCCGGCCTCGGCTTCGAGATCATCGCCTCCACCGGCAAGACCGACGCGGGCGACCTGCTCGCCGAACTCGGCGCCAACGAGGTCATCGGCCGCCTCCCGCTCGACCCGGACGCCAAGCCGCGCCCGCTCAACAAGGCGCAGTGGGCCTCGGCGGTGGACAGTGTCGGCGGTGCTTCGCTGGCGCACGTCCTGAGCTCCATCGGCTACGGCGGCGCCGTCGCGGCCAGCGGCCTCACCGGCGGCGCCGAACTGCCCGCCACCGTGCTGCCGTTCATCCTGCGCGGGGTCAGCCTGATCGGCATCGACTCGGTCTTCCTGCCCATCGAGAAGCGGCGCGCGCTGTGGACCGCGCTCGGCAAGGAACTGCGTCCCCAGCATCTCTCGACGATCGAGTCGTTCGCCCCGATCACCGAGGTCGGCGCGGTGCTGCAGTCGATCAAGGACGGCACCCACTCCGGTCGCTCGGTGATCGGCGTCGCGGGCGAGTTCTGAGCGACGCCCGCCGCGCGCGGCCTACTTCGCCGGGAACGACGCGGGGAACAGCTCGTCGGCTGGTCTCCGTAGGTAGTCGCGCTCGGAGTAGGCCGAGCGCATCCGGTCGAACAGTCCTTGCGCGCGGCGGGTCATCGCGGGCAGATCGATACCGGGAATCACCCCGTCCCGCAGGGTGATCCGCCCGGCCACCATGGCGAAGTCCGCCGCGCGCCCGGTGCTGTTCATGCACAGGGTGCGGATCGGATCGTCGAGCACGCCGTCGCGCGGGTCGTCGAGCCGGAAGGCGACCAGGTCGGCGGTCGCCCCGACCGCGAGTCTGCCCAGGTCGGGGCGCCGGAGCGCGTCCGCGCCGCCGAGCGTGGCCGCGGTCAGGTAGTCGGCGTAGGTCGCGCCGTCGAGCCGGTGGGTGAGCAGCTTGGCGATGGTGACGCCGAGGTCGATGCCGCGCACCAGATCCGGCGGGAACGAGTCGGTGCCGAGGGCGATCCGCACGCCCGCCGCGCGGTACCGGTCGAAGGTGTCCAGGGCCGCCGCGTGCCGGGCCGAAGTGAGCGGACAGTGCACGATCGCGGCTCCCGACGCGGCCAGCGTGGCCAGATCGTCGTCGGTATCCGCGTCGACCCGAGGGTGCGCGTCCAGGTAGATACCGTGCGGGATCAGCAGATTCGGCCCGAGCAGCCCGGTCAGCGCCAGCACGTCCAGCGGTGGTGCGGCGAAACGCTCCACGATGAACTCGCGCTCGAGCAACCCCTGGAGCGCGTGCAGGCGGACCAGGACGCCGGTCGCCGACGCGAGTTCGGCTGTGCGCCGCATCAGCTCCTCGGTCAGTGTCTCGATCCGGCACGGGAGCAGCGCGCCGTGCACGAGATCGGATCCGCGCTCGGCCGCCCAGTCGAGAAAACGTGCCGCACCGTCGAATCCGTCGCGGCCCAGTCGCTCGTTCCAGTAGATGGAGCGGGTGCCGTCCGCGTCCACGACATTGACCCCGGAGCGATACGCGGGCCCCAGGTACACCCGCAGGCCGAGCCGCTGGGCCGCCTCCGCCATCGCGACGGCGTCGTCGAAGGTCTCGGCCCAGTCGCTGTGCACCTCCGAGGCGATGGGCATCGCCGTCGTCACTCCGTGCAGCAACAATTGGACGAAGCTGTATTCGCGGATGAACGCCCGCTCCTCGGCGTCGAACACGGCCCGCCGTCGATGCGTGGCGTAGTCACGTGACCATTGCAGGCCGAGGCCCAGCTCACGCGACTGCCACGAATCCAGAATCGTGTGGTCGATATCGGCGAGCGCGTCGAGATCGATGAGACCGGGCAGCACCAGCGCGTCCCCGAGTTCGATCACCTCGTCGGCCGGTTCCGCGCCGCGCGGCCCCACGGCCACGATGCGCGAATCCTCGACCACCACTTCGGCATCGGTGAGCAGCACGTGCCCTTCGGACTTCCCCGCGGCATCGGCGTCGAACGGCGAATACGCGAGGACGTGCCGCGCTCGAATGCTGCGCCGTGTCATCAGCTCCCCTCCCTGCCGAAACGCCCCGGAATCTCGAAACCCTCGATCGCGGTGTCGACGGAAACCACGGCGCCCCGGTGGATGACGGTCCGCGCGGCGGGCCGATCCATCACGGCCGCGGTCGGACTCACCGCGTCGACCAGGAAGAACTCCGCCGGATCACCGACCGCGAAACCGGGATGCGGGTCGCGCAGATCGAGCGGACGCAGACTCCGATCGATCACGCTCGCCCCACCCCAGGTCGCTACGGCCAGTGCGTGTTCCACATGCTGATCGGAGCCGTACCCGTTGACGAAGGCGAGTTGCCAAGCGCGGTCGAGCATGTCGCCGTTGCCGTAGGGCGACCAGTAGTCCCGCTGCCCGTCCATCCCGACACCGACCCGCACGCCTGCCGCCGCCAGCTCGAGCAGGGGCAACGCCCAGCCCTGCGCGCCCGCCGCGTGCGTCAGCGCGATATCGAACTCCGCCAGCCGCTCGATCGCGGCGGGCACCCCGGGCAGGCCACTGGCCAGGCAGCGCGCGTGCGAGATCGTCACCCGTCCGGTCATCCCGAGCGCCCGCACCCGCTCGCTGATCAGCGACAGCGTGAACAGCCCGAGCTCGCCCGCCTCGTGCAGATGGATATCGATCCCGGCCTGGTGCTTCTCGGCCAGCCCGAATACCGCGTCGAGATGACGCACCGGATCGCGGTCGAGTTCGCACGGGTCCATCCCGCCGACCAGATCGGCCCCGGCCGACAGCGCCGCGTCCATGAGGTCGACGACACCGGGTTCGAGCAGGATGCCGACCTGCGGGAACGCCACGATCTCCACATCGCAGACCGCGGCGTAGCGTTCCCGCGCCGCGAGTTCGCCCTCGAGCTTCGCGAGCCCGGTGTCGGCGTCGACCTGCGCGTGACTGCGAATCCTGGTGGCGCCGTTGGCGACCGCGACGGCGAGGGTGAACGAGGCCCGTTCGGTCACCGAGCGCTCGGCCGTTCGCCAATGCTCCCGGTCGTTCATGATCCGGCCCCAGCGGCCCGGCGCCCCGGTCTGCGCGCGGAACGGCAAACCGAGGCGACTGGAATCCAGGTGCAGATGCACGTCGGACAGGGCGGGCAGGACGAGCCTGCCCGCGCCGTCGACCCGCTCCGCCGCTGTCGTCGTCGTTCCGGTGGCGGCCACCGCGGCGACCACCCCGTTCTCGACGAGCACGTCCACCGGGTCGCCGCCCCACGGACGCACGTCGGTGAGCAGCAGCGAATCTCCCATGGACTCAGTCCTTTCCGAAGGTCGCGGCGTCGACGGTGATCATCCCGTCCGCCCTCGGCTTCCACCGCAGCGCCGGATCGACGGCATAGCTGGCGTCGGGTGTGTACAGGCCGATCAGCAGCGCCTTCGTGTCGTTGAGGGTGAACAGCTCGCGGTACACGTCGATTCTGGCCTGCCCGGCGACGGTCCGGGTCTTGGCGACCAGCGCCTGGGTCTCCGGCAGCATCGCGTAGTCGTTCCACTGCCCGCCGAACATCGAGGCGATGGGCGCGTCACCGTCCATGGTGGACGGCGCGTAGGTGTTGAGATAGATGCCGGTGGCGGACTTCTTGGTGTAGATCATCTGCGACAGGCTGCTCTGATCGGTGCCCTGCAGGGTGATGGTGATGCCGACCTCGGCCAGGTTGGCCTGGATCGCCTGGGCGATCTCCGAACTCAGCGGGATGCGCCCGTTCGTCGCGTACTGGAACGGGATCGGCGCGCCGTGGTAGCCCGCCGCCGCCAGCAGCTGCTTGGCCTTGGCGGTATCACGCACCGGCGCCGGGTATTTCGGGTCGAACCCGCCGACGTTCTCGGCGACCAGCTGATTGTCGACCGTCGCGCGGCCCGCCAGCAGGGTCTTCACGATGCCCTCGCGATCGATCGACAGCGCGATCGCCTCGCGGACCCGCTGGTCGGCCAGCGGACCCGCCGTGGCGTTCATGCCGAGGAAGGTGACGCCGTTGGAGACCCGCGACTCGATGTGCACGCTCTTGGCACCGTCGACGGCCGACACCTGGTTCGGCGCGATCAGCGCGATGTCGAGGCTGCCGGACTGCACACCGTTGAGCCGGGCGTCGGCGTCGGCCACCGTCTTGAAGGTCACCGCCTCGAGCGCCGCCTTCTCGCCCCAGTAGTCCGGATTGCGCTTGACGGCGTATTCGACGCCGCGCGTGTAGTGATCGAAGACGAACGGGCCGGAACCGACCGGCGCTGCCGCGAACCCGGCCGAACCCAGTGCGGTGTAGACGGATTCGGGCACGATCGAGACGCCGGTGGTGATCGTCGGCCACGCGGAGAACGGGGCATTGAGACTGAACACCACGGTGTTGCCGGGACCGACGGCGGCGGAGGTGAACATCTCCATGTAGGTGGCCGGATCGCCGGTCGGGGTGGCCTTGATCTTGTTGTAGGTGAACGCGACGTCGGAGGCCTTCAGCGGTTCGCCGTTGTGGAACTTCACGTCGTCGCGGATGGTGAAGGTCCACTGGGTGAAGTCGGCGTTGTGCTCCCACTTGGTCGCGAGCTTCGGACCGATCACTCCCTCGCTGTCGAAGCGGGCGAGCTGGTCGAAGGTCGCGAAGTAGTAGTTGTAGCCGGCCAGCGAGCCGTCGCTGATCGGATCGGGGACGTCCGTCGGTTCGGTCACCGCGCCGACGACCAGCGTCTTCGCCGACGCGGTGTCGGTGCCCGCCGGTGCGCAGGCGCTGAGGGTGAAGGTGGTGAACGCGAGGACGGCGAGTCCCGTCGCCATACCGCGGGTGATCGGTTTCATCGTTTTCCTTTCGACGGGCGTGCCAGCGGGCGCAGGCAGGCCACGACATGGTCGGTGCGGCCCAGTGGTTCGAGTTCCGGTACGCGCGAGGCGCATTCGGGCGTCGCCAGGGGACAGCGGGTGCGGAAGGTGCAGCCGCTCGGTGGGTTCGCGGCATCGGGGAGTTCGCCGCGCACCAGCGTCGCGGTGTCGCGGCGGCGCCGGTGCGGGTCGGGCACGGGGGCCGAGGCGATCAGGGCCCGCGTGTACGGGTGCCCAGGGCCGGTGAACACGTCTTCGGTCGGGCCGATCTCGACGAGCTTGCCCAGGTGCATCACCGCGATCCGATCGGACAGGTGGCGCACCACCGAAAGATCGTGGGCGATGAACAGATACGACAGGCCGAGCTGTTCCTGCAGGTCCCGCAACAGATTGATCACCTGGGCCTGCACCGAGGCGTCCAGCGCGGAGACGGGTTCGTCGAGGACGAGCACCTCCGGTCCCGGGGCGAGCGCCCTGGCGATGCCGAGCCGCTGCCGCTGTCCGCCGGAGAACTCGGCGGGCTTGCGCGCCAGCGCGTCCCGGCCCAAGCCGACCTGGTCGAGCAGTTCCACCACGCGCTCCTCGCGGTACCCGCCCGCGATGCGCAGCGGCTCGGCGACGATGTCGTGCGCGGTCATCCGGGGATCGAGGGAGGAGTACGGGTCCTGGAACACCAGCTGCACCCGGTTGCGCAGCGCGCGCCTGGCCTGCGGGCGCAGGGTCGCCAGGTCGTGGCCGAGGACGCGGATCGAGCCCGCGCTCGGGGTGTTGATGCCGAAGAGCGTGCGGACCAGCGTCGACTTGCCGCCGCCGGATTCGCCGACCAGGCCGAAGGTCTCGCCCCGGCGGACCGCGAAACTCACGCCGTCGAGGGCGCGGAGCCTGCGCTTGCCGAGGAGGCCGCGCCTGCTGGTGAAGCTCACCTCCAGCCCGTCGACGCGGATGACGTCCTCTGGCTCGTCGATCGTCGTCATGCGGAGAGGTCCTGTTCGATCGATACGGACTCGACCGCGGGCGGACAGGCCACCGCGCGGCCGGTGGCCAGCGGCACGAGAACCGGTGCCGTGGTATCGCATTCGCCGGTCTTCCCGGCGAACTCGCAGCGCGGGGCGAAGCCGCATCCGGCCGGACGTCGCGTCGGCGACGGCGGCGAGCCGGGAATGGCATAGGCACGGGCGCTGCCCGACTGCCCGAGCAGACTGCGTTGCAGTCCCCGCGTGTACGGGTGGGTGGCGTCGTCGAAGATCTGCCAGACGGTGCCGGACTCGACGACCCGGCCCGCGTACATGATCGCCACCCGATCGGCGTACTGGGCGACCAGCCCGAGATCGTGCGTGATCAGCACCATCGCCGCGCCGCTGCGGGCACGGGCCTGCGCCAGCACCTCCATGAGCTGCGCCTGGATGGTCACATCGAGGGCGGTCGTCGGCTCGTCGGCGATGAGCACCGCCGGATCGTTGGCCATGGCCATGGCGATCACCGCGCGCTGCCGCATGCCACCCGACCACTGGTGCGGGTAGGCCTTCGCCCGCTCGGCCGGCTGCGGAATGCCCACGGCGGCGAGCAGTTCGACGACCCGTTGCTTGCGCGTCGTGGCGTCGAGCCGCTGGTGGACCGCGAGCGCCCGACCGATCTGGGTGCCGACCCGGCGGACCGGATTGAGCGTGGTCATCGGGTCCTGGAAGACCATGCCGAGCTCGGCGCCGCGCAGCCGCCGCAGCGTCTCGTCGTCGGCGCCGACGAGCTCGGCGCCGCGGAAACGCACACTGCCGGCGAAGATCTCCAGCGGTGCGGGCAGCAGGCCGAGCACGGCGAGCATGGTCACCGACTTGCCGGACCCGGATTCGCCGACGAGACACAGCACTTCGCCCTCGGCCAGGGTCAGACTCACCGAATCGACGAGCACGACCCGCTCCCCCGTCGCCGTCGCGTAACCCACGGTGAGATCGGTGATCTCCAACAGCGCGCTCATGCGGCAACCTCCTTCGCGAGAGCGCCGCGACGGCCGCGCGGTGCCCGCCTGACCCGGCGCAGCCCCTGCCCCTCGTCGGTGAATCGCCTGCTGGCCAGCAGGGTTCCGCCGATCACGAGCAGCAGGGCGACGGCGGGCACGATCGTCAGATACGGGGCCTGGCGCAGGTACTTCTGCCCGTCGGTGATCATCAGGCCCCAGCTCGGCGTCGGCGGTTGCACGCCGAGGCCGAGATAGTCGAACGACGAGATCATGATCAGCACGTTCCCGAGATCGGCGGTGGCCAGGATCAGCACCGGCGCGGTGACATGCCCGAGGACGTGCTTGCGCATCACCCAGCCCGACCGCGCGCCGAGCAGCTTGGGCGCGATCACGAAGTCCCGCCCGGACAGCCCGAGCGCCACCGACCGCGCCACCCTGGCGTAGCCGACCCAGAAGGTGACGCCGAGGATCGTGGCCATCAGCGCGGTACTCGGGCCGCGAATGGCCGACACGGCCATGATCACCAGCGTCATCGGCACCGCGAGCTGCACGTCGGCCACGCCCATCAGCACGTTGTCGGTGAGGCCGCGGAAGTAGCCCGAGACCGTGCCGATCGCCATCCCGATCAGCGCGTTGACCACCACGATCACCAGGACCAGCCCGAGTGTGATCCGCCCGGCCAGCGCCAGCCTGCTCGCCAGATCGCGGCCGAGCGAATCGGTGCCGAGCGGGTAGCGCCCGTCGGTGAACGGGCGCACGAACGCCGACGCGAGTTGCTGCGCGTACGGGTCGTAGCCGGGGAACAGTGGGTAGAGCAGGGAGAACAGGACGACGGCCAGGATCATCGTGCCGCCGGCGAGCGTGGCGAAGTTGCGGGGTCGGCTCACCGGACCCTCGCCCTCGGATCGATGACGCCGTAGAGGACGTCGATGCCGAAGTTGACGAGCACGAAGATCGTCGCGATCACCACCAGCCCGGACTGGACCACCGGGAAGTCCCGGTTGAACACCGCGTCGAGCATGAGCTGACCCAAACCCGGCCAGGCGAAGACGTTTTCGACGATGACCAACCCGCCGAGCAAGGTGCCCAACGTGATTCCCGAAATGGTGAGCACCGGCAGCAGCGCGTTGGGCAGCACATCGCGCAGCAGCACCGACGACCGGCGCTCGCCGCGCGCGTAGGCGGTGCGCACGTAGTCCTGCGCGCTCTCCGACACCAGGGAGTTGTCCAGCAGCCGCGAGTAGACGACGAACTGCGCCGTCGCGATGGTCACCGCTGGCATCACGATCGCCAGCGGATCGGCACCCGCCAGCGACGGCAACCAGCCCAGCGTCACCGAGAACACCAGGACCAGCAGCAGTCCGAACAGGAAGTCCGGCACCGCGAGTCGGGCCGCGCCGATCCCGAGCGCGACCCCGCGCAGCGACCAGCGACCACTGAGATGAACGGCGAGCACGACGGCGAAGGCCAGCGCAAGGCCGATCGCGAAGCCGGCGACACCCAATTGCAGGGACGCGGGCAGGCGCTGCAGGACCAGCGACATCGATGAGGTGCCGGTCTGCTGGTAGGAGTCGCCGAAATCGCCGGACAGGATGCCGGTGAGGTAGTCGAGGAACTGGGTCAGCGGCGGCTTGTCGAAGCCGAGTTCGTGGTTCAGCGCCGCGATGTCGGCCTCGCTCGCGGTCTCGGGCAGCAGCGACGCGGCGGGACTTCCGGTCAGCCTGCCGAGCAGGAACGCCAGCGAGATGACGGCGAAAACGGTGATCACCGCCTGCGCGAAGCGGCGGAGGAGATAGACGGCCAACTCGCATCCTCTCTGTGGCCGATGATGAATCGGTATACAGAATTGGATTCGGGTGTATCCCGCTCGTGTTCCGCACGTTTCGGTCCGGTGAATGATGGGGCTGGTCGAAAAGATATATATTTCGTGGTCAGTAGGCGTTTTTCAGCCATTGTCCGCGCGCGGATCCGGCGGCGGTATGGCGTGCGCCGGTGTGTGACCAGACGAAACAACAGTCGACCAACGATATATTCGTAGACTTACTCCGTGGCCCGAGACCAACGTCGCCCGGCGGAAGCCGTCGACGACACCTCCCAGACCCGGCGGATCTACGACGAACTTCGGCGCAACATCATCACCGGGGTATACCGGGAAGGCGAGAAGTTACCGGAGGCCCGCGTCGCCGCGATGCTCGGCACGTCGCGGCTGCCGGTGCGTGAGGCGCTGGCGCTGCTCGAATTCGACGGCATCGTCAGCGCGCTCCCCCGGCGCAGCGCGGTCGTCCGCTCCTGGGATCGCGCGGCCGTCGAGGAACTGTTCGACGTGCGGATCGGGCTGGAACCGCTCGGCGCCCGGCTCGCGGCCGCCCGCATCCGGCAGGGGCACGACAGTGCCCCGCTGCGGGCCGCGCTGCGAGAAGCCCAGGTGGCCACTGACTCTCGTGATCCGCTGCGGATCGCCGAGACCAACGCGAAACTGCACGGCGCGATCGTCGAACTGTCCGGCAACAGCCTGCTCACCCAGCTGATGCGCACCATCCTGGCCCGGATGGCCTGGCTGTTCTTCCTCACCGCCGACCGCGACACCGAGGAACAGCGCGACGAGCATCGCCATCTCATCGAGGCGATCTCCTCCGGTGACGAACGGCTGGCCGAGTACGCGATGCTCAGCCACACCGAGGCGGGCCGGTCGCCGACGCTGGCCATCGTCACCGCGCTGCGGCACGCCGACCCCGCCTGAGGGCGGGGCCGGCGTGCGCGCTGGTCAGGCCGCGGTGGTGACGGCGACCGGGTCCTCGGCGAACTGGGTCCGGTAGAGCTCGGCGTAGCGGCCGTCGGCGTTGAGCAGGTCGGCGTGCGTCCCGCGCTCGACGATCCGGCCCTGTTCGAGCACCACGATCTGGTCGGCGGAGCGGATCGTGGAGAGCCGGTGCGCGATCACCAGGGCGGTCCGGCCCTGCAGCGCCTCGGTGAGCGCTTCCTGCACCGCCGCTTCGGAGGTGGAGTCCAGCGAGGCGGTGGCCTCGTCGAGGATCACCACGCGGGGCTGCTTGAGCAGCAGCCGCGCGATGGTCAGGCGCTGCCGTTCACCGCCGGAGAGCCGGTAGCCGCGCTCGCCGACGACGGTGTCGAGGCCGTCGGTGAGCGAGTCGACCAGCTCGCCGAGCCGGGCCCGGCGCAGCGCGTCCCACAGTTCGTCCTCGGTGGCCTCCGGCCGCGCCAGCAGCAGGTTCGCCCGGATCGTGTCGTGGAACAGGTGGCCGTCCTGGGTGACCAGGCCGACCGTGCGCTGGATCGACTCGGTGGTCAGCTCCCGCACGTCGGTGCCGTTGAGCCGGACCGCGCCGGAGTCGACGTCGTAGAGGCGCGAAACCAGCTGGGCGATGGTCGATTTGCCCGCACCCGAGGAGCCGACCAGGGCGATCAGCTGACCGGGCTCGGCGCGCAGCGACACCTCGTGCAGCACCTCGACCCCGCCCCTGGTGTCCAGGGTCGCCACGTCCTCCAGCGAGGCCAGCGACACCTTGTCGGCCGAGGGGTAGCCGAAGTTCACCCCGTCCAGCTCCACCGCGACCGGACCGTCCGCGACCGGGGCAGCGCCGGGCGCGTCCTCGATCAGCGGCTTCAGGTCCAGCACCTCGAACACGCGCTCGAAGCTCACCAGCGCCGACATGATCTCCAAGCGCGCGCTGGCCAGTGCGGTGAGCGGGGTGTAGAGGCGGGTCAGCAGCAGCGACAGGGCGACGACCGAACCGGCGTCGAGGCTGCCCCGCAGCGCGTACCAGCCGCCGAGGCCGTAGACCAGGGCCAAGGCCAGCGCGGAGACCAGGGTGAGCGAGGTGACGAAGGTGGTCTGGAGCATGGCGGTGCGCACGCCGATGTCACGGACCCGGGTGGCGCGCACGGCGAACTCCGCGGACTCCTGCTTCGGCCTGCCGAACAGCTTCACCAGGGTGGCGCCCGGTGCGGAGAAGCGCTCGGTCATCTGGGTGCTCATGGCGGCGTTGAGCTGGGCGGCCTCGCGCTGCATGGCGGCCAGGCGGTTACCGGCCCGGCGCGCGGGGATCACGAACACGGGCAGCAGCACGAGCGCGAGCAGGGTGATCTGCCAGGAGATGCTGAGCATGACCGCCAGCGTGAGCGCCAGCGTGACCAGGTTGGTGACCACGCCCGACAGGGTGTCGCTGAACGCGCGCTGCGCGCCGATCACATCGCTGTTGAGCCTGCTCACCAGCGCGCCGGTCCTGGTGCGGGTGAAGAACGCGACCGGCATCTTCTGCACGTGGTCGAACACGGCGGTGCGCAGGTCCAGGATCAGGCCCTCGCCGATCCGGGCGGACAGCCACCGGATGACGATGCCGAGCCCGGCGTCGAGCACCGCCAGGCCCGCGATGACGAGGGCGAGCAGGACCACCGTGCGCGGCGCCGAGCCGCCGACGATGTCGTTGACGACGCGACCGGCGAGCACCGGCGTCGCCACGCCGAGCACCGCGGCCACGATGCTGAGCAGCAGGAACGCCGAGATCCGGCGCCAGTGAGCCTCGGCGAAACGCAGAATGCGCCGCGCGGTGGACAGGCTGAACGGCCGCTCCTCCTCGGGCGCGTTCATCCGCCGGTACATCTGGCTGTAGGCCACCGATTCGATACTCACTGCCGTACTCCTCTTCGCTCCCCGCCCATCGAACTCCTGCCCACCGACACTAAAACCTCAACAGAGGTTGACCGCAAATACTTTCCCGGGGTCGCCCGTTCCGCCGACAGCGAAAGTGGGCCGGACATGTGCTGATTAGGCTGGTCGGGTGGACGACGACCGGAGTGCGGAGCTGCTGGCCGATGCCCTGCGCGGCCGGGTCGACGGCGCGGTCGACGCGTCGGTCCGCCGCCGGGCCGAGTACGCCTCCGACGCCTCCAACTACCGGGTCCGGCCGACGCTGGTGGTGTTCCCCCGCCACGACGCCGACGTCGCCGCGACCGTTGTCTTCGCCCGCGAGCACGGGCTGCCGGTGACCGCCCGTGGGGCGGGCACCTCGGTGGCGGGCAATGCCGTTGGTCGCGGGATCGTGCTCGACTTCAGCAGGCATATGCGGGCCGTGCTCGCGGTCGATCCCGAGGCGCGCACGGCCCTGGTCCAGCCGGGGGTCGTGCTGTCCGACCTGCAGCGACGGCTGCGGCCCGACGGGCTGCGGTTCGGGCCCGACCCGTCCACCCAGGACCGCTGCACGCTGGGCGGGATGATCGGCAACAACGCGTGTGGACCGCACGCACTGGCCTGGGGGCGCACCTCCGATCGGGTGCGGTCGCTGCGGGTCGTCGACGGGACGGGCGTCGAGCGGGTGCTCGCAAACGACCTCGGCGTCGTCCCCGGCCTGGCCGGGTTCACCACGACCAACCTCGCCGTGCTGCGCACCGAGCTGGGCCGATTCGATCGGCAGGCGTCCGGCTACGGACTCGAACACCTGCTACCGGAACGCGGTTCGTCGATCGCGAAAGCACTCGTCGGCACCGAGGGCACCTGTGGACTACTGCTCGATGCCGAGATCGACCTCACCCCGCTGCCCGCCGCCACCGTGCTGACGGTGCTCGGCTATCCCGATATCGCCACGGCGGCAGACGATGTCGCCGCCGTCACCGGCTGCGGGCCGATCGCGGTGGAAGGCATCGATGCCGGTCTGGTCGACCGGGTCCGCGCCCATCGGGGCACCGTGCCCGAGTTGCCACGCGGACGCGGGTGGCTGTTCGTCGAGACGGCGGGGGCGAGCGCGGCGGAGGCGTTCGCGCTGGCCGAGCGGCTGTGCCGGGAAGCGAACGCCGACGACCATCGCATCGTCACCGATCCGGCGGTGGCGGCGGCACTCTGGCGCATCCGTGCCGACGGTGCCGGTCTGGCGGGGCGCACGCCGGACGGCCGACCGGCCTGGCCCGGCTGGGAGGATGCCGCCGTTCCGCCCGCCCGGCTCGGGGACTATCTGCGCGAATTCGCCTCGCTCACCGCGGAGTACGAGGTCGACGGGCTGCTGTACGGCCACATCGGCGACGGCTGCATCCACGTCCGCCTCGATTTCCCGATCGCCGAAGCGCCGCAGCGCTTCCGGTCCTTCCTGTTCGACGCTGCCGAACTCGTGGTGCGCCACGGTGGATCGCTGTCGGGCGAACACGGCGACGGCCGCGCCAGATCCGAACTCCTCGCGGTGATGTACTCCCCCGCCGCCCGCGCCGCCTTCGCCGGTTTCAAGGCGCTGTTCGACCCCGACGACGTGCTCAACCCCGGCGTGCTGGTCGCCCCGGCGCCGGTGGACGCCGACCTGCGCGTCGCCGGTCTCCGGCCGCTGACCTCGGCGGGTGGCTTCGCGCTCGCGGACGACTCCGGCGATCTGTCCACAGCTGTGCACAGATGTGTAGGAATCGGCAAGTGCCGAGCGGACACTCGCGCCTCCGGCGGCTTCATGTGCCCGTCGTACGTGGCGACCTCCGACGAGAAGGACAGCACCCGAGGTCGCGCCCGCGTCCTCCAGGAGGTCGTCCGAGGTGAACTCGACTGGCGCGCACCGGCAGTCGAGGAGTCCTTGGATCTCTGTCTGTCCTGCAAGGCCTGTGGATCGGACTGCCCGGCAGGCGTCGACATGGCCACCTACAAATCCGAGACCCTCTACCGCCGCTACCGAGGCCGCCTCCGTCCCCTCGACCACTACATCCTCGGCCAGCTCCCCCGCTGGCTCCTTGTCGCCCAACGCTTCCCGCGCCTGGCCAACGCCCTCGCCGCCCGCCCCCTGCTCCGACGGACCACGATGCGCGCGGTCGGCATCGATCCCCGCCGCGAAGCACCGGTCCTCGCACCGACGCCATTCCGTCGTATCTGGCAGGACATCGGTGGCAACCACCGCACCGAACCCACGGTCACCGCCCTTGCGCGCACCCGCCACCACCACCTGCTCCCGCCCTCCCGCACCGACACCCGCGCGACCACGAGCGACGCACTGACGCCCGCCGCCACCGGGCCGGCGGCGGGGAGCGAGCGCACGGTGCTGCTGTGGGTGGATTCCTTCACCGACACCTTCGCTCCGGCGAACGCGATCGCCGCGACGGTGCTGCTCGAAGGGCTCGGTTATCGGGTTCACATCCCCACGGCCCGGGTCTGCTGTGGATTGACGTGGATCACCACCGGGCAGCTCGACGGCGCGCGCGCTCGGCTGCGGGCCACCGTGGCGGCGCTGGCCGGCCACGCGGCCGCGGGTGGACTCGTCGTCGGGCTCGAACCGTCGTGTACCGCCGCCCTGCGGTCCGACCTGCCGGAACTGCTGGCCGAGGATCCGCGGGCGGCGCGGGTCGCCGGCGCGGTTCGGACGCTGGCCGAGTTCCTCGTCGACCAGCCGGGATGGCGGCCGCCACGACGTACGGGGGAGCGGGTCGTGGTGCAGCCGCATTGTCATCAGCACGCCGTCGGCGGGTTCGCGGCGGAGCGCGAGCTGCTGGCCGCGATGGACGTCAGCGTCGAGGAGCTGGCCGGGTGCTGCGGGCTGGCCGGCAACTTCGGCATGCAGCAGGGGCACTACGAGGTGTCGGTCGCGGTCGCCGAGGGCGCCCTGCTCCCAGCCCTGCGCGCCGCCCCGGACGGAACGACGTTCCTGGCGGACGGCTTCTCCTGCCGGACGCAGGCGGAGCAGCTGGCGAACGTCCGGGGAGTGCCCCTGGCGACGTTCCTGCTCGGCGGCTGACCGGCGCCCGACCCTCAGCTACCGCCGGGCAAGGTGCCTGGCGCGATGTGGTACCCCGAGCTGCCCGCCGATCCGCTGCCCCACGCCGCCAGCAGCCAGTTGAGTGCGTTGGTGATCATCGGGGTACCTCCTGCATCGATGGGATGCCGGCTGTTTGCCAACAAGCCCTACATCGCAGTGAACGTGGCGAATATTACGAATGGGCATCGTCGCGATAGCAGTCGCGCACAATGGTCTGGTGCGCGATCAGACCCTCGACCCCGGCCTGACGACGGCCGGGCTGTCCAGGACCGTCCGGTCGAGCCGACCGTTCGACGTCGGGCTCACCGTCGTGCCGCTGCGGCGCGGTGGCGGCGATCCGTGCCACCACGTCGACGCCGCTGGCGCGCACTGGCACGCCTCCCGGATGCCGTCCGGGGTGGTCACCTATCGACTCGTCCAGGACGGCCGCGACGGCGCGCAGGCGCGCGCCTGGGGCCCCGGCGCGGCGGAGTTCCTGGCCGGGCTGGACCGCATGCTGTGCCTCGAGGAAGACCTGGCCGACTTCGCGCCCGAGCATCCCAAGCTGGTCGAAGCCCATCGCGTGGTGCCCGGCCTGCGGATGCTGCGGACCGGGCTGGTGTTCGAATCACTGGTGCCCGCGATCCTCGAGCAGAAGGTGCACACCAAGTCCTCGTTCGCGGCCTGGCGGAGCCTGGTGCGTGAGTTCGGCACCGCGGCGCCGGGACCCGCGCCGGCCGGGCTGATGGTCGCCCCCGACGCCGAGACCTGGCGGCGCATCCCGTCGTGGAAGTACCACCGGGCCAATGTCGGCCCGCAGCGGGCGCAGACCATCGTGCGCGCGGCCAGGGTGGCCGACTCGATCGAGCGCACCGCGGAGTTGTCGCCCGCCGAGGCCGCGCGACGGTTGCGCAGCCTGCCCGGCATCGGTGTCTGGACGGTTGCCGAGACCGCGCAGCGCGCCTTCGGCGACGCCGACGCGCTGTCGGTCGGGGACTACCACCTCGCCGCGACGGTCGGCTGGAGCCTGCTCGGCAAGCCGATCGACGACGACGCGATGATCGAGTACCTGGAACCGCTACGGCCGCATCGCTACCGCGCGGTGCGCCTGCTCGCGCTGAGCGGGCAGGCGCACAAACCGAAGTTCGGGCCGCGCACGCCGATCACCGACCATCGGCACCGCTAGCGGATCGCGCGCTGGTCGAGCACGCAGTGCCCGGCGTCGACGAGGGTGGTGCGCGCCCTGCGGCGGACCCGGCACTCGTCGACCGTGCAGTCGAGGTGCAATTGCATTGCGGCATGGGCTTGTTCGGCGTCCATCGGGCCCGGATCGGTGCCGCAACCGAGTAGTGCAGCGGCAATATGCATGTTCACATCGCTCAATTGCATGTCTCCAGGAGAGCACGCAACCGTTCGGCTAACGTCCGGTACGCGCCGATCCCGATATTTAGCGGCGAATTCCCAGCACGGCATCCAACGGGGAGTGCAGGATTCCCCATAGTGGACGAAATCCACCGCCATAGGCGGGGCTGTGGGCTGTGGCGGGTTGCGAGCACAGAAGGAGTGGGGCTGTGGCAGCGAACGCATCGACCGGAGCGGGTGGACCGGCGGCAGGAGTCTCCTCGACGCTGCCGCGCCGTCAGCTCGGCCGCTATCTGCGCGACTGGCGGACCCAGGCGGGTCTGACCATCGCCGAGGCCGCCAAGTTGATGGAATGGGGCGCCAGTACGTTGCAGCGCCTGGAAAAGGGCCAGGCCGACCGGATCCGGACGATCGACATCCACGAGCTGTGCCGGATCTACGGCATCCCGGACGATCTCGCCGAGGGCCTGACCGGCCTCGCGCAGCAGGCGGCCGTCAAGAGCTGGTGGCACGCCTACGGCGATCTGATTCCCGAAAACTTCGATGTCTATGTGGGTTTGGAGGCCTCGGCGCATCGGCTGCGGGCTTATCAGTCCGAATTGGTCCTCGGTCTGCTCCAGACGGCCGACTACGCGCGTGCGCTGAATCAACTGGGCTATCCCAAGGATTCGGTGGACGAGCTCGATCGCCGGGTCGCGTTACGGCTGCAACGGCAGGCCTTGATCACCCGCAAGCATTCGCCCGCCGAGATCGATGTGGTTCTGCACGAATCGGTATTGCATCGCATCGTCGGTGATGCAAAGGTGATGGCTGCGCAGTTGCGACATCTTGCCGACGCGAGCACCCGAAGCAATGTGACACTGCGTATCCTGCCGTTTGCCGCCGGTGTTCCACTCGGAGTCTCCACCGGACCTTTCACGGTTCTCGAGTTCGGCACCGACAGCAAGGGGCAACCGGTCGAACCACCGGTGGTGTACGCCGAAGGCTTCACCGGCGATCTCTACCTGGAACGACGCGCGGATGTCAGAAGGTACGACCGGGCTCACGAGTGCCTCCAGCGTCATGCGCTGGATATTCAACCGAGTAGACACCTGCTGCGGCAGGTCGCGAAGGAGTATGTGGCATGAGTTTCGATCTCGTCGACGCACACTGGTTCAAGAGCACGCGCAGCGGCGCTGGCAAGGACTGCGTCGAAGTGGCGTTCCTGTTCGGCGGACGCGTCGGCGTGCGCGACAGCAAGAACCCGGCGGGGCCGGCGCTGGTCTTCGACGGCCCGAGCTGGGACGCCTTCACCCAGGGCATCGACAACGGCGCGTTCGCCTGCGCTCTGGGCGCGCGGTGAACAGCAAGCGCACCATCGACACCACCGGCGCGACCTGGCTGCGCGCCGGGACGGCGGGGGAGGGCAGCAGCGTCGAGGTCGCCATGCTGCCCGACGGGTACGTGGCGCTGCGCGACGGCAAGAATCCCGACGGTCCGGTGCTGATCTTCACCCCGAGCGAGTGGACCGCGTTCACCGCGGGCGTGCACGACGGCGAGTTCGATCGCCCTTGATCACGTTTGGATCAAGACGCGGCGGGTAGCCCAGGTATATGGACCGAGGGTTGAAGAAAATGCCACCCCGGTACCGGAGGCTGGCGCCTGAGGACGGGGTCGAGCGCCTGATCGTGATACTGCTGTTCGCGGTATCGGCGATCGGGATCTATGTGCTCACCGGCTCGTTTCTCTCGGCGCTGTTCATCGGATTACTGGTCGGATTGGTCGCGATGGGGACTGTCGCCGTGCTGTAGACAGTGACGCGCGGGGTACGCAGAGCACGTACCCCGCGGCGTCGCCGCCTACCGGCGGAACAGTTTGTTGCCGAGCCAGACAATCGGGTCGTATTTGCGATCGACAACGCGCTCTTTCAACGGAATGAGCGCGTTGTCGGTGATCTTGATGTGTTCCGGGCACACCTCGGTGCAACATTTGGTGATATTGCAATAGCTCAGACCCGCTTCCTCCTGTGCCATTTCACGGCGATCGGCGGTGTCGAGCGGGTGCATCTCCAGTTCGGTGATGCGCATCAGATAGCGCGGGCCCGCGAAGGCGGGTTTGTTGTCCTCGTGATCGCGGACCACGTGACAGGTGTTCTGACACAGGAAGCACTCGATGCACTTGCGGAACTCCTGCGAGCGCTCCACATCGACCTGTTTCATCCGGTAATCGCCGGGCTTCAGGTCCGCCGGTGGCATGAAAGACGGGATCTCCCTTGCCTTCTCGTAGTTGAACGAGACGTCGGTGACGAGATCCTTGATGATCGGGAAGGTGCGCATCGGCGTCACCGTGATCACCTCGTCCTGGGTGAAAGTCGACATCCGCGTCATGCACAGCAACCGCGGCCTGCCGTTCACCTCCGCCGAACACGAACCGCATTTGCCCGCTTTGCAATTCCAGCGGACCGCGAGGTCGGGTGCCTGGGTGGCCTGCAGGCGATGGATGATGTCGAGCACCACCTCGCCCTCGTTCACCAGCACCGTGTAGTCCTCCAGGCCACCGCCGTCGAGATCACCGCGCCAGACCCGGAACCGGGCGTCGTACCCCATCGCTACGCCTTTCCCTCGGTCGAGCCGGCCGACGGATGTTCGGCCAATTCCTGCTCGGTGTAGTACTTCTCGAGTTCGCTCAGCTCGAACAGGGCGAGCAGGTCATCGCGCATCGGCGTCTGATCGGCCGGGGTGACGGTGACCGCCGGGACCTGTCGATCCCGCGTGGCCGGGTCGACCGCGCAGACCAGCAGCTTGTTGCGCCAGTCCGGGTTCATGCCGGGGTGGTCGTCACGGGTGTGGCCGCCGCGGCTCTCGGTGCGCAGCAGCGCGGCCTCGGCGACGCATTCGCTGACCAGCAGCATGTTGGCGAGGTCGAGCGCCAGGTGCCAGCCGGGGTTGAACGGCCGTTTCCCCTCGACGGTCACCTCGGCGTACCTGGCCCGCAGCTGCGCCAGCTTCTCGATCGCCTCGCGCACCTCGTGTTCCTTGCGGATGATGCCGACCAGGTCGTTCATCGTCTGCTGCAACTCGCTGTGCAGGGTGTACGGGTTCTCGCCCGTGCCCGAGGCGGGTGGATCGAACGGCGCGAGAGCGGTTTTCGCCGCTGCCTCGATATCGGTCTCGGCGGGTGCGGGCCGGTCGGTGAGCTGCTGGACGTAGGCCGACGCGCCGAGTCCGGCCCGGCGGCCGAACACCAGCAGATCCGACAGCGAGTTGCCGCCGAGCCGGTTCGAGCCGTGCATGCCGCCGGAACACTCACCGGCGGCGAACAATCCGGGCACCACCGCGGCGCCGGTGTCGGGGTCGACCTCGATGCCGCCCATCACGTAGTGGCAGGTCGGGCCGACTTCCATCGGCTCGGCGGTGATGTCGACATCGGCCAGTTCCTTGAACTGGTGGTGCATCGAGGGCAGCCTGCGCACGATCTCGTCGGCGGACATCCGGGAGGCGATGTCGAGGTACACGCCGCCGTGCTCGGTGCCGCGTCCCGCCTTGACCTCCTCGTTGATCGCCCTGGCGACCTCGTCGCGGGGGAGCAGGTCGGGGGTGCGGCGCGCGGAGTCGTTGTCGCGCAACCACTGATCGGCCTCGGCCTCGGTCTCGGCGTACTGGCCCTTGAACACCGGCGGGATGTAGTCGAACATGAAGCGCTTGCCGTCGGAGTTCTTCAGGACGCCGCCGTCGCCGCGCACACCCTCGGTGACGAGGATGCCCTTCACGCTCGGCGGCCAGACCATGCCGGTCGGATGGAACTGCAGGAACTCCATGTTGATCAGTGTCGCGCCCGAGCGCAGCGCCAGCGCGTGGCCGTCGCCGGTGTACTCCCAGGAGTTCGAGGTCACCTTGTAGGACTTGCCGATACCGCCGGTGGCCAGCACGATCGCGGGCGCGGTGAACAGGACGAAGCCGCCGGACTCACGCCAGTAGCCGAAGGCGCCCGCGATCCGGCCGTCGTCGGTGAGCAGTTCGGTGATGGTGCACTCGGCGAAAACCTTGATCCTGGCCTCGTAGTCACCGGTGGCCGCGAAGTCCTCCTGCTGCAGCGAGACGATCTTCTGCTGCATGGTGCGGATGAGTTCCAGGCCGGTGCGGTCGCCGACGTGGGCCAGCCGGGGGTAGGTGTGGCCGCCGAAGTTGCGCTGGCTGATCCGGCCGTCCGGCGTCCGATCGAACAGCGCGCCATAGGTTTCCAGCTCCCACACCCGGTCGGGGGCCTCCTGCGCGTGCAGTTCGGCCATCCGCCAGTTGTTGAGGAACTTGCCACCGCGCATGGTGTCCTTGAAATGGGTCTGCCAGCTGTCCTTCTCGTTGGCATTGCCCATCGAGGCCGCGCAGCCGCCCTCGGCCATCACGGTGTGCGCCTTGCCGAACAGCGACTTGCACACCACCGCGACCGAGAGTCCTTGTTCGCGGGCCTCGATCACCGCGCGCAGCCCGGCGCCGCCCGCCCCGATCACCACGACGTCGTAGTCGTGCCGTTCCACATCTGACATTCGAACTAGCTCCTGGAGTCGACGCGATTCAGTTGACGAACCGCAGGTCCGAAATGGTCTGGCTGGCAACCAGCATCACGTAGAAGTCGGTGAGCACGAGGGTGCCGAGGGTGGTCCAGGCCAGCGCCATGTGGCGGGTGTTGAGCTTGGAGACCTGGGTCCAGAACCAGTACCGCACCGGATGGGCGGAGAAGTGCTTGAGCCTGCCGCCCGCGATGTGCCTGCACGAGTGGCACGACAGCGTGTAGGCCCACAGCAGGATCACGTTGACCAGCAGCACGATGTTGCCGAGGCCGAAGCCGAAACCGCCGGTCTCCCCGTGGAACGCGGTGATCGCGTCGTAGGTGTTGATCAGCGAGACCACCAGCGCCACATAGAAGAAGTAGCGGTGCGAGTTCTGGATGATCAGCGGCAGCCGCGACTCACCGGTGTAGCGCGCGTGCGGTTCGGCGACGGCGCAGGCGGGCGGGGAGAACCACACCGACCGGTAGTAGGCCTTGCGGTAGTAGTAGCAGGTCAGCCGGAAGCCGAGCAGGAACGGCAGCACCACGAAGCCGAGCGGGATCCACATCGGCAGCTCGCCGAACGGGGTGCCGAAGTGGCTCGAGCCGGGGACGCAGGAGTCGCTCAGGCAGGGGGAGTAGAACGGCGTCAGATAGTGGTACTGCGGCACCCAATAGGCCGTGCGCACAAAGGATCTGATCGTCGCGTAGACGATGAAGGCGCCGAGTCCGATCGCGGTGAGCAGTGGTGGCAGCCACCAGCGGTCGGTGCGCAGGGTCCGCGCGGCGATGCGGGCCCTCGTCTTGCTGAACACGCCCGTCCCGGACGACGGGCTGGTGGTCGGTGCGGCACTCACGGTGGATGCCTCGCTGATCTAGGCCGTGCGGCGGTTGATCATTCCCCACCGCGATGGATTGTGATGTGGAGCACCATACGCCTGTGTTCTGGCCGCTCGAGCCGGGTCTCACTCAACCGACCGTTTCACCCTCCGGTGATCTCTGTCACAGCAATAACTCCCGTGACAGCCGGTCACGCCCGTGCAACAAACCTGTGGTGCCCTGTGACGATGAGAAGAGCCGCGATCGTGGCGCCCGTCCGCACGCCGAGTGGCGTGGAGGGCGGTGCGCTGTCCGGGATGCCCGCCGAGTGGTTGGCGACCACGGTCCTCTCGGCCGTGATCGAGCGTTCGGGGATCGACCCGCTACGCATCGAGGACGTCGCGATGGCCTGTGTCGACGGCGGTCTCTCCGACGTGCCCGCGATCGGCGCGCTGGCCGCGCGCGGTGCCGGGCTGCCGTTCGCGGTGCCCGGTTTCCTCACCGACCGGCACGGTGGCAGCGGCTTACAGGCGGTGATCACCGCGGCGATGATGGTGCAGACCGGCGCGGCCGATGTGGTGGTGGCCGGCGGCGTCGAGTGCGCGCCCGCGCAGGCCGGGCTGCCGGGTGGCCGGGAGGGATTGCACAACGCCGAGCGGCTCGCGCACTACTACGGCATCGACCGCAATGCCGCCGACGAGTTCGCCGTGGCGAGTCATCGGAAGGCGGCCCGGGCCTGGCGGCAGGGCGCGTTCGGCGCCGAGGTGGTGCCGGTCGGCGTCGCCGCGGGGTCGCTCGAGCATCAGATCCGCCGGGACGAGGGCGTGCGCGACGACCTGTCGACGCACACACTGGCGGGGCTGCGGCCGCTGCTCGCCGACGGTGTCGTCACCGTGGGCAATATGAGTACGCACCGGCTCGGCGCGTCGGCCTGCCTGGTCGTCGCCGAGGACCGGCTGGCCGACCTCGGCCTGATCCCGATGGCGTTCCTGGCGGGCTGGGCCGCCGCCGGCTGCGACAGCGAGGGCCCGGCGCTCGGCGCGGCGCCCGCGGTGGCGAAGCTGCTGGCCCGCACCGGCTGCTCGCTCGACGAGGTCGACCTGCTCGAGATCAACGAGGGCTACGCGGTGGAGGTGCTCGCCCTGGCCACCGAATGGGAGATCGACCCGCACGACCGGCTGAATGTGAACGGCTCCGATATCGCCCTCGGGCACCCGGTCGGCGCCACCGGCCTGCGGATCATGACGACGATGCTGCACGAGCTGGGCCGCACCGGCGGCCGCTACGGCCTGGAGGCCATCGCGCTCGGCCACGACCACGGCATCGCGGCGCTGTTCGAATCGGCCGATTCCGACGAGCCGACGGAGACCCCGCGCGGCGCCAGGTTCCACGGTGTCCGTCCCGGGCGCCGGTTCGGCAGGCATCGCGCCTGACAGGGGTCGGCGCGGCGACCCTGGGTGGCAGGACCGCCGCGCCGGTGAACAGGTCTGACTGTTTACTTGGTTCTCGGCCGGGAGTGGAAGCCCAGGCCCTCGTCCTGAGCGCCCATCCAGGCGGCCTCGTCGGACTTGCTGTCCGGTACGTAGATCGGTTCGGACCTGCGTGGGACGGCGAGCTCCGGCGGCGGCGCCTGCTCGAACTCCTCGGCATCGATGACGAGCCGCTCCAGGTCGTTCTCCAGCCGGCGCACGGTGGCCGCGTCGCCGTAGTTGGAGCGCAGTGCGCCGATCGATTGCCGGAGTTGGCCGACCGCGTAGCGCAGTTCCGCGATATCGCTGCGTGTCATCGTTACCTCCTGTGTATATGGCGGGCATACCGACTCGTCGGATCACCTGGCACGCCCGTGAACTCCCGGGCCGCACTGCACCGAGCCGTGTGACTCACCACACAACGTGATCTCCACCACAATAACCGAGCTTTTCGGTTTGCGCCCGAAGTTGGCCCGGATCGCGCGATTGCCGTCCGGTAACTCCGGGTCTCAGCCCGCGACCGCGTAGTGCTTGCGGACCCCCGCCGCGGCGCGTTCGACGAGCGCCGCGATCGACCCCGCGACCTCCTCGGCGCGCTCGAGGATGACGCTGTGTCCCGCCCCCTCGATCCGCACCAGCTCGGCGCCCGCCAGTTGTGAGGCCAGCACCACCGAGTGGGTGAACGGCACCATCAGATCGGCCGAGCCTGCCAGTACCAGCGCGGGCAGGTCGCCCAGCCGGGCCAGGGTGCGCGCCTCGTCGAAGGTCAGCAGCGAGCTGAGGAACCCCGACATCGTCAGCAGCGGTGTCTCGTTCAGGATCGCGGTCGCGACCGCGGCGACCCGGGGATTCACCCGGCGCGTCCCGGTGGCCGCCTCGCGGATCAGCGGCCCGAAGATCCAGCGCGAGAAGCGCTTCGAGGCCTGCATCACCCGGGGTGCGCGCAGCACCGCGTGCTGGAGCGAGGCCACGGCGTGCCGGTTGAGCAGCCGGCCGAGCCCGACCTCGGTGATCCCGCCCGCCGCGCCGGCGATCAGCCCGATCCCGGCGACCCTGGTGCCGATCGCCGCGGGGAACAGCCGGGCGTAGGCCAGCAGGACCATCGCGCCCATCGAGTGCCCGACCAGCACCACCGGTCCGGTCGGCGCGATCGCCCGCAGCACCGCGTCGAGGTCGGTGGCCAGCTGATCGATGGTGTAGGTCGCGTGGTCGGCGTGGCCGGACTCGCCGTGGCCGCGGTGGTCGTAGAAGACCATCCTGGTCTCGGTGTCCCAGTGCCGGAGCAGGTGCTCGCGCAGGAACGCCCAGGACTCGGTGTGCAGGCAGTGGCCGTGGACGAAGACGACGGTCAGCGCGGCGTCGGCGGCTCCGAAGGTGCGGACCGCGATCGGCACACCGTCGTCGGTGACGACGGTGGCGCGCCGGCCGACGAGATCGGTGGTGGCGAACGACTTCGACATAGCGGCCTCCCGCGGTTCTGGAGCGCTGGCCGCGGCCCGCCGGGGAGGTGGGCCGCGTACTGAGTGTTTCGACTCTGATTTCCGGCCCGTTAGCCCGCCAATCCTGGCGTTATGCAGCCGATGCGCAACCGAATCCGGGCGACCTCTCGCCGTTATGCAGGAGATTCTTCGGGTATCTAGCTCTCAGGCTAGAAATCCGTAGATCATTGTCGTCAGGGTTGTCTTCGGCTTTCTGTCGAAACTGCTAGAAAGCGGCAGAGGCCTATACGCTCCGGAGATACCGGCCGAAGTGCGGGACCGTGAACCCGATCGTGCCGCGCTCGGCCGAGTAGATCAGGCCCTTCTTGATCAGGCCGTCGCGCGCGGGGGAGACCGAGGCGGGCTTGCGGCCGAGCTCGGCGGCGACCGCCGAGGTGGCGACCGGGCCGTCGTCGCCGGCCAGGTCGGCCATCGCGCGCATGTACTCGCGCTCGGCGGGCGTCGCGCGTTCGTACCGGGAGCCGAAGAACCCGACCGCCAGTTCCTCCTCGGCGGCGGGCGCGGCCACCTCGACGTCCTCGGCGGTGATCGGGCTGTCCGGCGCCTGGTCCCAGGCCGCCTTGCCGTAGGCCTGCACGAAATACGGGTAGCCGTCGGCCTTCTGGTAGAGCGAGTCGAGCGCGTCCTCGGTGAACTTCACCTCTTCGCGCTCGGCCGGGGCGATCAGCGCGAGGTCGGCCGCCTGCCGGTCGAGCCGGTCGATGCGGTGATAACTGAACAGTCGCTCCGAATAGCTCTTGGAGGCCGACAGCACCGCGGGCAGATGCGGCAGCCCGGCGCCGACGACGATCAGCGGCGCGCCGTCCTGGCTCAGCTCGTGGCAGGCGCCGCAGATCGCCGACACGTCGGCCGGGCCGAGATCCTGCATCTCGTCGATGAAGATGCCGATCCCGACGCCGATGTCGGCGGCCAGCGCCGCCGCCTCCTTGAACAGCTCGATCAGGTCGATCTCGATATCGCCTGAATCGGCGCGGCCGGTCACCGCGGGCACGTCGATGCCGGGCTGCCAGCGTTCGCGCATGCCCTTGTCGGCGGTGGCGCGCAGGGCGAAGGCCTTGAGGATGCCGAGGAAGTCGTCGACGTGTTCGGGATTGCGATGCGCCATCGCGATCGCGCGCACCGCCATGTGCAGCGCCGAGGACAGCGGCCTGCGCAGATCCTGGTCCGGCCGCGCTTCGATCTTGCCGGTGCCCCAGCTCCGCGAGATCGCCGCCGAACGAAGCTGGTTGAGCAGCACGGTCTTTCCGACCCCGCGCAATCCGGTGAGCATCACGCTGCGCTCCGGCCTGCCTCTGGCCACCCGCTCGAGCACGATGTCGAAGGCGGCCAGTTGTTTGTCGCGCCCGGCCAATTCGGGTGGACGTTGGCCGGCGCCGGGAGCGTAGGGATTGCGCACGGGGTCCATGCCGGACAACCGTAGCGCGGATCGGCAGGGGAATCTCGGTAACTCTGGGCTGTGTCCTAGATACTGCTAGCGAACCGGAGACACCGAGTCGACACGAACGGAGTGGCATGGCCGAGGAACCCCAGCGGAACGCGCACGGTGAGCCGATGGTGACGTCGACGGCCGCCTACCTCGACGCGCTGCGGCTGCCACCGGACGCGCACCTGACCGAGTCGATCCGGGTGTTCCTGCGCGCCGCCGTCTCCGAGCCGGGTGCCGACGACCTGCAGACGATGTCGGCCATGGCGCTGGGTCCGCTGCTGATCGCCGTCGGCAGGCTGGAGGTCGATCTGGCCGACGCGCGCACCCGCGTCGCCGAGCTGGAACGGGCGCTCGGACGCCGCGACGGACACCGCTGATAACGATCGGCGCGCGGGTGTAACGACTCGTGACCCGTGGCGACACGCCGGGGAGAAGGCTCTTGTTCAGGGCTTTCGTGGATGCGGGAAAACAACTTGCGTGCTTCGCTGGACAGCTTCCATCACAGGCCGTAATCTTCTCGTGACTTAGTGGAGTCTGTCGCTTCGTCAGAGAAACGGCGCCATTGAGTCACCGCCGAATAGTTGTCGTCGCCAAGCGATTCCGACGACCGGTGGTGGAGCAGCAAGAGGGAGACTCGTCTCGGTGGGTAAACACAGCTTGCAGCGGGATTCTCGTCTGCCGAATTCCGTCAAGGGTGCCCTCGTCATGGGTGCGGTGGCCGCCACGACCGGTGCGATGCCCGCGATCTCGCAGGCCGCCACGATCAACATTCCCGGCCTCGGTAACTTCGATCTGCCGCCGGAGCTCGAGCAGCCCGCGCAGCAGGTGGAGAAGCAGCTTCAGGCGATGGTCGCGCCGCAGGGCCAGGCCGCCCCGCAGCTGCCGAGCGTCACCTTCGACAACCCCTTCCAGCAGCAGCAGTCGGCGGGCAACGTCGCGCTCGACGCCGCGCGGACCAAGCTCGGCGCGGTCTACAGCTGGGGTGCCGCAGGCCCGTCGAGCTTCGACTGCTCCGGCCTCGTGCAGTGGGCGTACCGCCAGGCCGGTATCGAACTGCCGCGTACCAGCTTCGAGCAGTCGCACGTCGGCGCGCCGGTGTCCTTCGACAACCTGCAGGCCGGTGACATCGTCATCACCAACGGTGGCGGCCACGTCGGCATCTACGCGGGCAACGGTCAGCTGCTGAACGCGGTGCAGTCGGGCACCCCGGTGTCCTACACCCACCTCAGCGCCGACGACGTCGTCACGGCTCGCCGTATCGTCTAAGGGGTGACCCCCGCAGAACAACGTTCCACCACCCAGGCCCGTGTGGACTCCTGGACCTGGGCGGTTCGATTGTTCAAAACGCGCTCGGCCGCGGCGGAAGCCTGCCGCGCCGGACACGTGCGGATCAACGGCGTCACCGTCAAGCCCGCCCAGCAGGTGAAGCTCGGTGACGAGGTGCGGATCCGGCACGCCGGACTCGAGCGCATCGTGGTGGTCGAGCGGATCATCCACAAGCGCGTCGGACCACCGATCGCCGCGCAGTGCATGATCGACCGCAGCCCGCCGCCACCGCCGAAGGAAGTCCTCGCCTCGATCCCGCAGCGCGAGCGCGGCGCGGGCAGGCCGACGAAACGCGAACGCCGCGAAACGGATCGACTGATGGGCCGTACCGACTAGCGCGACTCTGACTCAGCGCTACGCGGTGCCTTCGCCGCCAGTCTGCTCGCCGCGATCGTCGCGAGGCCGATCGTGCACAGGGTGGCCA
This sequence comes from Nocardia sp. NPDC003269, assembly GCF_042888005.1. Taxonomy (NCBI): domain Bacteria; kingdom Bacillati; phylum Actinomycetota; class Actinomycetes; order Mycobacteriales; family Nocardiaceae; genus Nocardia; species Nocardia sp. NPDC003269. Next base: position 1,317,488 of record NZ_JBIAPA010000001.1, read on the forward strand.
GCATGATCGCCGACCCCTCGCCGGGCACCAGCACGCCCAGCTGACTGCCCACCGTCACCGCGGCGACCGGCACCCCGATCTGCGCCGCCGCCAGCGTGCCGTAGGCCAGCGGCTGACCGACCAGGCGCGCCGTCCAGTGCACCACGACCGCGCCGACGCCGAGCGCGATCCCGAGCAGGATCAGCTCCGGATGCGCACCCAGCTCGCGCAGATCCAGCCGCGCCCCGAGCCAGACGAAGAACAGCGGCGCCAGCAGCCCGTCGCTGATCGCGAACACCTGCTTGGCCACTCGCCGGGGCTCGCCGATCCCGGCCACCGCCAGTCCGGCCGCGAAGCCACCGAGCATGATCGAGACGTGCATCGTGCTGGCCACGCCGCACAGCAGGAAGACCAGCACCAGGCTCACCCGCAGTTCGAGGGTGAACTTGCGTTCCTCGGACACCTCGTGCACCTGCCGCCGCGCGCCGGTCTTCTCCAGATACCGCAGGATCAGGAACATCACGCCGGCGCAGGCGGCGACGACCACCGCGCCGATCGCGGCCCGCAGCGCGTTGTCCGGATCGATCACCAGGGGCAACGCGACGATGCAGGCGGTGTCGGCGATGGCGACCTGCGCGGTGAGGGCGAGCACGGGCGGGCCGCTCAGCTTCAGCGAGTCGATGATCGGCAATGCCATCGCCGCCGAGGACGACGCCATCAGCACCGCGTAGATCGCGGCGTGGCCGATGCCGACGGCCTGCGCTACCGCCCAGCCCACGACCGCGGCGACGACGCCGACCAGCACCGCCCGCACCACGCCCGCGCCGAGCGCGCCGCGCACGGCGGGGTCGCGCACCGGCACGTGCGTGCCCGCCGCGAACATCACCAGCGCGAATCCCATGTCGGCCAGGAACATGAAGATCGGATCGCTCGCGTCCAGGATCTGCAAACCCGTCGTGCCGAAAATGATCCCGGCCAGCAGTTCGCCGAGGATGACCGGCAGATGCAGCCGCTTCGGCAGCGCGAGCAGTGGCCCGATCACCCCGAGCGCGACGATCAGCGCCAGGGTCGCGAAGGTCACGGCATCGCGGCGATCTTGGCGGGGATCTCGGCGTTCTCGTCGGCGAAGTAGAGCGCGCAGACCCGGTGGTACCCGTCGGCGATCAGCATCGGCACGTTCTTGCGGCAGTCACCGCGGACCAGCAGGATCGGCGAGAGCTTCTTGCCCTCGTTGATCTTGAGCAGGTCCTTGCGCACGTGCGGGTTGTCCGGGGTCAGGGCCTCGAGCTGGGAGGCGCGCAGGATGTCCTTCGCCTTCTTCACGACCACCGGCGCGCTGCGGAGATCGGCGACGATCGCCTCGACCACCGTCGCGTCGCCGAGCAGCTCGAGATAGTCGGCGGCGGCCGGGTAGTCGTGTTCCTCCGGGGTGGCCTTCCACTGCACCTGGATGATTTGGTCTGCCATCGAATCATCATCCGCCGCTGGTGCCCGGTTAGCGGGAGAGTCGCTGGATGTTGTCGTTTGTTTGCGCGATCGGTATCCGGGCGCCCGGCCCCGAAAAGTACGCGGTGGTCGGGTTGTGGGCGATCGCCTACGGTGGCAACTATGGGTGAGCGCAGGACGATGTTATCGACGCTTCTCGCCTGCTGTGTCGCTGTCGTCGCGACGGTGCCGCGGCTGCTGTGGCCGCGTCCCGCCGACCACGCGTTCCTGGCCGCGCTCGAGTCGGCGCCGCTGCCGAAGGCGCGCGCGACCGTCGCCCTCACCGCGCTCGTCCAGGCCGAGATGTCCGCGCCCACAGCGATCGTCGCCGAGGGCGCGCGGACGCTGCGGTCGACGCCGCTGACCATGTCGACCTTCCTGGTGCGGCACCCGTCGGCCACCTTCCTGGTCGATCCGGCGATCTGCGCGGGTGTGCACGAGCGGGTGCTGCCCGAGCTGCCGTTCCCCGTCCCGCTGCTGGTCGCGCCCGATCAGCCGGTGCGCGGCCTGAGCGAGGTGCTCGCCGCGCACGAGCTGACCGGCGCCGACATCGATTTCGTGCTGCCGACGCACCTGCACTGGGACCACGTCGCCGGGCTCTACGAGCTGCCCGGCTGGGTGCCGATCCGGGTGCCCGGCGTCGAATACCAGTGGGCGATGGGCGGATCGCAGGCCCCGCTGGGGGTCGCCAGGGGTCCGCTGCGCGGTCGCGTCTTCGACCTCTACGACCTCGACGGACCCCCGGTGCTCACCTTCACCCGCAGCCACGACCTGTTCGGCGACGGCTCGGTCGTGCTGGTCGACCTGGCCGGGCACACGCCGGGCAGCATCGGCGTGCTGCTCGCCGTCGACGACGGGTCGCGGGTGCTGCTGGCGGGCGACGCGGTGTGGAGCACCCTGCAGGTCGAGCTGCTGCGGGAGAAGGCCCCGCTGCCGGGTGACCTGCTCGACGACGATCGCGACGCCGCCTTCGAGACCCTGCACCGCCTGCACGCGCTGCCCGAAGACATCGAGCTGATCCCCGGCCACGATCGCGCCGCCGTCACCGCCCGCGCGCCGCGCTGAACCTCACCGCGCGGCCAGTCCAGCGGCCACGCTCGGGTAGCGCGGCCGCCAGCCCAGTTCCTCGTGGGCCAGCGCGCTCGAGATCCGCATCGACGTCTCCGTCATCAGCGCCCCGATATAGGGCACGGCCAGCCGGATCAGCCACCCGGGCAGCCGGATCGGGCGGGGCGTGCCATGGCTGCGGGCGACCTCGGTGAGGAATTCGCGCCAGGTGATCGGGGTGTCGTCGGCCAGGTTGTAGGCCCGGCCCGGGGTACCGCGTTCGAGCGCGGCGACGGTCGCGGCGGCGGCGTCCTCGACGTGGATCCAGCTGTTGACGCCGCCCGACCCGAGCGGCCCGACCGGCGTGTGTTTGCGCATCATGTCGGCGAACAGGTCGCTGAACGCGCCGGGTCCGTAGAACAGCCCGTACCGCAACGCGATGCCGTCCACGCCCGGAGTCTCGAGCACCTGCTGTTCGCCCGCGACGGTCGCCCGCACCACCTCGTCGGCGACGCCACCGGTGCACACCCCGAACGGATCGCTCTCGGTCAGCGGCCGGTCACCGTGATTGAGGTAGCCGTAGCCGAGGATCAGCGACTGGGTGACGAAGCGACCAGCGCCGACCAGCTCGGCCGCGGCGAGCAGATTGGCCGTGCCGACGGTGCGCAGCAGACCGGTCGGGTCGTCGGCGGGAATCCGGCGCTGCACCTTGGCATCGCGCAGCGCGGTCGCCTCGTGGATCACGGCGTCGGCCGCGGTCCCGTCGAGCGCGCGCAGCAGCCCGTCGCGATCGAGCACGTCGGCGGTGACCGGCTCGGCGCCGAGTTCGCGCACCAGCGGATGGGCGCCGGGACTGCGGACGATGGCCGAGACCTGGTGCCCGTTCGCGGTCAGCGCGCGGATCAGCGGACGACCGATGGCACCCGTGGCGCCTGCGAGCAGAACCTGCATGGGAGTTCCTTCCGGCGGAGTGAGTGTTTCCCTGCTTCCTGGACGAATCGGGCCGCGGCGATGTGACGGTCTGTGACGGGCTTCACCCGGTGTACGGTGACCGGGAATTGGGCCGATGTCACGGCGGGTCGACGGCGTGTCGGTGTGTATCGTGCGGCTCATGCGAGTCGACGGTCGGGAGATCCCGGTCACGGGAAGTCTCCTGCAGCCGCTGATCCGACGTACCAGCGACATCATCCGGGTCGTGCTGGCCGCGCTCGGGGTCGGTGTGGTGATCGCGGGCTCGCTGATCACCCGGCCGGAGTGGTTGGCGCTGGAACGTTCGGTGTCCAGAATCGTCGACTTCCTCAGCCCGGATCAGTCCACCCTGGTGTACCTGGTCTACGGCATGCTCATCCTCGCGCTGCCGTTCGCGATCCTGATCGAACTGGTGCTGCGCAGGCAGTGGAAGCTGCTGGCGGGCTACGCCGCGGCCGGGATGCTTGCGGTCCTCGCGCTCTCGATCACCGGCTCCGGCATCTCCACGCCGAAATGGCATATGCCGGTGCCGGATCGCTTCGACACCTTCCTCTCGCAGTTCCTCGACGACCCACGCTGGATCGCGATGCTGGCGGCCATGCTCACCGTCTCCAGCCCGTGGTTGCCGCCGCGGCCGCGGCGGTGGATGTGGTTCCTGCTGTTGATGTTCGCGCCCATCCACCTGGTCGTCAGCTCGGTGGTGCCCGCGCGGGCCATGCTCGGCCTGGTGGTCGGCTGGCTGGTCGGCGCGGTGATCGTCTGGCTGGTCGGCACCCCGGCGCTGGAGGTGCCGCTGGAAGCGGCGGTGCGGGTGCTGGCCCGGCGCGGCTATACCGTGCGGGCCTTCCGGGTCGACCGGCCCGCCGGGCGCGGTCCGCTGCTGCTGGGGACCGAGGTCGACGGGCCGGAGTCCGAGATCGTCGTCGAGATGTACGGCCGCGACCAGCGCAGCTTCGGCGCGATCAGACAGCTGTGGCGCTGGATCACCTTCCGTTCCAGCGAGACCGCCCCGCTGCACGGTTCGATGCATCGGGCGGTGGAGCACCGGGCGCTGATGGGCATCGCCATCGGTGACGTCGGCATGGCCGACTGTCACCAGGTCGCCGTCGCGGGCCTGGACCGTGGCTGGATGCTGTACGCGCACACCGTCCCGCACGGCACCCCGATCCGGAAGCTGTCCGCGCAGGTGCTGCCCGGGGTGTGGCGTTCGCTGCTGCGCCTGCACGAGAACCAGATCAGCCTCGGTGATCTGCAACCCGACAATGTGCGAGTCCACCAGGGCGACACCCTGTTCGGCGGTTTCGCCTTCGCCGAGTTCGGCGCGGCCGACGCGCAGCGCCAGACCGACATCGCCCAGCTGCTGGTCGCGACGACCTCGCTCTACGGCAAGCACGAGGCGGTGTCGGCGGCGATCGAGGTGCTGGGCGAGGCCGCGGTGATCACCGCGGCCCGGCGCCTCACCAAATCGGCCATGCCGACCGGCATCCGCAAGTCGGTGCCGCAGTGGACCAAGGTGATGGCGACCGCGCGCGAGGAGATCCGCGAGCAGACCGGTCACGACCGCATCCGCCCCGAACAGCTCACCCGCTTCACCCGCAACCAGATCATCCAGCTGGTGCTGCTGGTGGCCCTGGTCTACGTGGCGTATCCGTTCTTCAGTCAGGTGCCGACCTTCTTCAGCCAGCTGCGCACGCTGAACTGGTGGTGGGCGCTGCTCGGCCTGGTGATCTCGGCGCTCACCTATGTCGGCGCGGCCGTGGCGCTCGGCGCCTGCGCGGACTGGGTCGTGCGGTTCCGCGACCTGTTCCTGGAGCAGCTGGCCAACACCTTCGTCGCGACCACGACGCCCGCGGGCGTCGGCGGGCTGGCGCTGAGCGTGCGGTTCCTGCAGCAGGCCGGGATGACGACCATGCGGGCGACCGCCGCGGTGGCGCTACAGCAATCGGTGCAGGTCATCACCCATCTCGTGCTGCTCGTCATCTTCAGCGTGGTGGCGGGCACGTCGACCAACCTCGCGCACATCGTGCCGGACGCGACCGTGCTGTACCTGGCCGCCGGCGTCGGGGTCGGCCTGATCGGCGCGTTCATGTTCGTGCCGACGCTGCGCCGCTGGGTGAATCAGTCGGTGCGCCCGCAGCTCAAGGAAGTCCTCGGCGAGCTCGTCGACCTGGCTCGCAACCCCGTCCGGTTCTCGATGATCGTCGGCGGCTGCGGCGCGATCACCCTCGGACAGGCGCTGGCGCTGTGGGTCAGCGTCGAGGCCTTCGGCGGCGGAACCGATTTCGTCGCGGTCACCATCGTCACCATGATCGGCGGCACGCTGGCCTCGGCCGCGCCGACACCGGGTGGCGTCGGCGCGGTCGAGGCGGCGTTGATCGGTGGTCTGGCCGCCTTCGGCGTTCCCGCCGAGATCGCGGTGCCCGCCGTACTGCTCTACCGCGTGCTGACCTGCTGGATTCCCGTCGCCCTCGGCTGGCCGATCATGCGCTGGATGGGCGAGAAGCAGATGATCTGAGCGATCAATCCGCGCGCAGGGCGATCACCAGGCCGTCCTTGGTGCACACCGACGGGGTGGCGGCGTCGGGCTGGGCATTGCACTGCCACCCGTCGACGACGACCGAATCCGACGGGCTGATCGTGGTGACATAGCTGGTGGCCACGTCGATCGCCACGGTGCAGCCAGGCCGTCCCGCCGCGTTGCCGACCGCGATGACGGTGCGGCTGTGTCCGCCCGCGTCGGTGACCGGGCCGCAGTTCACGTCCTCGGGCAGCGGCGACGGCGTTGGCGCGACATCGCTGGTGGTGGTGACCGGGGGCGGTTCCGGGGCGGGCGACGGTGTCGGGCTCGGTGATGGCGGCGGCGCGATCGAGGTGCCGGTGGGGTCCGCGTGGGTGGTGGTGGGTGCGGTCGTCGTCATCGTCGTGCTCGTCGCGGGTGCGGCGTGGTCGTCGTTGTTGTCGCTACAACCGGACAGGCCCGCGAGCACGACGAGTCCGGCGGCGGCGGTGGCCGCGAGCCGAGTGGGTTTCACGCCAACCTCCAGTAGATGTTTAACTCCCCAGTTGCTGGCGTATTCAATCATGGTGGCGCGCAATGCTGTCTGATCCACGCGGGGCCGTGGCGCCTGATGTTTTGCCCGGTGCGCTCGCGTGCGATCGGTTATTCCTGGTGTTGCCGGTGGCTTGCCGATCAGGCCGTACGGTCGGTTCCAATCGGCGATCGGCCGTCGGACGTGAACCGCCCCACAGCCGCCGCTGGTACGTGCGGGGTGCGGTTCGAGCGCATAAACTGTCTGGGACGTAGCCGGATGATGACCGAGAGGTGTTGTTTCGATGGGATCCCGGACGGTGGTCGCCGACGTCGCCGACGAATTGGCGCGCCGGGTCGCGACCGGTGAGTACCGGCCCGGCGATCTGATGCCGTCGGTCCGCCAGGTCGCCGACGAGTTCGGGATGAACCGGGCCACCGCGCAACTCACCCTGGGCAGGCTCGAGTCCTACGGCTTCGTCGAGGCCCGCCGCGGCAAGGGCTTCACCATCCGCGATGTCCGGGAGGAGGGCGGCATGGATGTCTACCGGCATCTGTTCCGGTTCTCCGTCACCGCGCCCGCCGTCGCCGCGGAGATGTTCACCGACATCGTCGAGGTGGAGCGCGGCATCGTGCTCGAGGCGTTGCTCGGCTACACCGCCGCCGAGAAGGTTCTCGATTCCGCCGAGCTGGCCGCGGCCGTAGACGAGCTCGAGGCGATGGCCCGCCAGAGCGTGCCCGATCACGTCCGGATCATCACCGCCGAGATCGCGCTGGTGCGCAGGGTGCTCGGCGTGCTCGGGATGAGCATGCAACGCGCCGTGCTGAACTCGGTTGCCGACATGGTCGTCGAGGTGCCCGAGGCGGTCGCCGCCTACTTCGCCGTCGCCGCCGATCTGCACGTGCTCGTCTGGCGCGCGCTGCTCGCGGTGTGGGACGCCGACTCGGACCCGACCGAGGCGCAACTGGCCCTGTTCGAGGACCTGTTCGCGCTCTACCACGAGAAGGTCATCACCCGCTTCGACGAACTCGTCGGCGCGACACCGGCCGACGCCACGGCCGCCACCGCCTGACCGAATTGCCTCAGCTGTCTGGGTCGGAACGCTCGGCGGCCTCGGCCTGATGCTGCCAGGGCAGGTGCCGGCCCTGCGGCAGCATCGAATCGATGATCGGGCCCACGTTCGGGGTGCGCGTCGAGGACAGACCCGAGCCGACCATCACGCCGAGCGCGATCGACATCACCGACAGCAGCGCCGACACCACCACCTCGAGTCCGCTCGCGGCCGTGGTGCCGGTGGTGTGCATGACGACCTCGGACACCCCGGTCAGGCTGATGCCGCCGGGTACCAGCATCCAGAACGCGGGCAGGAACGCCACCTGCCGCGGCGGCGCGTGCTTGCGCCCCTGGATCAGATAGGCGGCGGGCACCGCCATCAGGCCGCCGAGGAAGGCGCCCGTCAGCGGCCCCGACAGCGTCTTGCCGACGAACTGGGCCAGATAGGTGACATAGAGGACGAGCAGCAGCCAGCCCACCGAGTTCTGCGGCGCGCTCGAGCGCCACGAATGCCCGAAGCCGATCAGCAGCACCCCGATCAGTGGCGCCCACCAGCCCAGCTGGGCCTGGCTGACCGCCGGATTCGACAGCGGTCCGAGCACACTGATGCCCACGTAGAGCCCGAAGGCCAGCAGGAACAGCATGTTGATGCCGTAGACCACCCGGCTCGCGCCCGCGACCATCGACCCGGTCGCCAGTTCGATCGTGCCGTTGGTGAGCATCGCGCCGGGCAGCAGCGTGGCGATCGCCGGAATCACCAACTGGGTGGGCTGCCCACCCGAGAGCGTGCCGGGGAAGCCGAACGCCAGCACCGCGACCAGCGCCGCCGCGATCACCGGCAGGGCCAATGACAGCAGCCGGACCTTGTCGGCGAGCTGGGTCAGCGCGCCGACGACCAGCCCGAGCACCACGTACCCGACCAGCGCCCTGGCCGCCGGATTGAGCATCATCCCCAGCCCGACGGTCAGTACCACCTGGCCGAGCAGGATCAGCCACGGCGGGCTGCCCGGTTTCGCCGACAGGATCGCGTCGAGTTCCCTCGCCGCGTCCCGCGGCGGCGGCGCGTCCGCCTCGATGTGGTCGATGAGCCGGTAGAGCCCGGCGATCTGGTCCAGCGGCAGCGTGCCGACCGAGGCGTCGAGCATGTCGATCGCGGACCCCTCCGCGGTGCGCACCCGCACGAACACCGCGGTGGGCAGCACCATGAAGTGGATGTTGTCGGTGCCGTAGCGCCTGGACAGTCTGTCGAGGATCTCCTGCACCCGCGCGGAGGTCTCGCTGGCGCCGACGAGCGCGACGCCGATGCGGCACAGCAGAATCAGCAGATCGGCGGGCACCGGCGGCTCGGCCGGATGCGGTGGTGACGGCGCGCCCGCCGCGTAGTCGGCCCTGACCCTGGCGATGGCGCGGGCGACCCTGCGCCGCGTCGCCGTCCAGGAAGAACTCTTGCCGTCCGAAGCCATGTCACCGCCGCAGTGTTTCGGAGCGCTGGGCGCTCGAGTCGCGGCCCCTGGTGTCCCACCGGTCAGGCGACGGCGCCTGACCGGCGGGACGGCCGCGACGGCCGACTGCGTCGGCCTGCCCCTCCGCGAGGTCGGGGCGTGCGGGGTCGTGTTCTTCGGGGCCGGGGTAGCCGGTAGCTGAAAGGTTACCCGAGCCCCGGTGCTCAGCCGTTGAGCTTGGTCAGCCGGTCGTAGGCGGTGACGTACTCCTCGACCAGCCGGTTGACCACGTCGGCGCTGCGCTCGACCTTGTTCATCATGCCGACGACCTGGCCGACCGGGTTGAAGTTCACATCCTTGGCCGCTTCGGGGTAGCGGTGGCCGCGCTTCACGCCGTCGAGGGCGACCATCATCTGCAGCGGCATCGGCAGCGGGTCGGGGTTCTCGGTGTCCTCCCACGCGTCGGTCCAGTCGTTGCGCAGCATCCGGCAGGGCTTGCCGGTCCAGGAGCGCGAGCGGATGGTGTCGTGGCTGGTGGCCTCGAGGTAGGTGTCCATCTGCGCGGGCGGCACATTGGCCTCCTCGACGGTCAGCCACAGCGAGCCGGTCCACGCGCCCGCCGCGCCCATCGCCAGCGCCGCCGCGACCTGCGCGCCGTTGCCGATGCCGCCGGCGGCCAGCACCGGGGTGTCGCCGATCGCCTCGATCACCTGCGGCCACAGCACCAGCGAGGACACCTCGCCGCAGTGGCCGCCGCCCTCGGTGCCCTGGCAGACCACGAAGTCCAGCCCGGCCGCCTTGTGGTTCATCGCGTGCTTGACCGAACCGCAGAGCGCGCCGATCACCCGGCCGGAGTCCTGGATGCGCTTGACGACGTCCTCGGGCGGGGTGCCGAGCGCGTTCGCGACCAGCTTCGCCTTCGGGTGGTTCAGGATCACGTCCACCTGCGGGCCCGCGGTGGTCGCGGTCCAGCCGAGCAGCTCGTTGTGGTGCTCACCGTCGGGCAGCGCCGGCACGCCGTGGTCGGCCAGGATCTTCTGCGCGAAGTCGCGATGGCCCTGCGGAACCATCTGCGCCAGCTGCTTTTCCAGCTGTTCGGGGGTCAGGCCTTCCACGCCCTTGCCCTCGTACTTCGACGGGATCACCAGGTCGACGCCGTAGATGCCGTTGACGTGCTCGTCGAGCCAGGCCAGCTCCACTTCGAGCTGTTCGGCGGTGAAGCCGACGGCGCCGAGCACGCCGAGTCCGCCCGCGTTGCTCACCGCTGCCACGACATCGCGGCAGTGCGTGAAGGCGAAGATGGGGAACTCGATGCCGAGCTGTTCGCAGAATTCGGTACGCATACCGAACTGTAACACGTTCTATTTTGCTCGATAAGGGCCAATTTCAGGCCGCCGCGGCCTCCAGCTCGGTCAGCGAATCCTCCAGGTGATCGAGCAGTCGATGCAGGTCGGGCAGGGTGCGGCGGCAGCCGACCAAACCGAAATCGAGATTGTCGCCATTCGAGGTGAGGGTGATGTTCACGGCCTGGCCGTCCAGCGGGATGGACAGCGGATAACTCGCGTCCAGCCGCGCGCCGTTCCAATACAGCGGCTCCCGCGCGCCCGGCACATTCGAGATGACGATATTGAACGGCGGCGTCGCCATCGAGGCGAAGCCGGGCAGCAGCATCGCCGCCATCGGGCTCAGCATCACCCCGGCGACCGCGAGCGTCTGGGCGGGCGTCAGCGAGCGGTAGACCTCCTTGTTGCGCCGCGTCGACTCGCTCACCACCCGCAGCCGCTCCAGCGGATCGGCGACATCGGTGCCGAGATTGCACAGCAGCGCCGCGATCTTCACGCCCTGGGTGTCGGTGTCGTCCTCGTCGCGCAGCGACATCGGCACCATCGCGATCATCGGCTTGTCCGGCAGAGCGTCGCGCTCGAGCAGGTAGGCGCGCAGCGCGCCGGCCGACATCGCCAGCACCACATCGTTGACGGTGGTGCCGGTCGCCTTCTTCACCTGTTTGACCCTGTCCATCGACCAGGTGCGCACCACGCATTTGCGGGCGCCGCCGATCGGCACGTTGAACAGCGTGCGCGGCGCCTCGAACGGCAGCGTCAGCTGCTGCTGGAGCAGTCCGGTGCGGGTCGCCTTCATCAGCGCCGCGGTCGAGGAACCCGCCGAGCCGAGGCCGCCGAGCAGTCCGCCCAGCCGGGAGCGCTGCTCGCGCGGCGCGGCGGGCCGCTGCTTGCGCGGCAGGTTCCACGGCGTCTTGATCTCGGTCGCGAAGGGGTCGGTGGTGAGCGTGCGCCGCAGTAATCGCTGCGCGGAGACGCCGTCGATCAGCGAGTGGTGCATCTTCGAGTAGAGCGCGAACCGGCCGTCGGCCAGGCCCTCGACGAAATGCATCTCCCACATCGGGCGGTGCCGGTCGAGCAGGGCGCTGTGCAGGGTCGAGGCGTGGTCGAGCAGCTGCTCGATCCGGCCCGGCGCTGGCAGCGCGCTGCGCTGGAGGTGGAAGTCCAGGTCGACGTCGTCGTCCTGGGTCCAGGCCAGCTGTGGTGCGCCCAGCCAGGTGGCGGGGCGCTTGCGGAAGGTCGGCCGAAAGGTCTTGTCGGCGAGCAAGATTTCGCGGAACTCGCGCAGATAGTCCGGCCCCGCGTCCTCGGGCGGCTCGAACAATTGCAGTGAGCCCACATGCATCGGGTGCTCACGGGATTCCGCGAGCAGGAACAGCGCATCCAACGGCGCGATGAACTCCATAACAGATCGCCCCCTGACGAGAGTGGTTCGGTGCAAGTCTGTAGACGATCGACCACGCTGTCGGGTCGGCACTGTGACGCATCACGTGCCGCCTCCCAAGTTACCTGCCCCATCCCGCCGGCGTCAGGTGAACGGCGACACCGCCGCACGTCCGACACGGTTGTGCGCTCCACTCAGCGAACTGGACGGTCGCGCAGATCAGGCGGTGTTTCCGGGTTCGGGTCAGACCTTCGCGGGCTCGGCCTGGCGGGCTTCGGCCGGGGGCTCGACGGCGTCGGCCAGGCGCAGCACGGCGGTGTGCTCCTCGACCGGCTGCTCGAAAGGCGCTTCCTCGACGGGGGTTTCGGCGACCGGCTCGGCGGCCTCCTCGGCGACGGGCTCCGCGACGGGCTCGGCCACCTGCGGCTCGGGGGCCGGAACGGGCGCGACCGCAGGGCCTTTCGTGGTGGCGATGTCGATACCGAGCTCGACCCTGGTCGTCTCCACCAGCGCCCGCTCCTGCTCGGCCGCGTGCCGCATGGCCTTCTGCCACAGCGAGGCCATCTCCTCCAGCTCCTCGACCGTGGCCTCCACATCGATGTGCAGCTTCAGCCGCTGCATGGTGATGTGCTGGGCGGCGGTCAGGGTGCGCAGCAGGTCTTCGCACTTGTTCGGGATCCGGCGGTGCGCCACGACCCGCAGCCGGGTCAGCATGGCGGTCGGGCGGTCCCAGATCACCTTGTGGATCTGGGCGCCGACGCCGTCGATCTCCTCCGCGGTGACGAGGTCCCACTCCCCGCAGCTGGTCAGATCGGCGCGTACCGAGGCCGAGGTCTCGAGGATGGCGGCGACCGCGGCGAGCACCGCCTCCCGGCGCCACGCCTCGTGATCGCGCTGGTCACCCACCATGTTCGACAGCTCGACATTGCGCTGCGCGGCGTCGAGTGCCTGCCTGCCGCGCTCGTCGGCCGCCGCGATGCCCTCGCGGTGGGTGCGGTTGTTGGCGATGACACCGACCAGAACTGCGGCGGCGACGACGAGCGAACCGAGGAGTGGGAGCCACTGAGTCACCCGCCGATCATTGCACCGAGGCACCGCACAGTCACCATGATCGGCGCGTTGCCTGGCGATGTCGTACGGAGTGTCGCGGTCAGCGGGGTGCCGGAACCCGGTGCAGGAAGCCGACGAGCGGCGCCAGTTCGGGGACCCGCTCGGCGTCCGAAAGTGCTTGTTCCAGTACCCGATCGTGCGTCGGGCGGGCCTTTTCGTAGGCGGCCCTTCCGGTTTCGGTGAGCTCGGTGTAGATGCCGCGCCGGTCGTCCGCGCACAGCACCCGGACCAGGAAGCCGCGATCCTCCAGCCGGTTCACCAGCCGGGTCGTCGCGCTGGCCGACAGCGCCGCCGCGCGGGCCAGCTGCGAGATGCGCATGTGCCAGCCGTCCTGGCGGGCCAGCGCGTCGAGGACCGTGTATTCGACGACCGACAGTTCGTGCTCGCGCACCAGCTCGCGTTCCAGCGCGCTCTCGATGTGCCCGTGCAGTGCGGCCAGGGTGCGCCAGCCGGTCGCCCGCACCTCGACGGCGTCATCCGCAATACCCATGGGCCGAGTATAGCTGGCGGTTGCAATAGAGCGCGTGTGCAACTATCGTCGCCTAGGGTTAGTTGCACACGCGTGATATCGGCGTAGAACGGAAGGAAGCGCTCACATGCCACTCGGTCTCATCGCCCTCGCGCTCGGGGGCTTCGGCATCGGACTCACCGAGTTCGTCATCGCCGGTCTGCTCTCGGCGGTGGCCGACGACATGGCCGTCTCCGTGCCGACCGCCGGCTACCTCATCTCCGGCTACGCGCTGGCCGTCGTCGTCGGCGCGCTCGCGCTCACCCCGGTGGTCAGCCGGTGGCAGCCCAAGCGGGCATTGCAGCTGCTCATGGTGCTGTTCACGGTCGGCAACGCCGCCTCGGCGCTGGCGCCCGGCTACGCGGCGCTGCTCGGCGGACGGGTGCTCGCCGCGCTCGCGCACGGCGCGTTCTTCGGCATCGGCGCGGTGCTGGCGGCCTCGCTGGTGGCACCCGCGAAGAAGGCGGGCGCCATCTCGATCATGTTCGGCGGGCTCACCATCGCCAATGTGCTCGGCGTTCCGCTCGGCACGTTCATCGGTCAGCAGTGGGGCTGGCGGGCCACCTTCGCGGTGATCACCGTCGTCGGGCTGGTCGCGCTGGCCGGCATCACCGCGCTGGTCCCGGACGCGCCCGCGGCGAGCGCGCGGCCGGATCTGCGGGCCGAGCTGGCGGTGTTCCGCAACGGTCAGGTCTGGTACTCGCTGGCGATGACCGTGCTCGTCTTCGGCGGCATGTTCGGCGCGTTCATGTACATCGAGCCGCTGCTCACCCGGGTCACCGGGTTCTCCGACGGCGTCGTCCCGTGGCTGCTGGTGCTCTTCGGTGTCGGCTTGTTCTTCGGCAACCTGTTCGGCGGCCGCTGGGCCGACCGCGCGCTGACCCGCACCCTGCTCGCGCTCACCCTGGCCCTCGGTCTCGCACTGGTCGCCTTCGCGCTGCTGGCCGATCACAAGCTCGCCGCGCTCCTGCTGCTGCCCGCCATGGGCTTCTTCGGCTTCGGCGCGACGCCGGGCCTGCAGATGCGCGTGCTCGACCACGCGGCCGCCGCGCCGACGCTCGCGTCCTCGGCGAACATCGCCGCGTTCAATGTCGGCAACTTCCTCGGCGTCTGGCTGTCGGGACTGGCGATCGGCGCGGGCTTCGGCTGGGTCTCGCCGCTGTGGGTCGGCGCCGGGTTCGCCGCCACCGGGCTGGTCGTGCTGATCGCGGCCACCCGCGGCCCGCGCACCGCGGCGCCAGCGGTCCGGGAGTCCGTCGCGGTCTAGTCGCGGTGGCCGGATGTTGACGAAATATGTCACTCCGGCCACTCGGCCGACCACCGTGCCAAATCATAGGATGACCCGGGCGAGTGTGGACCTCGCCGGGGAACGAAACGGTGGTGATCGGTGAGTAAGCGCGGATGGGTGCTGTTCCTGGCGCTCGGCGTGATCTGGGGCGTGCCCTACGCGATGATCCGGATCGCGGTCGAGAGCATCGACCCGGTGGTCGTCGCCTTCGGGCGCACCGTGATCGGCGGCCTGCTCCTGCTGCCGATCGCCCTGTACACCAACGCCTTCCGCGGCGTGCTCGCCCGCTGGCGAATGCTGCTGGCCTACACCGCGATCGAGATCGTCGGCCCGTGGGTGCTGCTCGGCTATGCCGAGAAGACCTTGCACAGTTCCACGGTCGGCCTGCTCGTCGCGGCGGTGCCGCTGATCGCGATCGTCATCGTGACCCTGCTCGGCCACGACCGCTTCGACGGCCGTCGCACCGTCGGCCTGCTCATCGGCTTCGCCGGCGTCGCCGCGCTGGTCGGCCTCGACCTCGACCTGACCGACCCGATGGCGCTGACCGCCGTCGCGGTGACCACGGTCGGCTACGCGATCGGCCCGATCATCTACGACCGCACCCTCGCCGACCTGCCCGCGCTCGGCGTCGTCACCGCGTCGCTGCTGCTCGCCGCCCTCGTCTACACCCCGTTCACGGCCGCGTCCTGGCCCGCCCACATCCCCGCCGACGCCGCCTGGTCGATTCTCGGCCTGGCCGTGATCTGCACGGCCACCGCCTTTCTCGTCTTCTTCGCGCTCATCGCCGAGGTCGGCCCGGCCCGCGCCACCGTCATCACCTACATCAATCCGGCCGTCGCCATCGTGCTCGGCGTCGCGGCGCTGGGCGAACCGCTGACGATCGGCATGGCGATCGGATTCCCGCTGGTCGTCATCGGATCGATCATCGGCACCCGGCGGACCGCGCGGGTGCGCGACGCGCTCCCCGAACCGGTCGCCGAACCCACCTCCTGACACGAAAATCCCCGGTGGGCAACGAAAACGCTGCCCACCGGGGATCGTCCGGTCCGATCAGTTCGCCGGCGCCGTGGTGGTCGTGGTGCTCGTCGGCGCGACGGTCGTGGTCGGTGCCACCGTCGTGGTCGGCGCGGGCGCCGTGGTGGTGGTGGCCTTCGGCGCGGGGGCCTCGGCCTGGTTGGTCACCGGTTCCGGGGCCTGCGTCGTGGTGGACGGCGCGGTGGTCGACGGCGTCGTGGTGCTCGGCGCGGTCGTCGTTCCGGTCGACGAGGTGGTGGTCGGCGTCGTCGTCTTGGCGGTGCTGGTCGCCGACTTCGACGTCGTTGTACTCGCCGCCGCCGCGGTGGTGGTCGTGGCCGGCTTGGTCGGCGCGGCCAGCGCGGCGGTCACGTCGGCATCGGTCGGCGCCGACTTGGTGTTCACCGTCTCGCCCGCCTGCGCCTGCTTGGCCAGGTGGGTCAGCCACGCCGCGGCGTACTCGGCCGAGGTCATCGGCTTGCCGTTGGCGGCGTCGGAGTCACGCCAGTAGTCGAAGTGATGACCGGTGCCGTTCGGGCCGAGCGTCAGCTGGTACGGGTCGCTCATCGCCACCGGGATGGTGTTCTGGTTCGTCACGATCAGCCCGACGATCTCGTTGAACACCTTCTGCGGCAGGTACGCCAGCGGCGAGACCTGCTCGGCCGCGATGGTGTCGGCCTTGGCCGGTGCCTTCGTCTCGCCCGGCTTGTAGTCCGGGTCCGACACCTTCAGCAGCACGTCGAGGAAGGTCTCGTCGCTGGCCATCCAGTTCGGGTTGGCGGCGATGTCGGAGAAGGCGGCCATCGCGATCCGGCCGAGGGTGAAGGCCATGTCCTGGCCGGTGGCCGGGGTCAGGCCGTCGCGCTGCAGGTCGTCGACGTTGATCTGCCGTCCGACATTGGCGGCCAGCTGGAGCAGGGAGATGTTCTCCGGCGCCGCGCAGGTGAGGTCGCCCTCGGAGCAGAAGGAGGCGATCTTGCCGTTCAGCGCGCCGAAGCCGCCGCCGGTGGTCACGCCCTGACCCGAGACCGGCTTGGTGCCGTTCTGGTACTTCTGGTCGAAGCCGTCCGGGTTGGCGAACGGGTCCTCGGCGCCGATGAACGGGCCTTCCCCGGCCTTGCGACCGGCGTCGGCGAACATCACCACGCCGAGCACGTCGTCGGGGTCGACCACCGAGTAGCCGTCGGCGGGGTTGTCGTTGCCGATGCCCTCGGCGACGCGGCGCACCACGTCGGCGCCCTCGCTGTAGCCGACGATGGAGAACTTGGTGTCCGGGCAGGCGGCGGAGATCTCGCGCATCACCTGCTGGGTGTTGGCCACGCCCTGGTTGACCGCGTCCTCGTAGGTCCGCATGTCCGCCGGGTAGGCGATGTAGATGGCCGCGTACTGGCCCTCGGCCAGGTCGTCGCGCGGGGCGTTCACCACCGGGTCGACCCACACGCTGCTGTGATCGCCCGACAGCGCCGCGGGCAGCGGGTTGCCGTTCGCGTCGAGCAGCATCGCCGTCGTCCCCTCGACGGGGGTGTCGTTGCGGCCCGCCACCGAGATGGTCACCATCTCGCGGCACTCGGTCACCGAGGTGGTGAGCTGGTAGGAGGGGGACTCGGGCTGCGACGTCACCGCGAACGACGCGGCGACGATGGCCGCGACACCCAGCGCCGCCGGTGCGGCGACAGCCGAAGCGATGCGATGTTTCGCAAGGAACTCGCGCAGATTCATGGTGTGATCCCGTTCGAATGACCTACAGGTGGGCAGGCCCCCCGACGGGCCGTTTGTCACGACCTTTGTCGTCCCACCTCGGAAGATCGTTACTGCCGCGAACAGGAATCAGGTGCCCCCGATTCCGGGGGCAGCCGGCCCGGCTCCCGGACTTCGTGCTGGTAGGAGCCGTTCACTCGAGCCGCCTCAGCGAGGACCGTTGGTATTGAGGAACACCACGACGCCGTCCCCGAGCGCGCCGTCGGCATCGAGCGCGAGCGTCGCGGCCATCGCCTTCGCGGTGTAGACGGGTTCGAGGTGCAACCCGGCCTCGGCGGCCAGCGCCTCGGCCCGCGTGCCCTGCGCGGTGGGGTGGCCGTAGCCGGCGCCGAGCTGGTCCTCGACGAGGATCAGGCGGTCGGCGGACAGCGTCAGCGCCGGCAGCCGCGCACCGCGCGCCCGCAGCAGCGCCGCGGTCCGGCGGGCCGAGCGCAGCAGGGTCTTCGCGTCGAGCCGGAGCTGATCGTTGACGACAACGCCGACCACTCGCGTCGACAGCCCCGCCAGCTCGAGTCCGAGCAGCAGCCCGGCGACCGTCCCGCCCGAACCGATCGCGGTGACGATGTGCGTCGGCTCCGGCACCACCCCTGCGGCCACCTGATCGGCGAGTTCCAGCGCCGCCTCGACGTAGCCGAGCACCCCGACCGTCGACGACCCACCCGCGGGCAGCAGATACGGCGGCTTGCCGCCCGACGAGTGCCTTGCCAGCAGGTACGGCACCGCGGCGATCGTGCGCGCCTTGGTGTGGGTGAAATGCAGGGTGGCCCCGCTGCGTTCGAGCCGCGCCAGCTGGGCGCGCACATGGTCGTCGATGGGCTGATCGACCAGCGCCAGCGCGGTGCGCAGTCCGTGCTCCCTGGCGTACAGCGCGGTCGCCAGGCCCCAGTTCGTCCCGAGCCCGCCGACGGTGAGGATCGTGCGCCGCCCCCGCCTGCGGGCATCGGGTAGCAGCCATTCGAGCTTGCGGATCTTGTTCCCGCCCCAGCCGCCGTCGCCGAACTCGCCGTCGTCCTTGAGCCACAGCTGGGCTCGGCCGACGGCGAGTTCGGGCAGCGGGCGCAACGGGGTCGGTCCGGTGCCGAGCCGCAGGTGCGGCAGGGTGTCGCGGAGCTCGCCGAACCGTTGGTGCAGTAGTGCGGTCATACCTGTGACTAGATCACCGCACCCCGTCCTTGTCACCCGTCCAGTTCCGCGACCTCGCGCACCGAGTCCGCGATGGCCCGGAAGTCCTTGCGCAGGATGGCACCGTGATTGCTCGGCACCTTCGCGCCGATCCGGATGTTCGGATTGCGGGTGGTCGCCGCGTCGAGTCCGCTGCGGATCTTCTCCTGCTCGTCGCGCTTGCTGCCGAACGAGGTGCCAGAGGCCACCACGTAGCGCACCGGCACGGTGATCGCGTCCAGCACCGGACCCAGCTCGCTGGTCCGCGACAGCTTGCCCAGCTCGATATTGCTCTCGGCCTGCTGCGCCGCCGTCATCCGCGGGGCCAG
Source organism: Nocardia sp. NPDC003269 (assembly GCF_042888005.1). Classification (NCBI taxonomy): domain Bacteria; kingdom Bacillati; phylum Actinomycetota; class Actinomycetes; order Mycobacteriales; family Nocardiaceae; genus Nocardia; species Nocardia sp. NPDC003269. The sequence goes on from NZ_JBIAPA010000001.1 coordinate 1,336,384, forward strand.
GCCGGTCGGGCGCATCAGCGGCATGAACCAGCTCAACCGCTTGAACAGCGTGCGGATCCGCTCCTCCATGGCGTCGTCCAGCCAGTCGTACGGGAAGGCGCCGTCGACCAGCACCGCGCCGATGGCCCGCTCCGGGTTCCGCTCGGCCCAGTGCGCACCGACGACGGCGCCGTAGGACCAGCCGACCACCAGTGCCCGCTCCACGCCCCTGGCCGCCAGCACCGCGTCGACATCACGCACGGCGGCCTCGAAGGAGTAGTCGGCGGACAGCTTCGACTTCTTGCCACGCGCCCGCTCGTCGAAGGTGATGTGCCGGAACCCGGGGCCCAGCTCGGCGATGGTCTTGCGCCAGTAGCCCTGGGTGGCGAACTGCCCGTTCAGGTACAGCACCGCGATTCCGTCGCCGCCGGAATCGGTGACGGCCAGCTCCGTGTCGTCGACGGCCACCATGCCGGTCCAGGCGGTGGAGTTCGTGTGTCGTGCGGTCATTCGGGATCACCCTCTCGGTTCGTGCTCGTTGATTGCGACAACTGTCGCGAGCCGACCTGACACCGACCTGACACCCGGCTGACGCGCCCGCTGACACCGCACCGCGCGGGGTCTCGCCGCGGCGCCGCGGCCGCCATAGAATTGGCTGTTCGCTCGCACCACATTTCGGAGGACACCAGAACAAGCGGATTTTCCAGGTACTCAGGAAGGTGACCCATGTCGGTTTCTCGGAATGTTCTGGTGTTCGTCTGCACGCTGGGTCTGCTGGCCGCGTGTTCGTCGAACGACACCGCGCCGGATTCGACCGCGACCGCCCGCCCGACATTCTCCAGCGATGACCCGGCCAAAGCTGATGCCATCATGAAGATCGTCGACGACTACATGGCGCAAGCGCACCTCAAGTCGGTGATCGTCCGCGTGACGATCGACGGCAAGGAGATCGTCACCGCGGCCAGGGGCGAGTCGATGACCGGCGTGCCGGCCACCACCGACATGCATTTCCGCAACGGCGCCGTCGCGATCTCCTATGTGTCGACGCTCCTGCTGATCCTGGCCGACGAGGGAAAACTGAGCCTCGACGACAAACTCTCGAAATACCTGCCCGATATTCCCAACGCCGATCGCGTGAATCTGCGACAGCTGGCCCAGATGACCTCGGGCTATCACGATTTCGTGCTCGGAAACGAGAAATTCGCCGAGATCGCCTACGCGGATCCGTACAAGGCGTGGACCACCCAGGACCAGCTCGCGCTCGCGATCGACGACCCCCTGTGGTTCGAACCCGGCACCAACTGGGCCTACGCGCACACCAACTACGTCCTGCTCGGATTGGCGCTGGAGAAGGTCACCGGCAAGTCGCTCGCGGATGCGTTGCAGGAGAAAGTACTCGGCCCGCTCGACCTGAAGAACACCGTGCCGAACCTGACGCCCTATATCCCCGAGCCGGTCCTGCACACGTTCACCTCGGAGCGCCGCGAGTACTTCTCCTTGCCCGCCGATGTCCCCTTCTACGAGGAGTCGACCTACTGGAATCCGTCGTGGACAATCAGCCACGGCGCCATCCAGACCAGCGATATCCACGACCTCGAACGCAGCGCCGTCGCCATCGGCAGCGGCGAACTGCTCTCCGACGAGTCCTACCGGGCGATGACGACCACCGACCTGCGCGGCAAGACCACGGCGGTACCCGGCTGCGTCAATTGCCGCCCGCTCGACGATTTCCAGACCTACGGCCTCGGCCTCTGGCTCACCGGTGACTGGTCCTTCCAGAACCCGCTGTTCTACGGCGGCGCCGCGGTCAACGCCTACCTGCCGTCGGAGAAGATCGCGATCGCGGTCGCCGTCACGTTCCTGCCCGAGGCGTTCAGCGCTACCGGCGGCTACGCCAACGGCGGTGACGCGCTGTTCCGCAAGATCGGCGCGTACCTCGCGCCCGACGACGCCCCGCCGGTCAAGCAGGACGCGCCCGCGCAGGGCGGGTCGTAGCCGATGGCCGACTGGGACGGCGCAGGCTACGCCCACATCAGCGCGCTCCAGCGGACGATGGCGACGGCAGCGGTCGAGTCGGTCACGGTCGCGGGCGCCGAGCGCGTGCTCGATGTCGGGTGCGGCGACGGCTACGTGTCGCGCCTGATCGCGACCCGGGTCCCCGACGGTTCCGTCCTCGGCGTCGACCCGTCGCCACGGATGATCGAGGTCGCCCGCACCGCCGACGACCAGCTCACGAACGTCGATTTCCAGGTCGGCGATGTCACGACCATGGCCTTCGACCACGAATTCGACCTCGTCGTCTCGTTCAACGCCCTGCACTGGGTGGTCGACCAGGAGACCGCCTACCGCCACATCGCCGCCGCGCTCGCCCCCGGCGGACGGGTCCTGGTGCAGTACGTCTGCGCCGGCCGACGCTCGAGCGTCGAGTCCGTCGCGATGGCGGTCACCGCCGACGCGCGGTGGTCGGCGGCCTTCGCCGATTTCCCGCGCCCCTACGTGCACATCGACCCCGACGCGCTCCCCGCGCTCGCGGCGAGCGCCGACCTCGACGTCACCGCGCGATCCGTTACCGACCGGGAATGGGACTTCGGCTCCCGCGACGCCTTCACCCGCTGGTGCACCGTCGGTTTCGCGGACTGGACCGCCCGCCTCCCGGCCGCCGACGTTCCCGCTTTCGTGCAGGAGGTCGTCGACCGCTACGAGGCCGTCATCGGCAGGCCCGGCCTCTTCCGATTCCTGCAGATGCGGGCTGAACTCACGCGCCGCGCGAACGAATAAGCGCCCCGGGCGGTATCACCAGAGGTCGACCCACTGCGGCCGCTGTGGCACATCGAATCCGGCCGCGCGCCCGCGCACCAGCACCGGTATCTCAGCACCGACGGCATAGTCCCGCACCATCTCTTTCGCTGTCGAGCGCCGGAACTCGTTCAACGCGTAGCGCTTTCGCAGCCGGTGTTCGGTCCCTGTTTCCGGGTGGGTGAACGTCGCCTCGATATGCACGCGATGAGTGGCGAACGGATTGTTGTTGGCGCGGGTCACCCGGTGACCGGATTCGGTCACCGTCGCGATGACCGAAGCGGCCGTCCTGCGCAAATACGCCCGCCGCGCCTGCCAGCCGATCGCGAGGACCAGCGGCCAGGTGAGCAGCGCGAACAGCATCCCACCCAGGAACCCGAACACCACCGCGACGGACTCGTCCGCCCACCGCGCGAGCATCATCGCGACCCGGAGCACGCCGGAGAAGTACAGCGCGGCGGCCAGCGCCGACACGATCCAATACACCGGCACGACCGGGCTGAACAGCGTTTTCATCCCCACCCTGATTTCCGTCATCGACAACCAGCCGATCTCCCACTGGATGGTAGCGATCGGACTGCCCGGCAGGTGATCGTCAGCCTTCGCTGGCGGCGAGCTGCGCGCGCAGCGTATCCATCCCCATGCCGCCCATGCGTAGTGCGCGGGTGTGGAATTCCTTCAGCGAGAACGATTCCCCGGCACGACTCCGCGCCTCCTCGCGGGCGGCGAGCCATCCGCGCTCACCCAATTTGTACGCCGGCGCCTGACCTGGCCAGCCCAGATAGCGGTCGATCTCGAAGCGCGCCCTGGCCGGTTCGGTCAGCGCTCGGGTCAACAGGAATTCCAGACCGAGCTCGGGAGTCCACCGTTCGCCCTCGTGGAAGCCGGTGCCCGCGGGAATCGTCAACTCCAGATGCATGCCGATATCCACGATCACCCGTGCGGCACGGAGCAATTGTTCGGTCAGCATCCCGAACAGGTCACCGTCATCGCTCAGATAGCCGAGTTCGCGCATGAGCCGCTCGGCGTAGAGCGCCCACCCCTCGCTGTGCCCGTCGACGAACGACAACATGCGCTGATACCTGTTCAGCCCGTCCGCCGTGAGCACGGTGATCGCGTGCAGATGGTGCCCCGGCACCCCCTCGTGATAGACGACGCTGACCTCCCGCCAGGTGCTGAACCGCTCCTTGCCCGCCTCGAGCGACCACCACATGCGTCCCGGCCGCCGTAGATCCTCGCTCGGCCCGAGGTAATACGCGCCGACGCCCCCGCCCGGCGGCGCGATCCTGCACTCCAGCGCGCCCGCCGCCGTGGGAATGTCGAAATGCGTGCCGCGCAATGCCGTCAGTGCCGCGTCGGCGGTGCGTTGCAACCACGCTTCGAACGCGGCCGCACCGTTTATCCAGTACTTCGGATCGGCATCGAGCACCGCCGCCGTTTCGGCCGGCGTCTTCCCCGGCGCGATCCGAGCGGCGACAGCGAGCAGGTCGGCTTCGATCTCGGAGAACTCGCGCCATCCCCAGTCGTAGGCTTCCCGCGGATCGATATCGGCGCCGGTGAAATACCCTGACCACAGCCGATACGTCCGCTCGCCCACCGCGTCCGCGACGGGCGCCCGCGGCGCCAGCTCGTTCCGCAAGAAGTCGGCGAACTCGCCATAGGCCGAATCGGCGGCGCGCGCAGACCGTTCCAGCTCGTCGACCGGCGCACCCGCCACCTCGCGAGCGGGGGTGATCAAGCCGGTGAAGAAGCCGAGGTCACCGCGGCGGCCCGCCCAGGTCTCGGCCTGCTCGGCGGTCTTGTCGAGCTGCCGCCGCGCGGAGATCCGGCCGTCCTCGGCCGCCGCCACCAGCGAAGCCCGCACTCCGCGAAGAGCTTCGGGCACCTGTTCCATCCGCGCGGCGATCACCGCCCAATCCGCGGCGGTCTCGGTGGCCATCAGATCGAACACCATCCGGATGTCCTGCGCCGGGCTGGCGATCACATTGAGCGAAGCCGCCCGCAGCCCCGCATCCTGCACCTCGAGTTCTCTCCCCAGGCGTTCACAGAACACCGCCTTGGCCACCCGTTCGCTGTCGGAGCCGGGTTCGATCGCGGCCATGTCGCCCAACGCCTTCCGGGCGACCTCCGCCCGCAGCCGATGCCCCGCGGGCGAATAATCGGTCAGCCGATCCGCGTACCCGGCGATCCCGAACAGCGTCGCCTGCACCGGATCGGCAGCCGCGTACTCCGCGACGTACCGATCACAGACCTCGTGCACACCCGAAGCGGATTCCATACCGCCACGCTAACCACCGCGGCCCGGGTGCCGCTCACCTCAAGTGTTGGGACGTGAACCTGCAGAAACCATTGTGTTGGGACTGCTATGCGTCAGGTAGTTGGGACCGATTAGATTAGGTAAGGCTTGCCTGCTTACTTGTGCGGAAATCGCCCGTCCTGACCAATAATTCGCCCCGAGGGGCTATGGGGTTCACGGTCAGTCAGGAGGCCAGGTGTAAGGCGCGCCGTGGTCACCGGAGGCCGTGTGCTGCTACGAGATGGGGCCTCTGGGCGAGTAACGTCTCAAGCCTGCTCTCAGGCCAAAGGTCGATATGCGGCGCGACTGCTGATTCGTTGTGCTGCTCGACCCATGCAACCGCGTCCGATGAGAAGCGGCCGCTCGTGACAATCAGCAGCCCTCGAACCGTGGGAGGCTGCCAAAGCTTGACCGCAGCAACGTTGGCAGCAACGTCCGCCAATCCGACGGATTTCGAGAGCCAATGCTTCGCCTGGACGATTACACGTTCACGTCTGACGCCGCCGGTGCCGTCCTGCAATATCCGGTCCAGTGCAAGGTCTCTGCCACGATCCGGCACGCGTGTCTTGGTGAGCCACGTGACATTTTCGTGTTCGGGAAACTCGCGGAGGAGATTGTAGAGTAGGCGCTCGAATGTGTCGTCGTCGATCTGATCCCAGTGGAGGGCCGTGCTGGCTGCTCCGGTGAGCCGACCTGCAGCCGCCTGACCGAGATCAAACTCTGGAACGGGGATCGGGTCAGTGTCAGACAATGATCCGGCTTCGATATCGGGTTTGATTGTTGGCCAGTCAAACTCATTTACACCACGCATTTGGACTTGACCGACGAGGCCGCGACTCACATCGCGGCCTCGACCGAGCCCGTACCAGCGAGACGGATCTGAAAGACCCAGTAGCTCCTGATGCGATGACGTCATCTCATCGAAGGACCTCCCACGCCAAACGGAGTAGAGAGACGGTTAGGACACCATATCGACGGACGAATCGGGTCATTCTGCGGCGAGCGGAGGGACTGATGGCCAGCTGAGTATGTGTTCGCATGGAACCATGATCAGATCCGGCGTATCCGGGGAGACGATTGTTGACACTGTGCCTTGTCGGCGTCCATGTCGATCCATGTCGCCAACCTGCCCGTTGGCAATAGTTGACATCGAAAGGTTCTCGGAATGCCCCCGATATCGATGCCTGCGGAGTCCTCGGTGCCACCTGGACCGCACCGCGACCTTCTCGTCGCCCTCCATGAGCTGTACGGCCGAGCGGGCTCACCCTCGCTACGGCATCTCAGTGGCATCGACGTGGACGGACCGGGGACGCTGAGTCACGAGCAGGTTCGAAAAATACTCCAAGGCAAGGCTGTTCCGAGATGGCAGGTTCTGGAGACGCTGGTGCTCGCCCTTCTGTCATTGTGCGGTGGGTTCCCTAGGCACCCAGCTCTCGAAGTCGATCGTTTTCGGGCATTGTGGCGAGCGGCCGACACCGGCGAATACGGGATGTCCGAGATGGCTGTCCACCCCGGTGCTCCGGACAGCACCAGGGGCGACGGCAGCAAATGGGTACCCGACGACATCGCACGACTCATGATCAATCCGATCTATGCCATCGAGATCGCTGAGGACCTGGCGTTCCCGCACGAGCCGATGTTCTCAGAGGAGGAGTGGATCGCCGTCAACCTGAGAACTCTTGCCGAAATCGGTCCCGAAGCCTACCTGCGTACTCTCTTGGACATCCTGCGTGGCAACTACATCGCCGGAGGTGCCCCCGAGGGTTACTGTGAGCACGGCGAAATCGATGCAGATGCCGCTGACGAGTATGTGTGTCAACAGATACTGGATCGACTCCGGGCGGAACCGGGAATTCTTGCACGGTCGATCAACGTGCTTCGGAACACGCCGAACCATTCGGACGATCCGATGTTGCAGGAGGAGGTCGACCTCTTGGAACAGAGACCGGATGTCATGCGGGAGGTTCTCAGCGCATCGGATCAGACTTGGACGGGTATGACGATCGAGGCGCAGAGGCTGATACTGATCTATCTGGTCCAAAAGATCCTGATCGGCCCGCCTGGGCAGCCGATTGATGCACAGGTGACGATCGTATGGAGGATCCCGCAGCCATAGCAGGTCCGAAAGTCATTCGGCCACCGATAAACCCTGACTGCGGATACCAACCAGATCCCCCCGGGTCAGCCCCTGGCCATGTCGACGAAGCGGCTCAGGTGCAGCTGGTGGGCGACGGTGATGGTGGCGGTGGGTCCGTTACGGTGCTTGCCGACGATGAGGTCGGCCTCGCCGCCGCGGGGGTCGTCGCGTTCGAAGGCGTCGGGGCGGTGCAGCAGGATGACCATGTCGGCGTCCTGCTCGAGCGAGCCGGACTCGCGGAGGTCGGACACCATGGGGCGCTTGTCGGTTCGCTGTTCCGGACCACGGTTCAGCTGCGAGATCGCGATCACCGGAACTTCGAGTTCCTTGGCCAGCAGCTTGAGGTGTCGCGAGAATTCCGAGACTTCCTGCTGTCGCGATTCGACCTTCTTGCCCGAGCTCATCAGCTGGAGGTAGTCCACCACCACGAGTTTCAGATCGTGCCGCTGCTTGAGCCGTCGCGCCTTGGCCCGGATCTCCATCATGGTCAGGTTCGGCGAATCGTCGACGAACAACGGCGCCTCACTGATCTCGCTCATCCGCCGAGCCAGCTTGGTCCAGTCGTCGTCACTCATCCGCCCCGACCGCATATCACCGAGCTTGATCTTCGCCTCCGCCGACAACAGACGCATGACGATCTCGGTCCGGCTCATCTCGAGCGAGAAGATGACACTCGCCATCCCATGCTTGATCGAGCAACTCCGCATGAAATCCATGCCGAGCGTGGAGTTGTGGGTCGGGACCATCGAGCGGCCCGCCAGATACAGATGATCGGCGTTGTCGACCTCGACGCAGCGCACCGGGACGGATTCGATGCGGCGGACATCGACGATGTACCGCGCATCGGACCGGGCGGTGCTGTGCGAGGCGCGACGCTCTTTGTGCAGCAGCGCCTTGCGGTACAGGCCGAAGACCTCGTCGTCGGTGGCGAAGGTGAGGGTGTAGCAGGTCGAGGACTGTTCGGACCGGCCGCGCACCCGCCTGGTGGTGACTCCGCAGCGGTAACCGAGGCCGACGACGAGTTCCTCGACGTCACGGAACAGACGTTCGTCGGTGACGGCGAACTGCACGGACCCGCCGTGCGTGACGGTCCCGTCGGTGTCGAGCAGCCCGGCCAGCAGCGCCCGGCGCTGCGCTTCCGAAGCGCGCAGGTATTCGACCGGGATGTGCTTGTCGCCCAGCACCGAGAGGGTGCGCAGCCGCGCCTGCACACTGCCCACCGAGTTCCGGCACGCCTGGCACAGCCGCAGGCCGATCGACGGACCCCCGCACTCGGCGCAGGTCGGCGCCGGGACGGGCTCGGAAACGAATCGCGCTTTCCCACCGCAGGAACGGCCGCAGGTGCGGACCTCGCTGGTGAACGGCACGAACTCGCCACCGCACACGACGCAGGTACGCGCCCGCACCGGTTCGGGGGCGGGCAGCGTCAGTTGGTAGCGGCCGGGCGCGGACGGCGAGGGCGTCGCGACGATGCCTTCGCCCTCGATCCGCGCGACGATCTCCGGGTCGAAGCAGGTGAGCTGCGCGGCCGCGGAGGTGCCGTCGCCGAGCCAGGCGCCGAGGGTGTACGGCGGTACCAGCAGGTCCCTCGTCGGCAGCTGTAGCGGTCGGGTGTTGGTGACCGAGTGGTTGAGTCGCCGGTCCGCGGTGGTGCAGCGCAGCGTGTTCGCGATGTCGGCGGTGGTGCGAACCCCGGGGGTGACAGGATTGCGCCGCGGTCGGCCCGCGGCTGCTTCCTGCGCGGAACGCCGGGATTTCCGGGTGTCGGTGAGCCACTGGTGCTGCTCGTCGGCGACGAGCACTGTCCCGTCGGAGAATTCGACTTCGTAGCAGGGCCGGTCGGTCATGACCTCGGTAGCCGCGACCACTCGCGTGGGGTGACCGTCGGCGTCGAGCAGTTCGTCACCGACGCGGACCTCGCCCATCGTCGTCCACCCGGTCGGGGTCGGCAGCGGGGTGTCCAGCGCCAGCGCCTTACCGACACCGGGGCGGGCCGCGACGATGATCATCTGGCCCGCGTGGAGGCCGTTGGTGAGTTCGTCGAGTTCGGTGAAGCCGGTGGGGACGCCGAGGGAGATGCCGCCGCGGGAGGCGATGGAGTCGATCTCGTCCATGGTGGGCTGGAGGAGTTCTTCCAGCGGGGTGAAGTCCTCGGTGGTGCGGCGCTCGGTGACCTCGTAGATCTCGGCCTGGGCGCGGTCGACGACCTCGGCGACGTCCTGGCCGTCGGCGCCGGCGTAGCCGAACTGGACGATGCGGGTGCCCGCTTCGACGAGGCGGCGCAGGATGGCCTTCTCGGCGACGATCTCGGCGTAGTAGCCGGCATTGGCCGCGGTGGGCACGGTCTGGGTCAGGGTGACCAGGTACGGCGGGCCGCCGATGCGCTTGAGCTCGCCGCGGCGGTCGAGACCGGCCGCGACGGTGACGGGGTCGGCGGGTTCGCCGCGGCCGTACAGGTCGAGGATGGTGTCGTAGACGGCCTGGTGGGCGGGGCGGTAGAAGTCGCCGGGGCGCAGCACCTCGACCACGTCGGCGATGGCGTCCTTGCTCAGCAGCATGCCGCCGAGGACGGACTGCTCCGCGGCCATGTCGTGCGGGGGCTGGCGGCCGAAGTCCTCGCCGGGGGGCTCGGGCGGGAAGTCCGTATGCGCGCGGTCACCGGTGGTAGTCACCAGAATCGACCGTCCTCTCTGCCCGCAGAACCGGGGGTTTCACATCGATGAACTCGTTGTACTCCCGGGCACCGACACGGATGTCAGCAATCGGTTGCCTGCGTGATTCCCGGGGCCGCGCGCAGGGCGATGCGACGAACCTAAGCGACGTTTCCGGGCGCCGCCAACCCGATATGTGCACACAACTGTGGATAACTTGGGGGTAGTTCACCCAGTGTTGTGCAGCTCCTGTGGAAAACGTGGGGAAAACCCAGGTCAGTGCGGTGGAACGCCCTGCTAGGCCCCGTTTTACCCAACTCTCCACCTGTGGATGAAAGAAGTTCCGGCGTGTCGGTCAAGGTGAACGGCCGGGCGTGTTGGGTAAACAGCGATGGTGCAGGCTATGACTGGAGTCACAAATCTGCCGGTCGGTTTCCGCAACCATCCACAGGCCGAATAACGGGAGGTCAGCGGATTGCCGACCGTCGGCCGCCTTCGGTGACCTGCACGGGAGCGATCTTCGGCTATCGGTCAGTTATCGCGAAACCGGCCGCAAAAAGGCAACGAGAAACCACCCCCGTGTCGAACACGGGGGTGGTTCTCAGCGAACTCAGTTCGCGGCAACCTCGAGGTTGAACTTGGCAGCCACATCGGGGTGCAGGTGCACCACGATGCCGTGCTTGCCGGTCGCCTTGATGTGCGACTTCGGCAGCTCGATGCTGCGCTTGTCCACCACGGGGCCACCGGCGGCCTTGATGGCGGCGGCGACATCGGCGGTGGTGACCGAACCGAACAGCTTGCCGCTGTCGGCGGTCTTCACGGCCAGCGAGACCGCTTCGAGGCCCTCGATGGCCTGCTTCAGCTCGTTGGCGTGATCGAGGTCGCGCACCTTGCGGGCGTCCTGCGCCCGGCGGATGCCCTCGACCTGCTTCTGGGCGCCACGGGTGGCCACGATGGCCAGGCCGCGGGGCAGCAGGTAGTTGCGGCCGTAGCCGTCCTTGACCTCGACGAGATCGCCCGGGGCACCGAGGTTGTCGACATCAGCGGTGAGGATGAGCTTCATCTGTCTGACTCCCTTTCTCAGCGAGCGGTCGACACGTAAGGCAGCAGGGCCACCTCACGCGAGTTCTTGACGGCGACAGCGATATCACGCTGGTGCTGGACGCAGTTGCCGGTGACGCGGCGGGCGCGGATCTTGCCGCGATCGCTGACGTACTTACGCAGCAGCGTGGTGTCCTTGTAATCGATATTGACGATTCCGGACTTGCTCTCCTTGCAGAAAGTGCAAGCCTTCTTCTTCAGCACCTTTTCGCGCGCGGGCGCTTTAGGCATGGTCTTCTCTCCGTACTATGAGTGCCGTTCCTCAGAACGGCGGTTCGTCATCCATGCGGCCGCCGCCCCCGAAGGAGCCGGCCGCGGGCGCGCTACCCCACGGATCGTCGTTGCCGGCGTTTCCGCCGCCCGACTGTCCGCCGCCGTTGTTGGCGTTGTAGCCGCCTGCGCTTGCACCACCACCGGCATTGCCGGAACCGCCACCGAAGCCACCGCCTCCGCCGCCGCGACCGGCCTTGGAGACCTTGGCAGTCGCGTAGCGCAGCGAGGGGCCGACCTCGTCGACCTCGAGTTCGACGACCGTGCGCTTCTCACCCTCGCGGGTTTCGTAGGAGCGCTGCTTGAGCCGTCCGCTCACGATCACGCGAGCGCCTCGGGTCAGGCTCTCGGCGACGTTCTCCGCTGCTTCACGCCAGATGTTGCAGCGCAGGAACAGGGCCTCGCCGTCTTTCCATTCGTTCGAATTGCGATCGAACACGCGGGGAGTCGAAGCGACGGTGAAATTCGCCACCGCTGCGCCCGCGGGCGTGAAACGAAGCTCAGGGTCTGCCGTCAAGTTTCCGATGACGGTGATGACCGTGTCGCCTGCCATGGGGGTTCCTCCTGCTCGGGGTGCAGTCCGCGTCTCGCTGTCGCGCTAGAGCCTAAAGACAGGCACCGACGAAAACGAGAGTTTGCTCTGCGGACTACTTGTCGTTGCGCAGAACCTTGGTGCGCAGCACCGTCTCGTTCAGGCCCAGCTGGCGATCGAGTTCGCTCACGGTGGCCGGGGTCGCGGTCAGTTCGACGACCGCGTAGATGCCCTCGGCCTGCTTGGCGATCTCGTAGGCGAGCCGACGACGGCCCCAGATGTCGACCTTGTCGACCTTGCCGCCCTCGGTCTTGACGACGTTGAGCAGGTTATCCAGGGACTGCCCGACGATGCGCTCGTCCAGGCTGGGGTCGAGGATGACCATCACTTCATAATGACGCACGGACCAATCACCTCCTGTGGACTAGGAAACGGCCATGGACTTTCCATGGCAGGAGGGTTCGTTGCGTCAGCAACCCGGTAAGGCTACATGAGCGGGCCCTGAGCAGCGAAATCGATCTTCGCCGCGGGTACGCACGGGTGATCGGCGTGTCGCCGCATACTGTGGTCGCCATGACCACAGCCGCCGACTCGCAGCAGCGCGCAGCACGCGGCGCGGCGCGGGCCACGGCGCTGACATTTCTCGTCGTGCTGCTGTGCGGGCTCACCCTCGCGCTGGCCTATGCCAACAAGGCGCGGTGCGCGGGCGGCGCGATCGATGAATCCGGTCGCAGCCTGATATTCGATGTCCGCAAGGATTCGGATGTCTGCTATTCGGATATCCAGTTCCTCTGGCTCGGCCGCGAGATCGACAACCACGTCTTCCCGTACGTGGACGGCGGGATCACCGAGGACGGCGCGCTCACCGGCGGCGCGGTGGAGTACCCGGTGCTCAGCGGCGTGCTCATGTGGGCCGGCGCGATCGGGGTCGCCAACGACGCCGACTTCCTCTGGCAATCGGCGCTGCTGCTCACCCCGTTCGCCCTGCTCACGGCCTGGATGCTGGCCAGGCTGGCAGGCCCGGCCGCGCTGCTGTGGGCGATCGGGCCGCCGCTGGTGCTCTACGCCTTCCACAACTGGGAACTGCCGGTGGTGTGCACGGCGGTCGCCGCGGTCTACGTGATGACCATGCTGACCGGCCTGTCGGTGCGCACCCGCGGGATCATCGCCGCGGTGCTGCTCGCGCTGGGCTTCTGCCTCAAGCTCTATCCGGGCATCTTCGTGCTCCCGCTGGCGATGTACGTGCTCACCGAGGGCACGCCGCGCGGCCCGCGCAGGCTGCGTGAGCTCGATGTGGCGGGCGCCGCGCAGACGCTGCTGGCGGCGATGGGCACGGTGGCCGCGGTGAATCTGCCGTTCATGGTGGCCGGGGTCGACGGGTGGCGCGCCTCGATCACCTTCCAGCAGCTGCGCCAGGCCGACATCACCACCAATTCGATCTGGTACTGGGGCCACCCGCTGATCTTCGGCCGCGACGCCGAGACCACCACCACCTGGCACGACATGGTCGCCGTCGCCTCACCGGCGCTGATCCTGGCGTCCTTCGGGCTGGCGATGTGGCTCGGCGTGCGCCGCTGGACACCCACCTCGCCGTTCCCGTGGGTCGGCGTGAGCGGCGCGATGCTGTGCGGATTCATGCTTTTCCACAAGGTCCACTCACCCCAGTACACCCTGTGGATAATTCCGTTCCTGGTCCTGCTCGAGGTCCCGTGGTCACTGGTCGCGGCCTATCTCGTCGCCGACGCGGCGGTCGGCATCGGCGTCTTCCGCTACTTCGCCGCGCTCGGCGAGGGCGAGGGTGTCGACCTGATGGAGGGCATCGTCCAGTTCGGTGTCTGGCTCCGAACCGCCCTGCTCATCGCCCTGTTCTTCCTGTTCCTGCGCGCGGCCTTGCGCGGCCGCACCCCGGCGCCCCATGGGGCCCCCATGGCCGCACGCGAACTTCAGCCGGTCGGATAGCGGGTCGGGATCAGCCGGAGACAATCCGCCAGAACGCGGCCACCCGGTGATCCTCCGGATCGCGTCGGCGCAGCGAGTCGATCGACGTGTTGAACTTGACCCGCCAGATCTTCTGACCCGACGCGGACAGTGGCTTCAGCGACGCGCTGTCGGAGTTGAGGAGTGCGGTGATGAAGTCCGACCACAGATCGGCGCCGTATTCGCTCGGCCATTTGGTGTGGCTCTCGACCGGCCGATGTCCCTTCTCGGTGATGTAGAGCGTGTCGGCGCGGAGCCGGAGGTTGCTCAGATAGAAGTCCATCGCTTCGCAACTGTACGAGTCGGCCGAGTTCTCGATCTTGTAGTCGATCGGCGCGCCGAGATCGTGCAGCTTCGCGGCGATCTCGCCCGGCTTGTCGGTGTGCGAGCTCTGGTTGAGGATCTGCAGCACCGTGTTGTTCTCGAAGACCGAGATTCCCTGCAGCGGACGGCCGGCGCGCCAGGCTTGCAGGGTGCTGATCGTGCAATTGCTGAACCGCAGGTCCCAGGTGTTTCCGGCGGGAGGCAGGATCAACGTACGGAACACGCATCCGGTGAATTCGAGCCGGGAGACTTCGACCGCGGTCAGGTCGATGTCTTCGAAGGTCGCGCCGGAAATGGTGAGATCACCGAGTGCTTCCGAACGTTGCAGCAGCGCTTCCCACAGCAATCCGATGTTCGACCTGATCGGCGCTGACCGTTCCGATTGTTCGGCCGCGGCGCGGACCGGCGCACTGGTCAAGGCTCGCCGTGAGTCGTCGGGCGAGAGGCGCACGATGCGCGCGGCGGTGGCGGAGCGCCACTGCATCCGGCCCAGCGCGCCGACAGCGTCCTCGGCGGTTCGGATGTCGCTCATCGTGATGTCGGCGAGGAAGATGTCGAAGAAGATCTCGTGCTGAAACGCGAATCGGCGATCGGTGTCGCTGCCGCCTGCCACGGTGATGCCGCACAGCACGGTCAGGCGGTTCGCCAGGCCGCGCCGGGTGTCCAGTTCGTCGCCGATGGCGATCTGAGTTGCGTATTGCAGCTCCTGAAGCGGTATTTCGCGTTCCCCGAATTCGGCCATCAGCAAGGCCAGGTTTTCGAATACCGCTCGCAGCTCCGGGGTGTCGAGCAGTGGCTTCTGATCGCCGGAGCCCTCGTTCAGCTTGCTCGCCTCACGGGTGAGGTATTGATCGACGATCACATCGGGCAGTGGACTGCTGCCGAGACTGCCGCGCTTGACGGCTTCCACGTACACGCGTGCGAAGAACGGCAGACCGAGCAGTTTGCGGTCGTCGTCCGATAGCGCGTCGAGACCGCTGGTCGGCAGGCCGTGAAAGGTGATGAATTCATTGATCTGCTCCGGCGTCCAGCGCTTGAACTCCGCCACGCGATGCTCGACTGAGAGGTTCTGATTCTGGTCGAGACTCGACCGGTATTGGTTCAGGTAGTACGACGACCGCGCCGAAACCACGATGACACCGCGCCCGCCCAGTGCTTCGATCCACGGGCGCAGCGACCCCAGTGCGTTGTCGTAGCCCACACCGCCGAGGAGCTCGTCGAAACCGTCGACGAACAGGGCGATCAAGCCGTTGCGGCACAGCGTCTGAACACTCTTCTCATTCAGATTCCGGGTATAGGCGACCGCGTCGTTCACCACGGTGGACAGGCTGGACAGCACCTGCCCGGTCGATCGCACGTAGAGGAACAGCGGCAGGTGATTCTTCTCGGAATCGCCCTGATCCTCGGCCTCGACATGCTGAGCGCGCTCCAACGCGGTGGAGATCAGCGTCCGGGTCTTGCCGATGCCCGCCTCGCCCGAGATGAAGAAGATCCGGGTCTGCGAGCCGCGCACCTTCAGCCGGTCGTCGATCTGGTGGCGCAACGAATCGAACCTGATGTCCGTGCCTTCGCGCGTACCTTGGAGGTTCGTCACGTCGACGAACGGCTCGATCATGGTGTCCGAGCCAGGCGACCAATCGAGGTTCTCCTGCTCGTCCTCGATCAGCTTTCGTTCGATCTTCTCCAGGCGCTGGCGGGTGGATCGGGCCACCGCGGGCCAATTGGCGATCTGGCGCAGGAACAGCGGGTAGCTGACCCACTCGCCCGATTCGTTCAGCCACTCCTTGCGGTCGCCGTCGCCCAGACGGAAGAGGTCCGAGCGTTCCTCGGGGTCGTCGCTGGTCGCCCGCACCCACAAGACATTGACGACGCCGGCTACCTCGTGGTGATACGGCTCGGAGTCGGGATCGCGGAAACCCTCCAGGTCGTCGCGCAGTTCGCCCATGAAGTTCGGCAGGCTGCGATCGTCGGCGCGGGGGATGCAGGCTTCGTTCAGCGCCATGATCAGGCTCTCGCTCCGTCCCGCCACCCGGACATCGTGATTGTCGCGCCGGATGTAGTACGGCGTGCTGCCCGTGTAGCTGGAGAGCACGCACCAGTTGTCGCTGGAGTCGGCGCAGACGAAGGGCCACAGCTCGAGGCGATGGCCTCGTGGCCAGACCAGCTCGAGGCGCTTGAGTCCTTCGTCGCTGACGCCGGTCAGGTCGTCCGCATCGCCGAGAAACGCGATGATCGCGGCCGACAGAGCCTCCGAGGCGGTCTGTACGCGGGTTCTCCAGGTCTGTCGGAGGGCTTCGTCGTCCGGGATGGAGCCGCCGTGCGCGATATGGTCCCGCAGCTTCTTCAGCGTGCTGAACTCCGGCGGGCCGCCGGAGCCTGCCTGGACGGCGTCGAGTGCGCCTTGGATCAGGTCGAGTACACCGCTGTGCAGTGGTTGATCAGCTGTGGTCGCGGCGCGGATCTGCTGCTGTGACCAGGTGAGCGCACTGATGTAGCCGCCGAAGCCGGGAGAGCGGCTGAGCTTCACATGGTTGGGATCGGCCGCCCGCAGCGCGGCGGCGGCGCACATCGTGACGAACCGCAGCTTGAAATCCGTCGCGGCGAGTTGTTCGTGCAGGGTCAGTTCGTCGGTGCCGACCCGTGGCCGGTACGACGACTCGAACTGGGCGTAGCGCTGGCGAGCTGTCACGACGGCTGGCTCCCGATACGAGTGGGGGTTTCAGGAGATCCTGGCATGTTCGATGCGGTGGCGGAGGATTCCGGCCGGAAATGCCGGAGTCCGGTGTGGCACAAGGGTTTGCGCCACACCGGACTCGGTTCGTTCGTGCTGTCGCCGGATCAGCTGACCGGGG
This sequence comes from Nocardia sp. NPDC003269, assembly GCF_042888005.1. NCBI lineage: Bacteria > Bacillati > Actinomycetota > Actinomycetes > Mycobacteriales > Nocardiaceae > Nocardia > Nocardia sp. NPDC003269. The sequence continues at coordinate 1,353,299 of NZ_JBIAPA010000001.1, forward strand.
CGGTTTCCTTCGATTCGTCGATCGCGTCGGGCTCGTTCTTGCGGTTGCGCATGATGGACGAGATGAACGCGGCGCCGATGAAGGCGACACCGATCAGGCCGGTGATGAGCTCGTCGACGTGAATGCCGATGGAGACGAGCAGGATCGCGGCCAGCGCGCCGATCGCCCAGTGGGCGCCGTGCTCGAGGTACACGTACTCCGACAGGGTGCCCTGGCGGACCAGGTACACCGTGATCGACCGGACGAACATGGCGCCGATGAAGCCGAGGCCCAGCGCGATGATGATCGGGTCGGAGGTGATGGCGAACGCGCCGATCACGCCGTCGAAGGAGAACGACGCGTCGAGGACCTCGAGGTAGAGGAACATGAAGAACGCGGCCTTGCCCGTGGCCTTGACCAGGGTCGACGGGCCGGAGCTCTCCAGGTCCTCGGTGTGGAACATCGAGCCGAGGCCGTCGACCGCGATGTAGACGATCATGCCGAGCAGGCCCGCGACCAGCACGGTCGAGCGATCCTCGTCCTTGGCCAGGAACTCGGCGGTCAGGATCAGGCCGGTGCCCGCGACGACCACCGAGAGCATGTCGAGCTTGCCCGCCTTGGCCAGCGGGCGCTCCAGCCAGCTCAGCCAGGTGATCTCACGCTCTTCGAAGATGAAGTTCAGGAACAGCAGCGCGAGGAACATGCCGCCGAACGCCGCGATCTGCGGGTGCGCGTCGGTCAGCAGGGTTTCGTAACTGGGGCTGCCGTCGGGGAAGTAGGCGGCGTCGTCCGGCGGCGGGTTGAGGGCCAGATCGAACGCCTCGATCGGACCGAGCCCGGCGGTGATCCACACGATGGCCAGCGGGAACACCAGTCGCATGCCGAACACGGCGATGATGACGCCGACGGTCAGGAAGATCCGCTGCCAGAACTCGCTCATCCGTTCCAGGACGGTGGCGTTGATGACGGCGTTGTCGAACGACAGCGAGACCTCGAGAATACCGAGGATCGCACACAGTGCCAGCGCGGTCGGGCCACCGTAGAGGAAGGCGACGACCAGCGAGAGGACCGTGATGACGACCGACATACCGAAGATGCGCGTAATCACGCGGAGGGACCTTTCTGTGTCACACGGACAGGGGGCCCATCAGACGAGCCCCCTGTTCGCGACGATGACTAGACGTTGACGCCGTAGTCGCGGGCGATACCGGCCAGGCCGGAGGCGTAGCCCTGTCCGATGGCGCGGAACTTCCATTCGGCGCCGTTGCGGTACAGCTCGCCGAAGACCATAGCGGTCTCGGTGGAGGCGTCCTCGGACAGGTCGTAGCGGGCGAGCTCGTTGCCGTTGGCCCGGTCGACGACGCGGATGTAGGCGTTGCGCACCTGGCCGAACGACTGCGAGCGGGTCTCCGCGTCGTAGATCGAGACGGGGAAGAAGATGCTCTCGATGGTCGGCGGGGTGTTGGCCAGGTCGACGTTGATGACCTCGTCGTCGCCCTCGCCCTCACCGGTGGTGTTGTCGCCGGCGTGCTCGATGGCACCCTCGGGGGACTTCAGGTTGTTGAAGAACACGAAGTGCTTGTCGGAGACGACCTTCTTGTCGGCGCCGGTCGCGATCGCGCTGGCGTCGAGGTCGAAGTCGGTGCCGGTGGTGGTGCGCACGTCCCAGCCGAGGCCGACCGCGACCGCGGTCAGGTTCGGGGCCTCTTTGGTCAGCGAGACATTGCCGCCCTTGGACAGACTGACACCCATGCGGGAATCCCTTCGGTTAGTCCGGTGTGTCGTTTCCCAGCATGTCCGAATCGCCGGGTACGGCTACGACAGTAATAGGTTTCGCGGATCTTGCGTAGGAACGAGCTGGAGCCCTGGTGAACGCGGGGAATCTCCTACCATCGGGGCAGTGCGTGGGCGGGTCGCCGCGCGGTTCGGAAAGGGGATGTGCCGGTGACACCTCGCAGACGCGGCTGGTTCAGATCGGGGGCGGACCATGAGTGGATCAGTGGGGCGCGCGCCGCGGCGTCGGCCGCCTTCCTCGACATGGATCGACGGCAGACGGCGGCGGAGGCGGGTGTGGTGGCCAGCGATCAGGTCTTCCCGGACCGCCGGGTCGGCGCGCTCTGGGACCCGGTGCGCGCGCGGTGCTACGCCGCGGCGGGCGCGTACCTGAGTTTCACCGACGAACTCGACGCCGCCGAGGCCGCCGGGACGCCGGTCGCCGACGGCCCGGCCAGGGCCGACGCGCTGGTTCGCCAGCTCAACGAGGCCGCGCGCGGGGTCGACGAGTTCTATCACGCCCGCAGCGCGGAGCTGGCCGAGGCGGCCCGGGTGCGCTCGGCGGTGCCCCAGCTGCTGGCGCAGGTCCGCGATGAGGCCGAGCGCGTGCTCGCGGCGGCGGCGTCGTCCGGCTACGCGTCGTACCCCTCGATCGAGGCCGGTGTAAGGCGACTGAATGAGGCTCTGATCACAGCGTCCACGACCGATCCGCTGGCGGCGGTGGCGGCCGCGCGCACGGTCGCGGCGGAGGTGCAGCAGGCGACGGCGGAGCTGTCGGATGCGTTGGCGCAAGCCCCTTCTCGCGCGTCGGCCGCGGCGAACGCGATCGCCTCGGTGACGACCAGGCTGGCGGCCGTCCGCAACCGGGCCGACGCGCTCGGCCCGGCCTACTCGGCCCTGCTGCGGGAGTTCAACGCTGCGAGTTCGGCGGACTTGACCAACAATGAGCGGGAAAGCCGGCGCGGCATCGACGCCGCGGACACGGCGCTGGTGGGCGCGCGTGTCGCGGCTGCCGATCACGACCCGGAGACCGCCCTTGAATTGACCGCCACCGCGCGCCAGCATCTCGCCGAGGCCGAGCAGTTGGTCGACGCCGTCACCCGGCGCCTCGAACTGTTGCGCGAGGTGCGTGCCGACCCCGATGCGCACGCCCGCACCGTACGATTCCGGCTGCGGGACGCGCAGATGCTCGCGGTCGACCGTGGACTGGTCGGCGAGTGGGGCTCGGTCCTCGACGCGCAGGCCGAACGTCTCGACCGCATCATTTCCGGACTGACGGGTCGTCATCCAGACTATTGGGCGTACGTGTCCGAACTGGATACCGTCGCGGCGTTCATCGCCGGCGTGGTCGACCGCATGAGAAAAACCGCACGAACCGACAGCACGTAGGAACACAGAACATGAGATGGCCCGGAAAATGAGGTGGGGGGAATGACCGCGGGGTACGCCGTCGCGCCGGAGATTTGCCTGCGTAAGCAGGTTCCGCTGCGCCATTTTCGGCAGTTGTGCGGGCCCAGGTCCCGCGAACTCTTCCTGGTCGAACCGGAGCCGATCGTCGGCACCGACGACCGGGAATTACTGGCGACCGCGCTCGGCGCGACGCTGTATGTGCCCGCCACCCGCCCCGATCTGGCCGCCACGATCAGCAGACGGGCGGCGCGCGGCGTCTGCTCGATGGTGATCGACCTCGAGGACGCCGTCGCCGACCACCAGGTGGAGGCCGCCAAGCAGCACGCGGTGGCGACGCTGGATCTGCTCGCGCGCAGCGAGGAACCGAACCCGATGCTGTTCGTGCGGGTGCGTGATCCGCAGACCGTCACCGAGCTGGTCGGCGCGCTCGGGCCGGGCGCCGAGGTGCTCACCGGATTCGTCTTCCCCAAGTTCGACGCCGTCACCGGGCCCGCCTACCTGGCCGCCCTCGACGACGCCCGGCGCACCCTGGACCGCCCGATCTACGGCATGCCGGTGCTCGAATCGGCGAACCTGGTGCACCGCCAGACCCGCGACGAGCAGCTCTCGCGGATCGCCGAGCTGCTCGCCGAACACCGCGACCAGCTGCTCGCGGTGCGCATCGGCGCCACCGACATGTGCTCGACCTTCGGCATCCGCCGCGACCGCGATCTCACGATCTACGACGTGCGCGTGGTCGCCGACGTGATCGCCGACATCGTGAACTACCTGGGCCGCGCCGACGGCACCGGTTTCATCATCACCGGACCGGTGTGGGAGTACTTCGCCGATCACGAGCGGATGTTCCGGCCGCTGCTGCGGACCGCGCCGTTCGAGGAGTCCGACGCGGTGCCGTTCCGGCAGTACCTGGTCAGCCGCGATCTGGACGGCCTGCTGCGCGAGATCACCCTGGACCGCGCCAACGGCATCCAGGGCAAGACGGTGATCCACCCGTCGCACGTGGCGGCGGTGCACGCGCTGTCGGTGGTGACGCACGAGGAGTACGCCGACGCGCTGCACATCATGGAGGCCGACGTCGGCGGCGTCGCGGCCTCGGAGTACCGCAACAAGATGAACGAGATGCGCCCGCACCGCAGTTGGGCCCGCCAGACGCTGGTCCGGGCTCGCGCGTTCGGGGTCGCGAACAAGGGAGTGTCCTTCGTGGATTTGCTGACAGCGATGATCGCCGAATGAGCACGTTCGGCCTCGATCTCGAAACACCGTGGGCGACCGCGAATCTCGGCATCGAACTGCGGCACGGCGAGTCGTTCGCCGCGTCGGCGGCCGAGGACGCGCTGCCGGGCGAACTCTCGATCGCCGCGCTGGTCCAGCCGGGCCTGCGCCGCAATCCGCGCCGGGCGCACCTGCTGGTGTCGACCGTGCTCGGCAAGCACCTGCCCACCGACCCGCGCGTGGTGATCGGCGCCGGCAACCGGCTCGGTGACCTCGTGCGCGCGGTGCTCGGCGACCGCGAACCCGTCGTGCTCGGCTTCGCCGAGACCGCGACGGGTCTCGGCCACTGCGTGGCGGCGCGGATCGGCGCGGGCTGCTACCTGCATTCCACCCGTCGCGAGGTCGAGCGGGCCACCACGCTGACCGGGTTCGAGGAGGGGCATTCGCACGCCACCTCGCACCTGCTCCAGCCCGCGCCCGCCGACATCTTCGTCAACGACCTGCCGCTGGTGCTGGTCGACGACGAGATCTCCACCGGCGACACCGCCATCGACGCCGTGCGCGCCCTGCACGCGTTCGCGCCGCGCTCGCACTACGTGCTCGCCTCGCTGGTCGACATGCGCACCGCCGACGACCGCGCCAAGTTCGAGGCGTTCGCCGCCGAACTCGGCGCCCGCATCGACACCGTGTGCCTGGCGGCGGGCCGCACCGAGCTGCCCGACGGCCTGATCGAGACGGTCACCGCGCTGCCGGAGCCGCAGCTCAATCCGACAGCGGCCCAGCGTGGTTCGTCGGGCCGGATCGAATTGTCCTGGCCCGCCGATGTTCCCGAAGGTGGACGGCACGGCATCCTGAACTCCGATGTCGCCGCGTTCGACGTCGCGCTGACGGCGGCCACCGAGCAGGTGCGGGCGCGCCTCGACGCCGAGTTCGCCGGTCGTCCGGTGATCGTGCTCGGCCACGAGGAACTGATGTACCTGCCGCTGCGGCTGGCCGCCGAGCTGGCGGACGCGGGGACGCCCACTCGCTTCCAGACCACCACGCGCTCACCGGCCTACGTGCTCGACGAGCCCGGCTACCCACTGCGACGTGGCTTCCGGTTCCACGCGCCCGAGCCGGACGCGACCGCTCAGCGCTACCTGTACAACGCGCAGTGGCGAGACAGCGACGCGACGCCGGTGCTGCTGGTCGTCATCGATCCGCCCGCCGACACCGATCAGCTCGTCGCCCCCGACGGTTTGGTCGACGTGCTCACCGCGTCGGGTGCCGATGTGCTGATCGCGGTGCTGCCCGGTGCCGACCCGCGAGCGCTGCACACCGTCAGGGCGTCCGCGGAGCCCGCGTCGGCGGACGGCAGATCAGCGCAGCATGCCCTCCCGCGACCGTTGCACGGCCCCGACTTCGGTTCCTACGCCGCCGACGAGGTGTCGTGGCTGATCAAGGATCTGTCCGGCGCCGACCTGGAAGCCGATGTCGCCGAGCGCGAACGGCGGATCCAGGCGGGTGTCGCCCACTACGCGGAATCGCTGCCCGTCGAATACCAGCCCGACGCCGAGTACCGGGAGCTGTTCGAGCGGGTGCTGGCCGAGAGCGCGGAACGGCTGGCGCTCGCGGTGGCGACGGTGGCCGAGTTGGTCGTCGCCGAGCGCGGCGAGGACATCGTGCTGGTGTCGCTGGCCAGGGCGGGTACGCCGGTCGGTGTGCTCATGCGGCGGTGGCTGGCCAGTGGTGTCGGCAGGCCGAGTCTGACCGTGCCGCACTACGCGGTGTCGATCGTGCGTGATCGCGGCATCGATGCGGTGGCGCTGGATTACCTGGCCCGGCACCATGATCCGGCCTCGATCGTGTTCGTCGACGGCTGGACCGGCAAGGGCGCCATCACCAAGGAGCTCACCGAGGCGCTCGACGCCTATCACGCCGCCGGCGGCGCCCGGTTCGACGACGAGCTGGTCGTGCTCGCCGATCCGGGCAACTCGGTGCGCACCTACGGCACCCGCGACGATTTCCTGATCGCCTCCGCGTGCCTGAATTCCACGGTGTCCGGGCTGGTCTCGCGCACCGTCCTCAACGACACCCTGATCGGCCCCGGCGAGTTCCACGGCGCGAAGTTCTATCGCGAACTCGCCGACGTCGATGTCTCGAACCAGCTGCTCGACGCGGTGACGGCCGCCTTCGGCGCCGTGCGCGATCAGGTGCCGGCCGCGGTCGCCGCGATCCAGGCCTCCGACCGCACCCCCGACTGGTCGGGCTGGGCCTCGGTGGAGCGGGTGCGGGCCGAATATGGTGTCGCGACAGTGAATTTCGTGAAGCCGGGGGTCGGCGAGACGACTCGCGTGCTGCTGCGCCGGGTACCGTGGCGGGTGCTGGTTCGCGAAGCTGATGCTCCCGAGCACGCCCACATCCGCCTGCTCGCGGCCGCGCGCAATGTCCCGGTGGAGGTGGTCCCCGACCTGGCCTACAGCTGCATGGGCCTGATCAAGGAGCTCGATCAGTGACCGCCGACGCGTTGTTCGCCACCGACCTCGATCGCACGATGATCTACTCGCGCAACGGGTTCGGCGGCGCCGACGCGGTGGCGAAGCTGTGTGTGGAGTACTACGAGGGCGAACCGCTGTCGTACATGACCACCACCGCCGTGACCCTGCTGTCCGAACTGGCCGCGGCCGCCCCGGTGATCCCGACGACGACCCGCACGATCGAGCAATTCCAGCGGATCGACCTGCCGGGCGCGCCGTGGCGCTACGCCATCACCAGCAACGGCGGCAACATCCTGGTCGACGGCCTGCCCGACCCGACCTGGCGCGCCGGGATCGACGACAAGGTGCGCGCGTCCGGTGCCACCCTCGCCGAGATCGGCGCCGAATGGCGTTCCCGCATCGACGATTCCTGGGTCACCAAGTACCGGGAGGCCGACGGGCTGTTCTGCTACCTGGTGGTTCGCCCCGAGGCGGTGCCCACCGGCTTCCTCGCCGAATGGGACGCCTGGTGCCGCGCCCGCGGCTGGTCGGCCTCGCAGCAGGGCCGCAAGATCTACACGATGCCGGACGCGGTCTGCAAGAGTCTGGCCGTCGCCGAGGTTCGTCGCAGGCTGACCGACGCCGGTGCGGTGAGCACGGGCGCGACGCTGTTCACCGCGGGCGACGGTGCGCTGGACGCGCCGATGCTGGCCGCGGCCGACGCCGCGATCCGGCCACGGCACGGCGAGCTGGAGGAGCTGGACTTCACGGCGTCCAACCTCACGGTGACCACGACCGCGGGAATTCTCGCCGGGGTGGAGATCCTGGAGTGGTTCCACGCCGCGCTCGAACGCTCGGCGCTGGCCCCCGACCCCGTCTGAGACACGAAAACCCGGGTGCCGCAGCGGCACCCGGGTCTCGTCGACGCTAGGACTCGGGGAACAGGCCCTTCGCCAGCACCGGCCAGGAGGTCTTGAGATCGTCCTGCCAGTAGCCCCACGAGTGGGTGCCGGTATCGCGGTAGACGAAGGTGCCGGGGATGCCCAGCTGATCCAGCCGCGACTGCAGGTTGTGCGAGGACACGAAGATCGCGCCCTCGATCAGCGCGCCGAGCGCGACCGTCTTGGGGGTGTCGGCGGGCTTCTCCATCCGGAACGGGCCGCCCGGCTGATCGTGGATGCCGGGGATACCGGTGCCGGTGGAGACGAAAAGATGCGTGCCGCGCAGCTTCTCGGCGTTCACCAGCGGGTCGTTGGCCACCCACAGCGGTCCGCCGACCGGGCCCCACATGTTCTCGGCGTCGCCGCCGCCGTACAGCTCGACGGTCAGTTTCACCGCCTGCTGGCCCGCCGGGTCGCTGACCTGGGTGAGCCCGCTGTACACCGCGGCGCTGCGGAACAGGCCGGGCTTGGCGATCGCCAGGTTCAGCACGGGAATGCCCGACATCGACAGGCCCGCGATGGCGTTGACGCCGTTGGTGCCCAGCGCCGCGTCGATCAGCGGGGGCAGTTCCTCGGCGATGTAGGTCTGCCACTTGTTCACACCGAGCACCGGATCGGGGTTGATCCAGTCGGTATAGAACGTCCACGCGCCGCCGATGATCTGCACGACGTTGACGTCCTTGTCGGCCAGGAAGCTCAGCGCGTCGGTGCGCAGCTGCCAGGAGGCGCGGTCGACGCCGCCGCCCGCGCCGTTGAGCAGGTACAGCGCGGGCTTGGGGACGGAGGTGTCGGCCGGGCGCTGGATGTCGACCGGGAAGGTCTTGTCCATCGCCGCGGAGTGCACGTACAGGCGCAGGTGCCGGGCGTCGGTGACCTCCATCTTCTCGATGAAGGAACCGTTGGGCGCGGTCACCGCGTCGATGTCGACGCCGGGTGCGGTGGCGGGCGCCGCCGTCGCCGGGATGCCGGTGATGATCGACGCGGTGACGGCGCACAGTGCCGCCGCCACGATCCGTCGGATGCTGCGACGCTGCACTGCGCCCACTCCTCTGATCGAGCTCGTGCCGACCCGTTCTCTCGGCGGTGCCCACCGTAGCGGCCGGGTGGGACCCGCCGTCAGGTTTTGGCGCGTTCTCGTTTCAGAATTGCGGGAGTGGACTCAGTAGTGCTGCTGCTGGCCCTGCAGCTGCTGGGCGATCACGCCCTGGATGCGCTGCAATCCGCCGACGGTGATGCCGCTCTGGAGCTGGCCCTCGATCGTCCGGACCAGGGCCTGGTCGCTCATCACCTTCTCCGACGACTGGATCAGCACGGTGCCGGCTCCGGTGAAGTCGAACTGGCGCTCCTCGCCCGAGTTCGCGCCCATCCTGGCCGCGCCCGCCGCCAGGAAGCTGCCGATCCAGCCCTGGTCGAAATGGTGGCTGGGGGAGGGGCAGTCGGCCCAGCCGACCAGCGCCTCGGGGTCGACCCGCAGCGGCGGCTCGGCGAACATCACCGGGCCGTTGGAGGAGGCGAGGAACTTGCCGGTGCCGATCAGGGTGAGGAACCCGGGCACGATCGACTGCTTGAGCGCCAGGCCCGGCTCGAAGGCGAGCAGGTTGGCGCCCCGGATGGTGAGGTTGCCGTCCTCGAGGTCATAGGAATTGATGTCGTAGCCGCGGTCGCCGATGATCAGCTTGCCGTGGCCCTCGGCCACCACGTAGTCACCGGCGAACAGCGGCGCGGAGAACTGGCTGCTCACCATGTGCATCATGTTGCCCTGCAGGCCGTGGGTGAGCATCTGGAACTGGATCTGGCCGTAGTAGGCGATCATCGCGCCCTTGCGCATGAACCACGGGCCGGTCAGGTCGATGCAGTAGGCGTAGCTGTTGCCCGGAATGTTGTCGCTGGCACCGAGAGTCATCGGGGAATGGATCTGGCTCATCGGCTCACAACTTCTCTTCGGAGGCCTGCACGAATACGACACCCTGTCCGTGGCAATGCAACTGCATCGCCTCGCCCGCGCCACGGCCGACCGCGTCGCGCCAGCTCATCGCCGACTTCAGCTCGGTCTGCACATTTCCGTACGCCGCCACGAACGCCTGCGGATCGACGATCACCGGATTCGGCCCGCCCACTTGCAGTTCCAGGAATCCGCCGTGCGCCAGCAGTACCGCGGCGCCCTGGCCGCTGAGCTGGGTGGTGAACATGCCCTGGCCGGTCACGACACCCGCCGCGGCGCCACGCAGCGCGCCCATGAGGCCGCCACCGCCTCCGCCGCCGCTACCACCGGAACTGGCCACCGAGACCACCGAGGACTGCAGCCCCGCGGTGTTGGCCAGCAGGCGCGACGCCTCGACCCGCAGCACCGCGCCCTGCTGCATCTGCACCACGTGCACCTCGAGCCCGGCGAATCCGTAATGGACGGTGCCGTTTCCACGCGCCAGCATGGTGCGCTCGTGCTCGCCCGCCATCATCGCGCCCGCCATCCGCATCAGGCCGCCGCCGCCCATGCCGGGACCGGCGCCGGGGATCTGGTGCGGCGCGAACGCGACCTGGCCCTGGTAGAACAGCATCGCGCCGGTCCGGGCGACGACGCCGCCCGCCTGGCCGACGTCGACCTTGACGACCTTGCCGTTGATCTTCTCGAACATCGCCGTTGCCTACCGTTCCGCCGGCTGGATCAGCACGACACCCTGGCCGTCCCACCGCAGCGAGAAGGCCTCGCCCGCGTCCTGGCCGACCATGGTGCGCCAGGAGACATCGGTGACGAAGGACTGGTTGAGGTTGCCGCGGGCCGCGACGAACGCGTCCGGGTCCACGATCAGCGGATACTGCGGCGAGACCTCGAGATGGATGAGCGGGCCGCCCGCCGACAGCAGCGCCACCTGGCCCTGCCCGCTGACGGTGGTGGTGAACAGGCCGCTGCCCGCCGACATCCCGCCGACGCCGGCGAAGCGCACGTCGGTGCGCAGATTGCCCGCGAAGGCGAGCAACTGCTGCGACTCGACCTGCAGCGTGTCGTTGTTCAGGTCGACCACGGTGACGTTCTGGCCGTTCACCGCGAAGAAGACGCGGCCGTTGCCGGTGCATTCCATCAGGGACAGTTTCTCGCCGGTGGCGCGGCGCTTGAGGCCGGACAGCACGCCCTCGCCCCCGCCGAACCCGGCCGACTTGAACTGCACATTGCCTTCGTAGGCGACCATCGAGCCGGAGATCGCGCGGATACTGGTCCCCGCGAGGTGGGCCTCGATCACCTTCTTCGATTGTTCGAACAGCTGCGCCATGACGGCCCTGGGGTCCCCTCTGAACAGGCGGGTGGAATGCCCGATACGTACTGCGTGGACACCCTAACCGATCGATCGGGCACGCGCCGTGGCTGCGGAGCGCGGACGCTCGTCGCCGCTTTCTCGTAGAGTGGCAGACGACCGCACCGACAAGCGAAGGGTCGAACTTGTCTGCAACACTCGCCAAGGGCCAGAACGGTCCACTGGCCGTCAGTGACGTGGTGATCTCGCTCCAGCTCACGGCACCGGCCGATCTGTCCGCGCTGCTCGTGACCGAGCAGGGCAAGGTCCGCACGGATGCCGACTTCGTCTTCTACAACCAGCCGAGCGGGCCCGGTGTCGACCTGCGCCCCGGACCGGCGGGTCAGGCGGCCTCCCTTGCGGTTTCGCTGCCCGCGGTGCCCGCCGACATCGACCAGATCCGCGCGGTCATCACCCTCGACGACGCGAACAGCAACTTCGGCCGGTTCGCCCCGCCCACCGCGATCGTCTCCGACGCCGCCGGTAACCAGCTGTTCGAGTACCGGATCGACGGGCTCGCCGCCGAGTCGATCGTGATCGCGCTGGAGCTGTACCGCCGTCAAGGCAGCTGGAAGGTCCGCGCGGTCGGCCAGGGCTACGCCGGTGGCTTCGCCGCGCTGGTCACCGATCACGGTGTGCAGGTGGACGATTCGCCCGCGCCCGCCGCCGCCGCGCCGCAGCAGGCCCCGCCGCCGCAGCAGGCCGCGCCGCAGCAGGCTCCGCCGCCGCCCGCCTACCCGGCGCAGGCCGCGCCGAGCTACCCGCCGCAGCAGGCCCCCGCCTACGCGCCGCCCGGTGGTGGCTACCCGCCGCCGCCCGGTCCGGCGCAGCAGCCGCCCGGCGCGGGGTACCCGCCGCCGCCCGGTCCCGGCCCCGGCTACCCGCCGCCGGCGCAGGCCGCGCCGCCGCAGCAGCCGGCCGGTGAGGTCAGCCTGAGCAAGGATCGCCCGGTCAGCCTGCAGAAGGGGCAGCGCGTCACGCTCCGCAAGGAGGGCGGCGCCGCGCTCACCTTCGTCAAGATGGGCCTCGGCTGGGACCCGGTGCGCACCCGCGGCATGTTCGGCAACCGCACCGTCGACATCGACCTCGACGCCTCGGTCTGCCTGTTCGCCGACAACAACCTCGTCGACGTCGCCTACTACGGCCAGCTGTCGTCCAAGGACGGCTCGGTGCGCCACCAGGGTGACAACCTGACCGGTGAGGGCGAGGGCGACGACGAGATGATCCTGGTCGACCTCACCAGGATTCCCGCGCACATCTCCACGCTGCTGTTCATCGTCACCTCGTACAAGGGGCACACCTTCGAGCAGGTGCAGAACGCGTTCTGCCGCTTGATCGACGGCGCCAACAACGGCGAGCTCGCCCGCTACACCCTCGCGGGCGGCATGCCGTTCACGGCGATGGCGATGGCCAAGGTGTACCGGGTCGGCGCCGACTGGAAGATGCAAGCGCTGGGTGAGGGCTTCCAGGCCAAGCATCCCGGCGAAGCCGTGCCGCAGCTCGGCCGGTTCCTCGGCAGAGAGTGAAATATTGATTCACCTGAAGGCGGGGCAGAACATCGCGCTGTCCGCCGGCACCGTGCGCTTCACCGCGCAGACCACCGGCACCGTCGAACTCGGCGCGCTGGTGGTGGACGAGAACCTGCGGGTGCGCGACGAGCACGATCACGTGTGCGCGTCGCGGCCCGAGGCTCCCGGCGTCACCTTCACCGGTGGCGCGGTGGACCTGGCGCTGACGCAGGTCAGGTCGGACGCGAACGCCGTGCTGCTCTACGTCGCCGCCGGGCACGTGCTCGGCGGCGTCACCGCGACGCTGGCCGAGAACGGTGCGCCCACCGCCGAATTCGTGATCGCGCCGACCGCGGGGGAGAGCGCGCTGATCTGCCTCGAGGTGTATCGGCGCGGTGGCGGCTGGAAGCTGCGCGCACTGGGTCAGGGGTACGACGGCGGGGCGGCGCAGCTGCTGCCCGCGCACGGCGTGCCCGCCCCGGTGACCCCGCGCGCGACCGCGCCGACCGAGACGGTCGAGCGGCCCGCCGCCCCCGCCTCGCCCGGGGTGCCGCTGGAGGTCGACCACGGCCTGCAGCGGATGTGGATGATCTTCGAGGACGCGGCCCGCTCGGCGGCCGCCCTGCTCTCCGCTCGCGACTACGCCGCGAACCGGCTGGATCAGGAACTGTCCGACGCGGTGTCGAACCCGGCCACCCGCAACACCCCGGCCGCCGACGCCGCGCGCACCGCCGCGCAGCGCCGCCACGACGAGCTGGTCGGGGTCGCCGACGGGAACCATCGGCGCGACAGCGACCAGCTCGGTCGCGAGATCGCCGAGGCCGACGCGGTGATGCCCGCCGCGCTGGCGTCCTGGCTGGCCCCGGCCTGGACGACGAAAGCCGTACGCAGCGACGGTATCCGGCTCGGCGAGCTGTACGCCCTCGATCGCGGCGCGCTGCGCGTGCCGTATTGCGTTCCGGTGCCGCTGAATCGGCCGCTGTGGGTCGACACCGAATCCAGCGCCGCCGCGTCCCGCGTGGTCGGTGCCCTGGTGGCCCGGCTCGTCGCGGCGCAGCCGGACAAGCCGACCCGGGTCGACCTGATCGACCTCACCGGCGGTCTGCGCGGCCTCGCCGCGCCGCTCGCGCCGCTGCTCGCCGGACCGGTGATCGGCGATCACGCCGACATCCCCGCGCGTCTCGGTGAACTCGCGCACGCGGCCGAGCTCGCCGAGATCGCGTACAACAGTGGCCAAGCCGTGCCGCCCGCCGAGCACCGGATTCTCGTCGCGGCCGACTTCCCGCACGGCTACCAGGCCGCCGACGTGGTGCGCCTCGGCCAGCTGATGGTGCGCGGCGACCTGATCGGGCTGTCGCTGGTGATCGTCGGCAGCGGTTCCGGCGACTTCGGGGACGGGCCGCTCACGCTGCTCTCGCAATCGTGCAGGCACCTGCCCACGGTGCCGGGTACCCCGCTGTTCGATCCGTGGACCGGCAACGCCTGGGAACTCGACCTGGACATGCTCCCGGCCGAACCCGAACTCCAGGCGCGCTACCTGCGGATGTAGCCGGTCACTCGACCATCGCGGCGGGCCGCGAACTGGTGCACGCCTGCCGGGGGCGCAGGAACTCCGGCAGCCACGGCAGCAGCGGGTCGGGGGCGCGGTCCAGCACGCCGCCCGCCGGATCGTCGACGAAGTCGCGGCGCACCAGGTCGTCCTGTGGGCGCAGGATCTCGTGCACGACCAGCGCGCACAGCCCGAGGACGGCCAGATCGCGCAGCACCACGGTGCCGGTGAACCACTGCTCGGGCAGGCCCTTGGCGTCCTCGCCGAGGTAGTAGTACATCCGGGGCACCCAGACGAGTGCGTCGATCGTCATCCAGGCCAGCAGGATGCGCCGATGCGGCAGCGCGAGTACGGCCAGCGGGACCAGCCACAGCGAGTACTGCGGGCTCCACACCTTGTTCGTCAGCAGGAAGGCGGCGACGACCAGGAAGCACAGCTGGGCCACGCGCGGACGGCGGGCCGCCGTGAGCGCCAGATAGGCGATGCCAGCGCAGGCGAGCAGGAACAGCAGCAGCGAGACGGTGTTGAGCACCGTCGGCGGTTCGCCGTGCGCGAGCTCACCGTCGAACCCACCCCAGCCGGTGAACGAGGTGATCACGTTGTAGATCGAGTCCGGGTCGGCGTGCCGGGTGGTGTTGAGCCGGAAGAACTCTCGCCAGCCGTCCGGGTACAGCACGGCGATCGGCAGGTTCACCGCGATCCAGGTCCCGGCCGCGGCGAGGATGGCGAGCACGGCCGCGCCGACCGGGCGCAGCGCGAACAGGTGGGTCCTGGCCGGGGTCTCCCGGAGCCAGGTGCGGGCGCTGTCGATGCTGTCGACGTCGCGCAGGCGCAGACCCGCGCGGGCGGCGGGCTGGCGCTGCATCGGGTCGGCGCGCAGGCACAGCACCAGGATCGGGCCGAGCAGCAGCAGCGGGTACAGTTTCGCGGCGCCGCCGAGACCGAGCAGCACGCCGGCCAGGACCGGCTTGCGCCGCGCCCAGGCCAGCAGGCCGGTGGCCGCGAAAGCCGTTGCCAGCGCGTCGAAGTTGGTGAACGCGTGCACGATCACCAACGGCGACACCGCGATCAGCGCCGCGTCCCAGACCCGCCGCCCGGCTAGTCGCGACGACGCCCACACGGTGATCAGCCAGCCCACCGACAGCCCGAGCGCGACGACGTTGAAATACACCACCACCGACAGCGCGCCCGGCAGCGGCAGGTGGTCCCAGACGTTGCCGAGCTGCATTGCCACGTACTGGTACAGGCCCGAAAGCACCGGATACTCCATGTATCTGGTCTCGGTGCCGCCGTCGGGGGTGGACTCGGTCCAGGACTTCTTGTACGGGAACGCGCCCTCGTTGAGCCGTTCGGCGCCGTAGAGCGGCACCGTGTCCGAGTAGCACATGGCCACGTACTGACGGCCGTTGTTCCAGTCGAGCATCAGCCCGCCGGCGCCGTCGGAGGTCTGCTGGATGCAGCCCGCCTTCGCCGTCCAGCCGAGGGCGAGGAACACCACGGTGAAGGCGAACATCACCCGCAGCGGCGTCCAGAACCGCACCCGGCCGATCAGCGCGTGATCGCCGACCGGGCCGCCGATCACGGTCGACAGCTGCGCGGTCAGCGAATCGTTGCGGCTGGGCCGGTCTCGCGCGTCGATCGAGCGCAGGTCGGGGGCCAGCTGGGCGGGCGCGACGTACTGCACTTCGCGGCCGGGCCGGGTACCACTCGACGCCGGCTGGTCCGCGAGTTGCTGATCGGTCACGACATCCGAGGCTACCGGGATCTGGTCGGCGTGGTGCCTCCGCCGCCCTCGGTGCCGTTCGCGCCCGCGCCCGGCCGGGTGCTGTTGCTGTTCCCGTTGCCGTTGCTGTTGGTCGGCGGGGAGCCGTCCGCGGGCGCGGTCGGCTGACCCGGCAGCGGGCCGGTGGTCGTCTCCGGGGTCTGCTGCGAGGGCTGCTGACCGGCGGGCTGCTGCACACCGGGCACCGGGATCCGGATGCCGGGCAGGATCTCGACCTGCGAGGGCACGATCACCGGCGGGGCGAGCGTCGGCGCTGTGGTCGACGGGGCGGTGTAGGGCGCCGACCATTCCGGCACGCCCGCCTGGCCCTTGATCGGGGCGGGCTTGGGGAACGACTCGTTCGACGTGCCGGACAGCGCGCCGTCCATCGTCGCCTTCCAGATGTCCGACGGTAGACCGGAACCGTAGATGCTGCCGCCGCCGTAGTTGCGCAGCGGATCGCCCTGCTCGGTGCCGACCCAGACCGCGGTCGACAGCGACGGGGTGTAACCGACCATCCAGGCGTCGCGGTTGTTGCCGGTGTCGCCGAGCTGGTGGGTACCGGTCTTGGAGGCCGACTCGCGGCCGCCCGCCAGGTTGTGGTTGCGCGAGTACGCCGCGATCGGCTTCATCGCCGCGGTGACGTTGTCGGCCACCGCCGCGCTCACCCGCTGCTCACCGGCGGGCTCGCCGCGATCGAGCAGCACCTGGCCGTCGGCGGTCACCACCCGCTGCACGAAGTGCGGGGCGTGGTACATGCCCGAGGCCGCCAGCGTGGCGTAGGCCGACGCCATGTCCAGCGGCCGCGACTGGTACTGGCCGAGGATGATGCCGTTGTTCGGGCCTGCGCCGTTGGGCTCGGTCAGGGTCTTGCCGATGCCGGGCAGCTCCTCGGGGATACCGAGCTTGTGACCCATGTCGGCGACCTTCTGCGGGCCGTTCTGCATGTCCAGCTGCATGCGGTAGAAGCTGGTGTTCAGCGACCGCTTGAGCGCCTCGGCGATGGTGCACATGCCACAGGACTCGCCCTCGACATTGCCGATCTGGATGCCGTTGACGGTGATCGGCGAGCTGTCGTACAGCTGCGAGAGCGGGATGCCCAGCTCGAGGTTGGCGGCCAGGCCGATCACCTTGAACGAGGAGCCCGTCGGCAGGCCGGCGTTGGCGAAGTCGAAGCCCTGGCCGTCCTCACCGCCGTAGTAGGCGCGCACCGCGCCGGTGCGCGGGTCGACCGAGACCACCGCGGTCCGCAGGTTCTCCGGCTCGCCCTGCAGCTTGGACTGCGCGGCGTTGACCGCGGCCGCCTGCGCCTTGGGGTCGATCGTGGTGGTGATCTGCAGGCCCTCGGTGTTGAGCTGCTGCTCGCTGATGCCCGCCGCGGACAGTTCCTTGAGCACCTGGTTCTTCACCAGGCCGCCCGGACCCTCGTCCTGGTCGCCCTCGTTGAGCGAGGCCAGCGTGACCACCTGCGGGTACTGCATCGAGGCCCGCTCGGTCGCGTTCAGGTTGTTGCCGCTGACCATGCCGTCGAGCACGTAGTTCCAGCGGGTCTTGGCGCCCTCGGGGTTCTTCTCCGGGTCGAGCAGCGAGGGCAGCTGGATGGTCGCGGCCAGCACGGCGCCCTCGGCCACGGTCAGCTCCTGCACCGGCTTGCCGAAGTAGGACTTGGCCGCCGCGTCGATGCCGTACGCGCCACGACCGAAGTAGATGGTGTTCAGGTAGGCGGCGAGGATGTCTTCCTTGCTCCACTGGCGGGCCATCTTGGCCGAGATGACCAGCTCGTGCATCTTGCGGGTCATCGACCGCTCGTCACCGACCAGCGCGTTCTTCACGTACTGCTGGGTGATGGTGGAGCCACCACCGGCGCTTTCCTTGCCGAGGATGTTGTCGCGGGCGGCGCGGGCGAAGCCCGACACCGAGAAGCCCGGGTTGGTGTAGAAGTCGCGGTCCTCGGCCGCGATCACGGCATTGCGCACGTGCGGCGGGATCTGATCGATCGAGACCTCGGTGCGGTTGCCCTGCGGCGGGACCACCTTGCTGATCTCGGTGGAACCGTCGTTGGCGTAGATCATCGCGACCTGGTTGGTTTCCAGATCGCCCGGCTTGGGTACCGAAACCGTGGTGTAGGCGACGAGGAACACCGCGCTCGGTACGACGATGGCGAGCGCCATCAGCACGTACATGGTCCGGCGAATGGCCCGCCACGGCATTTTCCTCACCGAACCACCCTTACCGGAGCCGTCGTCGCCCCCGCCACCATCGCGGCGGTTGCGTGGCCCACTCGGCGGTGGGGTGCCGCCTGCGCCGGTGGCGCGGCGTTCGCCGGTGGTCGGCCCACCGGGACGGCGACCGGCGCCGGGGCGCGCGGTCGTGGCCGAGGCACCCGTTCGGGGGCCCCGGTTCAGGTCGTCACGGACGGGCCTGCCGCCGTCGGGATGACTCGCCCGCGTGGTCGACTCGTCGTGCCCGGGACGCGGAAGCTTCTGGGTGGCGCCGGCCGCGGGCGGCCCGGCGGGGCGACCCGGCTGCGCGGGCCTGCCCTGCGGCGGCCTGCCCTGGTTGGGTCCACCCTGGTTCGGTCCGCCCTGCGGGCCACCGGGGCGCTGCTGCGGCGGCCCGGGACGACGCGGCGGCATGCCGCCCGGCGGCGGCGCCTGTCGGTTCGGCGGCGGTCCGCCCTGCGGACCACGTCCACCGGGCGCGGGACCGCGTCCGTTCTGGGGGCCCGGCCCGGCGGGCGGCATCGGCCGGCGCGGCGGCGGGCCCTGCCGGTTACCCGGCTGGGGAGGGAGACCCGGCTGTGAACCCCGAGCCGGGCGGCCGCCGTGCGGATCATCGCCGAAGGGGGAGGACTCGTAGGGCGAACTCACTGACCAGATCTCCATAACTCGTAAGGTTCAACCGGCACACGACATCCGCGCCGGAGAACCGGCGCGGATACCTTGCACCCCGAACTGTGGCGCCTCGAGCGGTGCCCCGCAGCCCCGTCACTCGGCCGCAGAACGCCGCCCCGCTCGCGAACTCGTCCGGCGCCGGGCCGGCGCGGGCGCCGAACCGAGCACATACGACTGCACCAGGTGGTTCCAGCTGCACGAGCGGCACACCTCGACGACATGCACCGAGAACTCCTCGCTCGACTCTGCCATCCGGATCAGCTCCTCGGGCGTCCGCGCGGAGCCGGCCGCCTGGCCGAGTCCGTCCCCGTACACCCACGACACCAAGGTCAGCTGCTCTTTCCGGCAGATCGGGCAGGTCACCTCGCTACCCCGGCCGTGGAACTTGGCGGC
The DNA here is from genome assembly GCF_042888005.1 of Nocardia sp. NPDC003269. Taxonomy (NCBI): domain Bacteria; kingdom Bacillati; phylum Actinomycetota; class Actinomycetes; order Mycobacteriales; family Nocardiaceae; genus Nocardia; species Nocardia sp. NPDC003269. Next base: position 1,372,463 of record NZ_JBIAPA010000001.1, read on the forward strand.
CCGGAGCAGGTACGGATTCGCGTCGCACACCTCGGCGACACCGACCCGGCCCGCGTAGACGTCAGCGAGCAGCGACCTGCGCCGGAGCGCATAGTCGACTACCTGCCGCTGAATTCGCACGATCACCAGAGTAGCCGGGATTGATTTGCGGTGCCGGTGGCACCGCTGCATCCGCGCTCTCGTCGTAAACTCCCGATACCGGGGTCGGCCCGGGTATTTACGCAGGTGAGGCGAGCCAGAGCGATGGCTGATTCCGGGCGGGCGCGCAGCGCCGCCGATTCCGTGACGAGGGCGCGTGATATCGATCGCGCGCAGGTGTCGACCGTGCTTGACGCGGCCTATGCCGAGGGCCAGCTGGGTGCCGACGAGTACCACGACCGCACGGCTCGCGCCGGTACGGCGCGGACCCTGGGCGAGCTGGAAAGACTGACCGCGGACCTGCAGTCACCTGCGGTTTTCGGTGGTCGGGCCGCGATCGAGCGGAAGCGTTTCGGCCGCAGACACTCCGGCGAGTACCCGGCGCGGACCAGGGCCCGCGACGCCGACCGGGCCCGCACTACCGAGGCGCTGGACGCGGCGCGCGCCGACGGCCAGCTCGACGCCGACGAGCACACCGCGTTCACCGAACTGGCCTCGGAAGCGCGCACTCTCGGTGATCTGTCCACCCTGGTTGCCGAATTGCAGCAGCGGCCGGTGGCGCCGGTGAAGCCGAAGGCGCACAACACCTTCCGGATCGCCACCATCGCGGCGGTCGCGGTGGTCGGGATCGGCTGTTTCGTCTGGACGGTGCGCGGTGAGGACCCGCCGCCCGCCGTGGTCGCGGCCGCCGCGATCAACTACAACGCCGCGCCACCCCTGGTGATCCCCACCCCGCGGCTGACCACGCTCATCGGTTTCGTCCAGTTCCGCGACGACTACCGGGTGAAGTTCGGCGACACCCTCGTCGACGAGGCCGTCCTGCACGACGAGCACGCCTCGGCCGTCCGGCGCGAGGCCGGCAATGCCGACTGGACCGCCGACTGGTCCTACCGTGGCGGCTTCGGCCGGTCGAACGCGCAGATCAGCACCCGTCAGCGCGAGAAGGTCGACATCGATCTCGCGCAGGTGAACGCGGAGGCCCTCGGGGCCGCGCTGACGAACGCGGCCGCCACCGTCCAGGTGCCCAACGGCGCGGTCACCCACTTCCGGATCGCCGACGACAGCTCGGTGGGGCGGCCGGGGATCACGATCTTCGTGCGCAACGAGGTCGGCCAGTCGGGGCATTTCGTCCTCGCGCTGTCGGGCGAAGTGCTGAAGACCTACCCGTACAAAGGATGACCGAGCGATGAAGACCCCGTCCCCGGCGAAGAACCTGCGCGCCCGCGACGCCGACCGCGCCGATGTGTGCGCCCTGCTCGACGCCGCCCTGGCCGACGGTCAGCTGACCGCCACCGAACACGACAAGCGCACCGCGACCGCCATGCGGGCCGAGACCTTCGGCGCCCTCGATCGCCTCGTCGACGACCTGCAGATCCCGGGCAACCTGGCGCAGCGCCCCGTCGCCCGCGGCGTCCCGCGCGCACCCCGGCGCTGGTGGATCCCGGCCGGCGCGGTCTTCCTGGCCGCGCTGCTCGGCGCGGGCGCCGGACTGGTCGTCCGCGCCACGGGCGACGCCGTCTTCGGCGACCCGCTGCCCGACCTCACCACCGGCAACGGATTCGCGCACTTCATCGCCGCCTACCGCTCCGAATACGGCAGCACCGTGGCCGACGATCTCACGCTGTACCCGGACTACGCGATTGTCGAACGGGCCGCCCGAAAACCGGGCAAAGAGGACGATTTGATCTACCGCGGTGACTTCGAACCGTTCGGATCACAAAGTGACCGACGGCCCGACACGAAGTCGTTCGACCTCGCCGCGATCGATCTGGCCCGCTACGCCCGGCTGATGTCCGGCGCACCGCAGTCCACCCGGGTGCCCGGTGGCTCCGTCGTGCACGTGTCGGTCGAGCATCCCTCCGGCGGTGGCAAGTACGCCGAGCCCGAGATCACCATCTATGTGAAGAACGAGCTCAACCAGAGCGGATATATGAAGGTCCGCTTCGATGGTGAGACCGTCTTCGTGTCCACCCCTTAGCCCCTGACCAGGCCCTCTCACCAGCGGTGACGCAGTGATGTGCGTCATTGCCCTATGTCTTGTTATATCGCTCCGATATAGTTGGTAGTCGCATCCATCGGTTAGGTCCGCTCGGTCTGTCAGGCCGACATAGTCAGGGAGTGAGGTCGGCAGTGCTCGAATTGGCGATTCTCGGCCTTCTCCTGGACGCGCCCATGCACGGTTACGAGCTGCGCAAGCGGCTGACGGGCCTGCTCGGAGCGTTCCGGGCCTTCTCCTACGGTTCGCTCTACCCGACGCTGCGCAGGATGCAGACCGACGGGTTGATCGCCGAGGAGATTCCGGAGGGCGCGACCGCGCGCCGTGCGCGCCGCGTCTACCGGCTGACGCCGGTCGGGCGGGAACGTTTCAACGAACTCCTCGCCGACACCGGTCCGCAGAACTACACCGATGACGGCTTCGGCGTTCACCTGGCCTTCTTCAGCCGCACCCCCGCCGAGGCGAGGATGCGGATCCTGGAGGGCAGGCGACGCCAGGTCGAGGAGCGCCGAGAGGGACTGCGGGAAGCGATCAAGAAGGCCAGCGGCTCGCTGGATCGCTACACCCGCCAGCTCCACCAGCTCGGATTGGAATCAAGCGAGCGCGAAGTGCGCTGGCTCAACGAGTTGATTGCGGCGGAGCAATCGACGAAGGCGGCACCACAGAAAGAGGGAAAGAGCGGCCATGAGTGATGTCAACAAGGTTGGGTCCGGCGAGGTTCGCGTCGCGATCGTCGGTGTGGGCAACTGCGCATCGTCGCTGGTGCAGGGCGTGCAGTACTACAAGGATGCCGACGAGAACGCCACCGTTCCCGGCCTCATGCACGTCAAGTTCGGTCCCTATCACGTCAAGGACGTGAAGTTCGTCGCCGCGTTCGACGTCGACGCCAAGAAGGTCGGGTTCGACCTGGCCGAGGCGATCTTCGCCAGCGAGAACAACACGATCAAGATCTCCGATGTGCCGCCCACCGGCGTGAACGTCCAGCGTGGCCCGACCCTCGACGGCATCGGCAAGTACTACGCGCTGACCATCGAGGAGTCCGAGGCTCCCGCGGTCGACGTGGTCAAGGCTCTGAAGGACGCCGAGGTCGACGTCCTGGTCTCCTACCTGCCCGTCGGCTCGGAAGAGGCCGACAAGTTCTACGCCCAGTGCGCCATCGACGCGGGCGTCGCCTTCGTCAACGCGCTGCCGGTCTTCATCGCCTCCGACCCGGAGTGGGCGCAGAAGTTCATCGACGCCGGTGTCCCGATCGTCGGCGACGACATCAAGTCCCAGGTCGGCGCGACCATCACCCACCGCGTGATGGCCAAGCTGTTCGAGGACCGCGGCGTGGTGCTCGACCGCACCTACCAGCTCAACGTCGGCGGCAACATGGACTTCAAGAACATGCTCGAGCGCGAGCGGCTGGAGTCGAAGAAGGTCTCCAAGACCCAGGCCGTCACCTCCAACCTCAACGGCCCGCTCTCGGGCAAGGTGCACGACCGCAACGTCCACATCGGTCCCTCGGACTACGTGGAGTGGCTCGACGACCGCAAGTGGGCCTACGTCCGCCTCGAGGGTCGCGCCTTCGGTGACGTGCCGCTGAACCTGGAGTACAAGCTCGAGGTGTGGGACTCGCCGAACTCGGCCGGCATCATCATCGACGCCGTGCGCGCCGCCAAGATCGCCAAGGACCGCGGCATCGGCGGACCGGTCATCCCGGCCTCGGCCTACCTGATGAAGTCCCCGCCGGAGCAGATCGCCGACGACGTCGCGCGCACCCAGCTCGAGGCGTTCATCATCGGCGCCGAGTAGTTCGGGCGAACCGACAAGGCCGGGCCACACGGAATTCCGTGTGGCCCGGCCTTTTTGTTCTGGTGCCCGCTCAGTCGAGCGAGACGTAGACCTCGACGCTCGTCGGGCCGGTGTAGCGCTCCAGTTCGGCGGTGTGCGAGCGGGTGATGGTGCCGGCGTTCTCCGCCTTGATGACCTGGGCCCACGCGGTGCGCAGCAGGTCGTAGGGCTTGTCGGAGACGACGAACTTCGCGTAGCGGCCCGCGGGGATGCGGGTCAGCACGTCGCCGTCGTCGATGTCGTCGAGCTCGGCGACCTCGTAGCCGAGCACGGCGACCGCGTGGTCGTTCTGGCCGATGTAGGCCGCGGCGCGCGGCACCGTCTTCTCCCTGGATAGGTACCGGTCCCAGGTGAAGTTCACCAGGTCCAGGTCGCGCGCGGTCACCTCGCGACCGGCCAGCGGCACGGTGAGCCCCGCGATCAGCCCGTCCTCGAGGGTGACGATCTCGAAATCGACAGCCATGGCTATTCGCCCCCCTGCTCCGCGGTCAGCGAGACGTAGATCTCGACCGTGCGCTCGTCCGGATACTGCTCGTAGTCGCCCGCGTAGGCGCGCTCGAATTCACCGGCGGCCTCGGCGTCCCAGATCTGGCGCCACAGCGCGACGATGGTGTCGCCGCGGTTGTCGCCGGTGGCGACGAAACGGGCGTAGCGGCCCGCCGGGATGCGGGCGAGCACGTCACCGACCTGGAGATCGGCGAGGGTCTTGCACTCGTAGCCGACGATGTGGGTCAGGTAGGAATTGATCTCCGCCGCGAAATCGACGTACCCCGTCGCGATCGGTCCCGGTAACTGCGGTCTCGCCAGCAGGTGCTGCCACGCCTCCACCACCTTGGCGCGGCGTGGCCCCTCCACGGCGAGCGCCGGACTGCGGAGCACCGTGCCCGCGATCAGCGTCTCGGGACGGTCAACGACATTGAAATCCACCTGCGTAGCCCCTATGTCTAGTCTCGTCGTCGCTCGAGCGCATATCTTCCCGCATCGATATGACAGGTTTGGCGCCGGGATCGTTCGACGCGTTGTCGCGTCGCGGCAAACCGGCGGTGCCGACTGGTCGGGCTGGTTCGCGCTCTGGCCAACGATGTTGCCATGTCCGCCGGGGTGTGTGGTCCGGGTGGCCAATCCGTGATCTATCGACCGCCGTCACCACCCAGTCCGGGGAACAATTCGCCGGGCGTGGCCGGGCGTGGCGCGGGCGGGATGATGATCACCGGCGCCGGATTGCGCGGCGTGGTCGACGGTGAGGGGCCGAGCTCCGGCGCGGGGTTGCGTGGCGTCGTCGACGGCGGGGTGATGAGATCCGGTGCCGGGCTGCGCGGTGCGTTGGTCGGTGGGTTGAGAATGTCGTAGGGATTGCTGCCGCCGGGCGCGGGCGCGGGTGCCGGTCCCGGGATCAGCCCGCCGCCACCGGTCATCGCCGGCGTGGGGAACTGCTCGACCGGCGTGCCCGCCAGCGCGGTGTCCATCACCTGCTTCCAGATGTCGGACGGCAGGCCCGATCCCCAGATCGCGCCACCGCGCCCGCCGCGCAACGGCTGCGGCTGTTCGGTGCCCACCCACACCGCCGTCGACAGCGACGGCGTGTAGCCGATCATCCAGGCGTCCTTGTTGTCCTTGGTCTCGCCCAGCTGGGTGGTGCCGGTCTTGGCCGCCGACGGCCGGCCCTCGGCCAGCCCGTGCCCGTTGGAGTAGTTGGCGATCGGGGTCATCGCCTGGGTGGTGGTGTCGGCGATGCCCGCCGTGATCCGCTGCTCCGGTTCCGGAAGTTGTGCGCCCACCCTGGTTTCCGGCGGGCCACGATCGATCAGCACCCGGCCGTCACCGGTGACGACGCGCTGCACGAAATACGGCTGGTGATAGACGCCCGACGCGGCCAGCGTCGCGTACGCCGAGGCCATGTCCAAGGGGCGCACCAGATACTGCCCGAGCACGATTCCGTTGAGCGGCGCTTCGCCTGCCTCGGTGAGGGTTTCGACGTCGAGTCCGGGGATGTGCTCGGGAATGCCCGCCAGATGGGCGGCCTCGGCGATCGAGCGCGGGCCGTCGGCCATCGTCATCGTGAGCCGGTAGAAGCTGGTGTTCAGCGAGCGCTTGAGCGCCTCGGTGAGCGTGCAGCGGCCGCAGGAGTCGCCGTCGGCGTTGGTGATGGTGGTGCCGCGGTCGACGACGGGGGAGCTGTCGATCGCCCTGGTCGGCGGGATGCCCTGGCGCTGCGCGGCGACGAGCGCGAACACCTTGAACGACGACCCGGTCTGCAACGGCGCCTGGGCGAAGTCGAAGCCGGTGCCCGCCTCACCGCCGTAGTAGGCGCGCACGGCCCCACTGCGCGGGTCGATCGAGACGACGGCGGCGCGCAGCTCCGGTGGCTGCCACTCCAGCCGCTGGCGCACGGTGTCGACCGCGCCCGCCTGGGCCACCGGGTCGATGGTGGTGGTGATCTGCAAGGCGCCGGTGTTGATGTCGGCGTCGGTCAGGCCTGCGGCGCGCAGCTCACGCAGCACCTGGGTGCGGATGTGGCCCTCCGGCCCGAGCGGCACCGGCTCGGCCGGGAGGTCGGGCAGCGGGATGATCGCGGGGAACACGGTCGCGTCGCGCTCGCCCGGCGCGAGCACCTTCATCTCCACCATGCCGTCCAGCACGTACTGCCAGCGCGCCTTCAGCTGGTCGAGGTGGGTCTCCGGGTCGAGCACCGAGGGCGAGCGGATCACCGCGGCGAGCACGGCGCCCTCGGCCAGGGTCAGTTCGGGCACCGGCTTGTCGAAGTAGGCCTTCGCCGCCGCGGCGATGCCGTACGCCCCGCGCCCGTAGTAGATGGTGTTCAGATAGGCCGCGAGGATCTCGTCCTTGCTCCACTGCCGCGACATCTTCGCCGCGATGATCAGCTCGCGCATCTTGCGCGTGACGGTGCGCTCGGAGGTGAGGAAGGCGTTCTTCACGTACTGCTGGGTGATCGTCGACCCACCGCCCGCGTTGTCGTGGCCGAGCAGATTGTCGCGGGCCGCGCGCAGGAACCCGCTCGTCGAGTAGCCGGGGTTGGTGTAGAAATTGCGGTCCTCGGCGGCGAGCACGGCATCGCGCACCGGCATCGGCACGTCGGTGAGCGGGATCGGGATCCGATTGCCGCGCGGGGGGATGAATTTCGTCAGCACGGTGGTGCCGTCGGCGGCCAGCACGGTGGCCGGCTGTTCGACCGCGACCTCGGCGGGCTCGGGGATCTCCGAGCTCCAGTAGATCGCGAAGAACAGCAGCGCGGGCACACAGACGAAGATCACGAACAGCGCCAGCAGCAACCGCCGGATCTTCTGGCCTCTGGTGCGTGGCGCGCGGGGTTCCTCGCCGTCACCGTCGGCGGCCAGCCGGGCGGCCTGGGCACGGCGCGCCGAGCCCTTGCGCGGTGGCTGGTCCCGGCCGAGCGGGTCCTTGAAACCGGCGATCGAGGTGTACGGCGCGTCCGATCCGGAACGCCTGCGCCCGCCCTCGGAGGCCACGACCATCTCCTTCCGGAGCGAGGGGAAGAACCCACCTGTACCGACGTGCCATCGACTCGGAAGACTCTACCCGCCGGGTGTCGTGGAACCCGGGAGGAGCGCGTGGGGGCGGCGAACGCGCCGCCCCGCACGATCAGCTCTTCACGCCACCGGCGGTCAGACCGGAGATGATCCGGCGCTGGAACACCAGGACCATGATCACCAGCGGCACCGTGACGATCACGCCGGCGGCCATGATCGCCGCGTACGGCTGCACCAGCGGATCGTTGCCGGAGAACTGGGCGATCGCCACCGTCACCGGCCGGGTCTTCTCGCCCGACAGCAGCCGGGCCAGCAGGTACTCGTTGATCGAGGCGATGAACGCCAGGATCGCGGTGGTGAACACCGCGGGCGCCGCCAGCGGCAGCATGATCAGCCGGAACGCCTGGAACTTGGTGGCGCCGTCGATCCGCGCGGCTTCCTCGAGCTCCCAGGGCAGCTCGGCGAAGAACGACGCCAGGATGTACACCGTCATCGGCAGCACGAAGGAGATGTTCGGGATGATCATCGCCTGGTAGTGGCCGATCCAGCCCAGATCCGTGAACAGCTGGAACAGCGGCGTCACCAGCACGACGGCCGGGAACATCGAGGCCGACAGGATCAGCCCGGAGACCAGGTACTTGCCCGCGAACGCCATCCGGGCCAGCGCGTACGCGGCCAGCACGCCGAGCAGCAGCGCCACCGCGGTGGTCGCGGCGCCGATGATCACGCTGTTGAGCAGCGCCTGCCCGAAGTTGTTGCCGCGACTGGTGTCGAAGGCGTTGCGGAAGTTGTCCAGCGTCACGTGGGTCGGCCACGGGGTGCTGTCGAAGGTGTAGGCCTGATCGCGGAACGCGACGACCGTCATCCAGTAGAACGGCCCGAGGCCCCACACCAGCACGATCAGCACACCGAGGTACATCCGCACGGTGCCGATCCGCTTGCGCAACGACACCGGCTGCACGGGCGCTTCCGCGCGCTCGACGGGCGCCTCTTTCGTCATCGAGATGCTCATCAGTTCGCCTTCCGCTGTTCTTCCTGCGTGCGAACGGCGTTGGCGCCCAGCACCTTCACCAGCACGAACGCGATAGCGAAGACGAGCAGGAAGGTGATCGTCGAGAGCGCGGCGGCGCTGTTGGGACCTTGGCGCACCTGCTCGACCACCAGGATCGACAGGGTGTTCGTCGCGGGGTTGCCCAGCGTCATGATCGCGGGCAGGTCGTACATGCGCAGCGCGTCCATGGTGCGGAACAGCACCGCGACCAGCAGCGCGGGCTTGAGCAGCGGCAGCGTGATGTGCACGAACCGCTGCCACGCCGACGCGCCGTCGACCTTGGCGGCCTCGTACACGTCGGCCGGAATGACCTGCAGGCCCGCCAGAATCAGCAGCGCCATGAACGGGGTCGTCTTCCACACGTCGGCGATGATGACCGCGAACCGTGCGGCCCAGACGTCGGAGGTCCACAGGATGTGGGTGCCGAGCACCCGGTTCACCACGCCGTCGTACTGGAACATGAACTCCCACAGCCGCGCGGTGACGGCGGTGGGGATGGCCCACGGGATCAGCACGGCGGCGCGCAGCAGGGCCCGGCCGCGGAAGGTCTTGCCCATCACCACGGCCATGCCGAGGCCGAGCACCACTTCCAGCGTCACGGTCACCACCGTGAAGAACAGGGTGACCCCGACCGCCGACCAGAACTGGGAGCCGAGCGTGCCGGTCGGGCAGGCGACGGTGCCGCTGAGCGTGTTGCACTGCTGCAGCAGCCAGTGCGTGTAGTTGCTCAGCCCGGCGCCGCCGCCCTCGACGAACATGCCGGTGGCCGGGTCGATCCCGGAGTCCTTCTGGAAGGACATGATGATCGCCTGGACCACCGGATACCCGATGACCACGGCCAGCGCGACGAGCACGGGCGTGACGAACAGCCACGCCTTGCCGGATTGTCGCAGTTCCAGCGCTAGCCCGCGCTGCTTGGCTCCCGAAGGATCCGACACCGTTTCTACTCTCCTACGGTCTGGTCGGGTCCGCTGCGCGCTCCGCTACGAACCGGCGGTCTCGATGCCCTTTTGCATGCCGGCGACAGCGTCGTCGACGGACTTCGTGCCGTTCAGGGCAGCATAGGCGTTGTCCTGGATGGCCTTCGACACCGCCGGATAGAACGGGGTGACCGGGCGCGGCACGGCGCTGGCGATGGATTCCTTCAGCGCGGGCAGGTACGGCATCTTCGCGATCAGGGCCGGGTCGTCGTAGAGCGAGGCGCGCACGGACGGCAGCGCGCCCGAGGCGATGATCTGCTGCGCCTCTTCGCTGATCAGGTAGCGCACGAAATCGGCAGCGGTGGCCTTGTTCTTGGAGAACGCGCTGATCGCGGCGTTGTAGCCACCGAGGGTGGACGCGCCGACGCCGGTGTTGCCTGGCAGCGGGGCCACGCCGAACTTGTCCTTCACCGAGGAGGTGTCGGCGTTGGCCTGGGCGTACAGGTACGGCCAGTTGCGCAGGAACAGCAGCTTGCCGGACTCGAACGCGCTGGCGCTCTCGCCCTCCTTGAAGGTGATGGCTTCCTTGGGGATGTCACCGCTCTTGTAGGCGTCGACGAGGACCTTCAGGCCCGCCTTCGACTCCGGGCTGTTCACGGTGGGGGTCTTGCCGTCGGCGCCGACGAAGCTGCCGCCGAAGGCGTTGATGACCTCGGAGGTGTTCACCGTCAGGCCCTCGTAGGGGGCGAGCTGACCGGCGTAGCAGCCGATGTTGTTGTCGCGGGCCACCTGGCACTGGCCGAGCATCTCGCTCCAGGTCCGCGGCGCGTTGGGCACCAGGTCCTTGCGGTAGTACAGCAGGCCGCCGTTGGTGTTGCGCGGGGCCGCGTACAGGGTGCCGTTGTAGGTGGCGCTGGCGACGGTCGGCGCGAGCAGCGGCGCGGTGTCGATCGCGAAGGTGTCCTTGAGCGGCTGGATCCAGCCCTTCGCGGCGAATTCCGCGGTCCACGGGACATCGAGGGCGACGACGTCGTAGCCGTCCTGCTTGGCGCGGAAGTGCTCGGCCAGGTCGTCGTGCTGCTGGTTGGCGTCGGCCGACTGCTCCTTGAACGTCACCTGCTCGTTCGGGTGCGCGGCGTTCCAGCGGTCGATGAGCTGCTTGACCACACCGGTCTCGGTGGTGTCCTTACCCTCGACGTAGGTGATCGGGCCGCGGCCGGTCAGGTTCTGGTCGAGCGCGTTGCCGCCGTTGTCACTCGAGCAGGCACTGGCGAACGATGCGGTAAGCAACGCAATCGAGGCAGCAGCCATCGTCGCTCTGGGGACAAACTTCAAGGCCATCGCAGACACTCCAGGGTCGAGACGTGAGCAGCAGCACACCCGTGCGGTGCACGGGTCAACATACATGGTGGGTGGGTGTCACGTCCGATCGTCCTGTCCAATCACATACTTTCCGGTCAGTTCACGAACGGATCACAGTCGGTGGGGTGCCCTACCCTCGACGGGGTGACCAGTCCATTGCCGTCGACGCCCGACCGGATGCTCTCGCGCATCGGGGGTTTGCTGCGCAAGGCCGAGGCCACCGACAACGAACACGAGGCCGAGGCGTTCCTGGCCGCGGCCCAGCGGCTGGCCACGAAATCCTCGATCGACCTGGCGGTGGCGCGATCGCACGTCGCCGACCGGGAGCGCAGGTCCACGCCGGTGCAGCGGATCATCCCGATCGGTGAGCCGGGGCGAAAAGGACTGCGCACCTACGTCCAGCTGTTCGTCGCGATCGCCGCCGCCAACGATGTGCGCTGCGATGTCGCTCGCAGCTCCGCGCAGGTCTACGCCTACGGCTTCGCGGCCGATATCGACACCTGCGAGGCGCTGTACGCGAGCCTGCTGATCCAGATGGTGCGCGCGTCCGATCACTACATCAAGTCCGGCGCGTACCGGGAGGCGACGGTGATCAAGATCGTCGCCGAGAAGCGCTTCGGGCGCACCGTCCGCCGCAAGGTGGAGGCGCCGGTGGCCGGGGTCACCGCGCGGCTGAACTTCCAGATGGCCTTCGCCGCCCGCGTCGGCGCCCGCCTGGCCGAGGTGAAGGCCGAGGTCGTCGCCGAGCAGGCCCCGGCCGCGTCGACCGGCACCGCGCTGGCCCTGCGCGACAAGGAAGTAGCACTCACCGACTTCTATACGGCCACCTCGGAGGCGCGGGGCACCTGGCGCGGACCGCAGACGTCCACCGGGCATTCCGTCGCCGCTCGCCGCGCCGGTGACCGGGCCGGGCGCGCGGCGAGACTGGGCACCGCACCGGAACTGCCCGCCGCCCGGGCGAAACTCGGCCGATGACAGCGCGGCTGGTCGGCTCGCTCGTCTCCGAGTCGCCCGCAGGCATGGACAAGACGTCGTCCGGAGCGCGCAGTGGCATCGCCTGATCTCGGTCGTCGCCGGGATGCCCAGCGGGCCAAGGTCTACGACGCCGAGCAGCTGGTCCGGGGTGTGTTCGATCGCGCGCAGGAGTTCGGGCACCGCACGGTCGAGGTCTACGGGTCGCAGCTCACGCTGCCGGTCGAGCGCCGCTTCGCGTCCGTGGAGTCGGTGCAGTCGTACGCGGACAAGGTGCTCGCGCTGAATTGGGTGCGCGCGCAGTGGGACAGGGCCGGGGTGCCGGTCCGGGTCCGCGCGCGGGCGGGCGCGTCGGCCGCCCACTACGAACCCGCCGACGCGGTGCTGGCCGTGCCGTTGCACACGGGCGCGACGGCGTGGGCCCTGCGGGAGCTGGTGGTGCTGCACGAACTCGCGCACCATCTCGCGCCCGCCGAGGGGGAGGTGCCGCACGGCCCCGAATTCTGCTCTCGCTACGTCGAATTGGTCGAGGGTGTCATCGGTCCCGAGGCGGCCCTGCTGGTCCGCGCGACGTTCGCGGGCTGTGGGGTTCGCTTCGGCTGAGATCTGTTCCCAGCGGCTCGCCGCCGTTGCGGTTCGCGACCGCCGGTCCGTCCATAGGCCGCCTGCCGCACGGCCGCCGACTACGTGGCCGCGGGCGCGGTGGCGTGTTGCGGCGCAGACACGGCGAATCCCGCCGGTGCCACGGCACCAGCGGGATTCGGGGAGGGTTGATCAGTCCTCGGCGACCCGCAGGTCCACCTCGACATTGCCGCGAGTGGCGTTGGAGTACGGGCAGACCTGGTGGGCCTGCTCGGCCAGCGCCTGCGCCTCCTCGCGGGACAGGTGCGGCAGCGTGATCTCGAGCGTCACGGCCAGTCCGAAACCGCCGTTGTCGTTCGGGCCGATCGACACCTGCGCGCCGACCGCGGAATCGGCGACGTTCGCGCCCGCCTTCTTGCCGACCAGGCGCAGCGCCGAGTGGAAGCACGCGGCGTAACCGGCCGCGAACAGCTGCTCGGGGTTGGTGCCCGCGCCGTCGCCGCCCATCTCCTTCGGCGGCGCGAGCACGACGTCGAGCTTGCCGTCGGTGCTGCGCGCGGTGCCGGAGCGGCCTTCGCCGCTGGCGAGGGCTTCGGCGGTGTAGAGGACCTGCATGGGAGCTCTCATTTCTCTGTGAGGGTGTCGGTGAGTTTGCGGAGTAGTCCGCGCAGTGCGGTGACCTCGTCGGTGGACAGTCCCGCGATCTGGGCCATCTCGACCGGGATCCGGCACGCCTCGGCGCGCAGGTTCCGGCCGTGGTCGGTGAGCACGATGTCGACGCGACGTTCGTCGTCGGCCGCCCGCCGGCGCTCGACGAACCCGGTCGCCTCCAGCCGCTTGAGCAGCGGAGACAACGTTCCCGAGTCCAGTTCGAGCGTCTTGCCGAGCTCGCCGACGCTGCGCCCGTCGCGCTCCCAGAGCGCGAGCATCACCAGATACTGCGGATAGGTGAGCCCGAGCCGTTCCAGCTTCGGCCGGTAGACCGCCGTCATCGCCCGCGAAGCGGCGTACAGCGGGAAGCAGAGCTGCTCGTCGAGGGTGAGTCCGTCGGTCATGTCAACAATGTAGCCCACAATTAAGTTGTGCACAACCATTCAGTGGAAGGCGATGGCGAGGAACCCCGAGACGTACGCCACCCCGAACAGCACCGGCACCCACTGCTCGATATGCGACAGCGGCCAATACCGCGCCCGATCCCGCCCCTCCCCGAGCGCCCACCACTCGCCCTTCCAGAACGGCGACGCGGGCAACCGTTCCTCCAGTGCCCCCACCACCTGATACTTCGCGCCGTTCAGCAACCGATAGCTGCGCACCAGGTAGAACCAGGCGAAACACTGCCCGAGCACCGCGATCAACGGGATCACCAGCCACCTCGCGGTATCCGGGGGCGGTGACTTCCCGAACACGGTGACCAGCGTGAAGATGCCGGTATTGAGCGTCAGGAAGAACGAGTTCGCCAGCCCGCGCCGCGCGCTCACGCGGTCGGCCATCTCCACGTAGAGCCGGTATTGCTCGAGCACGGCGCTGTCATAGGCGCGGTCGTCGGGCTCCCGGCCGGGCGCCGGGTCGTTCCACAGCCGGGCGCGCAGCTCGGTCCCTCGATCGTCGTCGTCCACCGCTCGCCTCCACGGTGCCGCGTGCAGGGTGATCACGCTTCGAGCCTGCCGCCGACGGGCGGGTGGGTCGCGGGTAGTCGACTACTCGGCTTCGGGCGCGTCGAGCAGTGCGCTGACGCGTGCGTACCGGTCCAGCCACCAGGCCGTGCGGTCCGGATCGGGGTGCCGGTACTTGTCGAGCAGGGCCGGGTCGGGTTCCGGCGCGGTGGTCGGGACGGTCAGCCAGCCGTTCACCGGCCGGAGCGATTCGGCAACGAGGTCGCCCTCGAACAGGGCGAGGGTCCCCAACCCGCAGGCGAACTCGAGCTGCGGCAGGGCACCTGCCAGGGCGATCTGGGCGGCCAGCCCGACGCTCGTCTCCAGCGCCGACGACACCACCGTCGGCAGGCCCGCCGCGTCGGCGACGGCCAGCGCCCGCCGAACGCCGCCCAGCGGAGTGCACTTCAGCACGGCGACATCGGCGGCCCCGGCCACCGCGACGCGCAGCGGATCCTCGGCCCGCCGGATCGACTCGTCCGCCGCGATCGGCACCCCCACCCGCCGCCGCACCTCGGCCAATTCCTCGACCGTCCGGCACGGCTGCTCGACATACTCCAATCCACCAGCGGCCCGGTCGATCTCACCGATATGCCGCACCGCCGTGTCCACATCCCACACCGCGTTGGCGTCCACCCGAATCGCACCGTCCGCCCCGATCGCCTCCCGCACGGCGGCGACCCGCGCCATATCCTCCGCCAACGACCCGGGATGATCAGCGACCTTCACTTTCGCTGTCGCACACCCCGACTCCCGCACGATCCGCCCGGCCCGTTCCCCATCGACGGCAGGCACCGTGCAATTCACCGGCACCCGCTCCCGCACCGGCGCGGGCCACCCCACCATCGCCTGCTCGACCGCGGTCCCCAACCACCCCACCGCCTCCCGATCCCCATACTCCGGAAACGGACAGAACTCCCCCCACCCCAACTCCCCCCGAACCAACATCCCCTCCCGCACAGTGATCCCCCGAAACCGCGTACGCAGCGGAATCGCATAAACGAACATCTCGGCGCCCACGCCCCGATCGTAGAACCCGGGTAGTCCCGCTCCCACACTCTGAGTAGTTCCACGGCGTCGCCACGCGTCGCTTCGCACGATCCTGGAGTCATGACCGCTCCCGCCCGCCGCGTAATCGACCAGATCATCGCCCTGACACTGCTCGTGGCACTCGTCCCCTGCGCGGGAGTGGTGGCGATGCTGGCCGCCTACTTCGAGGTCTCGAACCACACCTGCGGGTACTACGGCGGCTGCTACACCCGCTGGGTGACCCCCGGCGTCTACATCGCATGGGCCGGTGCCGGCTTATCGGTCGCCGGTTCCCTGATCTGGATCGCGATCGGGATCGCCAAGGGCCATCGCGTCGGCTACGTCCCCCTCGCCGGTGCCCTCTTCATGCTCATCACGTTCTGCATCGGTGGTGAGGTCGCCAGCTGGGCCTGAACGTGTCCGTGTCGGCGTCGGGCGCCGACACGGGCGGGGGTTCAGAGGCGTTCGATGATGGTGGCGTTGGCGAGGCCGCCTGCTTCGCACATCGTCTGGAGGCCGTAGCGGGCGCCGCGCTGGTGCAGGGCGTGGACGAGGGTGGTGGTGAGGCGGGCGCCGGAGGCGCCGAGGGGGTGACCGAGGGCGATGGCGCCGCCGTTGACGTTCACCTTGCTCAGGTCGGCGCCGGTTTCCTGGGCCCAGGCCAGGACAACCGGGGAGAAGGCCTCGTTGATCTCGACCAGGTCGATGTCATCGAGGGTCAGGCCGGACCGGCGCAGCACCTTCTCGGTGGCGGGGATGACGGCGGTGAGCATGAGCAGCGGATCGTCGCCGGCGACGGCGAAGCTGTGCAGCCGGGCCAGTGGGCGCAGGCCCAGCTCGGCGGCGCGTTCGCCGGACATGATCAGCACCGCGGCGCTGCCGTCGCTGACCTGGCTGGCCGAGGCCGCCGTGATCTCCCAGCCGATCTGCGGGAAGCGCGCCGCCATGGCCGGGTCGTAGTAGGCGGGCTTCAGCTTGCCCAGGGTCTCCAGGGTGGAGCCCACCCGGATGCCCTCGTCGGTGTCGAGCCCGTGCAGCGGCGCCAGCTCGGCGGCGAAGAGTCCGTCCTTGGTCGCGCGGGCGGCCTTCTCGTGGCTGCCGAGCGCGAACTCGTCGAGCTGGGTGCGGGTCAGCCCCCACTTCGCGGCGATGAGCTCGGCGCTGATCCCCTGGGGCACCAGCCCGTCCGGGTAGCGCTCGGCGAACGCGACGCCGGACAGGTCGGTGGCCCCGATCAGGTTGGCGCCCATGGGAACCCGGCCCATGGACTCCACGCCTGCCGCCACGACGATGTCGTACGCGCCCGCGATCACGCCCTGGGCGGCGAAGTGGATGGCCTGCTGACTGCTGCCGCACTGCCGGTCGACGGTGGTGGCCGCCACCGACTCGGGATAGCCGGCGGCGAGGGCGGCCCGCCGGGTCATGTTCGAACCCTGTTCCCCGACCTGGGTGACGATGCCACCGATGACGTCGTCGATCAGAGCCGGATCGATGCCGCTGCGGTCGACCACCGCGCGCAGGCTGTGCGCGAGCAGATCGACGGGATGAACGTCGTGGAGTGCGCCGTTCGGCTTGCCCCGCCCGATGGGGGTGCGTACCGCTTCGACGATGACCGCGTCTCGCATGGGAGTCCTCTTTCGACGGTGAGCCAACGCTGGCTCTATCCAACAATAGCCAGCGTAGGCCCTAACTATCATCTCCTCAAGTCAGAGTTGGGTATGATGTCGGTCATGGCAGCCGTGATGGAAGGGCCACTGGCCGATCTGAGCAAGTGGGGTACCGAGGGCTGTTCGATCGCGCGGGCCATGGACCTGATCGGCACCCGCTCGGCGGTACTCATCCTGCGCGAGGCCTACTACGGCACCACCCGCTTCGACGGCTTCGCCCGCCGCGTCGGCATCACCGACGCCGCCGCCGCGAGCCAGCTCCGCAAACTCACCGCGGCCGGGCTCCTGGAAAAGCGCCCCTACCAGGAAGAAGGCAAGCGCACCCGGAACGAGTACGTGCTCACCCCCATGGGTCGCGACCTGCTCCCGGCGGTCGTCGCCCTGTGGCAGTGGGGCGACACCTACCTCCAACCGGGCCCGGCACCCCTGCATCGCGTCGACGTCACCACGGGGGAACCCGTCCGCGCCGAACTCCGCAGCGCGGACGGCACCGAGGTCCCCCTCGAACAACTGGCCGTCCGCGTCAACCCCGACTACCTCCGCTACCGCGACGCCGAGCGCGCGAAGCACAGGGACGCCACGCCCTGATGGCGGTCGGTGACCGGCGCCGTTCGGTCAGGCGGTGAAGATGCCGATGTTCACGTCCTCGGTGCCGAGGGCCTGGAACAGACTCACCCAGAGCAGCACCATGGGCTCGGTGCTGCGTGCGGTGTGCAGTGGGCCCAGGTCGATGAGCTGATCCGGTGCCCAGCCGAACGCGAGCAGCAGCTCGGTGACCGTCTTCTTGGCGGCGGCGTCGTCACCGCTGAGGAAGATGCTGTGCTTGCCGGGGATCCGGCCCGGGTCGACCATCACCTGGTTGTTGGTGGTGTTGAGCGTCTTCACGACGAACGCGTCGGGGAACGCGGCCTGGAGGGACTCCGCGACGCTGCCCTCTTCGGGCACAACGAGTTTCGGCGGGAAGCCCTGGGAGAAGTCGAGCGGGTTGGACACGTCGACGACGACCTTGCCGCGCAGGTTGTCCGCCCCCGCCGCGGTGAGCGCGGCCAGTGAGACGGTGCCGGAGGTGGCGTTGACGATCAGTTCGGCATCGGCCGCCGCGTCGGCGAAAGTGCCGTGGGCGCCGCCGGTTTCGGCCGCCCAGGCGGTGGCGTCGGCATTGTCGGCCGTGCGCGATCCCATCGTCACCGTGTGCCCGACCTCGACCAGCTTGCTCGCCAGCCGACGGCCGACCTGCCCTGTCCCGAGTACTGCTACGCGCATTCCGCTACCTCGTCTGTCGAGTAGCCCGGCGAGCACCGGGCCCGAACAGCATAGGTCCAGGTGAGGGCACCCGCCGAGCGACTACGCGCAGAGCTGAATCGGGTGTGGCGGGCGAGCGGCGGCAGCCGCCCGCCCGGTCCCGCTCAGCGCAGGCGACGACCGTCCGTCGCGCTGAAGAAGTACACGTGCTCGGGATCGGCGACCAGCTGGAGCAGCTCGCCCTTGGCCGGCGGCTTGCGCCAATCCACCCGCGCGACAATGGTTTCCCCGGTCTGCCCGCTCGCCCCGTCGGAGACCGCGCGACCGTAGACGTAGGCGTCGGAGCCGAGCTCCTCGACCACGTCGACCTCCATCCGCAGCCCGCCGTTGCCCACCTCGAGGTGCTCGGGCCGGATGCCGAGCACGACCTCGCCCTCACCCGCGTCGGCCACCGCGCGCGGCACCCGCACCGGGTAGCCGCCGATGGTGACCGCGCCGTCGGCGACGGGCAGCGTGAACAGGTTCATCGCGGGCGAGCCCATGAACCCGGCGACGAACATGTTCGCCGGATCGCGGTACAGGTCGCGCGGCGACGCGCACTGCTGCAGCAGGCCGTCCTTGAGCACGGCGACGCGGTCGCCCATCGTCATCGCCTCGACCTGGTCGTGGGTGACGTACACGGTGGTGGTGCCCAGCCTGCGCTGCAACTGGGCGATCTGGGTGCGGGTCTGCACGCGCAGCTTGGCGTCGAGGTTCGACAGCGGCTCGTCCATCAGGAAGACCTGCGGCTGGCGCACGATCGCGCGGCCCATCGCCACCCGCTGACGCTGACCACCGGACAGCGCCTTGGGCTTGCGGTCCAGGTACTGCTCGAGGTCGAGCAGCTTGGCCGCCGCCAGCACCCGCTCGTCGCGCTCGGCCTTGGACACCTTGGCCAGCTTCAGCGCGAAGCCCATGTTCTCCGCGACCGACATGTGCGGGTAGAGCGCGTAGTTCTGGAACACCATCGCGATGTCGCGATCCTTGGGTTCGGCGTTGGTGACGTCGTTGTCGCCGATCAGGATGCGGCCGCCGTTGACCTCCTCGAGGCCGGCCAGCATCCGCAGCGAGGTGGACTTGCCGCAGCCGGACGGGCCGACGAGGACCAGGAATTCGCCGTCGGCGATCTCCAGGTCGAGTGCGTCGACGGCCGGCGTGGTCGCACCGGCGTAGAGCCTGGTGGCGCGGTCGAAGGTGACAGTAGCCATGCGTGGTTCAACATCCCATCCCGGCAGGAACGTGCCGGACGATCCGAGTACAGGGTCGCAGGGATCGTAGCGGCCGGATCAGTCGCCGGTGACGCGTGTGCCGCGCGGAATCCGGAACGCGGCGGCGAGGCCGACGAGGAGGAACAGCGCGGCGGCGAGCAGGGTGGTCCGGGTGGCATCGGTGAAGGCGCGGCACAGGGCGTCGACGATCGCGTCGGTGTGCCCGTGCTCGCGGACGCCGGCAATGGCGCCACCGGCGGATTCGCGGGTCGCGGTGGCGAGGGAGTCGGCCTGCTCCGCCGGGAGGCCGGGCACCTCGGCCAACTGCGCGGGCAGCTCGCGGCCGAGCGATACCGACAGCAGCGCGCCGACGACCGCGGTGCCGAAGGCCGAGCCGACCTGACGCACGGTGCTCTGGGTGGCCGAACCCTGGCCCGAGTTCTGCGGCGGGACGTCCGCCAGGACGGTGCCCGTGAGCTGGGCGGAGGCCATCCCGAGGCCGATGCCGTAGCCGACCAGGAGCGCCGCGAGCCACCAGCCCGAGATGTGCGGGGTGACGAACAGCGCGGTCAGCGCGATGGCCACGGTTTCGAGCATCAGCCCGAGCTGGACCACCCGGACCGGCCCGTACTTGTGCACCAGGCCCTCGGCGATGCCCGCCGCCAGGAACGCGCCGACCGCCATCGCGGCCAGGACATACCCTGCCCCGAGGGTGGACAGGCCGAGGACATTGACCATGAACAGGGGCAGCACGAACAGCAGGCCGAATTCGCCGAGCGCCACGGCGAAGGCGGTGATGTTGCCCCAGCGAAAACTCTTGATGGTGAACAGCGCCGGATCGAGCAGCGCCGACCGGCCGACCCGTTGGCGGTGCTGCTCCCACCGGACGAACAGGACCAGCGCGAGCACCCCGAGCGCGAGCAGCACCGGGATCGGGGAGATCGGGGCGCTCGCGGGCCAGGTCCAGCCCAGGATCGGGAAGTCGCGCAGCGGCGTCCACCAGCCGTAGGTCTGGCCCTCGATCAGCGCGAACACCAGCAGCGCGAAACCCGCCGCACTGAGCAGGAATCCGTCGACGTCCAGACCGGGGGCGGCCGCGCCCATCCTGGTCTCCGGAACGAAGAGGAACAGGCCGATCAGCACCAACGCGCCCAACGGCACGTTGACGAGGAAGATCCACGGCCAGGTGTAGTAGGTCGTGATCCAGCCGCCGAGCAGCGGGCCGATGGCGGCGACCCCGGAGATCACCGAACCCCAGACCGCGAACGCGACGACGCGGTCCCGCCCACGGAAGATCGCGTTCATCGTGGCGAGGGTGCCCGGCATGATGCCCGCCGCGCCGATGCCCTGCACCACCCGGCCGAGGATGAGCGGCCAGATCGAGTCGGCCGCCGCCGCGAGGACACTGCCCGCCACGAAGATCACGACGCCGATGGCGAACATGTTGCGGCGACCGAGGCGGTCACCGAGACGACCGCCGGTGATCAGCAGCGCGGCCAGGACGACCGCGTAGATACTGGTGATCCACTGGGCCTGGGTGAAATTCAGGTCGAGGTCGGCGATGATCACCGGCAGCGAGACGGAGACGATGGTGCCGTCGAGCACCACCATGGACAACCCGAGCGCGAGTACCCCGAGGGCGGCCCAGCGTTCGCGGCCCAGTTGGGGCCGTTGCTCCGTCTCGTGCTCCGACATAGACCACTCCCGCCGTTCGAGGATGTCCGCCATTCGGATAGTGCCGCAAGGTAACTGAATCGGCGGGAGGCGCGCGCGACAAGGTTGTGACCCGGCGCTTTCCGTCGATCGTCGTGCACGCCGGTTGGTTGCCTGATCGATGCGGTGGGTGCGCACCGGCGCATGTTCTGAGCCCGGGCCCGCGGGCGGGTAGCCTCGGGCACGGAGCCCACCCGAGTGCCGAGGAGCACGGTATGAGTCGTCCGGTCCGTATCGGAGTCCAGCTTCAGCCGCAGCATGCGCCCGAGTACGCGCTCATCCGCGACGCGGTGCTGCGCGCGGAGGACGCGGGCGTGGACATCGTCTTCAACTGGGACCATTTCTTCCCGCTGACCGGTGATCCCGCCGGCGCGCACTTCGAATGCTGGACCATGCTCGGCGCGTGGGCCGAGCAGACCGAGCGGGTCGAACTCGGCGCGCTGGTCACCGGTGGCGGGTACCGCAATCCCGATCTGCTCGCGGACATGGCCCGCACGGTCGACCAGATCAGCGGCGGCAGGCTGATCCTCGGGATCGGCGCCGGCTGGTTCCAGCGCGACTACGACGAGTACGGCTACGACTTCGGGACCCCGGGCACCCGGCTGAACCTGTTGAAGGACAGCCTCGCCCGCATCGACGCCAGGCTGAAGAAGCTGAATCCGGCACCGGTCCGCGACATCCCGATCCTGATCGGCGGTGGCGGCGAGCGCAAGACGCTGCGGCTGGTCGCCGAGTACGCCGACATCTGGCACTCCTTCGTCGACGTGGCGACGCTGGCGCACAAGAACAAGGTCCTCGCCGAGCACGCGGCCGACATCGGCGCCGACGCCGTCCGGATCGAGCGGTCGGTGCAGTGGCAGGGCCGCGAGCAAGCTGACGCGTTGCACGCCGCCGGTGTCACGCTGTTCACCGTCGGAGTCTCCGGCCCCGACTACGACCTGAGCACCGTGCGCAAGGCCATCGAATGGCGCGACGATGTGAACCCCGAACTCCTGGAAGGCCTCGCCTGACCTGCTGATCCGTCCCGACGCGGGGTGCGCGTAACCCTCGCCGTGCAAGGTTGCGGCTAGGGTCTATCGCCATGGCAGGTGTGCGTGCTGTGCGAACCCGGGCGCGGATAGCCGCGTTGTTACTGCTCGTCGGCGTGGCCGCGACCGGCTGCGGCGACGGCGGTGACACGGCGACGCGTGATCTGTGTTCCCCGCCCGGCGCGAGCGCGGCCACGGCCGCGCCGACCAACCTCGCCTCCTCGGCGACGGCGGGCACCGATCGCTACACCACCGCGACCACCGCGCCGGTCGAGTCGATCGACACCGGCAAGCTCGGCCTGCTGAATCCCGGGACGCTCAGCGTCGGCACCCTGTCGGACGCACCGCCGAGCATCTGCGTGAACAGCCAGGGCACCTTCACCGGATTCGACAACGAACTGCTGAAGGCGATCGGCGCGAAGCTCGGGCTGCGGGTGGAGTTCGCCGGCACCGAGTTCGCCGGTCTGCTCGCGCAGGTCTCGGGCAAGCGCTTCGATGTCGGCTCGTCCAACATCACCACCACCGACGCCAGGCGCGAGCTGGTCGGCTTCACCAACGGCTACGACTTCGGCTACTTCTCGCTGGTCGTGCCACAGGGCAGCGCGATCAAAGGGTTCGGCGACCTGAACAGCGGCACCAGGATCGCGGTCGTGCAGGGCACCGTGCAGGACGAATTCGTGGTGAACCAGCTGAAGCTGGACCCGGTGAAGTTCCCCGACTACAACACCGCGTACGCGAATCTGAAGTCCGGCCAGGTCGACGCCTGGGTCGCCCCGTCGGCGCAGGCCGAGGGCGCGATCAAGCCCGGCGACGGAATCGTGGTCTCGGAGAACACCTTCAGCCTGGACAACTTCGTCGGCTACGCCGTCGCCAAGACCAACCAGCCGCTCATCGACGCGCTGAACTCCGGGCTCGACGCGGTGATCGCCGACGGCACCTACGCCCGCCTCTACGAGGACTGGGTGCCGCGCGAACTGCCGCCCGGCTGGAAGCCCGGCTCCAAAGCCGCGCCGGCCCCGCAACTTCCGGACTTCGCGGCCATCGCCGCGGAGCGGGAACCGGGGCAGACCGAGCAGGTGCAGCAGAAGTCGACCCTCGAGCAGCTGAAGGACACGTTCTTCGACTGGTCCCTGTACCGCAAGGCCTTTCCCGACCTGATCAAGACCGGTCTGCCGAACACGCTGATCCTGGCGCTGGTCTCGGGCGTGCTCGGCACGGTGCTCGGCATGATCCTGGCGGTGATGGGCATCTCGCGCACCCGCTGGTTGCGCTGGCCCGCCCGCGTCTACACCGACATCTTCCGCGGCCTGCCCGCCGTCGTGATCATCCTGCTGATCGGCCTCGGCGTCGGCCCCGTCGTCCGCGGCATCACCGGCGGCAACCCGTACTGGCTCGGCGCGATCGCGCTGGCGCTGCTCGCGGCCGCCTATATCGGCGAGATCTTCCGCTCCGGCATCCAATCGGTGGAGCCGGGACAGCTAGAGGCCGCCCGTGCCATCGGCTTCGGCTACCGGCAGGCGATGACGCTGGTGGTGATCCCGCAGGGCGTGCGGCGGGTGCTGCCCGCGCTGATGAACCAGTTCATCGCGCTGATCAAGGATTCGTCGCTGATCTACTTCCTCGGGTTGCTCGCCTCCCAGCGTGAGCTGTTCGCCGTCGGCCGCGACCTCAACGCCCAGACCGGCAACCTGTCCCCGCTGGTCGCGGCCGGTCTGATGTATCTCGTGCTGACCATCCCGCTCACCCACCTGGTGAACTACATCGACGGGCGGATGCGCACCGGCAGACCGACGCCCGCCGACCCGATCGAGCAGGCCGTCATCACGGAAGGACGCGGAGCATGAGTGCCTCCCTGACCGGTACCGGCCTCAACCTGACGCTGGGCAACAACCACATCCTGCGCGGGGTCGACATCCACGTCGAGGCTGGCCACGCGACGACCGTCATCGGCCCGTCCGGCTCGGGCAAGTCGACCCTGCTGCGGGTGCTCAACCGCCTGCACGAACCCGATTCCGGCGACGTGCTGCTCGACGGCAAGTCGGTGCTGCGCGACGATCCCGACAAGCTGCGCCAGCGCATCGGCATGGTGTTCCAGCACTTCAACCTGTTCCCGCACAAGACGGTGGCCGACAACATCGCGCTCGGCCCGCGCAAGCTGCGCGGGCTGTCCGCCGAGCAGGCGCGGGCGCTGGCGCTGGAACAGCTCGAGATCGTCGGGCTGGCGGACAAGGCCGACGCCCGGCCCGCGTCGCTGTCGGGCGGTCAGCAGCAGCGCGTCGCCATCGCCCGCGCGCTGGCGATGAAGCCGGAGCTCATGTTCTTCGACGAGGCCACCTCGGCGCTGGACCCGGAGCTGGTGAAGGGGGTGCTCGCGCTGATGGCCGACCTCGCCGCGGGCGGCATGTCGATGATCGTGGTGACGCACGAGATGGGCTTCGCCCGCAGCGTCTCCGACAGCGTCGTGTTCATGGATCGGGGCGTCGTCGTGGAGACCGGCACCCCCGATGCCGTCTTCGACAACGCGGAGACCCCGCGTCTGCGCCGCTTCCTCGATCAGGTCCTCTGACCAGCTCGAACGCGATTACAGCAACAAATGCGCAACTGTTAATGTCAGAGGTGTTCCAGTGTGAATCGACCGGTACGAGTACAGGGAGAGCACCGATGACAACGGCACATGTCGAGCATCCAGAACACACCCACGTCCACGGCCCCACCTGCGGGCACGTCGCGGTCCCGCACGGTGACCACGTCGACTACGTCCACGACGGCCACCTGCATCGCGAACACGACGGCCACTTCGACGAGTGCGAGACCGCCGCACACGTCGAGCACTCCGCCCACGACCACGTGCACGGCCCCGGCTGCGGGCATGTCGCGGTGCCGCACGGTGACCATGTCGACTACATCCACGACGGCCACCGGCACGCGGCGCACAACGGTCACTACGACGACCACTGATCCGCTGAGCGCGCTCGCGCGCCCGTAATACTGTCGGCTCGACGGCCGATCCTCCGCCGGATACTGTTCGGTGTCCTGGCGGTCAGCTGAATGTCTGCCGATTCATGTTTTTCTGGGGAGAGCTCGGCGGATGGTCAGAACAATCAGGCGCGCACTGGCTTTGGGGACCGCCGCGAGCGTGCTGGCGGTCTGCGCCGCCGTCCTCGGCGTCGGCACCGGCCTGGCCGAGGGCGGCGGCGACCCGATCGTCGAGTCGAAGAAGCTGCTCGCGACGCCGACCACCGCCGACGGCTCGCACATCGTCTCCAGCCGGATCGGCGAGCGCGATCTGAGCATGCTGGTCTTCTCGGCCGCGATGAACAAGGCGATCACGATCAAGGTGCAGCGCCCGAAGGACGCCTCGCAGCCGCGACCGGTGCTCTACCTGCTCAACGGGGCGGGCGGCGGCGAGGACCGGGCGACCTGGTGGCAGAACACCGACGTCGGCGATTTCCTCGCCACCAAGGACGTCAATGTGGTGATGCCGATCGGTGGCGCCTGGGCGTACTACACCGACTGGCAGCGCGACGATCCGACGCTGGGCCGCAACAAGTGGCGCACCTTCCTGCTCGACGAGCTGCCGCCGCTGGTCGACCAGGCCCTGGGGACCAACGGTGTCAACGCCATCGCCGCCAACTCTATGACCGCCACCGCCGTGCTCCAGCTCGCGGAGGCCAGGCCGGGCTTCTACCAGTCCGTCGCCGGGTACAGCGGGTGCGCGCAGATCGCCGATCCGATCGGTCAGCAGTTCACCAAGCTGGTGGTGGAGACCTACGGCGGTGGTGACGTGCGCAATATGTACGGCGCCGACGACGACCCGGCCTGGGCCGCCAACGATCCGGTCCTGCACGCCGAGAAGCTGCGCGGGACAAGGCTGTTCGTCTCCGACTCGTCCGGTCTGCCCGGCCCGCACGACAGTATCGACGACCCGTACATGATGAATCCGACGCCGGTCGGCCTGGCGAACCAGCTCATCGTCGGCGGGGTCATCGAGGCCGCGGTCAACTGGTGCACCCGCAACCTCGAGGCCAAGCTCGGCGAGCTGGGCATTCCGGCCACCTTCGACCGCCAGGCCACCGGTACCCACTCGTGGGGCTACTGGCGCGACGCGTTCCACCGGTCGTGGCCGGTGCTCGCCGCGGGGCTCGGCCTGCCCGAGTAGGCGCTCAGTCCGTCACGGTGGCGAAGGCCGCCCACAGCAGCGGGGCATTCTCGGGGGCCGGGTCGGCGCGCCACGCGGCCAGCTGTGCGCGCTGCCAGGTCAGCAGCGTGGGGATGGGTGTGGACGAATCGTGGGCCGTGTCAACGGCGCAGATGGCGGCCTGTAGAGGATGGCCCGTCGCGCTGGTGAGGGTGTGGAAGGCGTGGTCGGTGGGGAGCGGCCAGCGGGTCGCGGTGACCAGTTCCGCCCCGGCCGACAGCGCGGCGGTGGTGAGCCCGAGCGCCTCGGTGAAGCGCAGGTCACCACCGCTTTCGCAGGCGATGAGGGCGACCCGGCTCGGCATCGGCCACAGTTCGCGGCCGGCCGTCGGCACGGGGTCGATGGTGTGCGTGCCGAGCAGCAGGTCCTTGGCCGACAGCGGACGATGGGTGCGGGTCGGGGTCGCCAGGCCGCGGGCCGCGGCGGTGCAGCTCAGGTGGAGTTCGGCGTGCTCGCTCTCCCCGGATTCCGGCGGCGGCGCGGTGACGTGGCCGACGTAGACGAGTCGGCTCGCGCCCGCCCGCAGCACCGTGGACAGCCATTCGCGGTCGGTGTCGGTGCGGCGGAACAGGTCGACCGGATCGCCCGCGTGTGGCAGGAGCCTGCCGTCGTAGCGGCCGAAATGCCGGGCGACCAGGGTTTCCGCGCTCGGCCTGCCGAGGACGGAGCCCAGTTCGGAGTCGGCCCGGTAGCCGGGTATCCGTGGATCGAGCACCGCGACGACCGGTAGCTCGGCGGTGTCGGCCCAGTGGTGCACGACCCGCTCCGGCGCGTGCACAACCGAGGCGGGTGCGAGCAGACTGACATCGGCGATATCGAGCAGCCGGAGCTCGGGATCGGGCGCGATGATCTCCCACGGCACCTGCGCGAGGCGCGGGGACGGCTGGATCCGCAGGTGCGGCCGGATGCCGCGCTGGGACAGCTCGTAGAGCTGCACGGCGAGCCCATACGGCAGCAGGGCCCGGGAAAGAGCTTGGGCCAGTTCCTTTTCCGCGGCGGGGTCCGCCAGCGCGCCCTCGGTTATCACCCGTCGCAGCTCGTCGGGCCGCCCGGGATCGGGGACCGCGTCGGCCAGCAGTTCCAGCACCTCGCGGACCTGATCTCTGGGCAGGATCCCGACGCCGCGTGCGGCGGTGTCGTCGAGCCAGCGCCACGACACGTAGACATCGCCCGCGTCGGCCATTCTGATCAGGGCGGTGGGGGCGCTCATAGCGCGATCACCCGGTCGTCGCGTACCGGTCGCGCGTAACGTCGCTCGGCATAGGAGATGAAGTCCGACAGCACGATTCGACCGTGGTCGGACAGTCTCGGCGGGGGCGCGACGGGAATGCCCGCGGCCGCGGCGACCTCGGCGAGCGCGGTGCCCAGCTGGAGTGCGGGGGCGGCGACGGTCTCCTCGTCGGGTGCGTCGAGCAGCTCGAAACCGAGCGTCGGCGTGAGTGCGTCGTCGAACGCCGCCGGGTCGAGACCGGTTCCCGCGCACTGGGTATCGATCAGATCGCTGACCAGCTGTCCGTCCCCGGACAACACCGCGAACCGGAACGCGAGCCGCATGGCCGGTTCGGCGACCGCGCGATGCCAGTGCTCCCGCTGGTTGCCGTTGGGCAGGGTGTGGCGCACCGCGTCGATCGCCAGCGCGGCGGGCACCGCGAGCCCGACGCCCTGCGCGACCAGGGCCGGATCCGGTTGCGCGGCCTGCTCTATCGCGGTGTGCAGCAGTTCCGCGTGCCAGTAGTCGAGCTGGGCGCAGTGCAGGCCGAGGGCGTGCGCCGAGTACTCGGCGAAGGCCGCGGCGAGCAGTTCCTCGCAGCCCGCCGGGTCGCCGAGGGCGAACAAGGTGGTGGCCAGCCGCAAGCGGACGTCGGCGGCGTCGATGACCGCGCCGGTGCTGTCGAACCGCTCCAGCGCGCGCAGGTAGCCGGCCCGCGCGGCGTCGTAGTCACCGCGGCCCTCGGCGAGGAAACCCAGTGTCTTGTAGCCGATTCCGGACCAGTGCCCCAGCTCGGCGCCTTCGAAGAACGCCTGGCTGGACCGCAGCGGCTCCTCGGCCTCGTCGTAGCGGCCCGCCCGGACCAGCATGATCGCCAGGTTCTGCGACGCCTCCGCGACCGCCGCCCGATCGCCGGTGGCGGCGAAGGCGGTCATCGCCTGGCGGGCGAAGTCGAAGGCCATCTCGTGCCTGCCGGTCTCGAACGAGCTCGCGGCCAGGTTCATCAGCGGATGACCCGCCAGTTCGGGCGCGAAACGCTCGGTGACGCCCAGTGATTCGTTGGCCAGCTCGGCGGCGTGCGCCCACTGCTGGCGATGCAGCGCCACCGCGGTCAGCGAGAGCAGGCAGGCCACCCGGACCATGCCCTGGTCGGTGGTGCCGGTGAGCAGTTCGCGCGCTTCTTCCAGCGCCTGCTGCGCGGCGTCGAGTTCACCGAGGTGCTGGAGCGCCTGCGAGAGGTTGACCAGGGCGGCGGGTCGCTGGTGCGCCGCGTCCTCCGGCATGACGGCCAGCGCGGTCCGGAACAGCTCGACCGAGCGCCGATGCTCGCCGATCTCGTCGGCCATGCTCGCGGCATTGATCAGCGCCGCACTGCGCAGCCGGGGCGCCGCGCCATCGGCGATCCGCTCGAAGATCGCCAGCGCGCCGACCAGATCGCCGCGCTGATACGCCGCGTATCCCTCGGTGAGCTGGGCGTCGTCCTTGTCGGAGGTCTTCCCTACGGCTGCCATCTGCTCCCTCGCCTCGGTCGGGGACGGTCGTCGAGTTCGGCTGTCGGCCGCTCGAAATCGGGGGACGGCCTGCTCTCCGCCGACCGACGAAGGCGCGGCAGGCAGGGCCGGGCCGAGTGCGCCGACGGATGTTCTGCGGTGCTCGGCGCGAGCATCAGAAGTCCGAATCATCTGCGGCGGCAACGGCTTCGGCACCGAGTAGCAGTTCACCGGGCATCGATCCGGTGAGCCGCTGCCGGGCGAATTCCCGGATCAATCCGCGCGCGGATGTCTCGTCCGGCCGCGGGCCCGCCGGTCCGACACCGGGCACGAAGACGTCGACGGCCAGTTCCTTGCCGAGGAACTCGCCGACCCGGACTGTGCCGACCCAGGCGTCACCCTGGCGTCGCAACGCCACCTCGGCGACCTCGGCTCCGGCCGTGACGCGGGCATGCGGGCGCAGATGCGCGGGCACCTCGCGCGGGCCACCGGGCGCCGCGACCACGCTGACCTGCACCGTCGATGCTCCCGCTGCCCGCACGGCCTGCCACGACACCGCGCCACCGCCCGCGTCGACGATGCCGGGCGGGCACCGGCGCCAGTCGCATTCACCACTGCCGCGCGCGAACACGAGGCCGCCGGTGCTGCCTGGGCCGCCGGCGGCGAGCGCGTAGTCGTCCGCGCGGGCGGCCTCCGGTCGCGGCCCGGCGGCTGCCTGCTCGGACCCGAGTGATGCCGAGTGGCCGGACTGCGGATCGAACGGCTCGGGCCCGGTCGGGTGCGCTGATCTGCCCGGATCGTCGCCGCGTCGTGCCCCTGAATCCGCTGCTGACGTACGGTCGGGCACTCCGAATCCGGCCGGGCGGTCGAGTGGCGTCGGCGGCTCGATGTCGAGGGCCATATCGCACACCTCGGTGAGCTCGTCGATATCGGCGGCCAGCAGCGTCGGGTCGAGCGCGGGGATGCCGTCGACGGTCGACGCGGGCCACCATCGAGAGGCCCAGTGCGCGTAAGCGAGTCGCCGCAGCGCGGCGGCGAGGTCCGGCCGGAGGGACGCGGCCGTGGGCACGCTCGTGGCGAGCGCCGGGTCGACGACGGCGCGGCGTTCGTGAGCGTCGGCGACGGCGAGCGCGACCTCCTCGCCGTAGACCGCCCACAGCCAGTCCTGGGCGGCGTCCGGATCGTCCAGCACGGCGGCGGGCAGGTCGGGCCCGGCGAGCAGGCTCCAGGTCAGGTGGCCGCCCGCCACCTCGAGCACGAGGACATCCAGCCCGGGCGCGGCATCGAGCACCGTCGGAGCGCCCGGCGGCAGCAGCGTCACGAGCTCCGCCGCGCGCGCGACGCGGATCGCGGTCATCAGCTCGCCCTCGCTTCCGCCACGGGCTGACCCAGGATGGTCAGCGCCTGTTTCACCCGGGCGCGATGGTCGAGGATCACCGACCGGGCGACGCCGTCGAGCAGATCCCACAGCTCACCGGGTTCGTAGACCGGCATCTCCCGCACATCGCGGCCGTGCAGGCGGACCCACAACCTGCGCAGATACGGTCGCCACGGGGTGCGCAGCTCGGCGGCCACGGTGGCCAGCGGGCCGGTCGCGCCGGGTCCGTGCACGGCGTACCGACGCGCTTGCAGCACATACGCTTCCCGCCGCCAGCGCTTGTTCACGATGTCGTGCGCGCGCGAAGTCGCGGGATCGCCTTGGTCCGTGGCCGCCGCGAGGTTCGGGTTCGCCCCGTCGGCGGTGCCGATCGGCGAGAGGCCGAGCGCCAGTTCGCAACCCACCGCCGCCGCGAGTCGCAGCGATTCGTCCAGCAGTGCCCAGGGGGAGCAGCCGCGCGAGATCTCCGTGGTGACCAGTTCCGGGATGTCCGGCAGATCGGTGCGGTCGACACTGCCCTGGAGCACCGTGAAGACCCGCTCGTAGATCGTCCGGTCGAACGGCAGTCCGAGATTCGCGGTCGACGCCGACGCGCCAAGGTCGGGACGTTGGGGACAGGTGTGCACGGTCAGTCCGAGGTCGTCGGCGCCGTGCGCCGGATGCGCCCGCCACAGCGCGATGCCGCGATGGGTGCCCGCCTGGTCCTCGATCAGCTCGTCGAGCAACGGGCCCGCGTCGGCGGGATCACCGTCGCGGGCCAGGGTGCTCGCCTCGAGCAGTTCGGTCAGCGCCGGTGCCAGATCGCGCACCCCGAAATCCGACAGCGGCCGCCGGTTCCAGGCGACCTCGACCAGCGCGGTGAGCTCCACCAGCCGATTCGGGTCGGTCACATGGTCTTTCAAGGCCGCCGTGGTGCGCCCGCCGGTGCTCTCGTGCACCTCGCGCAGCATCGCCTCGGCCCGCGCCCGCGCGTCCGGGCCGGGCGCGCCGTGCACGGTCGCGAGTTCGAAGCAGCGCTGGAAGTACAGGTCCTGGGCGTTGCCCTCGGTGATCCGCAGCGCTCGGCGCACCTGCTTGAGCACGGTGAACCAGTCCGCGCAGGCCCGCAGCACGTCGGATCGGGCCAGCACCAGTGAGGTCAGCAGGGTGGCGCCGTCGGCGGAGAGCACGGTCCCGGCGCACAGCGGATGCTGCACCGGCCGGATGACCAGCGGATCGAGGATCAGCTTCACGGTGCGGCGCAGCGGGCCGCCCTGGGGCCCGCTCAGGGCGTCGACACCATCGAGCCCGCGCCACACCTCGTCGAGCACCAGGGCGCGGGGTCTTCGCATTCGACCAGGTTAACGACATTTCCGGCGGGTGGCGCCCGGAAAAGTTGGGATCGGTAGGTCGGCGAGGATTTCTACCTTTCTCTCAACGGGTCAACGACAACCGGCCCGCTCGACCGAGAGAACGGAAACACCATGAACACCAAGCTGATCGCCGCCCTCGCCGCTTCCGCCGCCGCCACCGCGCTGTTCGTCACCGGCTGCAGCGACTCCGGCACCAGCTCCACCCCGTCGAGCACCGGCTCGGCCGCCCCGGCCCCGGCCGCGGGCAAGTCCTCCGCCAGCGTCGACGGCAAGGAATTCGCCGCCAAGTTCGACACCATCTGCGCCAAGCAGGGCGGCGTCCTGGCGCTGTCGCTGACCGACCTGGCCAATGCCACCTACGGCAACCTGTCGGTCAGCGCCACGGTCGAGGGCGACGCGGTCCAGGCGGTGGCCATCGGCGGCACCCAGGGCGGCTCGAACGGCCTGCCCTACGCGGTCGGCTACGGCAACGGCCAGCCCGGCGGCTCGGCCAAGCTCGCCAAGGACGGCAACACCTTCCGCATCACCGGCGAGGGTGTCAGCGCCGACATGACCAACCCGCTGGCCGGCCCGACCACCGCGAAGTTCGACATCACCTTCGCCTGCACCACCATCGCCTGATCCGTTCGCGACCCGGTCGCATCACTTCACGAGGAGGAATCATGAAATCCAAGCTCCGCGCGGCCGCGGTCGCCTTCGGTGTCCTGTCCGTCGGCTACTACCTCTACTACGGCCTCACCTACACCCCCGACGAGTTCACCGGCGGCATGCTCGGCTGGGTCGGCCCGCAGATGGCGCTGCCGATCATCGCCCTGACCATCGTGCCGATGGTCTTCGCCTTCACCGGCGACGGCATCATGGAGGCCTTCACCGGCCGCAACAGCGGCGAGTTCCGGCACGGCGAGGTGGGCATCGGCACCATCACCGCGTTCCGCCAGACCGGGGTCTCGGTCAACGATCAGCCGCAGGTGCGAATCGAATTCCGCGTGGAAGGCGCCGACGGGAAGGTCTTCGACTCGCACGCCAAGATGATCGTGCCGCTCACCGAGCTGGCGCTGCTGCAGCCCGGCGTGGTGCTGCCGGTCCGGTATCTGCCGGGCCGCACCGACAAGGTCGAGGTGGACCGCTCCGGCGACGCGGGCGCCGCGCAGCGGGCGATGAACGAATCGCTCATCCGCAAGGGCATCACCACCCGCGGCAAGCTCGACATCGCCGAGCGCGGCCTGGCCGCCCAGGCGGTGGTCCGCAGCCTCGACGTCCCCGGCCGGATCCGGGGCGGCTACACCGAGATCATCCTGGGCCTGGTGGTCACCCGCCCGGACGGCAGCACCTTCCAGACCAGCGCCGAGAAGTTCCTGCCGCCGACGGCCATCGGCCACGTGCAGGTCGGCCGGATCCTGCAGGTGCACTACCTGCCCGGCAACGAGCAGGAGGTGGTGATCTCCCTGCCGGTCAACGCCTGATGACAATCGAACCCACCCGAACTCGGCGAGGACAGCACTCGCCGAGTTTTGGTCGTGTGTTCATCTTCGCGTTCCCGCTGGCTCGCCTGGACTGCCTACCGTGCGGCGAAGTCCGACCTACTCAGGAGTCACCGTGAGTCCGAAACCGCTCGCCCTGTTCGTCAAGCACGACGGCCAGTCGGCACGCGCCGCCCTGACCTGTGAATACAAGTGTGGCAACGCTTGCTTCCACGAGCCGCCGAACACGTCCGAGGGCGCCTACTTCGGTGACATCGTCAGTGGCCTGAACCGTCGCGGCCTGATCAAGGGCGGCGCCGCCGCCGTGCTCGCCATCGGTGCGGCGGGCGCGCTCGCCGCCTGTGGCGACGACGCCTCCGAGGCCGCCGTCACCCCGGCGCCCACCCCGGCCGGAACCCCCGGCACCGGAACGGCGTTCACCGCCGTCGCGCCGAACAAGGAAGACGCGCTGGTCATCCCGGACGGCTACGAGCAGCAGGTGGTGCTCCGCTGGGGCGACCCGATCTTCGCCGACGCCCCCGCGTTCGACTTCGACAAGCAGACCGCGGCCGCGCAGGCCAAGCAGTTCGGCTACAACAACGACTTCGCCGCGCTGCTGCCGATCGAGGGCCAGGCCAACAGCTACCTGCTCGTGGTCAACCACGAGTACACCACCGGCCCGATGATGTTCCGCGGCTACGACAAGGCCAACCCGACCGACGAGCAGATCGCGATCACCAAGGCCGCGCACGGCATGGCCGTCGTCGAGGTCAAGGGCGAGCCCGGCACCGGCAAGCTGACCCCGGTCTTCGGCAAGTACAACCGCCGCATCACCGCCGACTCCGAGTTCACGCTGACCGGCCCCGCCGCGGGCAGCGCGTTCACCGTCACCGGCGCCGACCCGGCGGGCACGAAGGTGCTCGGCACCTTCGCCAACTGCGCGGGCGGCGTGACCCCGTGGGGCACCGTGCTGTCCGGCGAGGAGAACTTCAACGGCTACTTCGCCAACGGCGACAAGGCTTCCGATCCGCAGGGCCGGGTCAAGCGCTACGGCTTCCCCAAGGGCGGCACCCCCAACCAGTGGGAGCGCACCGACAAGCGGTTCGACCTGAGTCAGGAACCCAACGAGGCCAACCGTTTCGGCTACGTCGTCGAGGTGAACCCGTGGGACGCGTCCTCGACGCCGATCAAGCACTCGGCGATGGGGCGGCTCAAGCACGAGGGCGCGTCGATCTACGTCACCGACAAAGGTGACGTCGTCTCCTACACCGGCGACGACGAGAAGTTCGACTACATGTACAAGTTCGTGTCCTCGCGCAAGATCCAGTCCGGCACCGGCGCCTCGGCCATGCGGCACAACCTGACCATCCTCGACGCGGGCACCCTCTACGTCGCCAAGCTCACCGGCGACCACCCAGACAAGATCGACGGCAGCGGCACCGTCCCCTCCGACAAGGGCTTCACCGGCAAGGGCCAGTGGATTCCGCTGCTGGAGACCGGCGCCGACGGCAAGGGCAAGTCGCACGTCGAGGGCATGTCCGCCGCCGAGGTCGCGGTGTTCACCCGCCTGGCCGCCGACAAGGTCGGCGCCACCAAGATGGACCGCCCCGAGGACTTCGAGGCCAACCCGTTCACCGGCAAGGTCTACGTGGCGCTGACCAACAACGACAACCGCGCCAAGGACGAGAAGGTGGCCGGCGTCGACGAGGCCAACCCGCGCAAGCTGAACAAGAACGGCCAGGTCCTCGAGCTCACCGACAACCACACCGGCACCGACTTCACCTGGTCGCTGCTGCTGGTCTGTGGTGACCCGGCCGCCGCCGACACCTACTTCGCCGGCTTCGACAAGACCAAGGTCAGCCCGATCTCCTGCCCGGACAACCTGGCCTTCGATCCCTACGGCAACCTGTGGATCTCCACCGACGGCAATGCCCTCAAGACCAACGACGGCCTGTTCTCGGTGATCCTCGACGGCCCCAACCGCGGTGAGACCAAGCAGTTCCTCACCGTCCCCAAGGGCGCCGAGACCTGCGGGCCGATCGTCACCGAGCAGCGCGTCATCGTCTCGGTTCAGCACCCGGGCGAGGCCGACGACGCCACCCCCGACAACCCGCAGTCGCACTGGCCCGACGGCGGCGCGGCCCAGCCCCGCCCGGCCGTCGCGGTCGTGTGGAAGAAGAACGGCGGCCGCATCGGCGTCTAGCCGAATCCCGTCCCGCTGACGAAACCGCTACTCGACTGGGCGAGTAGCGGTTTTGTCATCTCCGGGCGCTGGTTTCGAGTAGCCGCCTACTCGCGCCCCGACCGCACCCGCCGCCGACACTGAATCCCGCATTCGTCGCACTTCCATCGAAAGGATTCGGCCATGGCGATTCGGCTGCAGTCGTTCAACTTTCCGAAATTCTTCGTCCGTCATCAGAACTTCGAAGGCGAGCTGATGGAGCTGAACTCGCCCGGCTTCGCCGACGACTTCGCCTGGGAGGAGGAGTTCCTGCGCAAGGATGGGGACGGATTCTCGATCGTCCGCTTCCGGTCCAAGAACTTTCCCGACAAGTTCCTGCGCCACAGCGACTTCCGTATCGTGCTCACCGCGGACGACGGGTCCCAGCTGTTCCGCAACGACTCCTCGTTCCGCAGGCGCAACGGACTCTCCGGTGACCCGGAACAGGGTTGGCGCTCCTACGAATCGGTCAACTTCCCCGGCCGCTTCATCCGGCACCGCAACTTCCACGTCTTCGTCGACGACAAGGCGCCCAAGCTCGCCGCCGACGCCACCTTCAAACGAGTCGACGTCTGATCGGGTCAGCTGCTGCCGAAGCTGGGCATGTTGGCGAAGCGGGCGAAGTCGCCCTGGGCGGTGTTGTAGAGGTTGAGGTCGGTGGCGCCGCCGATGCCGGGGATGCTGCCGCGGTCGGTGGTCTGCCAGAAGGTCCAGGTGGGCCAGTTGCCGGGGACTTCGGGTTCGGCCTCGCCGCGGTAGTCGGCGATCCAGAGCGGGTAGCGGGTGAACAGGCTGGTGTCGGCCATCGCCGTCTTCCAGAAGTTCGGGTACGTGTAGATGATCGGGGCGCGGCCGGTGAGGGCCTGGACCGTGTGCAGGTAGCGCTGGGTCCAGTCGATCAGGGCGTCCGGCGGCAGGCCGCCCGAGGTCTCCAGGTCAAGCACCGGCGGCAGGTCGAGCGGGCCGTTCTGGCCGAGGACCGTCGCCGCGTACAGCGCGGCCTGCGGTTCGGGCGGCAGCTCCGGCCTGGCGAAATGGTAGGTGCCGCGGGCCACGCCCGCCGTGCGCATGAGCAGGCTGTCCGGCACGAAGTACGGATTGACGTAGTGCAGCCCCTCGGTGGCCTTGACCATGGCGAATTGGTGTCCGGCCGCGCGGACCGCGTGCCAGTCGATCATCCGGCCGTCCACATGCTGCCAGGACGACACATCGGGACCGCTCGGCCCGGCCTGCGCGGTCACGGGCACGAACCCGGCCAGCGCGACCAGCGAGAGCGCGGTGCAACTGCGGCGAACCGTCGAACTCCAGCGCTTGGTGTCCATGGCCCTCGACCGTAGGTCATTGATGCGGGTGGGGCCAGTGTTACTGATGAGGTGTTGTCGAATAGTTGGCCGAGCACCCGGTCAGCGGCCTGGACCGCCCGGACCGGTCGGTGGGTGCCCGTATCTTGGTGCCGACATCCGACGACGGGAGTGATGGGCGATGGCGCGCAAGCGTGAGGTGCGGTTCGAGCCTGCGGTGGCGACCCCGGGCGGGTTGCGGCAGGCGACCCCGGCCGACGACCCGGCCGACGATCGCACCGCGGCCGCCGTGGAGTATCGCGGCGCCGACTTCGCCGAGGTCCACGTCTACGGCTTCACCGCCGAGGGCTGCCTGTTCGACAGCGTCCGTTTCCCGAGCACCCTGCGCCAGGCCACCATCAGCGAATCCGCCCTGCGCGTCTGCGATCTCGCCAATGTGCAGGCCGACGACTCCTCGATGTTCGAGACCGAGATCGCGGGCGGCAGGCTCACCGGCCTGTCCTGGACGGCGGGTGTGCTGCGCGACGTGCTCATCGATTCCAGCCGCGCGGACATGGCCTCCTTCGCCGAATCCCGGTTGCGGACCGTCGTCTTCCGCGACTGCGACCTGCGCCAGGCCGATTTCCAGCGCACCGAGTTCCGTCATGTCCGCTTCGAGCGCTGCAATCTCACCGGCGCCAGGTTCAGCGACGCCAGGCCGCAGCAGCACCTGCGGTTCGAGGAGTGCGACCTGACCGGCGTCTACGGCCTGACCGCCCTGCGCGGGGCTACCATCCAGGGCGGCGACCTGGAATCACTGGCCGCGACCCTGGCCCGCGAGCTCGGCATCACCGTCGAACCGCAGGCCGTCGGCGGGGAGTACTGAGTCAGCCGAGCCAGTCGAGAACCGAAGCGGCGGTCCAGGATTGCTGCATGCTTCCCAGCGGCGCGCCGGTGAACGGTTCGTAGTACTCGGCGAAGCTGCCGTCGCTGGCCTGGCGCAGTCCCTCCGCGCGCAGCATGTAGGCGCGTTCGGCCCAGCCGCGGCGGGCGAACGCCCAGGAGAACAGCCAGCTCATCACCGGCCAGACCGGGCCGCGCCAGTACTCGCGCGGCCGGAAGTCCTTGGACACCGGGGAGGTCGACGGCGGCAGCGCGTAGCGCAGGTCCGGGTGGCCGCAGAAACGCGGGCCTTCGAACGTGTTGAGCAGGGCGCGCTCGGCGGACCTCGGCAGCCCACCCGAGAGCAGCGGCGCGAACATCGCCAGCGTCTCGGTGCCGATCCAGCGTTGCAGCCGCACGTCGTAATCGCGTGCGGCGCCGGTCCGTTCGTCGGTGGTGGCCACGACGCCGGTGCGGAATCGGTCGGCCCAGCCGTGCAGCTCACGGACGTCGGCGTGCGGCTGCTTGTACTCCTCGCCGATGTCGGCCAGCACCTCGCAGGCCAGCGCGAAGATCGCCGAGACGAACACGTCCTCGACGGCGAAGCTCATCACCGAGGTGAGCTGGTAGTCGTCGTAGTTCGCCCGCCGCATCTGCTCGACCAGCCACAGGTAGCGGTCGTATTCGCGGTCGCTCGGGCGCTGGGTGGGGTCGGAGATGATGGCGGTGTCGGCGCGCCGGTACGGCGGCAGATCGTCGCCGGGGACCACATTGGCGTAGGCGCGGTCCCAGCGCGGGGAGTTGTCCATCCCGGACTCCCAGCCGTGGTACAGCGTGACGCGCCCGGTCTCCTTGGGGTCGCGGGCGTGCGCGAGCCAGCGGTGCCAGCGCACCAGATCCGGCCAGCGGCGGTTCAGGAACTCCTCGGCGACGGCCCTGGTCGAGCGGCCGTGCCTGCGCGAATGATCGAGGATGCGCTGCACCGCGATGGCGTGCACCGGCGGCTGGGTGATGCCGGAGGTATCGGGCCCGTCCGGCGCGTTGGCGGCCAGCCTGCGACATTCCCAGCGGGCCGGTCCGGGGAAATAGCCGTCGACGCCGTTGGCGAAGACGATGTGCGGGATCATCCCGTTCTTCCACTGCGCCGACAGCAGCGTGTCGAGTTCGACGACGGCGCGCTCCACGCTCAGCGGGGCCAGCCCCACCGCGACGAACGCCGCGTCCCAGCTCCACATGTGCGGGTAGAGGCGGGGCGCGGCGCTGGTCATCGTGCCCAGGTCGTTGCCGCGCAGGAGATAGGCGGCGCGGGCCGCGAGCTGCGTGGAGGTGAACCCTGGGTCTGTCATCTGTCTATTCTGCGACCGACCAGGCCGGATGGCATCCCGGCACGGCTGTGACGGTCAGTACCCCACTTGACGCGCGTCGTTCTGCGCCGCGGAGCCGACCGAACCGAGCATCGTGGTGATGCACAGGCCGACGACGAGATTGATCGCCGCGGTCGCGATCTTGGCGTCCATGTCGGCGACCAGGGTGAACGGCAGGATCACCGCGACGGCGGTGACGAGCAGGCAGATCCAGGTGAAGAAGGTCAGCGGACTCGGCATGGCCAGCAGCAGCACCATCAGCAGGGCCGTCGCCAGCAGCGCCGCGCCCGCCGCGGCCAGCGCGTAGGACGTGGTGGACACCGTGCCGTAGGCGCCAGCGCCCTCCGGCGAGAGGATCGCGATGCCGAGGACCCCGCGCACCAGCATGATCGCGACGACGACCAGCAGCGCGGCGACCACGGCGGTGCCGATGCCGCCCGCCCACAGTTTGCCGATATTGACCTTCGGTTCGGGCGGCTGCTCCTGCCCCTGGGGATACTGCGGGTTCGCTGGTCCGTAGTTGTACCGGGGATCGGTCATGCTTCGACGGTACTAGCGTCGGCTGCTGATCTGCGCCGAAACGGCGGTGGTGTCGAGTGCGGGCGGTCGATTCGTCGGGTTTGCCAGGAATGCGGACTGCCGCCGGGCACGGCGCGAAGGCGGTGGATCGGCGGCGTCGGTGCGGTGTTCGGGCGGCGAAGCGCCCGGCGCGGCCGGTTAGCGTGGGACGCATGACGGTGACCAGTACTCCCGCCCCGACCGCCCTCATCACCGGCGCGAGCCGTGGCCTCGGCGCGGCGATCGCCCGTGATCTCGCGCCGACCCACGAGCTGCTCCTCGGGGCGAGCTCGGCCGCCTCGCTCGCCCCGATCCTGGCCGAATTGCCCACCGCCACCGGCTGGCCCGTACCGCTGACCGACTATCCGGCGGTCGCCGCGGCGGCCGAGCGCGTCGAGCGGCTCGACGTGCTGGTGCACAACGCGGGCGTCGCCGACCTCGGCACCGTCGCCGAGTCCTCGGTCGAGCAGTGGCGAACCACGCTCGAGGTGAACCTGATCGCGGTCGCCGAGCTGACCCGGCTGCTGCTGCCCGCCCTGCGCGCCGCGAACGGCCATGTGGTGCTGATCAATTCGGGTGCGGGCCTGCGCGCCAATCCCGGCTGGGGTTCCTACGCGGCCAGCAAGTTCGGCCTGCGCGCCTTCGCGGACGCGCTGCGCCTGGAAGAGCCCGCCCTGCGGGTGACCTCGATCTTCCCCGGCCGGATCGACACCGACATGCAGCGCGCGATCGTCGCCGACGAGGGCCGCGAGTACCGCCCCGAGGAATTCCTCACCGCCGAGACGGTCGCGCGCGCGGTCCGCACCGCGATCGACACCCCCGTCGACGGGCACCCCACCGAGATCGTGCTGCGACCACGCTGACCAGGACCGATGCCCATCCCGCGGTGACGGCGGCGATTACGATCAGCCTGCGCCCGGTCCGGCGCGGCAGCGGCTGATTCGGTAGCCTCGCTTCTCGTGTGAACGATGCGGCCGGGGGTCGCCGCCGTTCGCCCGCATGTCCCCGCCGGTTCAGCTGTTCGCCGGATTCGGCGGGTACGGTCCCGCTGTTTGTGAGTCGTGCCCGGCCTTCTGCGGTGCACCTGTTTCGAGTAGGGGTTGGCGTAAGTGGACAGACGTCGGATGCTCGCGTTGCTCGCCGCCGGTGGCGCGGTGGCGCTGACCGGCTGCGCGACCGCGGAAGGTGAGACCGTCGATGCCGGTTCCCTCGGCGATATCCCCGACCCGCCGAAGATCGCGCCCCTCCCGCCCGAACCGCGGCTCCTGCCGCCGCCCGGCGGGCCGAAGTCGATCATCCCGGCCAAGACCATCACCGCGCTGCCCGGTCCGGGCTCCAGCATGGCGCTCACGGTCGACGACGGCGCCAGCCCCGAGGTGGTAGGCGCCTACGTGCAGTGGGCCAAGGACACCGGCGCCCGCTTCACCTTCTTCGTCACCGGCTACTACGAGTCCTGGACGATCCACCGCGCCGCGCTGCGCCCGCTGGTCGAGTCGGGCCAGATCCAGCTCGGCAACCACACCTGGGACCACGCCGCGCTCACCAAGATCGGCGAGAGCGCCGTGGCCGACCAGCTCGGCC
Organism: Nocardia sp. NPDC003269; assembly: GCF_042888005.1. NCBI lineage: Bacteria > Bacillati > Actinomycetota > Actinomycetes > Mycobacteriales > Nocardiaceae > Nocardia > Nocardia sp. NPDC003269. The sequence continues at coordinate 1,413,378 of NZ_JBIAPA010000001.1, forward strand.
GCACGAAGACCTTCCTGCGCAACAACTTCGGTGTCGACGGCACCCCGTTCTACCGGCCGCCGTTCGGCTATCACAACGCCACCGTCGACAAGATCGCCGCCGACCTCGGCTACACCGTGCCCGCCATGTGGTACGGCTCGCTGTCGGACTCGGGCCTGATCACCGAGGAGTACCTGATCGAGTGCGCGCAGAAGTACTTCGCGGCGCAGTCGATCGTCATCGGTCACGCGAACTTCCCGCCGGTCACCCGCTGCTACGGCCAGCTGGTCGACATCATCAAGGAGCGCAACCTCGCGCTGGTGACGCTCGACGACGTCCTCCAGGTGCAGGCCTGATCTACGCGAAAGCGCCCCGGTCCGAAAAGAACCGGGGCGCTTCGTCGTACACGGCTACGGGACGATGTTGACCATCTTGCCCGGCACCACGATCACCTTGCGCGGCGCCTGACCCTCGAGCAGCGCGACGACCTTCTCGTCGGCCAGCGCGGCGGCCTCGATGGTGGCCGGGTCGGCGTCGGCGGGCACCTGGATCCGGCTGCGCACCTTGCCCTTCACCTGGATCGGGTACTCCACCGAATCGGCGACCAGCAGCGCGGGATCGGCGATCGGGAAGGGGCCGTGGGCCAGGGAGGTGGTGTGCCCCAGGCGTTCCCACAGTTCCTCGGCGATGTGCGGGGCGAGCGGAGCCAGCATCAGCACCAGCGGCTCCACGGCCGCGCGCGGGGCGCCGTCGGGGTAGTTCTTGGTGAGGTGGTTGGTCAGCTCGATCAGCTTGGCGCCCGCGGTGTTGTCGCGCAGCGCGGCCAGATCCTCGTCGACACCGGCGATGGTGCGGTGCACCAGGCGCAGGGTCTCGTCCGAGGGGGCCGCGTCGGTGGCCTTCACCGCGCCGGACTCCTCGTCGATCGCCAGGCGCCACACCCGCTGCAGGAAGCGGTGCGCGCCGACGACGTCCTTGGTCGCCCACGGCCGCGAGGTGTCCAGCGGACCCATCGACATCTCGTAGAAGCGGAAGGTGTCGGCGCCGTACAGATCGCACATCTCGTCGGGGGAGATGGCGTTCTTCAGCGACTTGCCGATCTTGCCGTACTCCTGGTTCACCTCGATCTCGACGCCGTCGGCGCCGGTCCAGAAGAACTTGCCGTCGCGCTCGACGACCTCGGCGGCGGGCACGTACGCGCCGCGCTCGTCGGTGTAGGCGTAGCCCTGCACGTAGCCCTGGTTGTACAGGCGGCGGTAGGGCTCGCTGCCGGAGACGTCACCCAGGTCGAACAGCACCTTCTGCCAGAACCGCGCGTACAGCAGGTGCAGCACCGCGTGCTCCACACCACCGACGTACAGGTCGACACCGCCCGGGTCGTTCGCGCCGTGCTCGGCCGTGCGCGGGCCCAGCCAGTACTTCTCGTTCTCCTCGGCGCAGAACGTCTCGGCGTTGGTCGGGTCGGCGTAGCGCAGCTGGTACCAGGAGCTACCGGCCCAGTTGGGCATGACGTTGGTGTCGCGGCGGTACTGCTTTGGCCCGTCGCCCAGGTCCAGTTCCACGGTGACCCAATCGGTGGCCTTGGCCAGCGGCGGAGACGGCTCGGAGTTCGCGTCGTCGGCGTCGAAGGTGACCGGCGCGAAGTCCTCCATCTCCGGGAGTTCCACGGGCAGCATGGATTCCGGCAGCGCGTGCGCGACACCATCGGCGTCGTAGACGATCGGGAACGGCTCGCCCCAGTAGCGCTGCCGGGCGAACAGCCAGTCGCGCAGCTTGTACTGGACGGTGCCGGTGCCGTGGCCCTCGGCCTCCAGGTGACCGATCATGGTCGCCTTGGCCTCGTCGACGGCCAGGCCGTCGAGGAAGCCGGAGTTGATCAGCTTGCCCTCGCCCGCGTGCGCCGCCTCGGTGACGTCACCGCCGTCGATCACCTCGATGATCGGCAGTTCCAGCGCGGTGGCGAAGTCCCAGTCGCGGTGGTCGTGGCCGGGCACGGCCATGATCGCGCCGGTGCCGTAGCCGCTCAGCACGTAGTCGGCGATGAAGATCGGCACCTGCTTGCCGTTGGCCGGGTTGGTCGCGTAGGAGCCGAGGAAGACGCCGGTCTTCTCCTTGTTCTCCTGGCGCTCCAGATCCGTCTTGGCCGCGATCGACTTGCGGTACGCCGCGACGGCTTCCACCGGGTTCGCGGCGCCGCCGTTGGTCCAGGCGGCGACGGTGCTGTCCGGCCAGGCGGCGGCGGTCAGCTTGTCGACCAGTTCGTGCTCGGGGGCCAGCACCACGTAGGTCGCGCCGAACAGCGTGTCGGGGCGGGTGGTGAAGACCTCGATCTGCTCGCCATCGGGCGCGTCGAAGCGCACCTGCGCGCCGCGCGAGCGGCCGATCCAGTTGCGCTGCATGGACTTCACGTTGTCCGGCCAGTCCAGCGTGTCCAGGTCGTCGACCAGGCGATCGGCATAGGAGGTGATCCGCATCATCCACTGCCACATGCGCTTGCGGAACACCGGGAAGTTGCCGCGCTCGCTGCGGCCGTCGGCGGTGACCTCTTCGTTGGACAGCACGGTGCCGAGTCCGGGGCACCAGTTGACGATCGAATCCGACTGGTACACCAGGCGATACGAGTCCAGCAGCGCGCCGCGCTCGGCGGCCGACAGCGCGTTCCAGTCGCCGCCGTCGGGCACGGGGCGGGCGCCGGTGGCGAACTGCTGTTCCAGCTCGGCGATCGGGCGGGCCTTACCGGCTTCCTGGTCGTACCAGGCGTTGTAGATGCGCAGGAAGATCCACTGCGTCCACCGGTAGTACTCGGGGTCGGTGGTGGCGAAGGACCGCCGGGGGTCGTGGCCGAGGCCCAGCCGGTCCAGCTGCCGCTGCATGGTGGCGATGTTGGACTCGGTGGTCACCCGGGGGTGCGCGCCGGTCTGCACCGCGTACTGCTCGGCGGGCAGGCCGAAGGCGTCGTAGCCCAGCGCGTGCAGCACGTTGCGGCCGTGCATGCGGTGGTAGCGGCCGAACACATCGGTGGCGATGTAGCCCAGCGGGTGGCCGACGTGCAGGCCGGCGCCCGAGGGGAACGGGAACATGTCCTGGATGAACAGCTTGTCCGCGGGCGTCGCGCCGGCGAGCGGGCCGACCGGGTTGGGCGCGTGGAAGGTGCCGCGCTCGGTCCAGTTCTGCTGCCAGCGCCGCTCGATCCGCCCAGCCAGCTCGGCGTTGTACCGGTGCTGAGGTACGTCACTCTCGGTTGCACGAGTGTCCTGCACGGTCCTGCCTTCTTGTTCTCGCCGATCCCCGGTAAACATCGTCTAACAGGGTAGAACGTCGATGCCAGGTGATTTCCCACGGGCACTGCGGTGTGTGGGCGGTCACCTCGGCGGGGAGCGCGCGATCCGGCCCCGACGGTGGTGCGCTAGCCTGCAGGAATGGTCGTCGTCGCTCTCCTGCTGTTCGCGCTGGCCGCGGTCGCCATCGTGACCGGCGTGCTCGGACTGATCGGCAAACTGCCCCGCAACCGCTTCCTCGGTGTCACCACCGAGGCCGCCCTGCACAGCGACGACAATTTCCGCATCGCCAACCGCATCGCCGCCCCGACCTCCGTCGGCGCGGGCGCCCTGCTGTTCGCCGGTGGCCTGGTGGCCCTGGTCGCGGGCGGTCTCCCGGCCCTCGGCGTGGCCGTCGTGGTCGCCGTGCTCGCCATCTTCACCCTGGGCGCGGGCGCCAACGCCGCGGCCCGCGCCGTCGAACCCCTCCTCCCGCCCGCCCCGGTCGGCGGCTGCGGCTCCTCCTGCGGCGGCTGCTCCCTCCGCGACACCTGCGCCCCCGCCAGCTGACCTCACGCGCCCCCGCCGGGTAATCACCCTGGCCGTGTGCCCGCCGTTCCGGTACAACGGAGGCAGGACTCGATTTCCGGGGGGAATCATGCGGTTGATCTTTTCCGCTCTGCTGTTGGCCTTGATCGGCCTCGTCACCACCATCGTCTCGGCGAGCATCGGCATCGCGCTGCTCGTGCTCGCGGTGGTGCTGCTCGTCGTCGGCTGGGTGCGTGCTTCGCGTGGCGGGTCCACGGCGGGGCGGGGCTGGGGCGCTGGGTCCGGGGCGGCGGGTGCGGGTGGCTTCTGGATCGCCGGTGGTGGTGGTGACTCGGGCCATGGCGACGGTGGCGGTGGTGGCGGCTGTGGTGGTGGCGGCGGGTGCGGCGGCGGTAGCTGACCGCGCGCGGTCGGAAGGGTCTGCCATGGTGCTCGGCGCGGCGGTGCTGCTCGTTCTCGTCGGTGCGATCGCGCTCGGCTTCGTACCGGTCGCCGGTATCGCGCTGCTCGGCGTCGCCGCCGCGCTGCTGGTGATCGTGGGGGTGCGCCACCGTCCGCGCCGGGTCGCCCGGCGTGGTCAACCAACGCGCTGGGTGTGGGGCGCGAGCGCGGACGGGCTCACCAGCGCGTCGCGCACACTGCGCAAGTTGCGTGACGAGGACAGCGGTCACGACGACGGTGGGTCGTCGGGTGGCTGCGGTGGCGGTAGCGACTGATCGATCCGGGGGGATCTCATGGAAATGTTCGTGGCTGCCGATACCGGCAGCGAGGGCTGAGGCCGTGTCATGCGGTACATCGTCGCGGCGTTCGTCGTCGCCCTCAGCACGACGGTGTTCAGCGGCACCTCGGTGATCGCCGCTCTCGCCGTGTTCGCCGTCGCCCTGGCACTGGCCTGCTACGGAATCTTCCGTATCGCCTTCCGCCCGACGAAGTCCCGTAAGCGCAAGCGGCGCCGGTCCGGTCATGCCGGTGGTGGCGCCTGGTTCGCCGGCTTCTTCGACGGCGGGGACGGTGGCGGCGGATGTGGTGGCGGCGGTTGCGGGGGCGGCGGCTGAGCCTGCCGCCGTTTCGGGGGAATCACCCCGGGGTACAACTGGATCAGAACTCATTGGGGGTTCGATATGTTCTTCGTCTCCGCGTTGTTGCTGGCCGTGATCGGTGCGACGGTGGTCGGGAAATCACTCATGGCCGGTCTTCCGCTGTTCGCCATCGCCGGGGTGATTCTGGTCGGCGGAATCCGCGATGTCCGTCGCGAGGGCTCGATGTTCGGGTCGGCCTCGGGGGCCGGACAGCGCGCTGCCGGGTGGCGGGCGGGTGAGTCCACCGGGCGCACTCGCGGGACGGCCACTGTCGGTGGCGTGAGCCAAGGTGGCGGCGGAGGCGGCAACGGCAGCGGCAGCGATCTCGGGGACACCACCGGCGGCGATGGTGGTGGCAGTAGCGGCGGCTGTGGCGGCGGTGGAAGTGGCTGTGGCGGCGGTGGTGGTGGCGGCTGTGGCGGTGGTGGCGGGGGCGGCGGCTGAGCCTGCCGACTCGTCGGCCGGGGTGCAGGTCGGTCGAAAGGGGATTGCAAGGGGGCGGTCTTACCTTCGGTATCGACACACCAGGCCGAAAGGGGTGGATCCATGAGCGAGTTGATCGTGACCGTCTTCGCGGGCGTCATCGTCATCATCGGAATCGCGATGTTCGTGATGGTGCCGGTGCTGATCATCGTGGCGATCGTCCGGGCGGCGACCGAGTCGCCCCAGCAGCGGCGGAACCGGCAGGTGCGCAACCGGACGCGACAGCGGGCAGGCGGTAGCTGGTCCAGTGGTAGCGGCTGGACCGACTCCGGGTCGAGCAGCTGGTCCGGTGGCAGCGACTCGGGGTCGAGCAGCTGGAGCAGTTGCAGCAGCGGTAGTTCCAGCAGCTGCGGTGGGGGAAGTTCGAGCAGTTGTGGTGGGGGCAGCTGACTTCGGCGGTGGATGACCTGGTGGCGAAGGGGGTGCCACCAGGTCATCCGGCTATCGGCCGACCGCTCCGCGCAGGCCGATCAGGGCCGCGTGCACGGCCCGGCCCGCCAGAGGGTCGCCGACGGCGATCCGGGCGCTGCCGTCCGGATAGGACTTGGCCTTGATGCCCGCTCTCCGCAATGCGGTGGCCACGCCGGGGCCGGGGAGATACAGGAAGTTGGCGTGGCTGCGGTAGACGTCGATGCCGCAGGCGCGCAACACCGTTCGGAGAGCGTCGCGCTCCTGATTGATCCGCTGGATGCGATCGTGCAGCTCGTCGTCGGCGGCGTAGGCGGCGCGCACCGCCGCCACGGCCGCGGTGCCGATGCCGAAGGGCAGCTGCTGACGGCGGATGCGATCGATCAGCTCGCCCCGGCCGACGCAATAGCCGATGCGCAGCCCTGCCAAACCGTAGGCCTTCGAAAAGGTGCGCAGGATCAGCAGATTCGGGGATCGGTTCAGCAGGGCGTGCAGGTCGAGGCGGTCGGCCGGGTCGAGGAATTCGACGTAGGCCTCGTCCAGCAGCACCGGTACCCGGCGGGGGAGCGCGGACAGGAACGAGCGCACCGCGCCCGCGTCGAGCACCGTTCCGGTCGGGTTGTGCGGCCTGCAAAGCACGACCAGCGCGGTGCGCCGGTTCACCGCGCGGCGCAGGGCGGCCAGATCCTGCTCGCCCGTGGCGTCGAGCGGCACCGGGACAAGCGTCATCCCGGTCATGTCCGCCAGCATCTGGTACCCGTCGAAAGTGGGTGTGCTGGTGACGAGTTCACCGCCGGACAGCGCCCGCATCACCTGCTGGGCGACCCCGGTGGCACCGGCGCCGACCACGACCTGTTCGGGCCGAACGCCGAGGCGCTCGGCGATGATCCGGGGCAGCTGTTCGGGCAGGAACTCCGGATACCGATTCGCCTGGGCGAGGGTGTCGTTCACCGCCGTGACCACCGAAGGCAATGGTGGGAACGGGTTCTCGCTGAGCGAGAGGTCGAACAGCATCGGCGTGGCCGAGGTGCGGAACCGACGGGAGGGGATCGTCGGTTCCGCGAGGCGGGTGGTCATCGCGCCGCGCCCCAGCGCACGGCGGCCGCGCCGGCGAAGTCACCGGCGTGCGCGAACGCCGACAGCAGCACCACCGAGCCGTTGCGCAGCCGGCCCGCCCGGTTCTCGATGTCCAGGGTCACCGGAATGCCCGCGGCGAACAGGTTTCCGCACTGGTCGAAGGTGTCGGGATGACGTTCGGCGGGCAGTTCCAGCGCGTCGTGCCAGTTGCGCAGGAACAGCCGATTGGGCTGATTGGTGACGAAGGTGTCGATATCGCGGCCCTTCACCCCGATGTGATCGCACACCGCCAGCGCCACCTCGGGCACGAGCCGGTTCCCGCGCGCGAACACCTTGGTGATCTTCGATTCGGTGAAGCTCACGCAGCCCTGACCCTCGCCCGGCTCCCAGTACTTGCGCGGACCGTTGGTGGAGAAGTCCATGTCACCGGCGAATTCGGGATAGGTGCGGCATTCGATGTCGAGGATCGGCGCCGAATCGTCCTTGCGCAGCAGCCCGATGCCGCAGCCGTCGCCGGGCACCGGCGCCTGCGCGAGCTTGCGGATGTCGGGCTGGGTGAACACCGGGCCCGCGCAGTTCTGCGCGGCGACGATCAGCGCGGTCTTGGCGTCGCTGGTGGCCATGATCATCCGGGCCAGCGCCATCATGTGCACGAACGCCGCGCAGCCACCGTTGTGCACGTCCAGGACGTGCGACGGCGTCGCGCCGAGGCGCCGGGCCAGCTCGGGGCCCGCGCCCAGCACCGGATTGTCGGGCAGCTGGGTGTGGGTGATGATGATGTCGATCTCGGCCACCAGCTCGTCGCCGTGGCGTTCCCGCAGCGGCGCGAAGGCCTTTTCGGCCATATCGACGGCGGTTTCGTCGCGGGTGATGTGATGGCGGCCGGTCGGCGACCGGAACATCACGTTCTTGGCCATCCGCTCGGAACGGGAGAACTGGGTGAAGTATTCGGTCGGGACCGGGTCGCCGGGCAGATAACTCGCGACGTCGACCAGACTCACTGGGGGCATGTTCACTGCATCCACTCCGGCTTGATCGGCAGCCCGTGAGCCGCGCGGTATTCACAGATGGCTTTGAGGTTGTCCAGTTCCAATTGGTGTCCCGCGGAGAACATCTCCCAGAAATCACCGACCCACACCGGCCGCTTGGGCGGCGCGGTCTCCGGATAACCGTTCTCGTCGTAGAAGGGGTGCTTGCAGTTGACCCACAGCACCACCGACCCCGGCTTGTTGAAGACCACCTGGGCGTCGACGACCCGCATCAGGTAGATCATCCACAGGTGCGCGGACTGGTCCCAGGCGCAGTGGTAGTCCACGGTCATGGCGTCGGCGTGGGCGACGGTCCTGGTGAAACACTTGGTCGCGTCGCCGAGCCGGTCGTAGGACAGCCACAGTCCCGGTTCGTCGGTCTCGGTGAATCCGCGCAGGCTGTAGGTCCATTCCTCCAGCGAGCGGGTGTCGGCGAGATATTCGAAGACCTCGCGCGGCGGTGCGGCGATATAGGTCTGCACGGGGCAGAAGTCGCCGTAGATCTGGTCGTGCGGATACACCGACCGGAGCATGTCCATGATGATCGGGGTCGTCGTCTCCCGATCGGAATTCTCGATGCGCAGGACGCCGGGGATCACCTCGTCGGGGATATCGCTGAGTGCGGGCAGGGCGCTGGTTGTCACGGGGTACTCCTCGAGGCGTCGATAGTCGACAGGAAGGGCAGGAAGGGCGGTATTTCGTCGGGGTCGCAGAGGATTTCGAGGAACGAGGGGCCGGTGGCGGTGAAACTGTCGCGCAGGGCGGCGGTGAGGTCACCGGGTTCGTCGACGGTGCGGGCGGGCAGCCCGGGGAACATGGCGGCGATGCCCGCTCCCAGGTGTGCGGGGTGGAATCGGTTGAAGCTGTAGCGATCCCGGTAGTAGAGCTGTTCGCGGGTGACGCACATGGCGTGCGCGTTGTTGTTGAACACCACGAAGGTGATCGGCAGGTCGTGCTCCACGGCGGTGTGCAGTTCCATGCCGTGCATGTAGAAGGAACCGTCGCCGGCGATCACGATGGTGCGGTGCGGGCCGTCGGCGGCGTCGTGCCGGGCGAAGGCGGAACCGATGCCTGCGCCGAACGCGTAGCCCATGCCGCCCATCCCGAGGGCGACGACGAACCGTCCACCCTCGGGCACCCTCAGGTAATGCACCACGCTGGCCCCGGTGTTACCAGCGTCGGCGAAAATATCGGCGCCGGTGGGCAATTCGCGCTGGATCGCTTCGACGACGGTGCGGTAGCGCAGGCCGGGTCCGGCGGCGTCGGGCACTGTCATCGGGGTCGGGTCGGCCGGGGGATCGGTGTGGGTGGGGGTGCCGTCGACGCGGGTCAGCAGGTCGCTGATGGTCGCGGCGAGGTCGGTGGTCGTGGTGTGGTGCGCGGCCGGGTAGGGCGGCAGCGCGCCGATGCTGAGGACGGTGACGTCGGCGAGTGCCGCGTCCAGGCCCGCGGCGGCGGTGACGGGCAGCCGCGTGCCGATCAGCAGGCACGCGCTCGCCGTCGCCAGCGCTTCGGCGAGTTCGGCGTGTCCCATGCTGCCCGCGACGCCGCGGTAGCCGGGTCCGGTACTCGGGTAGACGTCCTTGGCGTCGGGTGCCAGGCCGATCGAGGCGTCGAGCGCGGTGACCAGCTCGGCCAGTTCGTCGCGGGCGTCGTCGCGGGCGACCTGATCGCCCGCGACGATGACGATCTTGCCCGTGCGCCGGGCGGCGGCCAGCTCGTCGACGAGAGCGTCGAGCACCGGCGCCACGGCGGTCTCGACCCGGATCGGCCGCGGCACCGGATCCGGCATCGACTGCTGCTGGACATCTTTCGGGATCAGCAGCACGGCGGGCCCGCCACCCTCGGCGGCCGCGACGGCCGCCGCCAACTGGGTGGGCAGCTCGGCCGGATCGGTGACGCGCGCGCAGTATCGGCTCACCGCCGAGAACAGCGCCGTGGCGTCGATCGACCCGGCCAGTCCACTCGAATCCTGAAACGCCCCATGGCCTTCCAACGCGGTCGGCGGCTGGCCGATCAGCGCGAGCACGGGCACCCGGGACGCGAAGGACTCGGCGAGTCCGGCGACCAGGTTCATCGCCCCGCCGCCGGAGGTCGCGACCACGACGCCGAGACCGCCGGTGCTGCGCGCGTATCCGTCGGCCATGGTGGCCGCCGAGAACTCGTGCTTGGCGACGATGCCCGCCGGGCGTCCGCCCGCGTCGAAGATCGCGTCGTACAGGTCTTCGATATTGGCGCCGTCGACGCCGAAGAGGTGCGTGACCCCCAGTCCGGATACCGCGTCGACGAGGTAGTCGACCACTCTGTCCGGCATCGGCCCTCCTTTTCCTCGCGTGCTGCGTCCATCGGTCGGCACCCGGTCTGACCAGCGGGTACCGGCGGACGGAACGTCGCGTACACGAGGAATACGGCGTGGCTTCGACCCCGGTTCAGAGGGTGGGTGAGATCCACCCCTTGTGTGTACGTATACATCTACGTATAGTGAGTGCATGCCCAACAAGACGATCTACGTAGCCGACGATGATCTGCCCCTGTTCCAGCGGGCGCAGGAACTCGTCGGCGGCAACATCTCCGGCGCGGTGGTCGCCGCGCTGCGCCGGTTCATCGATCTGGAGGAAGGCCGCCAGGCCGGCTTCGACGAGGTCGTCTTGCAGGTGGGTCGCGACGGCGTGCGGCAGGTGCGCTTCCAGGGCACGCTGCTCGGCGAATGGCGCGACGTCGGGGACGAGCGGGTGCTGCACCAGCAGGTCTACCGCAGTCGTAAGGGCAAGCTCGTGCTGCACACGCACACGGCGCTGTGGAAGGACTACCCGACCGGCGAGGCCGCCGGTGACCTGAAGGACTGGAAGTACTGGCGCCGGATGTTCGGCATCGGCGACCGGCCCTGGGACTGGGGCGACTACGAGTACGAGGTCGTCGACGAGGTGGGCGACCTGAAGGGCCGCATCCCCGACAAGCTCTACCGCAAGGTCGAGGACATCCAGTCCCACCCGCAGATCGAGGAACTCGACATCTAGTTCCCGCCGCTGCCGGACACAACCACACACCACACCAGCAACCGCAGCCCCTAGGGGCTGTGTCGATGACTAATGCACTTATTCGCAGTAATGAATGAAATTCTCTGGAAAGGGATGACCATGGTCAACTCGGCCATCACGGCTCGGGGCCTGCGCAAGGCCTACGGCGAGCACACGGTCCTCGACGGCATCGACCTCACCGTCGCCGAGGGCACGATCTTCTCCCTGCTCGGCCCCAACGGCGCGGGTAAGACCACCACGGTGCAGATCCTCACCACGCTCATCCGCGCCGACGGCGGCGAGATCGCCGTCGGCGGCCACGATGTGGTGACCGAACGCGACGGCGTCCGCGAGCTGATCGGCGTCACCGGACAGTTCGCCGCCGTCGACGAACTGCTCACCGGCCGCGAGAACCTGCACATGATGGGCGATCTCAACCACCTGCCCCGGCGCGACACCCGCAGCCTGGCCACCGAGCTGCTCGAGCGCTTCGACCTGGTCGAGGCCGCCGACAAGCCGGCCAGTACCTACTCCGGCGGCATGACCCGCAGGCTCGACCTGGCCATGACCCTGGTCGGCAATCCGCGGGTGATCTTCCTCGACGAGCCGACCACCGGCCTCGACCCGCGCAGCCGCCGCGCCATCTGGGACATCATCCGCGGCCTGGTCGACGACCTCGGCGTCACCGTCTTCCTCACCACCCAGTACCTCGAGGAAGCCGATCAGCTGGCCGACCGCATCGCGGTGCTCGACCAGGGCCGCATCGTCGCCGAGGGCACCGCGGCGGAACTGAAGCGGCTGATCCCCGGCGGGCACATCCGCATCGACTTCGCCGATCAGCGGGCCCTGGCCGCCGCGCAGTACGCGCTCGGCCCCTCCGCGCGGGTGCTCGACGCGGGCGACGGTCTCACCCTCGCAGTCCCCAGCGACGGCGGCGTGCGCTCGCTGCGCGCGGTGCTCGACCTGCTCGATGCCGAGAACATCGAAGCGGGCGGCATCTCCGTGCACACCCCGAACCTCGACGACGTCTTCCTCACCCTCACGGGCAGGAGCGCTCAGCGGCCGGAGGCGGAAGCGGAGCGTGACCACGCAGGCCGCCAGCTCCTGCCCCATGACAACAGCCGCGCCACCACCGAGCAGGAGTCCCTCGCATGAGCACCACCACCGTGGCGAACAAGCACGCCTTCGCCGACACCATGACCATGTTGCGGCGCAACATCATCCACGCCAAGCGCTACCCGAGCATGGTCTTCGGCATCCTGATCATGCCGACCGTGCTGCTGCTGGTGTTCAACTACGTCTTCGGCGGGGCACTGGAGAAGTCCTCCGGCGGCGAGTACATCGACTACCTGGCGCCGGGCATGCTGCTGTTGCTGCCCGCGTACATGACGGTGTCGGTGGCCGTCTCGATCGCCACCGACAAGAGCAAGGGCATCGTGAATCGCTTTCGGGTGATGGCGATCTCGCAGTCCTCGATGCTCACCGGGCACGTGTTCGGCGCGCTCATCCAGGCGCTGGGCGGCATGGCCGTGATGACCGGTGTCGCGCTGCTGATCGGCTTCCGGCCCAACGCGAACCTGGTCGAATGGGTGGCCGCCTTCGGTCTGCTCACCCTGGTGACCTTCGCCTTCACCTGGCTCGCCATCGCGCTCGGCCTGCTCTCGCCCAACCCCGAAAGCGCGAGCAACGCACCGTTTCCCATCGTGATGATGCCGTTCCTCGGCAGCGGCCTCGTCGCCACCGACACCATGCCGGTCGGCCTGCGCCAGTTCGCCGAGTACCAGCCCTTCACCCCCATCACCGAGACCCTGCGCGGGCTGCTGATGGGCACCGAGATCGGCGTCAACGGCTGGGTCTCGCTGGGCTGGTGCGCCGTGATCGCCGGTGGCGGCTACCTCTGGTCGAAGTCCATCTTCAGCAAGCAGAGCTGAGTTCACGTCGCGAGGCCCCGGAGGGATTCCCTCCGGGGCTTTCGCGTGTGCTCAGATCTGGGCTTCCAGGATCGTGCGGCCCGAGTTGATCGAGGTGATCTCGACCTTGCTGATCGACTCGGGGGGCGCGTCGATGGTGCGGTCGACGGTGAGCTCGGTGCCGGGGCCCGCGGGCCACTGGTCGAGTTCGAAGCGCTGCTCGCCCGCGGTGACGACCAGGCCGTAGGTCCAGCTGTAGCCGGAGCCGTAGCTGCTCGGCGCGTAGCGGCAGGTCATCACCAGGCGGGTGCGATCGCCGTCGCGCACCAGCTTCACCTCGGCGCTGACCGGTGTCTGCTCCACCGCCCGCATCTGCTGGGCGGCGACGACCTGTTCGGCCGGGGCGTCCGAGCGGGCGACGGTGACCGTCACCGGGATGGCGATCGCCACGGCGGCCGCGGCGGCCGCGACCGCGCTGCCGATCCCGATCCAGCGATTGCGCCGCCGTCGCTTCTCGGCCGCGGCGGCCAGCGAGGGGAGCAGGTCGGGGGCCGGGGCGGCGGTGGGGTCGGTGGCCTCGATCATCGACAGCGCGGTGTCGCGATCGACCAGCGCGAGCATGCCCGGCATGCCCGCCAGGTCGGCGACCGCTTCGGTGCAGTGCGGGCAGTCGTGCAGGTGCGTCTCGTACTCGCGGCGCTCGTCGGCGCCCAGGGAGCCGAGGACGTAGGCGGCGTCCCAGGTGCTGTACTCGTCGAAGAGATCGGTCATCGGTTCGTCACCCCCATCTCCTGTAAGGCCAAGCGCATGGCGCGCATGCCGTAGTGCAGCCGCGACTTCACCGTGCCCGGCGGAATGCCCAGCTCGTCGGCGATCTGCTGCATGCCCAGACCGCGGTAGTAGGCCCGCACGATCACCTCGCGATGATCCTGGCTCAGCGTGCTGAGCGCGTCGGCGACGAGCCAGCCGTCCAGCGCCCGGTCGGACTGGTCGGGACTCACCTGCTCCGGCGGTGTGTCGGTGCCGAACTCCCGGCGATGTCGCGCGCTGCGGTGTTCGTCGACGGCTAGATTACGGGCCACGGTGAACAGCCACGCGCGCGGTGAGGTCTCGGTCTGCTCCAGCACCGCGGGCCGCTGCCAGGCCCGCAGCAGCGTCTCCTGCACGATGTCCTCGGCCCGGCCGGGATCGCGCACCAGGCCCAGGGTGAAGCGCCACAGCGCGGGAGCGTGCTCGGCGTAGAGCGCGCGCATCAGTTCGTCGCGACCGTCGTCCATCGGCGGTCCGGATCACTGCTCGTCGATATTCATGGTGTCACTCCTGATCTGTCGAAGGAGTAACGGGATCAGTTGCGTTCGAGTTCAATCGGGTGCGTCGCGAGCAAGGACAGCGGCAGCGGCTGGCGGCGCAGCACGCTCGCCCACAGATCGTGCCGGTCGGTGGCCAGCGGATCCGACGGCAGCGCCGAGACCACGATCCAGTCGTCGTTGTCGAGTTCGCCGTCGAGCTGGCCCATCGACCAGCCCGCGTACCCGGCGAAGATCCGGATGCCCTCGACCAGCGGGCCGATCTCGGCCGGATCGGCGTCCAGGTCGACCAGCACCACCCGGCCGTCGACCCGGCGCAGGCCACGCACCTCGGAGATGTCGGCGCCGGTGCGCAGGGTGCCCAGGCACAGGGCCGCGTCGCGTTTGACCGGCCCGCCGATGTAGAGGTCGGTGGGCTGGGCGGCCAGCTCGGCCCAGGCGGGCAGGACGTCGAGGACCGGGGTCTCGCTCGGCCGGTTCAGCACCACGCCGAGGCTGCCCGCGTCGTTGTGCTCGATGACGTACACCACGGTCCGCCGGAAAGTCGGTTCCACCAGGTCGATCGCCGACACCAGCAGGTTGCCCGCGCGGACGCCCACCGCCGGTTGCCCGTGCCGCCGGTCGTCGCCGTGCCCGTCGCGAGTCCGTCGCTCGTCCGGGTCGTCTCCGCGTGCCACCGAGTCATCATCGCATTGGACCGGTGTCGCGCGCTCCCCGCAGACCGCCACGCACCGGAAATTTTCTGGTCCGACCGGCCGCGGGCCCGCCCGGTAGGGTCGCGGCATGCACTCGCCCGAGGTCCTTCTCGAAAACAGTGACGCCGTGTACGACTACTACCAGCGACATCAGCAGAACCGCTGGCAGGCGCTGGCGTCCTATGCCGTGCTGGCCCGGCGGTTCCGTCCGCGGGTGGCCTTCGCCGACGGCGCCGAGCAGCGGCTGAAGGCGCTGGTGCGCAGTGGGCGCCCGGTGATCTTCGCGATCAATCACCTCTCCACCAGCGATCCGTACACCGTCGCCGCGACGGCGTGGCGCTCACCGCTGCGCCGCAAGATCGGCCGGGTGCGGGTGCTGGCCAAGGACGAACTGTTCGTCGATCCCGAGCAGCGCCGCAAGGTCGACATGATGGGCGGCATCCCGGTGTTCCGTGGCAAGGACCACGGCATCAGGGCCGTCAACGCCGCGGGGCAGCGCATGATGGATGTCTGCGCGCAGCGCCTGGCCGCCGGTGATCACCTGGCGATCTTCCCCGAGGGCACCTGCAACGACGTCGACCCGGCGACGGTGCAGTCCGTCGGCAGCGGGATCGGTCATATCGCTTTCCGCGCGGCCAAGCTGGACGCGCCACCGGCGCTGGTCGCCCTGGCGATGAGTTACGGGCCGCGGCCCGACCCGAAGGTCGAGCCGACCGCCGCGGAGGTCGTCTCCGCCCGGTTCTACTTCCGGGAGCCGGTGCTGGAGCTCCCGCAGCGGCCCGCCGACATCGCCCGCACGGTCAAGGACGAACTGCAACTGGCGGTCGACGCCGCCGTCGCGAGCTACTGAGGCAGCCCGAACAGTTCCCGCGCCCGCTGCGGCACCAGCGAGATGTAGGCCGGGTGGGTCTTGACGAAGTGCAGGACCACCGGGCACAGCGGCAGCACGCCGAACCCCTCGGCGCGGCTGGCGTCCAGCGCGGCCTGGGTGAGCACGTTGGCCAGGCCCTGGCCCTCGAAGCGGGGATGGATCTCGGTGTGCACGAGGGCGCGCTCGGCCCCGGTGTCCTGGTACTCGATATAGCCGGCGGGTACCCCGTCGGCGGTGAGTTCGAACCGCTCGAGCGCGGCGTTGTTGCGGACCTCGGTCGCCATGCGTCGAAACTACCCCGGTCCGCGACATTCGACGGTGGCGTCTGTGTATGGCGGGTTTCGGTCCGAGCCCGGACAATGTCGGGATGACCGCACGTGTGGTGCTCGCTCCCGACAAGTTCAAGGGTTCTCTCACCGCGCCCGAAGTCGCCATCGCGCTGGCGGCCGGGATCCGCCGGGCCGCGCCGTCCGTCGACGTGCGCTGTGTGCCGGTCGCCGACGGCGGCGACGGCATGGTCGACGCGTTCGCCGCCGCGGGCTGGCAGCGCGTCGTCGTCCCGGCACCCGGCCCGACCGGGGAGCCGTCGACCGCGGTCTACGCCGTGCACGGCGACACCGCGGTGGTCGAGCTGGCCGCGGCGGTCGGCCTGGTCAAACTCCCCGGCGGCCGGTTGGAGCCGATCCGGGCCAACACGTTCGGTCTCGGGGTGGTGGTCGCGCACGCGCTCGACCACGGCGCCCGCGAGATCGTCCTCGGGCTCGGCGGTAGCGCGTCCACCGACGGCGGCGCGGGGTTCCTACAGGCGCTCGGCCTGCGCCTGCTCGATCGTGACGGTCGCGAATTGCGCGGTGACGCCGCCGGATTCGATGTCGTCGCACTGCTGAGCCGGGTGGTGTCGGTCGATCGCGCCGCGCTGCATCCGGCCATCGCGCAGGCGCGGTTCACGCTGGCCTGCGATGTGGACAACCCGCTGCTCGGGCCAGCGGGCGCGGTGGCCGTCTACGCGCCGCAGAAGGGCGCCGACGCCTGCCGGATGGTGAATCTCGAAGCAGCGCTGACGAATTGGGCCGCCGTCCTCGGCACCGGCTACGCCGAGATCGGCGGTGCCGGCGCTGCGGGCGGTACCGGGTTCGGCGCGCTGGCCGTGCTCGGCGCGCAGGTCCGCCCCGGCATCGATGTGCTGCTCGAGCTGCTGGAATTCCCGGCGCTGGTGGCCGGGGCGAACCTGGTGGTCACCGGTGAGGGGTCGCTGGATCACCAGAGCATGCACGGCAAGGCGCCGGTCGGGGTGGCCGCCGCGGCCAAGGCGGCCGGGGTGCCGGTGGTCGCCGCGGTGGGCCGGACGATGCTGTCGCCCGGGGAGATCCGGGCCGCCGGGTTCGCCGGCTGCTACGCCCTGGCCGACCTCGAACCGAACCCGGCGCGATCGATCGCGAACGCGGCCGCGCTGCTCGAACGCATCGGCGAACGGATCGCGCTCGACCGCTGGTGAGACCCGCTACAGCCCGACCGCGGTGACCACGGGCGCGCTCGGGCGGGTGTTCGCGGCGAGCGTGGCGCGATTGGTGTCGCCCCAGGCCTCCAGGGGTTCCAGCGCGAGCCGCAGGGTGTCGCCCAGGGTGGTCAGCGAGTACTCGACGCGCGGCGGGATCTCCGGGTAGATCTCCCGGTGCACCACGCCCGCGGCTTCCAGCTGGCGCAGGTTCTCGGTGAGCACCTTCTCGCTCACCCCGTCGAGCATCCGCCGGATCTGCCCGAACCGCTGCGGGCCCGCGCCCAGCACCCACATCAGGTGCAGTTTCCACTTGCCGCCGACGACGTCGATCGCCAGGCTCATGCCGCACACATCGTGATCTGCGTCACTGTTCATCGTTGGTGCACCCCTTCCGACCGTATTTCGGACCTCGGGGTAAGCAACCACACCCCGACGTTCGGTCTTCCCGACGATACCCGCGCCGACCACCATGGATTCCGGCGCCGAACCATCGAACCATCGAGAACCGAAGGGGCATCAGATGTCCGAACAGTCCACCCGCTCCGTCTCCGTCCTCGGCCTCGGCCCGATGGGCCAGGCCATGGTCCGCGCCTTCCTGGCGGCCGGCGTCGAGGTCACCGTGTGGAACCGCAGCACCGACAAGGTCGACGCGATGGTCGCGCTCGGCGCGAAGCGCGCCGCCACCGTCGCCGAGGCGCTGGCCGCCAACGAGGTGTCGGTCCTGAGCCTGACCCACTACGCCGCCATGTACGACGTGCTCGGGCAGGCGCCGGAAGCCCTGGCGGGCAAGGTGATCGCCAACCTGTCCTCGGACTCGCCGGAGAAGGCGAGGGCCGGTGCGGCTTGGGTGCGCGAGCGGGGCGCGCAGTTCCTCTCCGGCGGGGTGATGTCGGCGGGCGACAATATCGAGCACCCCGCGTCCTACATCTTCTACAGCGGTCCGCAGGAGGTGTTCGACGCGCACGCCGAGTTGCTGCGCCCGCTCAGCCCGCAGGAGTACCTGGGCGCCGACGACGGCCTGGCGCAGGTCTTCTACCAGGCGCTGCTGATCACCTTCCACCCCTGGTTGCTGGCCTTCGACCAGGCCACCGCGATGATCGCGAAGTCCGGCCACGACATCGCGCAGTTCGTGCCGTTCGCGATCCGGTCCAGCCAGGCCTACCCGTACTTCATGGAGGAGTTCTCGGTGGCCAACCAGAACGGCGGCTGGGCCGATCTGGCCTCGCTGAAGATGATGGTGGCCGGTGCGCAGCACATCATCGACGCCAGCGAGGAGGTCGGGGTCGACGCGGGCTTCTCGCACCTGGCCCAGTCGTACTGGCGCAGGGCGGTCGAGGCCAGCGAGGCGGCGGGCAAGCCGGTGTCGACCTTCGAGCTGATCCGCGGCGCGGCCTGAGCCGGACACGCCGGAACCGTCCGGGCCCGCGGGCACCGGACGGTTCGGGTGGTCAGGCGGTCTCGGCGCCGAGCCGGGGGAACGGTTCGGTGGCGAACACCACCTCGACCGCCACCTCGAAATAGGCCGCGATCCGCAGGGCGAGATGCAGGCTGGGGCTGTATTCGCCCCGCTCGAGGTAGCCGACGGTCTGGTAGTGCACACCCAGCGCCTCGGCCAGGTCCCGCCGCGAGATGCCGCGCTCGGCGCGCAGCATCGCGATGCGGTTGTAGATGACCTCAGAAGGCACGCTGCATCGCCTTGTCCCTGCGCGCCGCCATCGCCGAGCCGGATTCGCGCGCCGCCATCCGGCGCAGGACGACCGGCGCGATCAGCAACCCGGCCGCCGCCCAGAGGCCCAGCACCGCAACGGTTTCCAGGTGCCGCCAGGACTGGCCGAGTTCGACGGCGACGGCGTCGGCGGGCAGCAGCGCCGAGCGCATGCCGAGGCCGAGCCAGTACATCGGGAACACCTGTCCGACGGCTTGCAGCCAGCCCGGCAGCGCGGTGATCGGATAGAAGATGCCGGAGATGGCGACCAGGCCCATCAGCGGGATCGTCAGCAGGAACGACGAGCGGCTGTCGAGCAGGCTGCCCAGGATCGTGCCCAAGGGCAGCACGGCCAGCAGACCGAGCGCCAGTATCCCGGCGAAGGTCGCGATCGCGCCCGCGTCGGTCAGCGAGGAACCGCCGATGATCACCATGCCCACACCGAGCACGATAACCACCTGCGCGAGCACCGCGCCCGCGCCCGCCGTGATCCTGCCGACGAAGTAGCCGCTGAGGCCCTTGGGCACGGCCTTGGCCCGCAGCAGCGTGCCGTCCTCGCGGTCGAGGACGAGCACATTGAGGATCGCGTACAGGCCGTTGAACGCGATGATGGCGCCGAGCAGACCGGGCACGGCCAGCTCGGCGACCGACAGCCCGCTCTCGCCGTACATCTTGTTCCGCAGCAGGAACAGCACCGCGAGCGAGAGCGCCGGGGTGAGGAACTGCCCGATCAGATCGGGGGCGTTGGTGTAGAGCTGGCGCAATTCGATCCCGCCGCGGGCGAGACCGGCGCGAATGGCGGTGACGTTCATCGGGTGACCTCCGCGAGAGTGCGCACCGGCGCGCCCGCGTCGCCGGATTCGGCGCGGCGGACCAGGGCCATGTAGGTGTCCTCCAGGGAGGCCCGGCGGACTTCCAGATCGCCGATGGCCTCGCCGTGCTGTTTGAACAGTTCGTGCACGTACTTGGTCGACTCGGTGGTGGTGTGCACGAATCGCTGACCGTCCACGGTCCAGCTCACCTGGGCCTCGCCCGCCACCGAGCGCGACAGCTCGTCGGGCGAGCCGTCGGCGATGATCCGGCCGCCTGCCAGGATCAGCAGCCGGTCGGCCAGTTTCTCCGCCTCGTCCAGGTCGTGCGTGGTGAGCAGCACCGTGGTGTCCTCCAGATCGGCCAGCCGGTGCACCAGGTCGTGGAAGTCGCGGCGCGCGGCCGGATCGAAGCCCGCCGTCGGCTCGTCCATGAACAGCAGGTCGGGCTTGCCGACGATGCCGATCGCCACGTCCAGCCTGCGGCGCTGACCGCCCGACAGGGTGGAGATCTTGGCGTTCGCGTGGTCGGTCAGGCCGACCAGCTCGATGAGCTCATCGATGTCCCACGGCCGTGGGGTGCGCGCGGTGGCATAGGGCACGTAATACGAGCCGAGATGCTGAAGTAGTTCGCGCACACGCCATTTGGCGTGGTCACGCCACGACTGCAGCACGACGCCGATGCGCGCGCGCCACTGTTCGTCACCGTGTTCGGGATCGGTCCCCAGCACGTCGACCCGGCCGGCCGACCTCCTGCGAAACCCCTCGAGGATCTCGATCGTGGTGGTCTTGCCCGCGCCGTTGGGCCCGAGCATGACGAGTACTTCGCCGCGAGCGGCCTGAAATGTCACATCGTGCAGGACGTCGGTGTCGTCGTAGCGCATCCGAAGTTGTCGCACGTCGAGCACAACGCTGTTACTCGAAGTCATGAGTCCTCCCAGTCATTAACCTTCGATGAGATGTAGCATACGTACTACATTTCATCGCGGCAATACTTCGGCCGAATCGGGCATTTCGGAAAGTGAGAGCAGTGCTCTTGACATGTCGCCGCCGAGCGCGCATGCTTGTACTCAACAGAGAGCAGTGCTCACAGTTCAGGAGTGATCAAGATGGACAACGCGACCCGCTACCTCGGCCCCACCGGCTTCGACCCGATCATGAACAAGATCGCGAACCTGCTGCCCAAGCTGGGGATCAGCGTCATGGGCTCGCGGCTGCTGGCCGTGCGCGGTCGCAAGAGCGGCGAATGGCGCACCACCATGGTCAACGTGATGACCGCCGCCGACGGCGCGCGCTACCTGGTCGCCCCGCGCGGGCACACCCAGTGGGTGCGCAACCTGCGCGTCGCGGGCGACGGTGAACTGCGGCTGGGCCGCAAGGTCGAATCCTTCACGGCCACCGAGATCGCCGATGCCGACAAGGTCCCGCTGCTGCGCCTCTACCTGGAGAAGTGGGGCTGGGAGGTCGGCAAGTTCTTCGAGGGCGTCGACAAGAACGCGACCGATGCCGAACTCGCCGCTATCGCACCGGGGTTCCCGGTTTTCCGGCTGGCCTAGTCTTTGCTCAAGAACTCGATGGCCGCGGCGTAGCCCTGGATGCCGAGGCCCGCGATGACCGCGGTGGCGATCGGGGACACGAACGAGTGGTGCCGGAATTCCTCGCGGGCGTGCACATTGCTGATGTGCACCTCGACGATCGGCACCTCGGGGATCACCAGGGCGTCGCGCAGCGCGACCGAGGTGTGGGTCAGGCCGCCGGGATTGATCACGATGGCCGACACCTCGCCGCGGGCCTGCTGGATCCGGTCGATCAGCGCGCCTTCGTGATTGGACTGGAACGTCACGACCTCGCGCCCGAACCGGGCGGCCGTCCGTTCGCACAGGGCGATGACGTCGTCGAGGGTGTCGGCGCCGTAGATCTCGGGCTGGCGGGTGCCGAGCATGTTCAGGTTCGGCCCGTTGAGCACGAGGATCGGGCCGGTGGCCTGCACGGTGTCTGCCATGCAGGCCACCTTAATTCACAGGCCGGTCGGGCCCTCCGAGCGCAGGTCGTCGACCTTGCGCATGGCCTCGCGGAGTTCCGCGAGCCAGGACTCCGCGTGCTTGCCCGCCAGTTTCACCGTCCAGGCCAGCGCGTCGGCGCGGGAACGGGCCACGCCCGCGTCGATCAGGGTGTCGAGGACCTGGCGCTCGGGCTGCCGAAGCCGCGTCATCACCGGAACCGCGAGGTGGGTGAACAGGATTCGCTCGCCGTCGACCTGCACGCCCCAGGCGACGCTGCGCCCGTAGCGGCGCTGGGCCTCGTCGGCGATCCGCATCCTGGCCGGGCGGGTGGACTCGCGGAAGCGGGCCAGCGCTCCCTCTTTCGTGGCCGCCGAGACCGGCGGCGCGTCGGCGTCGGCCGACTTGGGCTGTGGCACCGGCAGTTCGCCGACGACCACGATCTCGTCACGGTCGATCTCGATCTCGGGCGGGCCGGTGAACCAGTCGTCGGGCAATCGTCCGGCGAACCAGTCGGCGGCGTCGGCCGGGTCGGGCAGGTCTGCTTGCTGCCAACCGCCGGGTCGGCCGAATCCGCGTTCGCGATGGGCGTTCCGCATGGAAATCACCTGCTATCTCTGTTGCGCACGTTGCGATGATTACAAGATTACGCCGATATATGCGTAGCGGTTTATGCTCTGCGTGAACGCGAGTGTTCCCGGTCGGCCCGGGTCGGGGGCGTTGGGTTGAGCGCCGGCCGGGCTGGGTACCCCGACGTTGAATCGCCGGACAATGCGAGATCCGCACAACTCGGCGCGCCGGTCGGTACGGTTAGCGCGCCAGATGTTGCCACTGGCTGGGCGAGGTTCGAAATCAGACCCTCATCGGGGCGAGATTTCGGGCACAATCTAGGTGCTGAGGTCGGGTAGCGTCCCGTGTTACCGGGGCATCGGAGACGGGTCAACTTCCGGTACGGTGGATTTGTTACCGGAGTGGCAAGAGTGAAGAGTGGGCGATATGGATGTGTGGGGATCCCGCCGCTTTCGCGCACGGGGCGCAATGGCGATCGCGGGGGTTGCGACCCTCGCCATCGCGCTGTGCTCGTGCGGAGTGGGTGGGAAGCCGAGTGAGTCGGAGTCGGTTGTCCAGCGGTTCACCGATCTGCTGGACGCGCAGGATTACACCAAAGCCGCCGACCTGACCTCGTACCCCGCCGCCGCTTCGGCAACCATGAAGCAAATGTTCGAGGGTCTGGCGACCGGCAAGGTCGACTACGAGCCGAGCCAGGTCATCGACCTCGACCGGCAGTCGGCGATCTTCAGCATGGAGGTCGCCTGGAACTTCGGCGAGCACAAGGACTGGACCTACACACTGCAGGGCACCGTCCGCAAGCTCGCGATCGGCTGGCGGATCTCCTGGGACCCGGCCGTCGTGATGCCGCAGCTGGCCAACAATCGCACCGTCAAGCTGGTGCGGACCACCGCCAAGCCGCCGCCGCGCGTGGTCGATCTGCCCGGTGAGCTGTTGATGACCGAGCAGACGATCAATGTCATCAAGATCGATCCGAGCCGCACCGGCGACCTGGTGGGGTCGACGAACGCGCTCGCCGACGCGATCGAACCGGTCGCGCCGCTGATCACCGGGCCGTCGCTGATGCAGCAGCTGGCCGCGTCGCAGGGTCAGCCGGTCGTCGCGGTGAATCTGCGCGAGGGCGATTTCGCGATCCTGGAACCGCGGATGGCGCGGGTGCCCGGCGTGGTGATGGAGAAGCAGCCCAAGCTGATCTCCGCCGATCGCCGCACCTGGTCGCCGATGCTGGACGCGCTGCGCGAGGTGTGGAAGGACAGCCAGGAGACCACCTCCGGCTGGGGCGTGCAGATCTTCGAGGCCGACGGCCGGTTCGTCAACCAGGTCGCCGGTTACCAGGGCCCGGCCGGGCCCGACATCTCCGCGACCATGGACCAGCGCCTGCAGCGCGCGGCCGAGGACGCGGTGGTCAGCGTCGGCACGCCCGCCTCGGTGGTCGCGATCCAGCCGTCGACCGGCGCGGTGGTGGCCGTCGCGCAGAACAGCTACGCCACCGAGAAGGGCCCGATCGCGTTCACCGGGCTGTACCCGGCCGGCGGCACCATGGAACTGTTCCGTACCGTCGCCGCGGCCGCGAAGAACAAAGCGCCGCAGGATGTCTCGGTGCAGGAGGCCGCGGAGGCGGCCACCGCGCTCGGCGTCGGCGTCGACTTCAAGGTGCACGGGCTCGACGAGGTGACCGGGCGGATCAGCGCCCCCGGCCGCAGCACCGAGCAGGTCCGGCAGGGCGCCGGGTCGGACGCGGTGCTGGTCAGTCCCTTCGGCATGGCGATCGCCGCCGCCGCGATCTCGCGCGGTTCGGTGGTGCCGCCGATGATCGAGAACGGCAAGCCGAGCACCACCGACACGCCGGTGCCCGCGCTCACCCAGCCCGCGGTCGACCGGCTGCGCGGCCTGATGATGGAGGGCATCGGCAAGCC
Source organism: Nocardia sp. NPDC003269 (assembly GCF_042888005.1). Taxonomy (NCBI): domain Bacteria; kingdom Bacillati; phylum Actinomycetota; class Actinomycetes; order Mycobacteriales; family Nocardiaceae; genus Nocardia; species Nocardia sp. NPDC003269. Next base: position 1,437,536 of record NZ_JBIAPA010000001.1, read on the forward strand.
GGAAACCGCTGCGCTGCGTGGCTTCCGGGATGTCACCGCCTTCGCGGCGACCGGCGGCCCCGACGGCTGGCTGCTGGCCACCATGGGCGACCTGGTCTTCGCGGTGCACATCGCCGACGCCGACAGCGGCGACGCGACCTCGCGGCTGGCCGCCGTCCTGCTGAAATCGCTGGCGTCGCCCGAGCCGTAGCGCGGCTGCACGCACAGAGTGTGCACTGATCAGTGGGGCTCGGCGCGGGCTCGATGAAGATCACGAACGGTTAGGCTGCTCGGGTGAAGAAGTTCGCGCCGTTCGCCGCTGATGCCCTGTTGGTGATCGTTTTCTGCGCGATCGGCAGGCGCAGTCACGACGAAGCGGTCATCGCCGGTCTCGTGAAAACGGTGTGGCCCTTCGCGATCGGCTTGCTGATCGGCTGGGCGCTGGCAGTGCTGGTCGCCCGCGGCACCCGCTTCGACGCGACGGTGCTGTGGCCCAGCGGCATCCTGATCTGGCTCGGCACCCTGGTCGGCGGGATGGTGCTGCGCGCGGTCAGCGGTCAGGGGGTGGCGGTGAGCTTCATCATCGTCGCGAGCTGTGTACTGGCCCTGTTCCTGCTGGGCTGGCGAGCCGCGCTGAGCGCCCTGCGCTGAGCTCAGATCCGGCGCTGCTGCTTGAACTCTTCCTCGTATTCCTCGTCGTCGGCCTGCGGGGTGCGGAACAGGAACGCGAACACGATCCAGCCGACGATGGCGACCAGGATGAAGCTGACCAGCCGGTAGACGAACGCCGCGGCCACCGCCTGCGACGCGGGCAGGCCCGCGCCCGCGGTGAGGCCGTAGATCAGGGTCGCGTCGACGTAGACGATGCCGCCCGGCGCGAACGGGATGGAACCGACGGCCTTGCCCGCGGTGAACGCGATGAGCAGGCCGGACAACTTGGGATCGGCGCCGACGGCGTAACAGGCCGCGCCGAGACAGGCCACGTCGGCGAACCGGTGCACCAGCGCCCAGAGCCCGACCAGCGCGGCGTCCTTCTTGCCCAGGTCCACCGATTCGAGCTGCCGCCGGATCTCGCCCAGCTTGGCGATGCCGTGACCGGCGGGTTTCTTGCGCAGCCGGTTCACCAGCGCGAGCACCCGGCGCAGCATCGCCTCCAGCGTGCCGGGATGCCGGGCGAGGTAGTTGCCCGCGATCAGCAGCACGGCCAGGATCACCACCGACCCGATGAGCTTCGGACCGATCTGATTGCCGACCAGCGCCGCACCGCCGATACCGAGCAGCGCCAGCCCGGCCGCGGCGACCACGCCGGAGAACACCAGCTGCCAGGACGCCACGATCGGGCTCGCGCCCCAGCGCCGGGTCTGGCGGTAGGTGAACGCGGTGGAGAAGACCTGCCCGGCGGGCAGGGTCACCGACATCGCGGTGGCGCCGTAGACCACCGACACCGACTTGCCCTGGCTGACGTCCACCCCGCCCGCGTGCAGCAGCTGCTTCTGCACCCGGCCGAATCCGCTCATCGACATCGCCTGCAACACGATGCACAGCACGAGCCAGCCCCAGTGGATCTCGGTCAGCGTGCGCCACGATTCGTGCAGGCGCGGCCACAGGTAGACGCCTTCGCCGATGAGCAGCGCGAGCAGCACCGCGCCGAGCACCCATTTCACCCACCGGAACCGGCGGCGGCGCTCGGCCGGAGGCGAGGCGGGATCGCCTGCTAGGTCGCCGTCGGCCGTCACGGTCTCAGCCTAACGAACGGAGCTGTTCTTCCTCGTCCGCTCCGGGTGCGGCGCTCGGCGGTTTCGGCCAGGCCAGGCGGGTTTTCCTGCGTCTGCCACGCAGTTGCACCTCGTCGCCGGTTTCCCAATGGTCTTGCTCGCTTTCGTCGGCGAAGTAGAGCGCGCTGCCCGAAGCGAGAACGCGGCCGGGTTGATCTTTGGCCAATTCGGTGAGCCGCGACGCCTCGTTGACGGGGTCGCCGATCACGGTGTATTCGAAACGATTCGCGGCGCCGATGTTGCCGGCGACCGCGAGGCCCGCCGAGACGCCGATGCCGACGTCGAGGCTGGTCACCTCGCGCAGCGCTTCGCGCAGGTCGCGGGCGGCGGCCAGCGCGGCGCTCGGCGCGTCGGGCCGGTCCAGCGGCGCGCCGAAGATGGCCAGCGCCGCGTCACCGACGAACTTGTTGACGAAACCGTGGTGGCGGTCGATCACGTCGACCACCACCCGGAAGAACTCGTTGAGCAGGCTGACGACCTCGGTCGGCGGACGCTCGGCCGCGGCGGCGGTCGACCCGACCATGTCGACGAACAGCACGGCGACGAACCTGGTCTCACCGCCCAGCTCGGTGCCGTAGTCCAGGGCGCGCTGGGCCACGTCCTCACCGACGTGCTGACCGAACAGTTCCTGGAGCTTGCGCCGCTTGGCCGCCTCCTCCATCATCCGGTTGAAGCCGACCTGGAGCAGGCCGATCTCACTGCCGTCGTAGACCTCCACCTGCACGTCGCGCGCGCCGCCCTGCACCCTGTTGATGGCTTGGGACAGCTGGCGCACCGGGTCGGAGATGGAGGAGCCGGTGAGCATCGACAGCGCCAGCGCCTGCATGATCACCACGCCGCAGAGCAGCAGGATCGAGATGGCCAGCGACTTCGCCGAGAACTTCACATCGGAGGAGATCTGGGTGACGCACAGCAGCACGATCGCGATGGTCGGCGCGAAGGTGCCCATGCCCCAGGTCATCGCCATCCTGGTGCCGACGCCGGGGGTGAGGGTGTGGTCGAAGGTGCCCTCGGTCAGCGCCTCGGCGGCGACCGGGCGCAGGATGCGCTCGCCGAGCATGTAGGTGAAGCCGAACACGATGGTGGCGGCCATACACTCGGTGACGATCACCGCGCCGGCCAGCTCGGGCGACTCGACGATGATCAGCGCCGCGAGGATGCCGCCGCCGATGATCCACAGCACCAGGTGCAGGATCGACTGGCGCAGCGGCACGTGCAGCGCCGCCATCTGTTCCTGCCTGCTGGGCGGGCCGCCGCGCATCTGCCAGCGCATCACCGGCCGCAGCATCAGCGCGGCACCGGCGATGCTCAGCACCGCGGCGGCACCGAAGACCAGCACCGGCGCGAGGAAACCGGTCTGGCGCACGCCACCGGGATCGCCCTCGGGAACGGGCAGGCCGTATTGGATGAAGGCCCACACCAGGACCGCGCCGAAGGCATTGGCCAGCAGTACCGAGGTCAGATACAGCGGCCAGCGCGTTCGCATGGTCTGTTTGACCGCTTCCAGGGGCGCCGACACGACCACCAATCTAGCGTTCGGACCGATAGGCTCTCTCGGGTGACCGACCAGAAGGTAGATTCCGGGCCCACGTCCGTGCCGTGGCGCGCGGACGCCGAGGCAGTCCATCCCCTGGTCCGCAAAGCCGCCGCCTGGAGCTGGCGGCTGTTGATCATCTTCGCCGCCCTGCTCGCGGTGGGGATGCTGGTGCAGAAGTTCGCCACCGTGGTGATTCCGCTGGCGATCGCGCTGCTCGCGGCCGCGCTGCTCGCGCCGCTGGTCGACTGGATGCAGCGGGTCGGAATCCCGCGTTCGCTCGGCGTGTTCGTCGCGCTGGTCGGGTCGATCGGGCTGCTCGCCGGGATCCTGACCTTCGTCGTCGAGCAGTTCGTCGACGGTGTGCCCGGGCTGTCCAACGAGGTCACCAACAGCGTGCACAAGGTGCAGGACTGGCTGATCAACGGCCCGCCGCACCTGAGCGATCAGCAGATCCGCAGCGCGGGCGACACCATCGTGCGCACCATCCAGGACAACCGCGAGAGCCTGACCAGCGGCGCGCTGACCACCGCCACCGCGATCGGGCACATCCTCACCGGCGCGTTCCTGATCCTGTTCATCCTCATCTTCTTCCTCTACGGCGGCGACCAGATCTGGCACTTCGTCACCCGGATCATCCCCACCGCGCACCGGGAGAAGGTCCGCACCGCCGGTGAGCTGGGCTTCGGCACGCTGGTCGGGTTCGTGCGCGCCACCGTCGTCGTGGCCGCGGTGGACGCGATCGGCATCGGCGCCGGGTTGGCGATCCTGCACGTCCCGCTGGCGCTGCCGCTGGCCTCGCTGGTGTTCATCAGCGCGTTCATCCCGATCATCGGCGCGTTCTTCGCCGGGTTCGTCGCGGTGTTCATCGCGCTGGTCACCAAAGGGCCGGTCACGGCGCTGATCGTGCTCGGCATCATCATCGCGGTGATGCAGCTCGAGGGGCATGTGCTGCAACCACTGCTGCTGGGCCGGGCGGTGAGCATCCATCCGCTGGCCGTCGTCCTGGCGATCACCGCGGGCTTGGTGGTCGGCGGGATCGCGGGCGCGCTGCTGGCGGTGCCGTTGATCGCGGTCGGCAATACCGCGATCCGCTATCTGCTCGCCGACAGTCCGGAGGAGGTCTACGGCGAACTCGTCGGCGACGACCGAAGAATGTTCGCCGCCGAGCCGGACAAACCGGAGCCGGGCCGGTTCGACATCGCGCGCACGCTGCGCAAGGAAGAGAGCAAGACCGAGGCGGAGCCCGGCGATGCGGACGCACACAGCTGAGCTGAGCTCGGCCGACGCGGCGACCGCGCCCCTGTGGCGGGCCGCCCAGGCGTTTCGGCTGGTCACGCTGCTGTACGCGATCGGCCAGCAGATCGCGTCGGTGTCCTACTACGAGCACCCGCGGCTGAGCTGGGTGCTGATCGCGCTGATGGCGATCTGGTCGGGCACGTCCGCGCTGCTGCTCTCGCAGTGGTATTTCCCCACCGCGACCGGCCGGATCCGGGGCTGGGTGGTCTTCGGCGACCAGGTCGTGACGATCCTGCTGATCGCCTCCACCCGGTTGGTCGCCGATTACGACTGGTACCACGGTCATCAGACGCTGCCGACCACGCTGTGGATCGCCAACTCGGTGATCTCGATGGCGATCCTGCGCGGTCCGGTCGCCGGGGTGCTCGCCGGGCTCGGGATGTCGGCGGTGGTGGTGACGGTGCGTGAGCAGTGGGGACAGGACGTGTGGGGCGACGCGACCGCGCCGGTGCTGGTCTCGGTCGGCCTCGCGCTCGGCCTGGCGGCCAATACCGCGCGCCGCGCCCAGGGCCAGCTCGAGCGGGCGCTGCGGATCACCGCCGCCGCGCAGGAACGGGAGCGGCTGGCCCGCGAAGTGCACGACGGCGTGCTGCAAGTGCTGGCCTTCATCAAGCGGCGGGGCACCGAGATCGGTGGACCGGCGACCGAACTCGCGCAGCGCGCCGGGGAACAGGAAGTGGCGCTGCGGGTCCTGCTGTCCGAGCAGGCCGAACAGCCGGATTCCGGTGCGGCCGAGGTGGATCTGCGGCCGATGCTCACCGCACGGGCCACGCCGGAGGTCTCGGTGGCGACACCGGGTGACCCGGTGCTGATCGCCAGGACCGCCGCGCAGGAGATCGCCGCCGCCGTGGCCACCGCGCTGTCGAACGTCGACCTGCACGCCGGGCCGGACGCGAAAGCCTATGTGCTGCTGGAGGACACCGGTGACATGCTGGTGGTGAGCGTGCGCGACGACGGGATCGGTATCCCGGCGGGGCGGCTCGCCGCGGCCGAAGCCGAGGGGCGGATGGGGGTTTCCCGCTCCATCGTCGGCCGGGTCGAGGCGCTGGGCGGCACCGCCGAACTGCTGACCGAGGGCGAGGACTTCGGCACCGAATGGGAATTCCGGATTCCGCGCCACCCGGCGCGCTGAGCGAAGGAGCCGCGATGACGGACCAGGCGATCACGGTGATGGTGGTCGACGACCACCCGATGTGGCGCGAGGGCGTCTCCCGCGACCTCACCGAGGCCGGATTCGCCGTCCCCGCGACCGCCGACGGGGTCGGCACCGCTACCCGCCGCGCGGCCGCGGTCCAGCCCGACGTGGTGCTGATGGACATGCAGCTCACCGACGGCAACGGCGCCGCCGCCACCGCCGAGGTGCTGCGGGTCTCCCCGCACAGCCGGGTGCTCGTGCTCTCGGCGTCGGCCGAGCGCGACGACGTGCTCGACGCGATCAAGGCCGGGGCCAGCGGTTATCTGGTCAAGAGCGCGTCGGCCGCCGAGCTGATCGACGCGGTGCGGGCCACCGCCGCCGGGCAGCCGGTGTTCACGCCCGGCCTCGCCGGCCTCGTGCTCGGCGAGTACCGGCGGATGGCGACCGCGCCGACCGCCGCCGACGAACCGCATCGCCCGTCGCTGACCGAGCGGGAGACCGAGGTGCTGCGGATGGTCGCCAAGGGCCTGTCCGCCAAGCAGATCGCCTCGCGGCTCAATCTCTCCCATCGCACCGTGGAGAACCACGTGCAGGCGACGCTGCGGAAACTCCAGCTCGCCAACCGGGTCGAACTCACCCGGTACGCCATCGAACAGGGACTCGAATAGGGGTTTGCCCTGATGTGCCGGGGGTGCCGCCGTCGCTACCCTCGATGACATGGGCGGTCCCGAATCCCTCTTCGTACCCGGCGCCACGACGGCCGGCCCCGTCGGCGACCGGGACCTGCGCGTCTCCGACGCCGAACGCGAGCACGTCGGCCAGCTGCTGCAACGCGCCGTCGGCCTCGGCATGCTCTCGCTCGGCGAGTTCACCGAACGCATGGACACCGCGCTCGCCGCGAAGACCCGCGGTGAACTCAACGCCGTGCTCGTCGACCTGCCCGGCATGCGGGTGGCGGGCGCGCCGCAGCCCGCCGCGATGCCGCGGCCGCGCCCGGTCCCGCCCGGCGGTTCGATCCCCGGCCTGATGCGCAGCCGCCTCTCCGGCGTGCACCGCCGCGGACCCTGGCAGGTGCCGCCGGTCCTGCACCTGAACAACCTGCTCTCGGGCGTCACCCTGGACTTCACCGAGGCGGTCATGCAGACCCAGATCGTCGAGATCAAGGTCGACGACTACCTCAGCGGCCTCACCCTGCTGGTCCCCGCGGCGGCCACCGTCGACCTCAACGGCCTGGAACTCATCGGCTCCGGCGTCACCAACAAGGTCCGCACCGGCCCACCCATCGGCCCGCTGCACCTGGTCGTGCACGGCCGCGTCCGGTTCGGCTCGGTCACCGCGAAGTACCCGCTCATGGTCCAGTGGCGGCGTTTCCTCGGCTCCTGACCGTTTTCGGGTAGGAACTGGCACCCCGGCAGGGGTTTCTACTCATGTCCCGCGCGGCCCGCGCGCCGACGATGAGGACATGAGTACTTCGATCGATCCCGCGCTCGTCGCCCGCCTCTCGGGCGAGTTCACCACGCTGGGTGCCCGGATGGGGCAGCTCGGCGGTGACCTGGAGGTGCTGCGCGCACAGTTGCAGGGGGAGATCGCGGGTGCGCCCGCGCCGGGTCGGACCGCGGTGTACCCCGGGTTCGTGGCGGCACCGGCGCCGACTCCGGCGTCGCCCTATCCGGGCGCGACAGCGACTCCGCATGCGACTTCGCCCGATCCGGTACCGGCTGGGCCGATGCTCGATGCGGCATCCGGGGCTCCGGCTGCTACCGGCATCACCACCTCGCCTACCCGTGGGACGGACGGTGGTGCGTCCGACTCGGGCGAAGGCGTTGCCGGAGATGTGGCGATACCGGGCGATCCGCCAGGAAGGGCGGTTGCCGCGGAGGCGGACGGGCGTGTGGTCGCTGACAGCGCGGTTCGCGATGCACCGGCGGCGGTTCCGCCGTGGGGCGCTCCCACAGGCGCTGGAGCTGGATCGATTCCGGGGGTTTCCCCTGCGGCCGCGTCGACGGGTGCCCCCGCCGGAATTGCCGGGCCGGTATCGAATTCCGGAGTTCCCGGCGCTGCGGCATCGAATGTCGCAGCGAGCGGCGGTATTCCGGCTCCGGGCGGAGTGCCTGTCGCCGGTGGACAGATCCCCGGCATTGCACCGGTCGGTGGCGGCCAGGCGCCTGGCGCTGCGCCGGTTGGTGGCCAGGTGGCTGGTGGTGTGCCGGTCGGTGGTGGCGACGTGGTCGGGGGTGTGCCGGTTGGTGGGCAGCCGCCGGTGGGTGGGTTCGGCCCGGGTGGGCAGTTCATCGGTGGGGTGCCTGGTGGTGCTGGGGTGGGGCAGTCGCCGTGGGCGCCGGGGTATGGGCAGGTGCGGCAAATGGCTGGGGCGCAGCATGTTCCGCCGTCATACGGGGGGTGGAACCGGGCGTCGGGGTATGGGGCGGGGCGGCCCGGTGGGGGGTGGGTGGCGCCGGTGGTGCGGGAGCCGCGGACGCCGTGGTGGCAGCGGGAAGGGGTGATTTCGCGGGCGCTGGCGGTGGCGGGTGTCGGGGTGACGCTCATCGGTGTGCTGATGTTGCTGGTGCTGGCGGCGCAGGCCGGGTTCTTCGGGCCGGTGGCGAGAGTTGTTGCCGGGGGAGTGCTTTCGGTCGGGTTGGTCGCGGCCGGGTGGCGGGTGTTCGGGCGGCCCGGTGGGCGGGTCGGCGGAATCGCGTTGGTGGCCACCGGTATTGCCGGTGCCTACCTGGATGTGGTCGCGGTGACCGGGTATTACCACTGGGTGGCGCCGGGGATCGGGCTCGCGGTGGCGTTGGGGGTCGCGTCGGCGGGGGTCGGGATCGCGATGCGGTGGCAGTCGCAACCGCTGGCGGTGGGGGTGGTGCTCGGCGCGGCGGTGCTGTCGCCCGTGTTGACGACCGAGCTCCTGCTGCTGGGGTTCCTGGTGGTGTTGCAGGCGGCGGGGGTGCCGGTGCAGATGCGCCGGGAGTGGCCGGTGCTGCACGTGGCGCGGACCCTGCCGGTGGTGCTGGCCGCGCTGAGCATGATCGCCCTGAGCGGGCTGTCGGCGGCCATCGCCGGTGACGAGGTCGTCGAGGAGCGCGGCGGGCTGCTGGCAGCGGCCGTCGCCAGCGCGGTGGTGGGGCTGACCGGCGCGCTGCTGGTGGTCCGGCGCCGCTCCGGTGACATCACCGCGAGCGTCACGATCGCGCTCACCGCGCTGCCCGTCTTCGCCGCCGCGCTGCTGTTCGACCGCCCGGTGACCACGGCGATCACCGGCACGCAGGCCGCGATCCTGCTCGGCTTGGCGGCGACGACGCTGGTCGCCGGGCTCGCCGAGCGTATCGGGATTCCCCGGCACACCGCGCTGGTCGCTGCGCTCACCGGCGCCGTCGCCCTGCTGCTGACCTGCGTCACCGGGACCGGCGGTGAGCCGCGGCTGCTGCCGATCGCGTTCGCGACGGTGGCCCTGGCCTTCCTCGCGGTCGCGGCGACGAGCCGGACGCGGGTGAGCGCCGGCCTCGGCATCGCCTTCGCCGCACTCGGTGGACTGGTGCTGCTGGCGATGGCCACGCCGGAAACCCTGGCGCTGCACCGCCTCGCCGACCAGCGCCTCGACCTCGCGACCGCCGGTGCCGCCGTCCTCGGGCTCGGCGTCGCGGCCATGGTGGCGTGGACGGTGCCCCGGGTGCGGGGCTGGGGTGAGCAGGCGCTCGTCACCGGGGTGTGGATCGCGGTGAGTGTCGCCGGGCTCTACTACGTGCTGGTCGCGTCGGTCTCGCTGGGCGTATCCCTCGGCGGGCCGGACGGTTTCATCCTCGGCCACAGCATCGCCACCATCGTGTGGATGGCCGCGGCCACGGCCGCGCTGTTCTACGGCCTGCGCCGACTGTCCCGCTCGCCCGCCGTCGCCAAGGTCTGCCTGGTCTCGGGCCTGCTGGTGGCCGCCGCCGCACTGGCCAAGCTGTTCCTGTTCGACCTGTCGACACTGTCCGGCCTGGTCCGCGTGGCCGCGTTCCTGGTGGTCGGAATGCTCCTGCTGCTCACCGGAACTCGCTACGCGCGTGCCTTCGCCGACGCGGCGCCCACCCGCCCGAACAGCTAGCGGGCCCCCGCCGAGGGCGGTGCCGTTGTGAGCGCGCCCCTCATCGGACCGGCCCGGTGGTTGTCGGATGAAGCGAAATCGAAAGGGACTCAGCCGATCCGAGCGAGACACGCCGCCGTCGCCATGGTCCGCGGGCACCGGCTGATCGAGACGTTCCCCGGCGGCAGGTGCTACCGCTCGGCTGAGCGCTGAACGAGGAAACCCACGGCGAAAGGTCGCCGTGGGTTTCCTTGCGTTCGAGCGCGGCTCGGCTCAGTTGGAGTCGTCCTCGCGACGGCGCAGCAGCTCGTTCACACTGACCGTGCGCCCTTCGTTGCCGCTGTGCCGACCCTCCTCGGCGGCGGCGGTGCCGCGCCGGGAGGAACGCAGCTGGGCCATCCAGTTCTCGATCTCGTTGCGGCTGTCCGCCTGCGGCTCGTCGAGATCCGGTGCGCTGGTGGCACTGTCGTCCGTGGCGGGCTCCGGCGTGGACGGCGCCTCGGGCTCGGCGGCCGTCGGCGCGGGCACGGCGGTGAAGCCGTCAGGGGCCTGCCACCGGCTCGGGTTCGACGGCGGTTCGGCGGTTTCGGTCTGCGGCATCGGCTCGGTTGCCGGGGGCACCTCGCCGGACGGGACGGCGGTGAAACCGGGCGGGGCCACCTGCGGGCGCACCTCCGGTCGCGCCGAGTCCTGCTCCGGCGACGGCGTGACCGGGGTGAACCGGGGTCCGCTGTCCGATTCGGGGGCGGTGAATCCGCTCGGCGCGGCCGGGCTGCCGTTCCACGGCGAGGTCGGCTGCTGCGGTTCGACGGGAACCGAGGTGCCGAACACACCACGCGGCTCGTCGTCCTGCGCGGGCCGCGCGACGTCGTTCGCGGGCGACTCGGCGCGATGCGCGCCCGGCGTCACCGACAGATCGTCGCTCGCCGACGCCGTGCTGCGCGGCTCCGGTTCCGGCGCCTCCTCGCGAGGCGTCGGCTCGAAGCCGGTCAGCGGGGTGAATCCGCTGAACGTCCCGCCCGCGGGCGGTTCGACCGGTCGCGGCGTCGGCGACACGATGCTCGGCGGCGGGGTGACGATGCTCGGCGCCGGCGGCGGCACGACACCGGGCGGCGGCGTGTTCACGATGCTCGGCGCAGGCGGCGGCACCACACCACGCGGCTGCGGGTTGACGATGCTCGGCCGGGCGGGCGGCACGATGCTCGGCCGCGCGTCGGAATCCTCTGCGGGCGCGCCGAATCCGGGCGCCTCACCCGGGGTCGACACCCGGGGTGCGGACGGGCTGTAGCCGCTCGGCGGCTGCACCCGCGCCGATCCGCGCGGCGGCGGGGTATCGCGGCTCGGCGCCGCGCCCGGGCTGGCGGAAGTCGAGCCAGCGGCCGGGGCCGGAGTCGAGCCATGTGTCGGCGTCGGGCCGGAAGCGTGAGCTGAACCAGGAACGGCACTCTGACCACGGGCGGCGGCCGGACCGGGAGCGCCACCCTGACCACGAGCGGGCGCCGAGCCAGGAGCCGGCGCCGAGCCTGCGGCCGGACCCGATCCGTGGGCCGGAGCCGAGCCAGGAGCCGGAGCCGAGCCAGCGGCCGGGCCCGAGCCGGGGGCCGACGCCGCACCAGGAGCCGGAGCCGAGCCGTGGGTCGGAGTCGCGCCAGCGGTCGGACCCGAGCCATGGGCCGGAGCCGAGCCAGGAGCCGGAGCCGAGCCAGCGGCCGGACCCGAGCCATGGGCCGGAGTCGGGCCGGAAGCGGGAGCCGAACCGGGGACGGCACCCCGACCACGATTGGGTGCCGGGGCGGGAGCGAAGGCAGACAGGTCGCGTCCACCGATGACGCCGTCGATCGCGGGTCCGGTGCTCTCGCCACCGATCACCCCGGAATCGCCGGGCGTCGCGGGCGCGGCGGAGTTCGCCTCCGGCGCACGGAAACCCACCTCGCCGCGCGGCGCGTCCCGGCCCGGACGATCGGGGACAGGCTCGGACTTCGGCGGTTCGGCACCGGGCTTGACGACCGGCAGGATCTGCGTCGGCTCACCGGTGGTGAACATCGACGGCGGCGTGGCCTCCGGCGCCTTCGCGGCCGAATCCGGTTCGGGCTTCGGCGGTTCGGCGCCCGGCTTGACCACCGGGAGCACCCGGGTCGGCTCGCCCGACAGCATCGGCGCGCGCGGACGCGTCGGATCGGGCGACATCGGCGGCCGCGGCCGCGCCGGCTCGGCGGGGTCGGTGTGCTCGGTGATCTTGTCCAGGTGCGCGGTCGGCGCCTCGGCCTCGATCTCGGCGACCGTGCGCGGGCGGCGCGGGGTCTTGGCCAGCTTGCTGTCGGGGACCACCGTCATCTGCATGGTCGGCGGATCGGTGATCGGCGTGGTCTTCACCAGGTCGACCACGGCGCCCTTCTGCGGCCGCTCGTCGTCGAGAATGGGCTCGCCGAGCCCGATCTTCTCCTGGATCCGCTTCATCCACTTCGGCGCCCACCAGCAGTCGTCGCCGAGCAGCTTCATGATCGCGGGCACCAGCAGCATGCGCAGCACGGTCGCGTCGATGAACAGCGCCGCGATCATGCCGTAGGCGATGTACTGCATCATCACCATGTCGGAGAACGCGAACGCGCCGGTCACCACCAGCAGGATCAGCGCGGCGGCGGTGATGATGCGGCCGGTCTGGGCGGTGCCGATCCGCACGGCCTCGGTGGTCGACGCGCCTTGCGCGCGTGCCTCCACCATGCGGGAGAGCAGGAAGACCTCGTAGTCGGTCGACAGGCCGTAGATGATCGCGATGATCAGCATCAGCACCGGGGCGCTGATCGGCTGTGGGGTGAAGTTGAGAATCCCGGAACCGTTGCCGTCGACGAAAATCCAGGTGAGGATGCCCAGGGTCGAGCCGAGTCCGAGCGCGCTCATCAGCGCGGCCTTGATCGGCAGCACCAGCGAACCGAACGTCAGGAACATCAGCACGAAGGTGGTGAACAGGACGATCAGGATCATCCACGGCATCAGCTCGAGCAGCGTGTCGATACTGTCGGCCATGAGCGTGGGCTGACCGGTGACGTACATGGTGACGCCGTCGGGAACCTCGATCGAGCGCAGGTAGTCGATCGTCGGTTCGGCACCGCCGGTGGGATCGACCAGGGTCGCCGAGGTGCGGAACACCTCGGGATTGGTCGGCGACTTGGTCGGTACTTCGAACGGGCCGACCAGCCCGGGAGCCTGGTTGGCTTCCTTCCAGACCTTGCCGATCGCCACCGTGTTGTCGGAGACGAAGACCAGCTGGATCGGGTCGGTCTTCTTCTGCGGGAAGACCTGGTAGAAGTGCTCGAGCGCGGCCCTGGTCTCATTGTCCGGCGGCAGGTACTTCTCGTTGATCCCGCCGAATGCCAGATTCTTGACCGGGATGATCAGCAACAACAGGCCGACCGTCACGGGGATCGCGATCTTGAGCGGGTGCCGCATCACCCAGCGGGTGAGGTTGCCCCAGAAACCGTTCTCGACTTCCTCGGCGGTCCTGGTCTTGCGGAACCACTTGAGACCGAGCATGTCGACGCGCGGGCCGAGGATGCCCAGCATCGCGGGCAGGATCGTGACCGCGGTCAGCGCCGCCAGCGAGACTGCGGCGATGGTGCCGTAGGCGACCGAGCGCAGGAATCCCTGCGGGAAGATCAGGATGCCGCCGACGCTGGCGACGATCATCGTCGCGGAGAACACCACTGTTCGTCCAGCGGTCATCACCGATCGCCGGACGGCGGCAGGCGTGGTGTAGCCCTCTGCTAGTTCTTCGCGGAAGCGGCTGACGATGAACAGGCCGTAGTCGATCGCGAGGCCGAGACCGATCATCGAGACGACAGCGGTGACGAAGAAGTTGACCTCGACGAAGTTGGTCAACGCCATGACGACGCCGGTGGCGCCGAGAACCGTCAACCCGCCGATGATCAGCGGCAACGCGGCTGCGACGATGCCGCCGAAGATGAAGAACAGCAGGATCGCCACCGCGGGGAGGGCAAGCACTTCCATCCGCTTGACGTCGTGATCCATGGTGTCGGTCAGGGTGACCGCGATGGGCTGCAGGCCCGAGACCTCGACATCGACGCCGGGAATGGCGAAGACATCTTGCACGGCACGGTAATTGGCCATGATGACCGTGTCGTTGTCGCCGACGAGGGCGATGGCGGCGAAGCCGTGTTTTTTGTCCTTGGACCCGAATGCCGACGGCACGGCGGGCGCGTCGCCCACCTTCCAGTAGGTGCCGTTGATCTTGCTGATCTGATCCGGATGTTCGGCGAGGATCGTGGTCAGACTGCCGACGACCTTCTGCGCGAACTCGGGGTCATCGATCGTTTTGCCCTCTGGGGCGTTGTACATGACGATCACGTCGGCGTTGTGGTCGCGCCCGAACGAGCCGTCGGCGATCTGCGCGCCCTGCACCGACTCCGAGCCCGGATCGAACCAGCCGCTCTGCGACAGGCGCGGGCCGAGGCCCATGCCGTAGGCACCCAGCGCCAACATCGCCCCACCGACGACCACGATGACGGCGAAGCGGAACCGATAGACCAGATCGCCCCAGCGGGTGAACACTTAAGCGACTCCTTGACCAGGGCGAGACGTGAGTAGTGCCGACAGCGGCCGGAACGGCTGCAGCCAGGCACCCTCGTCGGGCAGCGAATCGAGGCTCACCCGCGGTAGCGGCTCCCGGAATACTCCCGGGATGTCCTCGAGGTCGACGAACTCGAGAGTATCGGAAGTCACCGCCCAACTCGCGTGCTCACGGAAACCGAGAACCTGAGCGGGGATTCCCTTGGCGGCGATGGCTTCCAGTGGTTCGCGGAAGGCCTGACCGTCGGCCGAGGCCACCATGATGCCCGCCAGACCGCCGTCGCGCTCGCGCATCGCGATATGCGCCAGCATGTCGGCGTCGACGTCGGAGTCCTCGTCGATCTTGGGCTTGGCGAAGACCGCGAAACCGACGTTGCGTAACGCCTCGACCCACGGCCGGACCACATCGGCGGTGCCGGGGGCGATATTGGTGAAGACGGTCGCCTCGGGTTCGACGCGGCCCTTCGCGCCGACCGACAGCTCGGCCGTGCGCGCGAGCAGCCAGCGGCCGAGCGCGTCGAAACGGGGGCGATAGGCGGCGGTGGGACGACCACCGAGGATGGCGCCGAGTCCCATGTCGAGGTTCGGCGCGTCCCAGACGAGCAGGACGCGTCGGACATCGGAGCCGGAACTGCTCAACGCCTCGCTGCCGGCTGCTCCCTGGGCGATTTCCGGCATCTCGGTGGCGATCTCACTCACGCTCATCTGTCGATCTTCCCCCATATGAACTCGTTGATGGCGCTACCGGCACGCAGGCCTTTGCCCTCGAACTTGGTGACGGGCCGTTCGAAACCGATCGGCGCGGTGACGCGGTTGGCGGCGCTGTCGCCGCCGGTGGTGTCGTTCAGGCCGGTGAGCAGCGGTTCCGCCGAGCCTACTTCCAGGATGTGCTCGGCGTAATCGGCATGGTCGGTGGCGACGTGCAGCACGCCGCCCGGCTTCAGCCTGCTGGCGATCAGCGCGAAGGTCGGCGCCTGCAGCAGCCTGCGCTTGTGGTGGCGCGCCTTGGGCCACGGGTCGGGGAAGAACACCCGGACGCCGGTCAGCGACTCCGGGGCAACCATGTTCTCCAGCACATCGACGGCGTCGCCGCGCAGCAGCCGGATGTTACCGATCTCCTCGCGCTCGATCTGACAGACCAGCTGGGCCAGACCCGGCTGGTACACCTCGATGCCGATCAGGTTCAGGTGCGGCTCGGCCTGGGCCATCGCGGCCGTCGCGGTGCCGGTGCCACAGCCGATCTCGATGACCAGCGGCGCGCTGCGGCCGAACCAGGTGTCGGCGTCGAGCGGCTCGTTGGCGACGTCGCGGCCGATCACCGGCCAGGTGCGCTCCCAGGAGACCTGCTGATTCGGCGTCAGCGCGCCGCGCCGCGAGCGGAAGCTCGTGACGCGGGGGTAGAGCCGGGAGCCCGTGGTCGAGCGGCGGCCCGCCTCGTGCGGTATCTCGGACAGCTTGGGATGGGTCGAGCCGGTGGACGGCTGCCCCGGCGCCGACTCGACAGGGTGGTTGGCGGCGTCGTTCACGCCGTCCATTGTCCAGCATGCGCCGAGCTACGTCGCAGGCGCGTGCGCTGGTCCGGACCGCGCACCAGCGATCCGCACGGTGTAGCGGCGGTGTTGCCCCAGGTCGGGGAGATGGTTCGCGACGGCCACCGGCACCCGGATCTGACAGAATGCCCTCCGAAAAGGGGGTGTGCAGAATGTCGACAGCCACCGAATCCGCACAGTCACGGGCATCCGACCAGCTCGACCAGCTGATCGGGGCCATCGGTGCCGGGCGGGGGACCGATCCGGCGATCGCCGATCGGCTGGCCGCGGCGGTCGCCCGGCGCCGCCGACCGCTGCACATCCAGGTCGCGGGGCGGGCGCTGAGCGGGCGGACCACCGTGCTGCGGGCGCTGGCGCTGCTGTCGGCGGAGGAGACCGCGCCGGTCGATCAGCCCGATCAGCCGGACCCGGTGCTCGACGGCGACCTCGTCATCTATGTCCTCGCCGGTGCGCCGCAGGCCGCCGATCACCGCGTGCTCGCCACGGTGCCGCCGGGTCGCGGGGTCGTGGTGCTGAACAAGGCCGACGCGGTCGGGGCGCGCTGGGGTGACGCGGTGGCGGCCGCCGAGCGGTCGGCCCGCGAGCTGGGGCTGCCGATCGTGCCCGTCGTCGCCTCGCTGGCCGCGCGGACCAGGGCGGGCGCGGTGGACGCCGCCGACCTGTCCGACCTGCGCAGGCTCGCGGTCGGCCCCGATGTGCCGTCGGTGCTGTCGGCCGACCTGTTCATCGGCACCGGCTCCGACCAGGACGCGCGCAGGCGGCTGATCGCCAACTGGGACCTCTACGGCGTCGACTGCGCCCTCACCGCGCTGCGCGCCGACCCCGACCTGACCTCGGCCGCGCTGATCCAGATCCTGCACTCGGCCGGTGGCGTCGATCCACTGCACCGGCTCGTGCACCGCCGCTACGAGCAGGTGGAGGCGGTGCGCGGCGGCGAACTGCTCGACGAACTGGTCCGGCTCGCCGCGCGCGCCGTGCCCGCCGACGGCGGCCGCGCCCGCGAGCTGATCGAGCAGTATCTCGTCGGCGACGACGCGCTGTGGGCGGGACTGTGCGCGGGACTGGCCTGCCCGCAGGTCGCCCACCTGGCCGCCGGCTACCCCTCGCCCGCGCCCGCCGACGCCGACGAGGCGCTCGCCCGCGCCACCCGCTGGCGGGCCGTGGTCTCCAGCGACATGCCGCCCGCCGCCCGCCGCGCCGCCCTGCGCGTACACAACGGCTATGTGCGCGCCTGGGAACGGATGACGAGTGCCGGGCTCTGAGCAACCGGACGAGCCGCTGTCCGACGAGCTCGCCGCCGTCGTCGAGCGCTGGAACCCGCAGGGCGCCGCCCTGCTGCGGGCGATGGCGCAGGCGGGCGCCGGATCGACCGTCGCCTTCTACGCGGTCGACGACGCCAACACCACCCTGCTGCGGACCGAACTGGCTCGTTTCGAACCGCGCGTCGACCTGACCGACCCGGCCGCCGTCACCGCGTCGGCCGATCCCGTCGCCGCCCTGATCGTCTTCGACGCGGGCAGCGTGCTCGGCGCCGACATGCTCGCCGTGATCGACCGCCTGCGCGCCGCGGGCGAGCGGATCGTGCTCGCCATGAACGGCTTCCACGCCTATCAGGACTGGCAGGCGACCCGCGAACGCAGCCTCGCCCTGCTGGCGGCCCGCGGCATCACCGACCTGCCCGTGCTGCCGGTCTCGGCCCGGCTGTCCGCCGCGGCCCGCGCCGCCGACGACTCCGCCCTGCTCGACCGCTCCGGCCTGGCCGCGCTGCACGCCGCGCTGGCCGCGGCGACCGCGCACCGGCCCACCGACGGCACCGTGCGCCGCTCGGTCGTGCTGACCAGGGTGTTCGCCGACACCAGGGCCAGGATCACCGAGCAGGTCACCGCGCTGCGGGCGGGCGCCGAGTCGACCCGGCTGCGCGAGGAACGGGTGGCGCTGCTGGCCGAGCGGGACGGCGGCCGCCAGACCGGGCTGTCCGCGGTGCGCAGCCAGGTCCAGCTGGCCCGCGTCGACCTGACCACCGAGGTCGGCGCGCTGGTGCGCGCCCTGCACACCCGCTCGCGCACCGAACTCGACCGCTGCGACCGCGCCGAGTTGCGCGCCTACCCGCAGCGGTTGCGGCAGGCCGTGGCCGAGCTGTCGGTGGCGGTCGACACCGCGATCGACGCCAGGGTGATCGAGACCGCCCGCCGCGTCGGCACCGCCCCGCCCGCGGCACGCAGGCACGATCCGGCCCCGCAGGTCGGCCCCGATCCCGAGCCGAGACACCGTGGTGTCGAAGATCACCTCATGATCGCGCTCGGCGCGTCGGCTGGCGTCGGCCTCGGTCGACTGGTCGTCGCGCCGCTGTCGCTGGTGCCAGCGCTGGACGCCGCGAGCGTCCCGGTGACGCTGCTGCTCGGCGCCGGCGCGGCCTACTGGGTGGTGCGCGCGCGGGGTCAGCTGGCCGAGCGCAATCACCTCTCGCAGTGGGTGGCCGAGGCGCTGGTGAATGTGAAAGCCCAGCTCGAGCAGCGTGTCGCCGCGGTTCTGGTGGATGTCGAGGCAGAATTGGCCGAGCACGTCATCCGGGAATCGACGGCGCGCGCGGTCGCGGTCGACCGCCGGGTCGGCGAGCTGGACACCCTCGCGCGACGCCTCGTCGCCGAGCGCCCGGCGCAGCTGGCGGCGTGCGAGCGAGACCTCGCCGCGCTGGATCGCGCCGAGGCCGTGATTGGGTGATCGACCTGTGGGTAGTTAACAGTGAACCGGATTCCCAACCCGATTCAATATCGATCGTCATATCGCGTTAACCTTTAACCAGGAACCTGGGCGTCCGCTCCGTGCCAGTCGATGCGCGGCCTCCGTCCATGGACGTCGCTGTACGCCGTCCATTTGGGGTTGTGCGGTGGTTGGTTCGCTGCGGACGCCTTCCCGCCCGGTGGCGATCGATGGACTTCGCATCGAAGAACCGCCCATCTCAGGAGAGTTTTCATGACCTCAGCGACCATTCCTGGTCTTCGTGGATCCGACGGCACGGCGCCGACCGAGCACAGTGAACTGCTCGCCTGGGTACAGGAAGTCGCAGAGCTCACTCAGCCGGATCGCGTGGTCTGGGCCGACGGCTCCGACGCGGAATGGGATCGCCTGACCACCCAGCTGGTCGAGGCGGGCACCTTCAAGAAGCTCGACGAGAAGAAGAAGCCGAACTCGTTCCTGGCGCTGTCGGACCCGTCCGACGTCGCCCGCGTCGAGTCGCGCACCTACATCTGCTCCAAGACCGAGGCCGACGCCGGTCCGACCAACAACTGGGTCGACCCCGCCGAGATGCGCGCCACCATGACCGAGCTGTACCGCGGCTCGATGAAGGGCCGCACCATGTACGTGGTGCCGTTCTGCATGGGCCCGCTCGGCGCCGAGGACCCCAAGCTGGGCGTCGAGATCACCGACTCGGAGTACGTCGTCGTGTCGATGCGCGTGATGACCCGCATGGGCCAGGCCGCGCTGGACAAGCTGGGCGCCGACAAGCCGTTCGTGAAGGCGCTGCACTCGGTGGGCGCCCCGCTCGCCGAGGGCGAGGCCGACGTGCCGTGGCCGTGCAGCGACACCAAGTACATCACCCACTTCCCCGAGGACCGTGAGATCTGGTCCTTCGGTTCCGGCTACGGCGGCAACGCTCTGCTCGGCAAGAAGTGCTACTCGCTGCGGATCGCCTCGGCGATGGCCCACGACGAGGGCTGGCTGGCCGAGCACATGCTGATCCTCAAGCTGATCTCGCCGGAGAACAAGAACTACTACGTCGCCGCCGCGTTCCCGAGCGCCTGTGGCAAGACCAACCTCGCGATGATCCAGCCGACCATCCCGGGCTGGCGCGCGGAGACCCTGGGCGACGACATCGCCTGGATGCGCTTCGGCGAGGACGGCCGGCTCTACGCCGTGAACCCGGAGTTCGGCTTCTTCGGCGTCGCGCCGGGCACCAACCGCAGCTCCAACCCCAACGCGATGGCCACCATCGAGGCGGGCAACACCGTCTACACCAACGTCGCCCTGACCGACGACAACGATGTGTGGTGGGAGGGCCTCGAGGGCGAGCCCGATCACCTGATCGACTGGAAGGGCAACGACTGGAACCTCCGCGAGTCGGAGACCCTGGCCGCGCACCCGAACTCGCGCTACTGCACCCCGATGTCGCAGTGCCCGATCCTGGCCCCCGAGTGGGACGACCCGCAGGGTGTGCCGATCTCGGCGATCCTGTTCGGCGGTCGCCGCAAGACCACCGTCCCGCTGGTGACCGAGTCGTTCGGCTGGGAGCACGGCGTGTTCATGGGCGCCACCATGGGCTCGGAGCAGACCGCCGCCGCCGAGGGCAAGGTCGGCACCGTCCGCCGCGACCCGATGGCGATGCTGCCGTTCCTCGGCTACCACGTGGGCGACTACCTCAACCACTGGATCAACCTCGGCAAGAACGCCGACGCGAACAAGCTGCCGAAGATCTTCTACGTCAACTGGTTCCGCCGTGGTGGCGACGGCCGCTTCCTGTGGCCCGGATTCGGTGAGAACTCCCGCGTGCTGGAGTGGATCGTCGGCCGTATCGAGGGCCGTTCGGGTGCCGAGGCGACCGCGGTCGGCAACGTCCCGTCGGCTTCCGACCTCGACCTGGAAGGCCTCGACGTGGTCGTCGGCGATGTCGACGAGGCGCTCGCGGTGAACGTCGAGGAGTGGCGCAACGAGATCCCGTCGATCGAGGAGTGGTTCCAGTTCGTCGGTGACAAGCTGCCCTCGGGCGTGCGTGACGAGTTCGAGGCACTCAAGGAGCGCCTGGGCTGATCCGCCCCGCGACAGCGAACCGCCCGTACCGCATGCGGTACGGGCGGTTTCGTCTATTCGGCGAAGGGCGCCAGCTTGATCATCGGCAGGAAGCCCGCGCCGGTGAGCCAGTGGATGCGGCCGTCGGGGACGGCGGCGGCCTCGGCGGTGAAGCAGGCGACGAGGTGCCGCTTGAAGTCCTGGCGTGGGTGCCGGACGAGCAGGTCGTCGACGAAGCCCGCGTCGAGATCGGCCAGCCGTCGGCCCAGGACGTCGACCGAGGCGCCCGCGGAGACGAAACCGCCGGGATCGGCGAGGTTCTCGGCCGCGTCCGGGTTGAGGTGGGCGGCGATCGCGGCGCCGATCGCCGCCGCGCGCTCGGCGGGCGCGCCGTGCCGGACCGCGAACGCGTTCGCCGTCTCGCCGCCGACCACGGCGAAACACCGGCCCGGCGTCGGCTGTTCGAGTTCCAGGTCGTGCAGCAGGCTGGCCACGTAGCCGATCTCGTCGTCGTGGTCGACGCCGTCGAGCTCGGCGAGGGCGCGGGCGAAGAAGTAGGTGCGGTACGAGTGCGCCAGCATCGTGTCCGAAAGCCGTTCGCGCGCTTCGGCTTCGGCGGCGCGAGCGAGCGCCGTGTCCGGTAGCCGCAGTTCGGCCAGTGCCAGCCGCCCCGAGCCGCGCTTGCCGAGTGCCTGCCGCACGCGGCCCGGCACCATCGCGGGCACAGTGCGCAGCAGGCGCACGGTGAGGGCCCGGCGCTGGGCGGCGGTCAGATTCCCGCCGGTGCTGGTGGCCCACTCCCAGTCGAGGGCGGGTGTCACGGTGAGCATGTTCGATCTCCTCCGACGCGTGTTTCGCGATGTCCGTCGAGTGTCGCGGAGCGGACCCGGCCGGTGAAGTGGCGGAAATGCCAGCAATGCGTGGATTCGTGCCAAACTGGAGACATGATCGAGGTCGCCGCGCTGGCACTGGACGGGGTGATGACGTTCGACCTGGCCTGCGCGGTGCAGACGTTCCGGCACGGGCCCGGCGTCACCGGTGAACCGGTGGGCTTCGCGATGCGCACCTGCGGGGTCAGGCCCGGTCCGGTGTGGACGCCGAACGGCTTCGACCTGCGGGTGGAGCACGGTCTCGAGCTCCTGGCCGAGGCCGATCTGATCGTCGTCCCCGGCATCGGCCTGCCGACGCTGCCGACGCCGGAACCCGTGCTCGAAGCCCTGCGCGCGGCGGCCGATCGCGGCGCGACGATCGCCAGCATCTGCATCGGCGCCTTCGTGCTCGCCCAGGCCGGGCTGCTCGACGACCGCCCGGCCACCACCCACTGGGGCTACTGCGATCAGTTCGCCGAGCTCTATCCGGCGGTGAAACTCGACCCGACGGCGCTCTACATCGACGACGGCGACATCCTCACCTCGGCGGGCCTGTCGGCCGGCCTGGATCTGTGCCTGCACCTGGTGCGCCGGGAACTCGGCGCGGCCGCGGCCGCCGACCTCGCCCGCTGGAATGTGGTGCCGCCGCATCGCGAGGGCGGCCAGGCGCAGTACATCCCGCAGCCGATGGGCGGCCCCGATCCGCACGGCGGCCTGGCCGCCACGCTGACCTGGGCGGCCGCGAATCCCGAAGTCGCCCGCGATGTCTCGGCCATGGCCGCGCACGCGCTGATGAGTGAGCGCACGTTCATCCGCCGCTTCAAGGCGGAGGTCGGTGCCACCCCGGGCGCCTGGCTCGACGCGCAACGGCTCGGTCGCGCGCGGGAACTACTCGAGCGCACCGACCTTCCGGTGGAGGCGGTCGCGCAGCGCGCCGGGTTCGGCAGTGTGACGGCGTTGCGTGATCATCTGCGCCTCGCCACCGGGCTCACGCCGTCGGCCTATCGCCGCTCGCTGCGGCACTGACACGGTTCCGTCGGAATCCCGATTTCGCCGCGGTTTTCGGGGCGGCGGGCGGTGATGAACTGGACAAGCGAACTATGAGTTTCCGGACAGAATCCGGCGTGGACGATTTCCCCGACTCGATTCTGGGTACATCTGTCGATGTCAGAGGGTCGCTGCCGTTGGGCGGGAGTCGTGACTTATATTCCTGGTCAGGCTCCTCCGCACGTCGCACCATCCGAGCTAACTCCCTTTCGAGACTCCAGCACCGCCGATGCGGTCCCGATGAGATCGACGCTGAGAGGTGGTTGACGCATGACCGATGTGGTGACCGGATACGGGTCCGACACCTACTCGAGTACCCCGCTGCAACGCGTGGCGGGACGTTTGCAGAGCGCACTGCCGCCGGGGTGGCGGGTCGACGTGGTCGACCTGCCACCCCGCGGTCAAGTGGCCGGACAGCCGGTACTGCGGGTGCAGATGCCGGAGAACTGAACGACTACTCCGCCGTCCAGCCCATCGGCATCAGCACGGACTTCTGCTCGCAGAACGCGTCCAGGCCCTCCGGGCCGTTCTCGCGGCCGATGCCCGAGTTCTTGTACCCACCGAAGGGCGCGGTGGGGTCGAAGGCGTACCAGTTGATGGCGTAGGTGCCGGTGCGCACCTTCGCCGCGACCTCGAGGCCGTGGTCGATGTCGGTGGTCCACACCGAACCGGCGAGGCCGTAGTCGGAGTCGTTCGCGATGGCGATCGCCTCCTCCTCGGTCTCGTACGGGATCACCGAGAGCACCGGGCCGAAGATCTCCTCCTGGGCGATGGTGCTCGCGTTGTCGACGTCGGCGAAGATCGTCGGCTCGACGAACCAGCCGCGCTCGACGCCGGCCGGCCTGCCGCCGCCGAGGACCAGGCGCGCGCCCTCTTCCTTGCCCTTGGCGATGTAGCCTTCCACCCGCTCGCGCTGCTTCTCACTGATCAGCGGGCCGAGCTGGGTGGCCGGGTCGGTCGGGTCGCCCGCCTGCATGGTCTTGACGTGCGCGACCAGCGCGTCGACGATCTCGTCGTAGCGGCTGCGCGGGGCGAGGATGCGGGTCTGGGCGACGCAGCCCTGTCCGCTGTTCATCAACCCGGAGAACGCGAGCACGGGAATGCTGGCGGCGAGGTCGACGTCCTCGAGCACGATGGCGGCCGACTTGCCGCCGAGCTCCAGCGAGACCGTCTTGAGCTGCTCGCCCGCGATCGCGGCCAGCTTGCGGCCGACCGCGGTGCTGCCGGTGAAGGTCACCTTGTCGACGCCGGGGTGGCTCGCGAGGTACTCGCTCTCCGCGGCGTCGGCGGGCAGGACGGAGAGCACGCCGTCCGGCAGACCGGCCTCGGTGAAGATGTCGGCGAGGATGTTGGCCGTCAGCGGGGTCAGCGGCGAGGGCTTGAGCACCACGGTGCAGCCGGCCAGCAGGGCGGGGCCGAGCTTGTTGGCGGCCAGGAACAGCGGGACGTTCCAGGCGGTGATCGCCGCGACGACGCCGCGGGGTTCCCGTGAGACGCGCGAGGTTCCGAACAGGCCGGTGCGAGTGTCGTTCCACTGGAAGGTCTTCGCCAGCGCCGCCCACGCGTCCAGCGCGGCGACGGCCGGAAGCTGGTTGAGCGTCAAGGCGGCTAACGAAGGCGCGCCCATCTCCGCGGTGAGCGCGGCGAGCAACTCGGGCGAACGCTGCTCGATCAGTCGGGCCGCCTTGGTGAGCACCTCTGCTCGTTCCAGTGGCGGTGTGGATGGCCACGGTCCGCTGTCGAAGGCGTCGCGGGCCGCGGCGACCGCGGCGTCCACATCGGCCTTCGTCACCGCGGGCACGCTGCCGACGGTCTCCTCCGTTGCGGGTGAGACCACGGAAATGCGGTCACTACCGGCAGGGGTGGTCCACTTCCCGCCGATGAACAGACTGTCGTAGTGCATAAGAACACGTTACAGTTTTGTGGCCGGGTTGTCTGCAACACGTTCTAATTCGCTGTGCCGCAACGACTGTGAACAGGGCGAATTCCAACCTGTCGGTTCGCTTTTCGGGTAAACGCACTATTGCGTTCTGTTGTTGAAAAGGGGATGCTTTAGCTACTGATCAGCTCGCTCGATTCATCAGACCTTTACAGCGAATTGGGGAGACCGACTCATGGCTGTGCAAGTGATCGGCCGATCGTTGATGACCAGCGACCAGACCGACCATCAAGCGAAGAGTGTAGGCAGCGGGGGATGGGTTGTGTCATTCCTGCCCGGCCGGACGCTCACGATCGAGCAGGCAACTGCCGCCATTCAGGCCGCTGAGGCGGTCGCGATGGTCGGGGCGCTGGCTGATCAGGTCGGCCTGACCACGCTGGAGACGGTGGGCCTGGCGATTCAGGAGTCGCCGTGGGTGGCCGCGCTACCCGAGCCGGTCCGCCGGTCGCGTCGATTGAGCTGGCTGGCCTGATCGCCCTTGGTGGCCACGACCACCAGGTTGCTCACCAGTAGCTCGCGGATCACCGGAACTCGAACCAGCCACCACGCCCAGCGCGGGTGGTACCGGGGGAAGACCGTCCGGACGTCGGCTGAAGTCGTTGCCGCCCAGCGCAAACCGTCGGCGGCGGTCACCGCGAACAGTGACCTGCCGAACCTGTTCTTCGGTTCCCTGCCGTGCTTACGGCGGTACCGGCGGGCCGCGTACTCGCCACCGAGGTAGTGCCAGAGGCCGGTCTCGTGACCACCGAACGGCCCGTGCCACACCGTGTAGGAGTACACGATGAGGCCACCGGGCTTGGTCACGCGCACCATCTCCTCCGCCATCACCCACGGGTGCGGCACGTGCTCGGCCACGTTCGAGGAGAAGCAGACGTCGAAGGCGTCGTCACGGAACGGCAGTGCCATGCCCGATCCGCGGACCGACCCGGAGACCCGCAGGCCGGCGGCGTGCATCTCGGACGGATCGGGCTCGACCGACACGTAGCGCGCCCCCGCCGCGGTGAACTCGTCGGCGAAGTACCCGGGGCCGCCGCCCACGTCGAGGACGACGGTGCCGGTGAGGTCGCGGCCGGTGATGTCGGCGTAGAAGTCGCCGATCAGGTCGGCGCTGTCGGTGGCGATGCCGCCGTAGAACCTGGCCGGGTCGGACTGCTCGAACCGGAAGCTGGTGAGCAGCCGCAGGGAGCGGCGCAGCGTCGCGCGGCGCGCGAACCTGGACTGGTCGCGGCGCTGGACGGGCTGCTCGGTTCTCGGCAGGGATGCGGTCGGCACGGCCAGAGTTTATGGGCAGCGTCACCGGGGCCGATCGCGTGGTCCGGCGGGACACAGCGGGACGGACGTGCCGATACAGATGTGTCGCGCAGACCACACCCGCTAGGGTGGGTGCCGACCTTTGTCCTCGACCGAACCGATTGCGAGCCCCGACCGTGCGTGAAGTCCTCCTGCTGTGCTGGCGTGACACGGGGCACCCGCAGGGCGGCGGCAGCGAGCGGTACCTGGAGCAGGTCGGCGCCCAGCTGGCCGCCCGCGGGATCAAGGTCACCCTGCGGACGGCCGGTTACCCGGGCGCGGCGCGCCGCGAGCGGATCGACGGCATCGACATCAGCCGCGCTGGCGGGCGCTTCACCGTCTATCCCCGGGCGCTGGCCGCCATCGTCGCAGGTCGGCTGGGCATCGGCCCCCTGCGCGGAGTGCGTCCCGACGTCGTGATCGACACCCAGAACGGCATTCCCTTCTTCGCCGCGGCCACCGGTGTGCCCTCGGTGGTGCTGGTGCACCACGGCCACCGGGAGCAGTGGCCGGTCGCCGGCAAGCTGGTCGGGCGGATCGGCTGGTGGATCGAGTCGCGGCTCTCGCCGCGCGTGCACCGCGACAACCAGTACCTGACCGTCTCGCTGCCCTCGGCCGAGGAGCTGGCGGTGCTCGGCGTCGACCGCGAGCGCATCGCCGTCGTGCGCAACGGTGCCGAGCCGGTGCCCGCCGAGGTCGTCCCCGGCGCCGACGGCACCCGCGCCGCGCATCCGCGCATCGCCGTGCTGTCGCGCCTCGTTCCGCACAAGCAGATCGAAGACGCGCTGACCGCCGTCGCCGCCCTGCGCGGGCGCTTCCCCGACGTGCACCTCGACGTGATCGGCGACGGCTGGTGGGCGCCGAACCTGCGCGCCTGCGCCGACGAGCTCGGCATCGCCGACGCCGTCACCTTCCACGGCCACGTCGACGAACAGCGCAAGCACGAGATCCTGTCGACCGCGTGGGTGCATGTGATGCCGTCGCGCAAGGAAGGCTGGGGCCTGGCCGTCATCGAGGCGGCCCAGCACGGCGTGCCGACCATCGGCTACCGCAGCTCGCGCGGCCTCACCGACTCCATCGTCGACGGCGTCACCGGACTGCTCGTCGACGACGCCCCCGCGCTGGCCGAGGCGGCCGCCGACCTGCTGGCCGATCCGGAGACCCGGCTCATGATGGGCGAGAAGGCGCGGGCCCGCGCACGGGAATTCTCCTGGGAGCAGACCGGTTCCGGGGTCTACGAGGTGCTGTCCGCCGCCGCCCGCGGCGCGTTCGTCACCGGATTGGTCGCCCCGCCCGCGCGGGACTGAGGCGCGGAAGCAGTGCGGCGGTGAGCAATCCGCCGATCAGCAGCGTCGCCCACAGCAGGTGCGCCGCCGCGGAAATCCACCGTTGCGCCGGCGTGGCGATATCGGTGGGGGCGTGGTCCGCGACCCGGTACAGGGCCAGATCCGCGTCCTGATAAGCCAGTTCCGCCGCGGCGAGGGTCTTCCCGGAGTCGCCCAGCGGGCCCGGCGTCGTGCGTTCCACGACGATCCAGCCGACGCCGAGCGCGGCGATCTCAGCGGGTGCCGCGCCCCTGAGCAGCGCGTCCTCGACCCGGCGCGCCCGGTTGCCCTCACCGTTGACGGCGTAGCCCCGGACCCGCAGCTCACCGGTTTGCAGCACGTCGTTCGGCAGGATGCGTGGCGCCGGATCGAGCACGGGAGCTGTTCCGCTGTAGGGGAATCGGCGGAACATGCCGGTCGGGAGAACGGCCACATCGCCGGGCGCGTCCATTCGCTCGACAACCTGCGCCCACCCCGCCGGGTAGTGCGCCGGCCGCATCTCGCCGCCGACACCCCAGGCCAGATCGGCCAGCGGGAGGATCAGCAGGGCTATGAAAAGGACGGCCACCGTGGAGGTTCCGCGTTCGGTTCGTGCGGTAGCCGCTGTCGGAGTGGCGATGTCCGTGTTCCCCGGATCTGCGTGGTCCGAGGCTGTCGGTGCAGCATCGACCGGGCCTGTCGGTGCAGCCCGGCTGGCGTCCGCTGGATTGGCGTAGATGGAGTGTGACGGTGCGGCTGCGCTGGCGTCCGCTGGATGGGCGTCGATGGAGTCTGTCGGTGCGGCTGCGCTGGCGTCCGCTGGATGGGCGTCGATGGAGTCTGTTGGTGCAGCCCGGCTGGCATCCGCCGGACCGGCGTCGATGGAGTCTGTTGGTGCAGCCCGGCTGGCGTCCGCCGGACCGGCGTCGATCGAGCCGGTGGGCTTGGCGTGGGTCGACTCCGTCGGATCGGCTTCGACGGAGTTTGTCGGGCCGGCGAGGGGTGTGCCCGCCGGACCGGCGTGCTGGACGTCTTGGCTTGTCGTTGGACCCGGTTGTGCCGATGCTGTCCGGCGGGCCCAGCGGAGGACCGTTCCGCACGCCGCTGCCGCGCACAGCGCGTAGGCGGGCAACGCCAGCGCGACGTACTTCTGCGTGTCGCGCAGCAGGCCCGCGCCGGGGACGTGCACCACCAGCCACTCGCCGACCGCGAGACCGGGGCCGGTCGCGCCGAGTGCGGGCAGCACGATCGCCAGCGCGGCGATCACCAGCAGTGCCCGGCCGTCGCGGCCCAGCGTCCACACAGTGCGCACGCCGAGCGCGACGATGCCGAGCAACAGCACGGTGCCGACCAGTGCCAATGGCGTCGTCCGGGTGGCGGGTACCGCCTCGCTGTTCCAGATCCCGCCCAGCCCGGCCAGGCTTCCCAGCGTGCCGAGCCACGGCTCGGCCCTGGCCGCGAACGCCGACACGCCCGCCGGATCCGACGGTTCGGCGCCGGAGCCGAGCGCCGTCGCGGTCAGCCAGGGCGCGCACGTGAGGATCCACAGGACCGTGGCGGGCAGGAAAGCCCGCCGCCCGACCAGCGCGAGCCCGATGATCGCGGCCAGCAGCGACCCCGTCGGCGTCAGCCCGGCCGCCGCGAAACCCGCTGTCAGCGCAGCCCAGGCGCCGATCGCCGCGCTCTTCGTGGAAGACGTGTTGCCGTCGGCCGTGGTGCGGTGTGTCGCGCTGCTGTCGAAGGGCGCTGCGCGGTCGGCCGTGGTGCGGTGTGTCGCGCTGCTGTCGAAGGGCGCTGCGCGGTCGGCCGTGGTGCGGTGTATCGCGCTCCTCTCGGAGGATGCTGCGCCGTCGGCCGTGGTGCCGTGTGCCGCGGTCCTGCCGGAGGTTGTCGTGCCGTCGGCCGTGGTGCCGTGTACCGCGTTCCTGCCGGAGGATGCCCCGTCGGCCTGGATGCCGTTAGTCGCACTCGTGCCCGAGACCGCCTGGCTGCGGGGCTGCGTCGCTTGTCGGACGCGGGCGGCGGCCAGGGCGATCCAGGGGAGGGCGGCGTAGCCGGTGAGGAGGCTCCAGTGGCCCTGGAGGAGGCGTTCGGCGACGTAGGGGTTCCAGAGGGCGATGGTGGCGGCGACGAGTTGGGCGGGGGTGGATGCGGTGAGGAATTCGCGGGTGAGGGCGGCAGCGCCGTAGCCGGCGGCCCACAGGGCGACGATCAGGATCGCCTTGACCAGCAGGCCACCGTCGATCACCGGCGACAATACGGCGAGCAGTGCGTCCTGCGGGACGGCGCGCGGGGCGGCGGCGCCGAGGCCGAGGGCGGAATCGGTGAGGTAGGAGCGGGGCGTGCTGACGGCGTCGCGGAGCAGCAGGTACCCCGAACCGGCCAGCGGTCCGACGATGATCAGCGCGAGCAGCGCGCAATATCCGGCCACCCAGGCCCTCGCACGCCGATCTCCCGTCACGCCAGTGCACCTTACGTCCCGTCGATCGGTCGCGGGCCCGGCGGGCTGGCGGCACCAAGGTGAGTCCGGCCGGACTCACATTTTCGGGGTACTGGTGATACGAAGGGCGCGGAGGTGCGACGATGAGGCGTGTCCTCGGTCCGTCGCCCCCCTGTCGTTGCTGACCTGACCTGGGTGACGGCAGGCGCGATGACCGCCAACGTCGCCGGGTACCTGCTGCAACTGCTCGCAGGCCGCTGGCTCGGCGTCGCCGGGTACAGCGAGTTCGCGAGCCTGCTCGCCGTGCAGCTGCTGTGCGCCGTGCCCGCGCTGGCCATGCAGAACGTGGTGGCGCGCGAGGTGGTCCGCGGCGCGGATCTGCGCGCGGTGCGGGCGATGCAGTGGCGGTGTGCCGCGCTGGTCGCCGCGGTCGCGGTGGTGCTGGTCCCGGTGGTCGCCGGGCTGCTGCACGTCGGCGTGTGGGCGGCCGCCGCCGCGCTCGGTGCGGCTCCCGCGCTGGTCGTGCTCTCCGGCGAACAGGGAATCCTGCAAGGCGGCAACCACTTCCGTGCCTTGGCCGCCGTGCTCGCGATGGCCGGAACGGCACGCGTCGCTCCCGCGCTGCTCGCCCTCGCCCTCGGCGGCGGCGCGGCCGGTGCGCTGTGGGCGGGCGCGGCGGGCATCGTCTGCGCGGCGATCATCGCGGGCCGCATCGCCCGCTCGACCGCGCGCGAGCCGGAGCCGGACGCCAGGACAGCCGCGCATCCGGGGCAGGCCGGGCGCGAGCTGGACGCCGGAGCGGCTGCGCGTCCGGAGCAAGCCGGGCGCGAGCCGGACGCCAGAGCGGCCGCGCACCCGCAGCAGGCCGGGGTGCGCGAGGGATCGTCGATCGTGGCCTCGGTGTCGCCGCAGGTCGGTGCGGGCGGATCGCGGCGCGACGCGACGGACGACCGCGAGTCCGCCGAGGGCGGTCCGCAGGCCGGGGTGCGTGCGGCTTCGTCGATCCCTGCGTCGGCGTCGCCGCAGGTCGGTGCGGGTGTATCGCGGCGCGGCGCGACGGACGACCGTGAGTCCGCCGGGGCGAAGAACCGGACGATCGGTGTGCTGCCGGTGCTGCGGGCCGTGCAGGTGCAGGCGGCGCTCATGGCGCTGTCCTCGGCGGACCTGATCGTTGTGCGGATCGTGCTCGACGACGTCGACGCGAGCCGCTACTCGCTGGGCACCATCGCGACGAAGATCGCGTTCTGGCTGCCCCAGGCCGTCGGCGTCGTGCTGTATCCGCGCATGGCCCAGCCCACGCACTCGGCCCGCGCGATCCGCGACGCGCTGTCGGTGCTGTCGATCATCGGCGTCGTCGCGGTGCTCGGTGCCGCGCTGGCTGCCCCGCTCGCCCCGCTGTTCGCCGGGCAGGACTACGCGCCGATCCAGGGCATGCTGTGGCTGTTCGCGCTGCACGGCGCGATCCTGGCCGTCCTCCAGGGCGCCTTGCTGTCCGCGATCGCCGTCGAACGCACCGCCCTGGCCGCCGTCACCTGGATCGGCCTGGTCCTCGAAGTGACCCTCATGCTCACCTTCGCCCGCACCATCGGCGCACTGATCACCACCGCGGTCTCGGTCGCCGCCGTCACCACCCTGATCGTCGCCGTCGTCGTCCTGCGCACCGCCGCCCGCGCGACCACCCGCAACCCCGCCCCCACCGTCTCGACAGGCAGCGTCTCGTAGCCCGGGAACGAAAGTCGCGTGGTTCCACAGGCATCCACATCATCTGTGGACAACGACGTGAGCGAGGCCAGGAAACGACAACGGCCCCGGTCGTGATGACCGGGGCCGTGCGCGGGAACTACATCCCTCAGGGACGCTTGTTGATATCGATCTGCTCGGTCGGCGCGTCGTAGTCACCCCGGTTGAACTGGGTGGTCGGCGCGTCGTCGGCGTCCCAGCTCGCGGTGTCGTCCGGGGCGGCGGTGGGGGCCGGGGTCGGACGGGCGCCGCGGGGGCTGGCGTGCTGCGGGGTGCTGCCGCCGCCGCGCAGGCCGAGGAACAGGCCGGCGAGCAGGGCGATCACGCCGAGGATGCCGAACACGATCGGCACGACGCGGCCGAACAGCGACAGCTTGTCGGTGTTCTCCTTGGCGATCGCGATCTGCGACTCGATGGTGTTCTCGTCGAACACGATGTGCGACTTGAGCGCGGTCACCTCGGGCTTGTCGGCCGAGCGGGCGTAGAACAGGTGGATCGACTCGCCGCCCTTGATGACGGTGCCGGTCTCCGGCTCGACCCACAGGTCACGCACATTGGTGTAGTAGCGGGTCATGGTGACCGGCTGATCGGCGGGCACGTCGGTGACGCCCCACTTCGACGCGGGCAGGGTCAGCCGGTTGGTCGGCGACTGCACGACGTCCCAGGTGCTGGTGACCGGCGCGGTCATCTGGAAGTGGTAGACCTTCGTGCTGTTGATCTCGGTCTCTTCGATGAAGTTCGCGTCGAAGGACTTGCGCACGTTGATGTCGAAGTACGGGTACGTCTTCTTCTCGGTGCCGATCGGGAAGCGGTAGCCGAGGCCGGTGTGCTGCACCGGCTCCATGACGCTGCCGTCCTTGTTGACGGTGACCGCGATCGAGCCGTTGGGCTCGGTGTCGACCGGCATGCCGGTCACGCGGTCGATGGTGACGCGGTCGATGGTGGCGGTGAGCAGACCGGTGTCGCCCTGCACGTCGGTGCGGCGCAGCGTCTGGCCTGCCTGCAGCGTCATCTCGTCGGCGTCGGAGGGCTCCTCGACGGTGACGAAGCGCTGCGAGACCAGCGGCACGTCCTTGTTCACGACGGCGGGTCCGTCGCCGGTGGTCAGCGACTTGGAGTCGAGGACGAGACTGTCCTCGCCCTTCTGGTTCTCGGCGATCGTGGTGATCTCGAGGTCGAGCGGAGTCTTGGCCACCTTGCTCACGGTGTAGGTGGGGATCATCAGCGCGGCGACGAGTAATGCCGCGCCCAGACCCACGAGCACGCAGGCGACCGTCCTTCTGGTACCGGCACTCAGTGCCATGCAAACTCTCCTCGTCGTTCGAACACCGGATCCTCCGGTGGTCTGGTATTGCACCTAGCCCTCGTGAGCCCCGACACTAACAGCCCGACTGCGCAGTGTGCCGTGCTGCGCCCGGTAAATCGCCGACACGGCAGACTGGAGCGTGATGACGACCGCTACCGCCCCCGTTTCACCGCCCCGCGCCTTCAATCCCGCCCTCGAGGGGATGCGCGGAATGGCGGCACTCGGTGTGCTGTTGACCCACGTCGCGTTCCAGACCGGTGCGAGCGGGATCGCGGTCATCGGCCCGATCCTGGAGCGCTTCGACATGGCGGTCGCGGTGTTCTTCGCGCTGTCGGGCTATCTGCTGTGGCGCCCGCACGCGGCCGCAGCGCGCGGGCTCGGCACCGCCCCCGGCACGATCCGCTATCTGCTGCATCGCCTCATGCGCATCATCCCCGCGTACTGGGCGGTGGTGGTGTTCGTGCTGGTGCTGCTGCCCGGCGCGGCGCAGTCGGCGAATCTGCGGGTGTGGGTGTCGAACCTGTTCCTGCTGCAGGTGTTCGTGCCGCTCACCCTGACCGAGGGGCTCACCCAGATGTGGAGCCTGTCGGTGGAGGTGGCGTTCTATCTGGTGCTGCCGCTGCTGGCCTTCGCGATCGTGCGGCTGCGCGGCGCCGCCGCGCGCTGGCGCGTCCCGGTGATCTGCGCGCTGATGGCGGTCACGCTGACCTGGAATCTGTGGCCCGTCCCGACCCCGGACGCCATCCACGCCGACAACTGGCTGCCCGGCTATCTGCCGTGGTTCGCGGCGGGCATGCTGCTCGCCGAGCTGATCTACCAGGCGCGGCCCGAGGCCTGGTGGCGCGCGCCGTTCGCCAGTCAACCGCTGATGTGGGCGATCGCGCTGGCCGCCTTCCTGCTCTCGGCCACCGAGTTCGGCGGCCCGGCCGGCCTGGAGCGGGCGGAGCCGTGGCAGTACGCGATGAAGATGCTGCTCGGCACGATCATCGGGTTCGGCCTGCTCGCCCCGCTGGTGCTGCGCCCCGGAGACGCCGCGCCGCACCGCTGGCTGGAATCGCCGACCGCCGCCACGCTGGGTCGCTGGTCCTACGGCATCTTCCTGTGGCACCTGGTGGTGCTCACCATGGTGTTCCCGGTGTTCGGCCTGCTCCCGTTCAACGGCAACTTCGGCTACGTCCTGGTGCTCACCACCGCGCTGACCCTGCCGCTGGCCGCCGCGAGCTTCGCGCTGATCGAGGACCCGGCGCGGCGGCTGGCCCGGCGCTGGGACAAGGCCGCGGCCGCCCGCCGCGCCGCGCGGGCCGAGGCGGTCGCCGCGTCGCGCTAACGCCGACGACGTGGCAGCGCCGCGACACCGACCGCGATCACGGCGATGACCGCGGGCGCCTGCGCCCACAGCGAGCCGCCCATGTAGGGGCTGCCCGAACGCCACGTGCCGGTGGACAGCGCGGCCGCCGAGATCAGCGTCCCGAGCCCGGCCACCCACGGCAGCGTCCGCGCGGTCAGCGCGGGGCGGAACCGGCTACCGGCCAGCGCGAGCAGCGTGAACACCGCGCCCACCGGCCCCGACACCACGGTCACGACACCGGTCAGCCCGAGCGCGGCGGCCCAGCGCACGCCCCAGGTCACCGGCGCAGGCCCGGCGTCGGGCACCTCGCGCCGCCGCGGAATCGCCAGCAGGACCAGCGGAATCAGCAGCAGCAGCCCACCGAAGATGGCGAGCCGGTACCAGCGGTCGGCCGGGAACGAGACGGTGATCTCCCCGGTCGTGCCCGCCGGGACGAGCCACGCCTGCTGCCATCCGTCGACGACCACCGGTGACAGCGCGCGCCCGTCGGCGGTGTGCGCCTGCCAGCCCACATTGGTGCTCAGCGGCAGAACGAGCAGCTGGGTGCCCGGATCGGCGGGCGCGGGCGCGATCGGATCGGTGCGCACGAGCCGCAACCGGTCGACGGTGAACAGCTCGGTCGGCGCGACGGTGAGATCGGGATGGCCGGGGAGCAGCTCGAGATCGGCCGCGTCCGCCGCGCAGGCCCGCGCGGACACCGGTGCGCCGGAACGGAGTTCGTCGGCGGTGGCGGTGATCGTCGTCTGCACGGTGCGACCGCCGATCGCGATCACCGGACCGTCTTCACAGCCGATGGTGACCAGCCGGTCGCCCGCCGCGTGCGCCGGATACTCGGGGCCGAGCACCTCGACCTCGGCCAGGCCGGTCGGCTGGGTGAGCACGAAGCCGAGCGCGGTGCGGTCGAGCACCTCGTTCCAGCTCTGGATGCTGATCTCGACGCGATCGGTGACGGTGGGGTACAGCGAGATCCGCGCGGGTTCGCCGTGTTCGCGCTCGGGCAGTTCGCGCACCTGCGGACCGTTGCCGAGGTTGACGATGACGGCGGTGGCGGTGGCGGGGAGCCCGCCGAGCGCGGTGGTGATGTCGAGTCCGGTGACCTCGGCGGGTTCCGGAAGTTCCAGCACCAGGGTGGGTTTGGCCCCGGCGAGCCCGCGGACCGTGGCCTCGGGCGCGGTCCAGGTGGTCTTCGGATCGCCGTCGGTGGCGGCGAAGGCGGCGCCGCGCAGGTCACCGACGTCGGCCTTGCCGCGCGCCACCGGCCGGGTGTGGTCGGTGAGCAGGGCCTCGAGCGCCGGGCCGGGCCGGGTGCGCACGGTCAGGTCGGTGCTGGCGGTGAGTGGTTCGGGCACGGCGAGCGTGCGCCCGAAGACGCCCGGCTCCTCGGCGGGCAGGCCGAGTCCCTTGCTGCAATGCACCCGGTCGGGGCCGTCGAAACAGGCACTGCGGCCGGGGAATTCCTGGCCGAGGTCCCAGCCGGTGACGGTGGTGCCCGGCGCGACGTCGGGCAGCACGACCCGGTGCCGGATGTCGACCCGCACCGGGGCGTCACGCACGCTGTAGTCGTCGAGGGTGAGTTCGCTGATCCCGAACTGGCCACCGCTGGTACCGGTTTCGGTCCGCGCGGCGGTGATCATCACCCAGTCCGTCTCGCCCGCGGGCAGCGGAACCGTCGCCGGCGCACCGGGTTCGGTGATCCGCGCCGACACAGTGCCGCGGGAGGTACGGACCTCCACCCATTTCACCGGGTCGCCCAGCGCGGCGGCCGTGGTGGTGAAACGCAGCGAGCCGACGGTGATCGGCTTGTCCAGATCGAGCCGGAGCCACTGGCCGAGCGCGGGTTCGGCGCCGTTGCTGATCCAGGCGGTGCTCGGATCGCCGTCGACGGCGGCGGCGGTCGAGCTGCCGGGCGCGGCGCCGCCGATCTGGGTGGCGTCGGCGGCGGAACTGGACGCGGTCACCTTCGCGCCGGACCATTCGCCCCGGACGAGGGGGGTGCCCTCGACCGGGTAGTCGGGCACCAGGTTGTGCGTGCGGCGGGCGTCGTCGGCGGCGCGGACGGCGGAGTTGTGGTTGTCGACCCGGCCGAAATCGGCCTCGCGATCCATCGGGGTGTCGGTCAGCAGGACCGGCTTCGGCGGCAGCCCGGCGCGCGCGGCGTCGGCGGTGAGCAGCACCGGGGCCGTGGGGTTTCCGGTGTCGCGGCGAACGCGCTCGAGCACCTCGGGACCACCCTGGACGACGGGCACGGTGTCCAGCGGCACGGTGTACGCGCCCGGGAATCCCGGCGGCGCGCCGGTCCCGCCGCGCACCGTCACCGGGGTGCCCGGCGAGGGCACCTCGACCCGATAGATCTCGATCGCCGGGTAGGCGGGCTGGAGGTCGTTGTCCACGACCAGGCCCGCGTCGGCCGCGCGCGGCCCGATCAGGTCGCCGAATTCGGCCACCTTCGTCAGCCCCGGCGAGCCCTCGATCGCCCGGTGCGCCAGCATCGGCCGGGTCGAGCGGGAGGTCTCGGGGTCGAGGTCGTTGCGCAACACCAGGACGCCGATGCCCTGATCGGCGAGGGTGGCGGCCAGCCCGGTCGACGGCCTGCCGTCGGCGATGAGCCGTTGCACCGAATCCATCGCGCGGATGGTGCCCGGCGGATTCAGCGGCACCGAGTCGCGCACGGCCCAGGGCGTCTCGGCCAGGGCTTGCAGCGGTTCGTCGCGGGTCAGGCCCCAGATCTGGCTGCCGAACGGCGCGCCTGGCACGACCAGCGCGCGGGTGTCGGCGGCGTTGTCGGCCAGCCATTCGGCGGTGTCGGTCCAGTACGCGGGCACCCGGTCGTAGGCGCCGCGCGGCGCGAGCTTGCCGGTCCAGGCCAGCGAGGTGGCCAGCGTGAGCGCGGCCAGGATCAGCGCGGCGACGGCGACGATCCGGTCCCGCTCCGGGTGGGCGAAGGTGTTGCGCCACTCGCGCAGCGGCACCGAGGCGGGCAGCGGTACCCGGCCGAGCAGGTGGGCGAGGCCGACCACCAGCGGCAGCCGGATCAGCGGTTCCAGCTTGTGCACATTGCGCAGCGGCGCGCCGCCGGAGTCGAGGAACACCCGCACCGATTCGGCGAACGGACCGCCGAGCGTGCCGACGTAGCCCGCGCAGATGCCGGCCAGCCCGACCAGCAGGATCAGCGTGAACCGCCCCCGGTACGGCATGGACGACCGCGCCAGCCCGGCCATGCCCGCCGCGGCGAGCAGCCCGGTCGCGAGCACCGCGGCGGGCTGGGTGACCAGCACCGCGCCCGCGATCCGCTCCGGCGAGACGAACGGGGTCCAGCTGTCGGTGCCGCGCAGCACCTCGGCCAGCGAGGCCCACTGCGTCGTCACCCCCGAGGACTCGATGTAGTCGAGGAACGGCGGGCTCACCTTGCCGAGCAGCAGCAGCGGCACGACCCACCAGAAGGTCGCCAGCACCAGCAGCGGAATCCACGCGGCCGTGAACCGCCACCAGCGCCGATTCGGCCGGTAGGAGGCCCACCAGAGCGCGGCGGGCAGGAACGCGGCCACGGTCGCGACGGCGTTCACCGAGCCCATCAGAGCCAGTGCGAGCGCGCTACCGGCGGGTGAGAGCGCCCCGCCCCGCCTGTTCCCCTTGGTCGCTGCCGCACCGGGCCCGCCCGCATCCCGCCGGTTCCGTACCGCGACCCCGAGGGCGGCTGGTGCCAGCAGTACCCATGGCGCCAGCATCATCGGCAGCGTCTCCGAGGAGATCGAGCCGAGCGTGGTGAGCACCCGCGGCGACAACGCGAACGCGATACCGGCGATCACCCGCGACCCGCGCGCGCCGATCCCCAGCGTCTCGCACAGCTTGACGATGCCCCAGAACCCGGCGAGCAGCAGCAGCGCCCACCAGACGCGCTGGGTCACCCACGCGGGCAGCTGCAGCAGATGACCGGCGGAGAAGAAGGTGCCGTGCGGGAAGAAGTAGCCGTAGGCCTGGTTCTGCACCTGGCCCATCGGAGCCTGACTGCTCCACAGGTGCGATGCCCGTGCGAGGAATCCGAGCGGGTTCTGAGCGAGGTCGTACTTGGTGTCCGCGACGGTGAGCCCTGGCGCCTGCGCGAACGTCAGGACGAAGGCGGCTACGACCGTGCCGACGAACCAGCGCCAACCCAGTGGAGCCGTGTCCGGGTGCCCCGCTAGGGGGCGTGACGCGCGGGCGTCGGACTCAGCGGCTGCCGTATTCAGGAGCGTTGAGCAGCGAGGAATCCTTGTCACCGCTGCGGTCGATCGAGGGCGCCGAGTTCTGCTGCACCGCGGCCGTGATCGCGAAGACGGCGATAGCGCTCAGCAGGGCGCCGCCGACCGCGCTGGCAACAGCCGGAACAGCAAACTTCATCGCGCACTCCAATACGCTCGACGTCGGGGTGGTACCTCGGTCAACCTAGCAGGTGTCGGCCGTCAGGTCAGTGATCGGGCACGTCGCAATGCAGCGCGCCGAGCAGTGTCCGGAATTTGGCGGTGGTCTCGGCGAGCTCGGCCGCCGGATCCGACGCCGCCACGATCCCGCCGCCCGCGCTCGCGCGCAGCGTGCGCCCGTCGGCCGCGAGCTCGGCGCCGCGGATCGCGACGACCCATTCGCCGTCGCCGTCGTCGGCGCACCAGCCGACCGCGCCGCCGTAGAAACCGCGGCGCGGTTCGTCGGCGGTGATCGCGGCCAGCGCGGCGGCGAACGGCGTCCCGTTGACGGCGGGTGTCGGATGCAGCAGCAGCGCCAGGTCGAGTGCGGTGGTCGACGGGTCGCGCAGCACGCCGTGGATCGGGGTGGCCAGATGCCAGACCTGTTCGGTGCTCAGCAGTTCGGGCGCGTCGGGGATGTGCAGCTCCCGGCAGACCGGGGTGAGCTGCTGCCGGATCCACTCGATCACGTACCCGTGCTCGTCGTGGTTCTTGGCGCTGGACAGCAGTTCCCGGGCCTGTGCAGCGTCGGCGTCCGGATCGGCGAGCCGGGGCAGCGTGCCCGCCAGCGGATGCAGGCTGACGCGGGTGCCGTGCCGCGCGACGAGCACCTCCGGCGTCGCGCCGAGCAGCGTCTCGCCCGGTCGCCCGGCCGCCGTCAGGTCCACCGCGTACACATTGGCGTTGGGATGCCGGGTCAGCAGCTGACCGGCGACGACCTCCGGTTCCAGCGGCGCGTCGGCCTCGATCAGCAGGGTCCGCGCGGCGACCACCTTGCGCAGCTCGGTGCCGGGATCGCCGAGCTGTTCGACCAGCTTCGTCACCCGCGCCACGTGCTCGGCGGCGGTGGGCAGCTCGGCGACGACCCGAACGGCGGGCAGCGCGGGCAGTGCGGCGGGCCGCCACGGTCCGGCCGTGTGCAGCGCGGTCTCCGGCTGCCACAGCGCCGCGGGCTCCTCCGGGTCGAACGGCAGCGCGCCGACGATCAGCCGCGGACCGGTCCCGCTGCCGGGCGCCGTCCACCGGCGCAGCGTGTCGACCGCCTGCCGCGGGTCGGGGTAGCTGGCGCGCACCCCCGCCGCGCGCAGCACCCCGTCGGGGCGGGCCAGCAGGAATCGGTTCATGGTGGTTCGACCATAGCCGCGCCGACCGTGGCCGGGAACGGGGGAGCGATCGAACTCTCAGTGCTCCGGCGGCACCAGCAGGACGGGCCGGTGGCCGTGCTTGAGCACCGCCTCGGCCACGCTGCTGTGCAGCAGCGCGCGCAGTCCGGTGGCGCCGCGGGTGCCCGCGACGATGATGTCGACGTCGAGCTCGTCGGCGCAGTCCACGATCGCGTTCCAGAT
Organism: Nocardia sp. NPDC003269; assembly: GCF_042888005.1. Classification (NCBI taxonomy): domain Bacteria; kingdom Bacillati; phylum Actinomycetota; class Actinomycetes; order Mycobacteriales; family Nocardiaceae; genus Nocardia; species Nocardia sp. NPDC003269. The sequence goes on from NZ_JBIAPA010000001.1 coordinate 1,477,308, forward strand.
GGTCGTGGTGCACTCGGCGGTGCGCGGTTCGGCGTGGATGCCCGCCAGTTCGGCCAGGTGCACGCCCTCGGCGTTGATCTTGCGGGCATCGGTGTAGGCGATGTCCTCGATCTCCTCGTCGGGCACCCAGTCCGGTTGCATCACCCCGGCCAGCCCGGAGATGCGGGCCGCCTGGCGCACCATCGGTTCCCAGGCGGTGAGCAGGATGGCGCGCTCGGCGGTGAGGAAGCGGCCCGCGTACTCGATGGCCCGCTTGGCGTGTTCGGAACCGTCGTAGGCGATGAGCATCCGATCGCAAGCCATGACGACCTCCTGCGCTGGTACAGCGTCTTGTGCAGTCAGATTACCCCCGCCCGACCGGGTCCAACCGGATCCGGTGCCGCGGGTCGGGCCCGGCCGGGACTACCGTGGAGCGCATGCGGAAATCGCCTGTGGTCGTGTTCGCAGTCCTAGCCGCCGTCGCCACCGCCTGTTCGGGAGGATCGTCGACCGAGACGACACCGACGGCGAGCGGAACCGGCGTCCCCTCCGCCGCGCAGGGGGGTGACCCGACCTCGCCGGTGACCGGCACGCCCGCGCAATCCGCCTGCGGCGCCGACTATCTCGCGAAACTCACCCAGCGCGAGAAACTCGCGCAGCTGCTGACCGTCGGCATCACCGGCTCGGCCGACGCCACGAACGTGGTGAGCACCGAGCAGGTCGGCGGCATCTTCATCGGCAGCTGGACCGATCCCGGCCTGCTGAACAACACCCAGCTGGACGCGGTGAAGGCGCTGGCCAAGGCACCGCTGATGGTCACCATCGACGAGGAGGGCGGGCGGGTCTCGCGCGCCAAGAACCTCATCGGCGTCGCGCCGTCGGCCAGGGAGATCGCGCAGACCCAGACGCCGGAGCAGCACTACCAGAACACGCTGACCAGGTCGAAGGCCCTGAAGGACCTCGGCGTCACCGTCGACTTCGCCCCCGATGTCGACGTGAGCAGCCAGCCCGCCGACAGCGTCATCGGCGACCGCTCCTACAGCGACGACCCGCAGGTCGTCACCGAGTACGCGGGCGCCTACATCCGCGCCTCCAACGAGGTCGGCCTCGGCGCGGTCATGAAGCACTTCCCCGGCCACGGCTCCGGTTCCGGTGACTCGCACACCGGCGCGGTCCGGACGCCGCCGCTGTCGGAGCTGCAGAACAAGGACCTGGTCCCGTTCCGCAATCTGGTGAACTCCGGCGCGGCCGTGATGGTCGGCCACCTCGACGTGCCCGGCCTGACCGAGCCCGACGTCCCGGCCAGCATCAGCCCGGCCGTGATGTCGCTGCTGCGCGAGGGCACCGGCTACGGCGCGCCGCCGTACAACGGCCCGATCTTCACCGACGATCTCGGCGGCATGGCGGCCATCACCGCCCGCATGTCGATCTCCGACGCGGTGGAGGCGGCACTGGTCGCCGGCGCCGACAATGCCCTGTGGATCAGTACCGACGCGGTGCCCCAGGTGCTCGACCGTTTGGAACAGTCGGTGGCGAGTGGCAAACTGCCCGCCGACCGGGTCGACGCCTCCGTGCTGCGGATGGCGCGCTACAAGGGCGTACAGCTGGGCTGCTGAGGCGGTCCGGCGACTGTGCGGCAAATGGGCACGGGCGAACTTACCTTGGAGTAATATAGGGGTTCACCCTGCGGTAGGAGAGTGGATGGCGGGCGGAACGAAGCGACTTCCCCGGGCGGTTCGTGAGCAACAGATGCTCGACGCCGCCGTCGAGGTGTTCGCACGCAAGGGCTTCCACGACACCTCGATGGACGCCATCGCCGCCGAGGCGAAAATCTCCAAGCCCATGCTCTACCTGTATTACGGCTCCAAGGACGAGTTGTTCCGGGCCTGCATCCAGCGCGAGGGCCTGCGCTTCATCGAGGCGGTGGCGCCCGCGGGCAACCCGCAACTCACCCCGCACGAGCAGGTGCGCACGGCGCTGGAGGGCTTCCTCGACTTCGTCGACCGCAACCGGCAGTCGTGGCAGGTGCTCTATCGGCAGGCAATCGGTCAGCAAGCTTTCGCGTCCGAGATCGACAACGCGCGCGAGCGGGTCATCGAGCTCACCGCGAAACTGCTCGAGTCCAGTGCCAAGCACGCCGATCCCGGCACCAATTTCGAGGTCGTCGCGGCCGCGGTGATCGGGGCGGGCGAGGCGATCGCCGACCGGGTCGCCGGCGGCCGGATCGAGGTGGCCGAGGCCGTCGACCTGCTCGACGATCTGGCCTGGCGCGGCCTGGCCGGTCGCAAGAAGGCGGAATAGCCCGCCACCGGTTGCTCGCGCTCGTCCGACCTGCCATCGTGCTCGACAGCGGGCGCTGAGGCGCGGCCATCGTCGGACCGGGCGGGGCCGCGGTGCGGGCGCCCGGGAGTTCCACGACAGACGGGGTGGCAGTGTTCGGTGTGTTGAAGCCGTGTGCGCACGGCGCGGCGAAATACGGCATCGATCCGGGGCACTGGCAGGCGCACATGTGCGGGCTGTGTCTCGGCCTGCGCGACGGGCACGGACAGCTGGCGCGCGCGGCGACCAACACCGACGCGATCGTGCTGAGTGTGCTCACCGAGGCTCAGTCCGGTGACGCCGACGCCCGCACCACCGCCGGGCCGTGCCCGCTGCGTGGGATGCGCCGGGCGTCGGTGGTCGCGGCCGACGCGCCCGGTGTGCAGCTGGCCGCCACGGCCTCACTGCTGTTGGGCGCGGCCAAGATTCGCGACCACGTCGACGACGGCGACGCTGGTCGGCTCGCTCGCCGTCCGATGGGGCGGGTCGCCGGGATCTGGTCGGCGGCCGCCCAGGCGCAGGCCGACCGGATCGGCCTCGACGTCGGCCCGTTGTTCACGGCTATCGACAGTCAGGCTGCGCTGGAGGCGCTCGCCGCGGCGAACGGCCCCGGCCGCGTCACCGAAGCGGCGGTCGCCGTTCGGCAGGCGGCGGGGTGGGTCGGCGCCGCGTCGTCGCCCGCGAAGCCGCATGGGCCGACCATGGCTCGCACCGACGACTCGAGTACCACGCCGATCGCCCTCGATCAGCTGACCGGCCCGACCCAGCTCTGCGCGGCCACCCTGTTCGGCCACACCGCCACCCTGGCGGGCCGCCCGGAAAACGTTGCGGCCCTGCAGGAGATCGGTCGCCATGTCGGCCGGATCGCGCATCTCGCCGATGCCATCGAAGACCTCGAACGCGACCGTCTGCGCGGCCGCTTCAACCCACTGGAAGCGACCGGCACCGACATGCCGCGCGCCTATGATCTGCTGCGCGAGAGCGAATCTCGTATCCGCGCGGCCGCCGCCGAAGCGAAGCTCGACCAGCTGCCCACCGTCCGCTGGGCGCTGCTCGACCCGCTGTCCGCGCTGCTGCGCAGAATGGGGCAGGGCCTCGGTCTCGCCGTCGGCCATGTCTGCCGCACTTCCGCGGTCGCGCAGCAGCATTCGCCGTACCAGTTCCCGACCCCTCCCGGGCAGCGGCCGACCAGGAGGCCCGGTCCGCTGAAGGCGGGCGGGCTGATCCTGGGCGTCTACTGCACCGGCGTCGCCTGCTGCGTCGACCACACCAGTCCGTGCACCGGTGAGCAGAAGGACGCCTGGGCCAAGCACTGCGACTGCGGCAGCTGCTGCGACTGCGGTGACTGCTGCGGCAACTGCTGCGGTGAGGACTGCGGGTGCGGCGACTGCTGCAGCTGCGACTGCAACTGCAACTGCTAGGAAACCCTCACTCGCACTTCACGATCGGGATCGGGTCGTACTTCACGGTCCGGGTGTGCCGGGAGACCTGGGCGCCGGTCTTGCGATCGGTGATCACCCTGGTGTCGGAGATGGTGAACCCGGGCGCGCCCTCGGAGGCGATGCAGTCCTTGCCCTTGGGCAGGGTGATCTCCTGCGGCTCGGTCGGCTTCGACTTCTCGCCGGTGATCGACTCCACGTCGACGGTCTTGGTGCCCCACAGGCGCACGGTGATGTCCGAGCCCGTCGCGACCGCCTGGATGTAGACGCCGGTCGCGGTGGTGTTGCGGAACGCCAGGTCGATCGCGCCGTCGAACACGGTGGCTTCGCGCGCCGCCGGGTACCGCGAGATGTAGTAGCTGTGCTCGGTGTGGCCCGCGTCCTCCATGCCGGCGAAGTAGGCCGCGTTGTACAGCGTGGTGGCGAACTGGCTGATGCCGCCGCCGACCGCCGTGCTCGGCCTGCCCTTGTCGATGATGCCGGACTCGACGTAGCCCTCCGCGGCGGTGCGCGGACCGGTGAACTCGTTGAGCGAGAAGGTATCTCCCGGCTTCACCACCGCGCCGTCGACCTTGGCGGCGACGGTGCGGATGTTCACGCCGGACGGGCCGCTGAAGCCGCCGGTGGTGAACTGGCCGACCATCTCGGTGATGCCGAGCGCGTTGGCGGCGTCGGTGGTGAGCTTGGGCTCGATCCGCTGGTACACCGCCTCGGTACTGCGGTTACCGGTGGCGGTGAGCAGGGCGGGCAGCTTCTCCAGCGTCTTGGGCCAGTCGACCTTGTTGCCCACCACGGCGGGCACCACGGTCGGCTTGCCCGCGCCGACGGTGAAGGTGGCGTCCTTGGGCTCCACCTCGGAGGCCGCCAATTGCGGTGCGAGCAGGGCGATCGCGGCGTCGTTGTCGATCTTCGGCGCCAGGCCACCGTTCCCGTCGGGCACGAAGCCGAGCACCCCGGCGATCTGCTCCGGCGTGAGCGTGGCGCGAATGTCTTTGCCGCTCACCGTGATCGGCGCGGAGATCGCCGGCGTGGCGATATCGCGCAGCGCGGCCTGCACGGCCTCGGTGCGCACCGCCACGGGCGCGGCCACCACGGGCAGGTCCAGTTCGCTGCTCGACGCCCAGCGCTCGGTGATCGTGGTACGTGCGGCCGCGGTGTCGAGCACCCGGCCGGGCACCGGCGCGACCGCGACCGGCTTGCCGTTGACGAACCGCACCGTGCCTTCCACGGTCGGGTTGTCGTGCGCCTGGAAACCGGCCACCTGCTGATCCAGCGCCGCCGCGTCGACGGTGCTGACCACCGCGACGTCCCGGGTGCCGAACAGGGAGATCAGCCTGCTCACCGGATTGAGCGGCTGGTCGCCGACGGCGTCCCAGGTGCCGTCCCAGTCCACCTGCAGACCGGCCGTGGCGGGCACCATGCTGGCCTGCACGTCGCCGATCCGGACCGGCAGCGGTCGCTCGGCCTTGGGGCCGAGCTCGGCGTGCAGGAGCGCGTTCGCCTCGGACTCGTCCATGCCGCCGATGTCGACCCCGGCGACGACGGTGCCGCGCGGCACCTCGCCGTTGCTCAGGGCCAGGTCGGCCAGGTAGGCGGCGGCGCCGACGGCGAACACGGCGCCGACGGCGATGCCGATCCGCTTGGCCAGTTGCGGGGTACCGGCGCCGGTCGACGGCTGCGGCGCCGCCGGGGCGGGCGCAGGCGACCAGCGGTCACGGGTCACGGTGGCGAGGGGCTGGGTGGGCAGGGCGGCGGTGACGTCGGCATCGAAAGTGCGATTTGCTTCGAGCAGCTTGCGTAGTCCGACCTCGCCCCTTGGTCGGTCGGCCGGTCCGCCGACATTCGACTCGCTGGGCACGGAGGTCCTTCCGTTGGGTGTTATGGCGTCGTCCTGGATCAGGTGCGCCCGGCCCCAGATGTTTGCGGGGCCTCGGCCAAGGGTAACGGTGTTCGTCGTCCTCGGCACCCTGGCAACAGTGGATGGACAGCAGGAAGGCTCCGCGTAGTTGCCGGGTCGGGGGTCTGGCAACTACACGGAGCCGATCTGTTTATCGCGGCCCGTTCCGGGGCGTTACAGCCGTTTTTCCGGGCAGTTTCGGCGGCCCCCGGCGGCGCCACCGCGCCGATCCGGGCCCTCGCGCGGGACAATCGCACGTGAGACTCGACACCAGGTAGCGCGCAACGAGGGAGAACTGATGCAGCTGGGAATGATCGGCCTCGGCCGGATGGGTGCCAATATCGTGCGTCGCATCGTGCGCGACGGGAACACCGCCGTCGGTCACGAACGCCATCAGGGTCACATCGACGAGCTGAAGGCCGAGCTCGGCGACAGCTTCGACGGCAGCACCGACCTGAAGGAGTTCGTCGCCATGCTCGACGCCCCCCGCGTCGTCTGGGTGATGATCCCCGCGGGCGCGACCGGCGCCGCGATCGACAATCTGGCCGAGCTGCTCGAACCGGGCGACATCATCATCGACGGCGGTAACAGCCGCTACCACGAGGACATCGCGCGTGCGAAGGCGTTGGCGCCCAAGGGCATCCACTACCTCGACGTCGGCACCTCGGGTGGCGTGTTCGGCCTGGAGCGCGGCTTCTGCCTGATGATCGGCGGCGAGGCCGAGCAGGTGAGCTACCTCCAGCCGCTGTTCGAGTCCATCGCGCCCGGTGTCGAGGCCGCGCCGCGCACACCCGGCCGCACCGGCGCGCCGACCCCGGCCGAACAGGGCTGGCTGCACTGCGGCCCAGCCGGGGCTGGCCACTTCGTGAAGATGGTCCACAACGGCATCGAGTACGGCGCGATGGCCGCCTACGCCGAGGGCCTGAACATCCTCCAGCACGCCAACGTGGGCGCCACGCAGGGCGACGGCGAGCACTCGGCGGAGGAGACCCCGCTGGAGCACCCCGAGTACTACCGGTACGACCTGGACATCCCGGACATCACCGAGGTGTGGCGCCGGGGCTCGGTCGTCGCGTCCTGGCTGCTCGACCTCACCGCGAGCGCCCTGTACGCCGACCCGAACCTGGACGGGTACAGCGGTCGCGTCTCGGACTCCGGCGAGGGCCGCTGGACGATCGACGCCGCCATCGACACGGCGGTGCCGGTCCCGGTGCTGTCGGCGGCCCTGTTCCAGCGCTTCTCCTCGCGGGGTGAGGCGCTCTACGCCGACAAGATGCTCTCGGCCATGCGCAAGGCGTTCGGCGGCCACAACGAGCTCCCGGGGAAGTAGTCCGTCCAGGGGTATTGACGACGTTTGCCAGCCCTTCGCTGCCCCGGCGGAGGGCCGGTGTGCGCTTTTCGGGCGGATTCGCCGATGCCGAAAAATCTCGGATGCTACCCCCGGTGACCCCTCCTCGAGAGTGAAACGATAATCTTCCACAAAGATGAGAACACGTTCTTATTTTCCAGGACAACCGTCCAGTCCAGCGGATACCTTCTGGTCAGAGGGGGATAGACCACTCGATGAGGAATTCGTCCCGGCCGACTTCGCCGGGGCTTGGAGGAAAATCATGATCCGGACTTCGCGTATCACCGCGGGCGTCGCCACCACCGCTCTGGTCGTCGCCGGTGTCGGTGTCGCTCTCGGTTCCGGCACCGCCGTCGCGGCTGGCTCCTGCTCGGTCACCAGCCACGCCGAGAAGCGCGATGCCAGCACCGTCGGCATCACGCACGTCTACGACAAGACGGCCAGCGCCGAGCAGATCGGTGTCGGCACCTCGGTGACCTACAAGGTGGTCGTCGGCACCACGGGGATCGGCAATCCCTACGTCAACACCATCACCGACTTCCCGCCGGTCGGCTTCGGGGCCCCGACCAAGACCACCATCACCGCCTACCACGCGATCGGCGGCCAGGTGACCGAGGACGTCACCCCCGAGCCGAACGCCGGTGGCTGGAAGGTCACCAGCACCGGCTGGTTCGTCAACTCCGGCAACCCGGTCACCCTGACCATCACCTACCCGGTGCCGGACAGCGTGAAGGCCGGTCAGCAGATCACCAGCGGTGGCGTCGGCGTCGCGGGCACCGTGGGTGTCAGCAACGAGATGCCGGGTCTGACCGCCTGCTTCACCGCGCGCGGCGCGAACGCGGGCGAGACCGTGATCGGCAGCCTGGGCGACAACGGCCTCGGCTCCTCCGACGGTCAGCTGAGCTCCACCGGCTCGCTCAGCGACGTCATCTCCGATGTGCTGCGCAATCTGATCGGTAGCTGATCGCGTAGCACCTGGTCGCCGGGACGGTCTCGCGCTGCCGTCCCGGCGCTCTGGGCCCTCGGGCCGCCCCTTCTGTAGTGAGGATTGATGTTCGTGTTCTCCCGTTCCCGCGCGGTCGCGGTGTCGGCCATGGCGCTGGTGCTGCTCTCGGTCGCTTCGATCGGCACCGCGGGCGCCGACGGCTCCCGGCTCGACCACATCGAGCGGCCCGGGCAGCGGCAGCAGGTGCTGCACGTGTACTCGGCGGCGATGGATCGGGTGATCCCGCTACAGGTCATCACCGCGGCCGACAACTCCGTTCCGCGCCCGACGCTGTATCTGCTCAACGGCGCGGGCGGCGGTGAGGACAAGGCGAACTGGTACAACCAGACCGATATCGTGCAGTTCTTCGCCGACAAGAACGTCAACGTGATCACCCCCGCCGCGGGCAAGTTCTCCTACTACACCGACTGGCAGCGCGACGATCCCAAGCTCGGCCGCAACAAGTGGCAGACCTTCCTGACCGAGGAACTGCCGCCGATCATCGACGACACGCTGCACGCCAGCGGCGTCAACGCCATCGCCGGACTGTCGATGTCGGCCACCGCGGTGCTGAACCTGGCCATCGCGGCCCCCGACCGTTACCGTGCCGTCGGCGCCTACAGCGGCTGCGCCTCGGTCGCCGACCCGATGGGCCGGGCCTACGTCGACATCGTCTTCGCCCGCGCCGGCGCCGACCCCGCCAATATGTGGGGCGAGCCCGACGACCCGGCCTGGCGCGCCAACGACCCGTACCTGAACGCGGAACGCCTGCGCGGCAAGGCCATCTACCTCTCCAGCGCCACCGGCCTGCCCGGCGTCGCCGAGACCCTCCCGGCCGGCGCGAATCCCGGCAAGGTCATCGGCATGACCGACCAGATCCTGCTCGGCGGCGCCATCGAGGCCGCGGCCAACGTGTGCACCCAGCGCCTGGCCGCCCGGCTCCAGGAACTGAACATCCCCGCCCAGACCGAGTTCCGGGCCGCGGGCACCCACACCTGGAAGTACTGGGAACAGGACCTGCACAACTCCTGGCCGATGATCGCGGACGCTATCGGAGCCAACTAGAACGATCGGTCGCGTATCGCGGCGTCAAGCCCCGAAAAGTTCTGGATAACAAGCACATTGAACCCAACGATGATGTTGTTAGCTCAGATCATTTGTTCTCGAAAGGCTTGTCATGCAACGTCGTATGGTCCGCATCCTGGTCGCCACCGCAGCCATCGCCGGCATCGCCGCCGGTGCCTCCCCGGCCATCGCGGCCCCCGCTGCCCCGGCGGTGATCGCCGAATCCGGTTCCGCGGGCACCGGTTCCGCCGCCATCGACCTCCCCCTCGGCCTCCTCAAGCTCCTCGTCTGCGGCCCCTGGGGCTCCACCCAGCCCCACCCCAACCCGATGTGCCGCTGACAACGTGAAACGGCGGGTGGTTTCCGATCTCCGGAAACCACCCGCCGTCGTCGTATCGGCCCGTGACTAGCGCTCGATGATCGCCACGACGCCCTGCCCGCCCGCGGCGCAGATCGAGATCAGCGCGCGGCCGGAGCCCTTCTCCGCCAGCATCTTCGCGGTGGAGGCGACGATGCGGCCGCCGGTGGCGGCGAACGGGTGGCCCGCGGCGAGCGAGGAGCCGTTGACGTTGAGCTTGCTGCGGTCGATCGAGCCGAGCGCGCCGTCCAGGCCCAGGCGCTCCTTGCAGTAGGCGTCGGACTCCCACGCGGCCAGCGTGGAGAGCACCACGGAGGCGAAGGCCTCGTGGATCTCGTAGTAGTCGAAGTCCTGCAGGGTCAGGCCGTTGCGGGCCAGCAGGCGCGGCACCGCGTAGGTGGGCGCCATCAGCAGGCCGTCGGGGCCGTGGATGTAGTCCACCGAGGCGACCTCGGAGTCCACCAGGTGCGCGAGCACCGGCAGGTTGCGCTGCGCGGCCCACTCCTCGCTCGACAGCAGCACCGCCGACGCGCCGTCGGTGAGCGGGGTGGAGTTGCCCGCGGTCATGGTGGCGTCGCCCAGCTTGGTGCCGAACACCGGCTTGAGGGTGGCCAGCTTCTCCACGGTCGAGCCGGGACGCAGGTTGTCGTCGCGGGTCAGGCCGAGGAACGGGGTGATCAGGTCGTCGAAGAAGCCACGGTCGTAGGCGGCGGCCATGTTCTTGTGCGAGAGGTAGGCCAGCTCGTCCTGCGCCTCGCGGGCGATGCCGAACTCCTTGGCGGTGATGGCGGCGTGCTCACCCATCGACAGCCCGGTGCGCGGCTCGGCGTTGCGCGGGATCTCGATGCCCAGCATCGAGGGCCGCAGCTGGCCGACCAGCTTGACCCGGTCCTTGTTGGTCTTGGCGCGGTTGGCCGTGAGCATCCACTCGCGCATGTCCTCGCTGACGCCGATCGGCGCGTCGGAGGTGGTGTCGGCGCCGCCGCCGATGCCCGACTCGATCCGGCCGAGCGCGATCGCGTCACCCACGGTGACGATCGACTGCAGGCCGGTGCCACAGGCGAGCTGCAGGTCGTGGGCCGGGGTGTACGGCGAGAGCTTGGAGCCGAGCACGCTCTCGCGGATCAGGCTGTGCTCGCCGACCTTCTTGAGCACCGCGCCGCCGACGACCATGCCGAGCCGCTCGCCCTGCAGACCGAACCGGCTGACCAGTCCGTCCAGGGTGGCGGTGAACATGTCCTGGTTGGAGGCCTTCGCGTAGGCCTTGTCGGAGCGAGCGAACGGGATTCGGTTACCGCCAACGATCGCGACCGGGCGCTGGGTCTTCGCGGTCTTGGCCGGGGTCTTCGCCGAGCGGGCTTTGCTTGTCACTCGAGTTCTCCATGGTCTCGTCGGTTCCGGGTACGCCGGGCGTATCGGTTTACATTAAACTTACTCTGGAGTAAGTTCGTTGTCGACACCGTACCCGCAAATGTGATTCACACGGGGGACACTGGGCGAGCACGGTCATACAACACGTCGAGCACAGAGAAGGTAGGAACAGTGGCAGCCAAGAGCAAGGGTGCACCCAACCTCTACGGATCCTTCATCCACTCCGCCCCCGGCGCGTTCCTGGCGAGCAAGCTGGGCCTGCCCCAGCCGGCGGAGCTGCGCCGCTACAAGGCCGGCGAGCCCGCGCTCCCCGGCCCGGTCCTGCTGGGCGGCAAGGGCCGTCTCGCCGAGCCGATCCGCGCGCTGCTCGCGGACTACACCGTCGCGGATTCGCTCGACTCGGGCACCAAGTACGGCGCCCTGGTGTTCGACGCCACCGGCATCGATTCCATCGACAAGCTCTCGCAGCTGTTCGAATTCTTCCAGCCCGCGATGCGCAACCTCGCACCTTCGGGGCGTGTCGTCGTCATCGGCACCACGCCGGAACTCGTCGGCTCGGTCGACGAGCAGATCGCCCAGCGCGCGCTCGAGGGCTTCACCCGCTCGGTCGCCAAGGAACTGCTGCGCGGCGCCACCGGTCAGCTCGTCTACGTGCATCCCGAGGCGGGCGCGGCCGCGACCGGCCTCGAGTCCACCCTGCGCTTCCTGCTGTCGGGCAAGTCGGCCTTCGTCGACGGCCAGGTCATCCGGGTCGGCAAGGCCGATTCCGTCGCCCCGGCCAGCTGGGACAAGCCGCTGGCCGGCAAGGTCGCCGTCGTGACCGGTGCCGCCCGCGGCATCGGCGCCACCATCGCCGAGGTCTTCGCCCGTGACGGCGCCACCGTCATCGTCGCCGACATCCCCGCCGCCGGTGAGGCCCTGTCCGAGACCGCGAACAAGGTCGGCGCCACCGCCCTGGCCCTGGACGTCACCGCTCCCGACGCCGCCGAGCGCCTCGCCGAGTTCGCCACCGAGCGGTTCGGCGGCATCGACATCGTCGTGCACAACGCGGGCATCACCCGCGACAAGCTGCTCGCGAACATGGACGAGGGCCGCTGGAACTCGGTCATCAACGTCAATCTCGCTGCCCCGCACCGCATCACCTCCGGCCTGGTGGCCAAGGGTGTGCTCAAGGAGGGCGGCCGCGTGATCGACGTGTCCTCCATCGCAGGCATCGCGGGCAACCGCGGCCAGACCAACTACGGCGCCTCCAAGGCCGGCGTCATCGGCATGGTCGACGCCGAGGCCCCGCTGCTGGCGGAGAAGGGCATCACCATCAACGCGGTGGCCCCCGGCTTCATCGAGACCGCGATGACCGCCGCGATCCCGGTCGGCACCCGCGAGGCCGGTCGCCTGATGAGCTCGCTGCTGCAGGGTGGCCAGACCGTCGACGTCGCCGAGACCATCGCCTTCTTCGCCAGCCCGGCGTCGAACGCGGTGAGCGGCAACGTGGTTCGCGTCTGCGGTCAGAGCCTGATCGGCGCCTGATGACCCAGACGATCACCCTCTCCGAGGTTCCGAAGAACGGCGGGCTGTACGCGAAGGCGGCGCTGGGCGCCGTCCCGCTGCCCGCCCCGCTGTCGGGTCGCAAGCCCACCCTGCCCGACCGCCGCGTCGTCCTGGACGGTTTCCAGGTCGACCCGGACCATCTGGCGGCGTACTGCCACGCGACGGGCCTGCGCTTCAGCGACACCCTGCCGCTGACCTACCCGTTCATCCTGGCGTTCCCGCTGGCGATGCAGCTGGTCGTCGCGCGGGACTTCCCGTTCAGCGCGGTCGGCGCGGTGCATTTCGAGAACGTCATCGAGCGCACCAGGGAGATCTCGGTCGCCGAGCCGCTCGATTTCACGGCGCACATCGAGAACCTGCGCGAGCACCCGAAGGGCCTGCTGGTCGACGCGATCACCGAGATCCGCGTCGGCCGGGAGCTGGTCTGGCGGCAGGTCACCACCTTCCTGCACCAGCAGCGCACCTCCCTGTCGGGCGGCCCGAAGTCGGCGCCGCCCGCCGACGAGGTCCCCCCGCCGCCGCTGCGCGTGCAGCGCGTCGATCAGAAGATGATCAACCGCTACGCCGCCGCCTCGGGTGACCACAACCCGATCCACGTCTCCGGACTGGGCGCCAAGGCCATGGGCTTCCCGAAGACCATCGCCCACGGCATGTGGTCGGCCGCGAACATCCTCGGCACCGTCGAGGGCCGCATCCCCGAGAAGACCACCTACACGGTCAAATTCGGCAAGCCGGTCTTCCTGCCCGCCTCGGTCAACATCTACGCCGAGCAGGTCGGTTCCGGCTGGGACCTCTCCATGCTGAACCCCAAGAAGGGCTACCCCCACCTCACCGCAACCCTGCGCTGACCCCGGTACCCCACGGGCCGCATCTCCCTTCCGGAGGTGCGGCCCGTTCCTTTTTCGGCGGCCCGATCGGTGGCCGCGAATCCACCGTTACGCGAATTCGCTGTGAGATTACTCATTTTCGCGAATTGCGTTCGCTGATCGGTTGCGGCACTTCGCTTTTCCCGGCAACTTGGTCTACCGACCGGTGCTTTCTTCTCCGAGCTAAGAAATTGCCTGACGCCTGCTGGGCGGGCGATCCGGTGTTGCCGTGATGCCAATATTCCGGGCCGGAAATTCCGGTTACCCTCCGGCATCCGAACAGTCCGCTGCCCCGATTCCGGTCCGTTCCCGTGCCCGGAAACGCGTGTTAGAACTGCTGTGCCCAGTCTGCGGGGCTGGCAAACCTGGGATGTTCGACTCCCCGATCGGGCGGCGATCCTGCGGCCGCCCAGCGCATTTCACCTGATGATCCGTTGGCTCGAAGTGGTGTGGAGGAAGCGTTGTGAAGAAGACGATGGCTATCGCGATGACGACGGCGGCCTGGTCGCTGATGGTGGTGCCCGGCCTGGCCGGCGCCGACACCGGCAGCGGCTCGACCGGCAGTGGTGTGATCGACACCGGCAGTGGCATTCTCGGCGACCTACTCGACACCGGCAGCGGCATCCTCGGTGGCAGCTCGGGTGGCTCGTCGGAAAGCGTGCAGCCCTGCAATCGTTCGACCAAGTCCGGCGGCGCGGGCGTCACCACCACCACGCATCAGCTCGGCGTGGCGGGCCCGACCTCCTTCGTCCTGTCCTACGAAACCCTCAACATCCCCGACCGAATCCAGGTCTTCTACGAAGGTGGTCAGGTGCTCGACACCGGCTACGTCGGCGACAACCTGAACCAGGGCACCGGCTCCGCCGTCGTCTCCCTCCCCGGCGGCACCGCGACCACGGTGACCGTCCGGGTCAGCGGCCCCGACGACACGCAGTGGGAGTACACGGTCAACTGCCCGTCGTAGCGGCAGGCGACATCGGGCGGTCCGGAACTCTCCGGGCCGCCCGATCTGTATTCGGCGGGTAGAGAGCTGGATTCGTGCTCCACTGCCCTGATTCGTCACTGTGACATGGGGGTCGGTGAGGCCTGCGCGGCCATTTTTCGCACAGCATCCCCCTGGATGGAATCTGGCTACATCGCAGACATCACTCAGAAAACAGGTGGCGTGGCGACGCGCTCCCTGCCGGTGTGGAAGCGGTCGCTCGATCTCGATCTCCAATGATGGCGGTGCCAATCGTATTGAGATCACCAACCGTTACCGGTTCGAGAAGTGATATCTATCATGGTGTAAACCGGGTGATAGCGGGGAATTCATAAGGGTTCACCACTGGTATGCCAGGCCTTCATGGCCTCGCTTTGTTGTTTCCTCGCGAGTAGCCCCCCGGTTCGATCGATTGATCAGTGCTTACGTGACATTCAAGGTCGATCACTCGATCCGCGAGGCCTGCGCACCGATGAATTGATCTGAGGGATTGCATGGTGCCGATCCGCAGAATGACTGGCGCTGGCAATCTTTCAGCATCCGACAGGCGAATGTCCCGAAAACTCGGGGCTGTGGTGGCGACTGACACGCGTGTTAGAAACTTCCAGTCGGCAGGGAGGTCGACGATCACCATTCATCCCAAGGGGTTTCACTTCATGAAGAAGATCCGCACGCTCGGTTTCGGTCTCGTTCTCGCGGCCGGAATGGCCATGTTCGGCACCGGCATCGCCACCGCCGCCGACGAGCCCAGCACCGGTTCCGCAGAAAGCCTCGCCGCCGTGCTCGAGGCGCTGACCACCGGTTCCGCCGGCGCCACGGACCCGACCGACCCCACCGACCCGGGCACCGAAACCACGCCCGCCGCCCGCGTCACC
This sequence comes from Nocardia sp. NPDC003269, assembly GCF_042888005.1. Taxonomy (NCBI): domain Bacteria; kingdom Bacillati; phylum Actinomycetota; class Actinomycetes; order Mycobacteriales; family Nocardiaceae; genus Nocardia; species Nocardia sp. NPDC003269. Next base: position 1,492,340 of record NZ_JBIAPA010000001.1, read on the forward strand.
CCGATCGCCGAGCCCGAGACCGGCTCCGCCGAAAGCCTCGCCGCCATCCTGAAGGCCCTCACCACCGGCTCCGCCGAAACCCCCGACCCGACCGACCCGGGCACCGGCGGCGGCACCGACCCGGGCACGGGCGCCGGCGCGTAGTCGTCATCGACGAGAAGGCCACGTACCGGCGGTGCGTGGCCTTCGATTCTTGCTCGGTCGATGCGGTACGCACTCTGATTCGGTCCGTTTGTGTGCAAGGGTGACAGGCCCTACTGTGCGGTCGGGCGCACCCGTGTTCGGTCGGTGTGCGCCGGATGATTGTTTCGATGGGGGGAGTGCCATGTCGGCACCACAGTCGCTCACCGTGGAACAGGACGCGGTGCGCTCCTCGACCACCGGAGAATTATCCGCCGGGCGTGGTCGGTTCGGTTCCCTGTGGGTTTTCCTCACCGCCTGGCTCGCCTATGCCACAGCGCTGTTGATGAGCAGCCGGGACCTGTTCACCCGGGTGGTATTCGAGGAGGGTGACGCGGCGACTGTCTCGATCCAGGTGCTCGCCGCGAAGGATTTCGAGCTGCTGGTCGGGAACTATTCCCGGGTCGGATTCCATCATCCCGGGCCCGCGTTCATCTATGTGCAGGCGTTCGGGGAGTGGCTTTTCTACGATGTGCTGCGGTGGGTGCCGTCGCCGTGGAACGGGCAGGCGGTCGCCATTCTGCTGCTCAATGCCGCGCTGGTAGCGCTGGCATTGTGGATTGTCTACGCCTGGTATCCGTCGTGGACGCTGGTCGCGGGGCTCGGTGGGGCGAGCCTGTTGTTTCTCACCGTGTATCGCGAGCTGCTCAGCGGTCTCTGGTTTCCCTATGTGTATTTTGCGCCGTTCCTGGTGTTTCTGGTGGCAGTGTCCTCGGTGGTGGCCCGGCGGACCGAACACCTGTGGATCGTCGCGCTCGCGGGCGGCTTGCTGATCCACGGGCACGCGGAGTTCCTGTTCTTCGTGCCGTTGCTGGGTGGGGTGCCGCTGTACCTCGCGTGGCGCGGGAAACTGGTTGTCGCCGAGCGGGATTGGTGGCGGTTCGGTGGGGTCGCGGCGGTATTCGCGGCGCCGATTCTGCTCAATACGATCGTGAATTTCCCCGGGGAATTCCCGAAGTACGTCGGGTACGGGGGTGGGCACGGGATCCATCTGCCGTGGACGGCGTTGGCCTACACCGTGCAATTCTGGGGGCCGAACCGCATCGTCGGCCTGATCGTGTTCGTCGTGCTGTTCGCGCTCGTCGCGCGGCTGGCGCGGGGTGAGAAGTTCCTGGCCAGTGGTGTGGCATTCTGCGCGGCGGCCGCGGTGCTGATGACGGTCTACGCGATGATCGGCATCGACCAGATCGGCGAGGCGTACATCGGCTACTTCTCCTACGCGATCCCGTTGTTCATGATCATGCTCGCCCTGATCGGCCTCACCCAGCGGATCGGGTGGCTGAAATACGCCGTCGCCGGTTTGCTCGTCGTCGGGCTCGTGGTGATTGGGCTGACGAACTCGCTGGCGAATCGGCGACACGAAATGATCGGCATTCCGGCCGCTCTGGACGCGATGGCGGCGGCCGCGGGTGGTCGGCCGATCGTTCTGGAGCGCCGACCGCACGAGGCGTGGGCCGAGGTCGTTCCGCTCGTCTTGGCCGGGGCTCGCGAGGGCGTGCGGGTCTGCGCCGACGATGCCCCGATGATGGAGCTGTTGGTCACCGCCGCGTTCGTTTGCACTCCCGACGAATTGGCGACGGGTGCTCGTGTCGTGGTGACGAGAAAGAATGTCGACGCGCCCGCCGGGCTGCTCGTCGGCGAGATCGGCCAGGCGGTCGGTAGTCAGCAGAGCTGGGTGATCGCGGTGGGGTGACGTTATGTGTGTGATCCGATTCGATTGTCCAGTGGTGGGGAGTTATGAAATCTGTCGAGGGGGACGCTGATTCGGCCGAAGCGGTCGAACAGCGAGGACGTACCCGCGGTGGTCGGTTCGAGTTTCTTGACGCGCTGCGCGGGATCGCGGCGCTGGCGGTGGTGATCGAGCATTTCACGGACCCGCTGTGGTCGTCGTACGGTCGAATCATCGGCCAGTACTTCAATTTCGGCGTGTTCGGTGTCTTCGCTTTCTTCCTCGTCAGCGGCTACATCATTCCGGCATCGCTGGAGCGGGGAAAGTCGCTCGGGGCGTTCTGGGTGGGCCGGTTCTTCCGGCTGTTCCCGCTGTTCTGGGTGTTCCTGATCGCGGCGGTGGTGCTGCACTACGTGGGCATGTACGGCGGGCCGCCGGGCTTCATGGTCGACCCGGTGTGGAATCTCGCGACGAATGCCACGATGGCGCATCTGTTTCTCGCCGGGCACTATTCGGAGATTCTCATCGTCGCGTGGACGCTCTCGTACGAGCTGGCCTTCTACGCGTTCGTGTCGCTGTTGTTCCTCGGCGGGATCAACCGGCGATCGGTGCCGGTGGCCTGCCTGGCGATCGGCGTGATTCCCTTGGCGGCGCTGTTCCTGCCGACCGCGCTGGTCGGCGGGCCCGAGGCGAACCTCGCCACTCGACTGATGGTCGCGGCGGTGACGGTGGTTGTCGCGGTCTTCTTCGGGTACCGCGCGGCCGCTCGGGGTAATTCGGCGGGCACGGCGGTGTTGATCGCGGTGCTCGCTGTCCCGCTGGTGCTCAATCAGCCTGGGGCGTCCGGGTATTCCGCGGCGATCTTCGCGACGATGTTCGTCGGCACGGTGCTCTATCGGATGACAGCCGGCGAGATCTCCGCCTGGGTCGGCTGGGGAGTGTTCGGGATCGCCGCGGGTCTGTTGCTCGCGCCGCGATTCGTTCAGCAGACCGTCTCGGATTCCGCCGGTGCCGCGGAATGGGGCGGGTTGGTAGGTCCGGCGTTCACAATCGTGGTCGCCTACCTGCTGTTCGCGGTGATGCTGCTGCTGCGCCGCTATTCTTTCCCCCGGCCGCTGCTGTTCCTCGGACGGATCAGTTTCTCGCTGTATCTGGTGCACGGCCTGGTGAACAATGTCGTGCCCAAGTGGCCGGAGTCGATCTTCGGCGGCAATGCGGCCTGGCTCACCTGGAGCACGTGGATGGTCGTCGCGATCGGCCTGGCCACGCTGACCTACAACAAGATCGAGCAACCCTTCCTGCGCCTCGGTCATCGGGTGATGGCCAGGATGGACGCGCGAACCCGGCCGACCCCGGCGCCGATCGCCTGAACCGGCGAACGACTCCCGCCGTGGTCCGTGCGGGAGTCGTTCGTCCGGGGCTGGTCAGCGCAGTGCGGCGCCGGTCGGCACCACCACGGCGTAGAGGTCGGCGAGGGCGGCGAGGGCGCTGTCGTGGAGCTGGCTCGCGGTGACGTCGGCGAGGGGGCGGGTGGCGCAGGCGTCGGCGACGACCGTCGGCTTGTTGCCGCGGAGGAAGGCGCCTTCGGTGGTGAAGGTGACGCACATGTGGGTCATGAAGCCGGCGATGACGACGGTGTCGTGGCCCGCCGCGTCGACGAGGTCGCCCAGGTCGGTGCCGACGAAGGCGTTGGGGACGGTCTTGATGATGACCTGTTCGTCGGCTGTGGGGGCGACCGCGTCGTGGATGCGGCCGATCTCGGCGGTGATGTCGTAGGGAGTGCCCGCGCCGCCGTCGTTGATGACGTGGATGACCGTCGCGCCGGATTCGCGTGCCTTGGTGAGCAATTCGGCGGCGGCATCGAGGGCGGGCTTCCACTCGGTCAGCTCCATGACGCCCTGGGTGTAGGTGTTCTGGTAGTCGATCAGGATCAGGGTGGAGTCGGCCAGGGCGGCCGGGGTCTCGTCGAAACCGTTGAGCTGGCGGAGGGTGGTCGAAGCCATCGGAAAGCCTTCCTATCGGGGATGCGTTCCACGCTAGGGAGCGGCGGGAATGTCGGCAATGTCATGTAACCTGCAGATTCGGACATGGAGGTGTTGGGGTGGCGGATCGGCTCGTGGTGATCGTGCTGTTCGATCGCGTCGACCTGCTCGATGTCACCGGTCCGCCCGAGGTGTTCTCGCTGTTGCAGCGGGAGATGGACGAGCCGACCGGGTATCAGGTGGTGCTGGCCGCCGAGACGATGGCGCCGGTGACCACGTCGGCGGGGGTGCGGGTGCTGCCCGACGTGACCTTCGCCGAGGTCGCGGCGCGGCGGATCGACACGGTGGTCGTGCCGGGCGCGGTGGAGACCGACAGCAGCCGCCGGGTGCGGGCACTGGTGGATCCCGGGGTCGTCGACGCGGTGACGGTGCTGGCGAAGGACGCGCGGCGGGTCGCTTCGGTGTGCGTCGGCGCGCATATTCTCGCGGCCGCCGGGCTGCTCGACGGCAGGCGCGCGACCACGCACTGGTCGACCGCGCAGCAACTCGCGGCCGAGCATCCCGCGATCGAGGTGGACGCTGATCCGATCTACATCCGCGACGAGAACATCTGGACCGGAGCGGGACTCACCGCCTGCCTCGATCTGACGCTGGCACTGGTCGCCGACGATTTCGGCGACGAGCTGGCGCTGCGGGTGGCGCGGCAATTGGTGATGTATCTGAAACGGCCCAGTGGGCAGAGTCAATTCAGTGTGTCGCTGGAGCCGGTGTCGACCACGCGCCGCATCGACGATCTCCGGCACTACATCTCCGGCAATATCGGTACCCAGCTCACCGTCACCGATCTGGCCGACCAGGCGCATGTGAGCGAGCGTCAGCTCACCCGGATCTTCCGCACCGAACTCGGCATGACGCCCGCCGCCTATCTCGAATCGGCGCGGGTGGAGGTGGCGCGACACCGGCTGGAGACGACCGACGACACCCTCGCGCGGGTCGCCACCACCTGCGGTTTCAATACCGTCGACACCCTGACCCGGGCCTTCCGGCGCCGCCTCGACACGACCCCGACCGAATACCGGAACCGGTTCCGCCTCGGCTGACCGCTATCGCACAGCGTGACGGCTCGCCCTGTGACGACGAGTTCTCCTCACGTTCATTTGAATTATGTTTCGCGTAATTCTGCCGTGATAGGAACTCAGTATTCGTCTAGAAGGAGAAGAAATGTTCGACAGCCTGGTCCAGATCCTGCCCATCCTGCTCGCGTTCGCCAGCGGTTCGGCAGCCTGAGCTACCTGGGATTTCACGGCGCCCGTCGGATGCGACGGGCGCCGTTTTCCGTCATCTACCTGGCGGGGATCAGGCGGTAGAGCCACCACGGGCGGGACGGGAAGGCCGGGTCGTAGATCCGCAGCAGCAGGCGGCGTTCGATGCCGGTGCTGCGTTCCCGGATGCGCAGGTGACGGCGGGCGATGTCCTGGGGGCGGACGTCGCTGGTCCAGATCGGGTCCCAGTCGGGGGACTGACCGCAGGATTCGGTGATCGCGGTGACCCGCTGGGTCGGCGCCAGCGGAGCGAGCATGCGGAACGCGTGCACCAGCAGTTGCGCCTCGGTGGTCCAGTCGATGAACACCTTCTTGGCCGTCGGGTCGAGGAACATCCATTCGAGCGCGTTCACTCCGGCGCCGAGCCCGGGGAACAGGCGCTGGTATTCGGCGTTCGCGGCGAGCACGTCCATGGTGGGGAAGCGCTGGAAGCACGCCGGATGCGTGAGGCTGGCCAGGTCCGTTAGGTCCTCCGCCGTCGGCGCGGCGGGTGGGGTGCCGGAATCCAGGGCGGGCAGGCCGAGCACGAGGATGTGCTTGCGATACCACAGCGGCACATCGAGGGAATCGAAAAGACGCTGGAGCATAGGGGAATTCGGGACCAGCGCGCCCGACTCGATCTGGCTGATCAGCAGCGGCGCCATCTGCGCCCGCGCGGCCAGCTCGGTTCGCGCGAGGCCCGCCGCCATCCGGCGTTCCCGCAAATACACACTGAGCGCGGTACTTTCACCCATCACGACCCCCGAGCCTCACCCCGACCGACGGCAATTCCCAGGGTACGCCGGGTTCGGAGGGAGAGATCAGGAAAACAGGTCACGAGTGATGCCGCGCGAACCCCTCGTCCGCGCGGCACCGTCGTGAGCTCGGCTACGCGTCGACGGCGTGCGCGGCGACCCAGACCCGGGCCGGGTCGTAGGTGTCGCGGATGTGCTGGAGCCGTTGCCATTCGGTGGGGCCGAAGGCGGTGGCCGGGTCGATCGGGCGGTCGGCGAAGTTCAGGAACGACGTCGGCGCCGCCCAGGGCCGCAGCGCCGCGACGACGCCGGTGGTGACGGTCTCGCCGAGCGCGGCGAGTTCCGGGGTCGGTGCGGGCGACACCGCGAACAGGGCGTACGCGCCGGCCAGGTGGGTCAGCGCGGCGTCCTGGGGACGGGCGAGCGCGCCGCCGAGGTGACGGAGTTCGGCGAACATCAGCGGGGTCTGCACGCCGGGGCCCGCCACGGCGAGCAGGGCCTCGACGGCTGCTGCCGGGAGGTCGGTGAGCAGCGCGTGATCGCTCACAGCGGGGGTCGGGCCGGGCGGGTCCATGTGCACGTCGAGCAGGGCGGCGGCCGGGATGCGGGCGAAGGTGTCGAGTTCGGGGGCCAGCGCGCGCAGCGGGGCGAGCAGCTCGGCGGCGCGGTCGTCGGCTTCGAGCACGGCGCCGTCGATCACCACCAGGGCGCGTCCGGACAGGAACGGCGGCAGCTCGGGCAGCGGGGGAAACCGCATGAGCCGCACCGAGGTGGTGACCGACTCGGGGACCGCGGCGGTCCAGTCCCGCCACGCGGACAGCACCTCGGGCGCGCGTTCGATATCCCACAGCAGCATGCCCGCGAAGACGTCGGCGAGCGGGAGCAGCTCGAGTTCGATCGCCACCACGACGCCGAAACCGCCGCCGCCACCGCGCACGGCCCAGAACAGGTCGGGATGCTCCTCGGCGGTCGCCCGCACCAGCGATCCGTCGGCGGTGACGATGTCGATCGCGCGCACGGCCGAGCTGGCCAGACCGTGTTCGCGGCCGTAGAACGACAGACCACCGCCGAGCAGATACCCGGCCACCGCGACATCACCGGCACTGCCGTGCAGGGCGGTGAGTCCGTGCGGTGCCGTCGCCGCGAGCACATCGCGCCAGAGCGTGCCGCCGGTGACGCGCGCGCGACGGGCGACCGGATCGACGGTGACGCCGGTCAGCTCGTGCAGCCGGAGCAGCAGCACGTCCTGGAGATCGGCGAGGGCGGCGGCGCCGTGCCCGGTGCTCTGCGGCGCGATCCGCAGGCCGAGCGCGGTGGCGGCCCGGACGATGTCGACGACCTCGTCGACCGTGCGCGGCACCGCCACGGCGGCGGGGCGCTGCCGGACGGCGAGGTTCCACGGGGTGCAGGCCGCGTCGTAGCCGGGGTCGCCGGGCAGGAGCGCGAGGTCGCGCAGGGCGGTCGTGGTCGGGTTCATGGTCGGTCCTTCGGATCGGAGGGAGTGGGGATCACGAGCGCGCTGAGCTCGACGAGCGTGCCGGGTAGCGCGAGGTGCGCGACATCGACGAGGTCGACGGGCACCGGGGCACCGTCGAGCCATTCCATGACGAGATCGGCGAGATCGGCGGCGTCGGCGGGCGCGCGGGCGCTGACCCGCAGACGCACGATCGATGACGCACCGAGCCCGTGCGCGGCCAGCGCCGACTCGAGCCGCTCGAACGCCAGGCACAGCTGTGCGGCGGCGTCCTCGGCGTGCACGAGGCGGCCCGACTCGTCGACCGAGTTCGTCTCGATGGTGATGGTCACGTGCTCCAGATTCGCGCGTTCGCCCTGGTCGGGGCCATCCCAGCCGTTTGGGGAATCGGATATCCCAGCCGTCTGGGATATGGCGGCCTATGGTCCGCGGCGCATACTGGGGGACATGCGCAGCCGGCTTGTCCCCGAGCGCGTGCGGAGCGATCTGGATGTGCTCTCACGTGCCGGTCTCGATCTCGACGAATTCCTCGTCGAGGCGACCGACGCGGTGCGCCGGGCGGTACCGGCGGTGGCCGCGTGCGTCGGCACCCACGATCCCGCGACGATGATGCTCACCAGCGCGCGCAAGTACGGGTCGCTGGTGTCGGCGAACGAGCACGACCGGCTCTTCGGCCTCATCGAGTACGGCACCGAGGACGCGACCTCGTTCCGCTCGCTCGCGGTCTCCGACCGGCGCGCGATCGGCATGCACGCGGTCCTCGGCGACGACATCGACCGCTGCGAGCGGATGTCGCGGCTGATGCGCCCGCTCTACGGCTTCGCCGACGAAGCGCGACTGGTGTTCCGGGACGCTTCGGGCGCGTGGGGGTGCCTGGCGCTGTTCCGCGGCACCGACGACCCGGCCTTCGCCGACGACGAGGTCGACTATCTGGCCTCGCTGTCCGGCGCGTTCGCCCGTGGCGTGCGCGCGGGCGTGCTGACGCGGCTCGCCGACGCCCCGGAGCTGGGCGCCGAGACCGCGGGTCCGGCCGTCGTCATCGTCGACGCGAACGACGAGGTGTCCCAGATCAGCCTCGGCGCCGAGGAACGCTTCGCCCAATTACGGTCGTCGGTGCACAGCGGCGATCCGTTGAGCCTGGTGATCTCGCTGGTCAGCGCGGCGCGGCGGATGCTGGGGACGCCCGGCGCCGCGATGCCGAGGGCGCGGGTGCGGACCCCGTCCGGGGTGTGGCTGGTGCTGCACGCGTCACCGCTGGCCGGGCGCGACGGCGCCGTCGGCGATGTCGTCGTCACCATCGAAGAGGCGCGGCCGCCGGAGATCGTCACCCTGGTCGTCGCCGCCTTCGGCCTGACCCCGCGCGAGCACGACGTCACCCGCTTCGTCCTCCAGGGCGTGGAGACCAAGGAGATCGCCGCGGCCCTGCACGTCTCGGCCTACACCGTCCAGGACCACCTCAAGTCGATCTTCGAGAAGGCGGGCGTCCGCAGCCGCCGCGAACTCATCGCCCGCGTCTACTTCGACCAGTACGTCCCCCGCATGGGCACCGAAGTCGGCCCCTCCGGCTGGTTCGCCGGATAGTCAGGAAACGACGAACGGCCCGGAGTCGGAAGACTCCGGGCCGTTCGGGAATCGGTCAGACCGTCAACCTCAGAAGGCGGCCTCGTCCAGTTCCATGATGTCGTTGTCCAGGTTGGCCAGGATCGCGCGGGTCGCGGTCAGCTCCGGCAGGACGTTGCGGGCGAAGAACTGCGCCGAGGCGACCTTGCCGGTGTAGAAGGCGACGTCGGAGCCGGTGGCGCCGTTGTCCAGGGCCGCGAGGGCGATCTCGGCCTGCTGCAGCAGCTGCCAGCCGATGAACAGGTCGCCGACCGCCATCAGGAAGCGGACCGAACCCAGGCCGACCTTGTACAGCTCGGTCGGCTGCTCCTGGGCGCCCATCAGGTGGCCGGTCAGGGTGGCGGCCATGGTCTGGACGTCCTCGAGCGCGGTGGCGAGCAGCTTGCGCTCGCCCTTGATGCGCTCGTTGGCGCCCTCGGCGTCGATGAACTTCTGGATCTGGCCGGCCACGTGGGCCAGGGCCACACCGCGGTCGCGGGCGATCTTGCGGAAGAAGAAGTCCTGCGCCTGGATGGCGGTGGTGCCCTCGTAGAGCGAGTCGATCTTCGCGTCGCGGATGTACTGCTCGATCGGGTAGTCCTGCAGGAAGCCGGAGCCGCCGAAGGTCTGCAGCGAGTCGGTCAGGTACTGGTAGGCGCGCTCGGAGCCGACACCCTTGACGATCGGGAGCAGCAGGTCGTTCACGCGGAACGCGACGTCCTTGTCCGCACCGGAGACCGCCTCGGCGATTTCCGGGTTCTGGTGCGCGGCGGTGTAGAGGTAGATCGCGCGCAGGCCCTCGGCGTACGCCTTCTGGGTGGCCAGCGAACGACGCACGTCCGGGTGGTGGGTGATGGTCACGCGGGGCGCGGCCTTGTCGGTCATCTGGGTCAGGTCGGCACCCTGGACGCGGGTCTTGGCGTACTCCAGCGCGTTCAGGTAACCGGTCGACAGGGTCGCGATGGCCTTGGTGCCGACCATCATGCGAGCGTTCTCGATGACGTCGAACATCTGCGCGATGCCGTTGTGCACCTCGCCGACCAGCCAGCCCTTGGCGGGCACGCCGTGGCCGCCGAAGGTGACCTCACAGGTGGCCGAGGCCTTGATGCCCATCTTGTGCTCGACGTTGGTGACGAACACGCCGTTGCGGTCACCGTAGGTCTCGGTCTCGAAGTCGAAGTGGACCTTCGGGACGTAGAACAGCGACAGACCCTTGGTGCCCGGGCCGGCACCCTCGGGGCGAGCCAGCACCAGGTGCATGATGTTCTCGAACAGGTCGTCGGAGTCACCCGAGGTGATGAAGCGCTTGACGCCCTCGATGTGCCACGAGCCGTCTTCCTGCTTGACCGCCTTGGTGCGGCCTGCGCCGACGTCGGAGCCCGCGTCGGGCTCGGTCAGCACCATGGTGGCGCCCCAGTTGCGCTCGGCGATCTTGGCCGCCCAGCCCTTCTGCTCCTCGGTGCCGTTGTTGAAGAACACCTGGGCGAAGCCGGCGCCCGCGGCGTACATCTGGATCGGCGGGTTGGCGCCGAGCACCATCTCGGACAGCGCCCAGGTGATGGCGGAGGGAGCGTTCAGGCCACCGAGCTCCTCGACGACGCCGACCTTGGCCCACTCGCCGTCCTCGAGCGCCTTGTAGGACTTCTTGAAGGACTCGGGCAGGGTGACCGTGTGGGTGTTCGGGTCGAAGGTGGGCGGGTTGCGGTCCGCGTCGGCGAACGACTCGGCCAGCGGGCCCTCGGCCAGGCGACGGACCTCGGAGAGCATCTCCTTGACGGTGTCGGTGTCCAGGTCACCGAAGGTGCCCGCGTCGAGCAGCTTGTCGATGCCGAGGACCTCGAAGAGGTTGAACTCGAGGTCGCGAACGTTTGCCTTGTAGTGGCCCATGTGAGTACTCACTCTCCGTTGAGTTCTGGTGCGGTCGGTTGTGCGCCGTTCCCGCCCGTGTGACGTCCACCGGGTAGCGTGCCGGTTTTCCGCATGCTACTCGCGGGTAACTTATGGACCATATTACCGGTGAGTAATCGTCTCGGCAAAGGGGCTGGGGGCAATGTGACGTGAAAAACACGCACGGGCGCCGAAACGTTGCTCGCCGCGACGGCGGGGCTACCGTGAGGTGTGCGCATCGAGACGAGTGCCGGACCCGCCGAGATCGAGCTCGACCAGGTCGACGACCCGGCTTTCCTGCTGGTGATCACGCACGGCGCCGGTGGCGGTGTCGATGCGAAAGACATTCTGGCAGTACGTGATTCGGCGGTCGAAGCCGGTGGCGCGGTGGCCAGGGTGGTGCAGCCGTACCGGGTGGCCGGGCGCCGGGCGCCGGGGTCGGCGGACAAGCAGGACGAGGCGTGGCTCGAGATCGTGGCCGCGCTGCGGGCCAGGTTTGACGGGGTGCCGATTGTTCAGGGGGGTCGCAGCAACGGCGCGCGCGTGGCGTGTCGCACCGCCGTGGCGGTCGGCGCGCGCGGGGTGATCGCGCTGTCGTTCCCGTTGCATCCGCCCGGGAAGCCGGACAAGAGCAGGCGGGCGGAGTTGCTCGCGCCGGGGGACATCGAGGTCGTGGTGATCAACGGCGGCAGCGACCCGTTCGGCGTGCCCGATCCCGCCGATGCCGCCGAGGTGAAAGTGATCCCCAAGCAGGCACATTCGTTCCGCACGGGGTTCGACGTGATCGCCGCGACAGTCGAACCCTGGTTCGCCCGCTGGCGCTAGGCTGGCCGCGCAAGCACGCTTCGATCGAGGCAGGGGGCACGGCATGAAGGCGCTCATCGTCTGCACGTCCAAGTCGCACGGCAACACCAGGAAGGTCGCCGACACCATCGGGTCGGTGCTCGACGCGCGGGTGGTCGACCCGGCGGAGATCACCGCGGCCGAACTCGCCGGTTACGACCTCGTCGGATTCGGGTCGGGGGTGTACTGGATGGCCCTGGACGCGCGCCTGCGCGAGTTCGTCGACGAACTGCCCGCCGGGCAGGGACGCGAGGCGTTCGTCTTCGCCACCAGCGGCTTGCCCGAGCCGAAATTCCGGCCCTACCTGCGCAATCTCGGTGACCAGCTGACCGAGAAGGGCTTCGAGGTGGTGGGCGGGTTCGCCTGTCGTGGACTCGACACGATGGGTCCGCTCGCGCTGGTCGGCGGGCTCAACAAGGGCCGTCCCAGCCCCGACGATCTGACCTCGGCGCGCGGCTTCGCCGAGCAGCTACGCGGTCGGTTCGCCTGATTCCGGCAGGTCCCGTTCGGCCAGGACCAGCGCGTCGATCGCGTCAGGGCCCTCGGTGGGCCGCAGCACCGCGTCGGCGATGCGAATGGTGAGGTGCTCGCCCGCGGCGCCCAGCTCCGCGCGGATGTCGTCGGGCGTGAACAGGATGGCCGGGTCCTGCGGGCCGCCGTAGCCGTCGGTCAGATTCCGGGTGTCGTGACCGAGCACCAGCAGGACTCCGCCGGGGGAGAGCATGCCCGCGAGTTCGCGCAGCAATGCTCCGCGCTGGTCGGCGGGCAGGTGCACGAAGACCATCAGGATCAGCTCGTACGGCCCGGTGATGCCCGCGTCGGCCAGCTCGGTGATGTCGGCGCAGTGCCAGTTCACCCGCGAGCGGACCGAGCGGGACAGCCGGGCCGCGACCGTGCGGCCCTTGTCGATCCCCACCTGGGAGAAGTCGACGGCGTCGATCTGCCAGCCGTGCGTGGCCAGCCACAGGGCGTGGCGGCCCTCGCCACAGGCCAGGTCCAGCGCGCGGGGCAGCGCGGGTGGGGTGCCGCCCGGTTCGTCGGGCAGCAGCTGGATCCGGCGGTCGAGGCCGTAGACGTACTCGACCACCGTGCTGTTCGGCGGTGCGCCCCAGATCAATTCGCTATGGGCATACCTGGCATCCCATTCCGCCGCGTCCATACCGCCAGTCTATGGGGCGGCGCTACAGCCGGGTGCGCATCAGGACGACGTTGTACTGGGTGTGGATGGTCGTCATGAAGTAGAGGTCGCGGCCCGTTTGGTACGGGAAGATCGACGGGGCGTAGGCGGTGGGGAGTTCGCGGGCGTCGATCAGGACCTCCGGGGCGCTCCACGGGCCCTCCGGTGACGACGCGCGGCGCATGACCACGGAGTTGAACGGGTCGGTGGTCAGCGAGACGAACTGGCCGAGGTACTCGTTGTACATCACCGACAGCTCGCCGACGCCGCCCATGATCGGCGCGGCCGCGTTCACGTCGTTGAGCTTCCAGCCGCCGCCGTCCCAGTACTCGTACGCGCCGAGGTTCTCGATCTGGGCCTCCGGCACCCGGGCGAGGAAGGCGTCGTTGTTGCGGCCCGAGCGGGTGCCGTACTCGTAGACGAAGCCGCCGTCCTTGAGGAAGGCGTTCATCTGGAAGTTGGTGTTGCCGCCCTCGTCGGGGCGCCGGGTGTGCCCGAGGTCGGCCCAGGTCTCGCCGTTGTCGGCGGAGGCGGCCAGGCCGGAGAAGCTGGTGGTCCACTCGCCGGGGGCGTCCCAGGTCTTCACCGACATCAGCGACATGTACTGCACGCCGTTGGCCGAGATGCCCGCGGTCGGGATGCGGCTGATCTCCAGGAACGGGATCTTCGGGCTGGGGATGAGGTCGCGCGCCTGGCCGACCACATCGCGCACCACGCTGTCGAAGAAGACGCCGCCCGCGGGGTCCTTGGTGTGGCTGCGGACCAGGATGTTCGAGCGCCACGCCCAGGTGCTGCCCGCCAGCAGGTTGGGGAAGCCGATGCCCGCGGTGTCGCCGAAGGCGGTCAGCATCTCGCCGCGGCCGTTGTCCCACATGATCCCGAGGTCGGTGCCCAGGACGTTGTAGTTCTGGGTGTTGTTCGGGCTGGCCATGCCGGTGACCTGGAAGACGGCCTGCGTGCGCCCGTGTAGGGCGGGCAGGCCGTTGGTTCCGTTGAGCACCGGGATCGGGTTGATCGCGTTGGGATTCGCGACGGCGGGCGTCGCCCCGCTCACCAGCATCGCCGTGGCTCCGGCGAACGCGGCAAGCAGGATGGAACCGGTCTTCTTCACGGTCGTCGGAGCCTCCGGGTCACGCCGAAATTCGAGCCCGCTTCAGGTTCACCTGTGTCGGGGACCACATTTCGACTATTGGGCGAATCGCAGCGATGCTAACAGCCGATCGGTGTGAGGTGTGGTACATCGGATCGTGGCTCGGCATGAACAAATGATCAGTTGCCTGTCACTAGCTACGATTCAGGGCCTTACGCAGGAGCAATGGCACCTGGGCCGCGCGTTCGGCGGCGAAGGTCGCGCGGGAATTCCGCTGCCAGGATCGGTCGAACAGGCGCTTGGCGGCGGCGACGGCGCGCGGATCGCGGGCCGTGATCCGGTCGGCGAGGGCGGCGGCCGCGGCCTGCGGGTCGTCGGCGGCCTCGGTGACGAGGCCGATCCGGGCGGCCTGGGCGGCGTCGATCGGGTCGGCGGTCATGGTCAGCAGCATGGCCTGGTCTATGCCGATGAGCTGCGACAACGTGGCGACGCCCGACATGTCCGGAATCAGGCCGTGGGCGGCCTCCATCACCGAGAACTCCGCCGTCGGCGAGGCGATCCGGAAGTCGGCGGCCAGCGCGAGCTGGAGGCCGCCGCCGTAGCAGCGTCCGTGTACCACGGCGATCACCGGCACGTCGAGGCGGCGCCAGGCCCAGCAGGCTTCCTGAAAAGTATTCGTTCCGCGCCACGGTCGCGGGAGAAATTCCCGGACGATAGCCAGCGGATCGCGGGTGGCCGCCGCGATATCGAGTCCGCTACTGAAACTGGGACCGTTACCGCTGACAATGACGACCCGGGTCTCTTTGTGCTCGGCCACTTTTCGGGCCGCGGCGACGAGATCGCGGAGCATTTCCAGCGTCAGTCCGTTGTGTTTGCCCGGCCGGTTCAAGGCGATATATGCGCGATCGCTGTCGAAGCGCACGGTGATGTGGTCTCCCATGGGGCTACCTTACTCGCGAGTCAGTTCTGCGTGGGCAGGACGGTGTGGCCCTCGCGGCGGCGGTGCGGCATGATCCTCCACGGCTGCGCATCGGCCGATGCGCGCCGATCGAGAGGACTCGAGAGTGCGGATCTGTTTGCTCGCCGCGGCGCTGCTCGCCGTGCCGGTGCTATCTGCTTGTGGCGGCGGCGACGAGGCGCCCGCGGTCACCCAGGCGGAGCTGTCGAAGTCGTTGCAGGACAAGGGGCTGACCAATCCGGAGCTGGCCGACTGCGCGGCGCAGGTCTTCCTGGATTCGGGCATGTCGCAGGACGGGCTGCGGGTGATGGTGTCCAACGCGCAGTCCGGTGATCCGGCCAAGCTGCTCGGTCAGGACGACGCCGCCAAGGTGGGCGCCGCGCAGTCCAAGATCGCGGAGAACTGCGTGCACCTGGGCCGCTGAGCCGCGGGCCGTATCGATCGCGGCGATTCAAACCCTCGTCGGGCTCCCACGCCGGTGTTGCACTGGAAACGCCGACGAGAAGGAGCCGCTATGACAACGGAGAGAATCGCCGACCAGGTCTCGTTCGCCTACTGGGTCCCCAACGTCAGCGGGGGGCTGGTGACCAGCGAGATCGAGCAGCGCACCGGCTGGGACTTCGAATACAACAAGAAGCTCGCGCAGACCGCCGAGCGCAACGGTTTCGACTACGCGCTCTCCCAGGTCCGCTACACCGCCTCCTATGGCGCGGAGTACCAGCACGAGTCGACCTCGTTCAGCCTCGCGCTGCTCGGGGCGACCGAGCGGCTGAAGGTGATCGCCGCGGTCCATCCGGGGCTGTGGCATCCGGCCGTGCTGGCCAAGTTCGGCGCGACGGCCGACCACCTCTCCGGTGGGCGGTTCGCGATCAACGTCGTGTCCGGCTGGTTCGCCGGTGAGTTCCAGGCGCTGGGCGAGCCGTGGCTCGAGCACGACGAAAGGTACCGGCGCAGTGCCGAATTCCTCGAGGTGATCCGCAAGATCTGGACCGAGGACGCGGTGAACTACGGCGGCGACTTCTACCGCATCCGCGACTTCACCCTCAAGCCCAAGCCGCTCAACACTGCGGAACGGCCGAATCCCGAACTGTTCCAAGGTGGTAACTCCACCGCCGCGCGCCGCAACGGCGGCCGCTACGCCGACTGGTACTTCTCCAACGGCAAGGACTTCGACGGTGTCACCGAGCAATTGGACGATCTGCGCGCCGTCGCCAGGGACAACGACCGCGAGGTGAAGTTCGGGCTCAACGGCTTCATCATCGCCCGCCACACCGAGCGCGAAGCCCGCGACACCCTGCGCGAGATCGTCGAGAAGGCGAACAAGCCCGCGGTGCAGGGGTTCCGCGACGCCGTGCAGCAGGCCGGGGCCTCGACCGCCGATCGCAAGGGCATGTGGGCCGACTCCACGTTCGAGGACCTGGTCCAGTACAACGACGGTTTCCGCACCGGGCTGATCGGCACGCCCGAGCAGATCGCGGAGCGGATCGTGGCGTACCGGGCGCTCGGTGTCGACCTCATCCTGGCCGGATTCCTGCACTTCCAGGAGGAGATCGAGTACTTCGGCGCCAAGGTGCTGCCGCTGGTGCGTGAGCTGGAGGCCGCCGCAACCCCGGTCGCGGTGGGACGCTGATGACCGTGGTGACCGCCGAGCGGATCACCACGGCCGCACAGGCATTGGCGATCGCCGCCGAACTCGCCGCCGACTTCGCGCGCGGCGCGGCCGAGCGGGATCACGCGCGCAGGCTGCCGCACGAGGAACTCGATCAGCTCTCGGCCAGTGGGCTGCTGGCGATCACGGTGCCCGCGGCCTTCGGCGGTGCCGACCTGCCGCCGAGCGTGGTTGCCGAGGTGTTCCGCGTCCTGGCGAGCGCCGATCCGAACATCGCGCAGGTGCCGCACAGTCACTTCGTGTATCTGAACCTGTTGCGGCTGGCGGGAACTCCCGCGCAGCAGCGGGAGTACTTCGGGCGGGTGCTCGCCGGCGCGCGCATCGCCAACGCGCAGTCCGAACGGGGCGGGGCCACCGTCGCCGACATCGCCACGACGGTGCGTCCGGTCGACGGGCGGTTCGTCGTCGACGGCACCAAGTACTACTGCACCGGGTCGCTGTTCGCCGACGTGCTCGCGGTGCTGACCAGACTCGATGACCCGCAGGGTGTTTCGGGCCGGGAGCCGGGGGAGTACGTGGCCTTCGTCGCCGCGCTGGAACCGGGCGTGCGCATCGTCGACGACTGGGACGCGCTCGGCCAGCGGACGACCGGCAGCGGCACCGTCGAGTTCGACGCGGTGACCGTGGACGCCGACCAGCTGGTCCCGCGCGCCGCCGCGGTGCACGCGCCGACCGGCTACGGCGCGTTCGCCCAGCTGCTGCACGCCGCGATCGATGCGGGCATCGCGCGGGGCGCGCTGGAAGCCGCCGCCGAATTCGTGCGCACGCGGAGCAGGCCGTGGTTCGAAGCCGGGGTCGACAGGGCGATCGATGATCCGCTGGTGGTGCAGCGCTTCGGCGAGCTGGCCGTGTCGGTGGCCGCGGCGGAATCCTCGCTGGTCGTCGCCGGTGCGGCGGTCGACGCGGCGATCCGCGGAACCTCGGCGGCGGGGGACGCCCTCCGTCCCCCGGCCGAGCGGGCCGACGCGGGCGAGCACCGGGACGACGCCGCGCGGGCATCGATCGCGGTCGCGACCGCCAAGGTCCTCGCCGATCGCGCTGCGAACGAGGCGTCGGCGGCGATATTCGAGGTGGGTGGCACGCGCAGCGCCGCGGCCGGGCATCGGCTCGACCACTTCTGGCGCAACGCGCGCACCCACACCCTGCACGACCCGGTGCGCTGGAAGTACCAGCACATCGGCCGGGCGGTGCTGCACGATCGGCCGCCGCCGCTGCACGGCGTCATCTGAGCACGGACGAAAGACAGAGTGAGGTACATCCAGTGACAGTGACCGTCGTCGTCGGCAATCCGAAGCCGGCGTCTCGCACCTTGGACGCGGCCGTGCGGGTCGCGCGGGCGCTGCGCCCCGGCGCCGAACCCGAGGTGATCGATCTCGTGACTCTCGGCCCCGGCCTGCTCGGCTGGGGCGACCCCGAGGTCACTGCGGCCGCGCGCGCCGTCGCCGCCTCGGAGCTGGTGGTCTTCGCCAGCCCGACCTTCAAGGCCACCTACACCGGGCTGCTGAAACTGTTCCTCGAACAGTTCGACGGCGGCACCGGGCTGGCGGGCGTGGTCACCGTGCCGGTGATGCTCGGCGCCGGGCCGGCCCACGCGCTCGCGCCGGATCTGCTGCTCAAGCCGGTGCTGGTGGAGATCGGCGGGACCGCGGCGCTGCCGGGGCTCTATCTCGCCGATCGTGGTTTCGCCGAGGACGGCGTCATCGAGGCGTATGCCCAACGCTGGGCGCCCGTCGTCACGGCATTGCTCGAACAGCCGGTGGAGGCGACGAATCATGCGTGAACTCTTGGACTTTCCCGCCGACGGCACCGGGCTGCGCCGCGCCTTCGCGAACTTCCCCAGCGGGGTCGTCGCGGTGTGCGCGGAGATCGACGGCACACCGCACGGCCTGGCGGTGAGCACCTTCGTTCCGGTCTCCCTCGACCCGCCGCTGGTCTCGTTCTGCGTGCAGAACTCCTCGTCGACCTGGCCGAAACTGGCCGGCGCCGGCCACCTGGGCCTCAGTCTGCTCGGCACCGACCAGCAGGCGGCCGCCAAGGCCCTCGGCGCCCGCAACGGCGACCGCTTCCGCGAGACCGCCCTGCACCGCGGCACCGGCGAGGCCGTCTTCATCGACGGCGCCACCGCCTGGATCGAGGGCGTCCCGGAAACCCACGTCCCCGCGGGCGACCACCTCGTCGTCATCCTGCGCGTCAACCGCGTCGCCGCGCGTGAGGACCTCGACCCACTCGTGTTCCACGGCAGCAAGTTCCGCACGCTGCACGCGGGCTGATTCGACGACGAAGGCCCCTGATCCGACGATCGGGGCCTTCGTCGTCGATGGCGGCGCTGCCTCGAACGCTCGGTATCGGTTGTTCGCGGGTGATCGGGGACGGTAGCCTTCGGGCGGGGGGATTCGGACAGTCGGCACGAGCTGCGGAAAGCCGTTCTCGCCCGCCATTTCCACTGTCACACGGGGGTTTTCGAATGTCTCAGATCGATGCGATGCGGGCGGGCGTGCCGTCGCCCTACGCGAACCAGCCCGCGGTTCGACGATCGACCCGCCTCGCCGGATCCGCCGGGATCGCGCTGGGTAGCGTGCTCGCGGCCTGCTCCGCCGGACTCGTGGTGGCCGGCCTGGTCGATCGCCAGTACCTGATCGTCGTCTGCGTGGTCGCGCTGCTGCCCGGGATTCTCGCCCTCAGCTTGCTCACGGCGTCACGGCGGATTCTGCGCGGCGAGATCAACGGAACCACCCGGGCGATGACGATGCTGGTCACCGCGAGCGGCCTCGTCCTGATGGGAACCGTCGGCGCCGTCATCGAAGGGCCATGGCCCGCGAAGATCCTGATGGTCGCCCTCACCATCGGCACCTTCACCACCGCGGCCTTGGTCAACCGCGCCGACCGAGCCCTGAAGGGTCAATAGCGCGGAAACGACGAAAGCCCCCGGGTGACCTGGGGGCTTTCGTACTGGAGCGTCGAGATCGACTGACTACCATGCCGTCATGTTGTCATCGAGTGTCTGGACGCGCGTTTTGTCCGGGCTCGGCGCCTGTGTCGCTGGCGTTCTGGCGTTGGTCTACGCGTTTTTTCTGCTGGTCGGAGGTATGCCTGACGAGGAAGTCTCGGCAGGTAGTCGTGCCCTGCTCGTCGCCAAGCTGATTGTCGCGGGGATGGCGGGTGTGGCATTGATCGTCGGTGCGGCGAGCGGGTGGCGGTGGGTAATCATCGGTGGCTGCTCGTTGTTCTTCGCCGATTTCGCGCTGTGGCTCGTTTGGGCTTCGGGGGTTTTCAGGACTTTTACGTTCGAGCATCCCGAGCCTGGCCCGGTCCCGGTACCACCGTTGTTCTGGTTGGTGTTGGTCACCGGCTGGGTTGTGTTTCCTGGTCTGCTCGCGGTGCTCGCGCGTCGACGGCCACCCGAACCTGCGCTCGATCCTCCACAACCGCCGCCGAGCGAACCCCCGAGCGTCTTTCACTGGTGATCTACGGGCCGAAGTGGCACGTGTGTGGCACGGAGCCCGAGTGCGCATACCCGGCGGAAACGACGAAAGCCCCCGGGTGACCTGGGGGCTTTCGTGCTGGAGCCGATGACGGGAATCGAACCCGCGCTGTCTGCTTGGGAAGCAGAAGTTCTACCATTGAACTACATCGGCGTGCGTTCATCGAGCGCGTTCGCGACTCTATCAGACCGGCTCGTGTGCCGGTCAACTCTTTGATTCGGCGAGTGGGCGTCGACCGGTGTTGACGGGTGGGCGGGGTGAAACCGGGCCGTTTCGGTGGGGTGGCGTTCTACAGTGCGTCGACGGGTCCGCACAGTTGGTCAGCGTTGCGTGCGGGGTCGGTTGGGTCGCGGTGTGCGGCGTAACAGGTTCTCCGGTTCGATGTTTCGGCTCGGTGGCGTCGGGTCGGGTGGGGCCGGGATGGCGAAAGGCTGACTGCATGAAGCGGGTTCTGTTGGTTCCGGCGATCGCGGCGCTGGCCGTGCTCGGGGCGGGGTGCTCGGACGATTCCGGGTCCGAGACCGGGACTACCACCAGTAAGACGACCACCAGCGCGACGACGACCACGTCGGCCGAGCACGGCGGTCACCAGGAATCGACCGCACCGCCGGTCGAGACCAACGCGCCGGTCCCTCCGGCCGGGCCGGGCGACATCGTCGACCCGACCACCGAGGCGCCGCCGACCGGGCCGGGCGGGATCGTGAACCCGACCACCGAGGCGCCACCGCCGACCGGCCCGGGTGGGATCGTCAACCCGACCACGGTGGCGCCGCCGCCGACGGGACCGGGCGGCATCGTCAACCCGACCGTGAAGTCCCCGCCGACCGGGCCCGGCGGCATCGTCCAGCCGACGCAGTAACGCCCGGCATTCCGCCGTCGGTGGTCTCGCCGGTGACATCGATTCGCCGAGGCCACCGACACGGGTGCCCGCGCGCTCCGGGGGTGGGGGCGGTCTACCTGCGGCATCAGGCTGCTTACACTGGGCGCGTGCTGCTCTCCGATCGTGACATCCGGGCCGAGATCGCCGCTGGGCGTCTCGGTGTCGAACCGATGCTGGATTCGATGGTGCAGCCGTCGAGCATCGACGTGCGCCTGGACGGGTTGTTCCGGGTGTTCGACAACAGTCGCTACACCCACATCGACCCGGCCATGCAGCAGGACGAGCTGACCAGCCTGGTCGAGCCCAAGCCGGGTGAGCCGTTCGTGCTGCACCCGGGCGAGTTCGTGCTCGGGTCCACCCTCGAGGTGTGCTCGCTGCCCGACGACCTGGCCGGGCGGCTGGAGGGCAAGTCGAGCCTGGGCAGGCTCGGGCTGCTCACCCACTCGACGGCGGGGTTCATCGACCCGGGGTTCAGCGGGCACATCACCCTGGAGCTGTCGAACGTGGCGAACCTGCCCATCACGCTGTGGCCGGGAATGAAGATCGGGCAGCTGTGCCTGATCCGGCTGAGCAGCCCGGCCGAGCACCCGTACGGCAGCGCCGCGGCAGGCTCGAAGTATCAGGGGCAGCGCGGGCCGACGCCGTCGCGGTCGTACCTCAACTTCCCCTTGCCGCCCGCCTCGCTCAGCGCCGTCGAGACCCGCTGAGGGGTCACCGCCAGCGCCAGGTGCAGCACCAGCGACAGCGGCGGCAGCACGTCCTCGCGGCTCGGTGGCCGCACCCAGTGACAGCCCTCGCGGCTCCAGCGGCCCAGGCTGGTCGGCAGCATGACCGCGCTGCCGACGCCGGGGATATCGATATCGAGACCCGCCAGCTCGGTGATCACCTCGGCCGGTGGCCGGGCGTCGGGTTCGGTGAGCAGGCTCCAGCGGATCTGCCTGGCCAGCACCGGACCGGCCCGGCGTTGCTCCCGTAAGGTCGCGAGCACCGACTCGGCCCGCGTGGTCGGCAGATGCACCACGCAGAGCCGATCGGTGATCGGCAGCATCACGAAGCCACCGCGCTCGCGAACGGGTAGCCCGAATTCGCGCTGGTAGCAAGACACCCAGTCATCGACAGTTCTGGCTTCCACCTTTCCAGGATCGCTGCTACGCGTGCGCGCGACCACTGCCCCGCACCGCCCTTTCACTGCCTCAGGCAACCGATTCCGCGAAGATGTGGTGTGTCTCACTGTCGCACTCGTACTCTGGAGGCAGTAGTCCGTCGGATGAGGTGACGCCGTGGTCGGGGAGTGGACAGGCAGGGAGGCCAGAGCTCTTCGCGATGCCAAACGAATGAGCATCCGGGAGTTCGCGGCTCATCTCGGCGTGCACGAACGCCTGGTCTCGAAATGGGAGGCCGGTGGCGCGCGGGTGCGTCCGCGGCCGGTGAATCAAGCCGCGCTCGACACGTCGCTGGCTCGGTCCGACGACGTCGTCCGCGCACGTTTCTCTACTCTTTTGGCGCCCACCGGCGCCGACGCCGACCTGCTCGCTTTCGTCGACGCCGGTGCGATCAAAGGCGCTGTGTCCGAGGTGATGTCGGAGAGGGAGTTGATCATGGCGGCTGCGCACGAGGCGAGCGAACACGCGGCCGCGGCGGAGAGCACCAATGTGGGCGCGACGACGCTGGCACAGCTCGACGCCGACGTCCGGCGCATCGCCAACGAGTACGTGCACGCCGCGCCCGCGCCGATGATGGTCGAGATGCTGCGGGTGCGGCGCCGGGTGTACCGACTACTCGACGGGCAGCAGAAGCCCGGCGACACCAGTCACCTCTACCTGCTCGCGGGCACCCTGTCTGGTCTGATGGCCAACGCCAGCACCGACCTGGGGTACCTCGACGCCGCGGGCGAACAGATCAGGGCCGCTTGGGCATACGCCGAACTCAGCGGGCACAACGGCTTACGCGCGTGGACCCGCGGCATGCACGCGCTGATCGAGAACTGGTCGGACCGGCCGCGCAACGCGGTCCAATTGGCGCGCAGCGGCCAGGAATTCGCCGGGCAGGGCCTGGCCCGGGTCCGGCTGCTCAATATCGAGGCCAGGGTGTGGGCGCGGCTGGGCAGCGACGCCGAGACCGACCGGTGCCTGCGTGCCGCCGAGACGGTCGTCAGCGACCGGCGCGACGAACTGCACGACGAGATCGGCGGCGTGTTCGGCTTCGGCGCGCCGAAGGCCGCCTACTACGCGGGCGCCACCTGCATCCAGCTCGGCCGCGCCGAGCAGGCGCTGGCCGCCACCGAACGGGCCATCACCCTGTACTCCAGCGGGCCCGCCCTGCAGCGCTCCTATGGCGCCGAGTCACTGGCCCGGGTCGACAACGCCGCGGCCCACCTCATCAACGGCAGCATCGACGGCGCCGCCGACGCCCTGCGCCCGGTCCTGGGCTTGCCCGAGGACCGCCGCATCGCCCAGCTCGGCGAGCGATTGACCGGGGTGCGGCGCCGGATCGCCGCGCCCGCCTATCGCGACGCGCTCGAGGCCCGCCAGCTCGACGAGCGGATCGAGGAATTCTGCGGCGCCACCGCCGCCGCGGGCCTGCCACCAGGCAGATGAGGGGCGGTGCGCCGGAAACCGGTTTGCGGCGGATGGCACCATTGGTCGGGTGAGTCCTCAATCGCCGCATGTGCCGCCGCGCGTTCTCGAGCAGTCGAAGAAGCTGCAGGACGTGGTCTACGAGATCCGTGGGCCGGTACACGCACACGCGGCGCGTTTGGAGGCCGAGGGGCACCGCATCCTCAAGCTGAACATCGGCAATCCAGCCCCGTTCGGGTTCGAGGCGCCCGACGTGATCATGCGCGACATGATCGCGGCGCTGCCGTACGCGCAGGGGTACTCCGAGTCCAAGGGCATCCTGTCGGCGCGGCGCGCGATCGTCACCAGATACGAGCTGGTGCCCGGCTTCCCCGAGCTCGACGTCGACGACGTCTACCTGGGCAACGGCGTCTCCGAGCTGATCACCGTCACCATGCAGGCGCTGCTCGACAACGGCGACGAGGTGCTGATCCCGGCGCCCGACTACCCGCTGTGGACGGCCATGACCAGCCTGGCCGGCGGCACCCCGGTGCACTACCTGTGCGACGAGGCCAACGGCTGGCAGCCCGATATCGCCGATATCGAATCGAAGATCACCGACAAGACCAAGGCCCTGCTGGTGATCAACCCGAACAACCCGACGGGTGCGGTGTACTCGGCGGAGGTGCTGCAGCAGATCGTCGACCTGGCGCGCAAGCATCGCCTGCTGCTGCTGGCCGACGAGATATACGACAAGATCCTCTACGACGACGCCAAGCACATCTCGCTGGCCTCGCTGGCGCCCGATCTGCTGTGCCTGACGTTCAACGGCCTGTCCAAGGCGTACCGGGTGGCGGGGTACCGCTCCGGCTGGCTGGCCATCACCGGGCCCAAGGAGCACGCGGCCGGTTTCCTCGAGGGCATCGATCTGCTCGCCTCCTCGCGGCTGTGCCCGAACGTGCCCGCCCAGCACGCGATCCAGGTGGCGCTCGGCGGGCACCAGAGCATCGAGGACCTGATCCTGCCCGGCGGGCGGTTGCTCGAGCAGCGCGACGTGGCGTGGGAGCGGCTCAACATGATCCCCGGGGTGTCCTGCGTGAAGCCGCGGGGCGCGCTGTACGCCTTCCCGCGACTGGATCCGAATGTGCACGAGATCCACGACGACGGGAAGCTTGTGCTCGATCTGTTGTTGCAAGAGAAGATCCTGATGGTGCAGGGCACCGGGTTCAACTGGCCCGACACCGACCACCTGCGGATCGTGACCCTGCCCTGGGCGCGGGATCTGGCGGTGGCGATCGAGCGGTTCGGCAACTTCCTCGCCAGCTACCGTCAGTGAGTCCTCACCGCGCGGGGCTGTGACCAGTGAGTTTCAGGGGTTTGGGCAACCTGGTCATCTGTATAGATAGACCAAAACAGACTCCAAGTTCGGAATCTCGGAGATTTTGAAGAGCTACTAGTGCAAAAGTCCAAGTTTTGTGTACAGTAGTCCTCGGCGCTTCGGCGCCCGGCCCGGTTGTCTACCCCCCCTGGACAATCGAGAGCCTCAGGTAAGCGCGCCTACCCCCCTGGGCGCCTGCCTGCGGGCGGCGGAGACATCCCCCTGCTCTCCGCCGCCCCCACAGCGCAGCACCGCCTCCCCGGGATTCAGGCCAGACCGAGTCCCGGGGAGTTTTGCGTTGGCGGCCGGTGGTTGGTGGGTGGGTTTCGGTAGCCCGTTCCCGGTGAGTTACCCATGTTCTCGCGTGATCGCGGGGTTGCGTCGGGTCGTTCTTGAAAACGACATCCTTTAAGCTTTGGCGGTGAGCGATCATCACCACCATCACCATCACGATCATTCGGGGCCCATCGCTATCGGGGATACGGCGGCGAAGGTCGTTGTGGGGCTGCTCGCGGTGATCGGGGTGGTGGTGCTGGTGGCGACCGCGATGCTGTGGCCGAGCGCGCAGCATGTCGAGATTCCGCTGCCGATGCAGACCGTGTCGGGTGGGGCGGTGCAGACCGAGGCCGGGACCGTGGTGCTGCAGGACATCGGGCCGTGCGGGAGTCCGTCGAACGGGCGGGTGTTCACCGGGCAGCCGGTCGAGCCGCGGGCCGCCTCCTACACCTGTCAGCGCAGCGTGGTCGACATCCGCTCCGGGCCGGACGAGGGCAAGAAGACGCTGTTCGAAATCGCGCCGGGACCGGGACAGCCCGACCTGCGGGCGGGCGACGACATCCGGATCGTGCGCGCGGCCGACCCCAGCGGCACGACCATCTACGACTTCGACGACTACTCGCGCGGACTGCCGCTGCTGGTGATCGTGCTCGCGTTCGTGATCGTCATCTGTGTGGTCGCGCGGTGGCGCGGGTTCCGGGCGCTGCTCGGGCTCGTGTTCGCGTTCGCGGTCGTCGTGATGTTCCTGCTGCCCGCGCTGCTCGACGGCAAGCCCGCGATCCCGGTGGCGCTGGTGTCGGGCGCGCTGATCCTCTACGTGGTGCTCTATCTCGCCCACGGGGTGAACCTGCGGACCAGTTCCGCGCTGCTCGGCACGCTCGCCTCGATGCTCGTCGCGGCGCTGCTGTCCTGGGTGGCGCTCGAGATCACCAATCTCACCGGGCTCTCCGAAGAGCAGAACACCAACGTGGCCACCTACATCCAGCACGTCAGCATCACCGGGTTGCTGCTGGCCGGCTTCATCATCGGTTCGCTCGGTGTGCTCAACGACGTCACCATCACCCAGGCCTCGGCGGCGTTCGAGCTCGCCGCGCTCGACCAAGGCGCGTCCCGCGGGGCGATCTTCACCGCGGCCATGCGGGTCGGGCGCGACCACATCGCCAGCACCGTCTACACCCTGGTGCTCGCCTACGCCGGTGGCGCGCTGCCGCTGCTGCTGCTGTTCAGCGTCGCCGGGCGGTCCATCAACGACGTGCTCACCGGCGACGCCGTCGCCATCGAGATCGCGCGGTCGGCGGTCGGTGGCATCGCACTGGCCCTGTCGGTGCCGTTGACGACCCTGATCGCGGTGCTGCTGGCCCGGCCGTTCGGCGCCAAGCAGGTCGCCGCGCCGCCGCAGCGGGCCCGGCACGCCAGGAACTGAGCGCTACTGACCCGCCGGCGGGAAGCCGGGCAACACCACCGGCGGGATCGTCGGGACGATGATCGGCGGCAGCCCCGGTACCACGGTGATGGTGTTGGGGCCCTGCGGCGGCGGAGTCGAGGTGGTCGGCTGCGAGTCCTGCCTGGTCACCGGCGGCGCGGCCACCGTCGCGTGCACCGCGTCGGTGGTCGGGGCGGCCGCCGAGGACGGGCCGGCCAGGGTCGGCCGGGGCGCGGTCGACTCGGGCACCGCCTGGGAGCCGTCGCTGGAATTGCCGCGCTCGAGCACCTCGGGGCCGTAACCGAGCCCGAGGCCGATCGCGGCGACCACCACGAGCGAGCTCACCGTCAGCACGGCGGCGTTCAGTTCGCGGCGATTGTTGCCGTTGCGGCTGGTCAGCGAACTCAGCGGCCGACGACGGCGTGCGGGCGCGGTCAGCCAGGCCGGTGTCGCGTCGTCGATCTCGGTCGTCGGGGCGGGCGCCGGACTCGCGGGCGCCTGCTGGACCTGCGCGGGCCGCGCGAGCAGCGCGGCGCCACGGGCCAGCGCGGTCTCCGGCTCGGCGGGCACGATCACCGGCACCCCGATCGTGCGTTCCAGCACCCGGGCGATCAGCGGAATCCGCGCGCCGCCGCCGATCACCATGATCGCCTGCACCGGATGCTGCGCGCGGATGATCACATCGCGGGTCATCCGCGCCGACGACTCGATCGCCAGCATCATCAGCGCTTCGAAGTTCTCCTGGGTGAGCAGCACCAGGCCCTGCTCACTGGGCAGCGCGACGGCATTGGTGCTCGACAGCTGCTCCTTGGCGGCCCGGCACAGCGCGTCCAGCTCGGCCAGACCCACCGGGTCGGCCGGATGCGCGATCCGGCCCGAGGCGATCTGCTGCTCCCGGATCAGCGAATCCAGGTAGTCGCCGCTGATGTCGCTGATCCGCTCGCACTGGTAGACGTCGCTGGTGCGGGCGTTGACCACGCTCACCGTCAGACCCGAGCTGCCCAGGTCGTAGACCGCCAGCGTGGACACCTCGCGCATGTCGGTGGTCGCGTGCGCGAAGTGCACGGCGGCAACCGCTTCGGGAACCAGCTGATAGTTGGTGAGCTGACGCCGGGCCATCGCGGCCCGGATCGCCCTGGCCTGCGGTTCACTGCGGAAGGTGACCGTCGTGGCCGCGACCTCGGGCGCGGCGGCCAGCGTCGCGGCGATCGTGTCGGCGGCCGATTCCTCGGCCTGGTGCTCGGGCATCGAAATGGTGTGCAGTTCGAAGGAATACGGCGGGACGAATCCGTGGGGGCCACCGTGTTGCGGGCGCGCGAGGCGCACCGTGCCGGCGCCCACCGATACTCCCAATACCGCGCTCATCAGCTGCCCATCTCGTTCCCTACTGCACGACATGCGGAGCCTGCACACTCGGGACGATGCCCGGCAGCCCCCGCTTGGATCGCCACTCTACGGGGTACCGAGTCCGGCGTACACCCACCCGGCGTCCCGCCAGGCAGTACGGTCCAGGCAATTGCGGCCGTCGATGATCGACCGGGTCCGCACCACCGGATCCAGATCGGCGGGGGTCAATGCCGTGAACTCGTTCCATTCGGTCAGGACCAGGACCACGTCGGCGCGATCGCAGGCCTCGGCGACCGAGGTGGCGTAGTTCAGCGTCGGGAAGACCCGGCGCGAATTCTCCACCGCCTTCGGGTCGTACACGGTGACGACCGCGCCGTGCAGCTGGATCATCCCGGCGACGTTGAGCGCGGGCGAATCGCGCACGTCGTCGGACTCCGGCTTGAACGCCGCGCCCAGGACCGCCACGTTCGCGCCGAGCAGCGAGCCGCCGCAGGCCCGCGCGGCCATGTCGACCACCTTGGTGCGGCGGCGCATGTTGATGTTGTCGACCTCGCGCAGGAACGCCACCGCGTGGTCGGCGCCCAGCTCACCGGAGCGGGCCATGAACGCGCGGATGTCCTTGGGCAGGCAGCCGCCGCCGAAACCGAGTCCGGCGTTGAGGAATCGGCGGCCGATGCGGGCGTCGTAGCCGAGCGCGTCGGCCAGCATCGTGACATCGGCGCCGGTCGCCTCGCAGACCTCCGAGACCGCGTTGATGAACGAGATCTTGGTCGCCAGGAAGGCGTTCGCCGAGACCTTCACCAGTTCGGCGGTGGCCAGATCGGTGAGCAGGAAGGGGATCTCGGCGGCGATCAGCTCGGCGTAGATCTCGCGGATCTGCTCCTCGACCCACGTCGATCGTTCCCGGGCGTGGTCGATGCCGAGGACCAGGCGATCCGGGCGCAGGGTGTCCTGCACGGCGAAGCCCTCGCGCAGGAACTCCGGGTTCCAGGCCACCTCGACGTCGACGTTCGCGGCCGCGCGGGCCCGTTCCCCCAGGGCCGCGGCGGTGCCGACCGGCACGGTGGACTTGCCGACGATCATCGCCGGGCGCTCCAGCATCGGCGCCAGCGTGTCGACCACGGCGTGGACGTATTTCAGGTCGGCGCCGTACTCGCCCTTCTTCTGCGGTGTGCCGACACCGAGGAAGTGCACGTCGGCGTGGGCCGCGGCGTCCTCGTAGTCGGTGGTGAACCGCAGGCGGCCCGCGGCGAGGTTGCGCTGGAGCACCTCGTCCAGACCGGGTTCGTAGAACGGCACCACACCGTCGGCCAGTTTGGCCACCTTGCCGGGATCCACATCCACCCCGACCACATCGTGCCCCAGCTCGGCCATACACGCGGCATGCGTGGCCCCCAGGTACCCCGTTCCGAAGACTGTGCATCGCATAGTTCTGTTGGTAAGCCGCGCGCGTGGCTACGCCGCGTCAGCGAGGCAAGAGCGGGCGCAACATCTGGTGTACAGGGGGAGACATCGGCTGGTCGGCGGCATTCGCGAGGCTGCTACCTGCGGTGATGGGTGCTGTTGGGGTGCAAGGTTCGGATCGTGGGTGTGCAGGGTGTCCGCGGGTGTGGACGTGTCGGTGGGGTCGGGTGGCGGCGCGTCGCTAGCATCGGGCCGGTGCGCCGGTCCGTTGTCGTCCTCGGTGCGCTGCTGCTCGCGGTGATCGTCGCGGTGGCCGCGCTGTGGCCGGTGTATGTGCGTCCGCGCGTCGACGCGCCGCTGCCCGCCGACGCGATCCTGGTCCTCGGCGGCGCCCACGACGGTCGCGAACAGCTCGGCTTGCGACTGGCGGCCGAAGGCTACGCACCGCGCGTCCTCGTCTCCAACCCCTACGAACACAGCCCGATGGTGAACCGGATCTGCCACGGCGGCTACAGCTTCGAGGTCATCTGCTTCGACCCCAGCCCCCGCACCACCCTCGGCGAAGGCCGCGAACTGGCCCGCCTCGGCACCGGCTGGTCCCGCGTCATCGTCGTCACCTTCACCCCACACGTCTCCCGAGCCCGCTACATCCTCGGCACCTGCTGGCCGGGCGAACTCCTCTTCGTCGACCCGAAACCCCACCTCTCCCCGGCCCGCTGGGCCTGGGACTACGCCTATCAGTCGGCGGGGTACGTCAAGGCCTGGTTCGCCGACTGCTGAGGTGGCCTCTTCCCGGCGGCGGAATGCGCGGCCGACAAAGTCACTCAGCCGGTAGACGCGGGCGACGGCGGGGCGGAAATACCGTTCGACCATGGGAATCTTCACCAGTGGACGGAGCGCGGCCGCGGTCGCGACGGGGTGTGCCGCGGCAGCGGTGATCGGTTGTGCGGCACCTGAGCAGGTGGCGCCGTCGCACGGAACGCTGCCGGATCGGATCGGGAACCAGCGGATCGAATGGCACGACTGCGACACTTCGCCGGAGGACGCGGTGGGGCGCGGGCTGGCCGCGGTGGGCGCGCGGTGCGGGGAGTTCCAGGCGCCGGTGGATTACGCGCGTCCGTTCGGGCCGACGGTCACGATCGCGGTCGCGCTGCGGCCCGCGAGCGATCCAGTCCGGCGGCTCGGGACCCTGGTCGTGGAGACCGGCGGACCCGGCCCGTCACGCGAGGGGGTGCCGATGCTGGTCGAGGGCCATGAGGGTGGCTATCCGGCCGCGCCGGAACTGGCGCAGCGCTACGACCTGGTCGCGCTGGACCCGCGATTCTTCGGTGCGAGCAGTCCGCTCGAGTGTGGCTGGCCGACGGGCGAGTATCTCGGCATCGCACAGGGCGCGCCGACCGACCGCGCCGGGTTCGACCGCACCGTCGACGTGGCGCGGGATCTGGCGCAGCGGTGCGCACCGCATCGGGAACTGTTGCCGCACGCCTCGACCCGCGCCGTGGCGCGCGACCTCGATCTGCTGCGGACACTGCTCGGCCAGCAACGGCTGTCGTATCTCGGCTGGTCGTGGGGCAGCTATCTCGGCGCCGTCTACCTGCAGATGTTCGGTGACACCGTCGACCGGATGGTGCTCGACAGCGCCCTCGATCCGCGGGCGCCCGGCCCCGATCTCACCCGCGCCACGGCACCGGCCACCGCGGCCGCGCTGGCGGACTGGGCCCGCTGGGCCGCCGACCACGACCCGGAACTCGGCCTCGGTACGACACAGCAGGCGGTGCTCGCCGAAGTGGACGCCATGGCCGCCCGGATCGCCGAGCGTCCTCCTGTGGTCGCCGGGATCACGCTCACGGCGGACATGGTTCCCGGCCTGCTGCTGACCGTCGACGACACCGACGAGTCGTACACCGAGTTCGGCGCGCTCGTGCGCGCGCTGTCCGACGCGTCGCGCGGCCTGGTCGTCGACCTGCCGCCGAGTTCGGCCGCCAAGCTCGCCCTCTACGCCGAGACCGAGGTGATCCCCGAATTCGGGTTCAGCGCGACAGTCGCCAATCAATGCGCGGATCGAGCCGCCAGGGATGTCGAAGCCCACTACGCCGACATCGAGGAGCATCGCGTCGCCGAACCGCTGTTCGGCGCCCTGGCCCGTCACCTCACCCCGTGCGCGGTGTGGCCGACGCGCCCGGTCGAACCCGCCACCGAGATCGATACCTCGGCCCCGGCGCTGCTCGTCGGCGCCGAGGGAGATCCGGTCGCACCGATCGCCGGGCAGCGGGCACTGCGCGCGGCGCTGTCCGGGTCGCGCTCGGTGACGATGACCGGCGTGTTCCGGCACGGCGTCTACCTGTTCGAGCGCTCGCGCTGCGTCGACACCGCCGTCGAGCGGTATCTGCTCGACGGTGTCCTGCCCGCGGCCGACCTCCAGTGCCGACGGGAGTGACGGCTAACGCGGCCCGCCGCGGGCGAGTCCGGCTTCGTGCGCGATGATGACCGCCCGCACCCGGTCTCGCGCCGACAGTTTCGTGAGGATATGGCGCACATGGGTTTTCACGGTGCCCGCGCCGATGTCGAGCGCCATCGCGATCTCGGCATTGGACGATCCCCTGGCCATTTCGGTGAGTACGTCGCGCTCGCGGCCGGTGAGGGTGGCCACCAGCTGTCGCGCCGCCGGATCGATCGGCGGGGCGAGCCGATCGAGCAGGCGCCGGGTGGTGGACGCGGCGAGCACCGCGTCACCGCCGTGCACGCTGCGCACCGCGGACAGGAAGACCTCCGCCGGCGCCTCTTTCAGCAGGAATCCGCTCGCGCCCGCGCGCACGGCGGCGACCGCGTAATCGTCGAGGTCGTAGGTCGTGAGGACCAGCACTTTGGGCGGATGACGCGCGGCCGTCAGCCGACGGGTGGCCTCGATGCCGTCCATCCCCGGCATCCGGACATCCATGACGACCACATCCGGCGCCAGCCGCCCGGCCGCGGCGAGGGCGGCGGCGCCGTCGGCAGCCTCGCCGACTACCCGAAGATCTGGCTGGGAATCGACCACCATGCGGAACCCGGCCCGCACCAGGGCCTGGTCCTCGACCAGGAGCACCCCGATCATCGGTGGACCGCCAGGGGAATGCGGGCCTGGAGGAGATGCCCGGCGCTGTCGGAGCGGCGGCGCAACTCCATGCTGCCGCCGTAGGCGGCGACGCGCTCGCGCATGCCGACGAGGCCGTATCCGGCACTGACGGACCCACCCTCGGCGTGTCCGTCGTCCCGGACGCTGACCTGTAAGCAGGCATCGTCGACGTGCACCGAAACCTCCGCGCGCGCACCGGCTCCGGCGTGTTTGACGATATTGGTCAGACCTTCCTGGACGAGGCGGTAGACGACCAGGCTCACGCCGGTGTCGAGCGGCTCCCCGGCCAGGTCGACGGTCAGGTCCACCGGCAGGCCGGCGTCGCTCAGGTCGCCGGCCAGGCGGGTCAAGTCCGAGATCCCCGGTGCCGGGGCGGGATCGGGCTCGTCGCGGTCGTCCTCGCGGAGGACGCCGATGGCGCGGCGGGTTTCGGCGAGGGCGGCGCGGCCCTGGTCACCGATGGCGGTCAGCGCCTCGACCGCGCGCCGCGGTTCGGCCGGCGCCGCGTAGCGACCACCGTCGGACTGCGCGACGATCACGGCCAGCGAATGCGCGAGGATGTCGTGGATATCGCGGGCGATCCGGTTCCGCTCGGACAGCACCGCCATCCGGGTCCGCTGTTCCTGCTCGCGCTCGAGCAGCGCGGTCTGTCGAGCCAGCGCCTCGAACTCGCCGCGACGGGCACGCTGCCAGGCGCCGCCGAGCCATGCCGCGACGACCGCGCCCGCCAAGGACACCCCGACGAGCACATGCGCCGACGCCGGCATCGGAAGCTGCGGCCAACTCCAGCCGCCCAGCGCCGCCCCAGCCAACCCCGCCACGAGACCCGCGCGGCTCGCCCACCGATCGGCATAGGCTGCGAGGGTGTAGACCGCGAGCGGCACGGCGATATCGGCGGGCAGCGCGCCGGTCGTGGCCTGGACCGTCGCCCACTGGACGAGCGCCACCACCGCGACGACTGCGGCCGACCACTCCGGCCATCTCCGCCGCCAGGTCAGCGGAACCAGCAGGGCCACCGAGAAGGCGAAGTAGTCCGGCCCGGCGTCGACCAGTGCTCCGGCCAGGAAACACACTGTGATCAGCGCGATCACGATGACCGCGTCCGCGTGCGCCGTCCGCGCGCGCAGCCAGACCGCGACTCGTTCATCGACCATTCGCTCACCCTAGGTCGACCTGTCGGCCACCACCTCTACCCTCGGAACGATTTCCCGGGGGAGCGCGACCATGGTGCTCATGCACGAACCGGTCCGCGGGATCGGGGTCCACACGAGAAGCGAAGAGGCGCGGACTCCGAAGAATCCGCGCCTCTCGCTGTGTTCAGTTGTCAGTTCTTGCGGCCGGGGGCCTTCGCGCCGGACTTGAAGCCGAGGCCGCCGGGCTTGGCGGTCGGCGGGGCCACCGGCGGGGTGCCGTTGCCGTTGGTGGGCTCGGCCGGGGTGGCCGGTTCCGCCGTGGCTTCGGGCTCAGCCGGGGCCGTCGGCTCAGCCGGGGCCGGGGTGGCCGGGGCTGCGGCGCCGGGGGCCTTCGGGCCGGGGCGCTTGAAGCCGGACTTCATGGCCAGGCCCTTGGCGGCGACCGTCGGCTTGGTCTCGGTGGGGGCCGAGACCGGCTCCGCGGCGGGAGCTTCGGCGGCCGGGGCCGCTGCTGCTGCCGGAGCGGCGGCCGGAGCCGCGGCGGCGGGGGCCTTCGCGCCGGGAGCCTTCGCACCCGGAGCCTTGGCACCGCCCTTCATGCCGAGACCCTTGACCGGCGGGGCGGCCGGTGCGGGTGCGGCTTCGGCGGGCGCCGCGGCCTCGGCGGGAGCGGCCGGAGCCTTCGCGCCGGGGGCCTTCGCGCCACCCTTCATGCCGAGTCCGCCACCGGGTGCCTTGGCGGCACCCTTCATGCCCAGACCCTTGACCGGAGCCGCGGGGGCCGCGGTCTCGGCGGCGGGCGCCGCGTCGGCTGCCTTCGCACCCGGCGCCTTCGCACCGCCCTTCATGCCGAGTCCGCCGCCGGGCGCCTTGGCGGCACCCTTCATACCCAGACCCTTGGCGGGTGCGGCCGCGGCGGGCGCGGCTTCGGCGGCGGGTGCCTGCGCACCCGGCGCCTTGGCGGCACCCTTCATGCCGAGTCCACCGCCGGGTGCCTTCGCGGCACCCTTCATGCCCAGTCCGCCACCGGGCGCCTTGGCGGCGCCCTTCATGCCGAGGCCACCACCGGTCGGCGCGGCCTTCGGGGCGGCCTCCTCGGCTACCTCGGCGACCGGCGCGGGTTCCGGCTCGGGCTCGGGCTCCGGTTCGGCCTTCGGCTCCTGGACGACGAGCAGGTTCGCCGACAGCTCGGCGGCGTCGACCCGGGTGATCGAGTCGAGCATCAGCTGCGCGACGTCGACGACCTCGACGCCCTCGCCCTGACCCTGCTCCTGACGCGCGGTGACACCGTCGGTGAGCATGACGCGGCAGAACGGGCAGCCGGTCGCGATCTTGGTCGGGTTGGTGGACAGTGCCTCGTCCACGCGGTCGACGTTGATGCGCTTGCCGAGCTGCTCTTCCATCCACATCCGGGCGCCACCGGCACCACAGCACATGGACCGCTCGCCGTGGCGCGGCATCTCGACCAGGGTCGAACCCGAGGCCTCCATGAGCTCACGCGGCGCGTTGTAGATCTTGTTGTGCCGACCCAGGTAGCAGGGATCGTGGTAGGTGATGTTCTGCGACACCGAGGCCACCGGCACCAGCTTCTTCTGCCGCACCAGGCGGTTCAGCAGCTGGGTGTGGTGCACGACCTCGTAGGTGCCACCGACCTGCGGGTACTCGTTGTTGAGCGCGTTGAAGCAGTGCGCACAGGTGACGACGATCTTCTTCTTCGACTGCTCGACACCCTCGAACACCGAGTTGATGACCTCGATGTTCTGCATGGCCAGCTGCTGGAAGAGGAACTCGTTGCCCGCGCGGCGGGCCGAGTCACCGGTGCAGGTCTCCTCGGCGCCGAGCACCATGAACTTGGTGCCCGCGGTGGCGAGCAGCTCGGCGACCGCCTTGGTGGTCTTCTTGGCGCGGTCCTCGTAGGCGCCGGCGCAGCCGACCCAGAACAGGTACTCGTAGCCGTCGAAGCTGTCGGCGTCCTTGCCGAAGACCGGGATGTCGAAGTCGACTTCCTTGATCCAGTTGAGGCGGTCCTTGGAGTTCTGGCCCCACGGGTTGCCCTTGTTCTCCAGGTTCTTGAACAGACCGGCGAGCTCGGACGGGAACTCCGACTCGATCAGCACCTGGTAGCGGCGCATGTCGATGATGTGGTCGACGTGCTCGATGTCCACCGGGCACTGCTCGACGCAGGCGCCACAGCTGGTGCAGCTCCACAGGACCTCGGGGTCGATGACGCCGTTGACGTCCTCGCCGCCGATCAGCGGGCGCTCGGCCTCGAGGCGCGCGGCCTCGGGGATCTTGGCCAGCTTCGCCTCGTCGGGCTTGCCGTCGGCGTCGACCAGGCCGATCTCGTCGCCGCCGGGATCCTTGCGGCCACCGGCCAGCAGGTACGGCGCGGCGGCGTAGCCGTGGTCGCGCAGCGACATGATCAGCAGCTTGGGCGAGAGCGGCTTGCCGGTGTTCCAGGCGGGGCACTGCGACTGGCAGCGACCGCACTCGGTGCAGGTGCTGAAGTCCAGCCAGCCCTTCCAGGAGAAGTCCTCTATGCGGCCGACCCCGAGGTTGTCGACATCGGGGTCGACGTTCTCCATGTCCAGGACCTTGCCGTTGGAGATCATCGGCTTGGCCGCGCCGAGGGCGACGCCGCCGTCGGCCTCACGCTTGAAGTAGATGTTCGGGAAGGCCGAGAACCGGTGCCAGGCCACGCCCCAGGTGATGTTGCGGCCGACCACGAACAGCCAGACCATGCCGGACATCAGCTTGACGAACGCGAAGATCGAGATCAGCGTGACGTTGGCCGGGATGATCTTGGCGATCTGCCCGGTGATCGGGTCGGTCCAGGTGGAGTGCCCGGTCAGCGACAGCACACCGGCCTTCACCAGCACCATGCCGATGCCTTCGGTGAGCACGACCCACTCGACGAAGTACGCCGGACCGAACTTCGAGCCGCTGAAGCGCGACAGGCGCGCGGGCAGGCGCGGGTGGTTCAGCTGGCGGATGATCATCAGCGTCGCGATGCCGACGACGGTGCCGACGCCGAGGATCTCGTCACCGAGATGGAACCACCAGGTCTCGCCGATGAACGGCCACGACCAGGTGGGATCGAAGGTCTGCCCGTAGGCCATGAACCAGAACTGCGCACCGGCGAGGAAGCCGATCATGACCAGCCAGTGCGCCCAGCCGACGGTGCGGAACTTGTTCATCCGCGTGTGCGCGATGAACTCCACGATCATGGTCTTGAATCGCGGGAAGAACGGTCGCCACCGATCCGGCGCGGACTGGCCGATCGTCACGGCCTTGCCGATCTTCCACGCGCCGCTGAGGAACGACGCCCAACACAACAGGCTGAGCAGTGCTCCAATCGTGCCCAACGTGATTGTCAGGGCATTCATGTCGCGACCTTTCTTTAGAGGCAACACGAGGGTCTTGGGTGAGACGGACTCACCCGGTTGGCTCGTATCGTAACCGGCGCTAAGTTACCGGCCAGTAACTACCGGTGTCCACCGTAGGATCGGCATTTGCGCTCTGACCTTGTTTACTGCGGCTTGACCTAGGTTTTGCCTGTGAGCAATGTCACATAAATGTTTGCCGAAAGGTTCCTAGGGCTGCTGGTGAACACCGTAAACCGTGCGTGATCTGCGACGGAGCTAAGGACAGGCTTACTCCGGCTGTCGAGATTCCTTCTGGCCTCAGCGGATTCGGTCCATTAGGCTCCAGCTGTTCTGTCTGCTGTGCCGGTCTTCACACTGCTCGGGGAGAAGTAAGGGACACCTCACGGTGTGTCTCTGCTTGACGAGTCTCGCGTGTCGCGGATCGCACGCCGCACCACACCTGATGGATTGGAACCTTAATGAACTTCCGTAGGACCACTGCGGCTGCCGCACTGGTTATCGGCGCCATGACCGTGTCGCTGGGGACCGCGCACGCTGAGCCCGTTCCCGCGGCTCAGGACATCAAGTACTCGGTGAAGCTGGTCGACAAGACCATCGTCGCCACCCTGCAGAACGGCACCTTCGCGATCGTCGAGCAGGACGGCGAGACCCCCGAAGCGCCGAAGACCAAGGTCGCCGAGATCAAGGACACCACCGGTGCCACGGTCGTGTCGCTGCCGATCGACTTCACCGTCAACGGCACCGAGATCCCGACCAAGTCCGCCGTCACCAAGGACAGCACCGTCCTCGAGCTGACCCCGGAGAAGCCCGAGGGCCTGCAGCTGGGCACCGAGCCGGTCGGCGTGAAGCCGGTCCTCAAGGCCTCGCCGATCGCCTCCGCGCAGGAGAACCAGAAGGCGATCAACGACTTCGCCAGCAAGTTCAGCATCGGTACCGCCATCGGCACCTTCGTCGGCACCGCCATCGGCGCCCTCGTCGGCTGCGTCTTCGGTCTGCCGCTGTTCGGTGTCGGCTGCCTCGCCGGCCTGCCGCTGGGTGCCGCTGTCGGTGGCATCCTCGGCATGATCGCCATCGGCGGCCCGACCATGCTGGCCGCGGGCGTCGAGCTGCTCAGCGTGATGCAGGCGCCCGAGGGCACCACCGTGTGGGCCGAGAAGCCGAAGGCTGTCGCCGCTCCCGCGCCGGAAGCCGCTCCGGCCAACTGATCCACAGCCGTACCGCGAAGGCCCCGCTCCGATCCCGGAGCGGGGCCTTCCGCGTTTCTCAGTCCAGGACCAGCTCCCCGGACACCGATTCCGCACCGCCGGTGACCCCGTGGCGGCCGAACGTGCGCTCGGCCATGGTGTAGCGACCGTCCTCGCGAATCAGCAGCACGGTGCTCGCGCGGGTGCCGTGCAGGTCGTGGGCGACGAAGCGCGCGGAGACGGACCGCTCGAATTCCAGGGGGATGCCGGTGTGCGGCAGGCGGTCGTCGGGCGCCTCAGTGCGGTCGGCGAGCAGGGTGAAGTAGTCGTCGACGGAATCCGGTGCGGTGGCGACGATGTCGCGCAGGCCGGTCAGGCCGCTGTCGACCTTCGGCCACAGCGGCGGGGCGCCGGCGCCGAGCACCGTCGGGCGGACCTGGGGATGGCTGTGGACGGATCCGGGCACGGTCGCCACGTGCGCCGCGTTGGACAGCCCGTGCAGCCCCGGTGCCAGCTCGGTGGGGCCGACGCCGCTGCGGTTCGACTGCCACCACAGGCTGCGCAGATCGCTGACCAGCAGGTTGTAGCCCACGTAGGCGTCGGGTGCGGCCCCGGCCACCGCGGCCAGATACTCGGGCGGGCGGTCCGCGCCGCGCAGGTAGTCCATCAGCAGCGCCCCGCGGGAACGCGGGCGCGCCGGGGTGTCCTGGGGATCACGGACATTGGTGACCGCGGCGAAGCGGGCCGCGTCGGTGCGCAGGCCGAGCCAGGTGCCCACCGCGATCGCGCCCAGGTCACGCCCGGCCAGCAGTCCGGGCTCCTCCGGCCAGTAGCGCAGCGACTCCGTCGCGCGGGTGTAGAACTCGTCCCGGTTGGCGGCCACGATCAGCCGGTACTCGGGGTGCGCTCGCCAGGCGAGCAGAACCAGACACATGACCCCAAGCATGCCCTGGACACCGAAAAGGCCGGTAGCGCACTGCTACCGGCCTTTTCTGGCTGCTCTGTGCCTGCGGTGTGACCCGCGATCAGTTGGTGCGGACCGCCAGGCCCGGGTTGTCCGAGAGGACGACGCTCAGCGGCTGCGCGAACAGCTGCGGGACGTCACCGGTGATCGCGCCGATGATGTTCGGGATCTCGCAGATCGGGTAGTCGGCGACCGACGACGCGCTGGAGATGCCGAGGGCCAGGCGACCGGTCACGATCGCGCCACCCGAATCGCCGGGCAGGGCGCAGATGTTGGCCGAGAAGCTCTGGGTGAGCTGACGGTCGCCGACCTGGACGGTCTGGTCGACGCCGTTGATGATGCCGCAGCTGAAGCCGGTGCGCGAACCCGACTTGCAGACCGGGGCGCCGACGACCGGGGTGGCCACGCCGTCGACCGCGATCGGGGCGTTGCCCGGCACGCGGACCAGGTTGTTCTCGAAGCGCGCCCGAGCGTTGTCGTTGATCCGGATGATCGAGTAGTCCTGCTCGCCGAGCACCGACTTCTGGAAGGTGCCCAGCTGGGCGCCCGCGCGATCACCGTTGAGCTCGTAGACGGCCGCGGCGTTGCCGGTGCCCGCCGAGCCGATGTCGGGGTTGCAGTGGCCCGCCGAGATGTTGATGACGTTGCCCGCGCGGTCGGTGCCGTTGAAGCCCAGCGAGCAGCGCAGCGAGCTGCGGCCGATCACCGAGGCGAAGCCGTCGCCGCCGGCCAGGGCGCCGTTGCCGTCGCCGGCGACCGGGGTGGCCGACAGGTCGACGCGCTCGCCCGCCACCGGCGGCGCGGTGACGACGACACGGGACGGGTCGATGAAGCTCGGCAGCGGCAGACCGGCCTGCTCCACGCGCACCGCGATCGCGTTGTTCACGGTGTCGATGACGACGCCACGGACCAGGTTGGCGACCTCCGGCGGCGCGGCGGCCAGCCAGTTCTCGAACGCGGTCTTCTCGCCACGCAGCGCGGACTCGCTCTTGGCGACGTTGCGGACCTCGAAACCGGCCGACTGGGCGGCCTCGCGGGCCTGGTCGGCGCCGGGGCCCTGCGCGAGCGCGACGACGGCGTTACCGGCGTCGTTGAGCCACGCGCCGGCGAAGGCCTGCGGGAACTGGCGCTGCGCGGTGGTGGAGAACGCGGCGACCTGCTGCGCGACATCGGCGCGGCGCAGGTACTCGTCGGGGGAGATCTTCAGATCCCGGGTGACCGCCTCGATCAGCTGCGCGGGCAGGTCGGCAGCGGGCGCGGGCTGCGCGTCGGCGACTGCCATGGTGGGGCCGAACAGCAGAATCGCCGCCGAAGCGGCGATCACGGACTTCCGAGCTCTTCTCGAGCTTCGCGCGGACGGGGTGCGACCCATACGTGGCAGGAGCATGATCGAACTATATGGGCTGGAGCGGGTTATGCCTACTCGGACCGGGCAAGAGATTTCGCTCACCCGGTCCGGTCCGGCGATTCGTTGTGAGGTCAGCCTGCGTTCGGCTTGGTACGCACGGCGATTCCACTACCGAGACCCCCACCGGAGGTGGCCTCGATATCGGTCAGGATCGGCCGGATCGGCACGCCGAGCGAGGCGGTGCCGCCGTACGGGGCCAGCTGGGTGTTGGCCTCGGTGCAGTTGGGCGCCTCGGCGGCGTTGGAGCCGCTGGTGATGCCGAGTGCCAGGGTGCCGGTGACGATCGCGCCGCCGCTGTCACCGCCGAGCGTGCAGGCGCTGCTGGCGAAGCCGCGGATCGTCTTGCTGACGCCCTCGGCTGTGAACAGCTGGGTCTCCACATGGTCGGCGGAGACGAAACCGCAGGTGAAGGTGGAGGACTGGCCGGTCTTGCAGACCGGGGCGCCGGTGACCGGTTCGGCGGTGCCGGTGATGTACAGCGACGTCCCGTTCGCGCCGCGCACCCGCGGCTGGTCCATGCCCGCGTTGACCGCGCGCTCGTTCAGCTTGATCACCGAGTAGTCCAGCGCGGCGGGTCCGCCGAGCACGGCCTTGGCGAACGAGCCGACCTCGGGGCTGTTCGGGATGTCGCGCACGTTCGGCACGTAGACAGGCGCGGTGCCGCCGTTGTCGACGTTCGGGTTGCAGTGGCCCGCCGAGATGTTGAGCGCGTTGCCCGCGGCATCGGTGCTGTTGAAGCCGAACGAGCAGACGTCGACGCCGCGCAGCGTCGTGTCGTGCAGGTCCTTGGTCGCGGTGATGTAGGTGTCGCCGCCCATCGGCTTGTACTCGACCGGACCGCCGCCGCCGGGGGAGAGCACGACCTTGATGGTGGCGATCAGGGTCGGCAGGTTGAGCAGGTGGCCGGGGCCGGTGTTGGCGATGTTGAGCACCAGCTGGCTGTTGAGCGCGTCGATGGCGATCGAGCTGATCGGCGCGGAGATCTCGCGCGGCAGGCTCGCGATCCACTGCGCCAGCTGCACCAGCGCGCCCTCCAGGCCGCCTGCCGAGATCGGGGCGAGGTGGGTCTGGTAGCCGTCGGCCGCGGCGATCTTGCCCGCCTCGG
Organism: Nocardia sp. NPDC003269; assembly: GCF_042888005.1. NCBI lineage: Bacteria > Bacillati > Actinomycetota > Actinomycetes > Mycobacteriales > Nocardiaceae > Nocardia > Nocardia sp. NPDC003269. The sequence continues at coordinate 1,533,964 of NZ_JBIAPA010000001.1, forward strand.
CGTTGGTCACGGCGATGACGGCCTTGCCTTCCGGCGTCATCCAGGCGCCGGCGAAGGTGTCGGGGTTCTCGGCACGGAAGTCGCTGGCGTAGTCGCGCAGCTGCTGCGCGCGGGCGGCGCGGTCGAGGTATTCGGTCGGGGTCATCCCGAGGTCGCGCGAGAGTGCCGTCACCAGCTCGGCCGGTAAGGCGTCGGCCGACAGCTGAAGGGGCGCCGAAGGTTCCGCGGTCGCGACGCCGGGGCCGAACAGAGGTGCCAGGAGAACAGTCGCGGCGAAACCGGCGGAGGCTGCCTTGACTGCGGCGCGACGCGCCACCAACTTGCGCATGAAATCCCTTCGTCGGCACGAGTGATCGAGACCACCGCCGGCGGCTGTGATGTCGATCAGCGCATCACTCTAGGGCACGGGCGCGCGGAGGGCGCGGTTACCGTACCCCCGCACCGGATCAGTTGTATCCGGGAATCCGCATGGGCGAGGGGAGATACCCCGGCGGGTACGTCTGGAACGGCAGCAGCGGGCGGGTCGTGCTGCGGCCGGGCGGGGTCGACGGGTCGGTGGTCGTCGGTTCCGGCGTGGTCGTCGGCGGCGCTTCGGTGCTGGTCGACGGCTCCGGCTCGGGCTCGGGCGTCGTGGTGACGACCGGTGCGCGCGTGGTCGGTTCGACGACCGGCGGCGGCGGGGGCAGCGCGGGCGCGGGCGTCGGGGTCACCGTCAGCGAATCGGGGCGGGCGTCGGAGATCGGTGGCGGCGGGGTGGTGTCGCTACCGCGCAGCATCACCGAGACCGCGACGCCGCCGAGCAGCAGCCCGATCAGCGCGGCGGCGGCGATCAGCAGCGGCGTCCGGCTGCGCTGGGGTTCCTGCGGTTCCACCGCGACGACCGGCAGCGCCGAGGTCGGGGTGGCCAGCGCCTTCGTCGGCTGCGCCGTCACCGGCATCGCCGCCGAATAGGCCTGCGCGGTCGCCGCCGGCCGGGCGAGCGCGGGGATCACGTCGGTGACGACGAGGGAGTTCTCGGTGACGATCGGATCGGGCGGCGTCGCGCCCGCAGGCGTCGCCAGCACCGCGACCAGCGCGGCCTCCGCGGCCGACGTCGCGAACGAGCGGCCGGGATCGATGCCGTCGGCGGGCGGGGGTAGTTCGTCCTCGCCCAGCAGCGCCACCGACTTCAGGCCCAGATAGTCCAGTGCCTCGCGCACGCCGCGCACCACCTCGGGCGTCCACTGCGCCGGATGCGTCGCGTAGAACTCGGCCGGGCCGCTGAGGTGCTCGGTGGTGAGGTCGATCAGGCAGAACATCGCGGTCGCCAGCAGGTCCTCGGCGCGGTAGGCCTCGCCGCCGTCGACATCGATGCCCGCCGGGTCGCCGATCGCGCGCACGAAACCGGCGATCGAGTGCGCGTGCCCGGTGGGAGCCGGTCCGCCGAGCGCGGCGTCGCCCTCGTCGGACATGTGCAGCAGTGCGTCGCGTTCGACGAGCCGCACCGTGCCGTCCTCGGTGACCACCGCCGCGATGCACTCGTCATCGGCGATGCGCAGGCCGACCCCAGTGGCCATCCGGTTTACCTCGCTTCGGGCGACGACGACAGGCCGCGTCGTGTTACACAAGCAGTGAACCGTGTCCCATGGCGCGGAGCATTGACAATAATTCGGATCGTGAGCGCGCGCCTATCCGGCGTCGGATTCGCGCGACGTGATGCTCCACGGTCTTGGCGGAAATGTACAGCCGCGCGCCGATCTCCCGATAGGTCAGACCGAGCAGCACCAACTCGGCAACCTCCCGCTCGCGATCGCTGAGCGCGGCCGTGTCGGGCGGGCGCGGGGCGGGCTGCTCCGCGCCCTGCGGCAGCGGCTGCGTCGCGGGCAGTGGCTGTTCCACCGGCTGCGCCCGCACGCGCACCGAGCGGGCCAGTTTGAGCAGTGTGGTCGCGGTGGCGGAGTCGCCGACGGCGAGCGCGGCCTCGCTGGCCAGGCGGGCGGCGTCCCAGGTGAGACCGAACTCGGCCAGCGCCGACACCGCGGCCTGCACCTCGGCGGCCACCACCTGACCGCGCAGCACGAGCACCCAGGTGCGGCCCGCGTCGGCCAGCGCGGCGGCCTGCTGGTCGCCCGCCGCCGCGGCGGTCTTGAGCGCGTGGGCGTGCGGGAGCAGGTCGCTGGGCGATTCGTCGGCGAGCGCGGCCTGGACGCCGTACCAATGGAACAGGTTGGTCCAGGCGGGCGCGCGGCCCAGTTTGCGCAGCAATCCGCGGGCCGCGTCGACGAGCGGTTCGATCCGGCGCACATCGCGCAACCGGAGGCCGGCCAGCCACAGTTCGCCGATCGGCAGCAGGCTCAGCAGGTCGGCTTCCAGTTCGTCGAACAGCGGGCTGGCGGCCTGCCACGCGCGGGTCAGCGCCGCGTGGTCGCCGCCGCGACGGGCCAGGCCGACGGCCAGCGCGTGCGCGAGCAGCTGATCGCGCGGTTCGAGCGCGGCGATGTCGACCTCGGCGAGGGTGTTCGCGGCGCGCTGCTCGTCGCCGCCGAGCAGCGCGGCCCAGGCGGTGAGCACGGGCAGCTGAGTGCCCGCGCCCCGGCCGGCGGCGCGGCGCAGCGCGTCGCCCGCGCGGCGGGGTTCGCCGGTGCCCAGGCACAGCAGGGTGGCGATCGAGACGGCCGAGCAGGGGAGGTAGCGGTCGTCGGTGTCGGTGTTGCCCGCCTGGATCAGCGCGGAAATCGCGGCGGCCGTTCCGGTTCCGTGCGGGTCGAGGGATTCGTGCAGGGCGCCGGCGATGAGCCGCGCGCCCGCGTCGGCCTCGGTCGGTGGCCACAGCTGGGCCGCGGCGGCCATCCGGGTCGCGCCCGCGGTCTCCCCGGCCAGAGTGAGCACCATCGCGGCGGGCGCCCAGTCGGCGCCGACCCGATCGGGTCCGAGCCAGGTGTACAACCCGGCCGCGCGGCTCACCAGACCGCGCCGGGTGAGCACGGCCGCGCAGATCCGCACCGCGGCAACGAGATCGGTGGCGGCGATGCCGTCCGCGGTGAGCAGCGGCTGGGCCAGCCGCAGCGCGGTGTCGGCGTCGCCGGCGCGCGCGGCGGCCTCGGCCCAGCGCAGCGCGATCGACTCGACCGGGGTGCCCGCGGCGGCCGCGGCCGCGTAGTAGCGCGCGGGCTGTCCCGATTTCTCCGCTGTGCGGCACAGGAATTCGGCCAGGCGCGAGTCGACCACGCCCGACTCGGCCAGGATCAGCGCCGTGCAGTCACGCAGCAGTCCCGCGTCGAGTCGCGCGGCGAGCAGGCGGCGCTGCACCTCGACATAGCGGCGGTCGCCGAGCAGGATGCGCAGCGGGCCGACGGCGGGGGTGAGCAGCAGATCGGCGTCGGTGACCAGCGCGCCCGCTCGCGCGCGGTCGATCAGATCGTGGGCGGTGGCGGTGTCGACGCCGAGCACCTCGGTGAGTTCGGTGGCGTCCAAACCCGTTCCGGTGGCGGCGATCACGAGCGTGTCGAGCAGCTCGGGTTCGGCCGCGTCGAGCATCGATCGGGTCCACGCGGTGATCGCCTCGTCGACGGCGGTCACGCAGGTTTCCAGCGGGGCGGTGCGCGCGGCGGCCAGCGCCGCGACGACGCCGCCGGGAATGCCCGCGGTGAGCTGATGGATGCGCAGCGCGAGCGGCTGCGACACCGCCACCCCGAGTTCCCTGGCGAACGACGCGGTGTCGGCGCTGCCGAGCGCGCGCAGCTCCACCGTGCGGCCGTGCCGCGAGACGATGTCGGACAGGGCGCGTAGTCGGGGATCGTGCGGGCGCGGCTGGGTGGCCAGCACCACCGAGCGGCGGCCGGATTCGATGGCGGCGCACAGGTTTCGCAGGTCGACGGCGCTGTACCGGTGCACGTTGTCGGCGATGAGCACGGCCCGGTCGGTCGCGTCGTCGTGCACCGAGTCGGTCATCGGGATGCCGCGATCGCGCAGATGTGAGCGAACCGCGTTGAGCAGCACGGACTTTCCGGTACCGGCCCGGCCGCGGATCATCAGCAGCACCGGCTGCTTGTCGGCGGTATCGAGTTCGCGGATGACGGTGCGCGCGCTGGGCAGGGAGTCGAGGGCGATGTCAGCCACCATTTCCTCCGAGGATCTGGCCCGGCAGCTGGGTGCCCGTCTCGAGGGTTTCGTCGACCGCGCCGCCCACGCCGTCGAGCAGGTCGCCGGGGTTCACCTTGATGGGCGGGAGCGTCGGTCTGGTGGGTGCCGGGGCGGGCGCCGGTGCCGGGGCCGGGGCGGGAGCAGGCGCTGGGGCCGGAGCGGGCGCCGGAGCCGGAGCCGGGGCGGGTGCGGGGGCCTGTTCGGCGGGCTGCTGGGTGGCCGGAGCGGGCTGTCCGGCCGCGGGGGCCGGTGCCGGGCTGTCGCCCGCCTGCGCGCCTGCCGGTGCCGGGCTGCCCGCGGCCGCGGGGGCGCTGCCCGGCGTCCCCGGCTGCGTGGTGCCCGCCTGGGTCTGGCCCGGCGGTGTCGCGGTGCTCGGTGCGCCGGGACGGGTCGGGTCGGCGACGGTCGAGTCGGTGCCGTCGACCGCACCGGGCGCGCCACCCGTGCTGGTAGCGGCGGTGGCGCCGGGCACGGGCGCCCCGCTCGTCGTCGCGACGGGCCCGCTCGGTGTGGACGGGGTGGTGACCCCGCCGAGCGCGAGGGTGCCGGTGGCCAGCGCGGCCATCGTCACCGCGGCCGCCGCGATGATCGCCGCCCGTTTGGCGGTGAACATCTTGGTGGGGGCGGGTTCGTCCGCCGGGAGCGCGATGTCGTCGACGACCGGTGCCGCCACCGCGGGCAGCGCCACGACGGCGGCGGGAATGGCCTCGGTGGGCACGGAGACCGCGGCCACGTCCAGGGCGATCTCGGCGGCGCCGTGCGCGGTGCAGGACGCGGGGTCGGCGCAGGCGGCGACCGGCAGCCCGAACTCGGTCGAGATCAGCTCGGCGACCAGCGGGATCGCCCCGCCACCGCCGGTGAGCAGCACCCGGCTGATATCGCCCATGGTGAGTCCGGCGCGGCGCACCGCGTCGTGCAGCAGGTTCATCGAATCGAACAGGGTCGGGCGCAGCAGGTCTTCGAGTTCACCGCGGGTCAGCCGGACCTGTGCGGTGTGCGCTGCCCCGAGCAGACCCACCGGGATCACCGTCGCGGTAATTCTGGACAGCTCTTCTTTCGCATTTCTGCAGCGGGCGCGCAAGGCCGATAATTCCGCCTCGACAACGGGGTCGAATGGATCGATATCCTGACCGTCCAGCGCGTTAGCCAGAACATAGCGCATCGTCAGCAGATCGAATTCCGTACCGGCGATCGCCGTGCTGTGCAGGGGTGCGCCGAGCATGCCCGCCTGGTCGCCGGTGCGTAGCACCGTGACCGTGAGGCCGCTCGCGCCCAAGTCGTAGACGGCCAGCGCGCCGTCGTCGAGCAGACCGTTCTCCATCTCGTAGCGGCGCACCGCGGCCATCGGCTCTGGCACCAGCGTCACCTCGGGCAGGCCCGCGCGGGTGAGCGCCGCGCGCGTCGTCTCGACGGTCGGTTCCGACCACCATGCCGGGTAGCAGGCCACGATGGTCGCCTCGGCGCTCGCCCGGCCGGCCAGCTCGGTGACCAGCGCGTGCGTCGCGGCGGCGACCAGGTCGGCCGCGTCGTGGCTGGAACCGTCCTCTGCCAGCAGGTCTACCGGGTCGCCGACCCGGGACAGGTAGTCGTCGACCACCACGCCGCGCGCGTGCTGGGCGGCGTCGGCGAAGCCGGTCGAGCCGTCGGCGCCGAGCAGCAGGGCACTGTGGTGCGCGCGAACGGTGGTTCCGGACCCGTCGGCCGTCGTGGCCGCGGCGACCGAATTCGCGGCCCCGACGGTAATGCCGAGCGCCAGCCGCTCTGTCATTGGACAACCCCGTTCGCAGGACTTCCGGCGGACCGGAAAAGGTGAATACAGCGAGATCGCCGGGGTGGTCGGCGTCCCACTCGAACTGTCGGTTGCTAGGGGACAGCTGTTACCTGTGCCGGGGGAAGTACGGGGAAATTCCCCTAATCGGCGGTGCGCCCCTAATGGGGGACGCCCCGCGTGAACTAGGTATTCGCCCCGTTACCTGTAACGGCTCGCGGACCTAGCGTGAAAGACATTCCGACGACAACGGATCGCCCATGATCTGGAGGAGCTGATCTCGATGACACCGAATGCGATTCTGGAATTCATCCTCAACCTGCTGCGCGACCCCCAGGCCGCCGCGAGCTACTGCGCGAACCCGTGCCAGGCCCTGACTGTGGCCGGGCTCGACGTGACGCCCGAGGATATTTCCGCCGTCGCCCCGATGGTGGCGGAATCCGCGCTGGTCAGCGGCGGCTCCCAGTTGCAGGCGATCGTCGCGGCCGGCGCCGCGGCCGGCACGACCGCCGCCCTCGCCTCGACGGCCACCGCGGCCGCCGCCGTCACAGCGGCGACCGCGACCGACGCCCAGCTCGGCATCGGCCTCGACGTCGGCCTCGGCGCGGCCGCCTCGGCCGTCGCGGGCGCCGCGGCCCAGGTCGGCGCGGGCCTCGAAGCCGCCCTGTCGGCCGTCACCGGCGCGAACGTCGACATCGACACCGACATCGGCGCAGGCGTGAACGTCGGCGGCGAACTGGCCACCGACATCGCCGCCGCCTTCGGCACCGGCATCGGCCTCGACGCCGCAGTAGGCGCGGGCGCCGACCTCGCCGCCGGCCTCGGCGGCGCCCTGAACGGCGCGATCGGCGCGGGCGCCGGCCTCAACGGCGCGATCGGCGCAGGCCTGAACGGCGCAGTCGGCGCGGGCGCCGACCTCGCGGCTGGTCTCGGTGGTGCCCTGAACGGCGCGATCGGCGCTGGCGCGGGCCTGAGTGGCGCGATCGGCGCCGGTCTCGACGGCGCGGTGGACGCAGGCGCCGACCTCGCGGCCGGTCTCGGCGGCGCGCTGAACGGCGCGATCGGCGCTGGCGCGGGTCTGAACGGGGCTGTCGGCGCGGGCGCTGATCTCGCTGCCGGCCTGGGTGGCGCGCTGAACGGCGCTGCTGGTGCCGGTGTGGGTCTCGGTGGCGCGCTGAACGGCGCTGTCGGTGCGGGCGCAGATCTCGCTGCCGGTCTCGACGGCGCGCTGAACGGCGCGATCGGGGTCGGCGCTGGTCTGGACGGTGCGGTAGGCGCGGGCGCCGATCTCGCCGCAGGCCTGGGCGGCGCGTTGAATGGTGCGGCTGGTGTCGGCACGGGTCTGGACAGTGCGCTGAATGGCGCTGTGGGCGCGGGCGCTGATCTTGCGGCCGGTCTGGGCGGTGCCTTGAACGGCGCGGCTGGTGTCGGCACGGGTCTGGACGGTGCGCTGAACGGCGCTGTCGGTGCGGGCGCCGATCTCGCTACCGGGCTCGGCGGTGCCTTGAACGGTGCTGCTGGTGCCGGTGCGGGTCTGGACGGTGCGCTGAGTGGCGCTGTGGGCGCGGGCGCTGATCTTGCCGCTGGTCTCGGTGGCGCCGTGAACGGTGCGGCCGGTGTGGGCGCCGGTCTCGATGGCGCACTCGGTGCGGGAGCGGACCTCGCGACCGGCCTGAACGGTGCGGTCGGTGCGGGCCTCGAGGGTGCCTTGGGCGCGGGCGCGGGTCTCGATGGAGCGCTGGGTGCGGGTGCTGATCTCGCGACCGGCTTGGACGGTGCGGTCGGTGCGGGCCTCGAGGGTGCCCTGGGTGCAGGCGCGGGTCTCGGCGGCGCACTCGGCGCCGGTGCTGACCTTGCTGCCGGTGCGGGCGGCGCGCTGAACGGTGCGATCGACGCGGGTGCCGGTCTCGACGGCGCTGTGAACGGTGCTGTGGGCGCGGGCGCTGATCTTGCCGCCGGTCTGGATGGCGCGCTCGGTGCGGGCGCCGATCTCGCGACCGGCCTGAACGGTTCGGTCGGTGCGGGCCTCGAAGGTGCGCTGGGTGCCGGTGCCGGTCTCGGCGGTGCTGTTGGTGCAGGCGCTGACCTGGCTGCCGGAGTGGGCGGTGCGCTGGACGGCGCCGTCGGCGGTGGGATCGGCGGTGCTCTGGACGGCTCGCTCGGTGCCGGTCTCGGCGGTGCCGTCGATGCGGGTGCTGACCTCGGTGCGGGAGCGGGCGGTGCGCTCGAGGGCACGCTTGGTGCCGGTCTCGGCGGTGCCGTCGATGCAGGCGCTGACCTCGCTGCCGGAGCGGACGGTGCGCTGAACGGCGCGCTCGGTGCCGGTCTCGGTGGAGCGGTGGGTGCCGGAACCGATGTTGCCGCCGGTGTGGGCGGCGCCGTAGGTGCGGGCCTGGAGGGAGCGCTGGGTGCGGGCGCTGGTCTCGAGACCGGGCTGGGCGGTGCGGTCGGTGCCGGTCTCGGTGGTGCTGTCGACGCGGACGCCGGACTTGGTGCAGGCCTCGACGGCGCACTCGACGCGGGTGCTGACCTCGCCGCCGGTGCGGGCGGTGCGTTGAGCGGTGCCGTCGGTGCCGGGCTCGACGGTGCGGTGGGCGCCGGAGCTGATGTCGCCGCCGGTGTGGGCGGGGCGGTGGGCGCCGGTCTCGAGGGTGCGCTGGGTGCGGGTGCCGGTCTCGAGACGGGGCTGGGCGGTGCGGTCGATGTCGGGGTCGGTGGTGCGTTGACCGGGGCGGTCGGCGCGGGCGCCGATCTCGCGGCCGGGCTGGGCGGAGCTGTGGATGTGGGCGCCGGTGTGGGCGGTGCGCTGACGGGTGCGGCTGGTGCCGGACTCGACGGTGCGCTGACCGGTGCGGCCGGTGCCGGTGGTGCGCTCGGCACCGGGCTGGGCACGGCTCTGACCGGCCTGGTGGACGGCGCCGCCGGTCTCGGCGCTGAGGCGGGCGCGCAGCTCGGCGGCGGGCTGAACGCCGGCGTGAGCGGCGCGACCACCGCGGCGGGCGGGCTGGGTGCGGCAGCCTCGGCCGGTGCGCAGGCCGCGGGCAGCCTCGGCGCGGCGGCGACCACCACCGCTATCACCGGTCTCGACGGCGCCGTCGGCGCCGGTGCGGAATTCGGGACCGGCCTGGAGACCGGGCTGGGCGGTGCCGCGTCGGCCGGAACCGGCCTGATCGGTGGCCTGACCGGTAGCGCAGGCGGCGGCTTCGGGCTCGACGGACTGCTCACCGGCGGCGGCGAGGTCTCCTCCGGTCTGGAAACGGGCCTGTCCGCCACGACCGGCGCCGGCTTCGACACCGCCGCGACCCTCGGCACCGACCTGACCACCGGCGCCCAGGCCGGCTTCGGCGGCGCCGTGGATTCCGGCCTCGGCCTGGCCGGTGGCGCGCAGGCAGGCCTGTCGGGCCTCGCGGAAACCGGTGTCGGCCTTGCGGGTTCGGCCGCAGGCGGCGCGCAGGCCGGCCTCGGCGGCATGGTCGACGCGGGCACGGGCCTGACGGGTTCGGTGGCCGGTGGTGCGCAGTCCGGCCTGTCGGGTCTGGCGGAAACCGGTGTCGGCCTTGCGGGTTCGGCCGCAGGCGGCGCGCAGGCCGGTCTCGGCGGCTTCGTCGACGCGGGCACGGGCCTGACGGGTTCGGTGGCCGGCGGTGCCCAGTCCGGTCTCGGTGGCGCAGTGGACGCGGGCACGGGCCTGACGGGTTCGGTGGCCGGTGGCGCCCAGTCCGGCCTCGGCGGTGCCGTCGACGCGAGCACCGGCCTGTCCGGCTCGGTCGCGGGCAGCACGCAGGCGGGCCTGAACGGCGTCGCCGACGCGGGCCTGTCCGGCGCGACGAGCACCGGCGCGCAGCTCGGCGGCACGGTGAGCGGGGCGACCCAGGGCAGCACCGCCGTGACCGGCGACCTCACCGGAACATCGCACACCGACACGTCGGGCGCGCTCGGCGGCACCGCGCAGGGGGCGGTGACGACCGCGGCCGACACCTGGTCCTCGGTCGATGTGTCCAGTGCGTTCGGCTCCGGCCTGCACGGTTCGGCCCTCGGTGGTGGCGATGCGTCGCTGTTCGGCGAGTCGAGTACTGTCGCCGAGACCGGTGTGGACACCCACACCGACGGACTGTTCCACTGAGCGAAACGGGCGCTGCGATGGGGACTCTCGCACCGAACGCGGTGCCGCTGACGACGGTGTTGACCGACACCGTCGCAGCGGCCCGCGCCGCTGGTCGGGACGACCTGGTCGGGCGCCTGGAGAAGGTCGCGGTCCGGGTGCGCGATCCGCGGCACCGGATCGTCGTCACCGGCCAGCTCGGCCAGGGCAAGAGCCGGTTCGTGAACGCGCTGCTCGGGCTGGACGTGTGCCGGGTCGGTGACGACACCACCACCGTCCTCCCGCTGCAACTGGCCTACGGCGAGCAGCAGCGCGCGTTCCTGGTCCTCACCGCGCCGGGCGTCGACGAGTCGCGGGTGGAGATCCCGTTCGACGAGATCGGCGTCGTCGATCCGCGCAGCCAGGTAGCGCAGGGCAGGCAGGTGGTGCGGATCGAGGCCGAACTGCCGAACCAGCTGCTGGCCGACGGCGTCGTACTCATCGACACCCCGGGCGTCGGTGGTCACGGAAACGCGAGCGCCGCAGGCGTTCTCGGTATCGCGGCGGCCGCCGACGCGGTGCTGGTGCTGTCGGACGCCTCCACCGAGCTCACCGCCCCCGAGCTCACCTTCCTCCGGCAGATCCGCGAGTTGTGCCCCACGGTCGCGGTGCTGCTCACCAAGACCGACCTGTATCCGCACTGGCACCAGGTGCTCGATGCCGATCGCGCGCACCTGACCCGCGCGGAAACCGACGTCTCGCTGATCCCGGTGTCGGCGTTGCTGCGCGCGCACGCGCTGCGCCTGCAGGACGCGCAGCTCGGCGCGGAGTCCGGCTTCGGCGCGCTCTTCGGCTTCCTGCGCGACCGGGTGGTCGCCCGCGACCAGGTCGCCACCCGTCAGGCGGTCGCCCGCGAATTGTCTTCGGCGGCAGAACATCTGGCGCTCGCGCTCGGCAGCGAGCTGGTCGCGCTGCGTGATCCGGCGCTCGGCTCGGCCGCCGTCACCGAGCTCCAGGCGGCGCGCGCGGCCGCCGAGGATCTCCAGCGCCGCACCGCGAGCTGGCAGCAGACGCTGACCGACGGCATCACCGACCTCGTCGGCGATGTCGACCACGACCTGCGCGAGCGCCTGCGCGGCGTCGCCCGCACCGGTCAGGAATGGATCGACGACCACGATCCCGGCAGGCACTGGGGCGCGATCGCCGAGTGGCTCACCGGCGCCGTCGACACCGCGCTGGGCGACAACCTGCTGCTCACCCATCGCCGGGCCGAACTGCTCGCCGAACGCATCGCCGGTCACTTCGCCGAGGTCGGCGCCGTCGACCTGCCCGATGTCCACACCGGCATGGACGACGAGCGGAATCTGGCCGGCTCGGGTTCCCTGGCCGACCTCGAACCGGACATCGGTTTCGCCAGCAAGGTGCTGGTGGGCATGCGCGGTTCCTACGGCGGTGTCTTGATGGTCGGCCTGGCCACCACCTTCGCCGGTCTGGCGATGCTCAACCCGATCTCCCTCGGCGCGGGCCTGATCGTGGGTGGCAAGGCCTATCGCGACGACAAGACCGCGCGCCTGGCCCGCCGCCGGATCGAGGGCAACGCGGAGGTGCGCCGCTTCCTCGACGACGTGGCGTTCCAGGCGAGCAAGGACACCAAGGACCGCCTGCACCGCATCCACCGTGCCCTGCGCGATCACTTCGCCGGGGTCGCCGAGCGCAGCCTGCGCTCGATCGATGCCTCGCTGCGGGCCGCGCAGGACGCGGCGACGATGGCCGCGACCAACCGGGCCGAGCGCACCGTCGTGCTGGAACGCCAGCTGACCGCCGTCGCGGAACTGCGCCGCTACGCGGATTCCATGCAAGCCGAGCTGGGACGGGCCGACGGTACGGTATCTGGGTGACCCACCGTTTCGACACCGCCGCACCGCAGGCCGCACCCAGGATCCTGGCCGAGGCGCACGAGCTGGTCGGCGCGGCGGCGCGGATGCTCGGCCGGGACGAGTACGCGCGCGCCCTGCTCGCCGAGTGCGAGTACCGCCTGCGGGAGCCGCTGCGCGTCGCCCTGGCCGGTTCGATCAAGGCGGGCAAGTCGACGTTGCTGAACGCGCTGGTCGGGCAGGCCGTGGCCCCGACCGATGCCACGGAATGCACCCGCGTGGTCACCTGGTACCGCGACGGCGCCACCCCCACCGTCACCGCGCACGCGGCCGACGGTGCCCGCGCCAATGTGATCGTGCGCCGCGGCAGCGGCGCGCACGGTCTCACCTTCGACCTGAACGCCCTGAACTGGGAGGGCGGGCGCCCCCGCGAGGTCGATCATCTCGAGGTCGGCTGGCCGTCGGCCGCGCTCGCGCAGACCACGATCATCGACACCCCCGGCACCTCGTCGCTGTCGCGTGAGGTGTCGCAGCGCACCGCGCGGCTGCTCACACCCGCCGCCGCCGGGACCGATCCGCGCGGGTCGGCGATCACGGCGCCCGGCGCGGACGCCGTGGTCTACCTGCTGCGCCGCCTCGACGCCACCGACGTGCAGTTCCTCGAACAGATCGGCGCCGGTGCCGGTGGCGCCGGACCGCTCGGGGTGATCGGCGTGGTGTCGCGCGCCGACGAGATCGGCGCGGGTCGCATCGACGCCCTGCATTCCGCGCGCGATGTCGCGGCCCGCTTCGCGGGTGAGCTGGAGCGAACCGGGTTGTGCCAGGCGGTGATTCCGGTGGCGGGGCTGCTCGCGTTCGCCGCGTCCACCCTGCGGCAGCCGGAGTTCGCCGCGTTCGAGGCGCTGGCCACGGTGCCCGCGGAGGATCTCGGCGTCGCCCTGCTCTCGGCGGACCGGTTCGCCCGCGCCGATATCGCGCTGCCGGTGGCGCCGGAACTGCGGGCGCAGCTGGCGGATCGCTTCGGCCTGTTCGGTATCCGCATGGCCACCATGCTGATTCGCCTCGGCGTGCGCGATTCCGCCTCGCTGGCCGCGGAATTGGCCGCGCGCAGCGGTATCGATGAACTGCGCTCGGTGCTCGAGGTCCAGTTCGGCCAGCGCGCCGAGGAATTGAAGGCGCATTCGGCGCTGAGCACCCTGGACCGGATCCTCGTCGCCTACTCCGGCACCGAGGCCGACCAGCTCCGTCCCCGGGTGCGGGCCCGGCTCGCCGACGTCCACGGTTTCACCGAACTGCGTCTGCTCGGCCGCCTGCGCACCGACGAACTCCCGCTGCCCGCACCGGTTCTCGCCGATTTACATCGCATCCTCGGCGGCGCGGGTGTGGCGGCCCACCTGCGACTCGGCCTCCCGGCCGACGCCGACCTGGAAACCGTCCGCGCCACGGCCTTCAGCGCGGTGCGCACCTGGCGCACCAGGGCCGCGCACCCGCTGGCCGATCAGGCCACCGCCACCGCCTGTCGCGCGGCGGCCCGTAGCGCCGAAGGAATCCTGGCCGAACTCTCCCGCCCGGTCAGATGAAGTACGCGGTCCCCGAGGAACTCCCGGTCCCGTAACCGAGGCTCTTGGCGAACTCCCTGACCGCGATCAACGCGTGCCCCACCGGCCCCGGATCACTGCACGACCCACCCACCGACGAGAACGTGCACCCGTCATCGGCCACCACCCCGGTCTCCGCCGACGCCACCCCGGCGCCCCCGAAAACCACCGCACCACTCACCAGCAACCCACAGATCCCACGCTTCAACATCCCCCGAAACTAACCCACCAACCCACCCACCGCCCTGCCCCCAATCCCCGGGGCAGGGCGGCTCGACGGTGATCAGGAATCGGCCCGGAAGAGAGGGACGACTTCCTCGGCGAGGTATTGCTCGACCTCTCGTCCGGCGCGCTTCGCGGCGATGATCGCCGTCCCGCGTTCCTCGGCCTTGGCTGTCAGTATCTTTCGGGATTCCGATTCCACACCGCCGCCCATGACGAACATCCGGACCCGCTCGCGGTCGAGGATGGCGAGGGCTTCGTCGTCCTCGGTCGCGCCGAGGGCGTGGATGTCGACGGTGGCGAGGTAGGCGGTGGCGGTGTCGACGACGCGACGGCTGCGGCCGACGATCAGCAGATCCACGGTGTACATGTGCTTCCTCCGATCGGGAGCGGGTGGGCGCGCTGTCCCGCACGCCCACCCTGGGTTTCATACCGTGACGATTTCCGGTTCGGGGTCGAGTGGGCGCTGTTCCAGTTTGGCCTCCTTCGGTAGCGCGAAGAATCCGAGGCAGACCAGCAGCAGGATGCCCATGCCGTAATACAGCGTGTACCGGAAGGTCTCGGCGAAGTTCACCGCGTTGGCCTCGGCCCCGGCGTCGGCGAGCAGCCGCGAGACCTCCTCGCCGCCAGGCAGATTCGCCGGCGGCAGGCAGCTGTCCGGCACCACGGTCGGATCGGCCTGGGCCGAGCGGTCGCCCACGCACGCCCCGAACCCGGCGACGATCTGATCCTGCACCGACACCGGCACGCCATCGGCGGCCAGCTCCGCGCGGATCTGCGGCGTCACCGCCGCCACGCCCCGGTCCGAATCATGGTCGAGCACAGTGAAGAACAGCACCCCGACGAGCGCGACGCCGAGCGCGGTCCCCAGCTGCTGCCCGGTGTTGAGCAGTCCGGACGCCGAGCCCGCCTCGCGCACCGGCACCTGGCCGAGCAGCAGGTCGATGGTCGGGGCGACCACCATGCCGAAGCCCGCGCCGGTGACGATCAGCGGCAACACCATCTGCCACGAGGCGAACTCGCTGCCGTAGCGCACGGCCATCGCGCCGTAGATCCCGAACCCGGCCGCGTTGATCAGCGCGCCGATGATCAGCACCCGGCGCCCGAACCGCGCGGCCAGCACGCCCACCGAGACGCCGGCGCCCACCCCGGCGCCCACCGCGAAGAACACGGCGGTGAGTCCGGCGCGCATCGGCGTCCAGCCGAGCCCGGCCTGCATGAACAGCGTCCACACCAGGAAGAACCCGCCCATGCCGATCCAGAACAGCAGCCACGAGCCGAGGCCGACGGCGAACGGCCGGGACCGGAACAGTCCGAGGTCGACCAGTGGCGAGCGCCCGGCCCGGGTCAGCGATCGCTCATAGAAGAGGAAGGCCGCGAACACGCCGGCGGCGGCCGCCATCATCGCGAAGGTCCACGCGGGCCAGCCGAGCCTGCGCCCCTCGGCCAGCGGGAACACCAGCAGCAGCACCGCGGCCATGGCCAGCACCATGCCGACCGGATCCAGCTTCGGCGCGGCGGGCGACTTCGAATCCGACATCACGAACCAGGCCGCGACGAACGCCGCGATGCCGACGGGAATGTTCACCAGGAAGATCGTCCGCCAGCCCAGGCCGAACAGATCGGCCTGCACCAGGATGCCGCCGAGGGCTAGCCCGACGGCCGAGGCCGAGCCGCCGACGCCGCTGTAGACGGCGATCGCCTTGGCCCGCTCCTCCTTCGGGAAGGTGGTCTGGATGATCGCGAGGATCTGCGGCACCATCAGCCCGCCCATCGCGCCCTGCGCGAATCGGGCCGCGATCAGCACATCCGGGTCGGTGGCGAGTCCGCACGCCGCCGAGGC
Source organism: Nocardia sp. NPDC003269 (assembly GCF_042888005.1). NCBI lineage: Bacteria > Bacillati > Actinomycetota > Actinomycetes > Mycobacteriales > Nocardiaceae > Nocardia > Nocardia sp. NPDC003269. Next base: position 1,549,472 of record NZ_JBIAPA010000001.1, read on the forward strand.
GAGGGTGAAACCGGCCATGCCGAGCAGGAAGACGCGTTTGCGTCCGTAGATGTCGCCGAGTCGTCCGCCGGTGATGAGGACGGCGGCGAAGGCGAGGACGTAGGCGGCGATGATCCATTCGATCTGCGAGTACTCGGCCCGCAGATCGCTCTGGATGCTCGGCACCGCCACATTGACGATGGTCACGTCGAGCAGGTCCATGAACCCGGCGGCGAGCACCACCGCGAACGCGATCCAGCGGCGCGGGTCCGCTGTGGTGGTTGGGGAAGTCACGGGAGGTCCCTCTTCTGGTCGGTGGTGGAGACCTCTCAAACTATGCACCTCAAGTGATAATCACACAAGAGTGCAATCACTACTCGTGCATGGATTGGGTATCCTCGCTGTGTGACCGATGCCGCCGCCCCGCTGTCCGCCCACGCCGCCTTCCTCGTCGGCCAGCTGGGCTTCCATACCGCGTACCGGTTCGCCGACCTGCTCGCCCCGCTCGACATCAAGCCCCGGCATTTCGGCATGCTGAAGCTGCTCGGCCAGCACGACGGCCGCACCCAGCAGGAACTCGGCGAGGCGCTCGATATCCACCGCAACGTGATGGTCACCCTGGTCGACGACCTCGAGGCTCGCGGCCTGGTCGAACGCCGTCGGCATCCCACCGACCGCCGCGCCCACGCCGTCTACCTCCTCCCCGCCGCCCACGCCCTCCTGGCGCGGGCCGAAGCTGTCGTCGAATCCCTCGACGCCGAACTCCTCGCCCCCCTCGCCCCCGAAGAGCGGGCCACCTTCCTCGACCTCCTCCAGCGCACCGCCGCGGGCAACGGTCTGCGCCCCGGCATCCACCCCGGCCTCACTCGCTGACGGAGATCTCCAGCCGGTCACGATGTGGTGTCGGGTGCTGCGGTTGAGCGAGGTCGGCGCAAGAATGGCCCGGGGTCGGGAAGTTTTTTCGGGCGGCGGGAATGAATCGCCGCAGCTGCTGGTTGTGCAGATCGACAACATTGAGCGTGTGTCACTCAAGTCTGGGTTGACTCGGGATGGATCTCGAGGGCAGGATTGAGCCCACCACACTCAGTGTTACTGAGACTGTTACCCCCAAGTTCGTCAAACAGGAGGAATCACTATGGCTCGTGCGGTCGGAATCGACCTCGGGACCACGAACTCTGTCGTCTCCGTTCTCGAAGGCGGCGAGCCGGTCGTCGTCGCGAATTCGGAAGGCTCACGCACCACCCCGTCGATCGTCGCTTTCGCGAAGAACGGTGAGGTTCTCGTCGGTCAGCCTGCCAAGAACCAGGCCGTCACCAACGTCGACCGCACCATCCGCTCGGTCAAGCGCCACATCGGCACCGACTGGAACGTCGAGATCGACGACAAGAAGTACACCCCGCAGGAAATCTCCGCGCGTACGCTGATGAAGCTGAAGCGCGACGCCGAGGCGTACCTCGGTGAGGAGATCACCGACGCGGTCATCACCGTCCCGGCCTACTTCGAGGACGCCCAGCGTCAGGCCACCAAGGAAGCCGGCCAAATCGCCGGCCTGAACGTGCTGCGCATCGTCAACGAGCCCACCGCGGCCGCGCTCGCGTACGGCCTGGACAAGGGTGACAAAGAGCAGACCATCCTGGTCTTCGACCTCGGTGGCGGCACCTTCGACGTCTCGCTGCTGGAGATCGGCGAGGGCGTCGTCGAGGTCCGCGCGACCTCCGGTGACAACCACCTCGGTGGCGACGACTGGGACGAGCGCGTCGTGTCCTGGCTGGTCGACAAGTTCAAGGCGTCCTCGGGCATCGACCTGACCAAGGACAAGATGGCCATGCAGCGCCTGCGCGAGGCCGCCGAGAAGGCCAAGATCGAGCTGTCGTCGAGCCAGTCGACCTCGATCAACCTGCCCTACATCACCGTCGACGCGGACAAGAACCCGCTGTTCCTCGACGAGCAGCTGACCCGCGCCGAGTTCCAGAAGATCACCTCCGATCTGCTGGACCGCACCCGCGCGCCGTTCCAGTCGGTGATCAAGGACGCCGGCATCAACGTGGCCGACATCGACCACGTCGTGCTCGTCGGTGGCTCCACCCGTATGCCCGCCGTCTCCGACCTGGTCAAGGAACTGACCGGTGGCCGTGAGCCGAACAAGGGCGTGAACCCGGACGAGGTCGTCGCCGTCGGCGCCGCTCTGCAGGCCGGTGTGCTCAAGGGTGAGGTCAAGGACGTCCTGCTGCTCGATGTCACCCCGCTGTCGCTGGGCATCGAGACCAAGGGTGGCGTGATGACCAAGCTCATCGAGCGCAACACCACCATCCCGACCAAGCGCTCGGAGACCTTCACCACGGCCGACGACAACCAGCCGTCCGTGCAGATCCAGGTCTTCCAGGGCGAGCGCGAGATCGCCTCGCACAACAAGCTGCTCGGCTCCTTCGAGCTGACCGGCCTGCCCCCGGCCCCGCGTGGCGTGCCGCAGATCGAGGTCACCTTCGACATCGACGCCAACGGCATCGTGCACGTGACCGCCAAGGACAAGGGCACCGGTAAGGAAAACAAGATCAAGATCCAGGACGGCTCCGGCCTGTCCAAGGAAGAGATCGACCGGATGGTCAAGGACGCCGAGGCGCACGCCGCCGAGGACAAGGCCCGCCGCGAGGAGGCCGAGACCCGCAACCAGGCCGAGTCGCTGGTGCACCAGACCGAGAAGTTCATCAAGGACAACGAGGACAAGGTCCCGGCCGACATCAAGTCCAAGGTGGAAGAGGCCATCGCCGAGGCGAACACCGCCCTGGCCGGCACCGACATCGCGGCCGTGAAGACCGCGGTGGAGAAGCTGGCGACCGAGTCGCAGGCCCTGGGCCAGGCGCTCTACGAGTCGCAGGCCGCCGACGCCGCCGCCGAGGGCAACGGCGCGGGCCCCGCCGATGACGACGGCGTCGTCGACGCCGAGGTCGTGGACGAGCCGGTCGACACGGAGAAGAAGTGACCGAGGCCAACTCCGAGCAGGAGCTGATCGAAGACATCGTCATCGATGCCGACTCCGCCGCCGACGCGGCGGCGGAGCCGTCCACCGACGGCGCGGCCGACGCGCCGGTCAGCGACGAGCTGGCCGAGCGCACCGCCGACCTGCAGCGGTTGACCGCGGAATACGCGAACTACCGCCGCCGGGTGGAGCGGGATCGTCAGGCGAACATCGACGCGGCCAAGGCCGCGGTGGTGACCGAGTTGCTCGGTGTGCTCGACGATCTGGACCGGGCCAGGGCGCACGGCGACCTGGAGACCGGCCCGCTCAAGGCCGTCGCCGACAAGCTCGAGACCGCGCTGACCAAGCAGGGTCTCGTCGAATTCGGTGGCGTCGGTGACCCGTTCGACCCCACGCTGCACGAGGCCGTGCAGCACGAGGGTTCGGGCGCGGATCCGGTGATCGGCCTGGTCATGCGCAAGGGCTATCGGTTCGGCGACCGGGTGCTTCGGCACGCGCTGGTCGGGGTAACCGATGCCGAGGCCGTGGGGGCATCGGATTCGGATGCCGACGGCGACACTCAATAACAACTCGAGAGGAGGAGATGCCCGGTGAGCCAACGGGAGTGGATCGAGAAGGACTTCTACAAGGAGCTGGGTGTCTCCTCCGGCGCCTCGCAGGACGAGATCAAGAAGGCCTACCGCAAGCTCGCCCGCGACCTGCACCCGGACTCCAACCCGGGTGACACCAAGGCCGAGGAGCGGTTCAAGGCGGTCAGCGAGGCCAATGCCGTGCTGTCGGATCCGGCCAAGCGCAAGGAGTACGACGAGACCCGTCGCCTGTTCGCGGGCGGCGGCGGGCGCGGTTACGGCGGCGGCGGGTTCACCCCCGGCGCCGGCGGCGGCTTCTCGCAGGACTTCAACATCGGTGACATCTTCGGCCAGGCCGGCGGCGCCGGTGCGGGCGACGGTGGGCTCGGCGATCTGCTGGGCGGGCTGTTCAACCGGGGCGGCGCGCGTGGCGCGAGCCGTCCGCGCCGTGGCTCCGATGTGGAGACCGAGACGACGCTGGGTTTCCGCGAGGCGGCGCAGGGCGTCACCGTTCCACTGCGGATGACCAGTCCGTCGCCGTGCACCACGTGTCACGGCAGCGGCGCCAAGCCGGGCACCAGCCCGCGAGTGTGTCCGCACTGCAACGGTTCCGGTGTGGTCAGCCGTAATCAGGGCGCGTTCGGATTCAGCGAGCCCTGTGACGACTGCCGCGGCACCGGGTCGATCATCGACGACCCCTGCACCGACTGCTCGGGCACCGGCATCCAGAACCGGACCCGCACCATCACGGTGCGGATCCCGCCGGGTGTCAGTGACGGGCAGAAGATCCGGCTCGCCGGGCAGGGCGAAGCGGGCCTGCGTGGGGCGCCCTCGGGCGACCTCTACGTGACCGTGCACGTCAGCCAGGACAAGGTGTTCGGCCGTCAGGGCGACGACCTCACCCTGGTGCTCCCGGTGAGCTACAGCGAATTGGTGCTGGGGACAACTGTTTCCGTGCCGACGCTGGACGGCCGGGTCGGCGTGAAGGTGCCGCCGGGCACCGCCGACGGGCGTATCCTGCGGGTACGCGGTCGTGGTGTGCCCAAGCGCGGCGCGGCGGGCGGCGCCGGTGACCTGCTGGTCACGGTGAAGGTCGCGGTTCCGCAGAACCTGGACTCCGACGCCACCGATGCGCTCAAGCGCTATCAGGAGGCCGAGCGGGCCGGTGGCTTCGATCCGCGTGCAGGATGGGCGGGTGCTTGATGGCCGATGATCCGAAGTCCGCGTCGGGTGGGACCTCGCGTGCCGAGTTCTTCATGATCTCGGTGGCGGCTCAGCTGGCGGGTATGCACGCGCAGACGCTGCGCACGTACGACCGGCTGGGTTTGGTCACCCCCCAACGCACTTCGGGTGGCGGACGCCGGTACTCGGCCCGCGACGTCGAGCTGCTGCGCGAAGTGCAGCGGCTGTCGCAGGACGAGGGCGTCAACCTCGCCGGCATCAAGCGCATCATCGAGCTCACCAATCAGGTGGAGGCGCTGCAACAGCGCGTCGAGGAGATGAGCGCCGAGCTGGAGCAGTTGCGGGCGGGCTACCGGCCCGACCTGTCACCGCCCCAGCGCAGCACCGCGCTCGTGGTCTGGCAGCCACGGCACCGGCGCTGAGTTCCACGTTTCGACCGGGCCCCCGGTTCGCGATCCGCTCCCGCGGTCGCGGGCCGGGGGCTCGGTCAATCCCCGGCGACCGGCTGGTGATTCTCCAGCAACCTCTTTATTCGTGATCTTGCTCCGGCTGTCACCCGGTGCAACGCTGTGAGGTGGGGATATATCTCGGAACCATCACGGAAGTTTGCTGGAAGGACGCTGAATTCGGACCAATCGGAGCCTGTTTCCGCAGGAGAATCCCGGCGCTCCGACCCGCCCTCCCCGCGTGTCGCGGCACGGCGCGTCGGATTTCGGGGCTGCGGATTCGTAGCGGAAGGGTCGCTCTACCAGGCACATCGGTGCGGGATTGATGCTTTTGCGGGCAAGATCAGCAAAGTGTGAGGTAGCGTTCACCCGTCTTTAACGATCTTGAGGTATGTTTTCAGGTGATACTGATGAGTACCGTATGGTTTTTAGAGAATTACACTCGTGATGTTTAAGAGTACGATTACGAAGCTGGCAAACCTCGCCTAGACTTCTCGCATCGGCTGCTGACGAGTGTCCTCCCAGCCCGTCACTCGCCGGCGCGGCTAGCGTTCGATGGCGAAACGAGGTTGTGACACATATGGATTCGCGGACTGTCGCTTTGATCCGAACTACGTTCAAGGCGGTTGCTGCGGAAGACGGTGGGCCCGAGAAGCTAGCCAGGTCGTTCTACTCGATCCTGTTCACGGACTATCCCGGCGTCCGCGACTACTTCCCGGCCGCCATGGACTCCCAGCGTGACCGGCTCGTCAAGGCGATCTCCTACGCGCTCGACCGGCTGGAAGAGCCGGACAAGCTGCTTCCCTTCCTGGCCCAGCTCGGGCGCGATCACCGCAAGTACGGCGTGCAACCCGCGCACTACGTCGCGGTCGCCAACTCGCTGAAGTCGGCCATGCGCCAGTTCGCCGGCACCGAGATGTGGACCGACGAGGTCGCCAGCGCCTGGGACGAGGGCCTGGCCACCATCAGCGGCGCGATGATCAGCGCCGCCGACAAGGAGACGACGCCCGCCGCCTGGAGCGCGACCGTGGTCGAACGCCGGGAGGTGCTGCGCAATCTCGCGGTCATCCGGGTGCAGCTCGATCAGCCGATGCAGTACGCGGCGGGCCAGTACCTCAGCGTCCAGGTGCCCGCGCGGCCCCGGATGTGGCGCTATCTCTCCCCGGCCAACCCGGCGAACGCCAACGGTGAGATCGAGTTCCACGTGCGCAGCGTGCTCGGCGGCTGGGTGAGCCCGGCCATGGTCTCGCACACCACCGTCGGCGACCAGTGGCTGCTCGGTTCGCCGCTCGGCGGGCTCGGCGTGCCCCGCAACACCAAGCGCAAGATGCTGATGGTCGGCTGCGGCACCGGCATCGCGCCGCTGCGCGCGCAGATCATGGCGATGGCCCAGCGCCGGGTGAACCCGAAGGTCCACCTGTTCGTCGGCGGCCACCACCCCTGCGACCTCTACGACCTGCAGGTCCTGAGCCAGCTGGCCATCGCCAACAAGTGGCTCACCGTCACCCCGGTCAGCGAGAGCGACGAGAACCCCTGGTGGTTCTACGATTCCGGCGAACCCCAGGCCGAACTCCCCGGCCTCGAGCCCCGGATGACCGGCCAGATCGGCAAGGTCGTCGCCAGCTACGGCCCCTGGGCCGACCGCGACGTCCAGATCGTCGGCTCGCCCTCCATGGTCCAGACCACCAAGTTCCGCCTGATGGCCGCGGGCACCCAGGCCAAGTCGATCCGCCACGACCCCCTGTTCTAGGCCCCCTCGGCGGTGATGTTCGCCGGGGGAGTGCCGGATTCGATCAGCCGGTCGACCGTGGTGCGGACCATGGCGGGGGAGCCGCAGACCAGGACCTGCTGACCGAACGGGCCGTGCGCGGCGGCCACGTCCGCGAGCGTGCCGTGCAGCATCTCGGCGGGGGCGAAGCCGATGTCGACGCGGGAGTGCTCGTGCCATTCGTCGCGGATCGACGGATCGTCGGGGCTCTCGACCACGGGAATCACCGTCAGCCAGGGCAATTCGCCGGACAGCAGGAACAGCATGTCCGAGGCGTAGAGGTCGCGCGGGGAGCGGCCACCGTAGAACAGGTACGTGCGCGGCGGATTCTCCCGCCGGGCCAGCTCCAGGATCTGGGCGCGCATCGGCGCCAGACCGGTGCCGCCCGCGACCATCACCACCTCGGTGGCCTCGGGATCGACGTGGAAGACGCCATAGGGCGCGTTGATCCGCCACTGATCGCCGGGCTTGGTGTCGGCGACGATCGAACTCGAGCACCAGCCGCCGGGCACCGTGCGCACGTGGAATTCCAGCTTGCCGTCCAGCGAGGGCGGCAGCGCGGGGGAGAGCCTGCGCCGCACGCCGGGATGCTGGGGCACCTCCACCTCGACCGAACCGCCCGCCGCGAACGGCACGAAGTCGCCGATCAGCCGGATCACGGCGATGTCGTTGCGCAGACGGTGGTGGCCGACGACAGTCGCCGTCCAGGCCGGGGCGGGAATCTCGCTCATCGGTCTCTTTCGCGAAACGGGTGGTGCGGGACGGGTTCTCAGCCGACCGGGTCGGCGGCGATGATCTGCGGCGGCGTGCCGGCCCGGATCAGGGCGCGGCGGGTGTCGGCGATCATCCGGGGCGAGCCGGCGAGCTGGATCTGCCGGTCGGCCCACGCGCCGAAGCTGGTCACCACCGCACCCAGATTACCGACCAGGCGACGGTACATGCCGGTCGGCGTCGACGCGGGACGCTGCGGATACCACCACGGATCGTCGCGTTCCTCGCACACCGGCACCACGGTCAGCCAGGGGTTGGACTGGGAGAGCTGCCACATGTTGTCGACGTCGTAGAGGTCGCCGGGGAAGCGGCCGCCGACGAAGAAGTGCACGCGCGGATTGATCCCGCGCTGACTCATCTCGATCAGCTGCGCGCGCAGCGGCGCGATCCCGGTGCCGGAGCCGATGAACAGCACGTCGCGCCCGGATTCCCGGTCGACGTGCAGGCCGCCGAGCGGACCGGCGATCTTCCATCGATCGCCGACCTTGGTGTCGTTGACGATCGCGGGACTCACCCAGCCGCCGCTGATCCGGCGCACGTGGAACTCGATCTCGCCGTACGGGTTGGCGGGGATGGCGGGGGAGAAGTAGCGCCACATGTTCGGCCGCTGCGGCACCTGCACCGGCACGTACTGACCGGCCTTGAACGGAATCGGTCCGTCGGCCTGTAGTCGCACGATGGCCAGATCGTCGAGCACCTTGCGATGCCCGACCACCGTCGCGCCCCAGAACGGCTGCGACTTGTCCTCGTTGGCGCCGATCGCCATCGAGGCCGAGACGAGGATGGTGATATCGCTCCAGCCCTCGTGCAGTTCCTTGGTCCACCGGTTGCCGTGGAAGGAACGCAGGGCCGAGAGCAGCGCCCGGCCCGCCATGTCGTAGTGGTCCGCCTCGACCCCGTATTTGCGGTGGTCGCGGGCCAGTTGCTCGAGGAACTTCTGCGCGCGCTCGAAGTCCTCCAGATTGTCCAGGACATACTGCAGCGCCGTCACCAGACGCTTGGGCATCATGTCCATGGCGGGGGGGAACAGCTCCCGTAACGCCGGGTTCTGCGCGAACAGGTGACCGTAGAAAGCGCTGATCAGCCGCTCTGCACCACCGGGCGTCTCCGACACCCCGCGGAAATCGGCGCGGACCAGCGCAAGCGAACGCGCATCCACGTCGTCAAGCTCCCTTTCCCTGAAATTGCTGCGATGTGGCCCCGCCTCGCGACGGGCACCTCCTCAAGTATCCCCCGAAACATGCCGCTGGGTGCAGGGATGCTCGTCACCGTCCCATTCGCCGGACGGATCGTAAGCCGTCGATCGCGGGTTGGCACGCTGTCGCCCTGATCGATACGGGTCGGTGATCTTGCTCGGACCGCGTCCTCGATGCGTGCGGCGTCCGAGGAGGATCTAGCGACGCATAGCATCGCTTGCTATCCTGGGGGCGTGACCAGGATGATTACCCAAGCTGAGCTGCGCAACGGCAGTGCCGGGGTGATGGATGCCCTCGAGGCCGGTGACGACTTCATCATCACCCGCAACGGCCATCCGGTCGGCGAGCTGCGCCCGATCCGCCCGCAGCGCGACATCGGCACGGCCGAGCTGAAGGCACGACTCGCGCGTTTCGCCGATGCGGGCACCGCGGCGGAAGAGCGAGCGGAGATCGACGCGGCTTTCGGCGCCGAGCGTCTCGATGACTGAGACTCCGCCGCGGCACCCGGTCGGACTGCTGGATACCTGTGTACTCATCGATCTCCCGCGAATCGATGACGCGAAGCTCCCGATCCGTTCGCGGATCAGCACGGTCACCCTGGTCGAACTCGGGATCGGGATCGCGTTGGCGACAGAGCCGAAAACGCTCGCCCTCCGTACCGAGCGCATGCTGGAAGTGGAGCACGCGTTCGACGCCCTGCCGCTGTGCTCCGCGGCCGCGCGCCGATTCGCGACGATGGCCAAACTCGTCATCGCCGGCGGGCGAAATCCGAAGCCGCGCAAGATGGATCTGATGATCGCCGCGATCGCCTCCGCGAACGACCTACCGCTCTACACCAGCAATGTCGATGATTTCCGCGGTCTGGACCCGGTGCTCACACTGGTGGCCGTCTGAGCGCCTGACCGGGCGGCAGATCGGGGCCGGCCATCGAGCTCTTTCGGTAGGGGTCGGTGATCTCCCGCAGTGCGACGAGGGACTTTCGCAGGGTGGCGGCACGCCTCGGCCCCAGGTGTGCGACCCATTCTGCCTGCACCTCGACTGCCGCCCGATTGGCCACCGCGACTGCCTGCTGCCCCTTCTCCGCCAGCCGCAGCAGCCTGGCGCGGCCGTCGCTCGGGTCGGGCTCACGTGCCAGGTAGCCCGCCCGTACGAGCTGATCCACCAGTACCCCCGCGGTCTGCTTGGTGACCTGCGCTTGCGCGGCGAGGTCGGTCAGCCGCGACCCCTCCGGCCCGATCCGCGCGACCAGTCGCGCCTGCGCCTGCGTCAGATCCGCGAATCCGCTCTCGGTCAGCGCGACGAGCACGCGTCGCTCCATCTCCCGATAGGGAACGAAGAGCAGAACCCCGAGGTTGAGGGCGTCGTCGTCGGTCATCCTGCTCCTTGATCCGGTCAGCTTCACTGACTATATTAGTCAGAAAGGCTGACGAGTTGGAGGCCGACCGTGGATGTCGATCAACACTGGCGGATCATCGCCGAGCAGCGCCGCGCCATCGCCGACCTGCTCACCACCCTCACCCCCGCCGAGCTGGACAGCCCCTCGCTCTGCGACGGCTGGCGTATTCGCGACGTCGCCGCCCACGTGGCACTGGCTCCGCAACCGCCCGGCCCCCTCGGCATGCTCCGCGAGGCGGCCCGCGCCCGCGGCAGTTTCCACCGCCTCAATCACGACATCGCCGTCCGCCACGCCGACGCCACCCCCGACCTCGCCGCCGACCTGTCGGCCGTCGCCGACTCCCGCCGCCTGCCCGTCGTCACCAACTACCGCAACATCCACTACGACGTCATCGTGCACGCCCAGGACATCGCCCGGCCCCTCGGTCGCACCATCACCGTCGATCCCGCCGCGGCGGCCGTTGCGGCCCAACGGGTCTGGACCATGGGCTGGCCGTTCTGGGCCAAGCGCCGCCTCGCCGACGTCACCCTCGTCGCCGAGGATTCGCCCTGGACCGTCGGCTCCGGACCCGAGATCCGCGGCACCACCCTCGACCTGCTCCTGCTCCTCACCGGCCGCGACGTCAGCGATCTGGTCCGCCGCCGGGTCAGCCGGTGACCAAGCGCACCGCCGCCTGCCGCGCGTCCTCCCCGACCTCCCCGATCTCGAATTTCTTGCCGACGATGTGCTGGACCAACGCGGGCTCCGGCGGCACCCCGTACTTGCGCAGGTAATGCGGAACCGCTCCCGGCCACACGAACACCCCGTCGGTGTGGAAGTTCAACGGCACATCCCGAACCCGCGCGTCGAGCCCGGGCCGATTCACCACCGGTTTGCCCCCGGGATCGCGCCCGTCGAACGGCGCCGAAAGTCGAAGTCCACTCATGGTCGACCAACCTACGCGGCCGGGCTCAACCACTCTTTCCCATGCTAATGTCCCAGGTCAGAGCAGTGGACGGCGAGAAGGGGCGGGGATTGAAACGCGCAGGTACAGCATTGATCGTGGCGGGCCTTGCGGTGGTCGGGCTGGCCGCGTGCGACTCGGGGGAGACGTCGTCGAAGGGGGCGACCACGACGGCGAAGCCAACGCTGTGGAACCCGTGCACGGAGATTTCGGATGACGCGCTGACGGCGGCGGGGGTGGATCCGGCCTCCGAGGAGAAGGGGGTTGCCGGGGTTCCGCAGTCGGGGTGGGAGATCTGTGGATGGGACGGGCCGACGTTCGCCGTCACCGTCTACGCCACGAACAAGGCTGTGGATCAGTTCAAGTCCAAGCCCGGCAATGTCGACTTCCGCACCGTCACGATCGCCGGGCGATCCGGGGAAGAATTCCGCGTCGAAGGCGCGTCGAAGAAGCTCGACTGCAACGTCGTGTTCCCGGTCTCGCAAGGCGTCGTGCAGTTGCAGGTCCTGAACCGCGCGAGTCTGGACGGGCTGACGGATCCGTGCGTGTCCTTGGTGCGCGTGGGGGAGACCCTCGTTCCGACCTTCCCGAGATGAGGGGGCGGACATGGCTGAATCCCCGTATTCGGACCTGCTCGGAAAGGCGCGCGCGGGCGAGGTCTATCTGAACGACGAAGCGGCCGCGTACCACATGTACAAGGCGTGCGATAAGCGGCTCACCGATCTGGATTCGCTACGCGCCGTGGCTATTCGAGCGCAGGCCGTCAGCGGCTTCGGCGACTTCGACATGGCCAGGCAGCTGGAGAAGCAGTTCCTCCGGCAGGCGACCGGTGACGACAATTCCGTCGACGCCGTCATCATGAAAGACATCGAAGCCGTCAAACAACTGCGCGAAGTCTTCTCAATCTCCTTCAAACACCTCACCGGCCAGGACATCGAAAACGCCAACGCCCTCGACTACACCACCGAGCAGGTGAAGTAGATGCAGCCCAATATCGCCGGACTCGACCTCTTCGGCGGCCTCCGCAATTTCGTCATGTCCCCGTTCGGCGACGACGGCGAACTCGACGCCTCCGACATCGCGGACGTCCAGGATCGCTACAACGACCAGCGCACGACCAACCGGCAGCGGGCGGCCGAACTCGGTTTCGACGGTGAATTCCGTCCCGCGATGGTGACGAAGACCGACGACTTCCTCGGCACCGTCGCCCAGCTGCGGGCGAAGGTGGACAAGATCGACCTCGACGCCGTCAACGATCTGATCAGCGCGTGGAACGAGATCTCCACCCGCAACAGCACCTCGCTCGACGAGTTCCGCAAGCAGATCACCCGGGGCATGGCACCCGATGTCTGGTCCGGGGCGGCAGCGACCGCGGCGGCGCAGACCGTCGCGGCCTACGACGCTACGGGCAAGAAGGTCACCACCGCCGCCGCGCTCACCAGGAGCAAGCTGGACGAACTGCGCACCGGCCTCGAACCGACGAAGCGGCTGGTTCCGTTCGAGCCCGAACATCGCAGCGGTCTGGACAATTTCGGTGGCCTCTTCACCGGCCGCGCCTGGCGCAATGACGATGTCGCACAGGAGAACGCGCGGGTCGAGGCGGTTCGCGTCCTGACATCGGTCTATGCCCCGGTGATCATCGAATCCGATACGAAGGTTCCGGTCATACCCATTCCGAAGACCGTCGAGAACGGCGGCGGAGATCCCGACGACACCGGCGGGTCGACCAGGCCGAACTCGAACAACCCGAATTCGACCACCCCGGGCACCGGGCAACCGGCGACCGACCCCGCGGCCACCACTCCGGCGTCGACCACCCCGGCCGACGACGACACCACCGACGACGACACGACCGCGGGCGACGACACGACGACCGACGACGAGTCGACCGCCCCCCAGTCGACCGACCCTGGCGCGACCACGCCGGCATCCACGACGCCGAGCGGAACCACGCCCGGATCCGGGTCACCGTCCGGATCACCCGGCGGCGCGGGAACTCCCGGCTCCGGCTCGCCGGGCTCGCCCGCGCCGGGCAGCGCGGTCCCCGGTGGCGGCGCGGCCGCGGGCACCACGACAGCGGGCGCGCGGGCGGCGGGCGCGGGCAGCGGTGCCGCGGGCCGGGCCGGCATGCCGGGCATGGGCGCCCCTGGCGCCAGGGGCGGTGGCAAGGACGACGAATCCACCAGGGGCATTCCCGACTACCTGGTCACCCAGGAACACGGTGACGAACTCACCGGTCTGGACAACCTGCCCAAGCTGGTGCCGCCCGTCATCGGCGCCGACTGAATCGCGAAACCTGATGGAACAGAGTAGATCTCCCGTGCGTACCTGGCATCTCACCGCTCTAGACTTCCGCACCCTGTGGGAAGCGGCGGGCCGCGACGTCCTGCCGTACCCCCTGCACCACCGCCACGTCGGTGTCGAATCCCGGGCGGAGATCCTCCGGCTGCGCAGCAAGGCCGCCGAGAACATGATGGCCGAGTTCGACAGCGACCTCGACGCCGCCATGGCCGCGTTGCTGGCGCCGCACGCGCGCGTCGAAGTGGCGGGCGCGTGCGGCACCACACGAACGATCCGCGCGCACGGCGGAACCCGGGACACCTACGCCGCCTTGGCCGTTCAGGCCCCCGGTGAGGAATCCGACCCGGGCGACATCGCGCTGCACCTGATGGCCCCCGACGACCTGGCCGCCGCCGTGCTGTCCACCCTCCCCAAGGTCGGCCCCGGCACCGGCCGTGAAATCAAAGTCACCGCAGCCGAACTCGCGGCCCCCCGCCCGCATGTCCGCGACCGCTGGAACCCCACCCCGCGCGAACAACTCGAAACCTTCCTCGCCAAACCCACCGACACCCTCACCCACATCGGCGTCTACGCGCACGCCAGCGTCGACAACCGCCACACCGAGGGCCGCGACGACTTCCAGCTCCACGACCTCACCAACGACGGCCGCTACGTCTTCTACGGCGAATCCACCTTCATCGCCAAACCCACCACCCCCACCCGCCTCCACACCACCCTCGCCTCGATCCTCACCACCACCGCCACCAAGGCCCGCACCGGCACCTACCGCCCCCACTGACCACCGCGCCGCTCAACTGGCGAGTGCCGTGAGTTCCCCGGCCTCGCCACCCAGTAGTCGACGAGCACGCACCAGATGGTCTGCTGCTGCGATAATTCGGTCGTATCGAGTCGTCGTGTCCGGGATCCCGTAGTGCTCGGCGAACCAGCGCGCGACTTCTGTCCAGGAGTACAGGGCGTAGCCATCGCCGCTCATCGCGGCCGGGAACCCGCCGGGCCCCCGCTCGCCGTTGGCAAGCCTGCGAACGGCTTCATAGGTCCGGTTGGTCCTGCCCGCGATCGTCTTGAGCGTCACGAGGTTCTCGGTCCGGACACCCACCACGGCGAACCCCGCCGCTTCCGTCTGCCCGACCGCGCTGATGATGGCCGATGCCAGCGAATCGGCATCGCGATGTACGTGCAGTACCGGGGTGGTTCGTGGCCCGAACTCCGGCGTCGTGTCGTCGAGCCCGGCGTCGTACAGCGCGTCGAGTTCGTCGTCGGTCGGTGTGTGATCGAGTACCAGCGTGAACTCGTGGTGACTCATATCGATTCCTTCGTGTCGGTGTGTTGCCGCGCGAACCGTCGGATGGCATCAGCGTTGTCCTCGGGTACGCGTGGGGTCGACCAAATGGCAATCGTGTCACCGGTCGCCCGATGACGGACAACACCCCAACGATGCCCTCGGTGCACTTCCTCGACTTCGAAAAGGTCGATATCGAGCTCGGCAAGCGCCGTATTGATCGCCTTCTTCGGGTGCCGCCCCCTGCTCACCATGTGGTGTGACTATACACCATGATGGTGTATAGTCACACCACATGGGGTGGGTGAAGACGGGTCGCACACGCCATCGTCGCGCAATGGCTATGGGTGATCGGCGAAGGTGGCGTCTGCTGAAATCAGATGGCCAGGACGGTTTTTCCGCGGGCGCGGCCTGCGCCGAGGACGGCGGGGGCGGCTTCCAGGGGGACGGTCGCTTCGACGGGGACGACTACGTCGCCCGAAGCGACGCGGGCGAGCAGGCGGCTGAGTTCCGGTCCGCGGCCCTTGGATTCGAAGTTGCCGCCGGTGATGTCGTGTTCGCGCAGGGCGTTCTCGTCGGCGGCCCAGGTGGTGGAGTAGGCGCGGCCGCCGCGGCGGACGAGGGTGGCGTGGGTGGCGAAGTCGGCGGGGCTGCTGACCAGGTCGAAGAGGACGTCGATGCCGTCGGGGTGGGTGAAGCGGACGGCGCCGGTGATGCTGGAGTCGCGTTTCGTGGCGGGGTCGGGGTCGACCACGTTCGGGTCGGCGGGGCGGATCTGGGTGTAGTCGATGGTTTCCGCGGCGCCGAGGCGGGCGACCTGGTCGGTGGCGTCGCCGCGGGCGGTGGCGATGACGTGCGCGCCCGCGATATTGGCGAGCTGGACCAGGAAGGACCCGACGCCGCCGGTCGCGCCGACGATCAGCACCGTCTGGCCGGGCCGGATCTGCGCGGTGTCGACGAGGTCCTGGGCGGTGACGCCCGCGACGGGGAGCGCGGCGGCCGCGACCGAGGTGACGCCGTCGGGGATGGGCACCAGCGTGGCGTCCTCGGGCAGGGTCGCGTACTGCGCCCAGCTGCCGTGCCCGGCGGGGGCGGTGAGGAACTTGCCGACCACCCGGTCGCCGACCGCGAACGAGCGCACGCCCGCGCCGACCGCCGAGATCGTGCCCGCGCCGTCGACGCCGAGGATCATCGGGAAGTCGGTGGGCATCTTGCCCTCGAGGATGCCGTCGGCCATCTTCAGGTCGAACGGGTTGACGCCGGCGGCGTCCAGCGCGACCTGCACCTCCCCGCGCCCGGGCTCCGGCACCGGCATATCGGCGAGTTCGGGAGTGGTACCGAACTTCTGAACCACGATCGCGCGCATCGGTCGGCTCCTCTTCCTCGGGTGGTCCGGGCACGGCAATCCTAGGCGGACAGCCTTGCGACGTGCGGTGATTGATCGTCTT
Organism: Nocardia sp. NPDC003269; assembly: GCF_042888005.1. NCBI lineage: Bacteria > Bacillati > Actinomycetota > Actinomycetes > Mycobacteriales > Nocardiaceae > Nocardia > Nocardia sp. NPDC003269. The sequence continues at coordinate 1,565,727 of NZ_JBIAPA010000001.1, forward strand.
CGGTGGTGTCGCGGCGTAGCGTGAACACCGATTCGGTGTCCGCCGGAAAAAGTTGAAGTTGAGTGGAACAGACTCAACTTTGTGAGCGTTGAACCAGTCGATACCTGACCTACCCCGGAGGAGATCTGTGGACTCGTTCAATCCCACCACCAAGACACAGGCGGCGCTGACCGCCGCCCTTCAGGCCGCTTCGGCGGCAGGCAACCCGGAGATCCGTCCGGCGCACTTGCTGGTGGCGTTGCTGGATCAGACCGATGGCATCGCCGCCCCGCTGCTGAAGGCCATCGGTGTCGACCCGGCGACCGTCGAGCGCGAAGCGGGCGACATCGTCGACCGGCTGCCGCGCGCGACCGGCGCGACCACGACCCCGCAGCTCGGCCGCGAGGCCCTGGCCGCCCTGGCCGCCGCGCAGCGCCTGGCCACCGAACTCGGCGACGAGTACGTCTCGACCGAGAACCTGCTGGTCGGCCTCGCCGACGGCGACTCCGAGGTGGCCAAGCTGCTGCGCAGGCACGGCGCGAGCCCGGAGGCGCTGCGCGACGCCTTCACCACGGTGCGCGGGAGCGCGCGGGTCACCAATCCCGACCCGGAGGCCAGCTACCAGGCCCTGGAGAAGTACTCCACCGACCTCACCGAGGCCGCCCGCGCGGGCAAGCTCGACCCGGTGATCGGTCGCGACACCGAGATCCGCCGCGTGGTGCAGGTGCTCTCGCGGCGCACCAAGAACAACCCGGTGCTCATCGGTGAGCCGGGCGTCGGCAAGACCGCCATCGTGGAGGGTCTGGCGCGCCGGATCATCGAGGGCGACGTCCCGGAGTCGTTGCGCAACAAGAAGGTCGTCTCGCTCGACCTGGGCGCGATGGTCGCGGGCGCGAAGTATCGCGGTGAGTTCGAGGAGCGGCTCAAGGCCGTGCTCGACGACATCAAGAACAGCGCGGGCGAGATCATCACCTTCATCGACGAGTTGCACACGATCGTCGGCGCGGGCGGCACCGGCGACTCCGCGATGGACGCGGGCAACATGATCAAGCCGCTGCTCGCGCGCGGCGAACTGCGCCTGGTCGGCGCGACCACGCTCGACGAGTACCGCAAGTACATCGAGAAGGACGCGGCGCTCGAGCGCCGGTTCCAGCAGGTCATGGTCGGTGAGCCGTCGGTGGCCGACACCATCGGCATCCTGCGCGGCATCAAGGAGCGCTACGAGGTGCACCACGGCGTGCGGATCACCGATTCCGCGCTGGTGGCGGCCGCGACGCTGTCGGACCGCTACATCACCTCCCGCTTCCTGCCCGACAAGGCGATCGACCTGATCGACGAGTCGGCCTCGCGGCTGCGCATGGAGATCGACTCCCGCCCGGTCGAGATCGACGAGGTGGAGCGGGCCGTGCGCCGCCTCGAGATCGAGGAGGTCGCGCTGGAGAAGGAGACCGACGAGGGCTCCAAGCAGCGGCTGGAGAAGCTGCGCTCCGAACTCGCCGACGACCGCGAGAAGCTCAGCCAGCTCACCACGCGCTGGCAGAACGAGAAGAACGCGATCGACTCGGTGCGCGGGCTCAAGGAGCAGCTCGAGGCGCTGCGCGGGGAGTCCGAGCGGGCCGAGCGCGACGGTGACCTCGGCAAGGCCGCCGAGCTGCGCTACGGCCGGATTCCCGCGCTGGAGAAGGAGCTCGCCACGGCCGAGCAGGTCAGCGGCGCGGCGCCGGACGGCGACGTGATGCTGAACGAGGAGGTCACCCCCGACGACATCGCCGACGTGGTGTCGTCGTGGACGGGCGTGCCGGTCGGCCGGATGCTCGAGGGCGAGACCGCCAAGCTGCTGCGGATGGAGACCGAGGTCGCCGGGCGCGTCGTCGGGCAGGAGGAAGCGGTCCAGGCGGTGTCCGACGCGGTGCGCCGGGCACGGGCCGGGGTCGCCGATCCCAACCGCCCGACCGGGTCGTTCCTGTTCGTCGGGCCGACCGGCGTCGGCAAGACCGAGCTGGCGAAGTCGCTGGCCGACTTCCTGTTCGCCGACGAACGCGCCATGGTCCGCATCGATATGAGCGAGTACAGCGAGAAGCACTCGGTGGCTCGCCTGGTCGGTGCCCCGCCCGGCTACGTCGGCTACGACCAGGGCGGCCAGCTGACCGAGGCGGTGCGCAGGCGGCCGTACTCGGTGGTGCTGTTCGACGAGATCGAGAAGGCCCATCCCGACGTCTTCGACATCCTGCTGCAGGTCCTCGACGAGGGCAGGCTGACCGACAGCCAGGGCCGCACGGTCGACTTCCGCAACACGATCCTCATCCTCACCTCCAACCTGGGTGCGGGCGGCGATCGGGAGCACGTGATGGAGGCGGTGCGGCGGGCGTTCAAGCCGGAGTTCCTCAACCGGCTCGACGACGTCGTGATGTTCCACGCGCTCGACGCGAAGCAGCTGGAGTCGATCGTCGACATCAATCTGCGGCAGTTGCAGAAGCGGCTCTCGCAGCGGCGGCTGACCCTCGATGTCACCGACGAGGCCAAGCAGTGGCTGGCGGTGCGCGGCTACGACCCGGCCTACGGCGCGCGGCCGTTGCGCAGGCTGATCCAGCAGGCCATCGGCGACAGCCTGGCCAAGGAACTGCTCTCCGGCGCGGTCGTCGACGGCGACACGGTGCGGGTGAGTGTGGACGACGCCGCCGACAAGCTGGTCGTCGGCCGGGAGGCTGTCCACAGCTCGTGAATAATCCACAGCGCGGTGCGTAGGGACCTCCCAACGCACCGCGCTGACCTACGCTGGAGCTCATGACGAACCCGAACGATCCGTGGGGGCAACGCCCGGAGGATTCGCCGACCGAACGGTTGGGTTCGCCGGGCATGGATTCGACCAAGCCGTACGGCGGCGGTGGCTTCGACGAGTGGGGGCAGCCGTCGAACCCGACGCAGGCACTACCTCCGCACGACGCGCAGTGGGGCGCCTACGAAAGTGGTTATCCCGCAGCGCAACCACCACCGCACCAGCCGCCACCCGGCTACGGCCAGAGCTACCCCGGCGCCCCGCCACCGGGCTATCCGCCCCGGCCACAGGACGGTGACCAGGGCGAACCGCCGAAGCGGCACACCGGTCTGTGGATCGCGCTCGGCCTCGGCGTGCTCGCGCTGATCGCGGTCGGCGGCGTGCTCGCCGGCCTGGTGCTGAGCGGCAACAAGTCCGATGACGACAACACCGCGTCGGGGGCGACGACCAGCCAGGTGCTGGTGCCGCCGACCAATCGGCAGACCACTCCGGTCGTGCCGCCCAGCGCGAGCGGCCTGCCCGGGCTGCCCGGCCTCGGCGGTGGCGACGATCTCGGCGCCACGATGGGCAGCATCACCGCCAACACCGGCACCGAGATCACCATGAGCACCCTCGGCGGGTCGACGGTCCGGGTGCTGATCGACGATGCCACCCAGGTGATCTCGCTGACCAGCACGAAGGCGAGCGAGCTGCCCGTCGGCGACATGGTTATGGTGCAGGGCGACAAGAACCCAGACGGGTCGATCCACGCCAAGATCATCATCAGTACGGCGTTACCAAGCGGCCCCCGATGAGCGACCCGCGCGTCGAAAGCCCGGCACTGCCGGGCGATCACGGCGACGGCTGGATAGGCTAGGCGACGATGACGGCTATGTGGTTCGGGTTAGCGGCGATCGCACTCGTGGGTGCGGTCGTACTGCTGTATTTCGATCGGGTCCAGCGACAGCGGACCGGGCACGCCCGCCAGGTCTGGGCGAAGTCCCAGGGCTATACCTACGTCTCGGTCGAGCCGGCGCTCGCCTCGACGTGGCGTCGTGGCGCACTGGCCAAGCTCGGCTACCTCTCCGCGGTCGACGTGGTCTCCGGCATCCGCAAGGGCGAGAAGTTCGTGCTCTTCGACCTGGAGGACGCGGCGACCCTGGTGGCCGTGCGCAGGCAGATCGGCTCCGAGATCGACGTCGACATGCGGCTCAAGACCGCGTCGCCGCCGAAGGACCACGATCTGGAACTGCTCGGCGCGATCGGTGACCGCGTCGTCTTCGCGACCGATCCCGAGATCGCCAGGCACGCGGTCGACCAGCGGATGGTCGGCTTCATCGAGTCGCTCACCGACACCGTGCAGATGCTGTGGAGCGAGGGCAACTGGACCCTCGGCATGCTGCCCGTCGGCAGCGGTGCCAAGGACTGGGAGACCGCGATCGACGCGGTGCTGCGCCTGTCCGGGCTGCTGCACGTGCTGCCGCCGGTCGCCGAACCGAGCGAATTCACCCGTCCGCGCAGCAACGCCGACCAGCCGCTGACCGCGCCCCCGCGACCGGCCTACGACGAGGACGACGACTTCGACGACGAGCGGTCGCCGAGCGAGTTCGCGGCAGGCCGCCCGGTCGCCGAGGACTACTCCGACCACGGCCGCGCCCGGTTCCCCGGCCCGGACGACGACCTCGACGACGACGCCGATCGCTATCGCGACGAGCCGGGCTACGGCTCGCGCGGCGCCGCGCCGCAGGCCGCCGCCGCGCCCGACGACTACGAGTACGGCCGTCGCCCGGCGGGCAGGCCCGCCTACACCGCCGACGACTACGACCCCGACCTCGACGATCCCGATTTCGAGGATCAGCCCGCGCCCGGCCGCCGTCCCCTCGGCGAGCCGCCCAAGCGCCCGTCGCTGGCCGTCGTCCCCGAACCGCGGCCGCGCGTGGAACCGCCGCTGCCGCAGGGCGACGACGCCGAATCGGGACAGCCCGGCGGGCCGTTCCATCCGGGGTTCCGCCCGTATCAGGGTCCGGTACCGAAGTGACCAGTGGAATCGACCAGCGATGACCGATAGTCCCGTGCGCCTCCCCGGCGTGCACCGTCCCGTCGCCATGATCACCGGACCGACGTCCGGGATCGGGCAGGGTTTCGCCCACCGCCTCGCCAGCCTCGGCTACGACCTGGTGCTCGTCGCCAGGAACGAGGAGCGGTTGCGCGCGCTCGCCGACGAGCTCGGCCGCCGCTACGCCACCTCCGCCGAGGTGCTCGTCGCCGACCTCGCCGACGACGAGGACCGCGCCAGGGTCGCCGAGCGCGCCGCCCAGGGCCTCGAATTCCTGGTGAACAACGCGGGTTTCGCGCATTCGGGGGAGTTCTGGACGCTCGAGCCCGCCGAGTTGCAGGCCCAGCTCGACGTCAACGTCACCTCGGTGCTCCAGCTGAGCCGGGCCGCGCTGCCCGCGATGATCGCCGCGGCGAGCGGGTCGATCGTGAACGTGGCGAGCGTGGCCGGGCTGATCCCCGGCCGGGGGTCGACCTACTCGGCCTCCAAGGCCTACGTCGTATCCTTCTCGGAGGGGTTGGCGGGTGGATTGGCGGGCACCGGTGTCCGCGTCCAGGCGCTGTGCCCCGGGTTCGTGCACACCGAGTTCCACGAGCGCGCAGGCATCGAGATGGGTTCGCTGCCGAAGCGCCTGTGGCTCGACGTCGACCAGGTCGTCGACGGGTGCCTGCAGGATCTGGATTCCGGCAAGGTGATCAGCGTGCCCGGTGTGCAGTACAAGGTGCTCACCGCGGTGGCGGGGTTCGTCCCACGCACCCTGGTGACCCGCCTCAATCGCGGACTCTTCAACGCGCGCGGACGGACCTAGGGCATGAGCGCTGGGCCGAGAAGCAGCGCGTAGCGTTATCACCGGCCCGGCTCATGACCGAAAGGACACGCAAACGATGATCGACCAGGCACGTCAGGCGCTCACCGAGGCGGATCGCGACCAGCTGGCCGCGCTCGTGCGCGAGCTCGCGGTCGTGCACGGCAAGGTGACGCTGTCCTCGGGCAAGGAGGCCGACTACTACGTCGACCTGCGCCGCGCGACGCTGCACCACCAGGCCGCCCCGCTGATCGGTTCGCTGCTGCGCGAGCTGGTCGCCGACTGGGACTTCGACGCCGTCGGTGGACTCACCATGGGCGCCGATCCGGTCGCGATGGCGGTCATGCACGCGCCGGGTCGTCCGATCGACGCGTTCGTCGTCCGCAAGGCCGCCAAGGCGCACGGCATGCAGCGCCAGATCGAGGGCCCCGACATCGTCGGCAAACGGGTGCTGGTCGTCGAGGACACCACCACCACCGGCAACTCGCCGCTGACCGCGGTTCGCGCGCTGCGCGACGCGGGCGCGATCGTGGTCGGCGTCGCCACCGTCGTCGACCGGGAAACCGGTGCTGACCAGGTCATCGCCGCGGAGGGACTGGAGTATCGGTCCATCCTCGGTCTCGATGACCTTGCTCTGGGTTAGCCTGAACAACGCCAAACCTGGATGACGATGTGGTCGTCCGGTAAGTCTGAAGGACGTGTGAGTCACCTGTGGTGAGCATTGCAGTTAACAAGAGTCGTGACAACGTTGCGATGCTCGGGATCGGTGCGTACCGACCGCAGCGCATCGTCAGCAATGCTGAAGTGTGCGAACAGCTCGACTCGACGCCCGAGTGGATCTTCGAGCGCACCGGTATCCACAACCGCCGCTGGATCAGTGGCGACGAGACCATCCGGTCGATCGCCGTCGCCGCGGGTGATCGCGCACTGAAGAACACCCCGATCGAGCGCGACAAGATCGGCGCGGTGCTGCTGTGCACCTCGAGCTGGCTCAAGCTCACCCCGCACGGCGCGCCTTCGGTGGCCTCCGACCTCGGTCTCAACGGCGTCGCGGCCTTCGACCTCACCTCCGGTTGCGGCGGCTTCGGGTACGGCCTCGGCGTCGCCGCCGACCTGATCCGGGCCGGTTCGGTCGAATACGTGCTGGTGATCGGCGCCGAGACGATGACCGTCGGCCTCGATCCGACCGATCGCGGCACCGCGATGATCTTCGGTGACGGCGCGGGCGCCGTCGTCGTCGGCCCGGCCGAGGAGAACGGCATCTCGCCGACGGTCTGGGGCAGCGACGGCGAGAACGCCGAGGCCATCGCCCAGGACGTCGACTTCCTCGCGTACATGAACAAGGCCCAGGCCATGCAGGGCACCGACCCCGCGGTCGAGCCGATCGGCCGGATGTCGCTGCACATGGAGGGCCCCAAGGTCTTCCGCTGGGCCGCGGTGACGCTGCCGCGCGCGCTGTCGGCGGCGCTGGACGCCTCCGGCGTGGCCAAGGAGGACATCGAGGTGTTCATCCCGCACCAGGCCAACGCGCGGATCAACGAGCTGATGAAGAAGAACCTCGGCCTGGCCGACGGCATCCCGATGGCCAACGACATCGAGAACACCGGCAACACCTCGGCCGCCTCGATCCCGCTGGCGATGGAGGAGATGCTGGTCACCGGCAAGGCGAAGGGTGGTCAGCTGGCGCTGCTGCTCGGGTTCGGCGCCGGACTGAGCTACGCGGGCCAGGTCGTCACCCTGCCGCCCGCCCCGAAGGAAACGAGCTTCTGACGTGCGACCGCTGCGAGCCGGATATCTCGCGGCGGCGGCGGTCACCGTCTTCGGTGCCGTCACCGGTCGCGAACGGCTGCAATGGCTGACCAAGCCACTGCTCATGCCACTGCTGGCGGCCGACACCGTCACCAGCGGGGTCGAGCTCGATCCGGCCGAACGCCGCATCCTGCTCGGCTCGCTGGCCGCGGCCACCGTCGGTGACGTGCTGCTGATCGACCCCGACGACGACAAGCGCCTGATCGCGGGCGCGTCCTCGTTCGCCGTCATGCAGACCGGCTACTCGATGCTGTGGTGGCGACGCGGTGCCAGGCCGCGTGCCGCGATCGCCGCGCCCCGGCTGGTGGCGTGGGCGGGTGCGGCCGGGTTGCTGCGGGCCAAGGCCCCGGTGCTCGCGGTGCCGCTGACCGCCTACGGCGCCACGCTCGGCACCGCCGCGACGCTGGCCTCCGATCCGGCCCTGGCGCCCGGTGCGCGCAATGTCGCCGGACTGAACATCCCGAACGGCGACCCGCGCAGCAGGCTGGGCGTCGGCGCGCTGTTGTTCACGGTGTCGGACGGCCTGATCGTGCTGCGCCGCCTGTTCGCGCGTGACGACCGGACCCGCCGGATCAGCGAAGGCGTCATCCTGGCGACCTACGCGGCCGCGCAGTACCTCCTCACCGATCCGGAGGTCGGCACGCCTCGGCGCGGTGCCTGATACTCCCTGTCACACAGCGCTTACCTGGGCGTCCTCGGGCGGCAACACCGGCCGCGCACGCTTCGAAGATGACCGGGGAAGTGCAGTTCATCGAGGTGCACGGCTATCGCCGCGCGTTCCGGATGGCGGGGTCGGGGCCGCCGCTGTTGCTCATCCACGGCATCTCCGACAGCTCGGGGACCTGGGCGCCGGTGTTCGACGCGCTCGCCGAGCACTTCACCGTGCTCGCGCCCGACCTGCTCGGCCACGGTGAATCGGACAAGCCCCGGGCCGACTACGCCGTCGCCGCCTACGCGAACGGCATGCGTGATCTGCTCAGCGTGCTCGGCTTCGAGCGGGTGACCGTGGTCGGGCATTCGCTCGGCGGCGGCGTCGCGATGCAGTTCGCCTACCAGTTCCCGGAGAAGGTGGAGCGGCTGGCGCTGGTCTGCCCGGCGGGCATGGGCGCTGGGGTGCATCCGGCGTTCCGGCTGGCCACGCTGCCCGGCGCCGGTCCCGGACTGATGGCGGTGACCAGCTGGCCGGTGCGCACCGTCGTGCGCGCGGCGATCCCGGTGGTCAACGGGCTCGGTGGCCTCGGTCTCGGCCCGGACGTCGACTACGTGCTGCGCCTCTACGGCCAGCTGTCCGACACCGGCGCGCGCAACGCGTTCCTGCGCACCATCCGCGCCGCCGCCGACCGGCACGGGCAGTCCATCACCATGCTCGACCGCGGCTACCTGGCCGCGCACCTGCCGACGCTCATCATCGGCGGCACCCGCGACACCGTCATCCCCTCCGGCCACGCCGAACGCGCCCACCGCGCGTTCCCCGGCTCGATGCTCGAGATCTTCGACGGCGCTGGACATTTCCCGCACCACTACGACCCGGACCGTTTCGTGAAACTGATCCGCGCCTTCATCGACAGCACCGAACCCGCTGTCTTCGACTTCCAGCGCTGGCAACGCACCCTGCGCCGCGGCAAACCGATCGTCGGCCTGCCGACGCCGGGGGCTACAGCACAAGCATGATGCGATTCCTGTTCAGCGGGTCGACGCGGATCGGGATGGTCTGGCCGATCGTCATCCGGGATTTGTCGACCGGCATCACGTCGACCACGATCTTCCCGTGATAGGTGGCCGACCCCGGCACGGTCAGCTCGACATCGAATTCGGTGAGCTCACTGGAATGATCGGTGCGCGCCAGCGGGCGCATGCCGTCGATGCGCGCCCAGCCCTCCAGCCCGTGCCTGCGCAGTTTGCGGTCGGCCCTGGTCGGCATGGACGCGATCGCCATGGCGATACCGGCGCAGGAGCCGAACAGCCCGACCATGATGAGGACCTGATAGGGCATCGTGCCCGGCGGCGTATGCGGGGCGAGCCAGCCGAGCCACACCGCCAGCGCGACCAGATACATCGCGACGACGCAGGTCAGCGCCTGAACAATGCGCGTGTGCTCCATACCGACAACCACCCGTGAGCCCTACGCCTCCAGGATAGGTCGCGTCACCGCCCGCTTCGGGGCGTCCGGGATTACGATTCGCGCATGAGCACTCAGCCCCCGCCGCAGGGATATCCCGGCTACGGGCCGCCGCCGGATCATCCGCAGGCGACCACGGCGCTGATCCTCGGCATCCTCGGACTCGCGCTGTGCGGCATCCTCGCGCCGTTCGCCTGGGCGAAGGGCCGCTCCGTGCTCGCGGAGATCGACGCGTCGCAGGGCCGGGTCGGTGGCCGTTCGCAGGCGTACGCCGGCTACATCATGGGGATCGTCGGCACCGCGGTGCTCGTGGTGGCGCTGCTCGTCACCGTGGCGAGTGTGGTGGTGTTCGTCCTCGTGGGGGCAGCCGAATCAACGGCCTAGCCGAGGTCCACCTAGCATTCTCCGGGTGAACGAGTCAGTGCCATCGCCCGAGGTCGAGGTCGCGGGTCCGACCGAATGGGGCGAGCATCCGCACGGGCTCGGGCCGTGGGAGCAGGAGTACGGCACCCCGGCGCCCACCGGCGAACGCTACGACCCGGTGCTGCTGGCCGAGGGTGACCGGCGCAATGTCGTCGACGCCTACCGGTACTGGACCCGCGAGGCGATCGTCGCCGACATCGACGCGCGTCGCTTCCCCTTCCACGTGGCCATCGAGAACTTCGGGCACGACGCCAATATCGGCACGGTGGTCCGCACCGCCAACGCCTTCGCCGCGGCCGCGGTGCACATCGTCGGCAAGCGGCGGTGGAACCGGCGCGGCGCCATGGTCACCGACCGCTACCAGCACCTCGTGCACCACAGCGACCTGGCCGAGCTGCGCGAATTCGCCGCGGCGCAGGGTTTGACCGTCGTCGCGGTCGACAATGTGCCCGGCGCCGTCCCGCTGGAGACCGCGCAACTGCCCCGCGACTGCCTGCTGCTGTTCGGCCAGGAAGGGCCCGGCGTCAGCGACGACGCGAAAGACGCTGCGGCGCTGACGGTCTCGATCGCCCAGTTCGGTTCGACGCGCAGCATCAACGCGGGCGTCGCCGCCGGGATCGCCATGCACGCCTGGATCAGGCAACACGCCGACCTCTCGCTGGCCTGGTAGCGGTCGGTTCCTGACCGTCTCCATGTGTGTATCGGCCCGGTTGTGATCGAATCAGCCTCGAATCGGTAACAGAACGGGCGCGGAAACCGGGCAGCAACTGGCACCATGGTGCTATGACCTCGCGCAGCGGCCGGCGCCCACAGCCCACTGATCGCGCCGGATCCGTGCCGACACCGGCGCTGTGGTCCGAGCGCGCCGACATGGCCGAGTCCGCGATCATCTCGCGGCACCTGCGCATGCTGTGGGGTTGTCCCGGAACGGAATTGGGTGTCGTCGGCTGGCCGGCCACCCGGCGCGAACGGGCCTTCGCCGGCTGGCACTACTGGTGGCAGGCGCATCTGCTCGACATCGCGGTCGACGCCGCCAACCGGGTGCCCACCCCCGCCCGGCGCAGGCGGATCGGCGCGATCGCCCGCGCCATCCGCATGCGCAACATCACCGGCTGGACCAACCGCTACTACGACGACATGGCCTGGCTCGCGATCGCGCTGGAACGCGCCGAGCGCACCCAGGACCTGACCGAGGCCCGGCGCGGCCTGGCCGCGCTCGAACAGCAGCTCTACGGCGCCTGGGACCCGGACACCGGCGGCGGCATCCCGTGGCGGGTCCGCTCGGACTTCTTCAACGCGCCCGCCAACGGCCCGGCGGGCATCGCGCTGCTGCGGCTGGGCCGGGTCGAGCGCGCGCAGGAGATGGCCGACTGGATCGACGCCACCCTGCGCGATCCCGAGTCCGGCCTGATCCTCGACGGCATCCACCTGCCGTCCGGTGAGATCGAACGGCCGGTGTTCAGCTACTGCCAGGGCGTCGTGCTCGGTCTGGAGACCGAGCTGGCCGTGCACATCGACGACGACGAGCGGCACATCGCCCGGGTCGGCCGCCTGCTGGCCGCCGTCGAGGAGCACATGACCACCCGCCTGGTGATCTCCGGCGGTGGCGGTGGTGACGGCGGCCTGTTCAACGGCATCCTGGCCCGCTACCTGGCGGTCGTCGCGCTGATGCTGCCCGGCGAGGGCAAGCAGCAGGAGACCGATCGGCGGACCGCGGCGGCCATCGTGAAGGCGTCCGCCACCGCGGCCTGGGCCAACCGGCTCGAGGTCGAGGGTGAGCCGCTGTTCGGCCACGACTGGAGCAAGCCCGCCCGCTTACCCGGCGGCACGGCCGGTGCGGGCAAGTTCACGGCGGGCGGCTCCGTGACGGCCTCGGTCGTGCCGGAACGCGACCTGTCGGTGCAGCTGTCCGGCTGGATGCTGATGGAAGCCGCCTACCAGGTCACCGCCGCCGGGCTGTGAGCGTCAGCGCTCGGCCTCGCCGACGACGCTGGGCGCCCGCTCGACATCGAAGTCCTCGGCCGGCTTGGCCATCTCCTGGCGGTAGTGGCGCAGGCCCAGGATCGTGCCGATGATCAGGCCGACGATCATCGTGCCGATCACCGCGGGCATCAGCCACGGCACCTGCTCGAGGAACTCGCCCGCGTAGTAGCCGATCAGCAGCAGCACCGGGGCCCAGATGATCGCGCCGAGGGTGCTGGCGACGGTGTAGCGGCGATGGTCCATCCCGGCCGCGCCCGCCACCATCGGGCACAGCGTGCGCACCCAGGGAATCCAGCGCGCCACCAGCACGGCGAGGAAGCCGTGTTTCTCCAGCAGCGCGGTGACCTTGGCCAGATTCCTGGTGTTGATATAGCGGCCGTTCTTGCGCGCGACCAGGTGATGCCCGGTGCGCTGGCCCACAACATAGCCCACCTGGTTACCCGCGATCGCGGCCACCATGGTGCCCAGCGACAAGGCCCAGACCTGGGCTTCGCCGTTGGCGTGCGAGGCCATCACGATGCCTGCGGTGATCAGCATCGAGTCACCGGGCAGGAACAGCCCGATGATGAAGGCGCATTCGAGGAAGACGAAGACGAGTACAACCGTCCAGACCACGGCGGGGCCTGCCGAGATCAGTGGATCGAAGCTGCCCAGTGCCAGGGTCGACGGTACTGCGGTCACTTGCTCAGCGGATCTCGTTCGCCGAAGCGGCCAGCTCGGCGGCGGGCGCGTCCTCGGTGGGCGCGGTACCGCGACGCTTGTCGAGCACCTTCTTACCGACGGTGATGATCGCGGGCAGGATCGAGACGAACACGATCAGCAGGAAGATGCCCTCGATGTGGTCGCGGATGAAGGGCACGTTGCCGAGGAAGTAGCCGAGCACCGTGACGCCGCCACCCCAGAGCACCGCGCCGACGATGTCGAACGCCACGTACTTGCGGTAGTCCATCTTGGACACCCCGGCCAGCACCGGCATGAACGTGCGCACGATGGGCACGAACCTGGCCAGGATGATGGTCTTGGGGCCGTGCTTCTCGAAGAACTCGTGCGTCTCGGTGATGTACTGCTTCTTGAAGAAGCGGCTGTCCTCCTTGCGGAAGATCGCCGGACCGATCCGCCTGCCGATCCAGTAGGCGCACTGGTCACCGGCGAACGCGACGAGGATCACCAGCGGCACGAGCACCCAGATGGAGACCGGCGGGTTCGGCTGCGCGGCGAGCATGCCGCCGGTGAACAGCAGCGAGTCACCGGGCAGCAACGGGAACAGCAGACCGGTCTCGATGAAGACGATCGCCAGGATGGCGGGTAGGACCGCGTTCTTGAGCCAGGTCTCCTGGAGCAGATACATCGGGTCCAGCAACTGGGTCAACGCAAGGTTGTTCGTCACCGCATCGGATACCGCCAGCAAAGTCACGGCCCCCACAGTACCGGGCGAATCTGTGACATGAGTGGCCCACAGTAGGCTGACGCCTGACAGAATTGGTTTTTCGCTCCCCACACACGGAGGTCACTGCTGTGCCTATCGCGACTCCGGAGGTCTACGCCGAGATGCTCGGCCGGGCCAAGGCGCACTCGTTCGCATTCCCGGCTATCAACTGCACTTCGTCGGAGACGATCAACGCCGCCATCAAGGGCTTCGCGGACGCGGGCAGCGACGGGATCATCCAGTTCTCGACCGGTGGCGCCGAGTTCGGCTCCGGTCTCGGCGTGAAGGACATGGTCACCGGCGCGGTGGCGCTGGCCGAGTTCGCGCACGTGGTGGCGGCCAGGTACGACGTGACCATCGCGCTGCACACCGACCACTGCCCCAAGGACAAGCTGGACACCTACGTGCGTCCGCTGCTGGCCATCTCGCAGGAGCGGGTGAACAACGGCCTGAACCCGCTGTTCCAGTCGCACATGTGGGACGGCTCGGCCATCCCGATCGACGAGAACCTCGAGATCGCCAAGGAGCTGCTGAAGCTCTCGAAGTCCGCCAACATCATCCTCGAGGTCGAGATCGGCGTCGTCGGTGGCGAGGAAGACGGCGTCGAGGCCGAGATCAACGACAAGCTCTACACCTCGCCCGAGGACTTCGAGAAGACCATCGACGCGCTCGGCGCCGGGGAGAACGGCAAGTACCTGCTGGCCGCCACCTTCGGCAACGTGCACGGCGTGTACAAGCCGGGCAACGTGGTGCTCAAGCCCGAGGTGCTGGCCGAGGGCCAGCGCGTCGCGGCCGCCAAGCTGGCGCTGCCCGAGGGCTCGCAGCCGTTCGACTTCGTCTTCCACGGTGGTTCGGGCTCGCTGAAGTCCGAGATCGAGGACTCGCTGCGCTACGGCGTCGTGAAGATGAACGTCGACACCGACACCCAGTACGCCTTCACCCGCCCGGTCGCCGGCCACATGTTCGCCAACTACGACGGTGTGCTGAAGATCGACGGTGAGGTCGGCAACAAGAAGGTCTACGACCCGCGCAGCTACCTGAAGAAGGCCGAGACCTCGATGGCCGCGCGCGTCGTCGAGGCCTGCAACGACCTGAAGTCGGCCGGACGCTCCGTCAGCGGTTCCTGATCGGCCTTTTCGCGACAATCAAACGGGGCCCGAGCTCATGAGTCTTGATGTCCGTGTGCTCGGGCCCGTTCGACTGCTGGTCGGCGGTGAGCCGGTGGCGGTCGGCGGGCCCAAGCCGCGCGCTCTGCTAGCCGCGCTCACCGTCAATCGACGGCGCGCGGTGTCTTCTGCCGTCCTGGCCGAGATGGTCTGGAACGAGGATCCGCCGGACTCCTACGCCGCCAGCCTGCAGGTGTTCGTCTCGAACATCCGCAAGGCCCTGCGCAACGCGGGCATCGACTCGGCTCAGGTCCTGCGCACCGAGGGTGCGGGCTATCGGCTCGAGATCCCGGACACCGCGTGCGATCTCGGCCGCTTCGAGAACGCGCGCGAGGCGGGGAGCCGCTGCCTGGAGGTGGGCGACCACCCCGGCGCGGCCAATCTGTTCGGCGCTGCGCTGCGGGAGTGGTCCGGCCGCGCGCTGGCCGACCTGGCCGGGCTGCAGTTCGCCGACGGTTTCGCCACGGCGATGGACGAGGAGCGGCTGCTGGCCGTCTCCGCCCGCGTCGACGCCGAGATCGCTTGCGGCCGAGCGTCTTCGGTGATCGGTGAGCTGGTCTCGATGACCAACGAGCACCCGCTGCGCGAGCCGCTGTGGGGTCAGCTGATCACCGCGCTCTACCTGTCCGGGCGCCAGGCCGACGCGCTGGAGGCGTGCCGCCGGGTGCGCGCCGTGCTGGCCGAGGAACTCGGCATCGACCCCGGTGCCGCGCTGATCGACCTGGAACAGCGGGTGCTGCGGCAGGAACCGCTGAATGTGGTGGAGGCCAAGCGATCCGAGCAGCTCGCGGCCGCGATGACCGAGACGGTCACCGAGGTGCCGCGCTCGATCCGCAACGGCAATCTGCGCTTCGCCGACGGCCGCACCATCCCGATTCCGCACGGCGGCTTACGGATCGGCCGGATGACCGACAACGAGCTGGTCCTCGACGACCCGAAGGCCAGCCGCTACCACGCCCACATCATGCCGAGCCGCGCCGGCCTGCTGATCAAGGATCTGCATTCGGCCAACGGCGTCTACGTGAACGAGGTGCCGATCGACAGCGGCGCCCTGCTCGCCGACGGCGACCTCATCCGCATCGGCGCGACGATCCTGACGTTCATCGCGGTGGCCTAGGCGATTCGCCCGGGCCACCGGCGATCAGCGGCTAGGTGAGGCGGACTTCTGCGACGGCGCGGCCGAAGAGCTTGCGGCCCTCGGAGATTCCGCTCAGCAGGATGGTGGCGCCACGGCGCTCCGGGTCGACCGACTTGACCTTGCCGGAGAACTCGATGACGCCCGCGGCGGCAGGCGGCACCGGCACGAAACCGGAGAAGCGCACGGCCAGCTTCGCGATGGCGGTCGGGTCGCCGAGCCAGTCGCTCAGGTACTGGGCGGCCAGGCCCATGGTGAGCAGGCCGTGGGCCACGACGGTCGGCAGGCCCGCCAGTTCGGCGGCGCGATCGCTGAAGTGGATCGGGTTCGGGTCGCCGGAGACGCCGGCGTAGTTGGCCAGGTCGCCGCGGGTCACCTTGGCGATGCCCGCGGGCAGTTCGTCGCCCTTGGCCACGGAGCCGAACTCGGGGACGGTGTTGACCGGCGCGAACTCACGTTCCGGGGTGGCGGGTGCGGGGCCGGTGCGGCGGATCAGGATGTCGTCGGTGTCGACGCCGGCGATGGCCGCCGGGCGGGCGTGCATGCTGATGTTCTCGACGGCCTCGACGATGTTCGGGTCCACCTCGACACCGCGGCGGGCCACGATGGTGGTGGTGCCCTGCACGGCGATCTGGTCGTCGGAGTTGATCAGCTTGAAGCCGACGTTGACGAAGTCGTTGTCGCCGAACTGGCGGATCGACTCGATCTCGATCTCGGTGCGGATCCGGTCGCCGGCCAGCATGGGCCGGTAGATCTCGAAGACCTGGTCGGTCTGCAGCACCTGGGAGAGGTCGTACTCGGTGAGCACGCTGTCGAGCAGCGCCCTGGTGGCGCTCATCCCGATCACCGAGGCGAAGGTCGGTGGCGCGATGACGCCGTCGTACCCGAGCTTGCGCGCGTCGACTTCCTGGTGGTGGGCGGGGTGCGTGTTCTGCACGGCCCTGGCGAATTCGCGGATCTTCTCGCGGCCGACCTCGTAGTGATCGCGGAAACCGAAGCGCTGGCCGACCAGCGCCGCGTCCGGGACCACAGCTTCGGTGCCCGGCGGCGACACTGTCTGTTCCCTGCTCATGATCCGGAAAATGTTACTCGAGTACCCAAGCGGATGACCAGTTATGTGTGACCCGTCATAGCGGCCATGAACTGCCGCTACGACGGGTCGACACCGCCGCTACGGGGTGCCCGCGGGGTCGCAGACCTTCCAGCTACCGTCGGTGCGCTGCAGGTCGAAGGTCCGCGCGGTCCGCTTCGCCGGATCGGCCGAGGTGTACACGGTCGCCTCGGCCAGCGCGGTGTCGCCTGTGATGCGCACCGCATCCACGCTGGCGACGACCGGGATGGAACCGCGCTCGGTCGAGAGCTGGTGCACGCCCTTGAACTGGTCGGCGGTGATGCCCTGGTAGAAGTCGTGCAGCTGGCCGCACGTGCTCGACCGCAGGTCGTCCAGGTCGCCGGAGCCCAGCGCGTCGGCGTAGGCGCCGATCGCGGTGCGGACCTGGCCCTCCGGCGAGTTGTCCCCGCCGGTCATCAGCGTCACCACGGTCACGATCAGGGCGATGACCAGCACCGCGGCACCTGCCGCCGCCAGCAGCCAGCGCTTCGAGCGGGCCGGCTTGTCGGCCGCGGGCTCCTGCGGAGCCTCGATCCGCTGCGGCGGCGCGACCGGGCGCGGTGCCTCCGGCGGCGCGACCTGACGCTTGCCCTCGGCCAGCTGCTGCGCGGGGCGCGTCGGCTGGATGTCGGCGGGCGACGGCGCCGACGCCGGCTTGGGCGGGGCGATCGGCGCGCGCGGCGGCGACGGCTGGGTCTCCTCGACCCCCGGCCCGTGCGGCCCGGCGGGTCCCTGATGCCCGGCCTGCCGCGGCCCCGCGGGCCCACGCGGCGTGTTCGGCGGCGGCGTCATCGGCCTGCCACCCGACGGCGGCACCACCCGATCCGTCCCCTGCGGCCGCTGCACCGGCATGGCGGTGGTCGGCGCGTCCGCCGGATTCACCACCCGCATCGCGATCGTCTGATCCTCCGACGCGGGCACCTCACCCCCGCCCTTGCGCAACGAGGCAGCACCCGCCGCCCCGGCCGCCGCAGCGCCCGCCGCCGCAGCGGCAGCGCCCGCCGCCGCAGCGGCAGCGCCCGGCCGATTTCCCGCGTCCGCGCCGGGTCGGCCTTCCTGCTTGGCACCCGCTCCCTGCGGCGTGCCCTTGTCGCCGGAACCCGCTGCGGTCTGGAACTTCTCGGTCGCGTCGAAATCCCGAGACCTCGAAACACCCTCGCCGGCGACAACTCCGGAGATCGTGGGCGCGTCGGCATCCGCCTGCGCGGCATCGGCACCGCGTGGACCGCCGGTGTTCGCCCCCACCCCGCCTGCCCCCGGACCCGCGGCCGCCGATCCGTCGGCCCCGGTGCCGTCTGCCGCCGCAGCAGCATCAGTGCCGCCGGCCGAGCGGCTACCGTCCGCCGCAGCATCAGCGCCGGCAGCCGAGCGGCCGCTTGCGGATGCAGCGGTCTGGGCGGCAGCGCCTGCGGCCGCCGCGGATCCTGCCTTCATCGCAGCGCTGTCGTTCGCCCCCGCAGAGCCCGTCGCTACCGAATCAGCATCTCCGACAGCGGAGTTCGATCCATCCGCCGCAGCGCCCGCGCCGGTCTGTGAGCCAGCAACGTTGGCACCTGCGCTCGATGCCGCGCCAGCGCCTGCCGCGCCAGCGCCCGCGCCCTCGCCTGCGCCACTTGCGGCCGCCTCACCTGCGCCTGGCCCACCTGCGCCTGGCCCACCTGCGCCTGGCCCACCCGCGCCTGCGCCCGCCGTGCCTGGCCCGCCTGTGCCTGTCGCGCCTGTGCCTGTCGCGCCTGCGCCAGCGGCACCTGCGCCTACACCTGCGGTATCCGCGCCTGCGGCGCCTGTGCTGGTCGGTGAGCCTGCTGCTGCTGCATCGGCACCCGCCGTGGTGTCGGCATCCGGCGACTCGCCACTTCGAGTCGCATCGGTCGCATCGGCGGTTGTGGCATCGATGTCTGAGGCTGCGGCGCTGCGGTCCGCTTGTGCTGAGTCTTCAGGGGTGCCGGTGGCCGCGTCTGCCGCCTGGTCCGTGTCGGAATCGCGTGCGCCAACGGCGGCCGCTCCGGCGAGGGCCGCGCCGACCGCGACGCCTGCTGCTGCGGCAGTTTCCTTGCCGGGCTTCGCGTCCGGCTTCGACGGGCGGTCGGCCTGGTTCATCTCGGCGGTCGAGATGTCGGCCTGGGCGGCCCGGGACTGTGCGCTCGGGACCTTGACGGTGCGGTCGTCGGCCGAATCACCCTTGGTGGTGGACGGTTTCCGGCCCGGGATCGACATCGCCGTGGTGGGTGCGTCCGGTCCGGCGAGGTCGGCGGGGCGCTCGTTGCCGCGTCCCGCCGGGTCCACACCGCTCTGGTTCGCGCGATCCCCACCGGGCAGGCCCTGCGAGAGACCAGCCAGCGGCGAGGCCCCGGCCGGGGCGCCACCACCGTTGCCCGGACCCGAAACGGGCTGTCCGCCAGGCGCATTGCCGGGTCGACCACCGGCTGGTGCGCCCGGCGCGCGACCCACCTGCGGTGCGCCCGGACCCGAAGGCCGTTGCGGGCCAGGCGGATTACCGGGTCCGGATGCCTGCGGTCCACGGGTGTCCGAGGGGCGCTGAGCGCCGGGACCCGCAGGCCGCTGGCCGCCGGGCGCATTGCTCGGGCCGAAGCCCTGCTGCGGGCCGGGACCGCCAGGGCGCTGTCCGCCGAGTGCGTTGCCGGGACCGCCGGGGCGCTGTCCGCCAGGTGCGTTGCCGGGGCCGGAGGGCTGCTGCCCGCCGGGACGACCGAGGGGCCCGCCGGGGGCGTTGCCCGGACCGAAGGCCGGACGACCACCTGGCGCGTCGGTGGGACGGCCGATCGGCGCGCCGGGTCCACCCTGGGGGCGAGGTCCGGCGGGCGGGTTGCCCGGGCCGTTGGGACGGCTGCCGGGGCCTGAAGGCTGCTGTCCGGCAGCCGGGTTCGAGGAACGGACCGGCTGGGCTCGGCGTGGCGGAGGTGCGGCGGGTTCTGCCTGCGGGCGCGGGCCACCGGGGCGCCCCGGCGGCTGCTGTCCGGCCGGTGGGTTGCCCGGCCGCTGGCCGCCGGGTGCGGACGGCTGGTGGCCGCCGGGGCCGTTCGCGGGTCGTTCGGACGACTGGCGTCCGCCGGGCGCGTTCGTATGTCGCTCGGTCGACTGGTCATCGGGGCGCAGGCCACCGGTCGCGTTGCCGGGTCCCGACGAGGAACTGCCCGATCCGCCCGAAGGACCGGCCGCGTCACCGGCCGAGTCGGCAGCCCGTCCGGACGGGCTCGAACCCTGCCCGGCCGCACCCGGCAGATCACCGCGGCGGATGACCACGGTCTCCGTGGTGCCTGGGGGAACGGTCGGCCTGCCCGGTTCGGTGACCGCTTCGGGGGTCGACTTGGGCGCGCCGGTCGACGGCGCGGTGCTCGACGAATCGGCGCCGCGCTGGGCGGTCGCGCCGGGCTCGGCAGATTCGGCTGCCGCGTTGTTCTCGTCGGTCGGGTCGGACACCTAGTACCCCTCGCTCAGGCTCGAACGTTCCACTCGCGCCTCAGCCTAGTGCGCGTCGCGCCGAGGGGTTCGCCGATCGCCTCGCGGCGGGCCGGGCGACGTCGTGACGGGCCGCGGTGCACAATGAACCCATGACCTCCTTCGGTGACCTGCTCGGACCGCAGCCGGTCCTCCTTCCCGAATTGATCGACGCCGAGGACGCCATCGCGGCGGGCGCCGACCCGGTGAAGGTCGCCGCCGATCATCCGGCCGCGTCGATCGCCTGGGCGCAACTGGCCGAGGCCTCGCTCGAGCGCGCCGGCGACGAGGTCACCCACGACACCGTCGCCGCCTACGCCTTCGCCCGCACCGGCTACCACCGCGGCCTCGACCTGCTGCGCCGCAACGGCTGGAAGGGTTTCGGCCCGGTCCCGTGGAATCACGAGCCGAACCAGGGTTTCCTGCGCAGCGTCGGCGCGCTGGCCAGGGCGGCCAAGCTCATCGGCGAGACCGAGGAATACGCCCGCTGCCTGGACCTGCTCGAGGACTGCGATCCGCACGCGGCGGCCGAACTCGGCCTGGATTGAGCGAGCGACCGGATCCGAGCCGTAGGTGAGCGATCCCCATTCCGTCGTCGCCGCGGCGACTCCGGTCGTCACCGCCGCCAAGGACAGCACCGTCGATCGCCTGAAGGCGTCGGCGGTGCGACTGCGTCTGTCGACCATCCCGATCATCCAGTGCTCGCTCGGCGCGGCGCTGGCGTGGTTCATCGCGCACAACGTCATCGGGCATCCCGACCCGTTCTTCGCGCCCACCGCCGCGGTCGTCTCGATCGGCATCTCCTTCGGCGCCCGGATCCGGCGCTCGGTGGAGCTGGTGGTCGGGGTCGCCGTCGGCATCGGCATCGGTGACCTGTTCATCGCCCAGGTCGGCACCGGGGTCTGGCAGGTGGGCCTGGTGGTCGCCGCCGCGATGGCGTGCTCGGTATTCCTCGACGGCGGCTCGATCATCACCATCCAGGCCGCTGGGTCGGCGGTGCTGGTCTCGACGCTGAGTCAATCGCCGGGGGCGGGCCCGAGCCGGATGATCGACGCCCTGGTCGGCGGGCTGGTCGGCGTGCTCATGGTCGGGCTGATCCCGCTGCATCCGGTGCGCCGGGCCCGCGAGCACGCGGCCGACGTGCTGTCGGTGATGAGCAAGTCGATGATCACCTGCGCCGACGGCCTGCTCGAGCAGGACTCGGACAAGGTGCACGAGTCGCTGACCGCGGTGCGCGCCACCCAGAAGCAGATCGACGCCCTGCGCTCGGCGCTGGAGGGCGGTCGCGAGGTCAGCCGGATCTCGCCGCTGTACTGGAACTCCCGCAAGCGCCTGGCCCGCATCCATTCGGCGGCCGACCCGCTCGACAACGCCGTCCGCAATACCCGGGTGCTGCTGCGCCGTTCCCTGACCCTCGTCCGCGACGACGAGGTGCTCGACCCCCGCCTGATCGACCTGGTCGACCAGCTCGGCAACGCCACCGATGTGGTCCGCAGGATGATGCTGGCCGATCCGGGCGAGCAGCCCGATCAGGCCGAGGCCACCCGCGCGCTGCGCAGCGTCGCCAAGAAGGCCAGGCCCGAACTCGTTGTCGGGGCCGGTCTTTCGGCGCACGTGGTGTTCGCGCAGATCCGGTCGATCGTGGTGGATCTGATGGTCGTGTGCGGGATGCAGCGCATCTCGGCGATGGCGCTGCTCCCGCCCACCGTGCCCAATCCGTATGTGACGCCCGAAGAGTGAGGGATCAGTCGCCGACGGGGGAGACCCTGGGGCGGCCGGGACGCAGCGTGAACCGCTTGCGGTCGAAGTCCCACACCCGGTAGATCGGCCACTGCGAGGTGTGCATCACCCAGGCGCCGGTGATCACGGCGCGGTGGAAGCCCACCACGTTGTAGCCCTGGTTGGCGATGGTCTCCAGGCCACGCAGCTGGTACTTCCACCAGACGCTCGGCGGGGTCTGGCGGCGGCGCGCCGAGATCTCCGCGCGCAGCTGCGGCAGCTGGTCGATGCGCAGCTTCGCCTTGGTCAGGCAGAGCGCGAGGTCGAGGTCTTCGTGCAGGTCGCGACGGGTGGTGGTGTCCGTGTGCACCTGCTCCCACGCGGTCCGCCGGATCGCCATATTGGCGCCGTGCACATTGCCGACGGGCTGGTGCTTGATCAGGCCGAGGCGCTGCTGGCCACCGATCGCGGCGGCGAGGAAGAAGCCGATCGGGGAGTCGTGGTAGGTGCTGATGCCGGTCACCGCGACGGTGTCCGGATGCGCGTCGAGGTGCGCGCGCACGGTGGCGCCCCAGTCGGGCGCGACCATGGTGTCGGCGTCGATGCGGCCGAGGTAGTCGCCGCGCGCCTTGTCGAAGCCGGTGTTGCGGGCGTGCGCGACGCCGGGATTCGGCTCGTCGATCAGCTCGATCTTCGGATGTCGGGCGGCTAGCTCGGCGACGATCTCCCTGGTGCGGTCGGTGCTGCCGTTGTCGACGACGACGATCTCGTCGATGGCGTCCTGACCGACCAGCCGCTCCAGGCAGGCGGCGATGACCGAGGCTTCGTCGAGTACCGGGATGACGACAGAGAGGACTACGGGCGATTCGGTGGTGCCCATACGCGTTTCCGTTCCAGAGTCGAGGTTGACCGGCGACAGGCTATCAACGCCAGAAGCGGGTCATGTGGCTACCGTAGGCAGCCCACCCGTCAGGTACCCCGGAAAGTTCGAACAAAGCGTAAACAGCGTCGAAAAACACCCGGCTCAATGGTGTGAAGAAGATGACAGCGAAGAGAACGAGCATTCCGTAGGGCTTGATCTGGTCGAGCGACCGCCGGGTCTCGTAGCTCAGCGAGGGCTCGATGATCCCGAACCCGTCCAGGCCCGGCACCGGCAGGATGTTCAGCAGAAACGCGGTGATCTGCAAGAACGCCAGGAAACTGAGCCCACACCAGAACCCGGCGTGCTCCTGCATCGTCCCGAACGCGCGGATCACCACGAGCAGCACCACCGCGCACAGCAGATTGGACGCCGGACCGACCGCGCTGACCAGCCGCTGCACCGCCGAGCGGAATCGGGTCGTGTCCACATACACCGCGCCGCCGGGCAATCCGATACCGCCGAGCGCGATGAAAATCAGCGGCAATCCGATCGAGAGCACCGGGTGGCTGTATTTCAGCGGATTCAGGGTGAGATATCCCCGCACTTCCACTTCATGATCACCCGCGCGCCACGCGACATAGGCGTGCGCGAATTCGTGCAGGCACAGGCTGATGATCCAGCCGAACACCACGAGCACGAACACGCCGACCTTGGCGCGCACCGACTCGATGTCGGCGTCCCAGGCGAGCGCGCCGCCGAGCACGGTGATCAACACGATGAGCAGGAAGACCGGGCTCGGGCGGACGGCGCTGTGGCCGGTCCGCCTGCCGGTGGGGAAGGAAGACGTCATCGCACCAGGAGCCAGGGTTGTTCGAAGCGGTAGAAGGTCGAGCGGGGCACCTTGCGTTCGGTGGTGATCCCGTCGCGGGTGACGATCGCGCCCGGCGTGCCGAGCTGCGCGGCGCGACCCGACACCCAGGTGCGCTTGCGGAAGCCCTTGCGGACCCTGGCGCGGACACCGGGCATCGTCATCGTCGGTGAGATCAGCATGGTCGTCACGATGCCGGTGAACAGCAGCGTGTCGTCGACGTAGGCCTCGCCCTCGAGCTTGGCGCCGTCGATGCCGGTGATGCTGGCCCGGCCGACGAGCACGGTGCCGGTGTCGTCGCGGATCAGCGGGGTCTCGATGGCCCGGCCCTCCAGCGCGATCTTCGCGGCGGCGTTGCCGGTCGCGGTCTGATAGACCCGCGAGGCGTAGGTCGTCTCGACCGGGACGAACCCGACCTCGACGTGCAGGCGTTCGGTGCGCATCAGATGGGTGAGCACGGCGGCCAGGGCGGCGTCGGAGCCGAGCACGATCAGGCGCGGCAGGCTGTCGGCGGCCAGCACCGGCAGCAGCTCATCGATCACGGCGGTATCGGGCACCGGCTCGGTCTGCGTGGTCGGCTGCGAGGCCAGCGCGATCGGGACCGGCATGTCACCACATCGGAGAACGTGGGTACTCAAACTGCGGTACACCCTCCTCGGTCGGGT
Organism: Nocardia sp. NPDC003269; assembly: GCF_042888005.1. Lineage (NCBI taxonomy): Bacteria > Bacillati > Actinomycetota > Actinomycetes > Mycobacteriales > Nocardiaceae > Nocardia > Nocardia sp. NPDC003269. The sequence continues at coordinate 1,590,067 of NZ_JBIAPA010000001.1, forward strand.
CGACGGTGTGTCGCCCTCGAACACGGCCAAACCCCCTGCCGGCAAGTAACCGTAACCGATCGTGGCACCCGGAGCGGCCGGGGGTCGGCGTGCTCGGACAGGGCAGGTCGGAGGGCCCTGATCAGGCGTCGACTAGACTGTGTCTCCGGCCACCGCCTCAATCGGCAGGTAGCTGCAGTACACCGTGTGCTGCCGTCGATCTGTAGGAGACGCGAAATGCCGGCAATCGTCCTCATCGGCGCCCAATGGGGCGACGAGGGTAAGGGCAAAGCTACCGACCTGCTCGGTGAGCGGTTGCAGTGGGTCGTTCGTTACCAGGGCGGCAACAACGCAGGCCACACGGTCGTGCTCCCCAACGGCGACAAGTTCGCGCTGCACCTGATCCCGTCCGGCATCCTCACCCCCGGTGTGCAGAACGTCATCGGCAACGGTGTCGTGGTCGATCCCGGCGTGCTGCTCGAGGAGCTGGCCGGTCTGGAAGAGCGCGGGGTGGACACCTCCGGCCTGCTGCTCTCGGCCGACGCGCACCTGATCATGCCGTACCACGTGGCCATCGATAAGGTCGCCGAGCGCTTCCTCGGCAGCCGCAAGATCGGCACCACCGGCCGTGGCATCGGCCCCTGCTACCAGGACAAGGTCGCCCGCGTCGGCGTCCGCGTCGCCGACGTGCTGGACGAGAAGATCCTCACCCAGAAGGTCGAGGCCGCACTGGAATTCAAGAACCAGGTGCTGGTGAAGATCTACAACCGCCGCGCGCTGGACCCGCAGCAGGTGGTCGACGAGGTGCTCGGCCAGGCCGAGTCGTTCAAGCACCGCATCGCCGACACCCGCCTCGAGCTGAACCTGGCGCTCGAGCGTGGCGACACCATCCTGCTGGAAGGCTCGCAGGGCACCCTGCTCGACGTCGACCACGGCACCTACCCGTTCGTCACCTCGTCCAACCCGACCTCGGGCGGCGCGGCGGTCGGTTCCGGCATCGGCCCGAACAAGATCGACACGGTGCTCGGCATCCTCAAGTGCTACACCACCCGCGTCGGCTCCGGCCCGTTCCCGACCGAGCTGTTCGACAACTTCGGCGAGTTCCTGGCCAAGCAGGGCGGCGAGGTGGGTGTCACCACCGGCCGCGCCCGGCGCTGCGGCTGGTTCGACGCGGTGATCAGCCGCTACGCCACCCGCGTCAACGGCATCACCGACTACTTCCTCACCAAGCTCGACGTGCTGTCGGGCCTGGACACCGTGCCGATCTGCGTCGCGTACGAGATCGACGGCGAGCGGGTCGAGCAGATGCCGACCACCCAGACCGAGTTCCACCACGCCAAGCCGATCTACGAGGAGATGCCCGGCTGGTGGGAGGACATCTCGCACGCCCGCACCTTCGAGGAGCTGCCCGCCAACGCGCAGGCGTATGTGCTGCGGCTGGAAGAGCTTTCGGGCGCGCGCATCTCGTGCATCGGCGTCGGCCCCGGCCGCGATCAGACGATCGTGCGCCACGACGTGCTGGGCTGAGTTTCCTTCGCGAATGGCCCCTTCCCGTGCTCGGGGAGGGGCCATTTTCGCAGTTCAGGGTCGACACGCGCGAGTGATGTCGACTCGCTATCGATTTGACAGCATCCGCTCGGCTACCGCTATCGTCGCTGCGCGGTACGCGGGGACGTGCCGCACTGTGTCGAGTGTGTGAGTGGGTGTTCGGCGTGATCCGTCGGTCCGATGATGTGAACTCTTCGACGGCGCGGCGGGTCGCTCGCCCGCTCGTCGGCGTGCTGCCGATGGCGCTGGCCGTCGCCTGTGCCGGTGTCGCGATCGCAGTGCCGCAGCCGGGGATCAACCCGGAACAGCCCGGCGTGAACACGCCGGCGCCCGCCGACGACGGCCGTTCCGATCTGGCGAACTTCGACGTTCCCGACACCCTGGAGCGCCTCGCCCCCGAACGCCCGGAATCGCGTCCGGTGCCCGAGTACACCGCCCCGCCGCCGCCGATCGTCATCGAGGAGCTGCACCTCCCTGAGCCGGTCGAGCCCGTGGCGCCCATCGCCCCGCCCCCGCGCACCCTGCGCGTCGGCGACTTCACCAGCCCCGTCCCCGACGAGGTTCCCGGCGAGGTCCTCGACGGCGTGAACACCACCGCCGCCGATGTCGAGGCCGCCATCGCCACCCAGGGCCGCTCGATCGGCATCAACCCCAGCCGCTCCGACAAGATCGCCGCCGCGACGGTCGGTGGCGCGCTGGCCGGTGCGGCCCTCGTCGGTGTCCCCGCCGCCGCCGTCGGCGCCGTGGGCGGTGGCGTGATCGGCGCCGGAATCGGTGCCGGTGTCGGCTTCGCGGTCGGTGCCGCGGGCACCGCGGGCGCGACCGCGATCCTCGCCGGTGCGGCCGCCATTCCCACCGCCGGCGCCGGCGCGCTCCCCGCTATCGCCGGCGGCTTCGCCGCTGCGTGGCCGATCGCGGCGGCGACCACCGGGGCAGGCGCCGCGATCGGTGCCGCCGCGGGCGCGGCCGTCGGCGCCGCGGCGCTCGGAATCCCCGCCGCGGCTGCCGGTGCGGTCGCGGGCGGTGTGCTCGGCAGCGGCTACGGCGCCACGCTCTAGACGCTGAACCGGGCGGTGTCCACCGCGCCGCCCTGGGCAGGCCGGACCCTCGGTAGTACCGTCGAGTCGGGTTTCGGACGGAGGTGACGGATGACGGTGCGCGCGGGTCTGGCCTTGTCAGCGCTGGTGACGGTCGCTGTCGTGTCCGGCTGCTCGTCGCCCAGCGAGACAACGCCGCCACCCAGCCCGGCGCCGGTGAGTTCGGTGCTCCCGCCCGCGCAGACCCTCGCGCCGTCGCAACAGCGCAACGAGCGCATCCGGGGCATGCTGTACACGGCGGGCTGCACCAGCAACGCCTGCGTCCAGACCTACTTCGCCTGTATGGACGGCTACCTCACCGGCGAGCCCTGCCAGTTCTACCGCGATCACCCACCGCCACCCTGATCAGCAGGTCCGTTCAGGGGGTGGCGGTGAGGAAATCGCCGATCGCGGGGGCCAGGATCGAGATCTTCGGGTTGTGACTCACGCCGGGGAGTTCGGCGAAGGTCGCGTCGGGCAGGGCCGCGGCCGCGGCCTTGGCGCCCCGGGTGAGCATCGGGGAGGTGCGGTCGCCCGCGAGGACGAGGACCGGGACCTTCACCTCGCTCCAGTCGGCGGGATCGAGCGACTTGCCGAGCATGAACGGCCGCATCACCGCCCAGTCGTGGGCCGTCGAATTCGAGGTCGCGGCAAGGTTTTTCCAGAACGGGGTCAGCCGCATCGCGGAGACCATCAGCCACGGCATGCCCATCGCCTTGGTCATGTAGTACCGCACCGTCTTGTTGCGCTTGTCCGCGGCGATCATCGGATGCAGCTTGTCGGCCAGGTTCTTCGGCGGCACATGGTCTTTCGGGTCGACGACGAACGGCGGCTCGAATGCGACCACCGCGGTCACCCCCGCCACCTCGCGCGCGGCGAGCAGTGCCAGCGCGGCGCCCGAGGACCAGCCGAACAGCGCCGCGTTCCCGCCCGCGGCCTCGACCAGCGCGGCGATGTCGGCGATCTCGTTGGCCACGTCGTACACGCCGGGGGAGTCGGCGCTGTCACCGCGCCCGCGCCGGTCGTAGTTGAGCACCGTCAGACCGAAATCGGTCGCCAGGGTCTGCGCGAGCTCGACCATGGTCGTGTACTCGCGGTAGCTGAACGCCCCGCCGATCAGGATGACGGTGCCCGCCGTTCCGTCCCCGACCCGGTCGTAGGCAATCGTGGTGCCGTCGGCCGACGTCACAGTCTGCATCGTGGTTCCTCTCGCATTCGGGCCGTGTGACCACCGGACTCGACGGTACGCGATCGCGTCCATCGCAGGTCGGCACGGGTTTCCCGAGGTGCGCGTGCTGCGCCACCGTCCATGCGGACGCACCCGGCGACCGGGAACTCATCGGTCGGACCGGGTCAGAACAGCATCGGCTCGCCGAAGCCGGGCGTGCGCTCGATCTCCAGCAGCCGGGCCTTGGTGCCGATGCCGCCGGGTGCGGAGAAGCCGTGCAGCGCGTGGTCGGCGGCGAGCACGCGGTGACACGGGATGATGAGCGGAATGGGGTTGCGGCCCAGCGCCTGTCCGACGGCCTGGGCCGAGCCGGGAGCACCGAGACGGATGGCGATGTCGCCGTAGCTGAGGGTGTGGCCGGGGTCGATGTCGCGGGTGACGGCGTACACGCCCCGGTAGAACTCGGGCACGCCGCGCAGGTCGACGTCGATCCAGCGCAGGGTGTCCAGCGTGCCCGCCAGGTGCGCGCGGATGCCCGTGATCGCCGCGGTGATCACGGGTCCCGGCTCGTCCTCGACGACCGGCGCGCCCGCCAGCGGCCTGGTGATCCGGGCGAGCGTCTCCTCTTCGCTCGCCTCGGGCAGCTGGAACCGCACGACGGTGTCGCCGTGCCAGGCGATGGCGCACAGGCCGATCGCGGTGTCGAACAGTGCCGCGGCAACCGGTTCGGTCCGGGTTCCGGAACTCATGAGCACAGTGTGCGCCGACCCGGTGACAGATTCGGGTCCGCCCCCGGTCACGCGGCGAGTGGCCCGCGCTCACCGGCCTCGAGAAGGCCAGTTTCCGGCAACTGGACTGGACTGGTTTCCGTGGCCTTCTGCGCTTCGCCCAGCGGCTCGTCGTCGTGTACCCGCACGGCATCGAGGTCGCGGAAAAGTCGCTGGTCATCATAGGTGCCGAAGGCGCGGTCGTGCGGCGAGGACTGGAACGGCCAGAACGGCAGCTCGCCCTGTTTCGGGGAGAAGTGGTAGACCGCGTATCCGAAGGCGGCGGCGACGGCGAGGGCGAGAAAAGTGGTCATGACGTAAGAATCCTCCGACTGGCCTTGCCTAGAAATATCCACTTACGGAATACTGGACTTCATGGCGACAAGAGTGATCGGCGCGTCCGGCTTGGCCCGCGACCTCGGCCGGTGGCGTGACCCCGAAACCGACGGCGATTCCCCCGAGCGCCGTCCGCACCGGCCCGCCTATCTGGCCCTGGCCGAGGCCATCCGGCTGCTGATCCACGACGGCCGCGCCCCGCTCGGCGTCGCGCTGCCCAGCGAGCGCGATCTGGCCGCCACCCTCGGCGTCAGCCGCACGACGATCACCTCCACCTACTCGCTGCTGCGCGAGCACGGCTACCTGATCAGCCGCCAGGGTTCGCGCAGCACGGTGGCGCTGCCGCCGGCGATCCAGCACGACGGTTCCAAGCCCGCCCGCGGCATCATGGCCCTGATGGCCCAGCCCGAGCTGCCGACCATCGATATGACCTACGCGGCCATGTCGGCACCGCCGGAACTGCACGACGCGTATTCCGCCGCGCTGCAAGGCATCCCGGCCTACCTCGGCACCCACGGCATGGACCCGGTCGGCGTGCTGGCCCTGCGCGAGGCGCTGGCCCGTCGCTACACCGCCCGCGGCCTGCCCACCGAACCCGACCAGATCCTGGTGACCCTCGGCGCTCAGCACGGCCTGCGGCTGCTGCTCAACGTGCTCACCTCGCCCGCCGCGCGCGTGCTGATCGAGCACCCGAGCTACCCGAACGCCATCGAGGCCATCCGCGATGTCGGCGCCCGCCCGATCCCGGTGCCGCTGCGGCCCGAATCACCGCACGCCGGTTGGGATCTCGACGGGCTGCGCAGCACCGCCAGGCAGACCGCGGCGACGCTGGCCTACCTGGTCCCCGACTTCAACAACCCCACCGGCCTGCTGCTCGACGCCGACGGCCGCGCCGAACTGGCGGCCATCGCCCGCGACACCAGGATGACCATCGTCGTCGACGAGTCGATGAGCGAGCTGAACCTGTCCGGCGACACCATGCCGCCGCCGGTCGCCGCGTTCGCCAAGGGCCCGGAGATCATCACCATCGGCTCGGCGTCGAAGTCGTTCTGGGGTGGCCTGCGGGTCGGCTGGATCCGCACCAACCAGGCGCTGATCACCAAGCTGCTCGGCATCCGCGCCACCGTCGACCTCGGCACCCCGGTGATGGACCAGCTCGCCACCGTGCACCTGCTCGAGCACGCCGAACCGATCCTGGCGCGCCGTCGCGAGCAGCTGCGTGCCCAGCGCACCGCCCTGCTCGACGCCGTCGCCGAGGATCTCCCCGGCTGGCACATCACGCCCGGCGCCGGTGGCATGTCGGTGTGGGCGCAGCTGCCGAGCCCGGTGTCGACGGCACTGGCCGCCACCGCGCCCAATCACGGCGTATTGCTCGCCGCCGGACCGCGTTTCGGCGTCCAGGGCGCGTTCGAGCGGTTCCTGCGCCTGCCCTTCACCCACCCGGAGGCCGAGCTGCGCCTGGCCGTGAAATCCATCGCCGCCGCCTACGACGCGCTGACCCCGCGCGCCGCCGATCCGCTCCAGCCGCTCACCTGCTACTGAGTCAGCCGAATCCGCACGAGTGGTAGGTGGCCGGGTGCGGCCGCACGGTCTCGTACCCGGCGCCGAGCATGAACAGCGTCGAGATCACGATGGCCACGGTGGTGAGCGGCACGGCGACGCCGCCGCGCGCGGACGGATAGCGGAACAGCAGCATCAGCAGGCACACCAGCGCGATGGTGGTGGCCGCCAGCAGCCCGGCCGCGAGCCCGTTGAGCAGGCTGACCGTGATCGGGACCGGCAGGTCGCTGCGGCAACGGGATTCGGCGAGCTGCGCGTGGCGATCGTCGAGCAGGGCCTCGGCCACCGCGAAGGCGAGCAGCGCGGCGCCGAAGGTGGTGACCGCGATCAGCGCGGTGAGCACCTTCGGTGGCCGGTGGCCGGTTCGGATCCGTGGCCTGTCGTCGATAGTCGCTGAGACTACCGACGACAGGCCGGAGAATCAGTCAGCCCAGACCGATTCGATCGGTGTCGTCTCCGACGGCGGCGGGGTCGGCACGCCGCCGGGGGTGCGGGAGAACCGCGGCGCGGGCGCGTGCTGGACGACGCCCTCGATCTCGATCAGGCCGGTACGGGCCGCGATGTGCGGATTCTCGGTGGCCTCGGTGAAGGTGAGCACCGGGGTGGTGCAGGCGTCGGTGCCGTCGAAGATCGCGGCCCACTCGTCGCGGGTCTTGGTCTTGAACTTGTCCGCGAACAGCTTGCGCAGCTGGTCCTGCCCGTTCGGGTCGAGCTGCATCGGCAGGCCCTCCGCGTCGATCTCCAGCCCGGCCAGCAGCTGGGCGTAGAACTGCGGCTCGATCGCGCCGACGGCCATGTACTTGCCGTCGGAGGTCTCGTAGGTGTCGTAGAACGCCATGCCGGTGTCGAGCAGGTTGGTGCCGCGCTCGTCGGACCACAGGCCGACCCCGCGCATGCCCCACATCATGTGCGAAAGGGCAAGCGCGCCATCGACCATCGCGGCGTCGATGACCTGGCCCTGCCCGGAGCTCTGCCGCTCGACCAGCGCGGCCAGCACGCCGAACACCAGGAACATCGAGCCGCCACCGAAGTCGCCGACCATGTTCAGCGGCGGCACCGGCCGCTCACCCTTGCGGCCGATGGCGTTGAGCACACCGGTCAGCGAGATGTAGTTGATGTCGTGGCCTGCGCGATCGGCGAGCGGACCGTACTGGCCCCAGCCGGTCATCCGGCCGTAGACCAGGCGCGGGTTGCGGGCCAGCGCGTCGTCGGGGCCGAGGCCCATGCGCTCGGTGACGCCGGGGCGGAAGCCCTCGAGCAGCACATCGGCCCGCTCGACCAGGTCGAGGATCTTGGCGACGTCGGCCGGATCCTTCAGGTTCGCCTCGACGATGGTCCGGCCGCGCCACTGCGGTCGCTCCATGTATCCGGGCATCATGCCGGGACGCTGCACGCGGACCACATCGGCGCCGAGATCGGCCAGCAGTAGCGCGGCGTGGGGACCGGGCCCGATGCCGGCCAGCTCGATGACCTTGATACCCGCGAGGGGTCCCTGCTTGGCGGCGGACTCGCTCACACCTGACCTCTGTTCATCGTCGAACGGTATTGACACATTGACAATAGCGTCGGGATGGCGAGCCGGGTAGGGCATGGGTCAGAATTCCGGTGGCGCGACTCGGCGCCACAATGGGAGGAACCCGGTAGTGAGCGTGTGGGGTGAGGTCATTGTAGGCCTCGTCATTCTGGTCGGCCTGATCGGTGTGATCGTACCGATTCTGCCCGGCGTCATTCTGATCTTCGCGGCAATCGCGGTGTGGGCCTTCATGACCGGTGGCAGCACCGCGTGGACGGTGCTCGCGATCGCCTCGGTCGCGCTGGTCATCTCCGGCGTCGTCAAGTACACCTGGCCGGGCAGGCGGATGCGCGAGGCGGGGGTGTCGAACAAGGCGCTGCTGTTCGGCGCGGTCCTCGGGGTCGTCGGCTTCTTCGTCATCCCGATCGTCGGCCTGTTCATCGGCTTCGTGCTCGGCGTGTACCTGGCCGAGCTGTACCGGTTGAAGACCAACGAGCTGGCCTGGCCCGCGACGCTGCACGCGCTCAAGGGTGTCGGCCTGTCGATGCTGGTCGAGCTGTTCGGCGCGCTGATCGCCGCCGGTGTCTGGTTCACCGGCGCGATGCTGGCCTGAGTTATTCGATGACCGGCAGCGGGCGGGTGTGCTCGCCCGCGCCGGGCAGTTCGTCGCGGGGGATCGGCACGGTCGGATTGTCGGTGCGCGGGATCGGCGTCGTCGGCAGCGGATCGGCCGTTGATCGGTCCGCGATCGGCAGCCGGTAGAACTCCCTGGCGTTGTCCTCGAGCACCGCGTGCAGGTCGGCGCCGACCACCTGCCAGATCAGTTCGACATCGGCGTCGGCGAACGGCCTGCCCGCCCTGGTGCCGGGCAGGTCGCTGCCGAACATCAGCGCGCCGGGGTTGACGGCGTGGATGCGGCGCAGCGTCTCGGCCACGTCCATGTCGACCCGGCCGAAACCGGTGGCCTTCACCCTTGCGCCGCGATCGACCAGATCCAGCAGGTAGGGCAGGCCCTCCTCGGACATGCCGAGGTGGTCGATGGACAGCGCGGGCAGTTTCGAGATCACCGGTTGCAGCGAGGCCAGCATCTGGCCGTCGATGTAGAGCTCCACGTGCCAGCCGGCCAGCTCGTGCGCGCGCAGCGCCTGCAACGTCATCTCGGTGATGTCGGCGGCGGCGCGCTTGAGATTGAACCGGAGCGCGCGCACGCCGGCGCGATCCAGCTCGATGATCTCGTCGTCGGTGGCGTCCAGATCCAGCCGGGTGACCCCGACCCAGTCCTCACCGAGGGCCGCCAGCGCGGCCTTCAGATAGGACTGGTCGGAACCCTGGAACGACGCGCTGACCACCGCACCACCGCGAACATGGAAGTGCTCCATCCGCTTTCGGTAGTCCGCGATGGTGTAGGGGTCGGGCAGATAGCCTTCGTTCTCGATCAGCGGGAACCGCGGATCGATGATGTGGACGTGGGCATCGAACACTTGTACAGAATGCCTCGAGTTCGGCGGAATGGAACAGTTCGGGCCCGACGTCCGTGGCTAGACCTTGTTCGGCTCGGAGGCGCGCAGCATGTCCTCGCGCTCCACGACCTTGACGCGCTCACGGCCTTCGGGCTCGCCGAGGGCGCGCTCGTGGGCGTCGAGGCGGTACCAGCCCGCCCAGGTGGTGAACGGGATGCCCTTGCTCTCGAGGAACGTGGTGACCGCGTCCAGCTCGGGCTGCGGCGCCGGGGCGAAGTCCTTGGCGTCGTCGAGCAGGCAGGCGATGGTCTCGTTGGCGTCGCCCTTGGTGTGGCCGATGAGGCCGACCGGGCCGCGCTTGATCCAGCCGGTCACGTAGGTGGCGGGCATGAAGCGGGCGTCGCCCTCTGCGGTCTCGTCGGAGATCACGCGACCGGCCTCGTTCGGCACGGTGCCGGCCTGGTCGTCGAACGGCAGCTGGGTGATGTTCTGCGACAGGTAGCCGACGGCGCGGTAGATGGCCTGCACGTCCCACTGCTTGAACTCGCCGGTGCCCTTGACGTTGCCGGTGCCGTCGAGCTGGGTGCGCTCGGTCTTGAGGCCGACGACCTTGCCGTCCTCGCCGATGACCTCGGCCGGGGACTCGAAGAAGTGCAGGAACAGCTTGTGCGGGCGGTTGCCCTGATCGCGGATCGCCCACTGCTCGAGCGTGTTGGCGACCATGTCGACCTGCTTGGAGTTGCGGCGCGCGGCCTCGGAGCCCTCGTCGTAGTCGATGTCCTCGGGGTCGACGATGACCTCGATCGTCGGCGAGTGGTCGAGCTCGCGCAGCTCGAGCGGGGTGAACTTGGCCTGGGCGGGACCACGACGGCCGAAGACATGGACCTCGACGGCCTTGTTGGCCTTCAAACCCTTGTAGACGTTCGGCGGGATCTCCGTGGGCAGCAGTTCGTCACCGGTCTTGGCCAGCACACGGGCCACGTCGAGGGCGACGTTGCCGACACCGAGCACGGCGACCTTCTCCGCCTCGAGCGGCCACGAACGCGGCACGTCGGGGTGACCGTCGTACCAGGACACGAAGTCCGCGGCACCGTAGGAGCCGTCGAGGTCGATACCCGGGATCGGCAGGGCGCGGTCGGCGTTGGCGCCGGTGGAGAAGATGACCGCGTCGTAGAACTGACGCAGGTCGTCGAGGGTGATGTCGGTGCCGTAGTCGATGTTGCCGAGCAGGCGCACCTGGTCCTTGTCGAGGACCTTGTGCAGGGCGGTGATGATGCCCTTGATGCGCGGGTGGTCGGGCGCGACGCCGTAGCGGATCAGGCCGAAGGGCGCGGGCATGCGCTCGTAGAGGTCGATGCTGACATCGGCATCGGACTTCATCAATGCGTCGGCGGCGTAGATACCGGCCGGTCCTGCGCCCACGATCGCAATGCGGAGCGGGCGGGTCGCTGCACTCTGTTCGGTCATTTTCTACGCGCACCCTTTGGTCGAGAACTGTTGACGGCGTCAATTTAGCTTAGGCTAAGTTGACGATCCGGCTGCTGGCAGCCGCCTTCGAGATCGGCGGCACACCGCATTCTGGCGATTCTATCTGCGGCGTTGTGGCCACCCGGCGTGCGGTGTGGTTGCCCGCACCTGGTCTGTCAGGATTACAGCATGAACGAGGAGCAGACAGGCTCGGAAGACCAGCCCATCGTGGTGGATCAGACCGACAAGCGTTCCATCGTCCCGTTCGTCGCGGCCGCGGTGATCGCGGTGATCGTGCTCGTCGGCATCGTGCTCGGCGGGCTGCTCTCGCCCGCTGAGAAAAATGTCACAGAGGCCGACCGGCTCGCGGCCGCCGTCACCAACTATATCGACGCGCGCTCGCGCAGTGAGTTGCGTCCGCCGCCCGGTGTCGCCTGCCCCGGCTTCGACGAGGAGAAGTCGGGCCTGTCGGAACGGCTCGGTGGCCCGAAATCGGAAGTGACGATCGACAAGAAGGGTTTCGACAAGGCGACGGTGAACGGTGACCGGGCCAAGATCGACGCCACCGTGCGGATCGGCGACACGTCGTCCACCAGCACCTGGAACCTGACCAGGGTGGATGGCAACTGGCTGGTCTGCACCCCGTAGAACTGTTTGACACGGTGACCTCCGCCGGGGCAATCTCAGATCGCAAGGTCATGAGTACCAGCGCCAAGCCCCGGCTCGCTGGTCGGCAACCCTCCTCCGCGGTGGGGTGCTCCGGGTGACGACCTGGCCGTGTGCCCGGAGAACCGGCACGGCAAGAGCGGATTCACGCAGGAGGTTCGACATGACTTACGCCGGCGACATCACCCCTGAGAAGGCGTGGGAGATCCTGACCGAGCACCCCGACGCGGTGCTGGTCGACGTGCGCACCGAAGGCGAGTGGGCACAGATCGGCATCCCCGACACCAGCTCGATCGAGCGCCCGGCCCACTTCATCGAGTGGGTCGACGGCACCGGGACCCGCAATCCGAACTTCGGCGCGCAGCTCGAGCAGGCGCTGGCCGGGCGGCCGGACGACGCGCCCGTGGTGTTCCTGTGTCGCTCCGGTCAGCGCTCCATCGGCGCGGCGACCGTGGCGACGGCGGCGGGCTTCACCCCGTCCTACAACGTGCTGGACGGTTTCGAGGGCGGCCCCGACGCGTTCGGGCAGCGCGGCAGCGTCGGCTGGCGCGCGGTCGGCCTGCCGTGGCGTCAGGCATAAGGAGAAACGCATGATCACCGGTGGTTCGTTCGACAAGCCACTGCCCGAGGGCGTCGGCCCGGCCACTCTCGGCGTCCGCGGCGGGCTGCGCCGCTCCGGCTTCGAGGAGACCTCCGAGGCGCTCTACCTGACCTCGGGCTTCGTCTACGAGAGCGCCGAGGCCGCCGAGGCGTCGTTCACCGGCGAGGTCGAGCACTTCGTCTACTCCCGCTACGGCAACCCGACCGTGGCCATGTTCGAGGAGCGCATCCGGCTGCTCGACGGCGCCGAGGCCGCGTTCGCGACCGCCTCGGGCATGTCCGCGGTGTTCACGGCGCTGGGCGCGCTGCTGAAGGCGGGCGACCGCCTCGTCGCCGCCCGCAGCCTGTTCGGCTCCTGCTTCGTGGTGTGCAACGAGATCCTGCCGCGCTGGGGCGTGGAGACCGTCTTCGTCGACGGTGACGACCTCGAGCAGTGGGAGCAGGCGCTCTCGGTGCCCACCCAGGCTGTGTTCTTCGAGACCCCGGCCAACCCGATGCAGACCCTGGTGGACGTCCGCAAGGTCACCGAGCTCGCGCACGCCGCGGGCGCGAAGGTGGTGCTGGACAACGTCTTCGCCACCCCGCTGCTGCAGCGCGGCTTCGAACTCGGCGCCGACGTGGTGGTCTACTCGGGCACCAAGCACATCGACGGCCAGGGCCGCGTGCTCGGCGGCGCCATCCTCGGCGCCCAGGACTACATCGACGGCCCGGTGAAGAACCTGATGCGCCACACCGGCCCCGCGCTGAGCCCGTTCAACGCCTGGACCCTGCTCAAGGGCCTCGAGACCATGCCGCTGCGCGTGCGCCAGTCCACCGAATCCGCGCTGAAGGTCGCCAAGTTCCTGGAGACGAACAAGTCCGTGAACTGGGTGAAATACCCCTTCCTGGAATCGCATCCGCAGCACGCCCTCGCCACCGCGCAGATGTCCGGCGGCGGCACCGTCGTCACCTTCGAGCTGGCAGGCGACGACGGCAAGAAGCGCGCCTTCGAGGTCCTCAACCGCCTGCGCATCATCGACATCTCCAACAACCTCGGCGACGCGAAGACCCTGATCACCCACCCCGCCACCACCACCCACCGCGCGATGGGCCCCGAGGGCCGCGCGTCGATAGGCCTGTCCGATGGCGTGGTCCGCATCTCGGTCGGCCTCGAGGACATCGAAGACCTCCTCGGCGACCTCGACCACGCCCTGAGCTGAAAACCCGCAGCGCGCCAGGCTATCGACGTCGGATGTCCTGGCGCGCTGTTAGTTTCGGGTGATGGACGCCGAAGAACTCCAGGCTTATTACGCCGAGAACGATCGTCGTAGGCAGCGGGCGAAAGAGCTCTTCGACGAGCGCACCTGGACTTTCCCGATCGACGACGCGATCGTGGCGTGGGCAGGGCGGATCTTCACCGGGCCCGCCGCCGAGCTGCCACTGCGCGAGGAGCACCGGGGCCCGTGGTCGGCGGAGGTCGGTTACGCCACGGCCATCGGTCTCACCGGGGTCATGGGGAAGATTCTCGATCGCGCGGTCGCCGACGGCATCGTGTCGCTGCCCGAACCGGGTCGGATCGACTCGGCCTACTCGACGCGGCACGAGTACTACGAGACCACCGACGGCATCGGTTACGGCTTCTATCCCGCCCGGACCGACGAGCTGATCGTCTACAGCGGCTCGGCGGTGAAGTTCGAGGCGATCGAGCGATGGCCCGAGGTCGGCCCGGGTGCCGCGGTGCGGGTCGTGCGCGAGGTGATCGCGACCTTCGACACTCCGCGGCCGGGGTTCCAGCAGGCGCCGTCGAACTGGCGGGGCTGACCCGGCGGCGCTACAGCGGGACCGCCGTTTCGAGGATCCCGATCACCTCGTCGAGCTGGCCGATGACGAAAAGCTCGGTGCCGGTGTCGGTCTCGATGAGCAGGCGGGTGCGCAGGCCGCCGCTGAACAGGCCGCCGTCCGGGCTCTGTCGGCCGACGGCACGCACCTGGCTCAGGGACACCTCCCAGCGCTTGCCGCCGGTGAGCGCGTCCAGGTGGTTGGGCACGAAGAGCAGGCGGGCTCCGGTCAGGTAGAGGCGTCCACCGACGGCCCTGCCGCCCTGCGTTCGATTGGCGAGTTGCTGCCAGATCACCTTCTCGGAGGCGTCCAGCTCGGGGCTGCCGATCCACAATCCCATCAGTCATTCCTTGCGTCGATCCCGGCGTTCGTGCCAGAGAATCGACATCCGGCCGGGCGCCGTTAATGGCGCCCGGCCGGATACCGGGATCAGGCGCTGTCGGTATCGCCGTTCGACAGCGCCTTCTGCAGGGAGTTGAAGACGGTCAGGCCCTGGCCGACCATGCCGTTGACCAGTTCGCCGACGCCGTCGGGGCCGTTGAGGACGGTGAGATTCGCGTTGGCGAGGCCGTTGGAGGCCTGCTTGACGATCTCGGGCAGCTGCTCGATGAGCAACTGGTCCAGGGCGATCCGGTTGTTGGAGGCGGCGGCCTCGGCCTGGATGCGGGTGCGGTCGGCCTCGGCCTCGGCGAGGATGCGGACGCGTTCCGCCTCGGCCAGTGCGGGTTTCACGACTTCGGCCTGCAGTTCCTGTTCCCGCAGTTCGGCGTTCTTGCGGGCCTGCTCGGCCTGGGCGGTGAGGACCTCCTGCCGGGCGATGGCGTCGGCGAGCGGACCCGCCTGGGCCGCTTCGGCATTGGCCTTGTCGATATCGCGCTGGTACTGCGCCTTGAGGATCGAGGTCTCCCGCTCGTACTCGGCCCGGCGGCGCAGCGACTCCTGCTCGGCCTCGGCGGCGCGCTGGGCGGCCTGGGCCTGGGCGATCTGGGCGTCGCGCTGCACGGCCGCGTTGTGCGGTGCGGCCAGGGCGTTGATGTAGCCGAGGTTCCCGTCGTCGATCGACTGGATCTGGAACGAGTCGACCCACAGGCCGATATTGCTCATCTCCACCTTCGAGGCGAGCAGCACCTCGTCGGCCAGCTTCTGGCGCTCGCGGATGATCTCCTCGACCGTCATCGAGCCGACGATGGAGCGCAGGTGGCCGGAGAAGATGCGGCCGGTGAGCACCGACATCTCCTGCTCCTGCTCGGACAGGAAGCGCTGGGCCGCGTTGACGATCGAGGAGGTGTCGTTGGCGACCTTGAACGCGATCACCGCGCGCACATCGAGCTGGATGGCCTGTTTGGTGACGCAGCGTTCCCTGATCTCGGATTCGAACATGGCCAGCGAGAGGTAGCGGACCTTGCGGAACAGCGGCACCACCCAGGCGCCGCGGCCGATGACCACCTTGAAGGGGGCGTTGTCCTTGGTCTTGGCGCCGCTGACCAGCATCGCCTCGTCGGGATCGGGAACGTGATAACCCAGCATGTTCAGTCCTCCTTGGTGAGCGGAATCCAGGCGACGACGTCGACCAGCCGGCCGGGATGCACCGCGACTATCAGTACGGTGGCGCCGGCCGCGAGCGGCTCGTCGGCCCGCGCGAGGTAGGTCTCGGTTCCCCCGCGGATCGCCACGAGTACCTCGCCCAGCGCGCCCGCGGCCCGGATCGGTGACGTGAGGGTGCCCGTCAGGCCGTGTACCGGGTCGGTCATCGCGCTGAGTCTCCTTGTCTCGCACCGAGTGACGTCAGCGTACGGCGGACGGCCTTTCGGTGGGTTTCAATTTTCTTATTGACAGCAAGCTGTCAAATATGACAGGATACTGTCATGACGATGCGAACAGTTCACATGGCCGTGTACAACACCCTCGCCGACTGGGAGGTGGGCGCCGCCACCGCGCAGCTCGCCAATGGCAGCTGGCATCGCGAGCCGGGCACCTTCCAGGTGAAGACCGTCGGGTTGACCACCGAACCGATCACCACGATGGGCCGCCTGCGGGTCACGCCCGACCTCGCGCTGGCCGATCTCGATCCGGCCGACAGTGCGATGCTGATCCTGCCCGGCGCCGATCTCTGGGAGGGCGAGGAACTGGTGCCGTTCGCGGACAAGGCGCGCGAGTTCGTCGCGGCGGGCGTGCCGGTCGCCGGCATCTGCGGAGCCACCTTCGGCCTGGCCAAGGCGGGCCTGCTCGACGACCGCGCGCACACCTCCAATGCCGCCGAATATCTTGTCTACAGCGGATACTCGGGCGCCGAGCACTACGTCGACGCACCGGCTGTCACCGACCGGGACGTGATCACCGCCGACGGCATGTCGCCGTTCGAGTTCGCCAGGGAGGTCTTCACCCGGCTCGATGTGTCCGAGCCGCACGTCATCGAGGCGTGGTACCAGCTGTTCGCGCACCGCGACCCCGCGGCCTACGCCGTGCTCGCCGAATACGAAGCCGCACACGCGTGACAGCCCGCGACCAGGAACTCTTCTCCACCGCGGCGATCACCTCGTTCAAGCTCAACGGCCAATTCCTCGCCATCGCCGAGGAATTGGCCGCCCCGGCCGGCCTGACCGCCGCGTGGTGGCAGGTCCTCGGCGCCGTCCTCGCCGAACCGCTCCCGGTCGCGGGCATCGCCCGCGCGATGGGCATCACCCGCCAGAGCGTCCAGCGCATCGCCGACCTGCTCGTCGACAAGGGCCTGTGCGAATACCGCCCCAACCCGGCGCACAAGCGGGCCAAGCTCGTGGCCGTCACTGCGGCGGGCCAGGCCGCCGTGCAGCGGATCAATCCGCAGCACGCAGTGATGGCGCGGCGGCTGGCCGACGCGCTCGGACCAACAGAGTTCGCGGCTACCGTCGCGACGCTGACCCGCCTGTCCGCGGTGCTGGACGCGATCGCCGACGCGGGCTGATCCAGCGCGCACGGCGGCATGACCTGCGCATGATCGAATATCGCGGCGGTCACGTGGCGAGCGAGTAGTGCATTACCCGCGACACCGGGGTGGTGGGTACGTCACGCTTGGATGGTCCTGGTTCCCTCGGCCAGGCGCCAGCTCGGACAGGGAGACGGCCGTGACGGCTGACCTGGAGGCCGGCCTCACCCAGCCTCGGCAAGCGGCGTTCGACTACGACGCCTTCATCTCCTATACCCACCGGGACCGGCCGGTGGCGGCCGGGATCCAGCGGGGATTGCATCGGATCGGCAGGCGGGTCGGCAGGCTGCGGGCGCTACGGGTGTTCCGGGACTCGACCGATTTGACTGCCAGCCCGGATCTGTGGGGCAAGGTCACCGCGGCGATGGATCGGGCGAGGTACCTGATCGTGGTGCTGTCGCCGCAGGCGGCGGCGTCGCGGTGGGTCGACCGGGAGGTCGCCCACTGGCTGACGGTCCATGGTCCCGATCGGCTGATGTTCGTCCTCGCCGACGGGCAATTGCGGTGGGACGAGGCCACCGCTCGCTTCGATCCGGACCACTCCGATGCCGCGCTGCCCGTGCTCACCAGGCCGGGGGCCCTGCCGACCGAGCCGTTCTACGTCGATGTCGGCGACGACGCGCCGTGGGACCCGACGGAGCCGCTGTTCCGGGAGAAGATCACCGACCTGGCCGCGCCGATCCACGGCAAGGACAAGGCCGAGCTGGCCGGCGAGGACGTGCGTGAGCTGCGCCGCTTCCGGCGTTTGCGGCGAGCCGCCGTCGCCGGGCTGGTCGTGCTCACCGTGCTGGCTCTGCTCGCGGCCTCGATCGCCTTCGTGCAACGTCGTGAGGCGGAAAACCAGCGCAATGAGGCCATCCGGCAACGGGATACGGCCATCGGCCTGCGCTTGGCCGGCGATGCCGAGTCCATGCTCAACGGATCGAAGTCGCGCGACGACGAGCGCGCCATCATGCAGGCGCTCGCTTCGGAACGGCTCGCGCCGGGCGCCGACCCCGGGGTTCTCATCCGGACGCTGAAGCAGCTGTCGAACACCGACCGGATCATCCGGGTCGGGAAACCGTACTTGTCCGGCTTGACCATTCAGCCCGAGGGTGGCATCGACCCGATGCGCATCGGCGTGGTCTGGAGCGCGGCGATCAGTCCGGACGGTCGCCGCATGGTGACCGGTGGCTCGCGAGTTCAACTGTGGGACACCGAAACCGGGCAGCCGATCGGTGATTCGTTCCCGAATCTGCTGTCCGTGACAAGCGTCGCGTTCAGCCCGGACGGCCGGAAGATCGTCGCGGGTGGGCTCGGCATGCAGCTGTGGGACGCGGAGTCGCGGACCCGGATCGGGACCTTCGACGGGCATCGCGGCATGGTGCGCAGCGTCGGCTTCAGCGCCGACGGTTCCCGGGTGGTCTCCGGCGGGGCCGACAAGACCGTGCGGATCTGGGACGCAACCACCCGGCAGCAGGTGGGAGCGTCGATGAGTGAGCACACCGGCCACGTGCTCGGGGTGGCGTTCAGCCCGGACGGTCGCCGGATCGTCTCCGGTAGTGGCGACGAGTCGGTGCGGATCTGGGACGCGCAGCGCCAGACGGCGATCGGCGGGCCGCTCGCTATCGGCGACACAGTGAATTCCGTCGCTTTCAGCCCGGACAATCGCCAGGTCGCGGTTACCGCGCAGAGCGGCGTCCGGCTGTTCGATCCGGATTCCGGCACGGTGGGCGACCCGCTCCCGGCCGACGGTCATGACACGGGCATGGCGGTCACGTTCAGTACGGATGGACGGCGGCTCGCCGCGGGCGGCATCGGCGCGGTGGTTCACCTGTGGGACACCGAGACCCGCGCGTCGCGCGGGTACGCGACGGGGCACACCGGATGGGTGATGAGCGTGGCGTTCAGCCGTGACGACGCTCGGCTGGTCTCGAGCAGCCTCGACGGAACGGTACGGATCTGGCACACCGACACCCACGCTTCCGGCGGTCACCGCATCACGGGACCGAATATCGGTGCCGGCCTTCCGGTTCCGTCGAGTGTGGCCTTCGCGCCGGACAGCCGCCGAATGGTTGCGGGCTACCGCGATGGTTCGCTCTGGCAGTTCGAGACCGACACCGGGCGGCCCGTCGGCACGCCGATGCGTGGGCACACCGGTCCGGTCGAGGTCACCGCGGTCAGTGCCGACGGCCGCTGGATCGCCTCCGGGGGCACCGACCGGACCGTCGTCGTCTGGGACGCGGCGTCCGGTGCACGGGATCGAACGCTGAGCGGGCACAGGGCCCGGATCCGTGCGCTCGCCTTCAGCCCGGACGGCGGACGGCTGATCTCCGAGAGCGGGGACGGTGCGGTCCGGCTGTGGGACCTGGCTGGCGGCGGCGCCGACGGTGTGCCGTTGCCAGGCAGCGCAGGTGGGATCATGAGTCCGGTGTTCAGCCCGGACGGAAGGGTCGTCGCGGCGGGTGGTGCGGACAAGCTCGTCCACCTGTGGGACACGGCCACCGGCGGCCATCTGGCTGGACTGACCGGGCACGAATCCGAGGTGACCTCCGTCGGATTCAGCGGGGACGGCGCCACGATCGTCTCTCTGAGCCAGTTCTCGGTGCGCATGTGGGACGCCCGGAACTACGAACAGCTCAGCTCACCGGTGACCGGGCCTGACGTGTCGGGCAGCCTGACGGTCAGCCCTGTCGGCGATTTCGCCGTCGTCGGCGGATCGAAAGCGTTGCGCCGCTGGAGTATTCCCACCGGGACGCCGATCGGCACGGCGATGCAGGGCCACTCGAACCTAATCGGCGGGGTCGCGGTAACCGCCGACGGCCGGATCATCGTCTCCGGCAGCAAGGATCGCACCCTGCGGTTCTGGGACGCCGCGACCGGAATGGCGATCGGTGATCCTCTGGTCAGCGGCGAAGATGATGTCGCCAGGGTCGCGTTGAGTGCCGACGGCAGGCGCATCCTGGCGCTGCACATCGAACCGGGCGACTACGTCAGCGCCTGGTTGTGGCCGGGACCGACGGCCTGGCACGACGACCTGTGCGGCAAGGTGTCGCAGAACATGAGCCACGCCCAGTGGCGGGACTGGATCTCGAAGGACATCGACTACATCCAGGTCTGCGACCAGCTCCCCGTACCGCCCGACAACACCGGCTGAGAAGAACGAAGGCATGCCATGTTGGATTCTGTCGCCCGCCTGCGGGTTATCGTGTCGACCGCAATGCTCGCCGCGGTCTTGCTCAGTGGTTGCGGCAGCGGCGAGGAAGTGAACAGCCTCGACGCCTACGTCAGGTCCGAGTGTGAGATCACGATGCGCACCCAGACCCGCTTGCATGATCTGAGCCGCCGGATGATGGAGGTGGGCGGCCCGACCATCCAGACCGACCTCGCCACCATCATCGCGGAGATGGCGCGTGCCTACGAAGACCTGCTGGCCGATGTGGAGAAACTGGGCGCACCACCGAACGGGGAGAGCTCGGGCACCGATGAACAGGCTGTGGCCGCCACCCGCCTGTCCGCGCGGGAACTGGCGGACAGCGCGAACCGTATCCGCTCGGCCACGTCACAGGAAGCGCTGGACTCGGCCTTCGAGGACTTCCAGCAGGTGCTCGCCGCAATCGCCACTCGCGGGCTCGAACTCCAGCAGCAGCAGAAGCAGCCGACACCGGAGCTGGACAAAGCGCGCGCCGCGGTCCCGGGCTGTGCGGCGGCCATGAACCCCACGGCGCCGGGCGGCGGCTGACGCAGCACGACGCCCCCGGCGCCGGAGTGGCGACGGGGGCGTCGAACAGGGGCCGGGGTCAGCTCTGGAGGCCGACCTCGATCTCGAGGGTGAGGGTGATCTTGTCGCCGATGACGGCGCCGCCGTCGGGGAGCGGCATGTCGATGTCGAGGCCGAAGTCGCGGCGGGAGACGACGGTCTTGGCTTCGAAGCCGGCGACCGGGCCGTTGCCCATGCCCTCGTTGACGCCGAGGAACTCGACCTCGAGGGAGACCGGCTTGGTGTTGCCGCGGACGGTGAACTCGCCGTCGACGACGAAATCGCTGCCCTCGCCACGGAATCCGGTGGACTTGAAGGTCATCACCGGGAACTGCTCGGCGTGGAAGAAGTCGGCGGTGCGCAGGTGGCCGTCGCGCTGGGCGTTGTCGGTGGTGAGGGAGTCGACGCGGATCTCGGCGGTGGCCGAGGCGGTGCCGTCTTCGCCGATGACGAGGGCGCCGTCGAAGTCGGTGAAGCGGCCGCGGACCTTGCTCACCATCAGGTGGCGGACCGAGAAGCCGACGGTCGAGTGGGTGGGGTCGATGGCCCAGGTGCCCGCGGTGAGGCCGTTGGCGATGGCGGTGGTCATGGGAACTCCTTGTGGGGGTTGGGTTCTAGCGCGGAAGGTGGGCGGCGAGCAGATCCGCGAACGGGGTCGGCTCGTCGTACGGGTCGGCGGGTCCGGTGGCGGGCCTGCCGAGGATCTGGGTGGCGAATTCGGCCGCGGCGCGGTCGATCCTGTTGTTGAGCGACTGGTCGGCGCCGTTGGCGCCCCAGTCCGTCGACGCGGCGTACACGGCGGTGGGTACGACGATCGAGCGCAGGTAGGCGAACAGCGGACGCACCGCGTGTTCGAGAGCGAGCGAGTGCCGTTCGGTGCCGCCGGTGGCCCCGGCCAGCACCGGCTTGCCCGCGAGCGAATCCGGTTCCAGCACATCGAAGAAGGTCTTGAACAGACCGCTGTAGGAGGCGCTGAAGATCGGGGTCACCGCGATCAGGCCGTCGGCGGTGACGACCTGATCGATCGCCGACCGCAGCGCCGGGGCCGGGAAACCGGTGATCAGGTTGTCGGCCAGGTCGCGGGCGTGATCGCGCAGGTCGACGAAGTCGAGTTCGACCTCGGCCCCGGCGGCGCGCAGCTCGCGTGCGGTGGCGGTGGCCAGCCGGTCGGCCAGCAGCCGGGTCGACGAGGGCTGCGAGAGCCCGGCCGACACCACCGCGATGCGGGTCGTCATGCGGTCACCTCCGTGGACGTCTTGGCGGCGAGCAGTGATTCGTGGGTCGGGGCGTCGGGGACGTGTGCGGGACGTCCGGCGGCGAATTCCTTGCGCAGCACCGGAATCACTTCCTCGCCGAGCAGGTCGAGCTGCTCGAGCACCGTCTTCAGCGGCAGGCCCGCGTGGTCGACCAGGAACAGCTGGCGCTGGTAGTCGCCGAAGTGCTCGCGGAAGGTGAGCGTCTTCTCGATGACCTGCTCCGGGCTGCCCACGGTGAGCGGGGTCTGCTCGGTGAACTCCTCCAGCGACGGGCCGTGTCCGTAGACGGGCGCGTTGTCGAAGTACGGGCGGAATTCCCGGATCGCGTCCTGGGAGTTCTTGCGCAGGAACACCTGTCCGCCGAGGCCGACGATGGCCTGGTCGGCGCTGCCGTGGCCGTAGTGCTCGTAGCGGCGCCGGTACAGCTCGATCAGCCGCTGGAAGTGGTCGGTGGGCCAGAAGATGTGGTTGGCGAAGAAGCCGTCACCGTAGTAGGCGGCCTGCTCGGCGATCTCCGGGCTGCGGATGGAGCCGTGCCAGACGAACGGCGGGACGTCGTCGAGCGGGCGCGGGGTGGAGGTGAACGACTGCAGCGGGGTGCGGAACTTGCCCTCCCAGTCGACGACGTCCTCGCGCCAGAGCCGGTGCAGCAGGTGGTAGTTCTCGATGGCCAGCGGGATGCCGTCGCGGATGTCCTTGCCGAACCAGGGGTAGACCGGGCCGGTGTTGCCGCGGCCGAGCATCAGGTCGACCCGGCCGTCGGCCAGGTGCTGCAGCATCGCGAAGTCCTCGGCGATCTTGACCGGGTCGTTCGTGGTGATCAGCGTGGTGGAGGTGGACAGCATGATCTTGTCGGTGCGGCCCGCGATGTAGCCGAGCATGGTGGTCGGCGAGGACGGCACGAAGGGCGGGTTGTGGTGCTCGCCCATCGCGAACACGTCGAGCCCCACCTCCTCGGCCTTCTGCGCGATCGCGACCATCGCCTTGATCCGCTCGGCCTCGGTGGGGGTGCGGCCGTTCGTGGGGTCGGTGGTCACATCGCCCACGGTGAAGATTCCGAACTGCACGGGCCCTCCTCGACTCGCTTTGGTTGCCATGGCAACTATAACCAGCGAGGGTGGGAACCTATTCCGCTGTGAGGCAGCTCACATAATTGAACAGCTCGGGCTTGATGGTCGAAGGTGTAGACCATCAAGCCTGACTATGTTGCAACGATGTCTGCTCAGGGAAAATGTCTCGATGACCAGGATCGGTGGTTCGTGGCTATAGGAAGCGGTCTACTGGTACGGCCGAGAGCGTCTTCTCGAATTCCAGATCAAGCCATTCGATGATATCGATCATGTGATGTCCAATATCAGCACCGAGCTCGACTCTTGATGCGAGTTCCGGCTTGATTCGCTCAAGTTGGGTGCGGTCGATACCGAGCACCCCGTCCTCAATTCCGATTTCCAGTTTGGTTGTGGTATCTCTGATCAGTTCGTCTGGCAGGTATCGTTCAATTCCGACAAATCTCTGCCCGAGCTTCGGGTTGCACAATTCCTCCGGGCATGTGATTGCTCTGGAAAATTGATGGCACGACAGCGCTTTGCTGTACTTATCCTCGGCTTTTCGATCCTCCCAATCTCTCAGGACGAGAATAAAAGCCTCGTCTGGCCGTGCTGAGAGGGCTGCGGTATTGCTCTTGAGGTAGGAAAGTAAGGCGTCGCCAGATGTGCCGTTCTCTAGGTCGTCATCTGGCGATACGATCCGCCATCGCGGTCGCATGTTTGCTTTCTTGATTGCTGCCGTCAAGTAAATCTTGTCGGTTCTTCCCTCGACAAGCAAGAGTGGCTCGTCTGCGAATGTAACCAGCGGGTGCCGGAACGAGGTAATTCTCAATTTGGCTGTAGTTTCGAGTGCCGATCGGCTGCTGCTCATTGCTACATGTGATCCGCCAGTGCTTGCCGACACGATCAATGCATTTGGTGCTGCTCGAACAAAGTCGTCGTCGTGGGTGGTGAGTAGAGATTGGCGACGTTCGCTTTCGGAGTAGCGCCGAAGGTCTGAGGCGAATCTGGTCCGCAATCCGGCATGTAGGAATGACTCAGGCTCCTCCAGTCCCCATATGCTCGCCTGGGCCCATCCGAAATTCCGCTTCCTGGCTGCGCTATCCTGCAGGTCAAGAAAGTGAAGAAGGGCAAAGGCTTGGGCTCCGGATCCCTCCTGCGCAAGTTCGTGTGCGATGTCAGTGTTTGCAATCGCATTCATGCCCAACTCGAAAGCGAGTTCGCCAATGTCTTGAGGTACAGCCGCAGAAATTTGAAGTCCCTGTATGCCTTCCGATACGAATCTCGACACAGGTTCAAACATTTGATTTGCGGCGGCGGTTAAGTGTTCCAGGAAGTCGTCTGACTGGCGATATGTATTCTTCCAGCTCTTCATAATCTCAGGCTTCAAGGCCTCGAGTATTTCGGTGATCTTATCCGCGGGACGTACGTGATTTGTTACGTAGTGGTATTTTATCGACCGAATGAGCGATGTAACTGCGGCATGGTCGCTCGCAGACTTGGGTGCATTGAGACCGTCGATGCTTGGGCCAAAGGATACGGCGCACTGCGGAGTATTGCTGGGATCAAGGGTCCATTCCTTGTATACAGCAATCTTGTGCGCTAATCCATGGGTGCGAAAGAAGTCCTGAATTCCTTTGAGTCCGAACGTTGGGGGGTAATTAAGGTGGACTCCCACTCCGATCTTCTTCTTGGTCTTCCGGGGGAGGTGTGCGCTTAGGTCTCGGGTAAAGTCGATCGGTTGCCCGTCAATCGAGTCGTTGAAGAATAGGTCCAACGCTCTTAGGATGTTCGATTTTCCCGCCGAGTTTAGCCCTAGAATGGGTAGTGCGTCACCGGGGGTGTCAATCCATGTCTTCCGAAAAGAGCGAAAATTCTCGATATGGATACCCTCGATAATATTTCCCACCCGGTTATCCTCGCATCTTTCTATTATGTGGACGTATTCACGACCAGAATGCATCATCCTGGTTGCAGGTTTGGATCAGATCTAGCATAGCTCTGACGCGGAATTGGCGACCTTACTCCGGGAAGGGGGTGCGGGTGCGGCCGATCAGGTCGGCGACCGAGTCGACGACCAGGGTGGGCCGGAAGGGGTACTTCTCGACCGAGGTCTTGGTGGAGATGCCGGAGGTGACCAGGATCGTGCGCAGGCCGGCTTCCAGGCCGGAGATGACGTCGGTGTCCATGCGGTCGCCGATCATCACCGTGGTCTGCGAGTGGGCGCCGATCCGGCGCAGCGCCGAGCGCATCATCAGCGGGTTCGGCTTGCCCACGTAATAGGGGTCCTTGCCGGTGGCGTGGGTGATCAGCGCGGCGACCGAGCCGGTGGCGGGCAGCACGCCGTCGCGGGACGGGCCGGTCGCGTCGGGGTTGGTGGCGATGAAGCGGGCACCGCGGTCGATCAGGCGGATCGCGGTGGTGATCGCCTCGAACGAATAGGTGCGGGTCTCGCCGAGGACCACATAGTCGGGGTCGACATCGGTGAGGACATAGCCGATCTCGTGCAGCGCGGTGGTCAGGCCGGACTCGCCGACCACGTACGCGGTGCCGTTGGGGCGCTGGTCGTCGAGGAAGGTGGCGGTGGCCAGCGCCGAGGTCCAGATGGATTCCTCGGGGATGTCCAGGCCGGTCTGGCGCAGCCGGGCCTGCAGATCACGCGGGGTGCGGATCGAGTTGTTGGTGAGGACGAGGAACGGGATCTCGTTGTCGCGCAGCTCGGCGAGGAATTCGTCGGCGCCGGGGATCAGTTGATCCTCGTGCACCAGCACGCCGTCCATGTCGGTCAGGTACGACAAGATCTGCTCATCCTTGGCGGTCACCAGCTAATCATCCGCTAAAACCGGCGGCGGTGCGAGCCACCGCTACCGGAGAAGTCGGCGGCGGTGTTGGTTAGTGTCGATGCGGCAGGGGCCGCGACGAAGCGAACGACAGGAGTGGCTGAGATGGTTGATCTCAAGCTCGGATACAAGGCATCGGCAGAGCAGTTCGGGCCGCGTGAGCTCGTCGAGCTGGCGGTGGCCGCCGAGGAACACGGTCTCGACAGCGCGACCGTCAGTGATCACTTCCAGCCGTGGCGGCACAACGGCGGGCACGCGCCGTTCTCGCTGGCCTGGCTGGCCGCTACCGGTGAGCGCACCGAGCGCATCATGCTCGGCACCTCCGTGCTCACCCCCACCTTCCGCTACAACCCGGCGGTGATCGCCCAGGCCTTCGCCACCTTCGGCTGCCTGTACCCGGGCCGGGTCATGCTCGGTGTCGGCACCGGTGAGGCGCTCAACGAGATCGCCACCGGTTACAAGGGCGAATGGCCCGATTTCAAGGAGCGCTTCGCCCGCCTGCGTGAATCGGTGTCGCTGATGCGCGCGCTGTGGACCGGCGAGCGCACCGATTTCGACGGCGAGTACTACCACACCGTCGGCGCCTCCATCTACGACGTGCCCAAGGGCGGCATCCCCGTCTACATCGCCGCGGGCGGCCCGGTCGTGGCCCGCTACGCCGGTCGCGCGGGCGACGGTTTCATCTGCACCTCGGGCAAGGGCATGGACCTCTACACCGAGAAGCTGCTGCCCGCCGTCGCCGAGGGCGCGGCCAAGGCCGAGCGCGACCTCGCCGGCATCGACAAGATGATCGAGATCAAGATCTCCTACGACACCGATCCCGAACTGGCGCTGCAGAACACGCGCTTCTGGGCCCCGCTCTCGCTGAGCGCCGAGCAGAAGCACGACATCACCGACCCGATCGAGATGGAGGCCGCCGCCGACGCGCTGCCGATCGAGCAGGTCGCCAAGCGCTGGATCGTGGCCAGCGATCCCGACGAGGCCGTCGCCCAGATCAAGCCCTACCTGGACGCGGGCCTCAACCACCTGGTCTTCCACGCCCCCGGCCACGACCAGCTGCGCTTCCTCGACCTGTTCAAGCGCGACCTGGCCCCGCGCCTGCGCGCCCTGGGCTGACCGTGAGCGCGAACCGCTCGGCCAGTTCCGACATCTCGTCGAACTGCCGGGCGGGTTCGCTCGCCGTCGCGCCGACGACGATCCGCGTGACACCCTGGGAGGCAAGGCCTTCCACGCGTTCGGGCGGCATATCGATCGAGCCCCAGCGGGTGTAGTCGATCGCCGCCGGGTCGCGCCCGGCCGCGATCGCGGTGTCGCGCACCAGCTTCCATTGCTCAGCCCGCTCCAGCGGGGCGAGCATGCCGCCGGGGAACCAGCCGTCGCCGTGTAGGCCCGCCCGGCGCGCGGCGGCCCGGCTGGAACCGCCGACGTGGATCGGCAGCCGGGCCGTGCCGTAGGGCTTGGGATAGCTGGTCAGCTGGGCGAAATCGAAGAACTCGCCGTGGAATTCGACGCCGTCGGCATCGCCGGACCACAGCGCCCGCAAGACCTGGATGGCCTCGTCGGCCCGCCTGCCGCGACTGCGATAGTCGACCCCCACTGCCGCCGCCTCAGCGGGCAGCGCGCCGAGCCCGACGGTGAGCAGGCGCATCCGGCCGCGCGAGAGCTGGTCGATGGTGGCCAGCCGTTTGGCCAGCACCACCGGATGCCGGTACGGCAGCAGCAGCACGCCGGTGCCGAGGAGCAGTCGGCTCGTCGACGCGGCGACGAAACTCAGCGTGTCGAGCGGGTCGACGAATGCCAGCGTCGGATCCAGTTCGATCGCGCCGACGGTCGCGCCGGGATGCAGTGCGATGTGGTCGGGCAGGTAGAGCCCTTCGAACCCGCACCGTTCGGCGTGCTGGGCGAAGGCGACGAGCCGATCGGGGTCGGTACCGTAGAGCGGGGTGTTGTAGCTGATCGCGAACTTCACTGGACGACCGATCGGCGGAGGCCGCAGGCGGGCTCGCCCGGCTCGGCGGCGAGAGCGTCGGCGAGCTGGGCGGCCAGTTGCCCACGAATGGTCGCGAGGCGCCGGGTGGCCGCGTCGACCTCGTCGAGTTTGCGGCGTAACTCCTCGACGGAATCGGGGCAGCCGTCGCCCGAGCCGTCGCCGGCCCGCAGGCAGGCGACGAACGGGTGCATGTCGGCCAGTTCGAAGCCGACGGTGCGCAGCGCGTGGATCTTGTGGACGACGCGCAGTTCGACCTCGTCGTAGACCCGGTAGCCGTTGCTGTCGCGGCGCGGTTCGACCAGCCCGTGCTGCTCGTAGTAGCGCAGCGCGCGAGCGCTGGAACCGGTGCGTTCCGCCAGTTCGCCGATCAGCATGCGACCTCCTCGATGACCGTGGCCGTCAAGGTAGACCTTGCCGTCGGCGTCAAGGCAAGAACGCCGCGGCGGCTCGGGTTATGCCCGGCGCAGGGCGAACATGCGCAGGTTGCGGGTGGTTCGGTCGCGGTAGGCGGCGTAGGCGCCGGTGATCTCGATGAAGCGGGCGAAGAGGGGGTCCTTCTCCGCGTCGGGGACCGGGGTGGCGACGACGGGGATGCGCTCGCCCGCGATGGCCACGGTGGCCGCCGGGTTCGCCAGCAGGTTCCCCGTCCAGGCCGGGTGGTGCTCCTGGCCGAAGTTGGAGCCGACCACGTAGAGGGTGTCGCCGTCGTGCACGTAGAGCAGCGGCTGGGTGCGCTGCGCGCCGGACTTGCGGCCGGTGGTGGTAAGCAGGATCACCGGGGCGCCGATCGGGCCGAGCACGGTGTACTTGGCGTCGGTCCGTTCGAGCAGGGCCCGATCCAGCGGGGTCACCGTGCGGATCAGCCAGGAACCCGGCTTCGTCGCGGCGAAACGATTGGCGGCGCGGGACAGGAGATTGGTGCGCGAACCCCACTGCCGATCCGGGAACTGCGATGTCATGGGCCGGACTATAACGCGGCCGATCGCGCCACACCGAACCCCCGAATCGCCATCGATTAACTAAGCTCGCGACCATGGTCGAACATGCCACGTCCACCGTGTACATCGCTTCACCCGAGGGTGACACCGGAAAATCCACCGTGGCGCTCGGCGTGCTCCAGATGGTGTGCGCGACCGCCGCGCGCGTCGGGGTGTTCCGCCCGATCACCCGCTCGACCGCCGAGCCCGACTACATCCTCGAGCTGCTGCTCGAGCACAGCACCGCCGATATCGGCTACGAGCAGGCCATCGGCGTCACCTACGAGGACGTGCACCGCGACCCCGACGCCGCGATCAGCGAGATCGTGATGCGGTTCCACGATGTCGCCAAGGCCTGCGACGCGGTGGTGATCGTCGGCAGCGACTACACCGATGTCGCCAGCCCGAGCGAGCTGCGCTACAACGCCCGCATCGCGGTGAACCTGGGCGCGCCGGTGTTGCTGGTGGTGCGCGGCGCGGACCGCACGCCCGCCGAGGTCAAGCAGCTGGTGGAATTGTGTTCGACCGAGCTGGCCGCCGAGCACGCCCAGCTGGTCGCCGTCGTCGCCAATCGATGCGCGCCGGACGAGATCGACGAGATCGGCAGCGCCCTGGCCGGTTTCGACGTTCCGTCGTGGACGCTGCCCGAGGTGCCGCTGCTGATGGCGCCGACCATGGGCGAGCTGTGCGGCGCCATCGACGGCGAGATCTACAGCGGCGACCCGGAACTGCTCCAGCGCGAGGCACTGCGGATCATGGTCGGCGGCATGACCGCCGAGCACATCCTGGAACGACTATCCGACGGAGTGGTCGTGATCGCCCCGGGCGACCGCTCCGATGTTCTGCTCAGCGTGGTGAACGCCCATGAGGCGGCGGGCTTTCCGTCGCTGGCCGGGGTCATCATGAACGGCGGCATCCGCCCGCATCCGGCCATCGCGCGCCTGATGGAGGGCCTGCACCCCAAACTGCCGATCCTCACCACCGAACTCGGCACCTACGACACCGCCAGCGCGGTGCACCGCACCCGCGGCCGGATGTGGGCGGGCAGCCCGCTCAAGGTGGACACGGCGCTGGCGCTGATGGAAGAGCGCGTCGACGCGCCGGAACTGTTGCGGCGCATCCAGGTACCGCCGTCGAACGTGGTCACCCCGCAGATGTTCGAGTACCGGCTGATCGAGCGGGCCAGGGCCGATCGCAAGCGGATCGTGCTGCCCGAGGGCGACGACGACCGCATCCTGCGCGCCGCGGGCCGGGTCTTGCAGCGCAAGATCGCCGACCTCACCATCCTCGGCGACGAGACCGCGGTGCGCGCCCGCGCCGCCGAACTCGGTGTCGACATCGCCGCCGCGCAGGTGCTCGATCCGCGCACCTCCGGCTACCTCGACGAATTCGCCGCCGAATACACCGAATTGCGCAAGCACAAGGGCATGACGCTCGAGCGCGCCCGCGAAACCATGGCCGACATCTCGTATTTCGGCACCATGATGGTCTACAAGGGGATCGCCGACGGCATGGTCTCCGGCGCCGCGCACACCACCGCGCACACCATCCGGCCGTCCTTCGAGATCATCAAGACGGTGCCCGGCGTGGCGACGGTGTCGAGTGTGTTCCTGATGTGCCTGGCCGATCGCGTCCTCGCCTACGGTGACTGCGCGGTGGTCCCCGATCCGACCTCGGAGCAGCTCTCCGATATCGCGATCTCCTCGGCGGGCACCGCGGCCCGGTTCGGGATCGACCCGCGGGTGGCGATGCTGTCGTACTCGACCGGGTCCTCGGGGTCCGGCGCCGATGTCGACAAGGTCCGGGTCGCCACCGAGCTCGTGCGGGAACGCGCACCGGAACTGCCGGTGGAGGGTCCGATCCAGTACGACGCGGCGATCGAGCCGACGGTGGCCAGCACCAAGCTCCCCGATTCCGAGGTGGCCGGGCGGGCAACGGTTTTCGTCTTCCCCGACCTCAATACCGGCAACAACACCTACAAGGCCGTGCAGCGCAGCGCGGGCGCGGTCGCGATCGGCCCGGTGCTGCAGGGTCTGCGCAAGCCGGTCAACGACCTCTCGCGCGGCGCGCTCGTCGCCGACATCGTGAACACCGTGGCGATCACCGCCATCCAGGCGCAGGGAGAAGACGCGTGAGCGACCTGGTATTGGTGCTGAACTGCGGCTCCTCCTCGATCAAATACCAGCTGCTGCACGCGGATTCGGCCGAAGTGCTGGCCTCCGGGCTGGTCGAGAAGATCGGTGAGTCGCACGGCGGCCGGATCGTGCACGAGTGCGGTGACCGAAAGCTGGTGCACGAGGGCGTCATCGCCGATCACCGGGCCGGTCTGCGCCGGGCGTTCGAGATGTTCCAGGAGACCGGCATCGACCTGGCCACGATCGGGATCGGCGCGGTCGGGCACCGGGTGGTGCACGGCGGCGAGGTGTTCTGGCAGCCGACGCTGATCACCGACGAGGTGCTGCGCACCATCGACGAGCTGTCGGTCCTCGCGCCGCTGCACAATCCGGCCAATGTGATCGGCATCGAGTCGACCAGGGAGCTGCTGCCCGGTATCCCGGAGGTCGCGGTGTTCGACACCGCCTTCTTCCACACCCTGCCGGAGGCGGCCAAGACCTACGCGATCGACGCGAAACTGGCTGCCGCGCACGGTGTCCGCAAGTACGGCTTCCACGGCACCTCACACCAGTACGTGTCGGCGAAGGCCGCCGAATACCTGGGCAGGCCGGTCGAGGAGCTGAACCAGATCGTCTTCCACCTCGGCAACGGGGCATCGGCCTCGGCCGTGGCCGGGGGCGTCGCGATCGACACCACCATGGGCATGACCCCGCTGGAGGGCCTGGTGATGGGTACCAGGCCGGGTGATCTCGACCCCGGGATCATGCCGCACCTGATGAATGTCGCCGGGCTGGATCTGCCCGCGGTCGAGCAGCTGCTCAACCGCAACTCCGGCATCAAGGGCCTGTCCGGGGTGAACGACTTCCGCGAGCTACAGCAGCTCATCGACAACGGCGACGCCGCCGCGAAGCTGGCCTACGACGTCTACATCCACCGCCTGCGCCGCTACCTCGGCGCCTACCTGGTGGAACTCGGCGGCGTCGACGCCATCGTCTTCACCGCGGGCGTTGGGGAGAACAGCGCGTCGGTGCGCGCGGACGCCCTCGCCGGCCTGGCGAACCTCGGCATCGAGGTCGACCCGGTCCGCAACGAGACCAGAACCCCCGGCGTCCGGCACATCTCGCCGGAGTTCGCGCCGGTGCACGTGCTGGTGGTGCCGACCAACGAGGAGCTCGCGATCGCCAGGGCCGCGCACGAGCTGGTCGGCGGGTCCGCCTAGAACCAGGACTTCGCGCGCAGCGAGTTGGCCAGGTCGACCAGGGCGTAGCGGTGCACGCGATCGGGGGCGTTGCGGGCCAGCGCGCGCAGGCCGGTCTCGGTGCCGTCGCGCAGATCGCGTTCGTCGAAGGGGCGGCCGAACAGCTTGGCGTCCTTGCGCTTCGGGGTGTTCCCGGCCTGTAGCCAGGCCAGTGCCGTGCCCTGCACCAGGGTGCGCATGAGGGTGGATCGGTGCTCGCCGGGCGGGATGGACTGGGCGCGCGAGGCGGCCAGGCGCAGCACCTGCTCGTCGAGCCGGTCGACGGGAGCGCTGGTGAGCAGCAACAGGATCGCGGTGGTCTGGGCGGTGGTGAAGTGCCGCGAGGCCGCGGGGACGTCGTCGAGGGCGTGCACCGCCTCGCCGACCCGGCCCGCCACCGCCAGCTGCCTGGCCAGGCCGAAGGCGGCGCTCACGACGGCGCGGTCGGTGCGCCACACGGTGTCGTAGTAGCGCTCGGCGAAGGCCCGCCACTGTTCGGGCGCGTCGGAATCCCAGTGCTGCAGAATCAGTTCCGCGGTGGCGGCCAGTGCCAGCTTGGGTGCGATCTCGCCGGGCAGCACCCGCAGCACCGCCTCGAAGGCGGCGAAGGCGGCCTCGTAGTCGAGCTCGAGCAGGTGCGCCTGACCGGTGAACCAGTCGGCGCGCCAATCGGATTCACCGGAGACACGGTCGAGCAGGTGCAGCACCGCGGCCGATTCGCCGAGTTCGAGCCGGGCCCGCGCCTCGGCGAAGACCAGTTCGCCCGCCAGGGTCTCCGGCGCGTTGTCCGGGTCGGCCTCGGCGCGTTCGCGGGCCTCGTGCAGGGCCTCCAGCACCCGCTCCGGGTCCAGGTTCGCGGTCGCGGCCAGCAGCGGAGCCGACGGATCGGCCGGGTCGATCAGCGGAATCGGCAGCGCGGCGACCACATCACCGGAGTCGAGCAGCGGTGAGCGGCCGACGCCGTCGAGGTAGGAGTCGGTCTGGCTGATCAGTTCCTCGGTGCCGAAGCTGGTGCGCTGGGGACTGAACACGGTGGACAGCTGGGGATGCTCGGCGCCGGTGTCGTAGGCGAGGATCTCCCGCAGCACCCCCGCCAGCTGGGCCGACATCGCCCGCGCCGACGGAAACCGCCGGGCTGGATCGGGGTCGGTGGCGGTGAGCAGGAACCGGTGGAAGAACTCGTAGCGGGCCAGCAGCGGCTCGTCGGCGGGGTCGGGGATGCCGTCGAGATAGCGGCCGTGCTCGGTGGGCAGCGCCAGGGTGAGCGCGGCCAGGGTCCGGCCGACCGTGTGCACGTCGGAGGCCGGGGTCGGACCGGTCCTGGCGATCTCGGGCGCCTGGAAGCCCTTGGTGCCGTAGAGGTTTCCGTAGGCCTCGATGGTGGCGACCGCGCCCAGGTCGATCAGCTTCACCTGGTCCTCGGTGATCATCACGTTGTCGGGCTTGAGGTCGTTGTAGGTCAGGCCGATCGAGTGCAGGTGGTCCAGCGCGGGCAGGATCTCCAGCACGTAGGCGATGGCCTCGGCCAGCGGCATCCGCTCACCGACGGGCTTGGCGTCGAGGATGTCGCGCAGCGAGTGCCCGCCGACGTACTCCATGACGATGTAGCCGGTGCTCGATCCGTCGGCCGCGGTGTGCTCGACGAAGTTGTGGATCTTGACGATGCTCGGATGCGCCACCTCGGCCAGGAACTGGCGCTCGGCCACCGCGACGGCCTGTGCCTCGGCGTCACCGGCGTGCAGCAGGCCCTTGAGCACCACCCACCGGTCGCTGACATTGCGGTCGATGGCCAGGTAGATCCAGCCGAGCCCACCGTGGGCGATACAGCCCTGGATCTCGTACTGCCCGGCGACCATGTCGCCCTCGTGCAGCGACGGCCGGAAATCGTAGGCGGCGCCGCAGGTGGCGCACTGCCCGGCCGAGGTCCCGGCGTGCGTCGCGGTCGAGCGGCCGACCGGGTCGCCGCAGCGCCAGCAGAACCGCCTGCCCTCCGAGACCACCGGATCGGCCAGCACCGCCTCGCGCGGGTCGGCCGGGGTGACGGTGGGGATCGGCACCAGGCCGGCGCCGAGCCTGCGGGTGGGGCGCGACCTGGCGGTGCGCACACTGCGCCCGGACCTGGACGTGCTCGGCCCGGTCTGGGCGCCGGAGGGCCAGGCTGCGTCGCCGGAACCGGATCGCGGTGGGGTGGCCTGGGTGCCGGGCGGTTCGGTCACCGCGTGCGCGGCGCGCTGGGTGGCCGGTGGCTGGTCCGGTGCGGCGGGCCTGACCGCGATCTCGGTGGGCGCGTGCCCCGCCTGGATCGGCAGCGGCATGGTCTCGTCGTCGGCCGGAGCTGGCGGCAGCGTCCAGCCGCCGGGCAGCTCGCCTTCGGGCCGGTGGGCCAGCTGGGTCGGTTCCTGCCGCGCCGGATCCTCTTGCGCCGGTTCACCGTTCGTCGGTGTGGTCATCGTCGATCAGTCCTGGTACGTCGGAGCGGGCGGGCTCGGCGTCTCGCCGAGGGAGGCGAGCCAGCGGCGGTGGATGCGCGTCCAGGTGCCGTCGTTGCGGATGCGCTCCAGGGTGGCGTTGACGAAGCGGACCAGGTCGTCGTCGCCCTTCGGGATGCCGATGCCGTAGGGCTCGGCGCTGATGCTCTCGCCGACGACCTCGGTGTAGGGGTCCTGCGCGGCCAGGCCGGCCAGGATCGCGTCGTCGGTGCTCACCGCGTCGACCTGGCGCTGTTGCAGCACCACCAGGCAGTCCGCCCAGGTCGGCACCGTCAGGATGGTGGCGGCGGGCTGATCGCGGCGGATGTGGTCGAGCGAGGTGGTGCCGCGCACCACGCACACCCGCTTGCCCGCCAGGTCGGCCAGGCTGTTGATGCCGGAGTTCTTCACCGCGAGCACGCGCTGGTCGGCGCGCAGGTACACGGTGGAGAAGGCCACCCGCTGGCGGCGCTCGCAGGTGATCGTCATCGTCTTGGCGATCAGGTCGACGGTGTGGTCCTGCAGCGCCCGTTCGCGCTCTTCCGAAGCGAGGCTGCGGTATTCGATCAGATCGGGGTTGCCGAGCAGGTCGCGCGCGATCTCGCGGGCGATGTCGGCGTCGAAGCCGACGATCCGGCCGGTCAGCGGGTCGCGGAAGCTGAACAGGTTGCTGCCGGCGTCGAGGCCGACGATCAGCCTGCCGCGGGCGCGGATGGCGTCGATCGTCGGACCGCGCGAGGTGCTGGGGCGCAGGCTGGCCGTCGGGTCGCCGCACTGCTCGCCGCCGCGGGCGGGCACCGGGGTGTCGGTGCCGATCG
The DNA here is from genome assembly GCF_042888005.1 of Nocardia sp. NPDC003269. Taxonomy (NCBI): domain Bacteria; kingdom Bacillati; phylum Actinomycetota; class Actinomycetes; order Mycobacteriales; family Nocardiaceae; genus Nocardia; species Nocardia sp. NPDC003269. The sequence continues at coordinate 1,625,473 of NZ_JBIAPA010000001.1, forward strand.
GGATCGCCTTGGCGGGCAGGGGCGGTTCGGAGTAGACGCTGTTGTCGTCCGGTGCCGGGGTGCTGTCGGCGCAGCCGCCGAGCAGCGCCGCCGCCGTGAGCAGCAGCGCCGCGGCGATCCGCCCGCGGCTCACCGGTACTCCCGCAGCCGGGGCCAGAGCCCGAGCGCGACGCAGACCGCCGCGACGATGCCGAGGACGAACGCGCCTGGGGCGAGGAAGGCCAGCACGTCGATGGCCTGGGAGACCTTGTCGCGCAAGGTGTCCCTGGTCGCCGCGGCGGCCTTGTCCAGGGCGCGGTCGATCGCGTCGACCTGGGCGGCCGCGTCGGCGGCGCTCGGTCCGGTGGCGACCGCGGCGGCGCCGGTGAAATCGCCGCGCGCGAGGGTGTCGTTCATCCGCTGATGCGCGGACTGCCAGCGCGCGAGCGCGGCGCGGGCGTCGGCGACCTCGGTGCGCGCCGGCGCGTCCTGGGGGTAGCCGGCGAGCAGTTCGGTGAGCCGGGTGGTGTTGGTGTCGAAGATGCGGTCGTAGTCGCCGGTGGCGTCGCGGCGGACCAGCTTGACCATCTCCGCCGACCTGGCCTGCTGCACCAGGATGCGGCTCTCGGCCAGCCGGGCGGCGGGCACCGCGCCCTGGTCGCGGCAGCGCATCATCGACACCGCCGACACCGAGCCGGCGGCCACCGTCCACACCAGCGTCAGCGCGAGCGCGCCGGTGCCGATCAGCAGACCCATGTTGAACACCCGGCGCGAGCGCTTGGCCAGCTCCACCTGGACCCAGAGCAGGGCGCCGAGGGTCGCCATCAGCAGGACGATCGCGGGCCACGGCGGCAGCACGTGCCGGTGCTGGGCGGCGGTGACCGCGTCGAGGCGGTGGTTCTCCAGCTCCTCGGCCATCGGCAGCAGCGTCGTCTGCATCTGGTGCGACGCCTCGCTGAGGTAGGCGGCGCCGACCGGGTAGCCGTTGCGGTTGTTGGCGCGCGCGGTCTCGATCAGGCCGGTGTAGACCGGCAGCCCGGTCGCGATGCCGGTGCGGAGCTTGCGATCGGTGCCCGACGGGTCGGCGGCCTCCTCGACGGAGATGTGCCCGGCCTGGGTCACCAGTTCGGCGGCGGCCTCGCCGATGGCCTGGGTGTAGCGGTCGCGCACGGCCTTCGGCTCCAGCCCGCCCGCGATGAACGCGGTGCCCGCGGCGGCGTCGGCGATGGAGAGCGAGGTGTAGAGGTGATTGGCCGAGTGGGCGTCGGGTTCGGTGTCGTCGAGCAGGACGCCGAGAGCTTGCTGGCGGTCGCTGACGGTCGTCGAAGTCACCGCGCCCGCGGTGACGCAGAGCACCATCAGCACCAGTCCGGCAGCCACCAGCCGGCCCGGTGACGATTGCACGAAGCCGCGCATCCGGGCGGGGTGGAACTGCGCACGCAGCGCCTTCACATCCGGCGCGGGCGGCCGGTCGACGACGATCGCCGGTTTCCGCAACGCGGCGCGGCGGCCCGTCACCGGCTCGGCCGCGGCCGCCACCGAGCCCTGCGCACCCTGCGTGGCCTGCGACGACGGGCCGGAACGAACGGCCGCGACCTCGGTCGAGGCATCGCGATTCCCGGGTTCGACCATCGTTCACCTCCCCGTGCTGTCCGCGCACCCCTCGTGGTGCGGAGTTTATTGTGGTCCTACCGGTGGCGCAGCCCCTCAGACACCCCCGAAGCGGTTGCTGCTCGGCTGCTACGGAGGAAAGAGTATTGGATGCGCGGTGACGGAGACGGCTGGTCGAACAGTCCGGGCGGAGTTCGGCACTGGGGCAAGTACGGCGCGGCGGGTTTGTTGCTGCGCGCGCCGCTGCCCCGGGGTGGGTCGGCGGTGCTGCTACAGCACCGGGCGCCGTGGAGTCATCAGGGCGGTACCTGGGCGATCCCGGGCGGCGCGCGCGATTCCCACGAGAGCGCCGAGCACGCCGCGGTCCGGGAGGCCTGGGAGGAAGCGGGCATCACCGCCGACGCGCTGCGCGTGCGGGCCGAACGGCTGACGATGACCGCGCCGAGCGGCTGGACCTACACCACCGTGCTGGCCGACGCCGAGTTCCCGCTGCCCACCGTCGCCAACAAGGAGAGCTCCGAGCTGGTCTGGGTGGCCGAGGAGGAGGTCGACGACCTCCCGCTGCACCCGGGTTTCGCCGCGGCGTGGGTGGAGCTGCGCGCGGCGCCGCTGCGTCTGCGCTTCGCCGCCGAGCCCGTCGCCGACCTGCCCCGGACCGTCGAAGTCGCCGATCGCGGGTTCTTCTGGCTGCACGCGCAGCCCGACGGACCCGGCGACGAGGTGACCATCGGCCCGGAGCCCAGCGATGACCTGGCCGAGGCGCTCACCGCGCTGCTGACCTGAATCCGTTATCCCGACGCGGCGACCAGCGCCTGCTTGAGCTCGCGCGCCGCGGCTTCGGGATCGGCGGCCGCGGTGATCGCGCGGACCACGACGATCCGGCGCGCACCGGCGGCGAGCACCTCGGGCAGGCGTTCGGTGTCGATGCCGCCGATCGCGAACCACGGCATCGTCGGGTGCCCGTCGGCGGTGGAGCGCACCAGATCGATGCCTGCCGCCTGGCGACCCGGCTTGGTCGGGGTCGTCCAGATCGGGCCGGTGCAGAAGTAGTCGAGATGACCGTCGATCGCCGCCAGGCCCGCCTGGGCGCGACTGTGGCTCGACCGGCCGATGACGACATCGGGGCCGAGGATGCGCCGCGCGTAGGCGGGCGGGAGATCGCCCTGTCCGAGATGCAGGACGTCGGCGCCGGCGGCCAGCGCGATATCGGCGCGATCGTTCACCGCGAGCAGCGCGCCGTGCCTGCGGGTCGCGGCCTTGATCTCGGCGAGCGCGCCGAGCTCGGCCTTGGCCTCCAGCGGGCCGAACTCGGCCTCACCGGGCGACCCCTTGTCGCGGAGCTGGACGATGTCGACGCCACCGGCTAGCGCGGCATCGACGAAACGGGCCAGATCGCCCTTCTCCCGGCGCGCGTCGGTGCACAGATACAGCAGCGCGTTCGACAGGCGCTCCCTGGGCGGGACGGAACGATTCGGATGGGAGGGCTGCACAGTGTCGACGGTAGTCGCGCTACCGTGGAGACGCGAACGCCGAGGCGTTCGGTAGGCGGAAAAAGACAGGTGGAACGTGATGCGGACTCTGGCGGTCGTTGGCGGCGGCGCCGTCGGACTCGCTGTCGCATGGCAGGCCGCCGAGGCGGGCTGGACCGTCACCGTCTTCGATCCGGCGCCCGGCTCCGGCGCGTCGTTCGTGGCGGGCGGCATGCTCGCGCCGCTGTCGGAGGGCTGGCCGGGGGAGGACCGGGTGCTGGCCTTCGGCGCCGCCGCGCTGGCCGCCTGGCCCGCTTTCGCCGAGCGGCTGCGAGCGATCACCGGTGATTCGGTGTTCGTCGCCGAGGAGACGCTCACCGTCGCCCTCGACGGCGCCGATGCCGCCGACCTGCGCACCGTCGCCGACTGGCTCGCCGGATTCGGTCACGACCTGCGCGTCCTCGACCGGGCCGGGGTGCGCGCGCTCGAACCGGCGCTGGCCCGCACCGTGCGCGCCGGGCTGCTGGCCACCACCGAACCCGCCGTCGACAATCGCCGGGTGCTGACCGCCCTGCGCGCCGCCTGCGCAGGCGCCGGGGTGCTGATCCGGACCGAAGCCGTCACCGCCCTCGCCGACCTGCCGCACGACCGGGTCGTGCTCGCGGCGGGCGCGCACTCCGCCGAGCTGTGGCCAGGGCTGCCGGTGCGCCCGGTCAAGGGCGAGATCCTGCGCCTGCGGCACCGGCCGGGTGTGCAACCGGCGCCGAGCCGGGTGATCCGGGCCAGGGTGCACGGTAGGCAGGTCTATCTGGTGCCGCGCGCGGACGGGATCGTCGTCGGGGCGACCCAATACGAGGCCGGGTTCGACACCGCGGTGACCGTCGGCGGGGTCCGCGACCTGATCGCCGACGCCGAGGCGATCCTGCCCGGCATCGCGGAATACGAACTGGCCGAGGCGAACGCGGGCTCGCGGCCGGGCACCCCCGACAACCTGCCGCTGCTCGGCGCGCTCGACGACCGGGTCGTCGCCGCCACCGGCCACGGCCGCAACGGCATGCTCACCCTCGCGCTCACCGCGACCCTCGTCCCCGGACTGCTCGACGCCGAGTCGTCCGCCATCGCGGAGATCGCATCACCGCAACGCTTTCCGGCGCTGCGGCTGTCCCCAGGAGGAGTTCGATGACCTCGACCATCCCGATCGGCGTCACCGTCAACGGTGTCGACCACGAGTTCGCCGAGCCGCTCAGCATCCGCGACTTGCTGACCAGGCTCGAATTGCCGTGTCAGGGCGTTGCCCTCGCGGTCGACGGCGCGGTGTTCCCGAAGTCGCGCTGGGACGAGCCGGTCGGCCGCGGCTGGACCATCGAGGTGCTGACGGCGGTGCAGGGTGGCTGAGCCCGCGCCGCTGCGGATCGCGGACAAGGAGTTCGGCTCGCGCCTGATCATGGGCACCGGCGGCGCCGAGAACCTGGCTGTCCTCGAGGAGGCCCTGATCGCCTCCGGCACCGAGCTCACCACCGTCGCCATGCGCCGAGTCGACGCCGCGGGCGGCACCGGCGTGCTCGACCTGCTCCAGCGCCTCGGCATCACCCTGCTGCCCAATACCGCGGGCTGCCGCACCGCCGCCGAGGCCGTGCTCACCGCGCAGCTGGCGCGCGAGGCGCTGGAGACGAACTGGGTCAAGCTCGAGGTCGTCGCCGACGAGCGCACCCTGCTGCCCGACCCGTTCGAGCTGCTCGACGCCGCCGAACAGCTGGTCGACGCCGGTTTCGTCGTCCTGCCCTACACCAACGACGACCCGGTGCTGGCCCGCAGGCTCGAGGACGCGGGCTGCGCCGCGGTGATGCCCCTCGGCGCCCCCATCGGCACCGGCCTCGGCATCGGCAACCCGCACAACATCGAGATGATCGTGGCCGCCGCCGGCGTCCCGGTCATCCTCGACGCGGGCATCGGCACCGCCAGCGACGCCGCCCTCGCCATGGAACTGGGCTGCTCGGCCGTCCTCCTGGCGACCGCCGTCACCAGGGCACGCGACCCGGAACTGATGGCCTCGGCCATGGCCGCCGCCGTCCGCGCCGGCTACCTGGCCCGCGAGGCGGGCCGCATCCCCAAGCGCTTCTGGGCTCAGGCTTCCTCCCCAGCCCGGTAGTCCCCGGCTCGGGGTCGGGTCATCCTCGAGGATGACCCGACTCGCGACCTCACGGCGACGCGCTCGCGTTCTTCGTGCGGCAAGCTGGGGCGCATGATCGAGCTGAAGGGCCTGACGAAGCAATTCGGCCAGACCGTCGCGGTGCAGGACCTCTCGTTCACCGTCCATCCCGGACAGGTGACGGGGTTCCTCGGACCCAACGGTGCCGGTAAATCGACGACCATGCGGATGATCCTCGGCCTGGACCGGCCGACCTCGGGCACCGCGCTGATCGACGGCAAGCGCTACGAGGATCTGGAGCGTCCGCTGACCCAGGTCGGCGCGCTGCTGGATGCCAAGTGGGTGCATCCGAACCGATCGGCGCGCGCGCACCTGGAGTGGCTGGCCGCCTCCAACGACCTCCCCAAGTCCAGGGTCGAGGAAGTGCTGCGGCTGGTCGGCCTGTCCGAGGTGGCGGGCAAGAACGCCGGCGGCTTCTCGCTGGGCATGTCCCAGCGGCTCGGCCTGGCGGGCGCGTTGCTCGGCGATCCCAAGGTGCTGCTGTTCGACGAGCCGGTCAACGGCCTCGACCCCGAGGGCATCCTCTGGATCCGCCGCTTCATGCAGCGCCTGGCCGCCGAGGGCCGCACCGTGCTGGTGTCGAGCCACCTGCTCTCGGAGATGGCCCAGACCGCCGAGCACCTGATCGTGATCGGCCGTGGTCAGCTCATCGCCGACACCACCACCAAGGACTTCATCGACCGCGCTTCCGAGCAGTCGGTCCGGGTCCGCAGCCCGCAGCTGGATCAGCTGCGCAGCCTGCTCACCTCGCACGGCATGACCGTGCGGGAAGAGGGCGACGCCGCGCTGATCGTCGCCGGGGTGACCAGCGACGAGGTCGGCAAGGTGGCGGGCACCAACAACGTCACGCTCTACGAGCTGGCGCCGCAGCAGGCGTCGCTCGAGGAGGCGTTCATGCGGATGACCGGTGGCGCCGTGGAGTACCACGGCGCCGGCCTCGACCAGGTGATGGGAGGTGCGCTCTGATGGGCGTGCTCGCTGCGGAACGAATCAAGCTCACCTCGACCCGGTCGCCCTGGTGGTGCTCGGCGATCGTCGTGCTCCTCGGCATCGGCCTGGCCGTGCTGATCGCGCTGGTCACCAAGGCCGAGAACACCCAGCCGGGGGACGTGCCGACGCTGCTCACCCCGAGCGTGGTGGTCTCCGGTGTCTCCGGCTTCGGCGTGATGGTGCTGATGATCATGGCCGCGCTGACGGTCACCAGTGAATACCGCTTCGGCGTCATCCGCGCCAGCTTCCTCGCGGTGCCGAACCGCACGAAGGTGGTGCTGTCCAAGACGGGCCTGGTCGGTGGGTACGCGGCGGTGCTGACCGGCGTGCTCGCGCTGATCGCCTTCGTGGTGGCCAAGCTGTTCGTCGGCGACGAGGCGCCGGAGCTGGTGCTCGACGGCAACTGGCGCGCCATCTACGGCATCCCGATCTACGCCTTCCTGTGCGTGGTGCTCGCCATCGGCGTCGGCGTGCTGGTGCGCCAGTCCGCCGCCGCGATCTCGCTGATCGTGCTGTGGTCGCTGCTGCTGGAGGGTCTGCTCGGCGCGTTCGGCAGCTTCGGCCGTACTGTCAAGCCGTTCCTGCCGTTCCAGAACGCCAACCGCTTCCTGACCGTCGAGGACGTTTCGGGCAACTGGCACTGGGGCGTGTGGGGCAGTCTGATCTACTTCGCTGTGTTCGTGGCGATCGTGTTCGCCGGTGCCTTGGTGATGATCAACCGCCGAGACGCCTGACAGACGTCCCGGGCTGCCCTCGCAGATGCCCGGGACCGCCCTCGGCGTCCGCTGCCCGGACGCCGAGGGCTTCTTTTCGTCTGGAAGAGCAGCGGGGCGGAACAGGTACGATCTGGGCGTGAGTGAAACGCCTTCTGGCGGGGTGGATCCGCGGCGGCGTGACGCTGCCGCGGAGGTGGTTATCCCGTTGGAGCCCACCGAAAATGCGCGGTCCGAGACGTCGGACGCCGACGATGCCCGGTCCGGTCGGCGGCGCGTCCAGTTCTCCTCGAAATTGCAGGCGGCCAATCGGCGTGCCGATGTGATCGGTGCGGTGCGCAAGGCTCGTCAGCAGCTCCCCGGTGACCCGGCGTTCGGCGATCCGCTCTCGGTCTCCGGTCCCGGTGGCGCCCGCGCGGTCGCCCGTGCCGCGGACAAGATCGTGGGTGGCACGCCCAGCGCGGCCAGGGAGATCGGTTTCGGCGCGCTCCAGGTGTGGCAGGCCGCGCTGGAGCGGATCGGCCGCGGTCGCGGTACCGAGGAGGTGACCATCGTGTTCACCGACCTGGTCGCGTTCTCCAGCTGGTCGCTGTCCGCGGGCGACGAGCGCACCCTGGAACTGCTGCGCAAGGTCGCCAAGGCCATCGAGCCGCCGATCGCCGAGCGGGGCGGTCAGGTGGTCAAGCGCATGGGCGACGGCCTGATGGCGGTCTTCTCGTCCCCCGATCGCGCGGTCCGCGCCGCCGTCGCCGCCCGCCGCAATCTGGCCGCGGTCGAGGTGGAGGGCTACAAGCCCCGCATGCGGGTCGGCCTGCACACCGGTTCCCCCCGCGAGATCGGCGGCGACTGGCTCGGCGTCGACGTGAACATCGCCGCCCGCATGATGGAGGCGGGCGGCAACGGCAACACGATGCTGTCCAGCACCACGCTCGCCGCCCTGCGCCCGGAAACCCTCGACGAACTGGGCGCCACCGTCAAGCCCTACAAACGCAACTTCTGGGCGGCCCCCCTCAACGGCGTCCCCGAGGACGTCCGCATCTTCAAACTCAGCGCCCCGAGCTGAGCTCAGCCCCGCTGCTGTTCGCGCTGGTACGCGCGCCAGGCCTGCTGGGTGGGCGTCGGCCTGGTGGTCAGCGCGGTCCAGTTCGTCGACTTCACGAAGTTGATCAGCAGCAGTACCGGCAGGATGAACGCCTGGAAGAAGATCAGGTAGCTGCCGCCGTCGAAGACGAACGCCAGGTAGCCCGCGTAGCCGAGGAACCCGATACCGAAGACGGCGTTGAGAACCTGCGCGAACTCACTCTGCCCGCCCTTGACGTTCGCCATCACGATCATCGCGATACCACTGAACGCGAGCAGACCGACGTACCAATCGAACATGGATGCTTCCCCCGACGCGAGGCGGCCGACAGGCCGGACAACAGGACGGCGAAAGCTAATCGCGGTGGGCTTGCCCGCCGCTTTCGAAATGCTTGGTGACGCTACTGCAGCCAGAGGGCCGCGCCGATGGCGGCGAGGACGGCGGCGGCGATCAGGGCGATCGACATCGCGCGGTTGTTCTTCCAGGTCGTGTAGGCGCCGCCGAGCAGGAAGCCGGCCAGGGCGAAGAGGAGGACCGATGACATGGCTTCCATCTTGCCTGGTGGATTGCCCGCAATTAACAAGCACGCATGCTTGCTTTTTTTCTGAACCGATGTGATCCTGGGGTTCATGAGTGCACTCTCGGCGGACCCGGACCTGATCCGGATCGGAAACTGCTCCGGGTTCTACGGCGACCGGCTCAGCGCGATGCGCGAGATGCTGGAGGGCGGCGACCTCGATGTGCTGACCGGCGACTACCTCGCCGAGCTCACCATGCTCATCCTGGGCCGCGACCGGATGAAGGACCCCAGCCTCGGCTACGCCAAGACGTTCGTGAAGCAGATCGAGGACTGCCTGGCCCTCGCCCTGGAGCGCAAGGTCCAGATCGTCACCAACGCGGGCGGCCTCAACCCGGCCGGGCTGGCCGAGCGGCTGCGCAAGGTCGCCGCCGACTTGGGCCTGGACGCCAAGATCGCGCACGTCGAGGGCGACGACCTGATCGGCCGCGCCGCCGACCTCGGTCTCGGCCAGCCGCTGACCGCCAACGCCTACCTCGGCGCGTGGGGCATCGTCGAATGCCTGAACTCCGGCGCCGACATCGTCGTGACCGGCCGGGTGACCGACGCCTCCGTCATCGTCGGTCCCGCCGCGGCCCACTTCGGCTGGGGCCGCACCGACTACGACGCCCTCGCCGGTGCGGTGGTGGCGGGCCACGTGATCGAGTGCAGCACCCAGGCCACCGGCGGCAACTTCGCCTTCTTCACCGAACTCGGCGATATCGGCCGCCCGGGCTTCCCGATCGCCGAGATCCGCCGCGACGGTTCCAGCGTCATCACCAAGCACGACGGCACCGGCGGCGCGGTCACGGTCGACACCGTCGAAGCCCAGCTCATGTACGAGATCCAGAGCGTGCGCTACGCGGGCCCCGACGTCACCACCCGCCTGGACAGCATCGAGCTCAGCCAGGACGGCAAGGACCGGGTGCTGATCAGCGGCGTCACCGGCGAGGCGCCGCCGCCGCAGCTCAAGGTCTCGCTGAACACCCTCGGCGGCTTCCGCAACGAGATGGAGTTCATCCTCACCGGCCTGGAGATCGAGGCCAAGGCCGCGCTGGCGCAACGACAGCTGGAAGCCTGGCTGCCCGCCAAGCCCGCCGAGCTGACCTGGACGCTGGCTCGGCTCGACCGCCCCGACGCCGACACCGAGGAGCAGGCCAGCGCGCTGCTGCGCTGCGTGGTGCGCGACCCCGACCCGAACAAGGTGGGCCGCGGATTCTCCAATGTCGCCGTGGAATTGGCGCTGGCCAGCTACCCGGGCGCGACCTTCACCACCCTGCCGGGCAACGGCTCGCCCTACGGCGTCTTCACGCCGGGCTTCGTCGACGCGCACGAGGTGCCGCACACCGCGGTGCTGGCCGACGGCACCCGCGTCGCCATCGAGCCCGCCGCGGAAACCGCGGTGCTGGAACCGGTCGCCGAGCCCGAGCTGCCCGCCGACCTGCCGCCGTCGGAGACCGCTCGCGTCCCGCTCGGCACCATCGCCCTGGCCCGCAGCGGCGACAAGGGCGGCGACGCCAATATCGGCGTCTGGGTCCGCACCGACGAGCAGTGGCGCTGGCTGGTGCACACGCTCACGGTCGGCAAGCTCCAGGAACTGCTGCCCGAGACGGCCGAGCTGACCGTCACCCGGCACGTGCTGCCGAACCTGCGGGCCGTCAACTTCATCATTTCCGGTCTGCTCGGCAAGGGCGTCGCCTACCAGGCACGGTTCGACCCGCAGGCCAAGGGGCTCGGCGAATGGCTGCGCTCCCGCCACATCGATATGCCGACGGAGCTGTTCGCATGACATCTGTTTGGGACACACCGGAACGTAAGGAACTGCGCGCCACGGTGCGCGGTTTCGTCGAGCGGGAGATCCTGCCCGACCTCGACACCTGGGAACGCGACGGCGCACTGCCCCGCGAACTGCACAAGAAGGCCGGTGAACTCGGCCTGCTCGGCATCGAGCACCCGGAATCGGCGGGTGGCGAGGGCGGCAGCATCATCGACTCGATGATCGTCGGCGAGGAGATCCATCTCGCCGGTGCCTCCGGCGGGCTGTGGGCCTCGCTGTTCACCTGTGGAATCGCGTTGCCGCACATCATCGCTTCCGGCAATCGGGAGCAGATCGAGAAGTGGGCCGTGCCGACGCTGCGCGGTGATCTGATCGGCTCGCTGGCCATCACCGAACCCGGCGGTGGCTCCGATGTCGGCCACCTGACCACGACGGCGGTGCGCGACGGCGACGACTTCATCATCAACGGCGCCAAGACCTACATCACCTCGGGCACGCGGGCCGACTTCGTCGTCACCGCGGTCCGCACCGGCGGCGCGGGCGCGGCGGGCGTCTCGCTGATCATCGTGCCCACCGAGACGCCCGGCTTCACCGTCAGCCGCAAGCTGGAGAAGATGGGCTGGCTGTGCTCGGACACCGCCGAGCTGTCCTACGTCGACGTGCGGGTGCCCGCGGCGAACCTGGTCGGTGGCGAGAACACCGGCTTCGCGCAGATCGCCAACGCGTTCGTCAGCGAGCGGGTCGGCCTCGCGGTGCAGGCGTACTCGCTGGCCCAGCGCGCCCTCGACCTCACGGTGCAGTGGTGCCGCGACCGGGAGACCTTCGGCCGCCCGCTGATCAGCCGCCAGAAGGTGCAGATGACGCTGACCGAGATGGCCCAGCGGGTCGACGTGTCGCGCACCTACACCCGGGCCCTGGTCGAGCGCTTCGTCGCCGGGGACACGAACCAGATCGCCCAGGTCTGCTTCGCCAAGAACAATGCCGTCGAGGCCGCGGAATGGGTCGCCAACCAGGCGGTCCAGTTGCACGGCGGCATGGGCTACATGCGCGAGTCCGAGGTGGAGCGCATCTACCGCGATGTGCGCATCATCGGCATCGGCGGTGGCACCAACGAGATCCTGACCATGCTGGCGTCGAAAGTATTGGGGTACCAGTCGTGACGACCTTCCGTTCCGCCGTCGACACCGCGTCGCCGGAGTACACCGCCGCCGCCGAGGCGATGGCCACCAAGCTCACCGAGGTCGAGGCCGAGTTCGCCAAGGCGATCGCCGGTGGCGGCCCCGACAAGGTGGCCCGGCACCACAAGCGCGGCAAGCTCACCGCCCGTGAGCGCATCGAGCTGCTGCTCGACGAGGACTCGCCGTTCCTCGAACTGTGCCCGCTCGCGGCCTGGGGCAGCGACTTCCACGTCGGCGCGTCCACGATCGCCGGGATCGGCATCGTCGAGGGCGTCGAGTGCATGATCGTCGCGCCCGACCCGACCGTGCGCGGTGGCACCTCCAACCCGTGGACGCTGCGTAAGACCTTGCGTATCAACGAGATCGTCAAGCAGAACCGCCTGCCGGTGATCTCGCTGGTCGAGTCCGGCGGCGCGGATCTGCCGACGCAGAAGGAGGTCTTCATCCCGGGCGGCGCGATGTTCCGCGACCTCACCCAGGCCTCGGCCGCGGGCATTCCCACCATCTCGCTGGTGTTCGGCAACTCGACCGCCGGTGGCGCCTACATCCCCGGCATGTCCGACTACGTGGTGATGGTCAAGGAGGGCGCGAAGGTCTTCCTGGCCGGGCCGCCGCTGGTGAAGATGGCCACCGGCGAGGACTCCGACGACGAGACCCTCGGCGGCGCCGAGATGCATGCCCGCACCTCGGGTCTGGCCGACTACATGGCCGCCGACGAGCAGGACGCGATCCGGATCGGCCGCAACATCGTGCGCAGGCTGAACTGGAAGAAGCAGGGCCCCGAGCCGCGCGCCGAGGTCATCTCGCCGCTCTACGATCCCGAGGAACTGCTCGGCATCGTGCCCTCGGATCTGAAGATCCCGTTCGACCCGCGCGAGGTGATCGCCCGCGTCGTCGACGGTTCGGACTTCGACGAGTTCAAGCCGCTCTACGGTTCCAGCCTGGTCACCGGCTGGGCCGAGATCAACGGCTACCCGATCGGCATCCTGGCCAACGCGCGCGGCGTGCTGTTCTCCGAGGAATCGCAGAAGGCCACCCAGTTCATCCAGCTGGCGAACAAGAAGAACACGCCACTGCTGTTCCTGCACAACACCACCGGCTACATGGTCGGCAAGGACTACGAGCACGGCGGCATCATCAAGCACGGCGCGATGATGATCAACGCGGTCGCCAACTCGACGGTGCCGCATATCTCGCTGCTGGTCGGCGCGTCCTACGGCGCCGGTCACTACGGCATGTGCGGGCGCGCGTTCAACCCGCGCTTCCTGTTCGCCTGGCCGAGCGCGAAGTCGGCCGTGATGGGCGGCGCGCAGCTGGGCGGCGTGCTCACCATCGTGCAGCGCGGCGCGGCCGAGGCCAAGGGCCTGCCGTTCGACGAGGAGGCCGCCGCCGGGCTGGCCGCCATGGTCGAGGCGCAGATCGAGGCCGAGGCCATGCCGATGTTCCTGTCGGGCAGGCTCTTCGACGACGGCATCATCGACCCCCGCGACACCCGCACCGTGCTGGGGATGGCCCTGTCGGCCATTCACACAGCCCCGATCCAGGGCGCCGAGGGCTTCGGCGTCTTCCGAATGTGAGGCGCGACAGCATGGGTATCACGAACGTTCTGGTTGCCAACCGTGGTGAGATCGCGCGCCGCGTGTTCGCCACCTGCCGCCGGATGGGGATCGGCACCACCGCGGTCTACTCCGACGCCGACGCCTCGGCCCCGCACGTGGCCGAGGCCGACGCGGCCATCCGGCTGCCCGGCAATACCCCCGCCGAGACCTACCTGCGCGGCGAGCTGATCATCGAGGCCGCGCTCTCGGCCGGGGCCGACGCCATCCACCCCGGCTACGGATTCCTCTCCGAGAACGCCGAATTCGCGCGCTCGGTGCTGGACGCCGGCCTGGTGTGGATCGGTCCGCCGGTCGCGGCGATCGAGCAGATGGGCTCCAAGGTCGAGTCGAAGAAGATGATGGACGCCGCCGGTGTCCCCGTCCTCGCCGAGCTCGATCCCGCCGAGGTCACCGAGGCGCACCTGCCGGTGCTGATCAAGGCGTCCGCCGGTGGTGGCGGTCGCGGCATGCGCGTGGTGCGTGAGCTCGGTGAGCTGAACGATCAGATCGCCGCCGCGCGGCGCGAGGCCGAGTCGGCCTTCGGCGATCCGACCGTGTTCTGCGAGCGCTACCTCGAGACCGGCCGCCACATCGAAGTCCAGGTCATGTCCGATACTTTCGGCACGACCTGGGCGGTGGGCGAGCGTGAGTGCTCGATCCAGCGTCGGCACCAGAAGGTTGTCGAGGAGGCGCCCTCGCCGCTGGTCGAGAAGATCGACGGCATGCGCGATCGGCTGTTCGAGGCGGCCCGGCTGGCGGCCGAGGCGATCGGCTACGAGGGCGCGGGCACCGTCGAGTTCCTGGCCGACGAGAAGGGTGACTTCTTCTTCCTGGAGATGAACACCCGCCTCCAGGTGGAACATCCGGTCACCGAGCAGACCACCGGCCTGGACCTGGTCCGCCTGCAGTTGCAGGTGGCCTCGGGTGTGCCGCTGCCCGCGACCCAGCCCGCCCAGCGCGGCCACTCGATCGAGGTCCGGCTCTACGCCGAGGATCCCGCGCACGACTGGCAGCCGCAGAGCGGTCCGGTGCACAAGATCGAGATCCCGTTCACCGCAGGCGAGTTCACCGTCCTCGAGCAGGCGGGCGTGCGGCTCGACACCGGCGTTGTCGACGGCTCGCTCGTCGGCGTGCACTACGACCCGATGCTGGCCAAGGTCATCTCCTACGCCGAAACCCGGGCCGAGGCGGCGCATCTGCTGGCCACCGCGTTGCAGCGGGCCAAGATCCACGGCCTGGTGACCAACCGCGACCTGCTCGTGCGGGTGCTGCGGCATCCCGCGTTCCTGGCCGGTGACACCGACACCGCGTTCTTCGCGACCCACGACCTGGCCGCGCTGTCCGCGCCGCTGGTGTCGGACGCCGACGAAGCGCTGTCGATCGTGGCCGCCGCCCTCGCCGACGCGGCGCTGGCGCACACCACGAACCGGTTCGCCAAGCTCGCTCCGAGCGGCTGGCGCAACCTGGCCTCGCAGCCGCAGCGCAAGTCCTACGAGAGCCGCACCAGCGGCACGCACGAGGTGCGGTACCGGTTCACCAGGGCCGGTGACATCGAGGTCGACGGCCACGACGGCCTCGCGCTGATCTCGGTGACGCCCGAGCGCGTGGTGCTGGCGGTACCGGGCGAGCGTGGTCCGGTGCGCCGCCAGTTCGAGATCGCCCGCTACGGCGACCTCGTCGCGGTCGACTCGCCGCTCGGCCCGGTCGCCGCGCGCAGGCTGCCCCGTTTCACCGACCCGTCGGAGCAGGTCGCGGCGGGCTCGCTGCTCGCGCCCATGCCCGGCAGCGTGATCCGCCTCGGCGCCGCCGAGGGCGACCAGGTCACCCAGGGGCAGCCCATCCTGTGGCTGGAGGCCATGAAGATGGAGCACACGATCGTCGCGCCGGCCACCGGCGTCCTCAGTGCACTCAACGTGACCGTCGGCCAGCAGGTCGAGGTCGGAACCGTCCTCGCCGTCGTCGAGGAAGAAGAGCAGGAGCAGGCATGAGCTTCCACGAAACCGAAGAGCAGAAGGCGCTGCGCGCGGCGGTCGCCGCGCTGGCGTCGAAGTACAACTACCGCGATTACGTGCTGCCGCTCTCACGCAAGAACGAGCCGCTCACCGAACTGTGGGACGAGGCGGGCAAGCTCGGCTTCCTCGGCGTGAACCTGCCCGAGGAGTACGGCGGCGGTGGCGCGGGCATGTACGAGCTGGCGCTGGTGCAGGAGGAACTGGCGGCGCAGGGCGCCGGGCTGCTGCTGATGGTCGTCTCCCCGGCGATCTGCGGCACCATCATCACCAAGTACGGCACCGACGCGCAGAAGCAGACCTGGCTGACCAAGCTGGCCGACGGCTCGTCGAAGATGGTCTTCGCGATCACCGAGCCCGACGCCGGCTCCAACTCGCACCAGATCACCACCACTGCCCGTCGCGACGGCGGCGACTGGATCCTCAACGGCCGCAAGATCTTCATCTCCGGTGTCGATCAGGCCGAGGCCATCCTGGTGGTCTCGCGCACCGAGGACCACAAGACCGGCAAGCTCAAGCCCGCGCTGTTCATCGTGCCGGTCGACGCGCCCGGCCTGGTGAAGAACGTCCAGGAGATGGACATCGTGGAGCCGGACAACCAGTTCACGCTGTTCTTCGACGACGTGCGCCTGCCCGCCGACGCCCTCGTCGGGTCCGAGGACGCCGCCATCGCCCAGCTGTTCGCCGGCCTGAATCCCGAACGCATCATGGGCGCGGCCATGGCGGTCGGCCTCGGCCGCTACGCCATCGACCGGGCGGTGGAGTATGCCAAGGAGCGCACGGTCTGGAAGTCGGCGATCGGTGCGCACCAGGGCATTTCGCATCCGCTGGCCCAGGTCAAGATCGAGCTGGAACTGGCCAAGCTGATGATGCAGAAGGCCGCGGTGCTCTACGACGCCGGTGACGAGTTCGGCGCCGCCGAGGCGGCCAACATGGCCAAGTACGCGGCCGCGGAAGCCAGCATCAAGGCGCTCGACCAGGCGATCCAGACCCACGGCGGTTCAGGTCTGACCCGCGAGGTCGGGCTCTCGGCCATGCTGCAGGCCGCGCGCATCTCGCGCATCGCGCCGGTCAGCCGGGAGATGATCCTGAACTTCGTGGCCCAGCACTCGCTCGGTCTTCCACGCTCGTACTAGGCCCTACGGCGGCCGCTCAGCTGGGCGGCCGCCGTTCCTCCCGGATGAACAGGAGTCCCGATGAGTGACGCGACGGAAACACCGTTCGTCCGCTACGAGGTCGTCGACGGGTTCGCCACGCTGACCTTCGATTCCCCGCACAACCGCAACGCGCTCTCGTCCAAGCTGGTGCGTGAGCTGCTGGCCGGACTGGACGCGGCGAACACCGATCCCGCCGTCCGCGGCATCGTGCTGGCGCACACCGGCGACACGTTCTGCGCGGGCGCCGACCTGAAGGAGGCGAGCACCGCCGATCCGGCGACCGCGGCCGATCAGCGTACCCGCGTGATGATCGATGTGCTGCGCGGGATCCTCGCCTCGCCCAAACCGGTCGTCGCCCAGATCGAGGGCAATGTCCGGGCCGGTGGCATGGGCATCATCGGCGCCTGCGATCTCGTCGTGGCCGGGCCCGGCAGCAGCTTCGCCCTCACCGAGGTGCGCATCGGCATGGCGCCGTTCATGATCTCGCTCACCCTGGTGCCGCGCATGGACCAGCGCTCGGCGAGCCGCTACTTCCTGACCGGCGAGAAGTTCGACGCCGCGACCGCGCGGGAGATCGGCCTGGTCACCATCGCGGCCGCCGATGCCGCCGCCGAGGTGAAGCGCCTGTGTGGCGAGCTGCGCAAGGGTTCGCCGCAGGGGCTGGCCGAGTCCAAGAAGCTGGTCAATTCGACCCTGCTCGCGCGCTTCGACGCCGAGGCCGAGGAGCTCGCGCAGCGCTCGGCCGGTTTCTTCGGTACCCCCGAGGTGATCGAGGGCATGACCGCCTTCTTCCAGAAGCGCCCGCCCAGCTGGGCACAATAGTCCGATGGCGACACCCCACGAACCCAAGCAGGACCGCAGCCGGGCCACCCGGCAGCGGCTGCTCGAGGCGACCATCGACTGCCTGGCCGAGACCGGCTGGGCAGCCGCCACCGTGTCGGTGGTCGCCGAACGGGCCGGGGTGTCGCGCGGCGCCGCCCAGCATCATTTTCCGACCAGGGAAGACCTGATCACCGGCGCGCTCGAGTACATGTTCGACACCAGGATGGATCAGTCGGCCGCCGAGGCCGCCGCCATCAGCGAGGTCGCCGAGGGTGTCGGCCGCACCCGCGCCGTCGTCTCCGGGCTGGTCGAGTCCTACACCTCGCCGCTGTTCAAGGCGGCCCTGCAGGTGTGGACGCACGCCGCCGCCGACCCGGCGCTGCGCGAACGCATCGTCCCGCTCGAGGCCAGGTTCGGCCGGATCGCGCATCGGCGTGCGGTCGAAGCGCTCGGTGTCGACGACTCCGATCCGGTCAACCATCACCTCGTTCAGGCGACCCTCGACCTGGCCCGCGGGCTCGGGCTGGCCGATGTCCTCACCGACGACTCAGCGCGCCGGAAATTGATCGTCGACCAGTGGGCGGTGACCTTGCACTCGGCGCTGAACCCGCCGCGCTGAGCCGCGAGATTTCGCCATTGACGCTGGTCAGCGGCGAGTATATATTCCTCGCATGGGGGAATATATAACGAGGGATTGTGGCATGACCAAGCGGCTGATCGAGATCGACGACGAGCTACTCGAGTCCGCGCAGGACGCGCTCGGAACCTCGGGCGTCTCCGATACGGTCCGGGCGGCGCTTCGTTCGGCGACGGTGGCGGCTGCCCGCGCACGCCATGTCGAGTGGTTGATCAACGGCGGAATGGAAGAGATGGCCGACAAGGATCGGCGCGACGAAGTATGGCGATAACGGCGCGCTACCTCGTCGATACCAGCGCGCTGGCGCGGATGCGCCACCCGGAAGTCGCCGCCCAACTCGTTCCGCTGATCGAGGCGGGTGTCGTCGCGACCTGCGCACCCATCGATGCGGAGGTGCTCTACAGCGCACGCACGCCGGTCGAGTACGAGCAGGTGAGAGCAGACCGGCGCGCACTGTTCGAGTACCTGCACACCAATGACGAACACTGGCAGAGCGCCTTCGCGATCCAGCGTGAACTCGCCCGGTCGGGTCGTCATCGTGCGGTTGGCATCCATGACCTGCTCGCGTCGGTGCTGGCCGTGGAGCATCGGCTGGTGCTTTTCCACTACGACGCCGACTTCGAAACGGTCGCCGCTGTCGTCGACTTGAACCATCGCTGGATCGCGCCGCGCGGGAGTCTCGGCACGTCCTGATCCGATGTCACACTCCCCGCCCCCACTTCGTCGTCTCTGTGAACGCGAAAGAAGCGAAGAAGGAGCGGATCATGGGTGAGCAGAAGAAGATCGCGGTGGCGGGGGCGACCGGCAGGCTGGGCAAGCACGTGGTGGACGTGCTGACCGAGCGCGGCCACGAGGTGGTCGCGTTCTCCCGCGCGAACGGCGTCGACATCGAGACCGGCGCCGGGCTCGACGCGGCGCTGACCGGCGTCGACCTCGTGATCGACGCGTCCAGCACCCCGTCGGCCGACCAGCAGGTGGCGACGGAGTTCTTCACCGCGTCGGCCCGCAACCTGCACGCCGCGGGCGAGCGGGCCGGGGTCGAGCGGCTCGTCGTGGTCTCCATCATCGGCATCGACGGCTCCCTCGCCGGGTACAACGCCGCCAAGCTCGCCCACGAGCAGGAACTGCTGAAGGGCGCTGTGCCCGTGCAGATCCTGCGCGCCGCGCAGTTCCACGAACTCGTCGAGGTGATGGCGCAGTGGGGCACCCAGGGTGCGGTGGCCTACCTGCCCGCGATGCGCACCCAGCTGGTCGCCGCCCGCACGGTGGCCGAGGCCCTGGTCGACCTCGCGACGAATCCGATTCCGGCCGAAGACATCCCGTTCCCCGAGATCGCCGGTCCCCAGCCGGACACGATGGCGGCCGCCGCCACCACCCTGTTCGCCGCCCGCGGCGACACCCGCCAGGTCATCGAGATCTCCGACAACACCAACCCCGACCGCGAACAGTTCGAGAACGGCACCCTCCTCCCGTCCACCCACGCCACCCTCGCGGGCCCGACCTTCGCCGAATGGATCGCGGCGAGCGTGCCCGCCGTCGCCGGGTGAAGCGCAGTGCCCCAAGGCAACCGACTGCCGAGTCGCCGCCCGGTCCCGGTGGCGGCCGGAGCGAGCTGACTTGCCTCGCAGGGCGGCACGCTTCTCGGTCGCGGGCCGGATCCTCGACGCCGACCCCGCCGCGAGCGGCACCGGCGAACCCTGGCTGGTCCGCTCGGCATTTCTACAGGGCGAAACCGGAGGGGTCGATTTGCCTGCGGCCGGTGAAACCTGGGCTGACGACTCGGCACCGAGACCGGGCGGATCGACTCGGTATCGAGGCTGGGCGTGTCGACCCGGCGTCGAGGCCGGCCCGGCCGGATCGGTCTGATCCGACCGGGCCGGGTCTCGAGTGTGCTTGCGGCTGTGGGCGTTCGGCCTGCCGACTACTTCGGTTCGGTGAGGTCGTACAGCGTCACCCCGTCGACCGTGGTCGCGGTGTAGTTCGCCGTGACCCAGGCGGTGATCGCCGAACTGGTCGACGTGCTGTTGCCGCCGGGGCCTCCCCGGCCGCCCGCCACGAAGTAGTGGATCTTGCCCTCGGTGACGTAGCGCTGGAACTTTTCCAGAGTGGGGGAGGGATCGCTGCCGTTGAACCCGCCGATCGGCATCACCGGCAGTTCGGTGGCTAGCTGGTATCCGGCGGCGCTGTTCGAACCGACCGTCGCCGCGACCCAGGTGTAGTTCTCGCCGTCGTGCTCGAGCAGGCTGACGATCCGCTCACTCGGACGCGAGCCACCTAGCAGCCCACCGGGCCCGCCCATCATCTGGTCACCGGCACCTTGCTGGGCCGCACCACCGTCCGACTGCGTACCGCCACCCGGAGCTCCACCCGACGGCATACCGCCGCCCTTCGCATTCGCGCCGCCCGAGGACAGACCGCCTTGTGCGTTGGCGCCGTCCGGCGGCATACCGCCCTGCGCGTTGGCGCCGCCCGGCGGCAAGCCGCCCTGCGTGTTTGCGTTGCCCGGCGGCAAGCCGCGCTGCGTGTTTGCGCCGTCCGGCGGCAGACTGCCCTGCGTGTTTGCGCTGCCCGGCGGCAGACCGCCCTGCGTATTCGCGCCGCCCGGCGGCAAGCCGCCCTGAGTGTTCGCGCCGCCCGGCAGCTGACCACCCTGCGCGGCGGCACCACCTGACGAATTCGCACCGTCGGTGCCCGGCATCGCGCCTATCCGCCCATCACCCCCGGGCCGCATACCCGGTCCACCACGACCCCCGAACCCGTGCATCCCACCGGCATTCGGCCCGGCTGACGGAATCGCGCCCGAGTGCGCGGTGGCGAGGGTGTCGATGGAGTACGCGACGGGGCCGGCGATGCCGACGAAGGTGGCGGCGATGGCGGCGATCAGGGCTTGCCTGCGGGCCAGAGGGAACGCGGCCGCGATGGTCGCGAGGACGCCGAGGACCAGGATGGTCCAGCGCAGCCACGGCTGGAAGGAAGCGCTGCGCGACAACAACACCCACGCGGTGGCGGTGGTGAGACCGATGGCGAGGGCGCAGGTCAGGCGGACCCACAGCCGGTCGCGTGCGCCCCACAGCTGCACCGCGCCGATGCCGATCAAGGCGGCGACGGCGGGTGCGAGGGCCACCGTGTAGTACTGGTGGAAGATGCCCGCCATGTAGCTGAACACCAGGCCGGTGACGAGCAGCCAACCGCCCCACAGGATCAGCGCGGCCCGGCGCCGGTCGGTGCGTGGCGCCCGCCCGCACAGGACGAGTCCGGCGACCAGGGCGACCAGCGCGGCCGGGATCAGCCAGGCGATCTGACCGCCCTGCGCCGGCTCGAACAGCCTGGTGATCCCGGTGCTGCCCCACATGCCGTTGCCGCCCGGTGGCAGTTCACCGCCGGGGCCGACGCTGCCGCGCTCGTTGCCGTTCAACCGGCCGAGCCCGTTGTAGCCGAGGGTCAGTTCGATGATCGAATTCTCGTGCGACCCACCGATCCACGGTCGCTGGTCGGCGGGCCACAGCTCCACCGTCAGCAGCCACCAGCCCGCGGCGGCCACCATCGCGGCGCCCGCGGCGAAGAGCTGCGCGATCCGCTTGCCCAGCCGCGGCGGGCCCGCGAACAGGTAGGTCAGCGCCAGCGCGGGCACGACGAGCAGCACCTGCAATTGCTTGGCCAGGAAGCCGAAGCCGATCAGGCCGCCGGTGAGCAGCAGCCACCGCCAGCGCCCGTCGGCGACGGCGCGGGTCATCGCCCAGGCCGCCGCGGTCATCAGCAGGACCAGCAGGGCGTCGGGGTTGTTGAACCGGAACATCAGCACCGCGACGGGTGTCACCGCGAGCACGGTGCCCGCGATCAGACCCGCCGCGGGGCCGAAGGATCGGCGCACCGTCGCCCACAGCACCGCGACCGTCGCGACGCCGAGCAGCACCTGCGGCACGAGCATGCTCCAGCTGTTGAGCCCGAACAGCCGCACCGACAGTTCCATCACCCACAGCGAGGCGGGTGGCTTGTCCACGGTGATCGAGTTGGCGGCATCGGAGGAGCCGAAGAAGAACGCCTCCCACGACCGCGAACCCGCCTGCACCGCAGCGGCATAGAAGTCGTTGGCCCAGCCGTTGGCACTGAGATTGATGAGATAGGCGACGGTGGTGCCGAGCAGCAGAACCGCCAATGCAGGGAGTTCCCAGCGGGGTCGAGGCGCGGGGTCGGGCACGGTGCTCGCTGTCCGCGGTGACGCGATCGTGACGGTCATCGGGACACCTCCGAACTGCCGGGTGCCGAATCCGCCCGCTCGGCGGTGATCGCCGCGCGGTCGGACCCGACATCACCGATGCGCGTGATCGGCTCGGTGATCGCCTGCGGGGACGAGTGGCCTCGGCCGACGGGGGACGGCGTAGTGCTCATCGGTTCGCCTCCACGGAGACGCGTCGCGCCGGCTCGGCGGTGACGGCCTCTTCGGTCGCGTTCCGAAACACCCAGCGCAGTCCGACGAATCGGGTGAGCGTCGCGAGAAGGTTGGCGGCGATCAGGACGCCGAGCTCCACCGCGACGGGTGCCGCTGGTGCCCAGCGGTGCAGCGCGAACAGCGAACCGCTCGTGATCGCCAGGCCGAACGCGAAGATGGCCAGGCCCTGGAACTGGTGCGTCATCGCGTCACCACGTCCCCGCACCCCGAAGGTGAAGGCCCGGTTGGCGGCGGTATTGCCGACCGCGGTCACCAGCAGCGCCACCAGGTTCGCGCCCTGCCCGCCGAAGAAGGGTTGCAGCAGCAGATACAGCACCACGTAGGCGAGCGTGGACAGGACGCCGACGATGGCGAAACGCACCAGCTGCCCGACCATCCCGAGCGGCACGCCCGCCACCAGCGGTTCGCGGCCGACGGCGGCGCGCAGCTCGTCCAGCGGCAGCGCGCCGGTGGCCAGCGCCCTGGTCAGCCGCCAGATGCCGCGCAGGTCCTTGCGGGCGGTGTCGACGATGTCGACCCGGCTGTCCGGATCGTCGATCCAGTCGACGGGCACCTCGTGGATGCGCAGGCCGGCGCGTTCGGCCAGGACCAGTAGCTCGGTGTCGAAGAACCACTCCCCGTCGCGCACCAGCGGCAGCAGCTCACGGGCGACATCGGTGCGCACGGCCTTGAAACCGCACTGCGCGTCGGAGAAGTGCGCGCGCAGGGTGGTCTTGAGCAGCAGGTTGTAGCAGCGGGAGATGATCTCGCGCTTGGGTCCGCGCACCACCCGCGAGGACGCGTCGAGCCGGGTGCCGATCGCGAGGTCGGAATGGCCGGACACCAGCGGCGCGACCAGCGGCAGCAGCGCGTTCAGATCGGTCGACAGGTCGACGTCCATGTACGCGACCACCGTCGCGTCCGACCCCGCCCACGCCGCCCGCAGCGCCCGGCCGCGGCCCTTGGCGTCCAGGTGCAGCACCCCGACGCCGTCGAGTTCGGCGGCCAGCAGCCGCGCGACCTCGAGGGTGGCGTCGGTGCTGGCGTTGTCGGCGATCGTGATCCGGGCGGTGAACGGGAACCCGTCCCGCAGGTAGGCGTGCAGCCTGCGTACGCACACGCCCAGGTCGGTCTCTTCGTTGTAGACGGGAATCACCACGTCGAGCACCGGCGCGCGGCGGCTCTGCGTGGGCTGTGGCTCGGCCTCGGTCTGGGTCATGGAACCTACCCTCGACGGCGGCGCTGCCACCGAGCTGGGACAGAGCTGGGAGGTTCCTGGGGATCCGGGCCGCTACACTGGAAAGGCTCGACTACCTGCTGGAACAGTGCTCGACTACCGAGTCGGAGGCGTTGCGATGCCCACCATCATCGCGGTGCTGGTCGCCCTCGTCGGCGCGTTCGTCCAGAGCCGGCGTCAGCCCGGCCGCCGCGCGGTCGATATCCACCTGGTCTGGTGGATGGTGGCCGTCGTCGGTGTCGCCTCGGTGCTCGGCGCCGCCGCGCACATCTTCGACGGCGCGAATGTCGCCGAGCAGATCGGCTACACCCGGGGCGACGGCGGCTTCCAGTGGGAGAACGCGATGGGCGATCTGGCCATCGGCGTGGTCGGCATCATGGCCTACTGGTTCCGCGGCCACTTCTGGCTGTGCACGATCGTCGTCCTGACCATTCAGTACTGGGGCGACGCGGCCGGGCACATCTACTTCTGGATCGCCGAGGACAACACGAAGCCGTACAACATCGGCGTCCCGCTGTGGACCGACATCCTGCTGCCGATCGTCATGTGGGTGCTCTATCTGCTGTCCCGCCGAAGCGGTGGCGACGCGCTGCCCAGGGCGGCCTCCGACTAACCGCGCCGCACGCGCAACACACTGTCGGCGCGCTCACCCTCGACGCCGTCGGGGCTCTTCGACGGACTGGTGATCAGGCCCGCGGTCTCCACGTGCCACTCGGGGCCGAGGTCGAGCTGGGCGAGCATCTGCTCGATGGTCGGGAAGGACACGTCGTGCGGCGGGGTGGTGACCCAGGTCGGCCAGTGCGCGTGGCTGCCGATCACCAGCGAGCCACCCGGTGCGACGGCGGCCGCGGCTCGGCGCAGGATGGTCGCGCGCTCGTCGGGGCGTTCCACCGGGGAGTGCAGGAACTGCGCGGAAACCAGGTCGAAGGTGCCCGCCGGAAAGCTCGTCTGCAGGTCGTGGCGTTCCCAGGTGACGCGAACGCCCGCGTCGGCCGCGTGCCGCGCGCCCCGCTCCAGCGCCGTCGCGGAGACGTCGACCGCGGTGACCTGCCAGCCCTGCCGGGCCAGCCAGATCGCGTCGCCGCCCTCACCGCACCCGAGGTCGAGCGCGGTGCCCGGCGTCAGCTCGGTGGCCTCGCTGACCAGGGTCCTGTTGGCGTTGCCGGTCCAGATCTGGTCCCGCTCGCGGTAGAAGTCCTCCCAGAACTGTTCGGGGGTCGGCGCGGTCTCGGTCATCGGGGCTCCTGTCGGTCGGCGGACGCGTAGACGATTCGATGGTGCGGGCACCCGCGACAATTCCGCAAGAAAGGTTGCCGGTTCGGCAAATGTCGCCCCGCGCAGCACCCAGGCCGACCACGCCAATAAGCTGCTGACCGTGACACGCGGTTACCGGAAAGCAGACGAGCCGGTCCGTCGTGTCGACGCCAGGACGGAACGGTGGCGCGAACACCGGGTGCAGGTCCGGATCGAATTCGTCGACGCCGCGTTCCGCGCGCTGGATCGGGTCGGCCCCGATGTGAGCATGGGCGATATCGCCAAGGAGGCGGGCGCGGCCAAACCGAAGCTCTATCGGCATTTCGAGGACAAGACCGATCTCTACAACGCGATCGTCGACCGGGTCCGCGACATGCTGTGGGAGCGGATGCTCAGCGGGGTGAATCTCACCGACGATTCCGTCGCCGACCTGGTCCGGCGCGCGGCCGCCGAATACGTGACCGTCGTCTCCGAGCATCCGAACGTCTTCCGGTTCATGCTGCACAGCCATTTCAGTCAGCAGGCCAAGGAAACGGAACGGGCGCTGGTCGCGGCCAGGCAATCGGCACGCCGCGCCGCGGAATTCTTCGCCGATCTGCTGCCGACCGAATCGATCGACGTGGCGGGGATCGAATTGGTGAACTATTCGATTTTCGGCGCGGTGGCCTCGGCCACGGACTGGTGGCTCGGCGCGAATCAGCGCGAGGTCTCGGCGATGCCGGTGGAGCGATTCGTCGACTATCTGGCCGAGAGCATCTCGGCGCTGGCCCTGGCGCACGCACGGTTCAACGGAGTCAGGATCGATCCGTCGCGGCCGTTGCGCGACGCGTTCGTCGTCGGCTGAAAGTCTTCGCGCCCGAGGCGAACTCCGTTGTTCTCGCCGGCTGCGTCGTTGGAACCGGTGGTGGGTGCGATGGGTTCAGTATGAACCCACCCACCGACAAGTTCGCGACGCCACGCTAGGCGTCGGTGTGCAGCCGCCACAGCGGCGAAACCGGCCCGTGGCCCGCGCCGAGATCGTAGGACGCGGCCAGGCAGCGGTAGGTCCACTCCTTGGCGAAGGCGACCGCGTCGGGCACCGGATAGCCGTTGGCCAGCGCGCTGGCGATGGCCGCGGCCAGGGTGTCGCCGCCGCCGTGATCGTTGCCGGTGGCGATGCGCGGCGCGGTGAACTCGCGGAAGGTGTCGCCGTCGTAGAGCAGGTCGGTGCTGTACTCCGAGGAGCGCAGGTGTCCGCCCTTGACGATCGCCCACTGTGCGCCCAGCTCGTGCAGCGCCTCGGCGGCCTTGCGGGCGGTGGCGTCGTCGACCACGTCGATGCCGGTGATCAGGCGGACCTCGTCGAGGTTCGGGGTGACGACCGTGGCCAGCGGGATGAGGGTGTTGCGCACCGCGTCCAGCGCCTCGGCGTGCAGCAGCGCGTCGCCGTGCATCGACGCCGCGACCGGGTCGACGACCAGCGGCACGGCGGCGTCGCGCCCGATCCCGACCTCGCGGCACACCTCGGCGACGGCCTCGATGATCGCGGTGGAGGCCAGCATGCCGGTCTTGGCCGCGCCGATCCCGATATCGCGGACGACCACCCGCACCTGGTCGGCCACGATGTGCGGCGGGATCTCGTGAAATCCGCTGACGCCCACAGTGTTCTGCACGGTCACCGCCGCCACCGCCACGCACGCGTGCACGCCGCACAGCGCCATCGTCCGCGAGTCGGCCTGGATACCGGCGCCGCCGCCGGAGTCGGTACCCGCGATGGTGAGCGCGCGAACAGGGGTCTGGCCATCGGGGGTCAGCGGCAACATCTTCACGCCCCAACCCTACGACCGGGCGCGCCGTTCGGAGACCCCACCCGCGAAAAGCAAATGAAAACCATTATCATTAACTCGTGACCAACTCCGCTCCCACCGCGCACCTGCCCGTCACCGTCCTGTCCGGGTTCCTCGGCGCGGGCAAGACCACGCTGCTCAACCACATCCTCGCCAACCGGGACGGCCGCCGGGTCGCGGTCATCGTCAACGACATGAGCGAGGTCAATATCGACGCCGCGCTCGTCGCGGGCCAGGGTCATCTGGACCGGACCGAGGAGAAACTGGTCGAACTCACCAACGGCTGCATCTGCTGCACGCTGCGCGAGGACCTGATCGAGGCCGTCGCCCGGCTGGCCCGCGACGGCCGGTTCGACCAGCTGGTGATCGAGTCCACCGGCATCTCCGAGCCGATGCCGGTGGCCGCGACCTTCGACTGGGAGTTCGAGGACGGCTTCCGCCTGGGCGAGCTGGCCCGCCTCGACACGATGGTGACCGTGGTCGACGCGTCGACCTTCCTGGCCGAGCTGGTGAAGGGCCAGGCGCTGGCCGAGCGGGAACTCGAAGCGGGCGAGGGCGATACGCGCACGATCGCGGATCTGCTGGTGGACCAGGTGGAGTTCGCCGACGTGCTGCTGATCAACAAGACCGATCTGGTGAGCGCGAACGCGGCGGCCACCGTCGAGGCCACCGTCCGCAGGCTCAACCCGAGGGCGCGCATCCTGCGCACCGAGAAGGGTGTGGTCGAGCTGGACGAGGTGCTCGCCACCGGCCGCTACGACCCCGTGGTGGCCGCCGAGGCCGAGGGCTGGGCCGAGGAGCTGGCCGGCGGCCATACGCCCGAGACCGAGGAATACGGGATCAGCAGCCTCGCCTACACCGCCGATCGCCCGTTCCATCCGGACCGGCTGGCCGAGGCGCTGTCCGGGCTGCGGGGGATGTTGCGCAGCAAGGGATTCTGCTGGATCGCCAGCCGCCCCGAGCTGGCCGCGATCTGGTCGCAGGCCGGTCCGAACCTGACCTTCGAGCCGGGCGCGTGGTGGTCGGCGCTGGACGTGCCCGCCGGTCAGGAGATCGTGTTCATCGGCGTGCGCCTGGACGCGCCCGCGGTCCGGCGCGCCCTCGACACCGCGCTGCTCACCGACGCGGAGTTCGCCACTGGTCCGGCCGGGTGGGCCGGCTTCGCCGATCCCTTCCCGGCCTGGGGCGACCTGCACGAGCATCACTGATTGCGTTCTTTGGTGCGCGTATAACACTGCGCTGGTGCATGATTCGAATGGGCCGCGACCCACGCACCGATGAGGGGAGCGTGGGCCGCGGCACCGAAGCCGGATCAGGCGAGGTCGGCGAAGAATCGGCGGATGTCGCCGACCAGCACCTCGGGCGCCTCGTGCGCGGCGTAGTGTCCGGCCGCGTCGTTCGCGCCGCCCGTCGCGGCGGCGGTGTCGTAGGAATTCCAGCTGACGATATTGCTGTGATCGCGCTCGGCGAACCGGCGGATCGACTGGAAGTCACCGGCGAACATGGCCAGCCCGGTCGGCACGGTGGTCGGCTCGGTCGGGTGCTCGGTGGTGTGGGCGTCCTCGTAGTAGAACCGCAGCGACGAGCCCGAGGTGCCGGTGAGCCAGTACAGCGCGATGTTCGCGACGACGAACCGCGCGTCGATCGACTCGCCGAACAGCTGCGCGTTCCAGCCGAGCAGCCCGACCGGCGAATCCGCCAGGGCATAGGCCAGGGTCTGCGGCTGCTGGCTGTGCAGGGTGTTGAAGGCCATCTTGTTCTCGTGGAACCACTGCAGGTGCGCCAGCGCGGCCATATCCGCCTCCGAGAGGCCCTCGAACTCGGCCGGATCGCCGGACGGGAACGAGTACAGCTGGGTGACGTGCACGCCAAGCACCTGCTCGGGCGCGATCCGGCCGAGCTCGGGGGAGACCATCGAGCCGCCGTCGTTGCCGATGGCGCCGTAGCGCTCGTAGCCGAGGCGCGCCATCAGTTCGGCCCAGGCGCGGGCGGTGCGGTAGCGGTTCCAGCCGGTGCTGCGGGTCGGGCCGGAGAAACCGAAGCCCGGCAGCGACGGGATGACCAGGTGGAAGGCCGGATCCTCGGCCGATTCCGGCTCGGTGAGCGGGGCGATCACGTCGACGTACTCGAGGATCGAGCCCGGCCAGCCGTGGGTGAGGATCACCGGCGTCGCGTCGGCCCGCGAGGACCGGATGTGCAGGAAGTGGATGTTCTCGCCCTCGATCTCGGTGGTGAACTGCGGGTACGCGTTCAGCTCGGATTCCAGTGCGCGCCAGTCGAACTCCTCGAGCCAGTACTCGGCGAGGGCCCGGACGCGGTTGGCCGGGACACCGTAGGCGTCGCCGACGCCGGGCAGCTCGTCCGGGAAGTGGGCGCCGCGCAGGCGGGCGGCGAGGTCGTCGAGCTTCGCCTGGGGCACGTCGATGCGGAAGGGGGTGATGGTGGCCGTGGCGGTCATGTCGACTCCTAGTTTTCGAAACGGAATGCTTCGTTCTGTTCCAAACGTAGCAGAACGGATCATTCCGTTTCAAGTGGTATTCTGGGATTCATGCCGAACCAGACCGAAACCGCAGCTCAGCCCCGCCTGTCCGGCCGTAAGGCACAGGCCGCGCGCAACGACGGGCTCATCCTCGACGCCGCCCGCGCCGTCTTCCTGGACGATCCGACCGCGCCGATCGCGGCCGTCGCCGACCGCGCCGGCGTCGGCATCAGTGCCCTCTACCGGCGCTATCCGAGCAAGGAGGTGCTGCTGCGCACGCTGTGCCACGAGGGGCTGCGCCGGTTCAACGCCGAAGCCGATGCGGCACTGGCGGATCCGGACGGCTGGCGCGGCTTCGTCGGCTTCCTGGAACGGGTGGTCGAGGCCGATGTGCACTCGCTGACGGTGAAGCTCGCCGGCACCTTCACCCCCGACGATGCGATGCTGCCCGACGTCATCCACGCGGGCGAGGCGGGCGCGGAGCTGGTGCGCAGGGCGCACGCGAGCGGCCGGTTGCGGGCCGATTTCGATCCGCAGGACGTCGGGCTGCTGCTGGAGGCGTGTGCCGCGGTGACCATGCCCGATCCGGTGCGCACCGCGCAGCTGCGCCAGCGGGTGCTCGCTCTGCTGCTCGACGGCATGACCGCCGAAGGCGACCTCCCCGGTCCGCCACCCGCCGACGGCGAATACGCCTGGCGCTGGGAGCGCAGGCTGTGAACAGCCTGTTCAGCCCGCGTCGAGCCGGTGCCGATGGCAGACTCGGCACCACCGCGTGACCGAACCACACCTCGGGAGGCACTCCGTGAACTGGACCCTGGAAGTCGTCATCGTCCCGGTCTCCGATATCGACCGGGCCAAGGACTTCTACGCGAATCAGCTCGGCTTCGTCGTCGACCACGACACCGTGATCTCCGACGACGTACGCATCGTGCAGCTCACCCCGCCGGGCTCGGGCTGCTCGATCGTGATCGGCAAGGGCGCGGTGCCCGAGATGCCGCCCGGTTCGCTGAAGGGGCTCCAGCTGGTGGTGCCCGATATCGAGCGGGCGCACGCCGAATTGGTGGCCCGTGGCGTCGAGGTCACCGAGGTGCAGTCACTCGGTCAGAACCCGAGGCCGACACCGCATCCGCTCGACAATGTCGGCTTCGTCTTCTTCAGCGATCCCGACGGCAACGGCTGGGCCGTCCAGCAGATCTCGGCGCGGGCCGAGAAATCCTCGAGCTGATCCGAACCCTGTCGGGCGACCCGTGCGGCCGGGCACCATGCACGAATGCTGTTGGCGAGCCCCACCGAAACCGACGAGCGACGGATCCCGCTGTACCGCCGCTCCGGCTTCCTGCGCGCGCTCTCGCCGGTCGTGCTGCTGCTGATCTGGCAGATCGGCAGCACCAGTGGCTGGATTCCGGCCAAGAAGCTGCCCGCCCCCTCGGTCGTCTTCGACGCGGGGCTGGAGACCTTCCGCTCGGGTCAGCTCGGGGAAGCGCTGCTGGTCTCCGGCCAGCGCGCGCTCTACGGCTTCGTGCTCGGCGCGGTGCTGGCGCTGGCCCTCGGCGTGCTGGCCGGGCTGAGCAAGATCGGTGAGTACGCGGTCGATCCGCCGTTGCAGATGATCCGCACGATCCCGCTGTTCGGCCTGATCCCGCTGTTCATCATCTGGTTCGGCATCGGTGAGGAACCGAAGGTCTACCTGATCGCCCTCGGCGTGTTCTTCCCGCTATACCTCAACACCTTCGCCGGCATCCGCCAGCTCGATCCCAAGCTGCTCGAGCTCGGCAGCGCCCTGCGACTCGGCCTGGCCGAACGGCTGCGGTTGCTGATCCTGCCCGGCGCGCTGCCGCAGATCCTGGTCGGCGTGCGGCAGAGCCTCGGTAT
Source organism: Nocardia sp. NPDC003269 (assembly GCF_042888005.1). Classification (NCBI taxonomy): domain Bacteria; kingdom Bacillati; phylum Actinomycetota; class Actinomycetes; order Mycobacteriales; family Nocardiaceae; genus Nocardia; species Nocardia sp. NPDC003269. The sequence continues at coordinate 1,656,356 of NZ_JBIAPA010000001.1, forward strand.
CGCCTGGCTCTCGCTGATCGTCGCCGAACAGATCAACGCCAGCGCGGGGCTCGGCTTCGTCGTCAACAACGCCCGCGAATTCCTGCGCACCGACATCGTGGTGTTCGGCCTGGTGATCTACAGCCTGCTCGGCCTGGCCACCGACTCCGTCGTGCGCCTGCTCGAACGCCGCGCCCTGCGCTGGCGCCCGGCGGTCCATCGCTGATGTCCCCCCCCGCTCCCCGCGCCGATCGCCGGACCCACCCCGTCCCGGCCCTCGGCTGGCCCGCCACCCGCCGCCGCTCTACCGCGAGGATCCCGTCATGACCGCCGCCGCAGTCACACCCATCTCGGCCGAGGCCGCCGACCGCGCCCCCGCCACCCGAATCACCGGTCTGGGCAAGAAGTTCGGTGACCGGACCGTGCTGGACGGGATCGACCTCGAGATCGGTGCTGGTGAGATCGTCGCGCTGGTCGGGCGCAGCGGTTCGGGCAAGTCCACGCTGCTGCGCATCCTCGGTGGGCTCGATACCGCCGGTCGCGGTGCGGTTTCCGTTGCGGGCAGGCCGACGATCGTGTTCCAGGAACCGCGCTTGATCCCGTGGCAGCCGGTGGTCCGCAATGTCGCGCTGGGCAGGCCGAAGCCGCGCAACCGGCGCGCGGACGAGCGGGCCGCGCGCGATCTGCTCGCCGAGGTCGGCCTGGCCGGGCGCGCCGATGCCTGGCCGCTCACCCTGTCCGGCGGCGAGGCCCAGCGCGCGGCGCTGGCCCGCGCGCTGGTGGCCGAGCCGACGCTGCTGCTGCTCGACGAGCCCTTCGGCGCTCTCGACGCGCTCACCCGCCTGAGCATGCACGAGCTGCTGCTCGGCCTGCACGCCCAGCACGCGTTCGGTGTGCTGCTGGTGACCCACGACGTGCTCGAGGCGATCACCCTGGCCGACCGCGTCCTGGTCCTCGACGAGGGCCGCATCGCCGCCGAGGTGGCCATCGAGCTGCCGCGACCGCGCACCGCGGCCGCGCCGGAGGTCGCCGAGTACGCGACGCGCCTGCTGGCCCTGCTCGGCGTCACCCACTGAGATTTCCACCCCCGCACGAAAGTTGTTCCCGTGAAACGCACTCCGAAGTCCCGCCTGGCCGGGCTCGCCCTCGCCGTCGTCGCCGCGCTCTCGCTGAGCGCCTGCGGGGACGACGCGGCGACCGACGCCGCGCCGTCGGGCCCGGTCGACCTGAGCACCGTCACGCTGAAAGTCGGTGACCAGAAGGCGATCTCGATCGAAGTGCTGCTGAAGGCCTCCGGTCAGCTGGAGAACCTGCCCTACAAGATCGAGTTCTCCACCTTCACCGCGGGCCTGCCGCTGGTCGAGGCGGCCAGCGCCGGTGGCATCGACATCGCGCAGACGGGCAACACCCCGGTGATCTTCGGTGCGGCGTCCGATGCCGATATCAAGATCGTCGGCGCGCTCTCGGCGACCGGCAAGGGCGACGCGATCCTGGTCGGCAAGGACTCCTCGATCGGCTCCGTCGCGGCGCTGAAGGGCAAGAAGGTCGCCGTCTACAAGGGCAGCTCGGCCAATGCCAATCTGCTGCTGCAGTTGCGGAAGGCGGGCCTGTCGCTCGGCGACATCGAGCCGGTCTACCTGGCGCCCGCGGACGGCTACACCGCACTGACCCGCGGCGACGTCGACGCCTGGGCCACCTGGGATCCCTACACCGCGATCGCCGAGAAGGAGATCGGCGCCAAGCCGATCGCCACCGCCGATCAGGCCGCCAACGGCTACAACTTCTGGGCGGCGGGCAAGCACGCCGTGGCCGACGCGGGCAAGTCGGCCGCGATCGCGGACTTCTTCCAGCGCTACGCCGCCGCCACCAAGTGGTCCTCGGACAACCTCGACACCTGGTCGACCAAGTACGCCGAACTCACCCAGATCAGCGTCGACGCGTCCCGCACCACCTGGACCCGCTCGATCAAGGAGCCGATCAAGCTCACCGATCAGGTGATCGCGTCCGAGCAGGAGATCGCCGACGCCTTCACCGCGGCCAAGGCCATCCCGGGCAAGGTCGACTTCGCGTCCTTCGTCGACACCAGATTCGACAAGGCGTAGTCGCCACCGAGCCGAACGCGGCGCCGTCGATCCCGGATCGGCGGCGCCGCTACGCTTTTCCGAACGCCAGGGCGACGTTGTGCCCGCCGAAGCCGAACGAGTTGTTGAGCGCGTAGTCGATGCGCTGTGGCCGGGCCGTTCTCGCGACGATGTCGAGTTCGACCGCCGGGTCGGGGTGGTCGAAATTCAGTGTGGGCGGGACGATCTGCTCGCGCAGGCTCAGGACCGTGAGCACCGACTCCAGCGCGCCCACCGCGCCGATCGAATGGCCGAGTGCCGATTTCGGCGCGTACACCGAGGCGCCGGGGGTGACCGCGGTGATGGCCGTGGCTTCGGAGGCGTCGCCGACCGACGTCGACGTCGCGTGCGCGTTCACGTGGTCGATATCGGAATCCCGCAGGCCCGCGGTCCGAATCGCCTTGCGCATCGCGCGCGCCGCCCCGGCCCCGGCCGGATCGGAGGCCACGATGTGGAAGGCGTCGGAGGTGATGCCCGCGCCGAGCACTCTGGCGTGGATCCGCGCGCCTCGGGCTCGCGCGTGCTGTTCGGATTCGAGGACGAGCAGCGCGCCCGCCTCGCCGAAGACGAAGCCGTCGCGGTTGCGATCGAACGGCCGCGAGGCGCGGTCCGGCTCGTCGTTGCGGGTGCTCATCGCCCGCATCATCGCGAAACCCGCGATGGGAACGGGGTCGATATGGCCCTCGACGCCACCGGTGACCACCACGTCGGCCTCGCCGGTACTGATCAGCCGCCACGCGTGCGCGATCGCCTCCGACCCCGACGAGCAGGCCGAGACCGGCGCGAAAACGCCGCCCTGCGCACCGATCTCGAGTCCGACGGTGGCCGCGGGGCCGTTGGGCATCACCATCGGAACGGCCAGCGGTGAGACCTTGCGGTAGCCGCCCGCCCGCATCGCGTCGACGGCGTCGATCAGCGCGTCACCGCCGCCGAGCCCGGTGCCGATGGCCACGGACAGCCGTTCGGGGTCGACCTCCGGCGCGCCCGCCGCCTGCCAGACCTGTCGGCCGAGGACCAGTGCCATCCGCTCGACGTAGGAGTGCCTGCGCTGTTCGATCCGGGTGAGCTCCGCATCGGGCGCGGTGACCAGCGGGCCGCCGATCCGGACCGGCAGGTCGTGCTCGGCGAGGAATTCCGGTGCCAGCGCGCGGATTCCGCTCTCCCCGCGCAGCAGGCGCGACCAGGTCTCGTCCATGGTGTCGGCGAGGGCGGTGGTCGCCGCGTACGCGGTCACCACGACGCCGCGCCGAGTTTCTGAAGCGATCGGTACAGTCACGCCGTCATGAATACCTGTAGCAGTCGCTACAGTCAACCCATGGCCCGTCCCCTCGACCACCGCAAACGCGCCGACCTGCTGGCCGGCGTCGTGTCGTACATCGCCGCGCACGGCCTGGCCGAACTGTCGCTGCGCCCGCTGGCGGCCGCGCTCGGCACCAGCTCGCGCATGCTCATCTACTACTTCGACACCAAGGAGGAACTGCTGGTCCAGGCGCTGGCGACGCAGCGTCCCGACCTGGCCGCGGTCTTCGCCGACGTCACCGAGGTGACGCGATTGCGCGCCCGGCTGCTCGGCTTCTTCGACCTGAACACCGACGGCGCCGAGGCCGACAGCGTGCGGGTGCTGCTCCAGGTGCTCGGCGCGGCGTGCGCGCCGGATTCGCCGTATCAGGACTACGCGAACGCGGCCATCGCCACCTTCGTCGCCGAACTCGCCGCCGCGCTGCGCCGGTCGGGCCTGGCGGGCGATCCCGAGGTGGTCGCCACCCTGCTCGTCTCGGGACTGCGCGGCATCATCCAGGATCGGGTGATCACCGGTGACCGGGAGCGCACCGGGCGGGCCGCGCGCACCCTCGTCGACGCGGTGCTGCCCGAACGCTGAGCGTGCGCTGCGCCGCCGCGCTCGCTCCGGCCGGAACCGCCGCCGACTCGGTAGGTTGAGCAGCGGATCGAGCGCCACGGATCCGGAAACCGGTCACGACCAGGAATCGGCGGTGAGGCGGCATGGTGAGCGAGACGACGAAGACCTACGGTGCCATCCGGTGGGTGATGCTCGGGGTGCTGTGCGCCAGCCTGTTGCTGGTCGCGATGGACGCCACCATTCTCAATGTCGCGCTGCCCTCGCTCATCGACGATCTCCAGGTGGGTCCGCTCGAGCAGCTGTGGATCATCGACATCTACGGCCTCGTGCTCGGCGGGCTGCTCATCACCACGGGCGCGCTCGGTGACCGGGTGGGCCGAAAGCTGTTGTTCATCAGTGGTTTCGTGCTCTTCGGCATCGCCTCGGTGGTCGCGGCGACCGCGGGCAGCGCGGCCCAGCTGATCGGCGGCCGGGTGCTGCTCGGGATCGGTGGCGCGATGGTGATGCCATCGACGCTCTCGCTGATCCGCAATATCTTCGCCGACCCGCGCGAGCGCACGATGGCCATCGGGATCTGGGCCGCGGTCGCCGGCGTCGGCGCCACGGTCGGGCCGATCATCGGCGGTTTCCTGGTCGAGCACTTCGGCTGGTCCTCGGCGTTCTGGCTGAATGTGCCGGTGGTCCTGGTGACGGTGGTGGTCGGGTTGTGGGTGCTGCCGGAATACCGGGCGCCGCAGGCGGGCAGCCTCGACTGGTTCGCGGCGGCGCTGTCGATGATCGGCATCGTGTGCCTGGCCTGGGGCATCAAGCATCTCGCGAAAGGTGAAGCGGGACCGGTCGACTGGGTGATCCTGCTCGTCGGCATCGGCGCGATGTACTGGTTCGTCCGCCGCCAGCTCACCGCCGACGATCCCCTGCTGGACGTGCGCCTGTTCCGCAACGGCGCGTTCACCGCGGCCGCCGTCGCGACCCTGCTCGCCATGATGGCCATCGGCGCGGCCATGTTCCTGGTCTCGCTGTGGCTGCAATACGTCCACGGCTACAGCCCGTCGCAGGCGGGCATCCGGATGCTGCCCGCGGCCCTCACGCTGCTCACCGCCTCGCTGCTGACGCCGATGCTCATGGACAAGTTCGGCGTCCGCGCGGTGCTCGGGGTCGGCCTCGGCGCGGTGTCGCTGGGGTTCCTGCTGCTGGCGGTGAGCCCGGAGCCGACGACCTATCCGGTGGTCGCGCTGGTGCTCGTCTCGTTCGGGCTCGGTGACGGCATGGCGGTGACCGCGGCCGCGGCCGTCCTCGTCGGCGCCGTGCCCGCCGATCGGGCCGGTCAGGCGGGCGCGGTCGAGGAGACCAACTACGAGGTCGGCGTGGGCTTCGGCGTCGCGCTGCTCGGCAGTCTGCACGCCAGGATCTTCAGTCAGCACATGGCGAACCCGCCGGTCCCGGCCGACAAGGTGGAGCAGGCGAGCGGGTCGGTCGGCGGGGCCTACGAGGTGGCCACCGAACTGCCCGAACCCGCGCACACCCAGCTCGTCGACGCCGCGAGCCATGCCTTCGACACCGCGCTCACCACGACGTCCTACATCTCCGCGATCGTCGTCGCGCTGGTGGCGGTCGGCGCGGTGTGGCTGGTCCCGCGCGGGTTCCGGGTCACCGGCGGGCACTGACCCTTGACGCAACCAAATGGTTGCCATACCCTGAGTTGCAACCAACTGGTTGCTACTGACTGAGGAGAACGCCATGGGATTCCCTGATCAGATCGTGCGAACCGTCGAGCTCGCCCATCCGCCCGCCAAGGTGTGGGCGGCGCTCACCACCGCCGAGGGGCTCGCGAGCTGGTTCGGCAACACCGCCACCATCGACCTGCGCCCGGGTGGGGAAGCCCGGATGACCTGGAAGGAAGGTCACGTGGCCAATATGCGGGTCGAGCGGGTCGAGGAGCCGAACGTCTTCGGCTACACCTGGCAGATCTACGGCCTGCCCGACGACGACCCGCGTCGCACCTACGTGGAATTCACTCTCGAACCGGTCGGCGCCGGTACCAGGCTGACCGTGATCGAGGCCGGCTTCGCCCAGCTGCCCGACGCGCAGTACAAGGAGGCGTTCGACGGCAACACCGGCGGCTGGAAGAGCGAGCTGGGCGAGCTCGTCGTGTACCTCGATGCGGCCTGAGCTGGAGGCCACCGCCGAACGGGTCTTCGTCGCGCTGGCCGATCCGAGCAGGCGGTCGGTCCTGGCCGCCCTCGCCGCGGACGGGCCGTCGACCGCGACCGACCTCGCCGATCGCCTGCCGATCACCCGGCAGGCGATCGCCAAACACCTCGCCCTGCTGGCAGACGCCGGCCTGGTGATCGCGGAACCCGGCGAACGGCGGCGCGTGCGCTATCGCCTCGATTCCGCACCCATGCGAGTGGCCCAACAGTTCCTGGCCGCGCTGGCGCGCGACTGGGACGGCCCACTGGACGCGCTCCGCCGTCACCTGGACGGCTGAGCCGAAAGGAAAAGCAATGAGCGACACCGATTTCACCGTCACCATCACCGTCGACAAGACTCCCGACGAGGCCTTCGCCGCCGTCAACGACGTCTGGTCCTGGTGGTCGGAGACCATCGAGGGCAGCACCGGCACTGTCGGCGACAGCTACCTGTTCGAGGTCCCCGGCATCCACCGCTGCACCATGACCACCACCGAGTCCGTGCCCGGCCGCCGCCTGGTCTGGCACGTGACCGACTCGCACCTCGCGTTCATCGCCGACACCACCGAATGGGAGGACACCGACGTCGTCTTCGACATCACCGAAGGCGCGGACGGCACCGAAATCCGTTTCACCCATCGGGGTCTGGTGCCCGCGGGCGAATGCTACGAGGTGTGTTCCAACGCCTGGGGCGCCTACCTCACCACGAGCCTGCGTGGCCTGCTCACCACCGGCCAGGGCGATCCGTTCCGGCGCACCAGCACCGCGGAATTGGAACTGCGCAAGCACGGCAACGACGACCTGGTGAACCTGGACGCCCTGCGCTGATCAGCCGCGCGGCGCGATGAGCAGGGTCTGCGTGCTGCGCCCGATCGGTCCGGTCTCGTCGAACAGCGCCGATTCGGCGAGGCCGATGCCGTGCGGCTGCGGATGGGTCACCGCGTCCAGGCACACCCATTCGCCGACCGGCTGCCGGTGCAGGGTGACGGTGAGGTCGGTGTTGATGAAAAGGTACTTCGCCCAGTCGAGCACCGAACTCACCCCGTTACCCGAGTCGGCCGCGGCCAGCGTCCGCTCCAGCGGGCTCGGCGTGGTGCCCGCGACGATCGGGTACTTCAACCGGATCCAGCACACCGCGGGCCCCGGTCGCCCGAAAGAGCCGGAGGCGAAACGGTATTCGATGCCGGTGTGGAATCCGATCGCCTGATCGGAGGGGAACACCTCGGGTTCGGTCGCCGTCGGCAGCGGACGCGTGCCGCTCGGCAGGAATTCGACCGGCAGATCGAGCGCGGGCTCACTGCGCTTGAGTCGCCACGCGTTGGCCTGCATCACCGGCCCCCGCTCCGACGACAACGTCGCCTGGATGAGCTCCACGCTCCGCCCCGACCGCACCACCTCGGCGGTCGCGGTCAGCGGCGCGAGCGGCACCGGCCCGAGGATTTCCACCGCGACCCGTCCCACCTGGAACCCCTCGCGGGGCTCGCACCGCTCGATCACATGTCCGAGCAGCGCCGACGGCGGACCGGCGTGCTGCGCGTCCGGCGACCAGGGCCCGCGGGTGAGCTCGGTCGACTCGAACCGGTTCGGGTCCGCGGGATCGGGGAGATAGAACGCATCGGCCATATCGCCGACGCTACCGCAGGCTACTGCCCGCCTCCGGCGGAGCCGGTGGTCAGGGCGGTGAGCAGGTCGAGGAGGGGGCGGATGGGGCAGGGGTTGATGTCGGTGGAGGTGCAACCGAGGGACGCGGAGCCGGAGTCGGCGACGGGGGTTGCGGCCTGGGCGGTGCCGAGCGGGGCGGCGAGGGACAGTGCGGCGGCCGCGGCGGCGCCGGCGACGAAGCGTTTCGTGCGTGCTTGCATGTCAGCACCCTACTGACCGGGGCGCACGGGGAAAGCCCCCGAAATCCTGGGCTCGCTCAGCGCCCGGTCAGGCCCGCGTCGTGGGCGAGGATGGCGGCTTGGACCCGGTTGGTCAGGCCGAGGCGGCGCAGGATGCCGCTGACGTGGGCCTTCACCGTGGATTCCGCGACGAACAGTTCGGCGGCGATGTCCTGGTTGGCCAGCCCCCGGCCGACGCCCGCCAGGACCGCCCGCTCCCGGTCGGTGAGTTCGGCGATCCGGGCCCGGGCCGCGGTCTTGTTCGCGAAACCGCTCCCGTCCCAGCGCGCGATCACCTTCTTCGCGATACGCGGCGACAGGTAGGCGCCGCCGTCGGCGACCGCGTGCACGGCGAGCAGCAGTTCGCGCGGATCGGAGGCCTTGAGCAGGAAACCGGCCGCGCCCGCGTCGAGCGCCGCCGTCACGTAGTCGTCCTCGTCGAAGGTGGTGAGGACGACGACGGCGATCTCGGGTGCCACCGCCCGGATCGCCGCGGCGGCCGCGAGTCCGTCCAGGCGCGGCATCCGCACATCCATCAGCACGACATCGGGTCGGTGCGCGATGGTCAGATCCACGGCTTCCCGGCCGTCGGCTGCCTCGGCGACGACCTCGATCCCCTGGTCGGTGCCGAGGATCGAGCGGATCCCGGCGCGGATCATCGCCTCGTCGTCGGCGAGCAGGACCCGGATCACGGTGCCGCCGTGGGAAATCGAGCGCGCACCACGAACATGGCACCCTCGACGCCCGCCGTCATCGTGCCACCGGCGAGGCGTGCGCGGGCACGCAGGCCGTCGAGTCCGCTGCCGTCATCGTCGCCCGCGTCCTTCCGGTCGGGTCGTGCGGGCGAGCCATCGCAGCCGCGCGATGGATGCCGGGTGATGTTGTCGCGCAGGGGATTGGCGATGGTGACTGTCGCTTGCGCCGATGTCTGTTCGAGGGTGACCGTCACCGGGGCACCGGGTGAGTGGCGCGCCGCGTTGGTGAGGGATTCCTGGACCACCCGGTAGATCGCGCGGTCGAGCAAGGGCGGCAACGGTTCACCGTCGTTCGGCAGATGTAGATCGACCGCCATTCCCGCGTCGATCGCGCGCTCCACCAAGACTGCGACGGGTTCGTCGCGAGGGACGGACGGCGCGGCACCGTCACGCAGGACCGCGACGGTGCCGCGCAGTCGATCGGTCGCCGCCACCGCCGAGGCCCGCAGGCGTTGCACGGCAGCCCGATTCGGCTCGGCGAGATCGGTGGACAGTTCGAGCGCCCCGGCTTGGAGGGCGATGAGGGCGAGGTCGTGCCCGAGCGAGTCGTGCATGTCGGCAGCGATCGCGGCGCGCTCGCGCAGGGCGACACGCTCGGCGATCAGGGCTTTTTCCTGCTCGAGCCGGGCCACCCGGTCCCGGCCCGCCACGATCAGCGCGGCCTGCTGCCGCCGGAATCGTCCGGCCAGCCACGGCAGCACGACGAACACGGTCTGGCTCAGGATCGCCCCGAGCCCGATCGAGAAGTCCACCGCGCAGTAGAGGAGGCCGGGCGCCGCGACCACGGCCTGCACCAGCCAGCCTCGCGTGACCGGCACCCGGCGGCCGTACAGGTACGCGGCGACCGCGAGCCCGGCGAACACGGCCTGCCGCCAGGCGGGCAGCGCGTCGAGGAAGAACCCGTTGAGCGCGCACCCGCCCGCGAGCAGCGCGAGCCCGGCGTAGTTCCTCATCGGCCCGAGCTTAGTGAGCGCAGCCGGGACAGCCGGGCGATCAGGATCGCGGCTCCGGTGAACGCGCAGGTCAGCAGGGTTATGGTGAGCGGTGCGGGGAAATAGGTGAGCTGTGCCCAGGTGACGGTCCGTCCGTTCATCAGCACCGACATCGCCTGGGGACAGCTCGCGAACAGCGCGATCGGCAGGGCGGCGGGCACGCAGCGCGGCACGATCCACCACCACCGGCTGCCCCCACGCCGTTCGGCCCAGCGCCGGGAGCGGAGCACCCCGGCGACGCCCAGTCCGAGCACGCCCGCCATGACAGCCGCGAGCGCGGCCTCGATGCGCAGCCTGGCGTCGACGAGCGGTGCGGGCGGCTCGCCCCGGCCCAACGCGACCAGGCCGGTGAGGATCGCGTAGGCGTTGTCGTGGAGGGCGGCGCTGTTGGCCAGGACCGCGAAGCCGTAGCCGGTGGCCGGGTCGAGGGCGGCCGCCGAGGTGTAGGTGAACAGGTTGCCGGAGTGGGTCAGCAGCGGCGCGCCGTGCTCGGTGTCGAGGCCCCAGCCCATGCCGTAATCGCGCGCCGGGGTCGGCGCGTGCATCAGTGCCAGGCTGTCGGCGCCGACCAGCGGTGGGCCGTCGCCGGATTGGGCGATGAGCCACCGGCCCATATCCGCCGCCGAGGTGACCACCCCGCCGCTGCCGCTGTCGTCGAGGAAGCCCCGCAGTTCGGCGCGGGCGGTCCAGTGGCCGAACAGGGAGTTGAAACCGGCGGTGGGAGTGATGGTGGCGTCGCCGAGGGCGCTGTCCGGCATACCGAGCGGGTCGAAGATCCGCTGCCGCAGGAATTCTCCGAAATCCGACCCGCTCGCCACCTCGACCAGCCGCGCCGCGAGGTTGTAGTTGACGTTCGTATACGCCCATCGGGCGCCCGGTTCGGCGGCGAGCCGGGCGGTCCGCAGCGTCGCGGTGTAGCGCTCCAGCGAATCGGCGGACTCCGTCGCGCGGATGTCGACGGTCCGATCGGCGAACCCGGAGGTCTGGTTCAGCAACTGCCGCACCGTGATCCGATCCGAGCGCGGGTCGGCGGTGTGGAACCCCGGCAGCTGCTCGGCCACGGGCCGGTCGAGCCCGATCACCCCGTCCTCGACCAGCATCATCACCGCCGTCGCGGTGAACGCCTTGGTCAGCGAGGCGATCCGCATCGGCGTCCGCGCGGTGATCGCCGCCCCGGTGGAGTCCCGCCCGTAGCCCGCCGCGTGCACGATCTCCCCGTTCCGGGTGATCACCGCCGACAGTCCCGGCAGTCCGGTATCGCGCACCGACTCGGCGAGAAAGTCGTCGAAAGCAGTGGCGGACACAGTGATCCGTTCCGGCTCTGCCCCAGCTACGGCTGGCACGACAAGCCCGACGACCGCCCCGGCGACCGCCGCCAACACCCTCGCTCTGCTTCCCATGCCACGAACCTAGGTATCCGGCCCACCCGGCGAATCCGCCGAACGGCGCTGTCACCCCCTACGAAAGTCGATAGGACAGCACCTGCCCGTCAGGTCGCGCCGGGCGCGGGTCGCCGTGCCGCTATCGCATGCGGACCACCGGGCCCCTCGAATACGGTCGCCTGGTGGTGTGGTTCAGTCTGCTCTTCCTGCCGCTGGTGCTCTGGCCGCTGATCGCGGCGACCCGGCGGGGTCTGCTGATCGGGCTCGGGCTGCTCGGCGCGCTCGCGTTCGCGCAGTACGCGGTGATCAGCCGGTGGGTCTTCTACGAGGGGCAGGCCACGATGCTGGCCGCCCTGGTGTGCCTGACGATCGCCGTGCTGGTGTCGGGGCCGTCGGTCGAGGGTGAGGTGGAAGACGAAGCACCGGCCACCGCGACCCGTCGGCGAATCAGCTATGTGATCAGCAATGTCTGCTGCGTCGTGGTGGTGCTGGCGATGGTGTACATCGTCCCGATGTTCACCCTCATGGGCCGCTGGTCCTGGATACCGCCCGCCGACGCGATCCAGCCGCTGCCCGCCGAACTCTCCGTGCGCTCGACCAAGCCGGGCTACTGCGCCTCCCTCTCGTCGAACAGCAGCTGCACCCGCGAATTCGCCATCGGCGCCCCCGACGCGACCCCCACCCAGATCACCGACCGCCTCCGCGGCCACTTCACCGACACCCGCTCCTGCGCCTTCGAACACAACCGCGGAACCACCCCCACCGATGGCTACTGGTGGGGCGAGTGCCCCCTCGAAGGCTGGCCCCTGGACCGCCACGAAACCAGCATCAGCCTCAGGGAACTTCCCGACGGCACCGTTTCCCTGACCCTCTACTACCTCGACGACTGGTGAGCCTTCACGCCCCGGTCCCCGGTCAGGTCGAGGGTGTGATGTCGACGCACCAGGCCGCTCCGGTGTCGACGGTGGTGACCCCGGCCTGGTCGAAGTCGAGTTCGGCCAGGTCGACCGCGCACCAGACCGGGCTGTCGTAGAAGCGGACGAGATAGCGGCGGTGGTCGGCGGCGAGGGTGGCGATGACCGACCATTCCGTGTATTCGATCGAGTCGGGGCCGCTGTCGCCGGCGCGGACGAAGCCCTTGGGGATGTCGAAGCTGTCGAGGATGTGGGCGGCGACGATGGCGGAGCCGGGGGCGTCGGGGGCCGGTACGGCGGCCTGGGTGAGGGCGACCGCGCGGACGAAGCGGGAGGGCGGGGTGAAATCGCCGGGGAGGCCGAGCATTCCGCTGCCCTGGCCGAGGGCGCTCACGTCGTATCCCGACAGTGGCAGGTCGGGGACATTGACGGCGGAGAGATTGACGTAATTGCCGGTATTGAGCAGGTGCCATTCGAACGGGGGCGAATTCGTCAGGACCGACAGCGGATTGTCGTGCAACCGGAGTTCGCCGTCGATGTATTCGGCGACCAGCGAATTGCCGCTCGCGTCGTGCAGTGTGTAATGCAGTTCGATGGGCTGCCCGGTGCTGGGATCGGGCTGGCCCCACACCAGCACCCGTTCCAGGGCGGCCGCCGCCTCGCTCACCGACGCGCAGGTGGACAGCAGGTAATTGCCGACATCGTGGATCTGCGACATCGACTCGGATTCGCGGCCGACCGGCACCGCTTGGTATTCGGTGAAGTTCGGCAGGTACAGCGCGCCGAAATACAGACCGGCTTCGTTCACACCGTCGAGCAGGCATTCCCGGTCGAGCAGATTCATGCCGACGGTGCCGTAGGAGCCGCGCCAGGAATAGCCGGGGGCGTCGGGGTCGGGGCTCTTGGCCTGGTAGGACATGCCCCGGGGGAAGACGAGCAGGCGCGATTCGAGATCGAAGGCGAATTCCATGGTCCGTCCGGCGGTGACCGAACCGTCCGCGGCGGTGACGGTGAACGAAGTGCACATGCGAGTGATCCCTTTCCGGTCGGTACAGAAAAGGCTGCGCACAGGTGCTCTGTGCCGGAACAATGCTAGCCCCGGACAGGGCCGGGACCGGCGCGGCGCAGCCGTGCCGGTCCCGGGGACCTCGGAATCAGACGACGGGCAGGTAGACCTTGTTGCCCTGGTCGGCGAACTCGGCCGACTTCTCGGCCATGCCCGCCTCGATGGCGGCCACGTCGGTCAGACCCTGCTTCTCGGCGTACTCGCGCACGTCGGCGGAGATCCGCATGGAGCAGAACTTCGGACCGCACATGGAGCAGAAGTGCGCGGTCTTGGCGGGCTCGGCGGGCAGCGTCTCGTCGTGGTATTCGCGGGCGGTGTCCGGGTCGAGCGAGAGCGCGAACTGGTCGTGCCAGCGGAATTCGAAACGCGCCTTGGACAATTCGTTGTCGCGGTCCTGCGCGTGCGGGTGCCCCTTGGCGAGGTCGGCGGCGTGCGCGGCGATCTTGTAGGTGATCACGCCGACCTTGACGTCGTCGCGGTTGGGCAGGCCCAGATGCTCCTTCGGCGTGACGTAGCAGAGCATCGCGGTGCCCGCCTGGGCGATGATCGCGGCGCCGATGGCCGAGGTGATGTGGTCGTAGGCGGGCGCGATATCGGTGGCCAGCGGGCCGAGGGTGTAGAACGGCGCCTCTTCGCACAGCTCTTCCTCGAGCTTCACGTTCTCTACGATCTTGTGCATCGGCACGTGGCCGGGGCCCTCGATCATCACCTGCACGCCATAGGATTTCGCGATCTTGGTGAGCTCGCCGAGGGTGCGCAGCTCGGCGAACTGGGCCTCGTCGTTGGCGTCGGCGATGGAGCCGGGACGCAGGCCGTCACCGAGGGAGAAGGTGACGTCGTACTTCGCGAGGATCTCGCAGAGCTCACGGAAGTGCGTGTACAGGAACGATTCCTGATGATGCGCCAGACACCACGCGGCCATGATCGAACCACCGCGCGAGACGATGCCGGTGACCCGCTTGGCGGTCAGCGGGATGTAGCGCAGCAGCACGCCAGCGTGCACGGTCATGTAGTCGACGCCCTGCTCGCACTGCTCGATCACGGTGTCGCGGTACATCTCCCAGGTGAGTTTGGTGGGATCACCGTTCACCTTCTCCAGCGCCTGGTAGATCGGCACGGTGCCGATCGGGACGGGGGAGTTGCGCAGGATCCACTCGCGGGTCTCGTGGATGTTCTTGCCGGTCGACAGGTCCATGATGGTGTCGGCGCCCCAGCGCGAGGCCCACACCATCTTCTCGACCTCTTCGGCGATCGACGACGTCACCGCCGAGTTGCCGATATTGGCGTTGATCTTCACCAGGAACTTCTTGCCGATGATGGTCGGCTCCAGCTCGGGGTGCTTGTGGTTGGCCGGGATCACCGCGCGACCGGCGGCGACCTCGTCGCGCACCAGCTCGGGGGAGACACCCTCGCGGGCGGCGATGAAGCGCATCTCCGCGGTGATGATGCCCTGGCGGGCCCAGGCGAGCTGGGTCGGCGGGCCGTCGACGGCGGGCTTGGCCCACTCGTCGCGCAGCTTCGGCAGTCCGGCCTCGAGGTCGATCACCGCGTTGTCGTCGGTGTACGGGCCGGAGGTGTCGAAGACGTCGAAGTGCTCGCCGTTGGTGAGGTTGATCCGGCGCACCGGAATGCGCAGGCCGTCGACCTCTTGGTAGTGCTTGACGCTGCCCTGGATCGGCCCGGTGGTGACGGTGTCGACCGCCCCGGTCGAAGACGTGGCTGTGCCCATGGTGATTCCTCCCTACGCCGGCATTACCCGGTCAGGTTCATACGGTCGACGGCCCTGATCGCCCGAGAAATGGGCTAGCCGTCCTCTCAGCCCGCTGGTGCGAGCCCCCGTTGGCGTGTGTGAAATTTTCCGGGCCGACGATACCCGCCGTGGTGCGCGGCCCGCTCGGGAAGTCCCGCGCGGGCCGCGCTCGGCTCAGACCGAGACCGGGGTCGGCTCGGGCCGGTCGACCTTGTCGACGGTGGGCTCGTCGGCCTCGTGCAGCCCGAACCGGTCGTGCAGCCGCACCAGCGGCTTGGGCGCCCACCAGTTCCAGGTGCCCATCATCCGCATCAGGGCGGGCGCGAGCAGGCCGCGGATGACGGTGGCGTCGCTGATCACGGCCAGCGCGCAGCCGAGACCGAACAGCTTCATCATCGACACGCCGGAGGTCGCCACGCCGAGGAACACGATGCTCATGAGCAGCGCGGCGGCGGTGAAGATGCGGCCGGTGCGGGCCACACCCATGGCGACGGCCTCGGTATTGCCCTCGGTCGTCTTGGGCCCGGCCAGCCATTCCTCCCGGATCCGGGACAGCAGGAACACCTCGTAGTCCATCGAGGCGCCGAAGGCCAGGCTGAACATGAGGATCGGCATGGCCAGGTTGAGCGTGCCGGTGGAGGTGAAACCGAGCAGCCCCGACAGGTTGCCCTCCTGGAAGATCCACACCATCGCGCCGAACGTCGCCGCCAGCGACAGGATGTTCAGCGCCAGCGCCTTCACCGGGAGCACCACGCTGCCGGTGAACAGGAACAGCAACACCAGGGTGGTGATCGCGATCAGCGCGCCGGCCAGCGGCAGCTTGCCGGTGATCGCGGTGACGGAGTCCTGATTGAGCGCGGCGGGACCGGTGACCAGGGCATCGGACGGCGCGGGGACGGCCCGGATCGCGTCGAGCTGGATCCGGCCCGCGTCGGAGTAGGGGTCGAGCGTGGTCGCGACCGACAGGTACGCGCCCGCCGACGGGTCCGACATCTCCGGCACGCCCGAGGCCACCCGCCAGCCGTTGCGATAGACGGCGGCGCTGCTGAGCACGGCGGGCACGTCCGGCACCTTGGACAGGGCGAGGGCATAGCTGTCCAGCTCGGCGGGGGTGCCGTGGAACTCCGGCAGCACGATGGTCGCGCTCGCGGCCATGTCGGCGTCGAACTCGGTGCGCAGCACGTCACCGACCTCCCGACTGGCCACGCCGGTGGGCAGCGACCGGTCGTCGGGGTAGCCGAACTGGACGCCGAGGAACGGCGACCCGAGCAGCAGCAGGAACGCGGTGGTCGCCAGCGCGATCGGCAGCGGCCGCTTCATCACGGCGGTGACCAGGCGATACCAGAACGTCTGCTGGGGCAGCTTGTCCACCCGCGGCGGCCGCCGGAACAGCCTGCGCAGCGGTGCGCGCAGGTCGATCGCGTCGATCCGGTCGCCGACCAGGATGAGCAGCGCGGGCAGCACGATCACCGCGGCGGCGGTGGCGGCGGCGACCACCGCGATACCCGCGTACGCGAACGACTTGAAGAAGTACTGCGGGAACACCAGCAGCGCCGACAGCGACAGCGCGACGACCAGCGCCGAGTAGACCACCGTGCGGCCCGCGGTCTGGATCGCCCGCTGCACCGCGGCGGCCGGGGTGGCGCCCGCGGTCAGCTCCTCGCGGTACCGGCTGACGATGAACAGGCTGTAGTCGATCGCCAGCGCCAGCCCGAGCGCGGTGGTCATGTTCAGCGCGAAGATCGACACGTCGGTGACGGCGGTCAGCACGCGCAGGATGCCCAGCGCCGCCGCGATAGCGAACAGGCCGATCGCGATGGGCAGCGCCGCGGCGACGACACTGCCGAACACCAGGGCCAGCAGCAGGCCCGTCACCGGGATGGCGACGGCCTCGGCGATCACCAGGTCCTTGCTGATCTGGGTGTTGATATCGGAGAACGAGGCGGCGAGCCCGCCCGCTTCGACCGTCACCGGCCCGCTGTCGACCCGGAGTTCCTCGCTGAGCTTGCCCGCGCGGTCCGGCAGCTGGGCGTCGTCGCCCTCGATGCTGGCCAGGATGAGCGCCCGCTTGCCGTCCTTGCTGCGCAGCGCCTGCTGGAGATCGGGGCGCGAGGTCCAGTACGACTGCACCCCGCTGACGATGTCGGAGTGGCCGCGCAGCTGAGCGATCGCGGTGTCCGCGGCGGCGCGCGCGGCGGGCGAATCGGCGCCGTCCTCGGCGGTCACCAGCAGCACGTAGTTCGGCTCGGAGCCGGGGAAATGGTCGCTCAGGTACTGGCTCGCCTGCACCGAGTCGAGATCATCGGTGACGAATCCGCCCGACTTCATGTGCGAGTGCACGGTGGCGCCGATGGCGCCGCTCAGGATCATCAGCAACAGGGCGACCGCGACGACCAGTCGTGGTCGGGCCACGGCGGCGCGGGCGATTCTCGTCAACATCGTCGAGCTCTCTGCTAGGGATCGTCGGACGTCACCGTATCCCGCAAAGAAATATGCTCGATACCACCCCAAGGTGGAGGTTGTACCACTACCATCTCCGCCCCTGGGTGGTTGCCGCGGTGATCATCGAAGCCGGGTCACCCGGGTGGTCAGGGCGTCCGCGAGGGCAGGATTCGGCCGCTGACCTCGCCGAGGCCGATCCGGCGGCCCGCGGTGCCCGGCGCGGTGGCGGTGATCGTGACGGTGTCACCGTCGGCGAGGAAGGTCCGCGATTCGTCGCCGACGGCGATGGGTTGCGCACCGCCCCAGGACAATTCGATGAACGACCCACGCTGGTCGGGTTCCGGTCCGGAGATCGTGCCGGAGGCGTAGAGGTCGCCGGGCCGGATCGAGGCGCCGTTGGCGGTGAGATGGGCGAGCATCTGCGCCGGTGACCAGTACATCCGCGCATAGGGCGGGTGTGCGACCACCTCGCCGTTCCAGCGGACCGCCAGGTCGATGTCGAGGCCGTGATCGTCGCTGCCCCGCAGGTAGGGCAGGGGTGGCGGGTCCTGCGGCGGCAGCGGGACGCGGGCATCGGCGAGCGCGGCGAGCGGGGTGATCCACGCCGCGAGCGACGTGCTGAACGACTTGCCGAGGAACGGGCCGAGCGGCTGGTACTCCCAGGCCTGGATGTCGCGGGCCGACCAGTCGTTGACCAGGGCGACGCCGAAGACGTGGTCGCTGAATTCGTCGACGCGCACCGGAACACCGAGCGGTGACCCGGTGCCGACCACGAAACCCAGCTCGGCCTCGATATCCAGCCGCCGCGATGGCCCGAAATCCGGTGTGGCCGAATCGGTGCGGCGCTGACCCAGCGGCCGGATGATCGGGGTCCCCGACACCACGACGGTGCCGGCCCGACCGTGGTAACCCACCGGCAGATGCCGCCAATTCGGCAGCAGCGGTTCGCTGTCCGGCCGGAACAGCCTGCCCAGATTGGTGGCGTGGTCGATGCTCGCGTAGAAGTCGACGTAGTCGCCGATGTGGATCGGCAGCGCCATCTCCACGCCGTTGACCGGGTGCACCGCCTCGATCGGCAGCTCGGTGTCGGCCAGCTCCCGCAACCGGTCGCGGACCGTCCGCCAGTGGTCGGGCCCGGCGGCCAGGAAGGCGTTCATGGACGGCTGGGCGAAGACCGGATCGCCGAGCAGCGCGACGAGGTCGAGCACGGTATCGCCCAGCCGGGCGCCGACCCGGAAGCCGCCCCCCGGCGGCGCGAAGACGCCGTAGGGCAGGTTCTCCGGCCCGAACAGCGAGTCCGGCGCCACCTCGACCCGCAGCAGCCGCCCGCTCATCGCGGCCCCGGTCCGCGGCCCGACCAGGTCCAGGCGTAGGCCGGGTCCTCGCAGGCCAGCGCGCCCTCGCCGAGCTGGAGTGGCCGGAAGGTATCGACCATCACCGCCAGTTCGTCGAAGAACTCGGCGCCGATACTGCGTTCGTAGGCGCCGGGCTGCGGGCCGTGTGCGTAACCGCCGGGATGCACCGACACCGAACCCTGGGTGATCCCGGAACCCCTGCGCGCCTCGTAGTTTCCGCCGCAATAGAACATGATCTCGTCGGAGTCGACATTGGAGTGGTAGTACGGCACCGGAATCGACAGCGGGTGATAGTCCACCTTGCGCGGCACGAAATTGCAGACCACGAAGTTGATCCCCTCGAACGCCTGATGCGCGGGCGGCGGTTGATGCACCCGGCCGGTGATCGGTTCGAAGTCGGCGATGTTGAAGGTGTACGGATACAGGCAGCCGTCCCAGCCGACCACATCGAACGGGTGCGTCGCGTAGATCATCCTGGTGCCGACCACCTCCGCGCCCGGCCGATGCTTGACCAGCACCTCCACCTCCGTGCCGGTGGCCAGCAGCGGTTCGGCGGGACCGTGCAGGTCCCGTTCGCAGTAGGGCGAATTCTCCAGCAGCTGGCCGAATTTCGAGAGATAGCGCTTGGGTGGGGTGATGTGGCTGGACGCCTCTATCACATACGCGCGCAACGGTTCCTCGCCCGTCGGCAGCCAGCGATGGGTGGTCGCGCGCGGCATGATCAGCTGATCGCCCTGCCGGACCGGGACCGCGCCGAACACGCTCTCCACCACGGCCGCACCCGATTCCACGTACACCAGCTCGTCGCCGATGGCATTGCGGTACAGCGGGGACGCGCCCTTGGCGACCACATACGAGATGCGCACGTCGGCATTGGCCAGCAGCAGCCTGCGGCCGGTCACCGGGTCGGTCCTGGCGGGGGTGTCACCGGGGAACAGCGCGGGCAGGCGCAGATGACGGTGGCGCAGTGGGTGATTCGGCGTCAGCGACTGATCGGGGAGCTGCCACACGGTCGAGTCGACGATCGCGGGCGGCAGGCCACGGTGGTAGAGCAGCGAGGAGTCACCGGAGAAGCCCTCCTCGCCCATCAGCTCCTCGTAATAGAGGTTGCCGCTCCCATCCCGATGCTGTGTATGCCGCTTCGGTGGCACAGACCCGAGCTGCCGGTAGAACGCCACAAGCACACCTCCCGCTACGTCGCAGGTCGGATGATCCTGTCATCCACGGTACCGCTCGGGCGACGCGAGCCGGGTCAGTCGGAGAACTCCGCGATGACCGGGGCGTGGTCGCTGGCGCCCTTGCCCTTGCGCTCCTCCCGGTCGACCGAGGCGTCCTTCACCTGGTCGGCGAGGGCGGCGGAGGCCAGGATGAAGTCGATGCGCATGCCCTCCTTGCGGGGGAAACGCAGCTGGGTGTAGTCCCAGTAGGTGTAGACGCCGGGGCCGGGCGCGAACGGGCGCATGACGTCGCGGAAGCCGGTGTCGAGCATGCCCTGGAACGCGGCCCGCTCGGGCGCGGACGTGTGGGTCTTGCCCTCGAAGAGCTCCGGGGCCCACACGTCGTCGTCGGTGGGGGCGATGTTCCAGTCGCCGACCAGCGCGATCTTCGCTGCCGGGTCCTCGGTCAGCCAGTCGGTCGCCCGCTCGCGCAGGGTCGACAGCCAGTCGAGCTTGTACGCGTAGTGCGGGTCGTCGAGCGCGCGGCCGTTGGGCACGTACAGGCTCCACACCCGCACCCCGCCGCAGGTCGCGCCGATCGCCCTGGCCTCCACCACCGGCGATTCGAGCAGCGAGTCACCGGCGTTCTTGTCGAAACCGGGCTGCCCGGAGAACGCGGTCTCGACGTCGGTGAGACCGACCCTGGACACGATCGCGACCCCGTTCCACTGGTTCAGCCCGACGTGGGCGACCTCGTAGCCCGCCTGGTCGAACTGCTCGTAGGGGAACTGGTCGTCGCGGCACTTGGTCTCCTGGATCGCCAGGACATCGATGTCGTGGCGGTCCAGGAAGGCGGTCACCCGATCGACGCGGGAGCGGATCGAGTTGACGTTCCAGGTGGCGAGACGCACGGGTCGCGGTCCTTTCCTACGACGCGCTCGGCGGCGCGGCGTAGCGGTAGCTGTGGTGTTCCAGGAAGCCGAGCTCGCGGTAGAGCGCGAGTCCGGTGGCGTTGCCTACCTCCACCTGCACGTAGGCATGGGTGGCGCCGTGCTCGGCGCCCCAGCGGATCAGCTCGGCGCACAGCAGCGAGGCCAGGCCGTTGCGCCGGTGCGCGGCTGCCACCGCGACACAGGTCAGCCCGACCCAGCGCCTGCCGTCCGGCGCGGTGGTGACCGCGCCGCGGCCGATCGCCAGCGCCTCCGGCAGGCCGAGCGAGGCGAACCCGAGCGTGCCGTCGATCACCGAGGTGAGTACCGCGACGTCCGGTTCCCGGACGGCGGGATCGAGCGGGATCTCGCCGCGATACCGGTGCGTGCGCAGCCAGCTCTCGCTCGGCGCGCCGGTGATCTTGACCATCGACGGGCCCTGCGGCAGAACGAAATTCGCGATGTCGAGCCCGAGGACGACGGTCTCGCTCCAGGTGTTCCAGCCCGGCGGCACCGGGGCCAGCCGATCGGGCAGTTGCAGCAGCAGCGGCAGCCCGTTGGCGGTGTACCAGTCCGCGATCTTGTGCATGGTGTCGATCGACAGCACCGCGGGCACGCCGGACTCCCCCAGCGGCACAGCGGAATTCGCGCGCCCGGTGTAACCGGCGCCCGCTCGCGCGAGCCAGCCGTCGATCCACAGATGCGCGCTGCCCGGCCAGGCGGCGGCCGCCGCGGTCTCCAGCGAGCGGATCTCCCTGGTGCGAATCGGCCGCGGTCCCAGGGCCTTCAGCGCGACGACCCGATCGGGCGCCACCGAGACCAGTTCGCCCTCGGCGGTCCGCACCGACGGCGGACTCAGCGACACCAGCTCGCCGATCACATCGGTGAGCGGCTGGGGATAGCCCTCGGGGAGCTGGTACCGCATGACGACGCGGCGGCCGAGCGGGATCTCAGTCGTCATGGCCGAACGGGTCGGGCACCGTGCCGGGGATCCAGCTCAGACCCGGTGTGCCCCAGCCGTTGCGCTTGATCGCCTTCTTCGCCGCGCGGGCGTTGCGGCCGATCAGCACGTCGACGTAGAGGAAGCCGTCGAGGTGGCCCACCTCGTGCTGGAGCATCCTGGCGAAGAAGCCGGTGCCCTCGATGTCGACCGGCTCGCCCTTCTCGTCGGTCCCGGTGACCCTGGCCCAGTCGGCGCGACCGGTGGGGAACTGCTCGCCCGGCACGGACAGGCAGCCTTCCTCGTCGTCGTCGGGATCGGGCATGGTCTCCGGGATCTCGGAGGTCTCCAGCACCGGGTTGATCACCAGGCCCTTGCGGCGGATCGGCTTGCCCGCGGCGTCGAAGTCGGGGCAGTCGTAGACGAACAGCCGCTTGCCGACCCCGACCTGGTTGGCCGCCAGGCCGACACCCTTGGACTCCTCCAGGGTGTCGTACATGTCCGCGATCAGGTCGGCCAGCTCGGCCGGCGTCTCCGTCACCGGTGCGGTGGGGTTGTGGAGGACGGGGTCACCGACGATCACGATCGGGAGAATTGCCATGAGCGCCATTATCGCCGGTCGCGCGCGTGGGTGAGCGGCGGCCCCTGTGGGGTACGACACCCTACTGGCCCGTAGTCAACACGCCGGGACATCGCTCGGAGGATCCGGCTCCTGCGTGGTTGAATGATCCGCGACGTGCAAGCGTCATTTTCATCTCGTGATACTCGGCGAGGGAGCAAGATGGACGGCGCAGCGGCTCGCAACATCGAGGCGGGAACCACACAGGACACGGCCCCCGACGAAGGCAGCGGGCTGAGTCGCCGTGAGCTCGACATCCTCGACTTCGAACGCAAATGGTGGAAGTACGCGGGCGCCAAGGAAGACGCGATCCGCGAGCTGTTCGCCATGTCGGCCACCAGGTACTACCAGGTGCTCAACGCGGTCGTCGACAAGGACGAGGCGCTGGCGGCGGACCCGATGCTGGTCAAGCGCCTGCGCAGGCTGCGGGCCAGCAGGCAGAAGGCTCGCGCAGCACGCCGACTCGGTTTCCAGGTCTGACATGACGGCCACACAGCACCGGTTGCGACTAGGGTTGCGCGGGTGAGCAACCCGAATCCCACCCCCGGCGGCCCGCCGCTGCGCGCGCTGGCGATGGTGTTGATCGCCCTGGCCATCGTTTTCGCGGGTCTGGGTGCGATGTCGTTGTCGAACTCCGATGCCGACTCCGCCGATTCGGCCGAGCCGACCGAGACGACGACGTCGAGCGTGGTCGCGCAGGCGCCAGCCACCACGGCCGTCGCGACGACCACCAGCGCGGTCGCTGCCCCGACCACCGCCAAGACCACCACGACGACGGTCGCGCCGACCACCACGGCGGCGCCGAGCACCGCGCCCGCGGCCACGGTCGACCAGAGCGTGCCCGTGCGGGTGCTGAACAACAGCCTGGTCGCCGGCCTGGCCGCGCGCACCGCGGGCGAGCTGACCTCGTCGGGCTGGAGCAACGTGAGCACCGGCAACTACAGCGGCGAGAACCTCACCACCACCACGGTGTTCTACGGCGGCGGCGCGGGCGACAAGGCCGCGGCCGCCGAGATCGCCGCGGAGATCGGCGGGACCGTCGCGCCGAAGACCGGCGACACCTCGCCGGGCGTGGTCGTCGTACTGACCGGTCGCTGAACGAGGCTCGGCACGCGGTGCCGAGTGGGGAACGTGCGCTGTGGCATCATCTTGAGCGGTACAGCCCCTGTCCACCCAGCTTTACTCGTTAAACTCGGTACTCGTAAAGGAGTTCCCTGATGGCCACGTCGACAACTCGTCGCCCGTCCTGGCGCATTGTGACCCCGGTGCTGGCGGTTGCCGCGTTCGGGCTCGCCGCTTGCTCCAACAGCCAGGAGTCGAGTGACGTCAAGGGAACCACGCCGCCGGTGTGGACCAGCTCGGCCGCGCCCGCGGGTTCCGGTACCGAGCACGGCGGCGGCCACGGCACCCCGACGACCGCGAACCACGGCGGCGGCGACCACGGCGCGCCCGCGGCGGGCGGCCTGAAGACCGAGCTCAAGTCGGGTTCCGGCGCGAGCGTCGGCACCGCGACCTTCGTCACCGAGGGCAGCCACCTGGTGGTCACCGTCGAGGCGCAGGGACTCACCCCGGGCTTCCACGGCCTGCACTTCCACCAGAACGGCACCTGTGAGGGCGACTTCACCTCGGCAGGCGGTCATCTGCAGGTCGGCGCGGCCAACGCGCACCCGGCCAGCGGCGACCTGACCTCGCTGCAGGTCGGTGCCGACGGCACCGCCAAGCTGGTCACCCGCACCGACACCGTCACCCTGGACAACATCAAGGGCAAGGCGCTGATCGTGCACTCCGGCGCCGACAACTTCGGCAACATCCCGTCCCGGTACACCCGCGAGGGTGGCACCGGCCCCGACGAGACCACGCTGTCCACCGGTGACGCGGGCTCCCGGGTCGCCTGCGGCGTGGTCGGTTAGCGAGACGCACATGGCCGGGGCAATCCAGTCGGTACCCTTCCCAGGTTCGCCCCGGCCCACCATCGGCATCGAATGGGAGATCGCGCTCGTCGACAAGGTGACGCGTGATCTGTCCAACACCGCCTCGGCGGTCTTCGACGCCGTCGGTGACCGGCGTGCCCACGACGGCACGCCCCAGGTGACCAAGGAATTGCTGCGCAACACCGTCGAATTGGTGACCGGTGTGCACGACACGGTCGGCGGCGCGGTCGAGGACCTGCGCGGCACCATGGACGCGGTGCGCCGCGCGGCCGATCCGCTCGGCGTCGACCTGTTCTGCGCGGGCACCCATCCGTTCGCGCAGTGGTCGGCCCAGCAGCTCACCCGCTCACCGCATTACGACGAGCTGATCGAGCGCACCCAGTGGTGGGGCCGCCAGATGCTGATCTGGGGTGTGCACGTGCACGTGGGAGTCTCGCACCGGGACAAGGTCTTTCCGATCCTGAACTCGCTGCTGCTGTCGTACCCGCATCTGCTCGCGCTCTCGGCCTCCTCGCCGATGTGGTCCGGCGACGACACCGGCTACGCCAGCAACCGCGCGCTGATGTTCCAGCAGCTGCCGACGGCCGGGCTGCCGTTCCAGTTCGAGAACTGGCCGCAGTTCGAGGGTTTCGTGCACGACCAGCTCAAAACCGGTGTGTTCGAACAGCTCGGCGGCATGCACTGGGACATCCGGCCCGCGCCCAAGTGGGGCACCATCGAGATCCGGGTGTGCGACGGGCTGTCCAGCCGGGCCGAACTGGCCGCGGTGGCCGCGCTGATCCACTGCCTCGTCGTCGATCTGGAGCGCAGGCTGGACGCGGGCGAGGACCTGCCGACGCTGCCGCCGTGGCACGTGCAGGAGAACAAATGGCGCGCCGCGCGCTACGGGCTCGACGCGATCGTGATCGTCGACGACGCCAGCAATGAGCGTTTGGTCACAGACGATCTGATGGAACTGCTGAACAAACTCGAGCCGACCGCCAAGCGTTTGGGCTGCTCGGACGAATTGGCGTCGGTCGCCGACATTCCCCGCCACGGTGCCTCCTACCAGCGGCAACGCCGAGTCGCGGCGCAATCACAGGGTGATCTTGTCGCTGTCGTGGATTCGCTGGTGCGAGAGCTGGATCAGTAGCGTTCAGCTGCACGGCGAGGTGGCGTTAACCCGCCGTTTACGATGGCTGGATGCTTGTCGAACATCCGCGCACCGATGCGGGGGGTGCCACCCTACGGAACCGTCTGCGTGAGCCACGCACCCTCGCCGTCGTCGCGGTGTCGGCGGTGCTCGCGCTGCTGGTCGGATTGCAGATCGCCGCCTGGGTCAGTGGGTTCGACGGCCCGCTCGCGAGCCTGGCGCGCGACTACATCGGGACGCCGAAATCGATGTCGGTGCCGTGGGCCGGTCTGCTGCTCGCCCTCGTCGGGGTGAACGCGCGCAGGCGGTTGTACGCGGTGGCCGCCGCGATCGGGATCGACGCGATCTACGCCGCGCTGCGGCTGCTCGACGGCAAGCCGTTCACCGTCGGCAACGGACCGACCATCGTCCTGACCGGCCTGGTGATCGTGGCGGCCGTGCGCTGGCGTGGGCGCGAACGCACCGACGCGCTGAAGGCGGCGGCGCTGGGCGCGCTGCTGGTGCTCGCGACCAAGGTGGGCGATGTGTGGCTGCACGTCACCTCGGCGGTGCGGCCCTCGGTGCTCGACGAATACCTGGTCCTCGCCGATCACGCGCTCGGTGACCCGTCCTGGGTCCTCGGCCGGGTGCTCGAGGTGCTCGGGCCCGAGGTGTACGGCGTGCTGCACTGGGTCTACATCGAGCTGCCGGTCGCGGCCATCGTGGTCGCGGTGTGGCAGTTGCGCCGGGTCGTCCCGACGGGGGAGTGGCCGACGCACTACCTGGTGCGCACGTTCCTGGTGCTCGGGCTGGTCGGTCCGCTGTTCTACGTGCTGTTCCCGGTCGTCGGGCCGATGTTCGCGTTCGGCGCGGACGGGCACGGCTTCCAGGTCGGCAACTTCTGGCCCTCGATGCTGCCGCCGATCGATCACAACCCGGCCGCGCTGCCGTTCGACGCGTTCACCCCGCGCAACTGCATGCCGTCGATGCACACCGCCTGGGCGCTGTCGCTGTTCATCCACACCCGTCGCGATGTCGACGGGTCGCGGGCGCCGGCCTGGCTGCGCTGGGGCGGCGCGTTCTGGCTGGCCGCGACCGTGGCCGCCACGCTCGGGTTCGGCTACCACTACGGCGTCGACCTGGTGGCGGGCGCGGTGCTGTGCCTGACCGTCGAGTCGGCGCTGCGGGCGCCCGAACGCGGCTGGGGCGCGTTCCGGGTGCGGATGGTCGGCTTCGGTGCGGTGGTGTTCGCCGGGCTGCTGCTGTCGTTCCGGTACCTCGCGGTGCCGATGGCCGAGTACCCGGTGCTCGCGGGCGCCGTCGTCCTCGGGCTGCTGGCCGCGGTGGCCGCGGCGTTCCACGCGACCTGGTTCGCGGCGGCGCCGCGGCGGGAGCTCGCGCCGGTGGCCGGTTAGTCGTCGGCGTCGCGGCCGAGTTCGTTGATCCGCAGCAGGCCGTCGCGGTGCCGCTGTTCGCGGTAGGCGGTGCGGCCGAGGAGATGGGCGATGACGGGCGCGGTGATGATGGTGAACAGGCCGGTCAGCACCAGCATCCAGACGTTCACGTCGCCCCTGATGTCGATGCCGGTGCCGATCATCACCAGGACCAGCCCGACCACCTGCGGCTTGGTCGCGGCGTGCATGCGGGTGAGAGTGTCGGGAAAGCGCACGATGCCGATGGCGGCGGTGACCGCGAGCACGCAGCCGGTCAGGATGAGCACGGCCGAGACCCACTCCCACGCCGTCATCGGTCGTCCCTGACGCGGAAGCGCGAGACCGCGGCCGAGCCGAGGAAGCCGACCAGGGCCAGCGCCACGATGGCCGGGATCACCGTGGTGTCGTTGCTGTAGGCGGCCCAGACCGCGAGCCCGGACGCGGCGATGGCCATCAGCGAGTCGATCCCGACGACCCGGTCCAGGGTGCTCGGCCCGGCCAGCACCCGATAGCTGGTGATCACCGCGGCGGCGGTCAGCAGGATGCCGGCGAGCACGGCGACGACCGTCATGACCGCACCTCCGGGCCAGGGTCGAGCCTGCGGCGTTCGCTCGGCCGTTCGAAGGCGTTGATCAGCAGATGCTCCAATCGCCGGGTGGTGCGGTAGAACTTCAGCACCGATTTCTCGCTGCCAACGTCGAGCACGTGGACGTAGACCACACACCGCGGCCGGTCCAGCTCGAGCACCATGGTGCCGGGAATCAGGTTCAGCAGGTCGGTGGCCATCACCAGGACCAGATCGGACTGGATGCCCAGGTGCACGCGCAGCACACCGGAGACCGGTGGACCGGCGGGCCGGATCGCGAACCAGGCCACCTGCGCGCTCGACTCGAGCGCGTAATAGGCGCTGACCACGATCAGTTCGAGGAACGACAGCGGATGGAACCGGCCGGTCACCGGGACCATGGGCAGCGGCAGCGCGAAGACCACGATCAGCGCGACGACGAAGCCCGCCACGACATTGGCCGCGCTCAGGTCGCCCCAGAGCGCGACCCAGACCGCGGTCAGCCACGCGAGCACCCCGATCCGCAGCACGTTGTCGCGGTTGACCAGCCGCCCGAGCGTCATCGCGGCTCCGATCCGAGCACGGAACCGATGTAGACCGCCGGATCGTCCAGGTCGGCGGCCGCCCGTTCGGCGATGCCGAGAATCGGCCCGGCGAGCACCGTCAGCGCCAGCCCGGCGGTGACCAGGCTCGCGGTCGCCAGCACCATCAGCGCGGGCATCCGGCCGGGGTCGGTGCGGTCCTCGTAGTGCACATCGGTCGAGTCCTCCACCAGGGTGGGCGGTTTCGCCGCGGTGAGATGACCCTCCGGCGCCTCCTCGCGCGGCCGCCAGAACGCCTTGCTCCACACCCGCGCCACCGCGTACAGCGTCAGCAGGCTGGTGATCACCGAGCCGGCGACCAGCACCCAGGCCAGCACGCTGCCGTCGGCCGCGCCCGCCTCCAGCAGCGCGACCTTGCCGATGAACCCCGAGAACGGCGGAATGCCGCCGAGATTCAGCGCGGGAACCAGGAACAGCACGCCGAGCAGCGGACTCGCGGTGGCCAGCCCGCCGATCCGGCGCAGCGAGACCGACCCCGCCTGGCGTTCGATCAGACCGACGGCCAGGAACAGCCCGGTCTGCACGAGGATGTGGTGGGCGACGTAGAAGACCGCGCCGGTCAGCCCCGCCGTGGTGGCGAGGCCGATGCCGAAGACCATGTAGCCGATGTGGCTGACCAGGGTGAACGAGAGCAGTCGCCGGATATCGGTCTGCGCGATCGCGCCGAGGATGCCCACCAGCATCGTGGCCAGTCCGCACACCAGCAGGATGTCGTCGAACGCGCCGTCGGGGAACCACAGGGTGTGGGTGCGGATGATCGCGTACACCCCGACCTTGGTGAGCAGACCGGCGAAGACCGCGGTCACCGGCGCGGGCGCGGTGGGGTAGGAGTCGGGCAGCCAGCTCGACAGCGGGAACACCGCCGCCTTGATCCCGAAGGCCACCAGCAGCACCGCGTAGCAGGCGGTGCGCACGCCGCTCGGGGTGGCGTCCAGGCGCACGGCCAGCTGCGCCAGATTCAGGGTTCCGGTGGCGGCGTAGGTGATACCGATGCCGATCAGGAAGATCAGCGACGACACCATCGACACCATCACATAGGCGATGCCGGTGCGGATGCGCTCCTCGGTCGCGCCGACGGTGAGCAGCACGAACGAGGCGACCAGCAGGACCTCGAAGCCGACGAACAGGTTGAACAGGTCGCCGGCGAGGAACGCGGTCGAGACCCCCGCGGTCAGCACCAGGTAGGTGGGCCGGTAGATCGAGGTCGGCTGGTGCTCGTCGCCGTCGGAGATGTTCTGGCCCGCACCGTAGATCGACACCACCAGCAGCACGAAGGCCGACACCAGCAGCATCGCCGCCGAGAGCCGGTCCACCACCAGCGTGATCCCGATCGGCGACGGCCAGCCGCCCACCTGGACCGCGGTGGTGCCGTCGCGATCGGCCAGGTACAGCAGCAGCGCGCTGATCACCAGCACGCACGTCAGTGCGCTCAGCGAGATCATCGCCTGGAGCCGCGGGCGGCGGCCGAACACCAGGGTCGCCGCGGCGCCGAGCAGCGGGACCAGCACCGGCAGCGCGGCGAGGGTGGGGAGCAGATCCGGGGACAGGGTCACTGTTCGGGATCCTCCTGTTCCCGCCGGGCGGCGATCTGCGCGTCCTCGGGGTCGTTGTCGACGTCCTCGCTGGTGGTCAGCATGTAGGAGCGGTAGGCCAGCGCGAGCACGAACGCGGCCAGCCCCATGGTGATGACGATGGCGGTGAGGACCATGGCCTGGGCCAGCGGGTCGGCCATGCCCTCGTGCGAGGTGTCGGAACTGCCGAGGATCGGCGGCCGCCCGTCGGGGCCGCCCATGGTGAGGATCAGCAGGTTCACCGCGTTGCCGAGCAGGATCATCCCGAGCAGCATCTTCGAGACCACCCGCTCGAGCAGCAGGTACACCCCGCACGCGGTGAGCGCGCCGATGGTGATCAGGAGAATCAGGTTCGCGCTCATCCCTCCACCTCGCTGTCGCTCGGTTCCGGTATGACCGCGATGGCGGCTGTGTTGATCTGCCGCTCGCTGCGCTCGCTCATACGAGTTCCTTGTCCAAACGGGCGCCGAGGCTGCGCAGCACGTCGAGGACCAGGCCGACCACGACCAGGTAGACGCCGAGGTCGAAGAACATCGCGGTGACCAGCTTGATGTGGCCGAGCACCGGCAGCGTCACCTCGATGATCGCCGAGGACAGCGGCGGCGCGCCGAGCAGCAGCGAGGCGGTCGCGGTGCCCGCGGCCAGGGTGAGCCCGGCGCCGAGCAGGTGCCCGGCGTCGACCGGCAGCGCCTCGCCCAGTTCGTAGCGTCCGCCCGCCAGGTAGCGCAGGGTCAGCGCGAGCCCGGCGACCAGGCCGCCCGCGAAGCCGCCGCCCGGCGCGTTGTGCCCGGAGAAGAAGAAGTACACCGACAGCACCATGATGGTGGGGAAGATCAGCCGGGTGGTGATCTGCAGGACCATCGAGCGGTAGCGCCGGTCGACCAGCCGGGCGGCGGGCAGCCAGCTCACCGCGTCGGGATCGTAGTTCGGCGCGTCGGCCGCGCGGGGCGCGCTGCCGAAGCGCCTGCTGCGGAACACCAGCGAGGCGACGCCGGTCGCGGCGACGACGAGCACCGAGATCTCGCCCAGGGTGTCCCAGGCGCGGATGTCGACGAGCAGCACGTTCACCGCGTTCTTGCCGCCGCCGATCCGGTAGGCGGCGTCCGGGATGGCCTGCCAGATCGGTTCGGCGCGTCGCGCGGCGGTGGCGAACGCGGCCAGCACCGCGACGGTGATCCCGACGCCGATCGCGAGCAGTGCCCGGCGGACCTTGAAGGCGGTCGCCTGGTCCTCGGCGATCTCGGCGGGGAACGCGCGCAGCACCAGCACGAAGATCACCAGCGTCAGCGTCTCGACCAGGAACTGGGTCAGCGCCAGGTCGGGCGCGCCGTGCAGCGCGAAGATCACGCCGCAGCCGTACCCGGTGACCCCGACGACGAGCACGCTGGCCAACCGGTTGCGCAGTACCGTCGCGGCCAGCGCCATCGCGATCATGATCGCCCCGATCGCGGCTTGCAGCGGCGAATCCCACAGCCGCAGTTCCACACCGGTCCGGGTCCCCACCGCCAGCAGCACCGTCGGCAGCACGATCAGGGTGCCGAGGATGGTGGCCTGGCTGGCGGGCAGCGAGCCGGACTGCACGGTGCCGGTGATCTTCAGCGAGAGCCGGTCCATCGCCCGCAGCGCGGCGTCGTAGGCGCGGTCGGCGTTGCCCAGGCGTGGATGGACCGGCTCGTCGATCCGGCCCCGGATCAGGAACAGCGCGACACCGGCGGCGATGATGAACAGCGTCAGCACCAGCGGCCAGGTGAGGTCGTGCCAGAGCGCGAGATGGGCGTCCAGCTCGCCGGGCAGCGTCTGGGCGTAGGGACTCAGCCAGCGGTCGACGTCGGTCGTGTCCAGCCCACCCGCGACGCCGGCCACGGCGAGCACCGCGGGCGGGGCGAGCAGCAGCGGGCCCGGCGCGTGCCAGGTCATCGGGCGGGCCGGATCCGCGGTCTTGCCGAAGGCGCCCCAGATGAACCGGGTGCTGTAGGCCACCGTGAACGCCGAGCCGATCGCGATGCCGGCCAGCTCGGCCAGCTTGACCGGGGTCGTCAGCACCTCCGCCGACCACACCGAGGTCAGCGCCGACTCCTTGCCGACGAAGCCGAGCAGCGGCGCGATCCCGGCCATGCTCAGCGCGGCGACGACGGCGGTCGCGCACAACCACGGCGCCCGCCGCCCGAGCCCGGACAGCTCGCGCAGGTCACGCGTGCCCGCGCCGTGATCGATGATGCCAACCACCATGAACAGACAGGCCTTGAACAGCGCGTGCGCCACCAGCAGGGTGATCCCGGCCAGCGCCGCGTCCGGCGTGCCGATCGCCATCATCGTCATCAGCAGGCCCAGCTGGCTGACGGTGCCGAACGCCAGCACCAGCTTGAGGTCGTACACCTGCATCGCCCGCCAGCCCGCCAGCAGGATGGAGACGAGACCGAGCGGCAGCAGCATCGCGTGCCAGGGCGGGGTCTGGGCGAAGGCGGGCGCGAGCCGGGCCACCAGATAGATGCCCGCCTTCACCATCGCGGCCGCGTGCAGATACGCGCTGACCGGGGTCGGCGCTGCCATCGCGCCGGGGAGCCAGAAGTGCAGCGGGACGATCGCCGATTTGCTGATCGCGCCGATGAGTACCAGCCCGATCCCGACCGAGACCGCCGTCCCGCCGGGCGGCGCGGTCGCGAGCAGATCCGAGAGCAGGAAACTGCCGTAGCGGTTGCCGAGGACGATGATCCCGACCAGCATGGCCAGCCCGCCCGCGCCGGTCACCAGCAGCGCCTGGATCGCCGCCCGCCTGCTCACCGCCCGCTCGGCGTAGTGGCCGACCAGCAGGAACGACAGCACGGTCGTGATTTCCCAGAACACGTAGAGCAGCAGCATGTTGTCGCTGGTGACCAGGCCGAACATGGCACCGGCGAAACCGATCAGCTCGGCGGCGAAGACCCCGAGCCGGACCTCGTCGCGATCGAAGTAGCGGCCGCAGTAGGCCAGGATCAGCGCGCCGATGCCGAGCACCAGCGTGCTCATCACCGCGGCGAGGGAATCGAAGCGCAGGTCGATGTCCATCGAAATCTGCGGCGCCCACTGCACGTGCGTGCGCACGGTCGTGCCCCAGTGCGCGAGCACCCAGCCGAGGCTGCCCAGCGGGACCAGGGCGAGCAGGTAGAAAGCGTTGCGGCCCAGCACTCGTACACACAGCGGGGCCACCAGTGCGGCCAGCGCGTGGGCGAGTAGAACGGCGAGCAACTCCTCCTCCGTCGGGTCGGTGGCGGTCGAGTAGTGCGCCCCGATCCTACGGGCGATCGTGCCGGGTTTCGCGGCACCGGCGCTGTCGCGTCGGCCATGTCGCCGGGTGCTCGGCTATCGCCGCGGCGCGGATTCCGTTTCGGCGGGCCGGATTCGGTAGAGCACGGCCAGCGCGGCGGCGGCGCCGATGGTGATGGTCAGCGCGACCCAGCCGGGAATGCTCTCGTCGACCGAGGTCGTGCCCGTCGGCCAGTGCCGCAGCCGGGTGGGAATGGACCACAGGATCGACGGCAGGTACAGCGCGCCGAGGCCGAGCACGGCGCTGGGCAGGTAGCCGACCCGCAGCGAACCGGCGGCGAAGCCGGCGACGGCGGTCAGCGCGAGCAGACCCGCCGTCCACGCGAACGCCCACGGAAACCGCTCGGCCACGGTGGCGAACAGGCAGATCACGGCCGCGCCGAGCAGCACGGCCCACGGGCTCGACCAGCGCAGCCCGGCCAGGATGGCGGCGGTGGCGACGAGCAGGACGAGCAGCAGATTCCAGCCGAGACTCGTCGCGTCGGCCAGCGAGTCGGCCGCGGCGCCCAGGCTGACCGCGATCAGCACGCCCGCGCCGTCGCGGCCGGGCAGCAGGGTGGCGGCGGCGAAGGCGGCGGCCAGGGTGACCACCACGGCCAGCGTGATCTGCCAGGTGTTGCCGTTCAGGTCGTCGAATTCGCGATCGAGCCAGTCGGTGGCGACCAGCAGCGTCAGCGCGAGCACGGTGGCGGCCACGATCGGGGTGATCGGCAGGTCGGCGGCGAGACGGGGGATACCGGGCATCATGCCGTGCCGGTGCCGCAGGGTGTTCAGCGTCAGCAGGACGACGGCGGCGATCACCAGCCAGGCCGGGGTGTGCACCGACTTGCTGGCCGTGGCCGAGGTGTTCGAGCTGAACACGGCGACGACCTCGCCGTAGACGAACACCGTCACGACCCCGAGCAGGAAGCCGACCGCGGGCCAGCGCAGGCGCAGCGCGCAGATGCCGAGCGCGCCGAACAGCACGCCGCCGCAGAGCGAGTCGATGTAGTTCTGCGTGGTGAGCACGTCGGTCGAGGTCATCGTCCGGCCGACGAAATAGTTGATCGCCAGGGCGAGCGCCCCGCCGGTGGCGGCCAGCCAGACCAGCCCGGGGCGGGTGATCGGCCGGGCCAGCACCGCCACGACGACGGCGACGATGAGCCCGAGCGCCGCCGCGCGCGGCACGCTGTTGATCAGGCTGGTGACCCGGTACGGCGAGTCGACCGACTCGGCGCCGAAGGTGAACGGCAGGAACAGCGACATTCCCGCCGCCGCGGCCCCGGCGAACGCCGTCACCGCGTCCAGACCATCCCGGATCTTGGGCACCCCTTCGACGATACCGGCGAACGCCGTCCCACCTGGGATATCACGATCGGATCGCCGGTACGGCTAGGGCGTGGCGGTGGGCGCAGGCTCGACGGGCCGGATCCGGTACAGCAGCAGCAGCGCGGCCGCGCCGCCGATCGTGATGGCCAGCGCGACCCGGCCCGCCGTGGCTTCGGACACCGGGGCGGCGCCGGTCGGCCAGTTCCGCAGACTGGTGGGTATCGACCACAGGATCGACGGCAGGTACACCGCGCCGAGGCCGAGCACGGCGCTGGGCCCGTGGGCGACGCGGATCGAGCCGAACACGTACCCGGCGACCACGGCCAGCGCCAGCGCGCCTGCCGTCCAGGCGAACGTCCACGGCAGGCGGGCGGAGAACGTGACGAACACGCAGATGGCGGCGACGAAACACAGCGCGGCCCACGGCGAGGCCCACCGCTGTCCGGCCAGGACGCCCACGGCCGCCGCGCCGAGCACGAGCACGATCTTCCAGCCCAGGCTCGGGCCGTCGATGACCGAGTCGCCCGCGGCCGCCAGGCTGACGGCGACCAGCACACCAGCACCGTCGCGACCGGGCAGCAGGGTGGCCGCGACGAACGCGGCGACGACCGTGACCGTCACCGCGACCGCGATCCGCCAGAAGCCCTGGGGGCCCTCGGCGAACTCCCGCTGCAGCCATTCGGTGGCCAGCAGCAGCGACAGCGACAGGACCGTCGCGGCCACGATCGGGATCATCGGCAGCTCGGCGGTGGCCGACGGCCCGGCGGGTGGCTTGATGGTCTGCCGATGCCGGACGGTGTTCACGGCGAGCAGCACGACGGCGGCGATGATCAGCCCGGACGGACTGTGCACGGCCCGGTCCGTCGTCGTCAGCATGTTCTCGGTGACCAGCGCGATCACCTCGCCGTACACGAACACCACCACCGAGCCGAGCGCGAACCCGGCCGCGGCCCAGCGCATTCGCAGCGAGCACAGGCACAGGGCGCCGAAGATCACGCCGCCGAACAGCGCGTTCACATAGTTCTGGGTGGTGAGCACCTCGGCCGAGTCCATGGTGTGGCCGACGAAGTAGTTGAATCCCAGCGCCGCGGCGGCGCAGGCGGCGACCAGCCAGTCGAGTCCGGGCCGGATCAGCGCGGCGACGACGACGGCGACGATGAGTCCGAGCGTGGTCGCGCGGGGAACGCTGTTGGCCCACCCGGCGACCTGATAGGGGGTGTCGATCACCGTGCTGGAGCGGGAGGTGAACGGCACGAACAGTGCGATTCCCGCGATCGCGGCACCTGCGAACGCCGTGACCGCATCCACACCATCCCCGAACGTGGGCACAGTTCGACGATACTCGCCGAAAGGCCCGTCTAGCTGCGACGTTGTCGACGATTCGGGATCGGTCAGGCCCGGCTCTCGGCATACCGGCGCAGCGACTCGACCTGTTCGGGATCCAGCGACGGCCGCACGCTCGCCCGCGCGGTCGCGACGTCCTCGGCGGTGACGTCGGCGGCCGCCATATCGCGGCGCAGCGCCGAGAGCGCCGCCTCGCGCAGCAGGGCCGCGCAGTCGGCGGCCGAATAGCCGTCGAGGTCCTCGGCCAGGGCGGCCAGGTCGACGTCGGCCGCCAGCGGCACCGAGCGACCCGCGGTGCGCAGGATGTCGAGCCGGGCCGCGGCGTCCGGCGGCGGCACGAATACCAGCCGGTCCAGCCGTCCCGGCCGCAGCAGGGCGGGGTCGATCAGCTCGGGGCGGTTGGTCGCGCCGAGGACCACCACATCGCGCAGCGGTTCCACGCCGTCGAGCTCGGTGAGCAGCGCGGCGACCACCCGATCGGAGACCCCGGAGTCGCTGCTCTGCCCGCGCCGCGGCGCCAGCGCGTCCACCTCGTCGAGGAAGATCAGCGACGGCGCCGAATCGCGGGCGCGCTGGAACAGCTCGCGCACCGCCCGCTCGGAGGAGCCGACCCACTTGTCCATCAGCTCGGCGCCTTTCACCGCGTGCACGCTGAGCTGACCGGTCCCGGCCAGCGCCCGCACCAGGAAGGTCTTGCCGCAGCCCGGCGGACCGTAGAGCAGCACCCCGCGCGGCGGGTCGATGCCGAGCCGGGCGAAGGAATCGGGATGCCGCAGCGGCCACAGCACCGCCTCGGTGAGCGCCTGCTTGGTCTCCACCATGTCGCCGACGTCGTCGAGGTCGAGCGAGCCGATCGCCAATTCCTCGGTCCCCGAACGCGACAGCGGCCGGATGACGTCGAGCGCGCCGACCAGATCTTCCTGGGCGAGTTCGGGCTCGGTCTGCTCGCGACTGGCCCGCCCGGCCGCGCGCACCGCGGCCTCCCGGCACAGCGCGGCCAGGTCGGCGACCACGAAACCCGGTGTGCGCGAGGCGACCAGATCCAGGTCGAGCGTGCCGGCGGGCACCTTGCGCAGCAGCTGCTCGAGCAGCGCGCGCCGGACCACCGCCGTCGGCAGCGGCAGGGCGAGTTCGCGATCGCACAGGTCCGGCGCGCGCAGGCGCGAATCCACCTGCGCCGGATGGGCGGTGGTGGCCAGCAGGGCGACGCACGGCGCGCGCATCGCGGCGCGCAGCTGATCGAGGACGAGCGTGGCGACCGGCTCGGCTTCGGCGGGCAGCAGTGCGTCGATATCGGTGATCAGCAGGATGCCGCCCTGACCCGAGGCGACGTCACCGACGGCCTCGGCGACCTCGCGCAGCCTGCTGCCGCTCTCCATCGCGCCGACGCTGGGCCCGTCGAGTTCCACCACCCGGCGCGGCGCGGCGACCGCCCTGGCCAGCGTCGCCTTGCCGACCCCGGCCGGTCCGGTGACCAGCACACCCAGATGTGCCGGTGCCCCCAGTGTTTTCAGCAGCTCTGGCTCGTCGAGGGCCAGGCTCAGCCACTCCGACAGCTTGGCCGCCTGCCCCTGCACCCCGGCCAGTTCCTCCACCTGGATCGGCGCGCTGCCCGAACTCACCGACACCACGTCCGAGGGCAGTCCGTTCTGGCCCGGATCGGCGTCGCGTTCCATCGCGTGCATGATCGCGGCCGGGCCCCGGCCCCAGCCGACGGCCGAATTGGGTTGCACGCTCACCGGTCCCGGCATCGGATCGATCGCGGTGACGGTGAGCAGCTCGGTGGTCCAGGCGATGCCGAAGGCGCGCGAGAGCGCCTGGGTGGCGGCCGCCGAGCTGATGTCGGGGCCGAGATCGCGCGGCAGCAGCGACACCGTGTCGCCCACCGTCACGACCTTGCCGAGCAGGGCCTGGCGCAGCGTGGCCGCCGGGATGCTGGCCGTCGCGTGCGCCGATCCGCTCAGCGAGATCTGCTTGGCGCCGTAGACCGTCACCGGCGCGACCGTCACCGCCGCGTTCTCCCGCAGCCCCACATTCGACAGCGTCACGTCGTCGAGCAGCGCCACGCCGGGCGGGGTGCCCGCCGGGGCCTTGGCCACCACCGCCGCCGTCCTGCGGGCGCCGGTCAGGCCGATGCCGTCCCATTCGCGCAGGCCGAGCGCGGTCAACGTCTCGGGGTGCAGGCGCACCACCCCGCGCCGGGCATCGGCCGCCGAAGGGTTGAGCCGGGCGGTCAGCGAGAGTTCAGCCACTGTGCCATTCTGCCGCGTCCCGGCGAATTCGCTCCGGCGATGAGCGATCCTTTGGCAGACCGCAAGGTCGAGGGGCGAAAGTGGCTGACATGACGAACCACCGCAACCAGCCGGTACGCTGCACCGGACGCGCCGGAGGTGCCGGCGCCGCGATCCACCGGGGAAAGCTGCAGATGAATCGAATCTCCCTCGTCGTCCTGGCTGCTGGGGCGTTGTGCTTGACGGTGGCCGGATGCGGTTCCGACGACACCGCCGACGCGAGCGGGCTGCGCAAGGGCACACCGACCTCGAGCGCGAGCGCGAGTGCCACCACCACGACCAAGGCGGGCGCGACGACGACGTCGAGCGCCGCACCCACCGCCGCCGCCACCGGCGCGAAGATCACCTGCGGTCAGTTCAAGGAACTCGACACCGAGGGTGAGAAGCAGGCGATCGAGCAGATCCTGGCGGCCAACCCGGGCAGCCCCTTCGAGGGCAGCCCGAATGTGGCACTCGGTACCGCGAAGCTGGTCTGCCTCGCGCCGGGCAACGCCGACAAGACCGTCGCCGAGGCCGCCGGGATCACGCCGTAGCGCTGCTCAGTGGACCAGTGACTGCCAGTTCGCGGGCACCCGGTCGGCCGGTCCCGGCACGGACTGGCCGATCGGGTGACTGGTCGGCGCCGCGAGTTCGGGACCACCGCTGTACATCTCGCTGGTGGTGAAGTTGTAGAACCAGTCCTCGCCGGGCTCGTAGCTCTGCATGAACGGATGCCCGGTCGAGGCGAAGTGCTTCGACGCGTGCTGGCTGGGCGAGCTGTCACAGCAGCCGACGTGCCCGCATTCGGCACAGCGGCGCAGATGCACCCACCAGCCCCGCGCGGCGTCGCACTCCTGACAACCGGCGCCACTCGGCGGGACGCTGGTATCGATACCTTCGAACTCTTCGGCCATCACTGATCTCCTGTGTTCGACGGGGTGCTGTCGTTGTCCGCCTGGGGGTCGAGCGGCAGGCGGACGATGAAACGGGTGTCGCCCGGTTCGGATTCGACCCGGATGTCGCCGTTGTGCTTGTTGACCACGATCCGGAACGAGATGTCGAGGCCGAGTCCGGTGCCGTCACCGACCGGTTTGGTGGTGAAGAACGGCTCGAAGATCCGGCCCTTGGCCTCGGGCGCGATGCCGGGGCCGGTGTCGCCGATCTCGACGACGGCGCAATCGTTCTCCTTGTAGGTGCGCACCGTCAGGGTGCCGGTGCCGCCCATCGCGTAGACCGCGTTGTCGATCAGGTTGGTCCACACCTGGTTGAGCTCGGCGGCGAAGCAGGGGACCGGCGGCAGCGCGCGGTCGTAGTCCTTGACCACCTGGACGCCGTCGCCGAGCTTGCGGTTGAGCATCACCAGCGTGGAATCGAGCAGCTCGTGCAGGTCGACCACCTGGTAGGGCGCGCGGTCCATCTGCGAGTACTGCTTGGCCGCGCCGACCAGGGTGGAGATGCGGGCCGTCGAGTCGCCGATCTCGTTCATCAGCAGCTCGGTCTCGATGGTGTAGTTCAGCCAGCGGATCGCGCCCTCGAAGACCTGCGCCTGGCACGCCTCCAGGGTCGCGTGCACGCCCTCGAGCCAGTCGATGTCCAGGCCGGCCTGGACGAAGGTCGGTGCCAGGTTCCAGCCGTCGGCGATGCCGTGGTCGTCGAACCAGTCGGCGAGCGCGTCCTCCCGGTCGGCGGCCTCCAGCGGTGACAGATCGGGGGCCTTGGCGACCCGCTCGGCCGCCTGTTCCTGCAGGTCGACCAGGTGCACCAGCGCCTCGGGCGGGAACTTGCCGGTGGCCATCATCTTGAGCTTGTGCCGCATGCCCGCGACACGTTCGCGCAGGCCCGCGGTGGCCCGCACCGCGGCGGCGGCCGGGTTGTTGAGCTCGTGGGTGAGCCCGGCCGAGAGCGAACCGAGCGCGAGCAGCCGCTCCCGCTCGGCGATCCGCTGGCTGGACTTCTGCCCGCCGTAGAACGCGCCCTCGAGCAGGTGCACCGCCATCGGGAACCAGTCCTTGACCATCCGCGCGAAGTCGGCGGCCGCGAGCACCAGGAACCGGGAGCGCCGCTCGACGTACATCGAGCCCGCGTAGTCCTGGCTCACCTTGTCGCCGAGATAGGCCATCCAGGCGCCCGCGTACACGCCGCGGTGGTCGGTGCGGTTGATCTCGATCTCGATGCCGCCGGACAGCTTCGTCAGCCGCACCGCGCCGTCGATCAGCACGTAGAAGCAGGTCGCCGGTTCGCCCTCGCGGTAGACCGGGCCCGGGTCGATGTACTCGATCCGGCCCGCCTCGCACAGCTGCGCGAGCTGGTCGTCGTCGAGCTTCTCGAACAGGAACAGGGTGCGCAGTTCGTTCGGATCGCAGATCAGCATGCTGTCGGTCATGCCCGCTGTCCTCTCATGCCAGGTACCGGTGGACGAGCATGACCGCCATGGCGCCCTCACCGACCGCGGAGGCGACCCGCTTGGCCGATTCGGCGTGCACGTCGCCCGCGACGAAGACGCCGGGGACGCTGGTCTCCAGGTGATGCGGTGGCCGGGGCAGTTCCCAGCCCGGCGGGCGGGCGCCGTCGACCATCAGGTCGGGTCCGGCCACCACGTAGCCCGCGTTGTCGCGGGTGACGACGCCGTCGAGCCAGCCGGTCTGCGGCGCGGCGCCGATGAACAGGAACAACCGCTGCGCCTCGACCTTGTCCTCGGTGCCGTTGCGGTTGTCGCGCAGCACGATCCGCTCCAGGTGATCGTCGCCGTCGACGCCGACCACCTCGGTCTCGGTGTGCACCACGATGTTCGGGATCTGCGCGATCTGCTGGATCAGGTAGTGCGACATCGACTTCTCCAGCGCGTCGCCGCGGACCACGATGTGCACGCGACGGGCGTTGCGGGACAGGAACACCGCGGCCTGCCCGGCGGAGTTGGCGCCGCCGACGATGTAGACGTCCTGCTCGGCGCACTCGGCCGCCTCGGTCATCGCCGAGCCGTAGTACACGCCGCGACCGGTGAATTCGTCGACGCCGGGGGCCGGATGACGCCGGTAGTCCACGCCGGTCGCGATCAGCACCGTGTGCGCGCACAGCGTGCCGCCGTCGGCGAAGCGCACCGTGCGCGCCGAGCCGTTGACCTCGAGCCCGACGACATCGCGGGTGGTGATGATCTCCGCGCCGAACTTGGTGGCCTGCCGCCGCGCCCGATCGGCCAGCTGCGCGCCGGACAAGCCGTCGGGAAAGCCCAGGTAGTTCTCGATCCGCGAACTCTGCCCGGCCTGGCCGCCGGTCGCGGTGCGTTCCACCAGCACCGTGCGCAGGCCCTCGGACGCGCCGTACACGGCGGCGCCGAGCCCGGCCGGGCCGCCGCCGACAACGATCAGGTCGTAGAAGTCACCGCTGGGTTGCACGGTCAGGCCGACGTTCTCGGCGAGTTCGCTGTCGCTGGGCTGGATCAGGGCGGTGCCCGCCGCGGTGATCACCACCGGACAGGCCAGCGGATCGGCGCCCGCCGCCTCGAGCAGCCGCGCGCCCTCCGGCTCGTCGACCGGGTACCAGCGATACGGCAGCTGGTTGCGCGCCAGGAACTCCCGCACCTGCGAGGAGCGCGGCGACCAGCGATCGCCGACCACCTTCGTCTCGTGCACCGGGCGGTGCTCGGCACTGCGCCAGGCGTCGAGCAGGCCGTCGAGCACCGGGTAGAGCTTCTCCTCCGGCGGGTCCCACGGCTTGAGCAGGTAATGGTCGAGATCGATGACGTTGATCGCGTCGATCGCGGCGTTGGTGTCGGCGTAGGCGGTCAGCAGGACGCGGCGCGCGTAGGGATGCAGGTCCATCGCCTGCTCCAGGAATTCGATGCCGTCCATGCCCGGCATCCGGTAGTCGGCGATCAGTACCGCGACCGGCTGGCCGCGCAGTTTCATCTCCCGCAGCGCCTCGAGCGCCTGCGGTCCCGACTCGGCCCGCAGGATCCGGTAGTCCGCGCCGTAGCGGCGGCGCAGATCACGCACCACCGCCCGGGAGACCCCGGGATCGTCGTCGACGCTCAGAATGGCCGGTTTGGTTACCGCTGGAGTGCTCACCAGAGAAGTATCCCCCTCCGCGGCGGTGCCGCGCCGTCGCGCGCGGTCAGAGCTGGTTGTGCAGCACCAGATCCAGTTCGCTGGGGGTGAGCAGGCGTTCGAGGCGTTCGTCGCGTTTGCGGCGGGTGAGGGCGGCGCGCAGCGCGGAGCCGTCCTCCGGCTCGATGGTCGGCAGCAGCGGGACGTCGTTGGTGTGCCTGCGTGGCAGGAAGGAGCGCATTTTCACGGCCGATCACCTCGGGTTGACGACGGGAACGCTGGGAGCTGAGCATCGTCGATCAGCAACGGCGATTAGCGAAGAGTTTGCCAGCATGTCCGAGTTGGTGCAAGCGGGACAGCGTGGACACGGCGAGCCCACCGCTCGGTGGCCTGCGCGGGGCAGACCACCGTTGCGGTGGGCGAAGTTGCTGGTCGGGCTAGCGCCAGTCGGGCAGCGTGACAACCTGTGCGGCGTAGGACAGTCCGGCGCCGAAGGCGATCAGCAGGGCGGTGTCACCCGGCTTCGACTCGCCCTTGCGTAGTAGGGCCTCCATGGCCAGCGGGATCGACGCTGCCGAGGTGTTGCCGGAGTCCTCGATGTCGTTGGCCAGCGCGCAGTCCGCGGGCAGCTGGAGCACCCTGGCCATGATCTCGATGATCCGGCCGTTGGCCTGGTGCGGGATCATCGCGTTCAGGTCCTCGGTGGTGAGGCCGGCCCGGTCGATCGCGTCCCGGCAGACCTTCTCCAGCGAGTGCGCCGCCCAGCGGAACACCGCGGTGCCCTCCATCGCGAGGTAGGGGCGCACCGCGTCGGTGCCCTTCTCGTCGATCTCGGCGAAGAACTCCATCCAGTCCTTGTTCTGCCGGATGGCGTGGTGCTGGGTGCCGTCCGAACCCCAGACGGTCGGGCCGATGCCCTGGTCCTCGGCCGGGCCGACGACGACCGCGCCCGCGCCGTCGGCGAACAGGAACGCCGTCGAGCGATCGGTGAAGTCGACCGTGTCGGTCAGCTTCTCCACGCCGATCACCAGCGCGTTCTTCGAGGTGCCGGCGCGCACGAGATCCGAGGCCAGCGCCAGGGCGTGACAGAACCCGGCGCAGCCCGCCGAGATGTCGAAGGCGGCGGCGCCGGTCATGCCGAGTTCGGTGGCGATCTGCGGTCCGATGGCCGGGGTGAGCAGCAGATGGGTCGACGTCGCGACGATGACGCAGTCGACCTCGTCGGCCGCCATGCCCGCCGCGGCCAGCGCGTCGCGCGAGGCGGCGACGCTCATGGTCTGGATGGTTTCCTCGGCCGAGGCGAAGCGCCGGGTCTTGATCCCCGATCTGGTGCGGATCCACTCGTCGCTCGAGTCGATCGGCCCCGCGACCTCGTCGTTCGTGACCACCCGGGCCGGGCGGTAGACGCCCAGCCCGAGAATCGCGGTGTGCTCAGCCCCAGTCGTCTGGGCGATTCGAGCAGCCATGTTGCGTCTCCTATGTACCTGTCAACCTGCGGTCGCACCGCTGGGTGTACCCGAAGCATCGAAATCCGTCGCTCATCGCCCATGACTCCCGCGTGGACAACATGTGAACGGGCAGACATGAGGCTTCCTCATATTAGCGCGTTCGCCCGGCCGATTCGTGTCTTATGTCACAACTGGTCCGGGGTATACCTTGGAGACAAGGCGATTGCTCGCCGACCCATCGAGGGAACGAGGACACCATGCTTGGACTCGGGATAATCAGTTGGATCATCATCGGCGGCCTCGCCGGTTGGATTGCGAGCAAGTTCATGAAGACCGACGCGCAGCAGGGCATCCTGCTCAACATCGTCGTCGGCGTCGTCGGGGGTCTGCTCGGCGGATTCGTCCTCAGTCTCTTCGGCGTCGACGTCGAGGGCGCGGGCTGGATCTTCAGTTTCTTCACCTGTCTGGCGGGCGCCTGCGTCCTGCTGTTCCTGGTGAAGCTGTTCACAGGGCGTAAAGCGGCACACTGACCACGGGTGGATGCGGCGGGGTTCCCGTAAGGTGTGAACGCTTGCGTTGTCGTCACACCACGAAAGAGGGAGCCCGTGGCACGCCGCCCCACTCCGCCCGGCACGCCCGAAACCACCGGCGTCGGCCATGTCGTCGACCTGGTGCG
Organism: Nocardia sp. NPDC003269; assembly: GCF_042888005.1. Lineage (NCBI taxonomy): Bacteria > Bacillati > Actinomycetota > Actinomycetes > Mycobacteriales > Nocardiaceae > Nocardia > Nocardia sp. NPDC003269. The sequence goes on from NZ_JBIAPA010000001.1 coordinate 1,700,288, forward strand.
GGCCGCTGTACCTCCGCTACACCCCGCCGGCCTGCCGTTCGTCGCGGCGCCGCTCGCGGTCGCGGTCGTCGGCGGACGGAACAAATGGGTGCGCCGGGCCGGTCTCGCCGCCGCTGCCGCCTGCGCCGCGTTCTTCCGGCACCCGCACCGGGTGCCGCCGAACCGGGCGGGCGTCGTCGTCGCGCCCGCCGACGGTGAGGTCGCCCTCGTCGACACCGCGGTGCCGCCCGCCGAGCTCGGCCTGGGCGATCAGCCGCTGCCGCGCGTCAGCATCTTCCTGTCGGTCCTCGATGTGCACGTGCAGCGCGTCCCGGTGTCCGGGACCGTGCGCGAGGTGCTGCATCAGCCGGGCAAGTTCCTCTCGGCCGACCTGCCCGAGGCCAGCGACGCCAACGAGCGCAACAGCATGGTGATCGACACCGCCGACGGCAAGCAGGTCGTGGTCGTGCAGATCGCCGGTCTGCTGGCGCGGCGCATCGTCTGCGACGCGCGCGCGGGCGACGTGCTCACCATCGGCGACACCTACGGCCTGATCCGGTTCGGCTCGCGAGTCGACACGTACTTCCCGGTGGGCACCGAATTGCTGGTCGCCCCCGGCCAGCGCACGATCGGGGCCGAAACAGTCCTGGCTGTGCTGGGATGATCGAACAGGCCGCCCGCCGCAAGCGCCCGCGCTCGGTGCGGTTGCTGCCGAGCGTCGTCACCATCCTCGCGCTGTGCGCCGGGCTGTCCGCGGTGAAGTTCGGGCTCGACGGCGAGCTGGACGTGGCGCTGGCCATGGTCGGCGCCGCCGCCGTGCTCGACACCCTCGACGGCAGGCTGGCCAGGATGCTCGACGCGACCAGCAAGATGGGCGCCGAACTGGACTCGCTCTCCGACGCGATCTCCTTCGGTGTGGCGCCCGCGCTGGTCCTCTATGTCACCCTGCTCGACGGTTACAGCGCGGGCTGGATCGTCGCCCTGCTGTACGCGGTGAGCCTGGTGCTGCGGCTGGCTCGCTTCAACACCCTGCTCGACGACGACTCCCGCCCGAACTGGGCGCGTGAGTACTTCGTCGGCGTGCCGGCGCCAGCGGGCGCGCTGATCGCCCTGGTCCCGATCGCGCTGAAGGTGCAGTTCGGGGACGGCTGGTGGGACGGCTTCGCCTTCGTCGCCGCGTGGACGATCTTCGCCGCGCTGCTGTGCGTGAGCACCATCCCGACGCTGGCGATGAAGTCGGTCTCGGTCGCCCCGCAGGCGGCCGCGGGCCTGCTGGTGCTGGTGGCGCTGGCCGCCGCGCTGCTGGTGACCTACCCGATCGTGCTGCTGCTCATCCTGGTCGGCCTCTACCTGGCGCACATCCCGTTCGCCTGGCGCTCGGCGCGCTGGGTCGCGGCGCGCCCGGAGACCTGGCAGCACAAGCCGTCCGAGCGGCGGGCTCAGCGCCGCGCGCAGAGCCGGATCCCGCAGATCCGGCGACCGGCGATCCGCGGGTCGGCCCGGTTGCGGTTGCGTCGTCCGCGGGATTGAGTTCCGGCGGCCCGCGGGCCGCGAGGTTGTCGGCTGTCGGCGCGGTATCCGGGGAGCGGGATACCGCGCCGAATCCGGCATCGGTGGGTGCGTCGCCACGGCGGCGGAGGTGAAGGGGGCAGGGTGGAATCCGACGAGGTCGAGGAGTTCCTCGGGCACCGGGCGCGATTGTTCGCGCTCGCGTATCGCATGTTCGGCGCCGCCGGTGAGGCCGAGGACGTGGTGCAGGAGGTGTACCTGCGCTGGGCCGCCGCCGACCGCGCCGAGATCGGCAACACCGAAGCCTGGCTGACCACCGTCACGGTCAATCTCTGCCGCACCGCGCTGGTCTCCGCCCGCGCCCGCCGCGAGACCTACGTCGGCCCGTGGCTGCCCGAACCCGTCCCGACCGGTCGCGGCGCCCTCGGCCCGCTGGAGACGGTCGAGGCCCGCGAGTCGATCTCGCTGGCCCTGCTCACCGCGATGGAACGGCTCAGCCCGATCGAGCGCGCGGTCTTCGTGCTGCGCGAGGCGTTCGGCTACCCGCACGCCGAGATCGCCGCGATGCTCGACCTCACCGAGGCCAACTCCCAGCAGATCCTGCACCGCGCGAGCGGGCGGGTGCGCACGGGCAAGCAGCGCTTCGCCGTGCCCGCCGCGCACGCCCGCACGCTGATCGACCGGTTCCTGCTCGCCGCCTCGACCGGTGACGTCACCGCCCTGCGCGCGCTGCTCGCCGACGACGTGGTCTCCACCGCCGACGGTGGCGGCAAGATCACCGCGGCCCGGCGCCCGGTGCACGGCGGCGATCCGGTCGCGCGCTACCTCGTCGGCCTGAACAAGTTCCTCACCCCGGCGAGCTCGTTCTCGGTCGACGAGATCAACGGCGAACCCGCGCTGGTGGTGCGCGCGGACGGTGTCGTCGCGAGCTCGGTCATGCTCTTCGAGCTCGACGCCGACGGCCGGGTCGACGCGATCCGCATCGTCGTCAACCCCGATAAGCTGGGCTTTCTGGTCGCTGCCGAGGCGTGACCCGGATCACGTCCGGGACCTGTCAGGAAATCGCGGGCTGTCCGGTCTGGAGGGTGTCGGCATTGTCGAGAGGAGCCACACCATGACCGGGCAGCAGCAGCGAATCGTCGTCCTCGGCGCGGGCTACGCGGGACTCAGCGCGGCCCGCCGCTTGGCGCGCAAGGCACGCGACACCACGATCACGGTGGTCGATACGCGCGCGGAGTTCGTCGAACGGGTGCGGCTGCACCAGGCGGCCGCGGGCCAGTCGATCGGGCGCTGGGACCTGCGGGAGTTGCTGGAGCGCAAGGGTGTCGAGTTCGTGCGGGCGCGGGTCACCGCCCTGGATCCGGACGCGAAGCGGGTGTGGCTCGACGGCGAGTGGTCGATGGGCTACGACACCCTCGTCTACGCCCTGGGCAGTGCCGCCGACCGCGCGAGCGTGCCTGGCGTCGCCGACCACGCGCACTCCGTCGCCACGCCCGAGGATCTGCGGGCGCTGCCCGCCGGTCCGGTGATCGTCGTCGGTGCCGGGTCGACCGGCATCGAGCTGGCGGCCGAACTGGCGGAGTCGCAGCGGGATTCGCGGGTCACGCTGCTGGGTTCGGAGGAGCCGGGCAGCTGGCTGTCGGCCGCGGCCACCGAGCACATCCGCACCACGCTGACCGGGCTCGGCGTGCAGATCCGGTCCGGCGTCAAGGTCGCCGAGGTGCTGCCCGACGGTGTCCGCCTGGTGGACGGCACCGTGCTGTCCGCGGCGGCCGTCGTCTGGACCGCCGGTTTCACCGTGCCCGACCTGGCCCGCCGCGCGGGCCTCGCCGTCGACGAACAGGGCCGTATCCGCACCGACGCCACCCTGCGCTCGATCTCGCACCCCGATGTCTATGCCGCGGGCGACGCCGCGCTGATCGACGGCCCCGGCGACCGTCCCCTCCGGATGGCCTGCGCGACCGCCCTGCCCGCGGGTTCCTACGTCGCCACGGCGATCGTCGCCAGGGCGGGCGGCGCCGAGCCGAAGCCGATGACCTTCCGCTACCAGCTGCAGTGCATCAGCCTGGGCCGCCACGATGCCGTCATCCAGTTCCTCAACGCCGACGACAGCCCGGCGAACCGTGTCGTCCGTGGACGCGCCGGTGCCTGGGTCAAGGAGCGGATCGTCCGCATCGCGGGCCGAGCGGCCGGCCTGCGCTGAGCGCGGAGCCGTGTCCACCCCCAGCCGCTCGTTACCCGCGCGGGCCGAAGGCGGCGGGGTTTCTCCTGAGCGCTCCGACGAGTGACCCGATCCAGGGGACGACAGCGAGCACGCCGAGCACGATCAGCCACGGCACCCGCCACCACCAGCGCAGATCCAGCTCGCCCGCAGCTGGTTCCGTGGTGAATGGTCGAGCGGTCGACGACCACACCACGAACGCGTCCCCGATCGGCACCAGCCCGAAGGCGTACCGCTTGGAGCCGGGCAGATCCACCGGCAGCCCCAGCAGTTCGCCCTCGGCGCCGAGCGCGGCGGCCAGCTCGTGGTCGCCGTTGACCCGGGCGGCCCCGAGCCCGACCACCGTGGCGGACAGGCTGATCCCGGCGACCAGCGGCCCCGAATCGACATCGCCCGGCTTGTCCACGCCGCGCGGGTACTCGCGCAGCGCGGGTCCGAAACCGCCAGGGTAGGTGAGGAATTGGTCGCGGAACAGGCGGTATTGGTCGCGGGCGAAGTCGGCGTCGAGTTCCGGCAGGAACCGCAGGATCACCGTCTGCGAGGTGGCCCGCGCACCGTCGAGCTGGGTTCCGTCCGGCGTGACGTCGTGCGGCAGCAGGCCGGTGGCCGGATCGAGGTGTGCCCGCGCCGAGTCCAGCCACCGGGTGGTCACCGCGCCGAATCGCTCGCCGAAAAGCCTGTCGTGCAACCGCAGCGACGCGACCGCCACGGTGGAATCGACCGGCCACGCCTGCCCGTGATAGGCCTGCAGGAACGGTGTCTCCGACGCCGCGAACGCCGCCGCGATCTCGGCACTGTGCGCTTCGAACCGCTGCACCTCGGCGGGATCGCCGGCATCGAGCGACAGGATCGCTCCGCGCAACCAGTTGGTCCACCCCGCCCAGAACACCCCGTACGCGGGCCGCAGTGCCGGGCTGAACACCGCCCGCCCGTCGGCCGACTCCAATCGTTGCAGCGCCCAGCGGGATTCGCGCAACACCTGCTCGCGCAGATCCGGATCGGTGCGCGCGGCCTGCACCCACGACAGCCCGTAGAGCGCGTTCAGGAAGAAGTGCCCCTCCGGAAACTGGCGCTGCGCGGCGACATCCGCCCCGTCGTCGAGCGCGTCCCGGAGGAACGCCAGCTGACGTTCGGCCGACCCGGGCTGCGCGTCGATGCCCGGCTGCGGCCACAGGAACCGGCCGAGGCCGATCACACAGGCCAGTGTCACGACGATCCCCACGATGCGCAGCGCCCAGCGGGCCGTGCGCCGAAATCTCCCCATGCGGACATGGTGCCATCGACCTGTCGTCAACCAGTGGTTGACGCCAACGAATCGTCAACTTAGAGTTGACGCATGAGCACTTCGAACATTCGCCTCGACGACCTGATCGACGGCATCAAGAAGGCCCGTCCCGACAACGTTCTCGACCAGCTCTCCGACGCCGTGGTGGCCGCGGGCCATCTCGGCGAGGTGGCCGACCACCTCATCGGCCACTTCGTCGACCAGGCCCGCCGCTCCGGCGCCTCCTGGACCGACATCGGCGTCAGCATGGGCGTCAGCAAGCAGGCCGCCCAGAAGCGCTTCGTCCCCAAGCAGCCCGGTGACGCGGCGGCCATGGACCCGCAGGCCGGGTTCGCCAAGTTCACCGACCGGGCGCGGCAGGTCGTGGTCGGCTCCCAGGAATCGGCCAGGTCCGCGGGCAACAACCAGATCACCCTCGGTCATCTCATTCTCGGTCTGATCGATCAGTCCGAGGGGCTGGCGGCCAAGGAGATCGTGGCCAGGGGCGTGAGTTTGGACGCGGTCCGCGCGGCGGCCCTCGCCGCGCTGCCGCCCGCGACCGACGACATCCCCGCGCTCATCCCGTTCGACGGTGACGCCAAGAAGGCGCTGGAGCTGACCTTTCGCGAAGCGCTGCGCCTCGGTCACAACTACATCGGCACCGAGCACATCCTGCTCGCGCTGCTCGAGCAGGAGAACGGCACGGGCGTGCTCAGCGGCCTCGGCCTGGACAAGGCTGTGGTAGAAGCCGAGCTCGTCGAGCTGCTGAACCAGTTCCTGGCCGCGGCGGAGTACGAGTCCTGAGGCGGCGGACGCGCCCGGCGCGGTCCTCCCGTCGGGCGCGACCTTGCACTCTCACTACCCGAGTGCTAAAAATGGCTTTGGCACTCACGTCTGTTGAGTGCCAGGTCGGGACGGTGAGATCGGGATCCATCGACACCCTCGGTCGTCCGTCGCGGGCACCGCACCTGGCCAGCGTACTTTGGGGCGATCCAACCTGTGGTCGTCTCGTGTGTCAGCCATAGACATGTGGAGGATCTCAACGCAATGGCCAAGACAATTGCGTACGACGAAGAGGCCCGTCGCGGTCTCGAGCGGGGTCTGAACGCCCTCGCCGACGCTGTCAAGGTGACGCTGGGCCCGAAGGGTCGCAACGTCGTGCTCGAGAAGAAGTGGGGCGCCCCCACGATCACCAACGATGGTGTGTCCATCGCCAAGGAGATCGACCTCGAGGACCCGTACGAGAAGATCGGCGCCGAGCTGGTCAAGGAAGTCGCCAAGAAGACGGATGACGTCGCCGGCGACGGTACGACCACCGCCACCGTGCTCGCCCAGGCGCTCGTGCGTGAGGGCCTGCGCAACGTCGCGGCCGGCGCCAACCCGCTGGGCCTGAAGCGCGGCATCGAGAAGGCCGTCGAGGCCGTCACCGCCAAGCTGCTCGACACCGCCAAGGAGGTCGAGACCAAGGAGCAGATCGCTGCCACCGCCGGTATCTCGGCCGGCGACGCGTCCATCGGTGAGCTCATCGCCGAGGCCATGGACAAGGTCGGCAAGGAAGGCGTCATCACCGTCGAGGAGAGCAACACCTTCGGTCTCCAGCTGGAGCTCACCGAGGGCATGCGCTTCGACAAGGGCTACATCTCCGGTTACTTCGTGACCGACCCCGAGCGTCAGGAAGCGGTCCTCGAGGATCCGTACATCCTGCTGGTGTCGTCGAAGATCTCGACCGTCAAGGACCTGCTGCCGCTGCTGGAGAAGGTCATCCAGGCCGGCAAGCCGCTGCTGATCATCGCCGAGGACGTCGAGGGCGAGGCCCTGTCGACCCTGGTCGTGAACAAGATCCGTGGCACCTTCAAGTCCGTCGCCGTCAAGGCCCCGGGCTTCGGTGACCGTCGCAAGGCGCAGCTCGCCGACATCGCCATCCTGACCGGTGGCGAGGTCATCAGCGAAGAGGTCGGCCTCTCCCTGGAGACCGCCGGTCTGGAGCTGCTGGGCCAGGCCCGCAAGGTCGTCGTCACCAAGGACGAGACCACCATCGTCGAGGGCGCGGGCGACGCGGAGGCCATCAAGGGCCGCGTGGCGCAGATCCGCACCGAGATCGAGAACTCGGACTCGGACTACGACCGTGAGAAGCTGCAGGAGCGCCTGGCCAAGCTGGCCGGCGGTGTCGCGGTGATCAAGGCCGGTGCCGCCACCGAGGTCGAGCTCAAGGAGCGCAAGCACCGCATCGAAGATGCCGTGCGCAACGCCAAGGCTGCCGTCGAAGAGGGCATCGTCGCCGGTGGTGGCGTGGCCCTGCTCCAGGCCGCCCCCGCGCTGGACGGCTTCAGCGGCCTGTCGGCCGACGAGGCCACCGGTGTCAACATCGTGCGTGTCGCGCTGTCGGCCCCGCTGAAGCAGATCGCCTTCAACGCCGGCCTCGAGCCCGGCGTCGTCGCCGAGAAGGTCTCCAACCTCCCCGAGGGCGAAGGCCTGAACGCCGACTCCGGCGTCTACGAGAACCTGCTGGCCGCCGGCGTTGCCGACCCGGTCAAGGTCACCCGTTCGGCCCTGCAGAACGCGGCCTCCATCGCGGCCTTGTTCCTCACCACCGAGGCCGTCGTCGCCGACAAGCCGGAGAAGGCCGCCCCCGCGGGCGACCCGACCGGCGGCATGGGCGGCATGGACTTCTGATCCCCCCGGATCACTAGTTCCCGCAAGTCACCGAAGGCCGGTCCACTCCCCGAGTGAACCGGCCTTCGGCCTGTCCGGAGCAGGCCACGCGCGGGCGGGTCGGCTAGCCTCGGGGGTGTGGGGGAGATGACGACGACGATCGTCCGTACGGTCCGCAAGTACTGGGTGTTCTGCGTCCTGATGGGGATCATCTGCGGCTGGTTCATCGTGTCGGGCCTGCTCGGCCTGCGCAACGACGTGGTCACCTGCCACACCTGGAACGTCTTCGTCCTGGACTTCTCCAGCTACGACATGAACCCCGGCGACGGCTGCTCGATGTCGAAATCCGGTGCGAACTACACCGACGTGAAGTTCTTCAACAATGTGATCGACGGGGTCAAGGTCGCGATCGGCGCAGTCCTGCTGTGGGCAGGCTGCTCCGCGCTGATCGACCTGGCGAAGAAGGACCCGGCTCGGTAATCCGGTGGTGCGGGGAAGCCCTCACCCCACCGGGGTCAATCGCAGTCTTTCGGCGAGTTCGTTGAAGATGTAGAAGTTGGGGATGGTGCTGACGGGGGTCAGGGAGATCCACATGCCGGCGAGTTTGATGCGGATGTGACCGCTGCGGGCGTCGATGAGCTGGATGTTCTCCCAGGGGAAGGCCTCGCCGTTGTAGGTGAGGGCGTCGAGGGAGAGGGCGAGCTCGCCGAAGGCGACGGTGTCGCCGTTGTCGATGGCGGTGACGGCGGCGGGGAGTTGGGTTGCGGTGACGGCGGATTGGATGGCCCTGGCCCATTCGCGGGCGCGGGCGAAGCCCTCCTCGTCGACGGTGGCCTCGACGCCGCCGGGGCCGCTGAGTTCCAGGTAGTACGACACCGGCATGGTGTCGTGGAACGGGATCATCTGCTGGCGGACTTCGGTGCTGTCCCAGCGGAATCCGGCGACGCGCTGGCCGGAGCGGTAGACGGTGACGCCGTGGTCGAACAGGTCGATGCGGGCGGCGCGGTTCTGCCGGTTGAGGATTCCGCGGCGGAACGCCAGCAGCACCGGGACCGCGGCGATCGTCAGCAGCGCGACGCCACCCTGCCAGGCGCCGACAGCCGTGCAGATGACGCCGATGGTGGCGATGCTCCCCGCGACGATGCCGCAGCCGCGCACGAACGTGTCGTCGGCCGGGGTCGCGAGGAAGGTGTCACGGTGCGCGCCGAGGTGCTGATACTCCGCCATCAGGTGTATCAGCTGTGTCAACGGCACGGTATGCCGGGCTTCGGCTACGTCCTCCGCCCTGTTCGGAGTGATCACTCGTCCCTCCATGAGGCGTTTTCATCCGCGGCGAAGCGTATTCGACGAGGCCGAATACCGCCACTGGTGCATCGACAATCATCGCCCCGATCCCGAAATCGGCTGCTACGCGGGGTGAACGCGCTGTCAATCGGACTGATTCGGCGCCGCCGGATCGAGCAGCCGGAGCAGCACGGCGTCGACCAGTTCGTCGGTGGCGGGCAGCGTCCCCGGCGCGACCCTGGCCAGCTGATTGAACCCGTGATAGATGCTGACGGCGACCGCCGCGCGGGTGGCCGCCTGCGGATCGGGCACCCCGAGCAGCCGCAATTGCGCGGCGACGTAGGCGATCCGGCGTTCGGCGACCCGGCGCATCGCGGCGGCGACGGCGGGCTGATCCACCGAAGCGAGCAGCGCGAGATCTTCCCTGCCGTGCGCGGCGTAGTCGATGACATGGGTGAACAGCTGCTGCAATCGTTCGGCGGGCCCTGGCAATCGATCGAGCTCGTCGATGACGTCCTGCGTGCCGCGCCGCTCCCACTGTGCGAGAACGGCGTCGACCAGCGCGGCCCGGTCCTTGAAGTGCCAGTAGAAGCTGCCCTTGGTCGCGCCGAGGCGCTTCGCCAGCGGCTCGACCGCGACCGCGGCCAGGCCGCCCTCGCCGAGGGCTTCGAGCGCGGCCTGTGCCCAGTCGTCGGCGGTGAGCCGGCGCCCCGCCGACTTCGCGTTCCCCTCTTGCGGCATTCACATACGCTACCGTATGGTCGAATCCATACGGGACAGTATGGAGGTTGACCATGCCGATCGTCACCGCGGCGCCGCTGGCCGAGGCGGCCATCCCCGACCCCGACTACGCCGATGCCTACTCCGTCGACGTGCCGCCCGGCGCCACCACCGACCCGGCGGCCTGGACCCGGGCGATCTTCGGCCGCAACGCCTTTCCCGAGCAGGCGGTGTCGCCGACCGAACACCTGACCGGCAAGTCGATGCCGATGCTGGACTTCGTCGCCTCGGTCCGCGTCGTCGATGGCCACGTCACCCTCGCCACGCTGGTGCGCTACCGAAATCCGCTGGGGCGGCTGTATTTCACGATCGTCGGCATCGGGCACCGCAGACTGGTCCCGCGCATGATGGCCCGCGCCGAGCGCAGGATGCGCCACGCTGACTGAACGGGGCAGGGATCGAACCGATCGGTCTCGATAGTCTGGACAGGTGCTGTTTCTGGACGAAGGCCCCCGGACCGGCCCGGCGATCGTGCTCGTGCACGGCATCCCCGGCTCGGTCGATTGGTTCGCGGCGGTGGCCGAGCGGCTGGCGCGCGAGTACCGGGTGATCCGCGTCGACGTCCACGATCAGGGCGCCGGCTCCGGTGATTTCACGGCCGCCGTCCGGACCGCGCCGCTCGTCGAACTCCTCGACGAGCTGGACCTCGACCGGGTCACGGTGGTCGGGCACTCGTTCGGGGCCGAGATCGCCCTCGAACTCGCCGCGGTCTCCCCGCGGGTGGCCAGGGCGGTGGTCGTCGGCCAGGCGCCGGACTACCGCATCGCCGCGATCCCGGCGGTGGCGACCTGGGTGGTCCGCCCGTGGACGGTCCGGCTGGCGCAGCGCTGGACACCGGCCCTGGTGGTCCGGCTGGCGAACCGGACGGCGTTCGCGCCGCGCTTCCGCTACGACTCCGCGCCCGGCCTGGCCGACGCGGTGGTGCGCGACTTCCGCGCGGCCGTGCCCGCCGGCCTGGCCTACGCCGCCGGTCCCCGGGGCGACGACCTCGCCGCGCGTCCCCTCGACGCTCGGGCCGCCGCCCTCGACCTGCCGGTCCTGGCGATCCACGGCCGCCACGACCACCTCTAGGACAGCACCGCCACCCTGGACCGCTACGCCGCGGCGGGCGCGCGCACCCACCTGGTCGAACACGCAGGGCACTCCCCGCAGGTCGAGCAGCCGGACGAATTCGTCGCGGTACTGCGGGAATTCGTCGCCGAGACCTGATCAGAACCCGTCGACCGCCGTCACCACGAAGGTCCCCGGCGTTCCGGCGCTGCCCAGCGGTCCGCCCTTGTCGAACTGCGACGACACGACCAGCGCCCGATCGCCGACGTGCGCCATCGTGGTGGGGACAGCCAGTGCGGGATCGTGGAATTCGGCGACGCGCGTCGCGGTGGCACCGTGGTCGGCGACGGTCCACCGGCTGAGGGTGTTCTCGGTGTTGTGGACCACCCACAGGGTGCCGTCGCGCAGTTCCATGCCGTCGCCGTGGCGGACGTCGCTACCGGTCAGCGCGACCTTGCGGATCGGCTCGGCGCCGCTCGGATCGATCCGGTACAGCTCGCCCGCCGACATCGCGACGACCAGCAGGTACCCGTCCGCTGGATCGGCGACGATGCCGTTCAGCTCGTAGACCTGCGGATCGCGCGGACCGAGTACCGGGCTCAGGTCGTAACCGATGTCCAAGTCCCCGCTGCCCTTCGATACCCGGTCCGGGCTCACCCGGTAGACGACATTGCGCAAGCTGTCGGTCAGGTAGGCGGTGCCGTCGGCGCCGAAGTCGAGATCGTTGACGAATCGTGGCGCGCTGTCCGGCACCGCGAACGAGGCCAGCAGCGCGCGCGACCCGGTGTCGTACACGGCGACGCCGGCGCTCGAATCGATCACCCACAGCCTGCCGTTCCGGTCGACCCGCAGGCCGTTGGTGGTCTTGCGGCCGTCGGCGCCCGCGGGCAGGAACACCTCCGCTCGCGTCGCGCCCGGGGTGGCCCGATAGACGGCGCCGTCGGCGAACGAGCCCACATAGCTGTCACCGGAGCGCGCGTCCACCGCGATGCCCTCGGGATAGACGGCGCTGCCGGGCAGCTCGTAAGCGGTGCTCAGCCGGGGTGTGGCGGCGGTGCCGCACGCGATGAGGGACAGGCAGGCGACGGCCAGGGCGAGGGTGGCGCTGGTCCTGATCATGATGAAGCCTCTCAGTGATGTAATGCCAGACATCAAGTAATAGGCAGGAATGTAAGTTAGAGTTCTAATGATCGTCAAGGGCATTACGAGATGATGGGCGGATAGCATGCACCCATGACGTCCATGCCCGCCGCCGAGAGGCTCGGCACGTATATCAAGCGCGCCGAGCAGTCCCTGATCGCGGCGAAGACCGCCGCGCTGAAGCCGGCCGGGCTGACCGTTCCGCAGTACAGCGCCCTGCTGCACCTGGCCGAGAACCCCGGCATCTCCGCCGCGGCGCTGGCACGGCTGGCCGGGGTGACGCCGCCGACCATGAACACCGTGCTGACCAACCTGCAGGACCGCGGCCTGGTCGAGCGGACACCGCACGAGTGGCACAAGAACGTGCTGGAGACCCGGCTGACCGAAGCGGGCCGGGAGGTGACCGCGGCCGCCGACGTCCGCGCCGTCGCGGTGGAACGCGACCTCGCCGCGCGGTTCACCGCCGCGGAACTGGCCGCGGTCACGGCCCTGCTCACCCGCACGGCGGAGGCGCTCGACGAGATCCGCGCCGACCTCTGACCCCGGGAACGACGAAGAGCCCGCCGGATCATCCGGCGGGCTCTCTGGGTGTCGTGCGGGTCAGCGCTCCGCGGCGGCCTTGACCTTGCTCAGCGTCTCCCGCATTCCGGCGACCAGGTCGGCCTCGAACTTCTGCTCGCCGCCCATCGCCACCTTGATGGTCCCGCGCAGCCAGCCGGGCAGGCCCTTGGCATCGACGGTGCGGGTCTCCACCACCCGGGTGCCGGTGGCGGTGGGCACGAGGTCGTAGCGCCACACCGTGCGGTTCTCGTTCATCCGGAACGCGAAGGACTTGTTCGGCTCGAAGGTCACGATGCGCGAGGTGGTCGGGTAGATCTTCCAGCCGACCTTGTTGACGTTGACGGTGAACGCGCCGTCACGGACGCCGCCGAGGGCGATCATCTTGAGCGTCGTCGGGCTGAGTTCGGAGACGCGGCGCAGGTCGGCCAGGATCGACCACACTTTCTCCGGCGCTGCGGCGATGTCGATGCTGGCTTCGAGATTGTTCGGCAACGGTGCCTCCGGGATGGGTGTGACGGTCTGTCACGCACAGCATAGGCATCGTCGACCCGCGAAGCCCCCGCCCCCGGTCGGATTTTCCGCAGCTCGCCCCTGGCCTGTGCGGGCGTCGTCACATCGCGCCTTCACCCACCCAGGCCGGCAGCGCTTCCCTGGCTGCCCGCCAGTCCTCGGGCACACCGCCCGGCGTCCCGATCCCCGTGCGCGCGGCCACGATTCCGCCGACGATCGCCGCGGTGGTATCCGCGTCACCACCGGCTGCGACGCACGCGGTGATCGCGGCCGGATAGTCGTCGAGGTGGCTCGCCGCCACCCACAGTGTGAACGGCACCGTGTCCTGCGCGCTCACCTGCGCGCCGTTGCCCAGCTCGTACGCGGCCTCGGCGATCGACCGCCCGAGTAGTTCCCCGGCGCGACGCACCCCATTCGCCGTCCGCCCGGGAATGAGGTACGGCTCGACCGCCGCCAGGAGTTCCTCCGGCGCGCGGTCCGTGCCGCGACTCGCCGCCGCCCAGCTCGCGGCCACCGCGACAACCATCGCTCCCACGATCGCCTCGGGGTGTCGATGCGTCACCTCGGCCGCCGACGCCGCCTCCGCCGCCGCCCGATCGAGGTCACCGGCGAAATACGCCCCGAGCGGCCCCACCCGCATCGCCGCACCGTTCCCCCACGACCCCCGCCCGTCGAACAGTGCCCCCGCAGCCTCCGGCCACGGCCGACCATCCCGAATCTGATGCAGCACGACAACTGTCCCACCGCTGTACCCCCGATACGGTTCACACCGATCGGCGAACACGGCCGCCAGCGCGTCCCGATCGATCCGCCCCCGCGCCCTGATCTCGGTGAACACCGAACACGCCATCTCGGTGTCATCGGTCCACTCCCACGGCCCAGCGGGCACCCGCCCACTCATCAGCTCGGCCACCGACCGACCGGGCACGAAGAACTGCGCCCCCAACGCATCTCCCACCGACAACCCTTCGAGGCTGTCCCGAGCACTATCCATATCCCGCATCATGTGCGGGCCATCCTGCCACCACGGTAGTGGTCGTTGCAACCATAACGATGATCGACCACCTACCCGCCGAATTGGCGTTGCAGCGCGACGTCGGGACTTGTGATGATCGACCGCATGACGATGGGGCGGGATGAGGCGCTGGTCGAGTTGCATCGGTCGTTGGACGCGCGGTACCGGCCGGAGAGTGTGGCGCGGCTCGCGTTGTACTGCCTGAAACGGGATCTGCGCAGCGATGAGCACGCTCGGCTGGCCGGGGTCGCGGGGGCGGCGCGGAGGTGGGACGGATTGAGTTCCATGACCGAGGATTTCGCGCGTCCGGTCGGTGGCGCGCACCAGGTCGCGGCGACCAGCAGGCTCTTCGATGTCACCGCGAAGGTCGATGCCGACACCCCGGCCTCGCTCCTGGCCTTCGCCGAGTCGATCGGTACCGAGATCGGATTCGACCCGCGACGCACCGACTTCCTGGCCGATCGGCTCAACCGGCAGCAGCGTGCGGACGCCGGCATGGACGTCTCCAAGCGCCAGTACAACCGCCGATTCCGGGCGCTGACCAGGCTGACCGCCAAGGCGGAGAAGCTGGCGGCCGAGCGGCGCAAGAGGCAGCTCGCGGTGCGGGCGCGCGCCGGGTTCGCCGCGGAACTCACGCTCGACCGGTTCCGGGCCGACCCGAACGCGGCCTGTTTCGTCGCCTACTACACGGCCAAGCGCAAGCTCCGCCGGGAGTTCACCCTGGAGGGTCGTGCGAATCCGTTCGACGAGGTCGCCGAGCTCCTGTTCGCCCGCTGCCGCGGAAACGACGACACCGACTGGTGGATGATCGCCCAGGCCTACGCGACGCCGGAGGTGCTCGACCGCCTCACCGACGAACAACGGGGCATGCTGGTCGGCCGGTGGTCCGCCGTGCTCCGCGCGACGGCCGAGATGCTGGAAAAGGTCTGGAACTCCAGCGAATTCGACCGGCAGGGCATGGTGGTCCGCCGCGGCAACGACTCCTCGACCTGGAATCTGCTGTGCGGTGCGTACAACGCGGCCCGCGCCGCCTGGCTGTCCTGCCTCGCGGCGAGTGGCGCCACCGGTCTGCTGGACACCGTCTGTCCCGGCAAGGCGATGATGCTGATCGCGGGAGACCTGGCGGCGTGGCACAGTGCGGCCGGATCCGGCCCGCACCCGGATACCCGGGTCTGGGCGGCGTTGCCACTGCCGTGGGAGGTGCTCGCGGGCCGGGCCGCCTGCACCGCGGCCGACGTCCGCGCGGCCTGCGCGGCCGCCGCGGTCGATCCGGAGCGTGGTGGCTGGACGGCACCGAAACCACCGGGCCGGGTCGGCACCTTCCGCCCGACGCCGGAGCTGGTGCACGGCGTCGAAGTCGCGGATCCGCTGTGGGCCATGCTGCTTCGCAGCGCGGGCGCGTTCAGCGGCAAGCCGGTCAAGGCCGGCTACGCCGCCGAACTGTCGGCGGAATCCGGTGGACACCCGCACCTCTGATGGGGCACGATCGCGGAGCTGTCGTAGCTCAGCGGTAGAGCACCCGGCTCCTAACCGGGCGGACGCCGGTTCGAGCCCGGTCGACAGCACAAGCGGAGGTCTCGTCGTAGCTCAGTGGTAGAGCGCCCGGCTCGGACCGGGTGGACGCCGGTTCGAGCCCGGTCGACGAGACTCCGCCGCTACTCCGGGTGGTCGGTGTCCTCGTCGGTGTAGGTGAAGTCCTCGATGGTCCAGGGGTCGGTGGGGTGGTCGCGCCAGGCGAGTTTGGCCGGTGGGAGGGCGGCCAGTTCGAGGACGGACGAGTCGGTGTCGGTGACGTGCTGGATGGGGAGGACGGTGGCGGTGTCGGCGGCGAGGGGAGCGTCGGAGCCGTCGCCGATGATCCATTCGCCGTCGGGGTCGCGGACGACGACCAGCGCGGGGCACTCGCCGGTGGCGACGGTGTTGTAGACGAAGGCGGCGAGGTCGGCGGGGAAGGCGAGGCCGTAGGACGCCGGGGGTGGGTCGCTGGGGTTGTTGTCGGCGAGTGCCGGTGTGGCGGTGCGCCATTGCTCGGTGGCCGCGCCGATGTCGTAGATCCACAGGCCGTCGGCGTGGCCCTGGGCGAGGGTGGCTTTGGTCTCCTCGAGGTCGCTGCTCGCGGGGACGTTCAGGGCGACCAGGCCGGTGCCGCTGCCCTCGCCCTCGACGCCGAGCGGCTCGAAGGCGTCGAGCACGGCTTGACGGACCTCGGCGCGCAGACACCCCTCGGCCGGGATGACCCGGATCGTGCAGTTCCCCGACGGCTCGAGCACCTCACCGGCCCACAGCACACCCTCGTCGTCCGCCTCGACCGCGACCACATCGCCGAGCGCGACGGCCCGCGCGTGAAAAGGGATGTTGTCCAGCCGAACCCGCCGCTCGTCGAGCCGCACCGCCCACATCCGCTCCGTGCTGAACGCGTGCCAGCCCGCGGGGTCCTCCGGCAGTCGGAACACCACCCGCACGTAGTCGGTGTCGTCGTCCTCGTTCGCGGTCATGCGGGAGAGCATGCCAGGGGGCGGCGCCTATTTCCGGAGGAGGTCGGCGCGCAGGGCGGCGTGCAGCGGACGCAGCGCGTCGACCGCGTGCCTGCCCCAGTGCGCGATGAAGGACAGCCGCCACTCGAATACCACGTCACGCCAATTCGATCCGGTGTCGAGCGCGTCGAGACCGTGGCGCAGGTCGCGCCAGATGTCGGTCAGGTCGTCGGCCAGCGAGCCCGCACTCACCGGAGCTTCGGTGGTCAGGTCGAGATTCGACCAGTAGTGATCGGTGCGGCCGAGGACTTCGCTCAGCCGCTCGAACCGCTCGAACCACCGGTCGCGGCTGATGAAATCCGGCACCGCGGTGGAGGTCGGTTCCACCTGCGGTAGCGCGCAACCGGCGGCGACGAGCCCGGCCAGCACCGGCACGAGCGCCCGTGCCAGTGCCGCCGGCTCCCATTCGCCGCCGAGCCCTTCGACGACCGCGCAGTACTCGCGCGCCGATCCGACGAATGTCTCGACCTCCGGCGGCTTCTCGCTCATCCGGTAAGGATGGTTCGCCCGACCGACCTCGGCAAGCCCCTCGCCGCCACGTACCCGCGAAGCGGCGAAGGTCGCGGCCGCGCTGCCGAATTCGAGCGCGGCGACGGCGAGTACTTCGCGGTTCGGCGGCTGCGACTGCCGCGCGTCGGTACAATCCCGTTTCACATTCTGGTTGTCCCAGCGCGCCGACGATGCGCGGCGGCGGGGCGACGGTCCGGATCGATGGGTGAGCCGGAAGTTCCTGGGGCTTGTGCCAAGCGACAAAAAAGTTCTAGAGAATTCCTCTAAAACACTCCCTGTTCACATTTGCCTCGGTATCGTCCGAGACGGCAAATGGCCAGTGACAACGTAGTCACAAAGCACCAACTTGGAGTGACACATGCTTTACAACATCACCGATGACAGCTCTGACGGCAACATCCTGAGCCTGCTGCTCGGCCTGCTCACCAGCTCGCTCAGCACCGGTTCTGCGCAGGCCTCGGGCAACTGAGCGGACTGTAGCCAACTTTCGGCTAACGCGCGGTAAGCCGGAAGGGCGGCCGAAGGGCCCGATCCATGACGAGGGGATCGGGCCCTTCGGTATTGTCAGCGACAATGTCACAGGATGCGAATACGGGACGAATGTATGCCGGGCAACCCGTAGAGGACCGGCAACGCCAGCGGCGTGCGCGTTTTCTGGAGTCAGGCCTGACGGTCTTCGCGCGCGACGGGTACGCCAACAGTTCGGTCGGTGCCATCTGTAAGGACGCGGGACTCTCGTCCCGTCAGTTCTACGAGGAGTTCACCGGCCGCGAGTCGCTGCTGTTGGAACTGTACGAGCAGATCGATCGGCAATCGCGCGAAGCGGTCGCCACTGCTCTCGAAGCGAAGACCGACGCGACGGTGCTCGAGCAGATCGACGCCGCCGTGCGCGCCTACGTCGAGGCGATCGGCGCCGATCCGCGCAAGGCGCGGGTGGCGCTCGTCGAGGTGGTCGGCGCGGGTCCCAAGGTGGAGAAGTTCCGGCTGGAGCTACGCCGGGTGTGGGGCTCGCTGCTGGCCAGTGCCGCCGAGGACGCCGCCATGCACGGCGAGATCCCCTCCGGTGACTACGAGCTGCGCGTGCTGGCGATCATCGGCGCGGTCAACTATGTCGTCGACGGCTGGAGCGGCTCCGAGCCGCGGCCGCCGCTCGACGACGTGATCCAAGTGCTGAGCCGGGTGATCCTCGGTGCGGTAGGGGCCTGATGCCCCGGGTCGAGGTCGTCCCGATCCAGGTGCCCGACGGCACCACCCTGCCCGTGCGGCTCATCCCGGCCCGTGGCCCGCATCGACATCCGGTGACCCCGGACGCGCCGCGGCCGGTCGTCGTCATCGTGCCCGGCCTCGCCGTGCCAGGGGAGTTCTACGAATACTTCGGCGACCGGCTGGCCCAGCGCGGCTTCGACGTGGCCATCGGCGAGTTGCGCGGCAACGGTGACAGCACCCACCGCCCGGACGCCGAGAGCGCCTACGGCTACCACGAACTGGCCGCCGTCGACTTCCCGGCGATGCTGCAGGCCGTGCGCGACCGGTTCCCCGGGAGCACGCCGTACCTGCTCGGGCACAGCATGGGTGGGCAGCTCGCCGTCCTGTACGCGGCCAGGGCGCGCGGCCGGATCGCCGGGCTGATCCTGGTCGCCTCCGGCACCCCCTACTTCCGCGGCTATCGCGGGGTGTTCGGTCCCGGCGTGCTGGTCGGCACGGCCGCGGTGGCGGTCGCCTCGAATCTGGCCGGTTTCTGGCCGGGCGACATGTTCGGCCGCCGTGCCTACGGCAGGCAGTCCAAGGTGCTCATGTCGGACTGGGCGCGGCTGGCCCGGACCGGGCGCTTCGTGCCCGTCGGCGCCGATATCGACTACGAGGAACGGATCTCGCGGCTGAAGTTCCCGGTCCTGTCGATCACCGTGGCCGGCGACGACCTGGCCCCGCAGACCTCCGCCGACCACCTGCTGAGCAAACTGCCCGCGGCGCCGGTGACCCGGTGGTTCCAGCCGGAAGCGCTGGGGCACAACGGCTGGATCACCAATCCGGATTCCACGGTCGACGTCGTCGAGAAGTGGCTGCGCGACCGCTAGCGCCTACGCCGAGCGCCTGCCCTCCATCAGCATCTGCGTGAAGAACTCGTAGACCAGTGCGGACAGGAAGGCCGATTGCTTGTTGTCGGCCGCGCCGCCGTGCCCGCCCTCGATGTTCTCGTAGTACCAGACGGTGCGGTCCTGGGATTCCAGCAGCGCCGCCATCTTTCGCGCGTGCCCGGGGTGCACGCGGTCGTCGCGGGTGGAGGTGGCGAGCAGGATCGGCGGGTACTGCCGGTCGGTGTCGGTGTTCTGGTAGGGCGAGTACTCGCTGATGTAGGCCCATTCCTCGGGCTTGTCCGGGTCGCCGTACTCGGCCACCCAGGACGCGCCTGCCAGCAGCAGGTGGTAGCGCCGCATGTCCAGCAGCGGCACCTGGCACACGATCGCGCCGAACAGTTCCGGGTAGCGGGTGAGCATCACGCCCATCAGCAGGCCGCCGTTGCTGCCGCCCTTGGCGCCGAGCCGGTCCGGTGTGGTGATCCCGCGGTCCACCAGATCCCGCGCGATCGCCGCGAAATCCTCGAATGCCCGGTGCCGGTGCTCTTTCAGCGCGGCGGTGTGCCATTCGGGTCCGTATTCACCGCCACCACGGATATTGGCCAAAACGAAGGTGCCGCCCTTCTCGAGCCAGGCCATCCCCGGGGCGCCCAGGTACACCGGGGTCCGCGAAACCTCGAATCCGCCGTAGCCGTCCATGATCGTCGGTCCGGGCGTGCCGCGACGGTCACGGTGACGAATCACGAAGTAGGGCACGGCCGTTCCATCGTCGGAGGTCGCGAAGAACTGCTCGGTCTCGATGCCGGTGGCGTCGAAGTAGCCGGGCGCCTGCTTGAGTACGGTGGCCTGATCGCCGATGGCACTGCTGAGCAGTGTTGTCGGCGTGGTGAAACCGGTGGTGGTGAGCATGAATTCGTCGCCGCCCTCGAGCGGGTCGAGGTTGTTCACCGACGTGGAGGACATGGCGGGGGAGTCGGCGAGTTCGGCGCTGGTCCAGCCGTCGGGTCCGGGCGTGAGCACGCGCAGCCCGGTCTGCACATCGCGCAGGGTGGTGAGGATCAGGTGGTTCTCGGTCCAGCCCCACGTCTCCAGCGAGGTGTGCGGGTCCGGGGTGAACAGCACCTCGAATTCGCGTGCGCCGGCGAGGAAGTCGTTCACGTCGGTGACCAGCAGGGCGCCGGGCGGGTAGGTGATCGCGCCCGGTGTCCAGGCGGTCTTCAGGCGCACCAGGAGCCAGTCGCGGTACCAGTCGACGTCGGCGTCGGTCGGCGTTTCGATCAACCGCCACTCGCCGTCGTCGAGCAGGGACACCTCACTGTTGAAGAAGTCCGTCGACCGGTGCAGATAGTGTCGCTCGTAGCCGGGGTGGCGATCGTAGCCGGCGCTGATCGAGACATCGCCCGGCTTCCCCTCGTACACCGTCTCCGCCGCGGACAACTCGGTGCCGCGTTGCCAGCGCTTGGCGATGCGCGGGTACCCGGAATCGGTGAGCGAGCCGGGGCCGAAATCGGTTCCCACATAGACGGTATCGGCGTCGATCCAGCCGATCCGGGACTTGGCCTCCGGCAGGTAGAACCCGCCGTCCTCCGGTGCGATGAATTCCCTTGTCGTCAGGTCGAATTCACGCTCGACGGTCGCGTCGGCGCCGCCCCGGGATAGGTGGATGATGGCGCGCTCCTGGCTGGGCCGCAGGACCGCAGCGCCCGACCAGACCCAGTTCTCACCGTCGGCCTCGGCGAGCGCGTCGACATCGATCAGCACGTCCCACTCGGGGTCATCGGTCGCGTAGGACTCGAAGGTGGTCCGGCGCCACAGGCCACGCTGGTGCTCGGCGTCGCGCCAGAAGTTGTACAGCCAGGGTCCGCGCCGACCGGGGTAGGCGATCTTGGTGTCGTCGTCGAGCATCGCGAGGACGCGTTGCTCGAGCGCGGTGAAGCGCTCCGTCGCCGCGAACCGCCGCGCCACGACCTCGTTGCGGGCCCGCGCCCAGTCCAGCGCGGCCTCGTCGGTCACATCCTCGAGCCAGAGATAGGGATCCGTCACGTCCTGCTCAACGCCGCTCATCCCCACATTGTTGCCGATGTGGCCGATCGCATCCTCGGCCAGCTCACCGCCCGGGGTGCTCGCCCGGCCGGTGGAGCGCCGTCACCAGGCGTGGGCGACGTCGATCACCACGCGCGCCGGACCGTCGAGGGTGGTGACCCGGAACGGCAGCCGGGCGCGGACACCGAGGCCGAGGGTGGTCTGGCCCTCGAACGAGCCCGCCCAGGATGCCTGGCGGAAGGTCGGGTAGCCGCGCACGTCGACGAGTTCGGTGCGGTCGGCCGGGCGGTAGGTGCTGTTGCCCGCGCCGTCGTAGGCCGGGGCCTGCACCATCACCTGGAGGTACGCGCCGCCGCGCAACGGGACGGTGGCGCCGGAGCCGTCCATCGTCACGGTGTCGACGTAGCCGACGCGGTAGCCGGCCAGCGGGCCCGACAGATCGATGACGAGCCGGTCGAAGCAGTCGTGGCGGCCGGACCGGACAGCCCCGACGGTCGCGGTGGAGTAGTTCGCGCTCGACTTGTCGAGCGAGCCCCAGGTGACGCCGCAGGAGGACGGGGCGGCGGCAGCTGGGAGGGTCCACAGGCTCGCGCAGGCCGCGAGCGTGGTGAACAGGACGAGGAAGCGACGCATGTCGCACCGCCTTCGGGCAGTGGGAGGAAGGTACTGATTAATCGGACTAATCAGACATCGCGTTAGCGTCGCTACGGTTCCGGCTGTGTTGCGAAACGTAGGATCGCAGGTCACGAACAACGACCGGAGGTGAATATGGCGCCCTTCCTGTGGGAGCAGCACTGCTGTCTGCCGTTGCATCACACGGCGCGCATCGGCGAACTCGCCCGGTATCCGCTCGGGTCGTATCTCTCGGTCAATGTCGGGTATTCGGCCCAGACCACCGCGGATTCGCTGGAACTGGTGCACCGGTTCCGTGACCAGGCGGCGGCCGATCCACGCTTCAGGCTGGTCGAGCGCCGCGCCGACATCGGCGCCGACGACGCGATCGCGCTGGCCTTCGACCTGGAGGACTCCGGCCCGCTCGGCGGCGATCTCGACAATGTGGAGCTGTTCTACCGGCTCGGCGTTCGCTCGCTGCTGCCGAGCTACAACCACGCCAACGCGGCGGGCTGCGGCTGCCTCGACACCGCCGACACCGGCCTCACCGGCTACGGAAAAGACCTGGTGCGCAAGCTGAACGAGGTCGGCATGTTCGCCGACGGCTCGCACTGCTCGCGCCGCACCGGCCTCGACATCGCGACCCGCACCGCCGTCCCGATGATCTACAGCCACTCCAATTTCGCCGCCCTGTGGGAACATCCGCGCAATATCACCGACGATCAGGCCCGCGCCTGCGCCGAGACCGGCGGCGTGATCGGCATCAACGGTGTCGGAATCTTCCTGGGCCACAACGCCCCCGGCGACCACGCCGCCCGCCTCGCCGCGATGGCCGACCACATCCGCTACGGCGTCGATCTGGTCGGGCTCGACCACATCGGCGTCGGCTCGGACTACTCCTTCGACGGCCAGGAGTTCAACGACGAGATCCGCGCCAACCCCGGCGCCTTCTCCGAGTCGTACACGAAATGGGGCCCGCTCCAGTGGGTTCCCCCGGAGGACCTGCTCGGTGAATCCGGTGCCCCCGGCCTCGACGAGCTGCTGGCCGACCGGGGGTTCCACGCCGGGGAGCGCGCCGCGATCTTCGGCGGCAACTTCGCCAGAGTCGCGGGGCAGGTCTGGCGCGACTGACGTCCCTGAGTGATCTCGCGCCGGCTCAGCCCAGGCGCACCAGCATCTTGCCGGTGTTGGCGCCGGTGAGGACGCCGAGGAAGGCGGCGGGAGCCTGGTCGAGGCCCTCGTAGACGGTCTCGGTCGTGCGCAGGGTCCCGTCGGCCAGCCAGCCCGCCGCCTTGCCGATGTACTCGCCGAAGAGCGGGAAGTAGCTGGTCACCAGCATGCCGCGCAGGGTCGCCTCCTTCGTCGCGGCCAGGTAGAGGTCCGGGATCTGCTGGGCGCCCGCGCCGTTGTAGCCGCTGATCGCGCCGACCAGCGCGATCCGGCCGTGCTGGTTGAGCGCCTCGATGGCGACCTTCAGGTGCTCGCCGCCGACGCTGTCGAGGTAGACGTCGACGCCGTCGGGCGCGGCCGCGGCGAGCTGCCCGCCGAGATCGCCCGCGCGGTAGTCGATGGCGGCGTCGAAACCGAACTCGTCGAGCAGCGTCCTGGTCTTCGCCGGCCCGCCCGCCGAGCCGATCACCCGCTTCGCCCCGAGCGCCTTGGCGAGCTGCCCCGCGACGCTGCCGACCGCGCCCGCCGCGGCCGAGACGAACACCGTGTCGCCGGGGCGCACCGGGGCGACATCGGTGAGCGCGGCGTAGGCGGTCAGGCCGGTCGTGCCGAGCACGCTCAGGAACTGCTGCGGCGCGGCCAGTTCCGGGTCGATCGGCGTCGCGGTGGCCGCGTCGACGACCGCGTGCTCCCGCCAGCCCGCGAAGTGCGAGACTGTGGCGCCCACCGCGATCTCGGCCGAGCGCGAGGCGATCACCTCGCCGACGGCCGAACCGTCCAGTGCCGCACCGAGTTCGAACGGCGGGATGTAGGACTCCTTGTCGTCCATCCGGCCGCGCATGTACGGGTCGACCGACATCCAGGTGTTGCGGACCAGGATCTGGCCGTCGGCGAGCTCGGGCAGCGGGCGCTCGACCAGGGCGAAATCGGTGGCGACGGGAGCGCCGTCCGGCCGGGCGGCCAGGTGGATCTCCCGGGTGGTGGTGGGCAGCGCGGCGCTGGTCGAGTTCGACATGATCGAGCCTTCTTTCGAGGTCAGCCGGTGTTTTTCTCCGGTGCCGACTACGTTATGGCGGCCGTGCCCGCGCTCCCAGGTCCGCGGACGCCACCGCCCGGTCCGTTCACGACAGGACCGGGCGGTGGCGGGTCGGCTAGTCGGCGACGGGCACCGGCACGGCCGGGCGCTTGCGCGCCGAGAACTTCTCGACCAGGAAGAAGTACCCCTTCACGTACTGGCCGACGAGGATCGCGTTGATGATCGTGCCCTCGCGGATGAAATGCGGTGCGCCGAGGAAGGCCAGGCCGATCAACGCCGAGATCGCCAGCAGCGTGCAGTCGAACACGGTCTTGATGTTGCCCCACTTGCGCCCGGTCTTCTGCTGGATCGTGTTCACGAACAGGTCGATCGGCATCAGGATGAGGTTCGCGCGGATCATCAGGAACAGGCCGAGGGCGAGCATCGCGTCGGCGAAGACCAGCAGGACCAGGTTGGCCACGTACGGCTCGAGGTGGATCCAGTCGGTGAGCCACAGGTTGAGATCGAGCAGGAGGGCCAGCACCAGCGCCGGGATCATCGAGAGCAGGTAGCTCGCTTTGAAGGCCTTCGGTCTGACCAGGAAGGTCAGGCCGAGCATGATGATCTCGAGGATGAGGTTGTAATTGCCCTGGCTCAGCGGGGTGAACACCAGCGTCATCGTGCGGGTGAGGCTGCTCTGCGGGGAGATGCCGATCCCGGCCCTGATGGCCAGGCTGAGGCCGAGGGTGAGGATGTAGATACCGGCGACGTAGGTGATCCAGCGGCGCACCTTGCTTCCGTTGTCGATGACTGCCGCGTCGTTGTCGTGCTGCATAGCGGTGGATCCCTTGCTCTGGTAGCCGAGGCTATTTCATGAAGCCGAAGCGGTCGAGCGAGATGAACAGCGTCAGCAGCTTGTTGACGACCGGTTCACCTTCGTTGTGATGGCCGAGCCTCAGCAGCGCGTCATCGATCGACCTGGTCGCCGCGACGAGTTCGGCGAGGTCCATATCGGCCATGACCCCGTAGAAGTCCAGCGGCAGCACGGCCCTCACCTCGCGGTCCTCGGTGACGACGCAGCCGCCCACGAGACCGTCCAGCCGGTGCAGGTTGTCGCACATCTCGGCGCTGTCGGAGCCGACCACCACGAAGTAGGCCGACGGCGCGGGCCAGAACGTGGAGACCGCGCCGCGATCGATCGACACGCCCTGGAACAGGCCGTTCACGATGTGCCGCGGGCCGTCGGCGTAGCGCTGCACGACCGAGATCCGGTTGAGCCGCGCCCCGTCGTGTTCGGGCACGACCGCGCCGTCACGGTACGGAACCCACACCTCCTGCGCGAATTTGCGATGCCCGCGCCCGTAGACGTCGAAGAGCAGCACCTTCGCCAGGGTGCCGTCGGCCGAGATCTCGATCGGCGTGAGCTCGAGCGATTCGGGCCGCAGGTCGCCGAGTCCGGGCCGGGGCCGCTTGGCCAGGACCGAGTAGTCGATGCCGACCGGCTCCAGCAGCCGCCGGTCCGCGGCCACCAGCTCGCCGCCCTTGAAGACGTAGCGCGGGTTGATCTTGGACAGGCTGTCGGTGAGCACGATGTCGGCGAATCGGCCCGGGCTCAGCGAGCCGAGATCACGGTCCTTGTGGAACGAGCGCGCGGCATAGAGCGTGCCCATCTTGATCGCCTTGATCGGCGGCATCCCCATCTCCACGGCCAGCGAGACGACCCAGTCGATATGGCCTTGCCGCAGGACCCGGTCCACGGAGATATTGTCGGCGCAGAGCTGGAAGTTCTCGGCGGGCCAGCGGCGTTTCACGATGGCGCGCAACATCGTTCGAATGACCTCGGGACTACCGACGCCGAACTTGATCTGCGTGTTGAGGCCGTAGCGGATGCTCTTCTCGATATCGGCTTCGTTCCACACGTCGTGGTTGTTGTCGACGCCGATCGCGGGCATGTAATTGAGCAGCATGTCCGACAGCGACGTGACACCCCAGTGGCAGTTCACGAATCCGGCATTCGCCCGGCCGAGCGCGGATTTGCGGAAATCGTCGGCATTGCCGGTCATATAGGACAGGTGGGCCAGTTCCCCGAGGCCGATCACCGGATCCATCGCCAGCATCGCCTCGGTCACCTCGGGCGAGGTCTTCTTTCCCGGGGCGAAGGCATAGAGCCGGTAGGGGAGTTTGTCGTGATCGGCGAACAGCGCCCGCGCGGCCTCGACCGCCTCCTCGCCTGCGGCGCTGGCGAAATCGAGGGTCTCGCCGAAGACCGTCGTCGTGCCGCTCGGCACGATCGCCTCCCCGAAAGCAGCCGGATGCGCGAGCTGGGATTCGAAGTGCAGATGCGCGTCGATCAGGCCGGGAATCGCGTAAAGCCCCTCACCATCGAAGGATTCGCGAAAACGCACGATCGATTCGTCCGGGCTGAGCGCGATGATGCGTCCGCCGTGGACGAGAAGGGTGCCTGGGTACACGGTTTCGCTGTGCACATCGAGAATGTGCAGATTGCGCAGCAGCAGGTCGGCTTCCTGCTCGCCTTCCAGGATGGCGAAGATACTGCGGACGTGATCGTCCTGGGTGGAAACCTCGGTCGTCGAATTCTGCTGGGGCATAGGGGTCCTCACCTCGATATTCCCGCACTGTCGGGTGCGTGTATCGATTGGACGCGATCGGTACCGTTGCCCACAAGCATTCGTTTTCGCACGAGGTGTACTAAAATTTCGTACACTAATTCCGGGAGGTGAGCGGTGCTCCATTCACGATTGCTGCAGTACATCGACGAGGTGGCGCGGCTCGGGTCCATTCGCGCGGCCGGTGCCCGGCTCCATGTCGCGCCCTCGGCGATCAATCGGCAGATCCTGCTGCTGGAGGCCGAACTCGATCAGCCGCTGTTCGAACGGCTGCCGCGCGGCATGCGCCTGACCCCGGCGGGGGAGGCGCTGCTCGTGCACATCCGGCAGACGCTGCGGCAGTATCGCGAGACCGTGGCCGACATCCGTGATCTGCGCGCCCTCGGCAGCGGCGAGGTCGTGATCGCCACCATGACCGGCCTGGCCAGCAGCGTCGTCGCCACCGCGGCCACGACCTTCCGTGCCAGGCATCCGCAGATCCGGATCTCGATCCGCACCATGTCGACCCTCGACATCGTGCAGGCGATCGAGAACAGCGAGGCCGACCTCGGCCTCGGCTTCAACATCCCGGCGTCCGCGCAGCTCGAGGTCTGCTGGCAGATGAACACGCGGCTGGGCGTCGTCGTCTCGCCGCAGCATCCGCTGGCTCCGATGGAGACGATTCCGCTCGCGCAGTGCACGCCGTTCCCGCTGATCTTCGCCGACCGCTCGATGGTGATTCACGGCATCGTCGCCGAGGCCTTCGCCAACGCCGGTCTCGATATCCAGCCCGCGTTCCACACCAATTCGATCGAGACGATGAAACGGCTCGCGATGTCCGGCGAGGCCATCGCCTTTCTCAGCGAATTCGACGTCGCCGAGGAACTGCGGGACGGTCGGCTGGCCTTCCGGCACGTCCGCGACGCCTTCGACGTGAACATCATCTCGCTCGTGCGCCGGGAGAAGCACGGCCACGGCCTGGCGAGTTTCCTGCTCGCCGACGAGATCGGAAAGACCTTGCGGCCAGGCGATTCCGACTAACGGCTCGTCGGCGAGGCACCGGTCCAGCGGTGGAAGGCCTTGCGGAGGGCGCGGTCGTCGGTGAAGGCCAGGCGCTGCGCGACGGTCGAGGTGCTGTGGCCCTGATCGAGCAGGGCTTTCGCGCGCTCGTAGCGCAGCAGGTCGAGTTCGTCGCGCCAGGACGTGCCGTGGTCGGCGAGATGGCGTTGCAGGGTGCGCTGGCTCATGGCGAGGCTTTTCGCGACCCGGGCCAGGGCCGGGTCGCCCGCGTCCAGGGCCGCGCCGAGGGCGATGCGGAAGGCGTCGAGTGGGCCCGCGATCGGGCGGGCGGAGGCCAGGACCAGGTCGGCGTGGCTGCGCATCAGGTCCGACAGCATCGGGTCGGCGCGCGCGAGCGGGGCGGTGGCGTCGTCGGCGTGGAAGGTGATCGCGTCCGACTCCGCGTCGAATTCGATGTCGGTGGTGCCGAATACGGCGATCAGGCCGGTGCGGTCGGCCGGTGCGGCGTGGCCGAAGCTGACCCGGGTCGGCACGAGCGGTCGGCCGAGCGCTTCGCGCGCGCGGCGCAGGTAGTAGGCGAGGACGTACTCGTTGACCACGGCCGCCACCGCCGGATCGCCGGCCGAGGTCCGGTAGCCGATGGTGAGATCGCCGTCGCCGGTGAGGTCGAAACCCTCGGTGGCCGCGGTGACCAGGCGGTGATACGGCTGGGCGGCGCGCAGCGAATCCGCCAGTGTCGCACCGGTGGTCACCAGGTAGTCCCAGGTGTTGAGGGAGCCGAGCGGCGCGGCGGCGGCGATCGCGGCCCCCGACCCGGCACCGGGGCGCGCCTGCGCGATCAGCTCCCACAGGCGCAGCAGCGAGGTCATCGGGATGCGGTTGAGCTCGCCGCTCAGGATCACCTCGTCGGTGCCGGGAACGCGCGCCAGCTGGTCCTCGGCCACACCCGCGGCCCGCGCGGCCCGCAGCAGCAGCCGGAGGAGATGGGTGGACACCGTGCCGTCGAGACGGCTACCGATCCCCTCCGCCGCAACACCACTCACCTCTGCGACCCTACTGCGCCGACGCGAAGGGCCCGGTGCGCGTTCGCCCGGCCGCGGTGACCGGGCGAACGCCGAGGGATCAGGCCGACGTCTCGACTGTCAGGCCCGCCTCGGACCAGTCCTGAATGCCCTCGCGGTACTTGCGGACATTGGTGTAGCCGAGGGCCTCCAGCTTGCTCGCGACAACTTGGCTGTTGCCGCACACCGCGTTCGTGCAGTAGGTCACGATCGCCGCGTCGCGGTCGGGGAGGAGGTCGGGGGCGCGGTCGTCGACCTCGTCCTCGACCAGGTTGAGGGCGCCGGGCAGGTGCGCCTTGGCGTAGTAGTCCGGCGGCAGCGCGTCGAGCACGGTCACGGTGTTCGCCGCGATCTCCGCGGCCAGCTCGTCGCGGGTGATGAGTGCGGTCATGGGTCACCTCGGTCGTTCGGAGGAAATTTATGTGCGTGCACACGCTACTAGTTGTGTGCGCACGCACGCAAGTGGCTAAGCTGGTCCGGTGCCCACCGATCAGCCGTCCCGTCGTGCCGCGGTCGCCGCGTGGGCCGCGCTGCTCCAGGTGCACGCGGCCTTCGTCCCCGAGCTCGACGCCGAACTCCGCAGGGCCACCGGACTGCCGCTGACCTGGTACGACGTCCTCCTGGAACTCGACGCGGCCGGACCGATGCGGATGAGCGACCTCGGCGAGAAGGTCGTCCTCAGCCGGACCAGGGTCAGCCGCCTCGTCGCGGAACTGGAGGCGAACGGCCTGCTGCGCCGCGAGTCCAACCCCGACGACGGCCGGTCCGCGCTCGTCGCCATCTCCGACCTCGGCAGGCAGCGGTTCCGGGAGGCCGCGCCGCACTATCTGGCCGGCATCGAACGTCGGCTCGGTGCCA
The DNA here is from genome assembly GCF_042888005.1 of Nocardia sp. NPDC003269. Lineage (NCBI taxonomy): Bacteria > Bacillati > Actinomycetota > Actinomycetes > Mycobacteriales > Nocardiaceae > Nocardia > Nocardia sp. NPDC003269. The sequence goes on from NZ_JBIAPA010000001.1 coordinate 1,729,757, forward strand.
ACGTGAGCGCCGCCGAACTCGAGGCCGTGGCCGTCACTCTGCGCAAGGTGCTCGGCGGCCCGTAGCGCCCGCTCGCGCGCACCTCACCGAAGTGGGGGACGGGTGGGTGAACTCCCCGGAACAGAGTTAGGCTCGGGGTCGTGACTTCCCACTACGATGTCGTCGTTCTCGGCGCTGGTCCCGGCGGATACGTCGCCGCGATCCGTGCCGCTCAACTCGGCCTGCGAACAGCGATTGTCGAGCAGAAATACTGGGGTGGCGTGTGCCTGAACGTGGGCTGCATCCCGTCCAAGGCACTGCTGCGCAACGCCGAACTGGCCCATATCTTCCACAAGGAAGCCAAGACCTTCGGCATCTCCGGTGAGGTCAGCTTCGACTTCGGCGCGGCGTTCGACCGCAGCCGCAAGGTGGCGGACGGGCGCGTCAAAGGCGTGCACTTCCTGATGAAGAAGAACAAGATCGACGAGTTCGACGGCCTCGGTACCTTCACCGGCCCGAACTCGCTGGATGTGGCCCTCACCAAGGGCGGCGTCGAGGCGATCACGTTCGACAACGTCATCATCGCCACCGGCACCACCACCAAGCTGCTGCCGGGCACCCAGCTCTCGGCCAACGTGGTGACCTACGAGGAGCAGATCCTCACCCGCGACCTGCCCGGCTCGATCCTGATCGTCGGCGCGGGCGCGATCGGCATGGAGTTCGCCTACGTCCTGAAGAACTACGGCGTGGACGTGCGGATCGTGGAGTTCCTCGACCGCGCGCTGCCCAACGAGGACGAGGACGTCTCCAAGGAGATCACCAAGCAGTACAAGAAGCTCGGCATCACCATCACCACCGGTGCCGCCGTGCAGACGATCGACGACGACGGCTCCAAGGTCACCGTCCAGATCAAGGACAACAAGTCCGGCGCGGTCGAGACCGTCACCGTCGACAAGGTGCTGCAGGCCGTCGGCTTCGCGCCCCGCGTCGATGGCTACGGCCTGGAGACCACCGGTGTCGCCCTCACCAACCGTGGCGCCATCGAGATCGACGAGTACATGCGCACCAATGTGCCGGGCATCTACGCGATCGGTGACGTCACCGCCAAGCTGCAGCTCGCGCACGTCGCCGAGGCGCAGGGTGTGGTCGCCGCCGAGACCATCGCCGGTGCCGAGACGCTGACCCTGGGCGACTACCGGATGATGCCGCGCGCCACCTTCTGCCAGCCGCAGGTCGCCAGCTTCGGTCTCACCGAGGAGCAGGCCCGCGACGAGGGCTACGACGTGAAGGTCGCGACCTTCCCGTTCACCGCCAACGGCAAGGCGCACGGCCTGGCCGACCCGACCGGCTTCGTGAAGCTGATCGCCGACAAGACCCACGGCGAGCTCATCGGCGGCCACCTCATCGGCCCCGACGTCTCGGAGCTGCTGCCCGAGCTGACCCTGGCCCAGAAGTGGGACCTCACGGTCAACGAGCTCGCGCGCAACGTGCACACCCACCCGACGCTCAGCGAAGCGTTGCAGGAAGCGATCCACGGCCTCGCGGGCCACATGATCAACTTCTGATCTGTCGAGGACACGAGGGGCGGTCGCCGGGCGACCGCCCCTCTGTCGTGTCGGCGACACGAATTCCGTGTATTTCTTTTCGGCCAATATTGCGGGCGTTGATTTGGCGAATTGGGGGGCCGTCCACGATGATCCGTGTAGTTCTTCGTTCGCCTGTCAGTCGCTACACCTGATCTCGTGAGTACATGGGTAACTCGCCGGGCACGCCCGCAAGCTGACTTCCTCGTGACCGCCAGCCCGGCGCCCTGATTTTCGACTTGTCGACGACCGGCAAGAGTCGCGGGGAGGCGGACAGAGAGGTAACGGACTCGTATGCGTATTTTCGGTTGGGTAGCTCGTGCTGCGGCATTGGTGGCGGTGGCCGGATTCGGAACCATGGCACCCGCGATGGCCGAACCGCTTTTCCCCGGTGGCCCCGACGTTCCCGGCGTTCCCGCCATCCTCCCGACGGCCTCCCCGTGCCCGGTGGTCGAGGCCAGGGCGTGCATGCGGCTGTCGACGAACGAGGCGTGGCTCGTCGACAACGGCCGGGTGATCTTCGGCCCGACGCCGATTTCGCACGGTATGGCCGGATACGAAACTCCGCCCGCCGTCACCCGGATTTCCTTCAAGCGGGAATTCCACTGGAGCACGATGCACAACGCGCCGATGCGCTGGGCCACCTTCTTCAACGGTGACATGGCATTCCATGTCGGCCCGGTCAATTCGAAGTCGCACGGTTGTGTGCGGATGACCGAGGACGGCGCCCACCGCTTCTTCGACTACCTGAACCCCGGCGACATCACCCAGGTCATCGACTGAGCAACGCCCGAACGAACGAACATGGGTAACTCACCGGGCACGGGCTGACCCGACCCGGTGAACCGCCGCCGCCCGCCAACGCTCACGCCCCCCGCGCCTTAGTCTGGCCTGAATACGCGGAGAGGCGGAACAGTGCGTAAGTGGTTGATCGGTGGGGCCTCGGCGGTCGCGCTGCTGCTGGTGATCGTCGCCGGGCTGTACGTGCTCATGAATTCGCGGACCTACCAGCTGACCGGCCGATTGGTCGATCGCGTCGACACCGACGAGAAGCTGGTCGCGCTGACGTTCGACGACGGGCCGACCGAACGCACCCCCGAGATCCTGCGCACGCTCGCCGAATTGCGGGTCCCGGCGACCTTCTACCTGATCGGCGACAACCTGGCCGCCCATCCCGAATACGGTGCCGCGATCGCGGCGGCGGGCCACGAGATCGGCAACCACTCGTACTCGCACCGCCGCATGGTGCTGATCTCCGGTGACACGGTGCGCGCGGAGATCGAGCGCACCGACGCCGAGATCCGCCGCACCGGCTATCAGGGCCCGATCACCTTCCGCCCGCCCTACGGCAAGAAGCTCTGGGCGCTGCCGAGCTATCTCGCCGAGCACGACCGCACCACGGTCACCTGGGATGTCGAACCCGATTCCGCGGGCGGCGCCACCCGCGCCGCCATCGTCGACGACACCCTGGCGCAGACGAAACCCGGCTCGATCGTGCTGCTGCACGTCATGCACGGCCGCGAATCCGCCGCCGCCCTCCCGGAGATCGTGGCCGGCCTGCGGGCGCGTGGCTACGACTTCACCACCGTGTCCGACCTGCTGCGGCGAGCACCGGCCTAGCCGCGCGGAGCGGCGGAACGGTGATAGCTCGCCTGGGCCGCCCGGACGGTGTCCATGTTGGTCTCCAGGACCACGATCAGCGACTCCAGGCGTTCGGCCACCTGCGCGCCGAGCTCGGTGAGCGTGTACTCCACGCGGGGCGGGATGGCCTCGAGTACCTCGCGATGCACCATCCCGTCGCGTTCGAGCCCCTGCAGGGTCTGCGACAGCATCCGTTCGCTCACGCCGTCGACCCGTCTGCGCAGCGCGCTGAACCGGTAGGGGCCTTCGCGTAGCGCCACCAGGGCCAGGACGCCCCACCGGCCGGCGACATTCTGCAGCACCGGCCGCGACTCGCAATTGCGCGCGAAGACGTCGGCTTCCAGCGCCTGATCGTCGTCGGTCGACGAGGGCTGCGTGCTCATACCGCCGATCGTACCGCTCTTGACCAGAGTGCTTGCGGAATGCATAGTGCTTACGAATAGTTAGTACTAGAAAATCGGTACCAACCCTGGAGGTAGATCATGACTGTCGCGGTGACCGGAGCGAGTGGACAGCTGGGCAGGCTCGTCGTGGAAGCCCTGCTGGCGGCGGGCGAACAGCCGGTGGCGATCGTGCGCGATCCCGCCAAGGTGGCCGACCTGGCCGAACGTGGCGCGCAGGTCCGGCAGGCGAGCTACGACGACCCCGCCGCGCTCGACGCCGCGCTGGCCGGCGTCGACCGGGTGCTGCTGGTCTCCGGCAACGAATTCGGTGCCAGGGTCGCCCAGCACACCACTGTCCTCCGGGCCGCCGAGCGCGCCGGTGTCCGGCTGCTCGCCTACACCAGCATTCCCGTCGCGGACGGCAACCGGATGATCCTCGCGCAGGAGCATCGCGGCACGGAGGAAGTACTCGCCACCGCGTCGATCCCGACCGTCCTGCTGCGCAACAGCTGGTACTGGGAGAACTACGCGGCGGGCGCCGCGCACGCCACGCAGACCGGGGTGCTGGCCGGCGCCTCGGGTGCGGGCAAGGTCTCCGGCGCTCCGCGCGCCGACTACGCGCAGGCGGCGGCGGTCGTGCTCACCACCGACGGCCACGAGGGCCGCGTCTACGAGCTCGGCGGTGACGAGGCCCTGAGCGGTGCCGACATCGCCGCCGTGCTCACCGAGGTCTCCGGCTCCCCGGTGCGCTACGAGAATCTCGCCGAAGCCGACTACGCGGCCATCCTCGGCCAGGCGGGCCTGCCCGCGCCCGTGGCCGCGGCGCTGGCCGACGCCGACTCGGGCATCGCCGACGGCCTGCTCGAGGTCCGCACGGGTGATCTGGCCAAGCTCCTCGGCCGCCCGGTGACCCCGCCCGCCGAGGCGTTCCGCGCCATCCTCGGCTGATTTCCGGGGGTGGGCCGACGGGGAGCCGTGTGGCAGAGTTCGGGTGTGGCTACCGAAACTCCCCGTCGACGCACGCACTCCTACCTGAGCGGGCTGCTGTTCGTGATGGGCGTCCTGCACTTCGTCGCACCGAAGCCCTTCGACGGCATCGTGCCGCCGCAGCTGCCCGGCAACCCGCGGACCTACACCTACGGTTCCGGGGTCGCCGAGCTCGGCGTGGCGACGGCGCTCGCGGTGCCGCGCACCCGTCGCCTCGGCGGCTGGCTGGCCGCGGCGCTGTTCATCGGCGTCTTCCCGGCGAACATCCAGATGGCCGTCGACGTGGTGGGCAACCCGAAGGCGCCCGGCCTGTTCAAGGCAGGCGTGCTGGCGCGGCTGCCGCTGCAGATCCCGATGGTCGTGGCCGCGCTGCGCGTGGCGCGCCGCTGATCACACCCACTGCACCAGCTGGATGACGATCCCGTTCGGGTCGCTCAGCTGGAAGTAGCGCTCGCCCCACTCCTCGGTCTCGATGGGCGTCTCGATCGGGACGCCCGCGGCGCGCAGGCGCTCGTACTCGGCGTCGATGTCGTCGACGACGAACACCACCAGCGTGCCGTCGCCCGCGCTGCCCGCGATGCGCGCCGGCTTGAACGTGCTCAGGCCGGTGCGCAGGTAGATGACGTTCATCCCGGCATCGGGCCGCTGGAGCGAGACGAACCCGTCGGCGGCCATCTGCTCGGTGAAGCCGAGGTGGTCGATCAGGAACGTCGCCGAGGCCTGCGGGTCGGCGACATTGAGCGAGATGGCGGAGCCGGTGATCTGCATGGGTTCTCTCCTCGGTGTTGAACTCCGTACGTTGTACGCCTTTAACGATGGCGAGGAGGTCGCCGGTTCCGCTGTATGACCTGTGTCACATGTTCAGAAGCTGTCCCTGTTGATCCGCAGCGTGGTGATGGTGGCGGCCAGGCCCTCGTACTGGTTGATCAGCAGCACGATCTCGATGAGCAGCCGCTCGTCGTAGTGCGCGACGAGCCCGGCCCACGCGGCGTCGTCGACATCGCGGCCGGTCACCAGCTGGTCGACGACCGTGAGCAGCGCCCGCTGCCGCGGCGTCCAGCCCTCCGCGTCCGGTCCGGCGGCGACCCGGTCGATCTCCACGGCCGTCAGCCCGGCCCTGCGGCCGAGGCGGCGATGATGGTCGGTCTCGTAGTCGCAGGCGCGCAGATGCGCGACCCGCAGGATGACCAGCTCAGCCTCGGCGCGCGGCAGCCGCCCGCCCGGCATGAGCTTGCCGGAAAAGTGCAGCCAGCCGCGGAACAGCCCGCCGGTGCGCCCGAGGGTGCTGAACAGGTGCGCGTCATCGGTGCCCGACGCGCGGGAAAGCACTTGCCAGACAACCCAGTTGATCGGTCCGAGTTCGGCGAACCGTCCCGGGGAAACCCGTGGTAGGGGCGCTGGATCCATCACATCTCCACCTGTCTGCTCGTGCTCGCCCGGCCGGTTCGCAGCGTACTCGCCGGTACGTGATCCCGACGGCGACTGTGGGAGTCGTGCCGGTTTTCTTTGGTTTCCAGTGGTTTTCGCAACAGTTGCGCGTCATGATCGGTGGGTACCGCAGCGCGCAGCGGCGGTGTGAGGTCGCAGCACTGGTAGGGGAACATCGGAATGCTGGTTCGGATCAGGCCGGATGCGGAGCTCACCGGCGCCGAGCGGGAGTTCGTGGATTGCCTGCACGCCTATCCGAGCACGGGGCTCGCGCTGGTGGATTGCCGGGTGGGCGATCGCAGGCTCGGCGCGGTGGTCGTGACGCCACGGGGGATCACGGTCATCGAGGTGAAGGGCTTCCGGCGACGGCAGAGCGGCCTGCTCGCGGTCTCGGCGGCGGGCGAGTGGACGATCAGCGACAGCCCGCTCGACCTGGACGCCGACCCCTCGGGCGGCCTCACCGACCGGCTCGAACACGGGATCCACGCCGTGCGCGTCGCGCTCGAGCAGGCGCTGCAGGACAGCAGGCATGTCAGCGGCGCGGTGGTGATGGTGCCGTACCGGGGCGTGGTGGTGCGGCCGGCGCGCACCGCGCTGCGACCGGGGCTGGACGTGCTGGTCGCCAATACCGTCGACGCGCACGAGTTGCGGGTCTACCTCGAGGGCTTCTCCGCCGGGCCCCCGGCCTGGACCATCGACCGGGTGCTCACCACCTGCACCGCGCTGGGCGTCGGCACCCTGACGCCGCCGCGCGCCGAGCTGGCCGCCGACGGTTTCGCGGGCAGCCGCCCCGCGCCGGCGCCGCTCCCGCCGCAGCCGCGCAGGTTCACCGAACCGATCCAGGCTCCGCCGCCCGCCCAGCCGGCCGAGCGCGGGAAGCTGGTCGGGCTGATCCTGTTCGCCGTGGCCGTGCTCGGTGTGTTCGTGGTGTTCCTGGTGGTCGGCCAGGCCCTGCTGCGGGACTCGCCGCAGCCGCGCCCCAGCTCGGACACCTCGCAGAGCACGACCAGGGTGCCGTCCTCGACGCCCGCCGGTCAGCGGCCAGTCGAGTGCTGGCCGTTCCAGAACGGCTGCTGAGCGCTCAATCCCGCACGGCGCGACCGAGTTTGGTGAAGGCGATCGCCTGCTCGGCCCGTACCCTCACATGCGCGCGGGAGGAATCGATGTGCGCGGTGAGGGTGTGCAGGGCCGCCTCGCCGGCGCCCGCCAGGACCTGTTCGGCGATGGTGATGTGCTCGGCCGTCATCGCCGCGACCCGCTCGGCGGTCGGCACGTCCATGGTGCGGACCGGGCGCACCCGCACATAGACCGCGGTGAGCGCATCGGCGAGGGCCGAGTTGCCCGCTGCCCGTAGTAGTTCGGTGTGGAATCGCTCGTCGGCCGCCACCAGCTCCGGCCCCGGTTCCGGCGGGGTGTCCCGGTACTCGCGCCAGCGTTCCAGTTCCGCGCGCACGGCGGGCAGATCGTGCGAGGCGGGACTGTGCGGCTGGACCGAGTCGGCGGCATTGATGCGCTGGAAACCCCGGGCCTCCAGCACTATTCGTAGCTCGTAGAGCTCGTCCAGCTCGGCCAGGCGCGGCCGGTACAGATAGAGCCCGTCCTGGTGGCGCTGGATCAGCCCGTCGGCCTGGAGCCGGGCCAGCGCCTCGCGCACCGGAGTGCGCGAGACGCCGTACCGCTGGGCCAGCCGTTCGGCGCGTAGTCGTTCGGTCGGCGGGACGGTCCCGGTGGCGAGGTCGTCGCGCAGCGCCAGGTAGACGCGCTCGGCCAGAGACACCCGCCCCCTGCGGTTCATGGCCTGCGGTCAGATCGCCATCGCCGCGCGGACCGCGGATTCCGCACCGGCACCGCCCGCACCCGACGAGCCGAGATGTCCCGAATGCAGCACGTAGTAGTGCTGCGCGGCCTGCAACGCGAAGCCGATGTGCTGCTCCACCAGCAGCACGCTGAGGCCACCGCGCTGGGTGAGATCGATGATGGTGCGCTCGATCTCGGCCACCACCGACGGCTGGATGCCCTCGGTCGGCTCGTCGAGGATGAGCAGCTTGGGCTCGGTGATCAGGGCGCGGGCGATGGCCAGCTGCTGGCGCTGACCGCCGGAGAGCAGCCCGGCCTTGCGGGTCAGCAGCTCACGCAGGGCGGGGAACAGTTCCAGCGATTCCTCGATCAGCGCCTTGCCGCGCTTGCGCCCGTCGGCGACGACCTGCAGATTCTCGGCGGTGGTCAGCTGGGGAAAACTCTGCTGCCCCTGCGGCACGTAGGCGATGCCGCGCTTGACCCGCTGCGACGGGGACAGCTTGGTGATCTTGTCGCCGTCGAAGGTGATCGTGCCCGATTTGGTCGGCAGCAGGCCGACCGCGGTGCGCAGCAGCGTCGTCTTGCCCGCGCCGTTGTGGCCCATGATGGCGACCACGCTGTCGTCCGGGACGGTCAGGCTGACACCGTGGATCACCTCGGTGCGCCCGTAGCCCGAGTGGATGTCGTGTAGTTCAAGCATCGGCCGACTCCTTGTTCGTCGCGTCCCCGGCCAGTGCCGCGGTGCCGAGGTAGACCTCCTGCACCTTCGGATCGGCCTGCACCTCTTCGACACTGCCCTCGCTGAGCACCTTGCCGCCCGCGAGGACGGTGACCGAGGTGGCGAAGGAGCGCATGAAGTCCATGTCGTGCTCGACGACGATCACCACGCGGTCACCGCCGATGCGGCGCAACAGGTTTCCGGTCTCCTCGCGCTCCTCGGCGCTCATGCCCGCGACGGGTTCGTCGAGCAGCAGCACCGAGGCGTTCTGCACCAGCAGCATGCCGATCTCGAGCCACTGCTTCTGCCCGTGTGCCAGCACCCCGGCGGGCTTGTCCCGCAGCGCGGTGAGACCCGTTGTCTCCAGGGCCTCTTCGATGCTCGGCAGCACCGACTTGCGCGCCCGCAGCAGCGACAGCGGCGAACGGCCAGCTCCCGCCGCGATATCCAGGTTCTGCAACACGCTGAGCTGCTCGAACACGCTCGCGGTCTGGAAGGTCCTGCCGACGCCGAGCCGCGCGATCTGGTGCACCTTCTTGCCGAGCAGCTCGGTGCCCGACTTCTGAGCCGAGCCGGTGGCCGGCACCAGGCCGGTGATGGCGTCGATGAGCGTGGTCTTGCCCGCGCCGTTGGGACCGATCAGGAACCGCAGGTCGCCCTGCAGCACCGTCAGATCGACATCGGTGACTGCCTTGAATCCGTCGAAACTCACCGAGAGGCCACGGATTTCGAGGTAGTCGCTGTCCATGCCCGCGTTGCCGCCCGCTTTGGGCTCGTGTGTGGTCATCGCGCTTCCACCTTCTCCTCGGTGACGACGGCGGGTTCGGCCGGCGCCGGTGCGGGTGCGGGTTCCGGTTTCCGGCTCTGCCACCAGCCCTTGAACAGCGGCCACAGCCCGGCCAGGCCGGCGGGGATGAACCCGACGACCACGATGAACAGCACGCCCTGCATGTACGTCCAGCCCGACGGGAACGACTCCGAGAGCGAGGTCTGCGCCCAGGCGACGCCGATCGCGCCGAGGACCGGGCCGAGCAGCGTGGTACGGCCACCGATCGCGACACCGATCAGGAACGCGATGGACGGGACGACGCCGATGTCGGCGGGGGAGATGATGCCGACGATCGGGGTGAACAGCGCACCCGCGATACCGGCCAGGAACGCCGCCACCACGTAGGCGACGATCTTGATGTTGGCCGGGTCGTAGCCGAGGAAGCGCACCCGCTCCTCCGCGTCGCGCACCGCGACCAGCAGTTCGCCGTAGCGGCTGCGGTTGAGCTGGCGGATCAGCGCGACGACCAGCAGCAGCGTGCCCGCGGCGATGAAGAACAGCATCTGGCGGTTGGCCGGGTCGGAGAGCCGGAACCCGAAGAAGGACCGGAAGTCCGACAGGCCGGTGAAGCCGCCGATGGCCTGCTGGCCGGTGAGCAGGATGGCCAGCGCCGCGGCCAGCGCCTGGCTCAGGATGGCGAAGTACGCGCCACGCACCCGGCGCTTGAACACGCCGTAGCCGAGCACGGCGGCCACCAGCGCGGGCAGCACCAGGATGGCGAGGATGGCCACCGGCGCCGAGGTGAACGGCTGCCAGAACCCCGGCAGTTCGCTGATGCCGGAGATCTCCATGAACTCCGGGACGTCGTTGCCGAGGCGGGCGGCGTCGGCCAGCTGCATGTGCATGGCCATGATGTAGGCGCCGATGCCGAAGAACACACCCTGGCCGAGGGTGAGCATTCCGCCACGGCCCCAGGCCAATCCGATGCCCGCCGCCACGATGGCGAAGCAGAGGAACTTGGCGAGCAGGTTCAGCCGGAAGTCGCTGAGTACCGCCGGTGCCACCGCGAACAGGATGAAGGCGGCGACGGCGAAACCGGCGAGCGGGGTCAGCCGGGGGTAGGCGCTGAGACGGTCCTTGAGTGCGGTCATGCCAGGCTCCTCGTCCGCACGGTGAACAGGCCCTGCGGGCGGACCTGCAGGAAGATGACGATCAGCACGAACACGATGACCTTCGCGATGGACGCGGTGGTCGAGTATTCGATGAACGAGTTGAGCAGGCCGAGCGCGAACGCCGCGATCACCGTGCCCTTGATCTGGCCGAGGCCACCGATGACGACCACCAGGAACGCGTCGATCAGATAGCTCTGGCCGATGGTCGGGCTGGTCGAGCCGATCAGGGTCAGCGCCACACCGGCGACACCGGCCAGGCCGGACCCGATGAAGAACGTGCTGATATCGGTGAATCGCGAAGAGATACCCGAGGTTTCGGCCAGGCCGCGGTTCTGCACGACGGCGCGGATGCGGCGACCCATCGGGGTGGTCTTGAGCACGGCGGCCAGCGCGGTCACCGCGACGATCGCCAGCACCAGGATGAAGATGCGGGTCTTGGGCACCACCGCGCCCGCGATGGTGATACCGCCGCTGAGCCATTCGGGCACCAGCACGTTCTTGGCGGGCGCGCCGAAGATGTCGCGCGCGGCCTGTTGCAGCACGAGACCGACGCCGAAGGTGACCAGCAGCGTGTCCAGCGGACGGTCGTACATGTAGCGGATCAGGCCCATTTCCAGGGCGGCGCCGAGCAGGCCGCCGATCAGGAAGCCCATGAACAACGAGACGACCAGCGAGACGCCCGCCGACGAGAAGATTTGCTGCACAACGTAGGTGGTGTAACAGCCGGCCATGATGAATTCGCCGTGCGCCATGTTGATGACGCCCATCTGACCGAAGGTCAGCGACAGACCGAGGGCGGCGAGCAGAAGAATCGATCCCAGGCTCAACCCCGTGAAGAGCTGGCCGATCAGCACGTCCATTGCAGCGGACTCCTTGGAAATGGGGCGGTGTGGGACGCGCCGGACGGCGCGTCCCACACCTGTCGGGCTACTTACTTGAGGCCCTTGGCCCAGTCGTAGGACTTCAGGTACGGGTCCGGGGTGATCGCCTTGCCGGAGTCCCACACCGTGTAGATCAGGCCGTCCGGGCGGATCTCGCCGATCCGGGCGGTCTTGGTGATGTGGTGGTTGGAGCCGTCGATGGTGACGGTGCCCTCGGGGGCTTCGAAGCTGACGCCGTCAGCGGCGGCCTGCACGTCGGCCACGGCGAAGGACTTGGCCTTCTCGACGGTGTTCTTCCACAGGAAGACCGAGGCGTAGGCGGCTTCCATCGGGTCCGAGGTGGGCTTGTCGGCGCCGAAGGCGGCCTTGTAGTCGGCGACGAACTTCTTGTTCACCGGGGTGTCGACGGTCTGGTAGTAGTTCCAGGCGGTCAGCTGGCCCGCGATGTTCTGCGCGCCGATGCCGGCGACCTCTTCCTCGGCGATCGACACCGAGACCACCGGCATCTCGGCGGCCTTCAGGCCCGCGTTGGTGTACTCGCGGAAGAAGGCGACGTTGGAGTCACCGTTGAGGGTGTTGAAGACCGCGCCCGCCTTGGCATTACGGACCTTGTTGACGATGGTGGAGAAGTCGGTCGAGCCGAGCGGGGTGTAGTCCTCGCCCTTGATCTCGATGCCGTTGGCCGCGGCGTAGGCCTTGATCTCGCGGTTGGCGGTCTGCGGGAAGACGTAGTCCGAGCCGACCAGGTAGAGGGACTTGATGCCCTTCTGCTTCAGGTAGTCCAGCGCGGGGATGATCTGCTGGTTGGTGGTGGCGCCGGTGTAGAAGATGTTCTTGCTGTCTTCCAGGCCCTCGTACTGCACGGGGTAGTAGAGCAGCGAGTTCAGGCTCTCGAACTTGGGCTTCATGGCCTTGCGGCTCGACGAGGTCCAGCCGCCGAACACCGCGGCGACACAGTCGGAGCTGATCAGCTTCTCCGCCTTCTCGGCGAAGGTCTTCGGGTCGGAGGCGCCGTCTTCGAGGACGATCTCGATCTTCTTGCCGAGCACACCGCCGGCGGCGTTGATCTGGTCGATCGCCAGCTTGGTCGAATTGGCCACGGTGACTTCGGAAATGGCCATGGTGCCGGACAGCGAGTGCAGCGAGCCGACCTTGATGGTGTCCTTGGTGGTGTCGACGCACGAGGCGGCGGTCGAGCCGGACGACGCGTCGTCACGGGCACCGCAACCGGTGAGCAACAGGCCGGTGACGGCCACCGCGGCGGGCACCGCGAGTGCCTTGGCCAAACGGGATCGATACATGGGGCGGTTCTCCTCATCAGGTGTAACGGCGGCGCCACACGCGCCACAACGAACACCACCGCGGTCTGCCCCGGTGACTGGACGTACACCGAGTTGTATACAGCGGCTGTATTCGTGAGCGGAACAGTAGAGGGAACTTGTTGCACCGGAATATCTCTCGGTCACGTGTCCGTTTCGTCTGTTTCATCCATGTGAACAATTGCTCGGCGGCGGGTGTCGGCGGCTGCGCGCCTACGGTTGCGTAGGGACGCCACGGTGCGGCACGCTTCGAATTCGTACGACGTCGAACAGCCGGAGCACGCGGCACTCGGGCCGTGTGTGGTCAGTCGAGGAGGCGCCACGTGGGGCACTACAAGGCGAACGTGCGGGACATCGAGTTCAATCTGTTCGAGGTGCTCAACCTCGACAAGCTCCTGGATACCGGCGCCTACGGCGACCTGGATTCCGAGACGGTGCGCCAGATTCTCGCCGAGGTCGAACGGCTGGCCGAGGGGCCGATCGCGGACTCGTTCGCCGACGCCGACCGGCACCCCGTGGTATTCCATCCGGACACCTTCGACATCTCCGTGCCCGAACCGTTACGCAAGACGGTGGCCGCGGTGCAGGAGGCGGGGTGGTTCCGCCTCGGCATGCCGGAGGGCATGGACGGCACCGCCGCCCCGAACGTGCTGATGTGGGCGATCAACGAGCTCGTCATCTGCGCCAATCCGGCGGCCAGCTTCTTCAATATGGGCCCGCTGATGGGCTCGGTGCTCTACGAGGTCGGCACCGAGGATCAGAAACGCTGGGCGCGTGGCGGCTTCGAGCGTGGCTGGCAGGGCACCATGGTGCTCACCGAGCCCGACGCCGGGTCCGACGTCGGCGCCGGCCGGACCAAGGCCGTGCCGCAGCCCGACGGATCGTGGCACATCGAGGGCGTGAAGCGGTTCATCTCCGGTGGTGATGTGGGTGAGATCGCGGAGAACGTCTTCCACCTGGTGCTCGCCCGGCCGGAGGGTGCCGGTCCCGGCACCAAGGGGCTGTCGCTGTTCTACGTGCCGAAGTTCCTCTTCGATCCCGAGACGTTCGAGCTCGGTGACCGCAACGGCGTGTACGTGACCGGGGTCGAGCACAAGATGGGGATCAAGTCCTCGCCGACCTGTGAGGTCACCTTCGGTGGCACCGCGGTGCCTGCCAAGGGCTGGCTCGTCGGCGACGTGCACAACGGCATCGCGCAGATGTTCAAGGTGATCGAGAACGCGCGGATGACGGTGGGCGTGAAGTCGTCCGGGACGTTGTCGACGGGGTACCTGAACGCGCTGGAGTACGCCAAGACGCGCGTGCAGGGCGCGGATCTGACGCAGATGGCGGACAAGGCGGCGCCGCGCGTCACCATCACCCATCACCCCGATGTGCGGCGGTCGCTGGCCATGCAGAAGGCGTACGCCGAAGGGTTGCGCGCGGTGTATCTGTATACCGCCGCGCATCAGAACGAGGACGTGGCACAGCTCGTCTCCGGCGCCGACGCGGAGCTGGCGCACCGGGTGGACGATCTGCTGCTGCCGATCGTCAAGGGGGTCGGCTCGGAGCGGGCGTATCAGTTGCTCACCGAGTCGCTGCAGACCTTCGGTGGCTCCGGTTATCTGCAGGACTATCCGATCGAGCAGTACATCCGCGACGCCAAGATCGACTCGCTCTACGAGGGCACCACCGCGATCCAGGCCCAGGACTTCTTCTTCCGCAAGATCATTCGCGATCGCGGCGCCGCGCTGGCGCACCTGAACGCGCAGATCACCGCCTACCTGGACAGCGACACCGGCCGCTTCGCCACCGAGCGCGCCCTGCTGCGCACCGCCCAGGCCGACATCGGCGCGATGGCGTCCACCCTCACCGGCTACGCCATGGCGGGCCAGACCGACCCCACCGAGCTCTACAAGGTCGGCCTCGGCTCGGTCCGCTTCCTGATGTCGGTCGGCGACCTGCTCATCGCCTGGCGCCTGCTCGTCCAGGCCGACATCGCCGCCGCGGCCCTCGCCGCCGACACCGCCCCCAAGGACCGCCCCTTCTACCAGGGCAAAGTGGCCGCGGCGAGCTTCTTCGCCAAGAACGTCCTCCCCGAACTCACCGCCACCAGGAACATCCTCGCCACCCTCGACAACGACATCATGTCCATCCCGGAGGAAGCCTTCTGACCGCCGCCGATAGGTAGTGGCGTGCACCAGGTAAGTGTCATACACTTATCTGGTGCGGATCCACGTCAACCAATCTGCGTTGAAGCACGGCATCCTGGAAGACGAGATTCGCGCGATCATCTCGTATCCGATGCTGCGATGCGCGGTGAGATCAAGGATGGACCCGGAAGCGGCAGTGTTCGTGTTCGTCGGGCGGCTGGACAACGAGCCGTGGCTCGAGGTGGTGGCAGAGAGCGTCGAGGACATCACCCGGGAGGTATGCGGCTGACCGCGCGAGTTGCTGCCGAGGTGTACGCGCTGGCAGGCATCTCGCTGCCGTGTGCGATCCGGCAACGGCCGCAACGGAGTTCATGGAGTGGAACGGAGAGTCCTTGATGGCAAAGCGAAGTGCTGAAGAGTACGAAGCGATGGCTGCCGAGTTCGAGCACGGCGACTACGCGGTCGTCGGCCCGATCGAAGCGGGGCCCGAATTGACGATGGGGCGGCCGATCGGTGGGGCCCGCGGCGGGAAGAGTCCGGTCCGGACTGTACGACTTCCGGCCGAGTTGGATGCGCGTCTGGCAGCGTACGCCGACCAGGCCGAGACGACGCCGAGTGATGTCCTGCGCCGGGCGGTAGCCGAATACTTGGCCCGTCATCCCCTCAGTGCGTGAACTGAGTAGCTGAGTCGGTGGACTACTTGATCAGGTAGGGGGAGACCGAGCTGCGGTGTTCGCTGATGTCGAGGGCCTTGCCTAGTGGGGGGAAGGCGCGCTGGGGGCAGTTGGAGCGGACGCAGACGCGGCAGCCGGCGCCGATCGGGGTGGCGGTGGCTTCGCCGAGGTCGATGCCGTCGGCGTAGACGACGCGGCCCGCGTGGCGGAGTTCGCAGCCTAGGCCGATGGCGAAGGTCTTGCTGGGCTGGCCGTAGCGGGTGGCGCGGCGTTCGACGGTGCGGGCGACCCAGAGGTACTTGCGGCCGTCAGGCATCTGGGCGATCTGGGTCATGATCTTGCCGGGGTAGGCGAAGGTCTCGTAGACGTTCCAGAGCGGGCAGGTGCCGCCGCTGGCGGAGAAGTGGAAACCGGTGGCGGACTGGCGTTTCGACATATTGCCCGCGCGGTCGACGCGGACGAAGGAGAACGGCACGCCGCGCAGGCTCGGCCGCTGGAGCGTCGAGAGCCGGTGGCAGATGGTCTCGTAACTCTGTGAGAAGAAGGCCGACAGGCGCTCGATGTCGTAGCGGAAGTCCTCGGCCACCTCGTGGAAGTGGGTGTAGGGCAACACCGTCGCCGCGGCGAAGTAGTTGGCCAGGCCGAGCATGGCCAGCTTGCGCGAGGCCTCGGAGGCGAAATTGCCCTCCTCGACCAGCTTGTCGAGCAGCGGCCCGCACTCGAGATAGGCCAGTTCGGCGGCCAGCTTGAAGGTGCGCTGCCCGCCGGACAGGTGCGGGGAGATCTCGAGCTGCTTGGTCTCGGGGTCGTAGTGGTGCAGCACGCCCTCGCCGAGGTCGATCCGCTCGACGATCCGCACGCCGTGCGCGCGCAGCAGCCGCACGATCTCGGTGCTCACCTCACCGCCGTGGAACCGGATGCGCGCGGTGAGGTCCTCGGCCGCGGTGTCGAGTTCGTCGATGTAGTTCTGGCGCTGGTAGAAGTAGTCGCGCACTTCCTCGTGCGGCTTGCTGATCGCGGCGCTGCCGGAACCGTCGGAGAACCGGTCCTCGGTGGCGGCGGCCAGCTGGGCGCTGGTGTTGCGGTACCGGTTGTGCATGGCGACCAGGGCGCGCGCCATGCTCGGATGCGCCGAGACCATGTCGGCGATCTCCTGGGTGTCGGCCTCGATGCCGAGCTCGGCGTCCATCACGACTTCCTGCAACTCGGCGATGAGCCGGGTGTCGTCGTGGGCGGAGAAGAAGGCCGGATCGACGCCGAAGACCTCGTTGATCCGCTTGAGCACGGGCACCGTCAGCGGCCGCACGTCGTGCTCGATCTGGTTGAGATAGCTGGCCGAGATCTCCAGCTTCTGGGCCAGCGAGACCTGGCTCAGCCCGCGCTCGGTCCGCAGCTGGCGCAGCCGCGCACCGACATAGGTCTTGGCCATATGTCCAGTTTATGGGCGGTTTCGCAACCTTGCCAATGGATTCTTAACAGCGGGGGCTGAGCGATGTGTCACACCGTCGCGCTACCGTCGTCGGGTGCTGTTCAGCGATGTCGTCGCGGCCTCGGCGGCCGTGCGAGCGACCAGGTCGCGCAAGGCGAAGATCGCCGCGCTGGCCGAGCTCTTCGCCGCCGCGGGCCCGGCGGAGATCGGGACCGTCGTCGCCTGGCTCTCCGGTGACCTGGTGCAGGGCCGGATCGGCGCGGGGTGGCGCACGGTGGCCGGCCTGGAGACGCCACCGAGCGGCGCGCCGCGGCTGACCGTCGGCGAGGTCGACGGCGTCTTCACCGAACTAACCGGGCTCAGCGGCACCGGCTCGACACTGCGCAGGCGGGAACTGCTCACGGCCCTGTTCACCGCCGCGACCGAGGACGAACAGTCCTTCCTGATCCGGCTGCTCACCGGGGAACTGCGCCAGGGCGCGCTCACCGCGGTCGTCGTCGAGGCGCTCGCGCTGGCCACCGGCATCCCGGTCGAGGTGGTGCGGCGCGCGCACATGCTGTCCGGTCAGCTACCCGCGACCGCCGTCGCCGCGGTCACCGGCGGGGAGGCGGCGCTCACCGCGTTCCGGCTCGAGGTCGGCAGGCCGGTCGCGCCGATGCTCGCGTCACCGGGCGGCTCGCTCGACGAGGCGCTGGCCGAACTCGGCCCGCAGGTGAGCGTCGAGCACAAGCTCGACGGCGCCCGGATCCAGGTGCACCGCGACGGCGAGCGCGTGTGGGTCTTCACCCGCACGCTGCGCGACATCACCGCGAGCGTGCCCGAGCTGGTCGAGCTGGTCGCCGGACTCGACTGCACGAGCGTGGTCCTGGACGGGGAGACCCTCGCGCTGACCGACGCGGGCAGGCCGCGCCCGTTCCAGGAGACGATGAGCCGGTTCGCGACCGTCGGCGAGGACGCCAGGGACCTGCTGCTGCACCCCTACTTCTTCGACTGCCTGCACCTCGACGGCGTCGACCTGATCGACGAACCGCTGCGGGCCCGCCGCGCCGCGCTGGCCGGGGTGGCGGGCGAGCACGTCATCCCGGCGCTGGTCGCCCCCGACGCCGAGGCGGCCGCCGAGTACTACGACGACGCGCTGGCCGTCGGCAACGAGGGCGTGATGGTCAAGGCACTGGACGCGCCGTACGCGGCGGGCAGGCGCGGCAAGGCGTGGCAGAAGATCAAACCGGCGCACACCCTCGACCTGCTGGTGATCGGCGCGGAGTGGGGCTACGGCAGGCGCACCGGGTTCCTGTCGAACCTGCACCTGGCCGCGCGCGACCCGGAGACGGGCGAGCCGGTGATGGTCGGCAAGACGTTCAAGGGCCTCACCGACGAGCTGCTGCGCTGGCAGACCGCGGAGTTCCCCCGGCACCAGACCCACACCGACGGGCACGCCGTGTTCCTGCGCCCACGGCTCGTCGTCGAGATCGCGCTCGACGGTGTCCAGGCCAGTACCAGGTACCCGGGCGGTGTCGCCCTGCGCTTCGCCAGGGTGCTGCGCTACCGGCCGGACAAGGAGCCCGAGCAGGCCGACACCATCGACGCGGTGCGCGCGCTGGGGGTCGTGAGCTGACCCGTCGGGGACTTACCTGCAACAGTTTGGCAATCCGGTATCGGCATACGACACACTGTTCGGGTGAGCGCCGAACTAATGGTCCTGTTGATCGTCATCGTCACAGCTCTCGCATTCGACTTCACCAACGGATTCCACGACACGGCCAATGCCATGGCGACCTCGATCGCCACCGGGGCGCTGAAGCCGCGCGTGGCGGTGGCGCTCTCCGGCGTGCTGAATCTGATCGGCGCCTTCCTGTCGGTATCGGTGGCGGCGACTGTGGCCAAGGGCATCGTGCAGCTGAACGACGTGGGCGGGCAGGACCTGCTCGTCATCGTCTTCGCCGGCCTGGTCGGCGGCATCCTGTGGAACCTGCTGACCTGGCTGCTCGGGCTGCCGTCGAGTTCCTCGCACGCGCTGTTCGGCGGCCTGATCGGCTCCACGATCGCCGCGCTCGGCTGGAACGGCGTGATCTGGGCGTCGGGCTCGGAGGGCGTGCTGATCAAGATCGTGGTGCCCGCGATCCTGGCCCCGGTGATCGCCGCGCTGGTCGCGGCCATCGCCACCTTCCTGGTGTACCGGATCACCCGTGGCGTCGACGAGGACAAGGCGAACGAGGGCTTCCGCTGGGGCCAGATCGGGTCGGCGTCGCTGGTCTCGCTGGCCCACGGCACCAACGACGCGCAGAAGACGATGGGCATCATCTTCCTGGCGCTGGTGGCCTACGGCACGCTCGACAAGGACGACCACATGCCGCTGTGGGTGATGGCGGCCTGCGCGGTGGCGATCGCCCTCGGCACCTACCTCGGCGGCTGGCGGATCATCCGGACCCTGGGCAAGGGCCTGGTCGAGATCGAGTCGCCGCAGGGAATGGCCGCCGAGTCCACCTCGGCGGCGATCATCCTCACCTCGGCGCACTTCGGCCTGCCGCTGTCGACCACGCAGACCGCGACCGGCTCGATCCTCGGCACCGGCATCGGCAAGGGCGCCGAGGTGCGCTGGCGGGTGATGGGCCGGATGGCCGTCGCCTGGCTGCTTACGCTGCCGATGGCGGGCATCGTCGGCGCGATCTGCTGGGCCATCGCGCACCTCATCGGTGGCCTGCCCGGCGTCCTGGTGGTGTTCGCGATCCTGATCGGCGGTGCGCTCGGCATCTATCTGCGGTCGCGCCGCGATCCGGTCGGCACCCACAATGTCAACGAGTGGCCCGAGGGTGTGCCGCCCGCGGCGACGCCGTCGTCGGTCGAACAGCACCACGCCGGGTAAAGGAGCGATCGTGCAATCCGTGATCACGAATCTGAGTTCACTGTGGGAAGTGGTGCTGGCCGCGCTGGTCTTCGGCGCCGGCGTGCCCGCGGTCTTCGCCTTCGCCGTGCGGTGGTGGGCCCAGGCGGAGACGGTCGACGCCGACGGTCGCGTCCGCCGCAACTACCCGGCGCTGGCCGGTGCGCTGATCTGCGTGGTCGTCATCGTCATGGTGGTGATCACCGGAATCCTGTTCACCGCGAAGGCCTTCATCGCCCATCAGTTCGGCATCCATCTGTTCGGTCAAGCATGAGCGAGGACGCGATGACAGATCCGACTCCAACGCCTGCCGTCCGGCGCAACCTGCTCTCGCGGGTGCTCGGCTGGCTGCGCGCCGGATATCCGCAGGGCATCCCGCAATCGGACTATGTCGCGCTGTTCGCGGTCCTGCACCGGCACCTCACCGACTACGAGGTGGTCGTGATCGGCGAGAAGCTGATCGAGGCCAATCCGAACCGGGAATCGATCAGCGAGGCCGAGATCGCGGCGGCGATCGCCGATTTCGCCAAGCAGCAGCCCGCGCCGGACGACGTCTCGCGCGTGGCTTCGCATCTGGCCGCCGGTGGCTGGCCGTTGGCCGAACCGCTGGACGAGGGTGAACCGGCGCCGGAACAGGACTGAGTTACCGGCGCGACAATTCCGCTGTGCCAGCGGAATTCGTGGCAGTACCAATTTCCGATTCGCCCGGATGCCCGCCGGGTGCGCGCTAGCATGCACGGGTGGTTCGGCGTGTGGATGAAACCGATAGTGGTCGTAGTTACGGTGGATTGTCGCGCCAGCAGCGAGTAGCCATGCGGCGAAACCGGTTGACCGATGCCGCACTGGAACTATTCGGTACCCAGGGTTATTCGTCGACCTCGATCGAGCGCCTGTGCGCGACGGCGAATGTGTCGACCCGCAGTTTCTACGAGGACATCGGCAGTCGCGAGGCGCTGCTGATCGCCCTGGTCGACCGGCTCAACACCGCCGCGCTGCACCGGGTCGACGAGGCGCTGGAACGCACCAGCGAGCAGCCGCTGGTGGTGCGCGTGGTGGAGAGCTTCCGGGCTTTTCTCGCCGTGACCTGCCGGGATCGTCGCGCGGCCAGAGTGTTCTACGTCGAGGTGGTCGGGGTGAGCCCGGCGGTGGAGGAGTGGCGGCGCGCGCAGCGGCGATCGGTCTCCGGCCTGCTCACCAGGGAGGCCCAGCGGGCCGCCGCGCGCGGGGAAGCGGAATCGCGCAGTGTGCACCTGTTCACGCTCGCGCTGATCGGCGCGGTGAATTCTCTGGCGCAGGAGATGGTGCACGCCACCGTTCCCGGTGACGCGATCTCGGTCGACGAGATCTGCGACGAGATCGCCTATTTCATCCGGTCCGGGCTGTCGGTCCGGCCTTCGGCACTGCCGACCTGAGCATCCCGGACGACCTGAGCCGACGAAAAAGGGAGGCGTCCGATCGGACGCCTCCCTTTTCGGTTCTGCGGAGAATCAGATGCCCATGCCCTGGGCCAGCATCGGCCACGACTCGTGCAGCGCCTGCTCCCAGTACGGCCAGTAGTGGGTGCCGACCGGGTTGAACATGTAGGTGGCCGGGATGCCCAGCGAGTCCAGCTTGGTCTTCAGGTTCTGCGTGCACGCGTTGGTCGCGGCTTCGATCGCGACGCCGAGACCGAGGTTGACCACGCCCATCGGGCCGTTGCCCTCGGTGTAGTAGCGCACGTCCTCCATCACCGGCAGACCGCTACCGCTGGAGATGTAGAGGTTGGTGCCGCGCAGCTTCTCGGCGTTGAGGACCGGGTCGTTGGCGACCCAGGCCGGGTCGTTGTCCGGGCCGTACATGTTCTCGGTGTCGCCACCCGCCCAGGTCTCCACGGAGAACTTGACGAACTGCCTGCCCATCGGGTCGGCGATCTGCGCGCAGCCGGAGTAGGCGGCGACGGACTTGAACAGGCCCGGCTTGGCCTCGGCCAGCTGCAGCACCGAGGTGCCGGAGGTGGACAGGCCGGCCAGCGAGTTGAGGCCGGTCGAGTTGAGGGTGCTGTCGAGCAGCGGCGGCAGCTCCTGGGTGAAGAAGGTGTTCCACTTGTTCAGGCCGAGGCGGGCGTCTTCCTTCTGCCAGTCGGCGTAGTAGCTGCCGCGGCCGCCGACCGGCTGGATGACATTGACCTGCTTGTCGGCCAGGAAGCCGAGCGCGTTGGTCTGCGCGGCCCAGCTGGCCGTGCCCTCACCGGCGTCGAGGCCGTTGAGCAGGTAGAGGTTGGGGGCGGGCTTGGACTCGTCGACCGGACGCTGCACGTCGACGGTGATGTCCTTCTTCATGGCCGCCGAGTACACCTTCAGGTGCCAGGTGCGCCCGTCCTTGACGATCGACGACACGGCAGAGGGCTTCTCGGGTTCGGCCGAGGCGGCGCCGCCGCCCGCGATCACGGCCACCGACAGCGCGGCGGTCAGAGCTACGGCGGTGGTGCGCAAGGCGGCCACGGTACGTACAGCAGAGAGCTTCATCGAACAGTCGGTTCCAGTCCACGGGCCGTGTCGGCTCCGTCATCGCAGTGCTTCCCCCCTTGGCCGAACGATGCGCGCTCGACGGCTGCGGGGCTGTCAGATCCTCCGACACTCTATGTCCTCCGGCGGGACAGAATCGTTACTGGTTCACAATTCGCCGTGACCTCGAGCACGGTTAACGACCGCGCAATACTGCCCGCGAATCGGAAATACCGCCGCAACCAGCCGCTCTTATGGTGACGGCCATGGGTAAGGAAATCCCCGGCGGCGCGTCGGCCGGGATCGAGATCAGCGGGTTGAGCAAGTCGTTCCGGGTGGGTCGCGATACCGTGCGCGCGCTGGACTCGGTCGATCTGCGGACCGCGAACGGCGCATTCCTCTCCCTGCTCGGCCCGTCGGGATGCGGCAAATCGACCGTTTTGCGAATTCTGGCCGGTTTGGACGAACCCACCGCGGGCACCGCCACGATCAACGGGCTGACGCCGGAGCGACTGCGCGGCGGCCATCAGCTCGGGATCGCGTTCCAGGATTCCGCGCTGCTGCCCTGGCGCAGCGTCGAGTCGAACATCCGGCTGCCGCTGCAGGTCGCCGGGCTGCCCGCCGAACCGGAGCGGATCGCCGAGCTGATCGCGCTGGTCGGCCTGGAGGGTTTCGAGAAGGCCAAGCCCGCGCAGTTGTCCGGCGGTATGCGCCAACGGGTTTCGATCGCCCGCGCACTGGTGGTGCAGCCGTCGGTGCTGCTGCTCGACGAACCGTTCGGCGCCCTCGACGACATGACCAGGCAGCGGCTGAACCTGGAACTGCTGCGCATCTGGACCGAGAAGCCCGCGACCACGCTGATGGTCACCCACGGCATCGGGGAAGCGGTGTTCCTCTCCGACGTGGTCGCGGTGATGAGCCCGCGTCCCGGACGGGTGCTGGAGCTGGTCGAGATCGATCTGCCGCGCCCGCGCACGCCCGAAATGATGCGGACGCCGGAATTCCACAAGCTCTGCGATTACCTCTCCGAGCTGCTGTTCGGCCGCGGTGGTGTCGCATGAGTGAGGCACTCGCGGGGTCGGAGCCGCTGGTCGAGGCCACGGGCGGGCAGCCGCCGGTGAGCGCGATTCGTGCGCGGCTCGGAGGGGGATTCCGTGGTCATCGGATGGCGGGTGCGTTGGGCGTCGCCGCCCTGATCGCGCTGTGGTGGGTGCTGGCGGCCGCGGGCGTGGCCGGTGGCACGGTGCCGACGCCCTGGCGGGTGCTGTCGACCATGTGGTCGGACGGCTGGGGCCTGTACGGGCCGAACTTCCGGGTGACGGCGGCGGGCGCGCTCCAGGGCTTCCTGTGGGGCAACGCCCTCGCGATCGGGCTCGCCGCGCTGATCATGCTGATCCCGCGAATCGAGCCGCTGGCCACCCAGTTGGCCATCCTGAGTTACTGCACGCCACTGGTGGCGCTGGGCCCGATCATCCTGGTGGTCTTCGGCGGTCGCACCCCGACGGTGTTCCTGGCCGCCATGTACTGCTTCTTCACCACCATGGTCGGCGCGGTCACCGGCCTGCGCTCGGCCGACCCGGCGAGCCTGGATCTGGTGCGCGCCTACGGCGGCGGTCGCTGGCAGCGGCTGTACCGGGTGCAGGCGATCGCGGCGTTGCCGAATACGTTCGCCGCCTTGAAGATCGCCGCGCCGTCGGCCGTGCTCGGCGCGATCATCGGCGAATACCTGGGCGGTGTCGACAGCGGGATCGGCGTCGCGCTGACGGCCGCGCAGACCGCCTACAACGTGCCGCGCACCTGGGGCATGGCACTGGCCGCTGCCGCGCTGGCCGGGCTGGGCTATCTGCTCGTCGCGGTGGCCGCGCGACTGATCACGCCGTGGACGGCGAGTACGGAGGAGCGGCGATGACGACCACCGTGCTGCGCCGGATCGGCCGCTTCCTGCTGCCGCTGGCGACCTCGCTGATCCTGCTGCTGGTCATCTGGTCGCTGTTCCTGCGGGCGTTCCCGCAGATCGGGCCGCGGGTCGGCAAGACGCCGTCGGACATCTGGCGCTACCTGGTGACCGCGCCGGGCGCCGCAACGGCCCGCCAGGCGATCCTCGACGACCTCGCGATCACCCTGCGCGACGCCGCGATCGGCTTCACCGTCGGCATGCTCGGCGCCCTGGGGGTGGCCGCGCTGTTCGTGCTGTATTCGGCTGTGCGGCAGACGTTCATGCCGGTAGCGATGCTGCTGCGCTCGGTGCCGCTGGTGGCGCTGAGCCCGATCGTGGTGCTGGTCTTCGGCCGCGGCACGGTGGGCGTCGCGGTGCTGGCCGCGATCGTGGTGTTCTTCCCGGCGCTGGTGATGATCATGACCGGGCTGAGCCAAGCGCCGAGGCAGGCCATGGAATTGGTGACCGCCTACGGCGGCTCGCGGTGGACCCGGCTGCGGATGGTCGCCGTTCCCGCCGCGCTGCCCTCGGTGTTCGCCGCGGCCCGGGTCTCGGTGCCGGGCGCGCTGATCGGCGCATTGCTCGGTGAATGGCTCGGCAGCGGAACGGGTTTGGGCGCCAGCCTGGTGCGCGCCATTCCGATGTTCCAGTACAACCGGCTGTGGGCCTCGATCGTGGTGGTGACGGTGGTGTCGGTGCTGCTCTACGCGATCGTCGGCGTCGTCGAGAATCTGGTGCTCGCGCGGTTCGGCCCGAGCGCCGGGCGGGCCTGATCGGGAAGGAATAGCGGCGGAACGCAGACGCAAAGAGAACGAAACGCACCGAAACTACATTCGGCGCATGAACAGTATCGACCGTCGTTCCTTTCTCCGCTATTCCGCGCTGACCGGGGCCGCGCTCGGCGGGGCCGGACTGCTGGCCGCGTGCGGAAGCAGTTCGGGGAGTTCGTCGAACGGTTCGAGTGACGACGGCTCGAAATACGGCAAGGTCGCGGTGCAGTTGTCGTGGCTGAAGAACATCGAATTCGCGGGTGAGTATTTCGCGGATTCGAAGGGATATTTCAAGGATGCGGGATTCGGTGCGGTAGACCTCATCGCGGGTGGCGCGGCGAGTACCTCGGTGGAGGCCGGACTCGACACCGGGAAGGTGTGGATCGGGCTGTCCGCGCCGCAGACCACCGCGCCCGCGATCCTGGAGGGACTGCCCGCGAAGATCGTCGGCGCGACCTATCAGAAGAATCCGTTCGCGATCGTCAGCGCGGCGGGCAAGCCGATCAAGTCACCCGCGGACATGAAGGGCCGCAAGATCGGCGTGCAGGACACCAACCAGCTGATCTTCAGCGCCCTGCTGGCCGCCAACGGCATCAAGCCGGGCGAGGTGACGGTGGTGCCCGCGCAGTTCGACCCGACACCGCTGGCCAACGGCGAGGTCGACGGCTGGGTCAGCTACGTGACCAACGAACCGATCACCCTGGCCGCCAAGGGCTTCGCCAACGACCACTTCCTGTTCGCCGATTTCGGCCTGCCGCTGGTCGCCGAGACGCTGACGGTCACCCAGGACACCATCGACAACGAGCGCGACAAGCTGAAGGCGTTCCTGATCGCCGAGATCAAGGGCTGGCGCGACGCGGTCGCCGATCCCGCCGAGTCGGCCCGGCTGGCCGTCGAGGTCTACGGCAAGGACCAGAAGCTCGAGCTGGGCGAGCAGACCAAGGAGGCCATCGCGCAGAACGACCTGGTCGTCTCGGCCTCGACCAAGACCGACGGTCTGCTGTCGATGACCGACGCGCTGATCGAGCAGAACATCGCCGCGCTGCGCACGGCGAAGATCGACATCAAGGCCGAGCAGCTGTTCGACCTGTCGATCCTGCGCGAGGTCTACGCGGAGAACCCCGGGTTGAAGTAGTCCTAGATCGCCAGGCCGACCGCCGCCGACCCGTAGTCGCGGCGGGCGGCCAGGCGCAGGCCCGCGCGCGAGGCGAGGAAGTCGGCGGTGACGAAGACGGCGGTCTCGGCCGGCGTGCGCGGGCCCGATTCGAGGCCGGCCGGCACGTGCAGGCGGGCCAGGGTGGGCTCGTCGAAGCCGCCTGCGCGCAGGTCGTCGAGGCGACGGGCCTGGTCGGCGGGCGAGCCGAGCGCGGCGAGGTAGCCCAGCTCGGGTAGTCGTAAGGCGACGGTGAGCAGCGGGATCTCGAAGCGGGGCTCGTTGGCCAGCACCACGATGCCGGTGCTGCTGTCGATCTCGCCCGCGGCCGAGAGGGTGTTCAGGTAGCGGTGCGGCCAGTCAACGACGACCTCGGCGCCGGGGAACGACGCGGGATCGGCGAACTCGGGACGCGAATCGCAGATGCTGACCCGGTAGCCGATCATCCTGGCCTGGGCGGCCAGGGTGGCGGCGTAGGCGTTGGCGCCGAAGATGATCAGGCGCGGCGGCGGGCAGTAGGAGGCGACGAACAGGTCCGACTCGGGCAGGGCGACCAGCTCGGTGGCGTGTTTGCGATCGGTGACCAGATGCTGACCGATGACATCGGGATCCTGGTTCCACACCACGGTGAACACGGTGACCCGGCGATGGGCCTGGATATCGGCGGCGATAGCGGGGAATTCCGGGAAATCGCGGCAGGAGAACGGCTCGATGAAGATATCGACCAGTTCGCCGTCGTCGGATCCTGATTCCATTCCGGTGATCAGGCTGTAGCGACGTAGTTGCCGGATGCCGGTCTGCGCGGCTTCCAGTGCCGCCTCGTAGACCGTCTCTTCCAGGCGCCCGGAAGCAATGGATCCGAAGACTCCGCCATTGGGGGTGACGAGCATTCCCGACCCGATCGGCAGCGCGTTCGTGCCGATGGTACGGACCACGGTGGCGAGGCCGCCGGTACGGCCCGAATGCCACACTCGCAGAAGGTCATCGACGATATCGCGCATATCCCAAAACTCCGATCACCGTGCGCCGACTACCGGGAAATCGCGATCGTTCCCTGTCGCCAAGTCGTCGCACGTGACGCACACCATATCCTGACTGGCGCCCAAATAGGAACCAGCTCCCACATCGCCTACGGCTTCCGCCGAAATGGCGTCCCAGTGCTTGTTCTCGATCACAGCGGGATGGCCAGGTGTGTCGGAGAACACACCACGAGCCAGTCCGCTCTCGCTCGCGCGGGCCGCGGCGAGTACCCGCGCGACCACATCGGCTCCGATATCGGGGGTGTCGACGGGAAGGAACGCCACATACCGGGTGCCCGCCTCGGCGGCCGCGCGCAGGCCCGCGCGCACGGTCGCGGAGAGGCCGGTGGCCCAGTCCGCGACCCACCGCCACTCGGTCTCCGGCGGCAGGTGCACGGCGGCCGGATCGGGCCCGGTGGCGCCGAGCAGAACGATCACCGGATCGCAGCCGCCGTCGCGCAGGGCGGTGATCGCCGCGCGCAGCCAGGCGCCGTCTTCGGCGAGTGCCTTGGGTTTGCCGTAGCGGGTGCCCGCGCCCGCCGCGAGGACGACACCCGTGCACGCCGACGGCACGGGAGGGTCGATCGGGGGCATGACGGTGAAGGTAATTGCGCAATGTTGCCGCTCGATTACAGCAGGGGAGCGCAAGGACGACGACACGCCGACGTGACCGACCGCACATCGGTGGCCCGCGGTCGGTGATGGGGAGATGCTGGATCGATGACGAGCGAATCGATCGGCCTGGCGGAGTTCAACGCGCTCTCCGCCGCGGCCGCCGAAGCGGCCTTGCTCGCCTGTTGCTCCGCACCGGGCTGGGCGCGGGCGATCGCCGCCGCGCGGCCCTATACCAGCACGGACGCGCTGCTCACGGCGGCCGACGCCGCCTCGGCCGCGCTCGACGACGCCGAGCTCGACGCGGCGCTGGCCGGTCACCCGCGGATCGGGGATCGCCCGACCTCGGCGGCCTCGGCCCGCGAGCAGGCGGGCGTCGCGGGCGCCGACGTCAAGGCCGCGCTGGCCGCGGGCAACCGCGACTACGAGGCCAAGTTCGGCCATCTCTATCTGGTCTGCGCGGCAGGGCGCGACGGCGCGGAGTTGCTCGCCGTCCTGCGGGCACGGCTGGACAACGATCCGTCGACCGAGAGGCAGGTCATGCGCACCGAACTGGGAAAGATCAATCGGCTTCGGCTCGCCCGACTGGTGGCGTCGTCGTGACCGGGCTGAGCACGCACGTGCTCGACGCCGTGCGCGGGGTGCCCGCGGCGGGCGTCGCCGTGTGGCTGACCCGCGGCGAGCAGCGTCTCACCGAGGCGCTGACCGATGCCGACGGCCGGGTGAAAGAGCTTGCCGCCGGGTTGAATCCGGGCGACTACCGCCTGTTCTTCGATACCGGCAGCTATTTCGCGGCGCAGGGAGTCGAGACCTTCTATCCCGAGGTCTGCGTCGCGTTCACGGTGGGTGAGCAGCCGCATCTGCATGTGCCGCTGCTGTTGTCGCCGTTCGCCTATTCCACCTACCGAGGGAGCTGAGCAACCAGATGCCACTGAGTGGTCCGATCGAGCTGGCCGACAATCGCTACGGCAAGGCCGAGAACCGGGTGGTGCGCTTCCACAAGGAGAACGCGCGCCACGAGATCCGCGATGTGAACGTCTCGACCACGCTCCGTGGTGATTTCGCGGCGGCCTACACCGAGGGTGACCAGCGTCACGTCCTGCCCACCGACACCCAGAAGAACATGGCCTTCGTCTTCGCGAAGCGGCCGGGACTCGACACCGTCGAGGACTACGCGATCGCGCTGGCGAAGCATTTCACCGACACCGTGGAGCCCGTGTCGAGCGCGCGGATCGATGTGGAGTCCTATGGGTGGCAGCGGGTATCGATCGACGGGAAGGAACACGATCACACCTGGGTGCGGCAGGGGCCGGAGGTGCGCACCGCCGCGGTGACGGTGGCGGGCAAGGGCGCCGACCAGCGCACCTGGGTGATCGGCGGGATCAAGGACCTGGTGGTGCTCAAGTCCACCGGGTCGGAGTTCGCGGACTTCCTCACCGACGAGTACACGACCCTGGCCCCCACCCACGACCGGGTGCTGGCCACCTCGCTGATCGTGCAGTGGCGCTTCGCCGAGACCAGCGGATTCGACTGGGACGAGACCTACGACGGCATCCGGGCCACGCTGCTCGAACTGTTCGCGACGACCTACTCCAAGGCGCTCCAGCAGACCCTGCACGCGATGGGAACCGCGGCGCTGGAACGGTTCCCGGTGCTCGCCGAGATCCGGTTGTCGGCGCCGAACAAGCACCACTTCGACTACGACCTCGCCCGCTTCGGGGTCGAGAACAACGGCGAGGTGTTCTGGGCGGCGGACCGCCCCTACGGCTCCATCCACGCGACCCTGCGGCGCGCGGACGCACCCGAGGCGGGGATCGCATGGCAGCCGTGAGCGCGCCCGATCTGCTGATCGCCGGGTGCGCGGTGGTGACCGTCGACGCGGCGGGCACCGAATACCGCGACGGCTGGGTCACGGTGCGGGGCAACCGGATCGACGCGGTCGGCGCGGGCGCGCCGCCGGAGCTCGGGCCCGAGGTGACCCGCATCGACGGGCGCGGTTGCGTGCTGACGCCGGGGCTGGTCAACACCCACCACCACCTGTACCAGTGGATCACCCGGGGGCTGGCCGCCGACAACACCCTGTTCGAATGGCTGACCACGCTGTATCCGGTGTGGTCGCGGATCGACGAGAAGTCGGTGCGGGTGGCCGCCACCGGCGCGCTGGTTTCGCTGGCGCGCAGCGGCTGCACCACCTCGTCGGATCACCACTACGTCTTCCCGCGCGGCGGCGGTGACCTGCTCGCCGCCGAGATCGGCGCGGCCTCGGCGGTCGGGCTGCGGTTCCAACCGGCGCGCGGGTCGATGGACTTGGGCCAGAGCAAGGGCGGGCTGCCGCCCGACGACGTGGTCGAATCGATCGACGACATCCTCGCGGCGAGCGGCGCGGCGATCGAGCGGTGGCACGACCCGTCCGCCGACGCGATGGTGCGGATCGCGCTCGCGCCGTGCTCGCCGTTCTCGGTGACCGCCGACCTGATGCGGGAATCCGCGGCGCTGGCCAGGTCGGCGGGGGTGCGGCTGCACACCCACCTGGCCGAGACCATCGACGAGCAGGACTTCTGCCAGTCGACCTTCGGGTGCACCCCGGCGCAGTACATGGAACAGCTGGGCTGGCTCGGCGACGACGTCTGGTACGCCCACGCCGTGCACCTCGACGATCCGGCGATCGCCGCGATGGCGCGCACCGGGACCGGCGTCGCGCACTGCCCGACCTCCAACGGCAGGCTCGGCGCCGGCATCGCGCGGACCGCGGATCTGGTGGCCGCCGGCGTGCCGGTCGGTCTCGGTGTGGACGGCGCGGCCAGCAACGAGTCGAGCTCGATGATCGAGGAGCCGCGCAACGCGCTGCTGTACGCGCGGGCCGTCGGCGGGCCGCGGGCGATGACCGTGCGCGCCGCGCTGGAACTGGCGACCATGGGCGGGGCACGGGTGCTCGGCCGGGCCGCGGAGATCGGCTCGATCGAGCCGGGCAAGCTGGCCGATCTGGCGCTGTGGCGGCTGGACACGCCCGCGCACGCGGGGATCGAGGATCCGGTCGTCGCGCTGGTCCTCGGGTCGGCGCCGCCGCTGGCCGCGCTGCTGGTGAACGGGCGCGAAGTGGTGCGCGACGGGGTGGTCACCACGGTGGACGAGGCGGCGGTCGGTGCCGATGTCGCCGAGGCGCAGTCGACGCTGCTGGCTGGTGCGTGAGCGCGAGGGGGCGGGCCGATGATCTTGTTACTCCGGCGGTCGGTGCGCTGAACAGCGATGACGCCGAATTCGGGGCACACTGGATGGCGTACCCCGGGTTAACCGCGTCGCAATCCGGCGCGGGTTTCGCGCAACATCGTGGCAACTCCCGGCCCCTACTGTGGCCGGTGAGGTAAGCGAGGTGAACGTGGATCTGGACACTGTTCGAGAGGTGGTTCTCGCCCGTGACCGCGCCGACCTGGCACAGGTCGGCGCCGGTAGCGCGGTGCTGGCGGGCGGCACATTCCTGTTCTCCGAACCGCACGATCGGCTCGATCGGCTCGTCGATATCACCACGCTCGGCTGGGCGCCGCTGCTGGAGCGCTGCGACGGGCTCGAGATCGCCGCGACCTGCACGCTGGCCGAGTTCGCCGGGGCGCATCCCGGCCGGGAACTGGGGTCGGACGTGCTGCGACCGGGGTGGCCGGGGACGGCGCTGTTCGCGCAGTCCTGCCGGGCGCTGCTCGCCTCGCACAAGATCTGGCGCACCGCGACCGTCGGCGGGAACGTCTGCCTGTCGCTACCCGCCGGTGCGGTCCTCGGCGCGCTGGTGGCGCTGGACGCGACCGCCGTCATCTGGCCGCGCGGCGGTGGTGAGCGGCGGATTCCGCTGCGCGACTTCGTGACCGGGCCCGGGGAGAACATCCTCGCCGCCGGAGCTGTCGTGCGGTCCTTCCTGGTGCCGACCGCGAGTCTGCTGGCGCGCACCAGCTTCCGCAAGATCGCGCTGGCCCCGCTCGGGCGCTCCGGCGCGGTGGTGATGGGCAGGCGCGAGGCCGACGGGCGGTGCGCGATCACCGTCACCGCGTCGACGGTGCGGCCGGTGGTGCTCGACTTCGACACGGTCCCCACCGAATTCGATCTCGCGGTCGCGCTGACCGAGCTGGAACCGGAGGTGTGGTTCGACGATCCACACGGCGCGCCGGACTGGCGCGCGCACGTCACCGGACTGCTGGCCGCCGAGGTGGCCGCCGAGCTCAGGGGGACGGCGTGACCTCAGGACCGCGCGTCGTAGGCGGAGCGGGCGAGCAGCACCTGATCCATGTGCTGCTCGGCCCAGCCCTTGATCGTCCGCATGACCGGCAGCAGTTCCAGGCCGAGCGGGGTCAGCCGGTAGTCCACCCGGACCGGCACCTCGGGCAGCACGGTGCGGGTCAGCAGGCCGTCGCGTTCGAGATTGCGCAGGGTCTGGGTGAGCATCTTCTGGCTCACCCCGGCCAGTCGCTGGTTGATCTCGCTGTAGCGCAGCGGGCCGTCGGCCAGCGCGTTGATCGCCAGGCTGACCCACTTGTCGCCGATCCGGTCCAGCAGCTGCCGGGCCGGGCACGCGGCCACGTAGGCGTTGTAGGCCGCGCCCGCCTCGGCGCGGCGTTCGGCGGCGGTGCGTGTGGTCATCGCTCTCCCTCGCGTGCGGTACGCACTTCGCGGTGCGTACTTCCCGATAGAGAGTAGCTCTCCCTAGGTTCGACAAGTACCTACGGAAGAGAGAGACAGCATCATGCGCGCAGTGGTCGTCCACAGTTTCGGCGGACCGGAAGCACTCGAAATCGTCGACGTTCCCGTCCCCGTACCGGGACCGGGGCAGGTCCGCATCCGGGTCGCGGCGGCGGCGGTGAATCCCGTGGACGCGGTGACCAGGACGGGAGCCCTGGTCGAGGCCGGGCTGATGGCGCCGCGCGCGGTGACCGGGATCGGCTGGGACGTGGCGGGCGAGATCGACGCGGTCGGCGCCGGGGTGGCCGGGTTCGCCGCCGGTCAGCGGGTGATCGGGCTGCGGGATCTGCTCGACCGGTCGCTGGGCAGCTATGCCGACTATCTGGTGCTCGACGCGTCGGCCGTGGCGCCCGCGCCCGCCGGACGGTCCGCGATCGAGGCGGCCACCCTGCCGCTGAACGGGCTCACCGCGTTCCAGGCGCTGGACCTGCTCGACCTCGCCGAGGGCGAGACCCTGCTGGTGACCGGCGCGGCCGGTGCGGTCGGCGGGTTCGCGGTGGAGATCGCCGCGCGGTGGCGTGGGGTGCGGGTGGTCGCGCAGGTGGGCGACGCCGACGCCGATCTCGTCCGGGCGCTGGGCGCCGAATGGGTGGTGTCGCGCGAGGTCACCGATCTGGCCGAGGCCGTGCGCGCGCTGGTGCCCGGCGGGGTCGACGCCGTGCTGGACACCGCGGGCCTGAGCACCAGGGCGCTGGCCGCCGTGCGCAATCGCGGCTCCTTCGTCACCGTCGTCGGTGGCGCCGACCCGATCCCGTTGCGCGGCATCCGCGTTCACCACACCTGGATCAGCGCCGACGGTGCCGCCCTGGCGACCATCGCCGCCTACGATCTCACGCTGCGCGTGGCCGACACGCTGCCGCTGGAACACGCGGCGCGCGCCCACACCCGGCTCGCCGAGGGCGGCCTGCGCGGCCGGCTCGTGCTGACCACGGCACCAGGAGGTGGTTCATGAGACTGGAGATCGACGGACGCGCGGTCGAGGCGACCGCGCGCCCCGGGCAATGCCTGCGCACCCTGCTGCGCGAACAGGGCGAACTCGCGGTCAAGAAGGGGTGCGACTCCGGCGATTGCGGCGCCTGCTCGGTCCTGCTCGACGGCGCGGCCGTGCATTCCTGTCTGATCCCGGCCCACCGCGCCGACGGCCGCAGCGTCATCACCGCCGCCGGTTTGGCCGACGACGACGGACCGAACGCGGTGCAGCGCAACTTCGTCGAGCACGCCGGGTTCCAGTGTGGTTTCTGCACTGCGGGAATGGTGGTGACGGCGACGGGTCTGGCGGCCGGTCGGACCGGCGATGGCGACTCCGCGGCACCGGCCGACCACTCCGCCGTCATCGATGCCGAACGGGCCGAGTTGCTCAAGGGAAACCTGTGCCGCTGCACGGGATACCGCGCCATCGGCGACGCGCTGACTGGATCCTGTGCAGCATTGTGCACAACTACGTCCACCCCCGAACCCCGCAGGTCGGCGGTGGACGCTCCGGCTCGTGGCGATCAGGGTGTTGGCTCGGCGCTCGCGGCGTCCGCCGGGCGGTCGGGGCTGGGGGAGGCCGAGGTCACCGTCGTGCCGGCGGCGGAGGGACCGGAGGTCAGCAGTTCCGCAGTGGGGGCGGTCGAGGCGGCAATGCGGGGTAGGCACGGTCCGGGGCAGATGGGCGACGGCGTGCGGGCACCGGCGGGCACGCGGATCGTGCGCGGTGCCGAGGCGTTCACGCTGGATGTGGTGCCAGGGGCGGGTGAGCGGATGCCGCCTGTCGCGCCGTGGCACCTGGCGGTGCTGGCCAGTCCGCATCCGCACGCGCGCATCGTGTCCATCGATTCTGCTGCGGCAGAGGCTGTGCCGGGTGTCCGGCTGGTGCTGACCCATGCGGACGCGCCGTCCACCGCCTTCTCGACGGCCCGGCACGAACTGCGGGAGGACGATCCCGACGACACCTTCGTCCTCGATCGCACGGTGCGGTTCGCGGGCCAGCGGGTGGCCGCGGTGGTAGGGGAGACGCTCGATGCCGCACGTGCCGGAGTGCGTGCGTTGCGCGTCGAATACGAGCTGCTACCAGCTGTTTTCGAGCCCGAATCCGCACTCGCCGCGGACGCGCCGAAGCTCCACGCCGACAAACCGGAGTCGGCGCGGATCGCCGACCCGCAGCGCAACCTCGTGGCCGAGATCCACGGTGGAGTCGGAGATTTCGAGGCGGGGATCGAGCGGGCCGCGAAAGTGGTCAGCGGGGTGTGGCATTCGCCGCGCGTGCAGCACGTGCATCTGGAGACACACGGCGGGATCGGCTGGCTGGACGACGCGGGCAGGCTGGTCATCCGGACGAGCACCCAGGTCCCGTTCCTGGTGCGCGACGAACTGTGCCATGTGTTCGGGCTGGAGCGGGACAAGGTGCGGGTGTTCGCGGCCAGGGTCGGCGGCGGATTCGGGGCCAAGCAGGAGATGCTGGCCGAGGACCTGATCGCGCTGGCGGTGCTGCGAAGCGGGCATCCCGTGCAGTACGAGTTCACCAGAACCGACGAATTCACCTCCGCCACCTGCCGTCATCCGATGCGGGTCGCGGTCACCGCGGCCGCCGACGCGGCGGGCCTGCTGACCGCGCTCGCGGTCGACGTGCTCACCGACGCGGGCGCCTACGGCAATCACAGCGCGGGCGTGATGTTCCACGCCGTCGGCGAATCCGTGGCGGTGTACCGCTGCCCGAACAAGCGGGTTGACGCACAGGCGGTGTACACCAACAACATTCCCTCCGGCGCGTTCCGCGGCTACGGGCTCGGCCAGGTGATCTTCGGCGTGGAGTCGGCCATCGACGAACTCGCCCGCGAACTCGGCATCGACCCGTTCGAATTCCGTCGCCGCAATGTGGTCGTGCCCGGTGACCGGTTCACCGGCGCCGAGGTCGACGAGGGCGACCTGACCTTCGGCAGCTACGGCCTCGACCAGTGCCTCGACACCGCCCAGCGGGCCCTGCGCCGGGGCAACGGCGTCGCCGCGCCGGCGCCGGAGTGGCGGATCGGCGAGGGCATGGCGGTGGCGATGATCGCCACCGTGCCACCGCGCGGTCACCACGCCGACGCCACCGCGCGCCTGCTGGCCGACGGGACCTACGAGATCGGCGTCGGCACCGCCGAATTCGGCAACGGCACCACCACGGTGCACGCGCAGCTGGCCGCGACCGCGCTGGCCACCACCGCCGACCGGATCCGGATCCGGCAGTCCGACACCGATGTCGTCGGGCACGACACCGGCGCGTTCGGGTCCACCGGCACGATGGTCGCGGGCAAGGCCGCCTACGCGGCCGCCCTGGAGCTGCGCGCGATGCTGCTGGCCAGGGCCGCGAAGGTCAGTGGGCATCCGGAACGCGACTGTGTGCTGGAGGCGGGCGGGGTGCGGTGCGGGACCGACCTGATGACCGCCGAACAGCTGCTCCCCGACGGCGAGCTGGTCGCGCACGGCACACACGCGGGGACGCCACGCTCGGTGAGTTTCAATGTGCACGCGTTCCGGGTGGCGGTCCGGCCGAGCACCGGTGAGGTGCGGATTCTGCAATCGATCCAGGTGGCGGACGCGGGCACGGTGGTCAACCCGGTGCAGTTGCGCGGCCAGGTGGAGGGTGGTGTCGCCCAGGCGCTGGGCACCGCGCTCTACGAGGACATGCGCACCGACGCGGGCGTGGTGACCACCCGGACGCTGCGGCACTATCACATTCCGCAGTTCGCCGATCTGCCCCGCACCGAGGTGTATTTCGCCGAAACCAGTGACGAGTTGGGCCCGCTGGGTGCCAAATCGATGAGTGAGTCCCCCTACAACCCGGTCGCGCCCGCCCTGGCGAACGCGATCCGCGACGCCGTCGGCGCCCGACCGGACCGATTACCGATGACCGCCGACCGCGTGTGGCGGATCATCGCGGAAGGAGCCGCCGGGTGAACTCCCAGCTACCCGAACATATCCGTGCCCGCATC
Source organism: Nocardia sp. NPDC003269 (assembly GCF_042888005.1). Lineage (NCBI taxonomy): Bacteria > Bacillati > Actinomycetota > Actinomycetes > Mycobacteriales > Nocardiaceae > Nocardia > Nocardia sp. NPDC003269. Next base: position 1,766,181 of record NZ_JBIAPA010000001.1, read on the forward strand.
GACGCCACCCTCGACGCCGTCGACGCAGGTCTGCGGACGCGCTACCCGGGCGCGGGCGACCGGATCCAGCCGGTGCACACCGCCTACGTCGGCGCCGACCGCACCACCGCCGACACCCCGGCCGAGTGGGGCGCTGCCGCGCTCGAACTGCTGCACCGGCACGCCGATTTCCTCGTCGGCCTCGATGTCACCGACGCGCTGTCGGCGGTGCGCCGCAGGCTGACCGAGCAGCCGGTGCAGGACCTGCGGATCGACTTCGAGGACGGCTACGGCTTCCGCGCCGACGCGGAGGAGGACGCGGCCGCCACCGCCGCGGGCAAGGCGCTGGCGAGCTGGGCCGGTCAGCCCGGCGCTCCCACCTCGTTCGGTGTCCGGACCAAGGGCCTCGCCGCCAACGAACGCAGGCGGGCCCTGCGCACCCTCGAACTCGTGCTCGACGCGGCGGGTGGGGTGGCGCCCGGGTTCGTGTTCACCGTCCCGAAGATCAGGGCGGCCGAACAGGTCTCGGCGATCGTCGACCTGTGCGCCGGGATCGAGGCGGTGCACGGGCTGCCCGAGCGGACGTTGCGCTTCGAACTCCAGATCGAGAGCCCACAGGCGATCATCGCGCCCGACGGCAGCGCGCCGATCTCCCGGATGATCACCCTCGCCGACGGACGGTGCAGCGCCCTGCATTTCGGCACCTACGACTACACCGCCGCCTGCGGCATCGCCGCCACCGATCAGGCCCTCGATCATCCGGCGGCCGACCACGCCAAGGCCGTGATGCAGGTCGCGGCCGCCCAGACTGGGGTGTGGATCTGCGACGGGTCCACCCAGATCGTGCCGGACGCCGACCCCGAAGGCGCCTTCCGCAATCACCACCGCCTGGTCGAGCGGGCCCTGCGGCGCGGTTACTACCAGGGCTGGGACATGCATCCCGGACACCTGGTCACCCGGTGGCTGGCAACCTACGACTTCTTCCGCACCGCCACCGACGTCGCCGTCCCGCGCTTGCAGGCCTACCTGGACCGGCGCTCCGGCGGGGTGATCGACGAGCCGGCCACCGCCGAAGCGCTCGCCACCACCGTGCTGCGCGGCCTGCGCTGCGGCGCCGTCACCGCCGACGAACTCGCCACGCGGGCCGCCGAACTCACCGTCCCGGTGCTCGAGGCGCTGGCCGCGCGTACCTACTCGGCACCGGACGCGCGATGACACACCGGGGAGTGCCTGGGCATCGGCAGGCCAACGCCATGCGGCTCGGTCGATGTCGCGACCGGATGGCCGCGGCGCGACGCTGATTCGAGCGCGGCGATACGCACAGGCAGTACCCCCATGGCGGGCGAGAGCCCGCAGCACCTGAGGCATAGGAGGCAACGGTGACCACACACCTCGGCGGCGACGATTTCACGCTGCTCCCCGACCTGGCGGTTCGATCGCTCGGTGGTTCGGTGATCTGGGCGAACGACGAGTTCTTCGCGGAGAAGGAGAACCTGGTCAACCCGGGTCCGTCGGAGTATCAGCCCGCCACGTTCGGGCACAAGGGGCAGGTCTACGACGGCTGGGAGACCCGGCGGCACCGCGGCAGGCCCGGCGACGACAGCGCCATCGTGCGGCTCGGCGTGCCGGGCGTGATCCGCGGCGTCGTGGTGGACACCGCCTGGTTCAAGGGCAATTACCCGCCCGAGGTCTCGCTGTCGGCGCTGGCGATCGAGGGCTATCCGCCCGCCGAGGAAATCGCCGCCCGCACCGACTGGGTCACCCTGCTCGACCGGGTCAAGGTCGGTGGCGACAGCCGCAACCCCTTCGCCGTCGTCGACGAGAACCGTTGGACCCATGTGAAACTCACCATGCACCCGGACGGCGGCGTCGCCCGGCTGCGCGTGCACGGTGAGGGCAGGCCGGACCCGGCGCTGCTCGGGCTCGGTCCGCTCGACCTGGCCGCGCTGGAGAACGGCGCGCTGGTCCTGGACTGCTCCAACCGCTTCTACAGCTCACCGAACCAGCTGCTCTACCCCGGCCTGGCCAGGGTCATGGGCGACGGCTGGGAAACCGCCCGCCGCCGCGACGACGGAAACGACTGGGTACGCATCAGATTGGCGGGCCCCGGCGCGATCCGGCTCGCCGAGATCGACACCTCCTGCTTCCTCGGCAACAGCCCCGGCGCCGCCGCGCTCACCGGCTTCACCAACGACGGCACCCAGGTCGAACTGCTGCCGCGCACCGACCTGCTGCCCGATACCAGGCACCGCTTCGCGCTCGCCCCGGCCGCCGCCTCGGTGGAAGAGGTGCGCCTCGACATCTATCCCGACGGCGGCCTCGCGCGGCTGCGGCTCTTCGGGGAGCTGGGCGCATGAGCGACATCCGGGATTTCGTCGGCTACGGGCCGAATCCACCGGACCCGCAGTGGCCCGACGGCGCGCGGATCGCCGTGCAGTTCGTGCTGAATTACGAAGAGGGCGGGGAGAACAACGTCCTCGACGGGTCACCGCACTCGGAGACGTTCCTCTCCGAGATGACGCCGGCCGAGGCGTTCCCGAACCGGCACATGAGCATGGAATCGCTCTACGAGTACGGTTCCCGCGCCGGGCTGTGGCGGGTACTGCGCGCCTTCGAGCGGCGCGGCCTGCCGCTGACCGTCTTCGCGGTGGCACGGGCCATGCAGCGCAATCCCGAAGCGGTGGCGGCCTTCCGGGAGCTCGGCCACGAGATCGCCTGTCACGGGCTGCAATGGAAGTCCTACCAGCTCATCGATCGCGATATCGAGCGCGTCGACATGGCCGAGGCGGTGCGCGTGCTCACCGAGCTGACCGGCGCGGCACCGCTGGGCTGGTACACCGGGCGCGATTCGCCGAGCACCAGGGAACTGGTGGTCGAGCACGGCGGTTTCGTCTACGACTCCGACTCCTACGCCGACGATCTGCCGTACTGGACCGAGGTGCGCGGCCAGAACCACCTGGTCGTGCCCTACACCCTCGACACCAACGACATGCGCTACGCCTCCCCGGCCGGCTTCGCCAACGGCGACGAGTTCTTCGCGCACCTGCGCGACGCGTTCGACGTGCTGTATCGCGAAGGGGCCGAGGGCAGTCCGAAGATGTTGTCGATCGGATTGCACTGCCGCCTCGCGGGTCGTCCTGCCCGGACAGCGGCGCTGGAACGGTTCCTCGATCACGTGCAAGCGCATGACGGGGTTTGGGTCGCCCGGCGGATCGATATCGCCGAACACTGGCGCAAGGTTCATCCGCCGCTGGTGTGAGAAGTGCGGCCGCGCTCTCGAATTCGGGGGCGCGTCCGTTCCGTCGCGCCGCGCTCTCGAATTCGGGGACGCGGCGATTCCGTCGCGCCGCAGTATCGAACTCGGGGATGCGCGGTTTCTGTTGCGCCGCAGTACCGATCTCCGAGGTACAGCCGGTTCTATTGCGTTGTAGTGGCTCTCGGGCGCAGGTGCCGGGCAAGAATGTCGAGGGCGTTCAGCACCTCGGCGGTCGCGGCTGGGTCGTCGGTGGGGAGTGCCGCGGTGACGGCGGCATCGATGGTGGAGGCGCGGATCTGGGCGACCCGGGCGGAGATCCGGTCGGCCGGGCGGATGACGGTGCGGCGGCGGTCGCGCGGGTCGGTGTCGGTGGTGATCGAGCCCGCTTCCTCGAGCCGGGCCACGGCCGTGGACACCGCGCTCTGCGGGAGTCCGGTGCGGCGCGCGATCTCGCCGACTGTGCTGTCCGGATGGGCGACGATGTCGCTGGTGACGACGAGCACCGGCCGGTGACCGCTGCCGAGGCCCTCGGTGGGCAGGGCCTCCTCGCCGATCTTCATCAGCGTCCGCCCGAGCAGGAACAGTTCGACTCCATCCATGCCACCAAGATACATCACAGTTGATGCATCACTATTGATGAATCAAATTTGATGAATTACGGTGGACGGCATGAGCACGATTCACGCCGACACGCTGCCGGTTCCGGGCGCCGAGCTGTACTACGAGATGCGCGGTCGCGGCCCGACGCTGCTGATCTCGCAGAGCGGGGAGGGGGGCGCGCGGCGCAGCGAGGCGCTGGTGCGGGAACTGGAAGCGGACTTCACCGTCATCACCTACGACCGGCGCGGACTCTCGCGCAGCCGGATCCACGGCACGCCGGGCGGATCGATCGCCACCCATGCCGACGACGCGCACCGGCTGCTGGCCGCGCTCACCGACGCGCCGGTGGCGATGCTCGGTTGCAGCATGGGCGCGTCGATCGGCCTGCACCTGGCGGTCACCCATCCGGGTCAGCTGAGCACACTGATCGCCCACGAGCCGGTGAGTCCATGGCTGCTCGCCGCGACCGAGCGCGCGCATCACCTCGCGGAGCTGGCCGAATGCCAGGAGGTCTTCCGCGCGCAGGGCTGGCGAGCGGCACTGGCGCCGATGGTGCGCACCCTCGGCATCGATCCGGCGAACCAGGAGATCGAGCCGGGCGTGCGGTTGGCGCCGATCGACGCCGACCGCGCGCGCAACTTCGAGTACTTCCTCGACCATGACTTCACCGCCGTCCGGGCCGACCACATCGACGTCGCCGCGCTCCGCGACTCGCCGACGCGCATCGTCCCCGCAACTGGGCGCACCACCGCGCACCACGTCTTCGACCACAAATGCGCACGGGAACTGGCCGACCTACGCGCCACGCCGCTGGTCGAATTCCCCGGCGGCCACAACGGCAACCTCACCCACCCCACCGCCTACGCCGAAGCTGTGCGTGCGGTGCTGGCCGAGACCCGTTCCCATTCTTGAAGGTTGGGGCCGGAGCTCGTGGTCAGGCGAAGGGGTTTGCGAACTTCAATCACCGTTAGGCGGTGAACTTCTCCGCACCACACGGCGAATCTCCTCGGCCCTAGACTTCCAGACCGGCCAGCGCACGACCACGATATCGAGAATCTGACTGATAGTTTCAGCATCGTTGAATAGGCTTGGTGGGCGCGGAGGGCCGAGCATGTCCCAGAAGTCATTCATGAGGAAATCTGTTTGAGGCTCGTCGATCACGGGGGCCAAAAGTTTCAAGGACGCGAGCTGTTCTTCGATGCCGAATCGGTACGCGGCTATGCGCACTTGAACGCCGAGTTCTGGATCGTTGCCGAGCTCCGTGACCAGGCGTTCCATCTCGGCGCGGGGGAGATACCCGTTCGATTTTCCCAAAGATTCGATCGCGTATCGCTGAACGGCGAGATATTCCGTGTCGTCGAGGGCTCGGTTCATCAACTCGATCAAACCCCCGCCGCCATAGTTTCCGAGAGATTCCGCGGCTGCTGCCCGCACGATCCAGGACGGGTCGGATTTCAGACATTCACTGAGTGGCGCGGCGGCAGGAGGAAAGACTACAAGGCCCAGGGCGTCCGCCGCCTGGCTGCGAACCATCTCATCTGAATCGGACAGCATGGCAACCAAATATGGACCAATGGTATCCGGGGCGTCCCGTCCGAGATACCCCGCGGCACGCACTGCTTCGCTTCGCACGGCTTCGTCCGGTTCGGAGAAAAGGTCGACTACAGTTGTCGCGTAGGTTCGATCATCTCGCTTGATCAACTCTATCAGGGCTTCGACCCGAACGTCTGGATCGCTCGAATTGAGGTCTTTGTCGATGTTTCCGCTATACATGGCTTTACTCCTCCGAGGTCAGCGATCGCCACTGAGACTTGAGTGTCTGCAGTTCTTTGCCTTCTGGGTGGAATAGATTCTCTTCCTACGTGCGCTGTCCCCTTTTGCTTCATCCCACATCTTAGCCAGGGCTTCGCATATCTGCTTCTCTGTGAGGCCTTCGCGTGCCATCAAGTCACGTGCTTCTTGCAAAATTCCGGTATCGCCCACATTTTGGCGCCCACCTTTCGCCATCGCGGCCACGAACGCGCCAGCTACCGTGACGGCTGTGAGGGCCGCGAGATCGTCGAGTGCTGACTGTATGTCGAGCGGATGGGCGGCATCGGTGGCGATTGCGATTCCCAGTCCGATTTCAATGGTTTGGAACAGGCGGCAGATCTCCCACAGTTTCTTGATCCGGCCTGCCGCCGAGGTGACGGCCGCGGCGCCGGCCGCCGTGCCTGCGGCTACTTCTGCCTCAGCGGGGCCGAGTGTGGCGATACCGACTGTCAGGATCTCGGTGAGGACGACGACCGCTACGGTGATTGCCGCGATAGCCAACAGCTCGAGCATGAGGTCGTTGACTTTGCTGTCCAGGTCGCTTCGGAATGCGACTAGATCAGTGCGGTGCGTGCCAACGGCGTTGTAGGTGGATCCAGCCACAGTCGTCAGTGCGTCGCCACCATTGGCAAGCGTGCTGAAGTGTGCCTTGACGTCGGCTAGATCGGGCGCCTTCGTCTGGGCGGAGTCGAAAGACGAACTGATTTTCTCGATTTCGGATTTGATGTTTTTGACTGCGGCGGACTCGGCGAATTTCCGCCACGCATCCTCTGCGGTCTGCAGTTTGTCACGATCGCCGTTGGGGACGGTGAACCCGATCTCGGAAATCAAACCTGGAATGCTGGTATCCAGGCCTTGTGAATTTCCTCCCAGCGATGTCGGTGCGGGTTGAATGCCTTCGGTGAAAACCATTCCTTGAGGGATATGGAAAGGTGTGGATGGAGCTTCGCCTTTGTTTGGATCTGTATTTGCTTTCCAGTTCGAGTATGCCCAGTTGTTCCCCGCTGTGTTGAGAATGTTGGAGAAGTTGGCCATTGCATTCGACAGCGACGCGCATGTTCCCAACAGGTCGGCAGATACGTTGTCGTAGTCGGATGCCCACCGTGCAACCTTGTCGTAGCTGCCGGCCATGTTCTCGGTTGATTGTAATGAATTCCAAAGTTTTGAGAACTCGGACAGTAGCTCCGAGTTCAATTTTGCGCATCTGGTTGCTGCATCATAGTAAGTCTGTGGGTCTACTCGAATGCTCATCGGTGCTTCAGCTGCCCCGCATCATCCTGGTATTGGCATCGACTGCCTCGGAGTAGGCTGTGTGTGCAAACTTCGCGGCGTCGCTCATTTCTCGAATTCCTTCGACGAATTCCCGAGCGCCAGTGGACCATTGCTGATGTGCCGTTTGATATGCCTGAGCGGCAATGGACTCCCACCCCGTTCCGATGAGCCCTGCTACCTTATCGTCGATCTCGTCGAGGTGGTCGCCAATAAATCCGGAAAGGCCGGAGAGCTTGGAAACGATCTGATCGATATGATCGAGGTCTACATTGAACTCGTCTCCCACTGCTCAACCTTCCATGTTGAGGCTGAATGATTCCAACGCGGCCGAATTTGTTTCATCGCATCCGGTGTAGGTATCGGCGGTGACTCCAAGCTTCTCTGCCATGTCGGTCAGGGCCGTGATTATGGTCTGGCCGCCGGAGTTGGTTTCCGACCAGCCGGTGGCGAACGTGTCCGCTGCGGTCCCTGTCCAACTCGATCCTGCGCATGCTTCCACTTCGCGAGTCGCGGACGCCAAAGCGCTTCGCAAAGTATCGGCAAGTCCATAGACGTAGTTGCCGACTTCTCGGACTTTGTCGGGAACTACCGTCAGAGACGGTTCCCCCCCAGGGCTGCTCATGAAGCCTGATGCTATCGGGGCGGTATGGGTGGTGTCGATCTGGCGATGAGCCGGTGCAAGCGATCTTGAAGCTATGCTTTCACTGGCAGTGCACGTTTGGCGACTGGCGGTGTGTATTCCGCATGGCCGCAGCGAGATTGCCAGATCCCATCGATGCCACGCCTCGTAGCGCGGACTGTTGCTGATCCCCTGGAGCTGATTCGTCGATGGGCGCCAGGCCATCGCTTCGTGCACCGTGCCCGCGACCGGGCGCACCACGTGTTCGACCACAAATGCGCACGGGAGCTGGCCGACCTGCGCGCCACGCCGCTGGTCGAATTCCCCGGCGGCCACAACGGGAACCTCACGCACCCGGCCGCGTACGCCGCGGTCGTGCGCGCGGTGCTGGCCGAGGCCCGGCCCTGAATGGCGGGCCGGGTCTCGTGCTCAGGCGAAGAGATTCCGGACGAACGGGAGGGAGTCGACGAGGGAGGCGTTGACCGTGCCGTCGTGGTCGGTGGGGTAGGTGCGGACGGTGACCGGCTGGCGGTTCGCGGTGAGGACCGCGGCGAAGCGCAGGGTCTCGGGGGTGACGACATCGGTGTCGCGCAGGCCCTGGCCGAGGAACACGGGCCGGTCGTAGCCGGATTCGGGCAGGCCCATGTAGCGCGAGAGCAGGCCGTGCACGTCGGGGATCGACGACATCGGTCGGGCGAAGAGGCTGCCGAGGCTGGGCTTCGCGGCGGCGAGTTCGTCGCCGAGCGGGCCGATGCAGCCGGTCTCGGCGCGCGCTACCCAGTCGCGGCCGGACTCGGTGAGCAGGCCGTCGATGCCGAGCTCGGGGAACGTGGTGCGCAGGCCGTTGAGGATGTAGAGCACGTACGCCGACAGGTGCGCGCTGAGCGCCATCGGCGGCATGCCGGGGCCGAGCAGCTGGATGACGTCCTCGATGTAGGCGGGCACGCCGGTGCCGACGGCGCCGCGATAGTCGAGGGCGGGACCACCGAACTCGGTGGCGTAGCGGGCGGTGAACACCGCGGCGCCGCCGCCCTGGGACTGGCCGACCACGGCCCACTTGTTCGACAGCTCCGGGTACTGCGCGGTGGCCGCGTGCACCGCGTCGACCACGTTGTGCGCCTCCACCACGCCGTTCAGGTACGGATGCGCTCCCGGACCACCCAGGCCCGCGTAATCGGCCGCCACGACCGCGTACCCCTGGTTCAGCCAGGTGCCGAGGTAGGCCCAGTCGCGCTCGACCGCGGCGGGCCCGGCCACGCTGTACGCGCAGTCGTCCCCGAGGCCGACGGTGCCGTGCGCCCACGCGATCACCGGCCACCCACCCGCCGGCGCCGCCCCCGCCGGGAGGTACACGGCCGCGCTGGTGGTCGTCGGCTGGTCGCCCGCCGTCGTCGAGCGGTAGATCAGCCGCTCGGCCCGCGCCGCACCCGGCAGCGTCGCCGCGGTGGACAGCGCCTCGACGCCGACGACACTCCCGGCCCGCTGTCCCGGCTGCGCGCCCGCCGCCGTCGGCACCAGACTCACCGCGGCCGTCGCCGCGACCACCGCCAGCGCGACCTTCGACGTCGCCGCGATCCTCGAAATCCTCATGGGGTCACCCTCTCGTCTTCGCGGACGAGTGTCCAGGACTGCGCGCGCTGCCCCCATTTCCGGGGTGGGCGGCGATGTCGGGCGATTCAGTGACGACACGCACACCATTCCTGCCCGGCGTGGTGTGTGAAACAGGTCACAGGGTGCGAGAGTTGGGCGTGTCGGGCAGTGCCCGGGCGGGCAGTGCTAACAGTACGGGCGTTATGCTAAAACTCCTGGTCAGCGCTACCGGTCGGTAGGATGGGTGCTTGCAATTAGCCCGCAAATTTCGCAAAGTTAGCAAACGCGGCGGCAAACCTAGCTGAGATTCACATAAGCAACAGGTAGACGGCTATTTCCTGGTGTGCCATCGTGTGGAAGTACACCCCTCAGGCCCTAGCTAGTCCTAGCAAGCCTGCAAATTGCTTCAGCAGTACGAGTCGCGCAACCGAAAGCGTTAAGCCGCCGGTTGTTTCACGACTGGACCGTAGGAGCACCGACCACACCGAGGAAGTGGAGTCAGAGATGTCGACTGTCGGCACCCCGAAGACCGCTGCGGAGATCCAGAACGACTGGGACACCAACCCCCGTTGGAAGGGCATCACCCGCAACTACACCGCCGAGCAGGTCGTCGCCCTGCAGGGCAACGTCGTCGAGGAGCACACCCTCGCCCGTCGTGGTGCCGAGATCCTGTGGGATCTCGTCAACAACGAGGACTACATCAACTCCCTCGGTGCCCTCACCGGTAACCAGGCCGTGCAGCAGGTCCGCGCCGGCCTGAAGGCCATCTACCTGTCGGGTTGGCAGGTCGCCGGTGACGCGAACCTGTCCGGCCACACCTACCCCGACCAGTCGCTGTACCCGGCGAACTCGGTCCCGTCGGTGGTCCGTCGCATCAACAACGCGCTGCTGCGCGCCGACGAGATCTCCAAGGTCGAGGGTGACAACTCGGTCGCCAACTGGCTGGCCCCGATCGTGGCCGACGCCGAGGCCGGCTTCGGTGGCGCGCTGAACGCCTACGAGCTGCAGAAGGCGATGATCGCCGCTGGTGCCGCCGGTGTCCACTGGGAGGACCAGCTGGCCTCGGAGAAGAAGTGCGGCCACCTCGGTGGCAAGGTGCTGATCCCCACCCAGCAGCACATCCGCACCCTGACCTCCGCGCGTCTGGCCGCCGACGTCGCCGGCGTGCCGTCGGTGATCATCGCCCGCACCGACGCCGAGGCCGCCACCCTGCTCACCACCGACGTGGACGAGCGCGACCGTGAGTTCCTGGACGGCACCCGTACCGCCGAGGGCTTCTTCGGTGTGAAGAACGGCATCGAGCCCTGCATCGCGCGTGCCAAGGCCTACGCCCCGTACTCCGACCTCATCTGGATGGAGACCGGCGTGCCGGACCTCGAGGTCGCGCGCAAGTTCGCCGAGGCCGTCCGCAGCGAGTTCCCGGACCAGCTGCTGGCCTACAACTGCTCGCCTTCGTTCAACTGGAAGGCGCACCTGGACGACGCGACCATCGCGAAGTTCCAGCGTGAGCTCGGCGCGATGGGCTTCAAGTTCCAGTTCATCACCCTGGCCGGCTTCCACTCGCTGAACTACGGCATGTTCGACCTGGCGTACGGCTACGCCCGCGACGGCATGACCTCGTTCGTCGACCTGCAGGAGCGCGAGTTCAAGGCTGCCGCCGAGCGTGGCTTCACCGCCGTGAAGCACCAGCGTGAGGTCGGTGCCGGCTACTTCGACACCATCGCCACCACCGTGGACCCGAACACCTCGACGGCTGCCCTGAAGGGCTCCACCGAAGAGGGTCAGTTCCACTGATCCGCCGGGGTTGCTTTGACTAGCAACACCATTCCTCTACCTCGGTAGGGGTGTACGCCCTCCCACGCCGAACAGCCCCGGCGTGGGAGGGCATCCCTATAACTTGGTCGTCATGACCACCCCAGCCACCCCAGAGCCAGACACACAGCAGGAGCGGGACGTGAGCAGCGAGAAGATTCAGCGCGTCGGCATCATCGGCGCCGGACAAATGGGCGCGGGCATCGCGGAAGTGTGCGCACGCGCGCACGTCGACGTCCTCGTCTACGAGACCAGTCGCGAACTCGCCGCTGCGGGCCGCGCTCGGATCCTGCGCTCGCTGGACCGTGGCGTGAGCAGCGGCAAGATCACCGAGCGCGAGCGGGAGCAGGCGGCCTGGCGGCTGCGCTTCACCTCCGATCTCGGCGACTTCGCCGACCGTCAGCTGGTCGTGGAAGCCGTTGTCGAGAACGAAGAGGTCAAGACGGCCATCTTCAGCGAGCTGGACAAGGTCGTCACCGACCCCGACGCCGTGCTCGCCTCCAACACCTCCTCCATCCCGATCATGAAGATCGCGGTCGCCACGGCGAACCCCGAGCGCGTGGTCGGCCTGCACTTCTTCAACCCGGTGCCGGTGCTGCCGCTGGTCGAGCTGGTCACCACCCTCAAGACCAGCGAGCCGGTCGCCAAGCGCGCCGAGCAGTTCGCCGCCGACATCCTGGGCAAGCAGGTCGTCCGCTCGGCCGACCGCTCCGGCTTCGTCGTCAACGCGCTGCTGGTGCCGTACCTGCTCTCGGCCATCCGGATGGTCGAGTCGGGCTTCGCCACCAAGGAAGACGTCGACAAGGCCATGGTGCTCGGCTGTGCCCACCCGATGGGCCCGCTGGCGCTGACCGACCTGGTCGGCCTGGACACCGTGAAGTCGATCGCGGACTCGATGTACGCCGAGTTCAAGGAGCCGCTGTACTCGGCTCCGCCGCTGCTGATGCGGATGGTCGAGGCGGGTCTGCTGGGCAAGAAGACCGGCGCCGGCTTCTACCAGTACGGCAAGTAGGGGTTTGCTCCCCGGAGGCCACCGTCATCACCAACGACCCGATGACGGTGGCCTTCGGCCATTTCGGGGGTGTTTGCAGGGGGAACAGCGAAGGGTCGCGCTCGCGGCCTAAGCTGCTGTAGCCGGACGCGCCAGCGCGGCCCGGCGATATGTCGAGCGCAGCAATGCGCGGGGACCGGCGAGCGTCCGGGTGACCGCGCAGGTGATCGAAAGGGAGTATCCCGGTCATGGTCAACGTCACCGATGGATTCGGGTCGAGCGTTCTCGGATACCCGAGGATCGGTCCGCACCGCGAGCTCAAGCGTGCGCTCGAGGCGTACTGGCGCGGATCGCTGGAGCGCGAGGAACTGCTCGCGGTAGGCCGTGACATCCAGGAGCGCCAGTTCAACGAGCTGGCCGCGACCGGGCTGACCCAGGTCCCCGGCAACACCTTCTCCTTCTACGACCACATCCTGGACAACGCGCTGCTGTTCGGCGCCGTGCCGTCGCGGTTCAAGGAGCACCAGGAGGGCATGCACCCCCTGGACTTCTACTTCCTGATGGCTCGCGGCAACCCGGACCTGCCGCCGCTGGAGCTGGTGCGTTTCTTCGGCACCAACTACCACTACCGCCAGCCCGAACTCGACGCCGACACCACGTTCTCGCTGCACCCCGAGGCCCTGCTCGACGAGTGGGACCGGGCGATCGCGCGCGGGATCGAGCTGCGCCCGGTCGTGCTCGGCCCGGTGTCGCTGCTGCTGCTGTCCAAGGCCGGTCACGTGCCGGGCGAGACCGAGTTCGACTCGCTGAGCCTGCTCGACAAGCTGCTGCCGTTCTACGAGGAACTGTTCGAGATCCTCGCCAAGCGCGGCTCGACCTGCGTGCAGCTCGACGAACCCTGCTTCACCGGCGAGCGTTCGGCCGCCGAGCTGGCCGCCTTCGACAAGGCCTACCAGCGGCTGGCCAAGGCCCCGCTGCGCCCGCGCATCCTGGTCACCGGCCAGTACGGCGATTTCGGTGAGGCGCTGCGCATCCTGGCCGCGAGCAATGTCGAGGCGATCGGCCTGGACCTGGCGTCCTACCGGATGACGCCGGAAGAGCTGGCCGCGATCCCGGGGATCAAGCGCAAGCGTCTGTACGCCGGTGTCATCGGCGGCACCAATGTCTGGCGTGCCGATCGTTTCGTCACGTTGAACTACCTGAACTCGATCGCCGAGGTCTGCCCCGACCTGGTCGTGTCGACCGGAACCACGCTGCTGCACGTGCCCTACGACGTGCTCGCCGAATACGACATCGACGGCAATGTCGCCGACCGGCTCGCCTTCGCCAAGCAGAAGGTGGGCGAGGTGGTCTCGCTGGCCAAGGCGCTCACCGAGGGCCCGTCGGACAACTGGCGCAAGCGCCCGACCGAGGTGCACTTCAAGCAGAAGCACGCCGTGCGTCAGCGCGTGTACGCGGTGACCCCGGAGATGCGCGAGCGCGAGCCCTACATCGAGCGCCGCGCCGCCCAGCAGGAACGGCTGAACCTGCCGGTGGTGCCCGCGACCACGCTCGGCTCGTTCCCGCAGAGCGGCAAGCTGCGCCAGGCCCGCCACGAGGTGGCCCAGGGCAGGCTGTCCGAGCAGGACTACCGCAAGCAGGTCGAGGCCGAGATCGAAGCGACGATCCGGCTCCAGGAGGACATCGGCCTCGATGTGTTCGTGCACGGTGAGCACGAGCGCAACGACATGATCCAGTTCTTCGCCGAGCAGCTCGACGGCTTCGCCACCACCCGCTTCGGCTGGGTGCAGGTGTACGGCTCGCGCTGCGTGCGCCCGCCGATCGTCTACGGCGACGTGTCGCGGCCCGCGCCGATGTCGGTCGACTGGACCACCTACGCCCAGTCGCTGACCGACAAGCCGGTCAAGGGCATGGTCACCGGCCCGGTGACGATGCTGGCCCGCTCGTTCGTGCGCCAGGACCAGCCGCTCTACGAGACGGCCGACCAGGTGGCCCTGGCCATCCGCGACGAGGTCGTCGACCTGGAGAAGGCGGGCATCGCGATCATCCAGGTCGACGAGCCCGCCATCCGCGAGCTGCTGCCGCCGCGCCCGCAGGGCCGCGAGGAGTACCTGCGCTGGGCGGTCGGCGCCTTCAAGCTGGCCACCTCCGGCGTGCGGGCCGACACCCAGATCCACACCCACATCGGCTACTCCGGCCGCACCGAGGTGGTCGACGCGATCGAGCAGCTCGACGCCGACGTCACCGCGATCGTGGCCACCCGCTCGATCGAATGGGTGATGCAGGCCCTCACCGAGGACGCCGCGACCGGCCACGGCCTCAGCCACGGCGTCGGCCCCGGCGTCTACGAGAGCCGCTCGGCCCGCATCCCCGATATCGACGAGCTCGACGAACTGCTCACCCAGGCCGCCGAAGCGGTGACCCCGCAACGACTCTGGGCCAACCCCGACGGCGGCCTGAAGACCCGCCACTACTGGCAGCTCGAGCCCTCGCTGCGCAATATGGTCGCCGCCGCCCGCCGCGTGCGCCGCCGCACCCTGGCCGCCGAGGCCGCGGAGGTCGCACCCGCGGAGTAGGACCCCAGGCGATGGGCGCACCGGAATCCGGTGCGCCCATCGTCATGTCCGGGGGCGCAGGGCCTGGACGCCCGCGGTGAGCTGGGTGGGGGTGGGGGCGTGGTCGGGGTCGATCAGCCATTGCAGGAGCAGGCCGCCGATCATCGTCTGCAGGACCGCGCCGATATCGGAGTCGGCGCCGAAGGCTTGGGACAGGCCGGTGCGGGCGAGATCCTGGGCGGTCGCGAGTTCGGCGCGCAGTTCGGGGGAGTGCAGGGCCTGGTTGAGGCATTCGGCGTTGGCCTGCCAGAGGGCGCGGTCTTCGCCGAACGAGGTGATCAGGCGCTGCCAGAAGTCTTCCAGTCGGGCGGTGGGGTCGGCCGGGTCGTCGGCGGGCAGTGAGTCCAGGATGTGCTGCACCGCGGCGGCGCTGGACTCCAGCATCGCCTGTTGCAGCAGCTTGTCGCGGGTGCCGAAGTGGTAGTTGATGGCCGCCAGGTTGGTGCCGGAGGCGGCGACGATATCGCGCACGGTGGTGCGGGCGTAGCCGCGTTCGGCGAGGCAGCGCTTGGCCGCGTCGAGCAGATCTTCTCGGGTTCCCACCCGGGCACGGTGGAATCCACCTACTTCGGCACCGGCACCACGCTCGGCACCGTGCCCACCGCGGGTATGCCGCTGTTCCTCGGCACCACCGTCTACGGCACGCTGGACCTCGCGGTCCTGTGCCGGGTGCTCGACGAGCTCGCCGCCGCGCACCCGCTGTTGCGCAGCCGGGTGGCGGACGGCCACCTCGTTCGTGACGACGGTTTCCGTCCCCGCTTCGATGTGCTCGATGGCGACGAGGCCGAGTACCTCGCGCTGCTCAACACGCCGCAGGACTGGCGCGACGGGCTGTTCCGCGCGTACCTGCTGCGAGCCGGGGTGCGACAGCAGATCGTGCTCGTCGTCCATCACGGCATCTCCGACGGCAGATCGGGATTCGCGCTGCTGGATCGGCTGTGGCGGCACTACACCGCGCACGTGACCGGAGGTGCTGTGCCGCAGGCGGATCCGGACCAGCGTCTGCCTGCCGCGATGGACACCCGATTGGCCGAGGTGGTGACGGCGGCCGATGCCGACGCGTGGCTCGACGACCTGCGGGCGGGCGCGACGACGCTGGGGCCCGGCGACGCCCCGCGCATGCTGCCCCACGACGGCGACGGCACGGGCGCCGACCCGCTGGGCCGATTCGCCATGCAGCGCATCGAGCTGACCGCCGAGGCGACCGCCCACCTCGTGGCAGTGGCTCGCGAGCAGGGGGTTTCGGTGAACAGTGTGGTCAGTGGCGCGGCCTTGGCCGCCGTCCGCACCCGGTTCCCGGAGCCGGGCCCGCTGCCGCTGTTCTTCGGCTACGCGGCCGATGTGCGCGGCGCGGTGCGGCCGCCGGTGCCGGTGGAGGCCATGGTCAACTACGCCTCGGGCTCCGGCATGCTCGTGCGCGCGGCGGACGACGCCGGTCCCCTCGAACTGGCCCGGCTGGTCGACGACGGCTTACACGCCGGACTCGATCGTCACGAACCCGCCCGCTTCCCGCTCGCCGTCCAGCGGGTCGCTGACGAGTTCACCGCCGCCCTGCTGGCGGCCCCGCCGACCCTGGCCATCTCCAATATCGGCCGCCTGCGGCCGCATTCGTTCCCCGACGACCTCGCCTTCCTGCGCGACGACGTCTTCGCCATGGGCCCGGCCATGCCGCCGAAGCTCACCGTCTTCACCATCGCGGGCCGCCTCACCCTCCAGCTCGAATACGACACCGCTCTCTACAGCCGCTCCCGCATGGACAAGCTCCGCCTGACCCTCACCGAGCTGCTGCACGACCTGACCTGAACCCTGGTTTCATTACGGTACGTACTGTACTGTTTTGGCATGGACGCCACGACCTGGCCGGACCCACTGCGCGTCGCGCAGGTCCGGATCGCCCGCCCGACGGACCGGCTCGACGAGGTGGTGCGCTTCTACGTCGACGGGCTGGGGCTGCGCGAGCTCTACCGCTTCGAGAACCACGCGGGCTACGACGGGGTGATGCTCGGCCTGCCCGGCACCGACTACCACCTCGAATTCACCACCCACGTCGACGGCAGTCCCGGCGCCGCGCCGAGCGCCGAGAACCTGCTGGTGCTCTACTTCGACGGCGATTCCGCGATGTTCGACGCGGTGCGGCGGCTCGGCGAGTTCGGTGCGGAACCGGTCCCGGCCGAGAACCCGTACTGGGCGGCCAACGGCGGCATGGCCTTTCCCGATCCGGACGGCTGGATCGTCATGCTCGTGCCGCGGCCGGTGTTCTGATGCCGGGCCGCGCGCGCGAGGACCGGATCGACACCGCGGTGCTCGCCGCGACCCGAGCGGTGCTCGACGACAACGGCTACGCCGACCTGTCCATCGGCGAGGTGGCGACCAGGTCGGGGATCCACCGGCCCGCGATCTACCGGCGCTGGCCGTCGAAGCGGCACCTGGTGGTCGCGGTGGTGGCCGACGCGCTGGGGATGCGTCCGACCCCCGACACCGGCGACCTGCGCGCGGATCTCACCGTGGCCCTGCGTGATCTGGTCGCGGCCCTGCGCGACACCTCGCTCGATCGGGTACTGCCCGCGCTGGTCGCCGACCTCGCCAACGACCCCGAGCTGCGCGCGCACTTCCTGGCGACGGTCTTCGAACCGCGCCGGGCGAGCACCGCGGCCGCCCTGCGCGCGGGCATGGCGCGCGGCGAGGTCGACCCGGGCATCGACCTCGACTTCGTTCTCGACGTGGTGGCCGCGCCGATCTACTTCCGCGCGCTGTTCGGTCACCTGCCGCTCGACGATGCCCTGGTCGAGTCCTCGGTGGACGCCGTTGTGCGCCTGGTTCAGTGACTGATCGCGGCGACGCCGAACATCGCGGCCACGCCGGTGACGGTGCTCAGCAGGGTCAGCCGGGACGGATGCTCGGCGTGCGCCTCGGGGAGGATGTCGGCGGTGGCCAGGTAGAGCAGGAAACCGGCGAAATAGCCGAGGTACAGGCCGATCCACTCTTCGGGCACGTGGATCAGGGTGCCGAGAATCGCGCCGACGACCGGGGCGATGGCGTCCAGCCCGAGCAGGGTGAGGGCACGTTTGCGGGCGTTGCCGTACAGCGTCGGGATGGTGAACGTGTTGAAGCCGTCGGCGAAGTCGTGACAGATCACCGCGATCGCGACCGACAGGCCGACGGTCGCGCCCGCCTGATAACCGATCCCGATGCCGAAACCGTCCAGGGTGCTGTGGAAGATCAGGCCCGCCGCGGCGAGCAGTCCGACCGACTCGAATCCGTGATGGTGCGAGCCGAATTCACTCTCGTGGCCGGTGTGGATCGCGACCGCGCGCTCGATGATGTGGATGCTGAGGAATCCGACCACCGCCGCGATCAGCACCACCGGCACGCCGTACACCTCGCCCGAGGACTGTTCGAGCGCCTCCGGGATCAGGTCGAAGGCGACCAGCCCGAGCATGACGCCCGCGGCCAGCCCGAGCACCAGGTGCCTGCGGTCGCCGATCCGCATGGCGACGAAGCCGCCGAACAGCGTCGACAGCATCGACACCAGGGACAGCAGGATCGCCATGGCCGGCCTACTCCTCGGCCTGGTCGGTGGGCTCCGGCTGCTTGGACTTGCGCTTCTTCTTCGGCGGCGCCGGGGTCTCGGCGTCCTCGGCGACCTCGTAGCGCCGCACATAGGCGCCCGCGAAACCCTGCATCGTCGCGGTCACCGGGATGGCCAGCAGCGCGCCCGTCGGCCCGAGCAGCGCCGCGCCCGCGATCACCGCGCCGAAGGCCACCGCCGGATGCATGTCCAGGGTGGTCGCGGTGATCCGTGGCTGCAGCACGTAGTTCTCGAACTGCTGGTAGCCGACGATGAACAGCAGGATCCACAGCGCGCTGATCGGATCGTGCACCAGCGCGACCAGCACCGGCAGCGCGCCGGCCAGATAGGTGCCGACGGTCGGGATGAACTGCGAGACCACGCCGACCCACAGCGCGAGCGCGAACGCCGACGGCACATCGAGCACCCGCAGCGCGACATAGTGGGCGATCGCCGAACACAGCGCCAGCAGCGCGCGCGAATAGATGTAGCCGCCGGTCTTCTCGACCGCGATGTCCCACGCCCGCAGCACGTGCTTCTGCTGCTTGGGCGGCAGCAGCGAGCACACCCAGGTGCGGAAGCGCGGGCCGTCGGCGGCGAAGTAGAAGGTGAACAGCAAGACGCCGAGCAGCTGGAAGATCGCGCCGATCGCGACGGTGCCGATGCCCCAGACGTTTCCGGCCAGCCCGACCAGGTAGCCCTCGATCGTCGAGCTCCACTCCGAGGCGTACTTGGTCAGATCGTCGCCGGAGAGGTCCTGGTCGAAGGTCTTGTTGATCCAGTCGACCACGTCCTGCACGTAGCCGGGCGCGTTGGCGACCAGCATCGTCACCTGGCTGATCAGCAGCGCGCCCAGCGTCCACACGAACGCGACGATCACCAGCAGCAGCACCCCGAACACCGCGCCGGTGCCGGCGCCGCGCCGAACACCGCGGGCGGCAAGCCAATTCACCGCGGGTTCGATCGCGAACGCCAGGAACAGCGAGACCAGCAGCACGGTCAGCAGGCCCTGCAGTTTGCCGAGGATCCAGAACGCCGCGATCAGCCCGGCGACGGCGAGCGCGGCGTAGAGCAGCGACCGCGGCAGCCAGCGCGGCGGCGTGCGGACCGTCCAGAACGCGGGCAGCGCGGGGCCGGTCGCCGGTGCGGCGGGACCAGAAGTCGATTCGTCGTCGGCCACCACGTCACGGTACCGAGGACGCGCCGATTTCCGCGCGCTGGCGCGCGGGGCTCAGATGGTCGCGGTATCGATGACGAAGCGGTACTGGACGTCGCTGGCGACGACGCGCTCGTAGGCGGAATCGATCTCGTCGGCCGAGATCAGCTCGATCTCCGCGCCGATGCCGTGCGCGGCGCAGAAGTTCAGCATCTCCTGGGTCTGCGCGACACCGCCGATCATCGAACCCGCCAGCGACCGGCGGAACGCGGCCAGGTTGCGACCGGTGACGCTCATCGGCTGATCGGGCAGGCCCAGGATCACCAGGGTGCCGTCGAGCGCGAGCAGGCGCAGGTAGTGGTCGATCGGCAGATTCGCCGAGACGGTGTTGATGATCAGGTCGAACGAGCCGCGCAGCTGGCGGAAGGTCTCCCGGTCGCTGGTGGCGTAGTAGTGGTGCGCGCCCATCCGCAGGCCGTCGTCGCGCTTGCGCAGCGACTGGCTCAGCACCGTCACCTCGGCGCCGAGCGCCGCCGCGATCTTCACCCCGACGTGCCCGAGCCCGCCCATGCCGATGATCGCGACCTTCTTGCCCGGCCCGGCGTTCCAGTGCCGCAGCGGCGAGTACAGGGTGATGCCCGCGCACAGCAGCGGCGCGGCGACATCGAGGCCGATGCCCTCGGGAATGGTGACGACGAAGCTCTCGCCGACCACGATCTGGGTCGCGTAACCACCCATCGTGTACCCGCCGGGCTGCACGGACTCCGGGACCGGGGTGTTGTAGGTCCAGGTGGCGCCGTTGGTGCAGTACTGCTCCTCGCCGGCCAGACACGGCACGCACTTGCCGCAGGAGTTCACCAGGCAGCCGACGCCGACCCGGTCGCCCACCTTGTACTTGCGCACGGCGGAGCCGGTGGCCGCGACGATGCCGGCGATCTCGTGGCCGGGCACGCACGGGTACTTGCTGCCGCCCCACTCGTCGCGGGCGGTGTGGATGTCGGAATGGCAGATACCCGCGTACTTGATGTCGATCAGGACGTCGTCGGGGCCGAGTTCACGGCGCTCGATCGTGACCTTCTCGAAGGACCCGTCGGGGGCGGGGATGGCGTAGGCGGCTGCGGTACTCATGGAGTCATGCCTACCGCCGCATGCGTCGTTTGCCAACAGGCGCGGCCGGATCGATACCGGATGACTGTGTATCGGGGTCACAATGGAGGTGTCGGCTCGCGAGAGAGGACGGGCGCGTGCACGCTGTCGGACGGGTGTTCGCGACGCTGGTCGTCGCGCTGATCGGCGTGTGCGCTTTCCTGGGATACCGCGGTGACCTGGTACTTCCCTGGAAACCGCACGCGCAGGACTATGTCGCGGTCGTGCAGGCGCCGCCGCAGGTGCCGCTGGACCCGGCGCTGGTCGCGGCCCAGGTGCAGCCCGTGCTGGTCAATATCTCCGTCGACGCCGCGGTGTTCGGGACCACCGCCGCCGGCTCCGGGATCGTGCTCACCCCCGACGGGCAGATCCTGACCAGCCATCACGTGATCAAAGGCGCCGAGGAGGTCTCGGTGACCGATATCGGGAACGGGCTGGTCTACGCGGCCACCGTACTCGGGTACGACTCGACCGCCGATATCGCGCTGTTGTCGCTGGCCGGGGCGTCCGGCCTGCCGACCGCCCGGCTCGGGTCATCGGCCGAGCTGCGGATCCGCCAGGACGTGCTGGCCATCGGCGACGCGGGCGGCGACGGCGGCGCGCCGACCTCGGTCGCCGGGCCGATCACCGACCTGGACGCGAGCATCGTCGCGATGAACTCCGCCGACCTGACCCGCAAGTCGCTGCGCGGCATGGTGCAGATCGCCGCGCCCGTGGTCGGCGGGCAGTCCGGCGGCGCGCTGGCCGACAGTTCGGGCGCGGTCGTCGGCGTGATCACCGCGGCCTCCGGCGAGCGCCCGGACGGCGAGCCGCCGAAGCAGGCCAACGGCTACGCGGTCCCGATCGACACGGCCATGCGGGTGGTCGCCCAGATCCGCTCCGGCACCCCCACCGAGACCGTCCACATAGGCCCCACCGCCACCCTCGGCGTTCAGGTCGTCGACGCGAAACCCGCTGGCGCCCAGGTCAACTGGGCCTTCTACGGCCAACCCGCCCGCGCCGCGGGCATCACCACCGGCGACATCATCACCGCCCTGGACGGCCGCCCCATCACCACCGCCCGAGCCCTCAGCTCCGCGATCAACACCCGCAAACCCGCCGACCGCATCCGCCTCGACATCACCGCCCCCGACGGCACCACCCGCACCATCGACGTAGTCCTCGCCGAAGGCACCCCGAACTAGACCAGCGAAGCGATCCCGATCGCCCCGAGCAGCCCGGCCACCGACGGCACGAACCCGGCGAAAGCGACCAGCAGCCCGACACCGACCCGCTGCAACGACAACCGCAGGGGAGAAGCGTCCCCGCCGAGCGCCAGCGCGATGATCCCGACCACCGGCGGCAACACGATCAGCCACCACGCCTGCCGGAACGTCATGTCGAGATACGGCAACGAGATACACGCGAATCCGGCCAGCGTCGCCAGGAAGCTTTCGGGTCCGAACACCGCGGATCGCTCCGTGCCGGACGCGGTCACCGCAGGACCAGGCCGGCGAGGCCGATCACCATCGCGGCGGCGAACACTCCGGTGGCAACTCCGAGCAGTCGCGGTGACCTGCGGACGGCGATGATCGCGGCCGCGAGTACGCACAGCGTCAGAACGACGATCGAGACAAGGCCGGGCGCACCCGGATCCAGGTCGGGATGCCGACGATCGGACAACGCGGCGAGCGCCCCGAACAAGGTCACCCCGATGACCATCGCGCCCGCTGTCGCCAGCGTCGCGCCCCGCCAGTACTCCAGCCGGTCGGCGGGTTTCGAATCGATGGTCATCGCTGCGATCCAGGGGGCCGGTTCACACCAGGCTCAGCCAGTAGTCCTGGAACTTCAGGAAGACGAGGAGGAGGACGACGGCGTAGAAGACGACGACGAGGGTCCAGCGCCATTCGGCGAGGATGGCCATGATGCCGCGGGAGCGGCCCCAGGTTTCCTGGGTGGTGACGGCGAACAGGAGGGGGGTGACCGCCCAGACGACCATGCAGTACGGGCACAGGGCGTTGATGCGGTAGAGGCTCTGGAAGATGAGCCAGCAGATGGCGGCGACGCCGAGGACGGTGCCGAGCCAGAGGCCGCCCCAGACCCAGCGGGGGAAGCCGACGCCGACGACGGCGAGGACGCCGAGGGTCACCACCACCGAGAAACCGACGATGCCGAACAGCGGGTTGGGGAAACCGAAGACCGCGGCCTGGTCGGTCTTCATGATCGACCCGCACGAGAGCACCGAATTGATGCTGCACGAGGTGACGTAGTTCGGGTCGACGAACAGCTTGAAGCGTTCGACGGTCAGCGTGAACGAGGCCAGCCACCCCGCCAGCCCGGCGATCAGCAGCAGCCACGCCGAGCGGGCGGGGGCGGTGATCACTTGGCCGCGTCGGCGATCACGGACGCCATGCCGTTCTCGGTGAAGAGGGCGTCGGACTGGATGAGCTGCCCATTGACGAACACCGACGGCGTCGACTGCACGCCGCTGTTCAGGGTCTCCTGGGTGACCTGGGTGATGTAGTCGTTGTACGGCTTGTCATTGATGCAGGTGGCCACCGCGGGATCGGTGTAGCCCACCTCGGTCGCGATCTGGATCAGCTGCTCGTTGCTCAGCCCGGCGGTACCCTCGGCGGGCTGCTTGGCGAACATGGTCTGCAGCCAGGTCTGGTACTTGCTCGGGTCCGACTTCGCCACGCAGAACGAGGCGTTGGCCGCGCGCGAGGAGTACTGCGTGGTGGACGCGCGATCGAGGAACGAGATGATCTGGTAGTCGATCACGGCGGTGCCGTCGGCCGCGGCCTGCGCCAGCGCCTCGCCGTTGGCGGCCTCGAACTGCTTGCAGGCCGGGCACTGGAGGTCGGCGACGACGCGAACCTTCACCTTGGCGTCCGGGTTGCCGATGCGCACCGCGCCGGAGTCGGTCACCGAACCGCCGGTCGCGGGCAGCTGGGCCGCCGACGTGGTGCTGCTGTCGGAGTCGGACTGCTTGACGGCGATGCCGATGCCGATCGCCGCCACCAGAGCCACCAGGACGGCGGCGACGCCGACCTGGATCGCGATCTTGCGCTTCCTGTCGGCTGCTTCGGCCGCCGCCAGCGGATTCTGCTTGCCCGTGCTCACCGTTGTCACACGCCTTTCGTTCGTGGTCTCCCCACCGGGGACATCATGCGGGCCGAACCTGAGAGTTTCTTCAACGATCCGATCAGGACGCGTCGAGCCTGCGCAGCTGCTCGGCGACATCGAAATCGGCGGGCGGCCAATCCAGTTTCAGGCCGTTCAGCGCGTCGATCAGCAATTCGGTCACCGCGAGGCGCGCGTACCACTTGTGGTCGGCGGGCAGCACATACCACGGCGCGTGATCGGTGTTGGTGCGTTCCAGCACGGCCTGGTAGGCCTTCTGGTACTCGGGCCAGTAGCCGCGTTCGGTGATGTCGGCGGGATTGAACTTCCAGTACTTGTCGGGGCGTTCCAGCCGCTCGCGGAGCCTGCGCTTCTGCTCCTCGAGCGAGACGAACATGGCCACCTTCACGATGGTGGTCCCGGCGTCGGCGACCTCGTGTTCGAAGGCGTTGATCAGGCCGTAGCGCTGCTCCCATTCGGACTGCGGCACCAGGTCGTGCACGCGCACGACCAGCACGTCCTCGTAGTGCGAGCGGTCGAACACGCCGATCTGGCCGTGCGCGGGCAGGCGCTTGCGGATGCGCCAGAGGAAGTCGTGCTGCTTCTCCTCCTCGGTCGGCACCCCGAAGGACGCGTGGTCGACGCCCTGCGGGTCGACCGAGCCGATCACGTGGCGCACGATGCCGCCCTTGCCCGCGGTGTCCATGCCCTGCAGGACCAGCAGCACGCTGTGCTTGCCGCCGGTGCGGCCGTGCGCGAACAGCTTCTCCTGCAGGTCCGAGAGCACGGCGGCGCGCTCGGTCAGCAGCTCTTTGCCGCGGGCCTTGTCACCGGTGAATCCCGGCGTCGCCGAGGTGTCGAGGTCGATGATCCGCTGGCCGTCGGCCCGCAGCGCGGTGGTGACGGGTTCGGCCCAGTGTTTCGCCATTTCCCATGCCTACCACTACTGCGCGCGATCGACCGGCAAGCTCGACGCAATCGTTGCCTGCCAGCAGGCCACACCGGCCGGATCGGCGATCTCGGGCCGGTGCACGTACACCGGGTCGGCGCCCGCCGCCTGCTGCGCGCGGTAGTCGGCCAGCAGCCGGAACGCGACGACGCCGAGCGGGATGATCGCGGCCAGGTTGACCAGCGCCATCACGCCCATGAACACGTCGGCCAGGTTCCAGATCAGGCTCACCGAGCCGAGCGCGCCGCCGAACACGGCCACCAGCACGGCCACCCGGAACGCGGTGAGCACCTGCGGCCGGTCGGTGATGAACTCGATATTGGCCCGGCCGTAGTAGAAATTGCCGATCATCGAGCTGAACGCGAGCAGGAACACCACGGCGGTCAGCACGTGCCCGGCCCAGGTGCCGAGGCTGTGCTGCAGGGCGCTCTGGGTGAGGTCGGCGCTGCGCCGCTCGGACAGGTCGGGATCGCTGGTCAGGATGATGAACGCGGTGATCGAGCAGATCAGCAGGGTGTCGAAGTAGACGCCGAGCGACTGCACCAGCCCCTGCTTCACCGGATGCGAGACGTCGGCGGCGGCCGCGGCGTTCGGCGAGGAGCCCAGGCCCGCCTCGTTGGAGAACATGCCGCGCCGGATGCCCTGCGCGATGGCGGCGCCGATCCCGCCGCCGACCACCTCGCGCAGGCCGAACGCGCCGCCGACGATATCGGCGAGCACCCGCGGCAGATCGTCGATGTTCAGCACCACCACCGCGATGCCGAGCAGCAGGTACACGATCGCCATGATCGGCACGAGCACCTCGGTGATGTGGCTGATCCGGCGCACCCCGCCGAAGATCACCACGCCGAGCAGGATGATCAGCGCGAGCCCGACCGCGAGCGGGAACCAGTCACCGTCCAGGCCCGACAGTGATGCCCGCGTGGTCGCCACGATGGTGTTGGACTGCACCGCGTTGAACACGAAACCGAAGGTCACCGTGATGATGACCGCGAAGATCAGGCCCTGCCAGCGCCGTCGCAGCCCGTACTCCATGTAGTAGGCGGGCCCGCCGCGGAAGGTGCCCGGCTCGTGCTCCGGCCGCTTGTACAGCTGGGCGAGCGTGGATTCGACGAAGGCCGACGCGGCGCCCAGGGTCGCCATCGCCCACATCCAGAACACCGCGCCCGGCCCGCCGACACTGATCGCGGTGGCGACGCCGGCGATGTTGCCGGTGCCGACCCGCGCCGCCGCCGAGATGCTGAACGCGCCGAACGCCGACACCGACTTCTTGCCGTCGGCGGCGGGCTGCCCCTTCTCGGCGACCACCCGCAGCATCTCCGGCAGCATCCGCAACTGCACGACACCGCTGCGCACGGTGAAGTACAGCCCGGCCGCGATCACCAGTGGGATCAGCAGCCAGTTCCAGAACACGTCGTTGACATCGACGACGACCGAGTTCAGCGTGTCCATGCGGCGAAGGCTACCGCCGGGCAACCCGGGAAAAGGTCAGGCGGGCCGGGTGGCGTCGACGTATTGCATGAAACGGTGCACGCGCTGGTCGATTTCGACCAGCCCGGCCTCGGCGAACAGGCGCGGGAAGGTGTCGCGGTCGAACAGCCGCAGCCCGCTCAGGCCCGCGGCCATGGTGCTGGCCCGGCCGAACAGGTTGTCCTCGCGGTAGCTGGTGGTGATCGCGATCCGGCCGCCCGGCGCGAGCACCCGGATCATCTCGCGGGTGGCCGCGATCGGATCCGGGATCAGGTACAGCGCGCCGAAACAGCAGACGGCGTCGAAGGTTCCGTCGGCGAAGGGCAGCACCCGCGCGTCACCGCGGACGTAGCCGACCCGGGGGCCCGCGTTGTCGGCGGCGGCCTTGGCCAGCATCGGCTCGGAGTAGTCCAGGCCGGTGACGAAGCCGTCACCGGCCAGGAACTCGCTCAGGTACCGGGTGAAATTGCCGGGGCCGCAGGCGAGGTCGAGCACCTTCTTACCGCCGCCGAGCCGCAGCGTGTCGACGGCCTCGCGCCGATCGCTGCCGGTGGTGCGGCCGCTGGCGAGGTAGAACAGCGTGGGTCGCCACGCGTGCTCGTAGACCGCGGCCAGCGCGGGCGCGTTCATGGTCTTGCGCGCGAGGTTCACTGCCGCGCGACCTCGATGGTCATGCCGGCGCCGCGCAGCCGCTCGGTGAGTGCTTCGCCCATGGCCGAGGCCGGGGTGAGAATGCCGGCGCGCGGCGGGAGTTCGTCGAAGGCCAGGCTCAGGCCCGCCTGGCCGAGCAGCACGGCGGTGGCCTGGTAGCCGGGGTCGCCGGTGCCGGAGAAGGTGGCCTGGTACTTGGCGCCGGAGCTGGTGCGGGCGAAGGTCTTCATGGTGAACCAGCCACTGAGGCGGGCCTTTTCGCTGGGGCCGGTGCCCGGCTTGGGCAGGATCCGGTCGAGCAGCTTGCGGCCGAACGAGACCCGCGAGAGCACCGCGCCCGAGGCCATGCCCGCCACGATGCCGCCCGCGATACCCGCCGCCACCAGCGGCGCCGCCGCCGAGCGGCCCGCGTTCATCACCTCGCGGTAGCGGAACTGCTTGCCGTAGGCCCAGCCGAGCAGGCCGTTGGTGCGGCGTACGACCTTGGTGTTGTGCGAGGCCATGATGAACGTGGTGACCCAGCCGTCCAGGCTCGGATCGATGCTGTCGGCGCGGGCCAGCGCCTGATCGGACTGCCGGCCCACATCGGGCTCCATCGAGCGATCGGGGCTCAGCGAGTACGGGTGCGCGAGGATCTTGCCGCGGCCGGAATCGGCGGCGATGTCCTCCATCATGGCGCGGCCGGAATCGATGGTGCCGCCGCTCATCCCACCCTTGAGGTAGGCCACCAGGGTGGTGTCCTCCAGTTCGCCGGTGTCGTCGGCGACGGTGGCGCGGTAGAGCTCGTAGACGCTCAGGTCCGACGGAATCGAGTCGTAGCCACAGGAATTCACGATCTTGGCGCCGGAATCCACTGCGGCCTGCTCGAACTGCTCGATCGCGTCGTGGATGAACAGCGGCTCACCGGTGAGGTCGGCGTAGTGGGTGCCCGCGGTGGCGCACGCGCCGAGCAGCGGCAGCCCGTAGCGCAGGTACGGACCGACCGTGGTGACCACGACCTTGGTCCGCTCGGCCATCGCGGCGAGCGAGGCGGGATCGTTCGAATCGGCGAGAACCAGTTCCCACCCGGCCGCGGCGGGGCCGAGTTCGGCGCGCACGGCGGCGAGCTTGTCGGCCGAGCGGCCCGCCAGCGCGATCCGGGCGTCGGCGGGGGCGGCGGTGAGCAGGTAGTCGGCGGTGAGTTTGCCGACGAAACCTGTCGCGCCGAACAGGATCAGGTCGAATTCGCGGGACTGCGGCACAGGGGCGCCTTTCATCGAGTGCTCGCCTTGCGGGCGCGCGGCTTCTTCGTCGGTTTCGGCGGATGGGTGGCGAGCCAATCGCGGTGGGCCAGACCGAGTTCGGTGA
Source organism: Nocardia sp. NPDC003269 (assembly GCF_042888005.1). NCBI lineage: Bacteria > Bacillati > Actinomycetota > Actinomycetes > Mycobacteriales > Nocardiaceae > Nocardia > Nocardia sp. NPDC003269. Next base: position 1,794,116 of record NZ_JBIAPA010000001.1, read on the forward strand.
CCGGCGGCTCGTCGTAGAGCCATTCCCGGGCGATCAGGTGCCAGTTGTTGGTGCTGTCGAGCTGGCCGAGCATGCCGAAGGTGAGGAAGTCGGCCCGGCGGGAGAACAGGTGCTCCGGCGGCAGGTTCTGCTGCTTCATGCCGGTGAACTCGCTGGCCCTCGGGTCGACGGCCAGCAGGAACGCGCCGCTGGCGAGCTCGGGGGTGATGGTCAGTTCCTCGTCGACCAGGCACCATTCGGAGGCGGCGAGCACGTACTCGAGACACTCCTCGGCGCCGATCTCGTCCGGCGAATCGATCACGCCACGGTCGATCATCAACTGCCGCAGGTCTTCCGCGCGGTCCTCGGCGGCGGCGCGCAGGCACAGGATCTCGAAGTGCACGAGCTTGGGGTCCATGCGGTTGAACAGGCCGAAGTCGAGGAAGGCCACCCGGCCGTCGCGGGCCAGCAGCACATTGCCCGGATGCGGGTCGCCGCAGAACTCGTTGAAGGTGAACAGCGAGCCGACGTAGAAGCGGTAGATGATCTCGCCGACCCGATCGCGCTCGGCGGCGGGCAGATTCCGGATGTCCTCGAAGCCGGTGCCCTCGATGAACTCGCTGACCAGCACGCGGGTGGTGGTGAGCTCGCGCACCGCGTCGGGGACGACGATGAACGGGTGGTCGCGGTACAGGTGCGCGATCTCGGACTGGGTGACCGCCTCGGCCACGTAGTCGAGTTCGGCCTCCATGTTGAGCTTCAGCTCGTCGAGCACGGCCGGGGTGATCCACGGCATCGCCGAGGCCAGCACCCGGCGGAACATGGTCAGGTTCTTCAGGTCGGCGCGCACCGCGACGTCGACGCCGGGGTACTGGACCTTCACCGCGACGGCCCGGCCGTCGTGCAGGGTGGCCCGGTACACCTGGCCGATCGAGGCGGCCGCGATCGGCTCTGGGTCGAATTCGGCGAACACCTCGGGCAGCGGGCGGCCGAAGTCCTCCTCGACGACCGCGCGCATCGCCTCGAACGAGACGGTCGGGGCGGCGTTGCGCAGCACGGCCAGCCGCTGCTGGAACCGGTCGCGATGATCCGGCGGCACCAGGTCCAGGTCGAGCACCGACATCATCTGGCCGAGTTTCATGGCCACGCCCTTCATGGTGCCGAGCACCATGACCACCTGCTCGGTGGTGCGGATCATCGATTCCTCGGCCATCCGGGCGCGTACGGCCTCGGACCGCCCGCGCATGGACAGCCTGGTCTTCTTCGAGCGGATCACCGAGCTCGCCGCTACTGCCCCCAGCTTCGTCCCGCGAGCAAGCCGGGATGTCGGCACGTTTTTCGCCATCGAGGTACCTCCGTTGGTGCCGACGCGCAGGGCGGTCACCGCCCATACAGCGCGCGCGACCACCCGCGGTGACGCAAGCCACAGCGCCCCGCTCGGTTCAGCGTAACGAACCGAGCCGCGATGTCGAGCCCGGCTCCGGCGAACGCGAGGATCGCCCGGTCAGGAGGGCTGAACGGGAATCTCGGGCAGTTCGTGGCTCTGCGAGGTGAAGTACTCGGGCGACCCGCCCGCCTTGGCGACACCCTCGATCGCCGACCACGCCATCATCGTCAGGTAGTCGATGACGTCCTGGCGCGGCATCGCCTTCTCGGTGGTCGTCCACCAGTGCGTGGCCAGCTGGATGCCGCCGACCAGCACATACGACCACAGCATGGCGCCGTCGGTGCGCACGCCCTTGGCGCCGGCCCGGTCGACGAGCACGGCCGTGACCACCTCGGCGAAGAGCCGCTCGAACTCCGCCAGCGAGGACTTGTCGCCCGCGGAGTTGCTCATGATGAACCGGTAGACCTCGGGGTCGTCGTCGACGGTGCCGACGTACTCGGTCATCGCGGCGCGCACCAGCTGGTACTCGTCGGCGTCGAGGTTGATCGCGCCGTAGACGCGGGGCAGCAGCGTGGTCTCGATGAACCGCTGCATGGTGGCGTGCACGAGGTCGTTCTTGTCGGCGAAATAGCGGTACAGGACGGTCTTGGACACGCCGATCTCGGTGGCGATCTCGTCCATGCCCGCCTGGCTGCCGCGCGCGCGGATGGCGTTGAGCGTGCCGTCGACCAGCTCTTCGCGCCGGTCGATCTTGTGCTGCCGCCACCGCCGTTTGCGGCCGTCGACAGGACCGCCGCCGCGTACGGTGGCGCGACCGGTCTGCTCGCCGATCTCGACAAGGTCTTCGGTGGACAGAACAGCCCCCTTAATCGATGTGGCGTCTCTGGTTCTACAGCTTAGGCGCGCCGGTGTGGGGTAGCGCTCGTTTGGCCGAGGTTGCGGCATTTACCACACCGCTGGTCTACCCGCGCGTAAGACAAACCGGGCGGTTCTGTGGTCGCCACGCGGGTTCGCGGCGGCGCGCTCGCGACGGGCACAGCAGAATGGGGGCTATGGAGAAAGCTCCCGGCAACACGGCGGTTCTCGCGCCGCGCACCGAGCCCGCAGCGCGACCAGCGGGTTTCGCGGTCATGACCGACGAGGCGGGCAAGAAACGTGACCTCTTCAAGATGAAAGCGCTGGCCACCGGATTCCTCGTGGTGGCCAGCGTCGTGTACCTGTTCTGCCGCTGGCTCGAATCGCGCGGCGGCGGTGGTGAGTGGGTCGGCTATGTGCGGGCCGCCGCCGAAGCGGGCATGGTCGGCGCGCTGGCCGACTGGTTCGCGGTCACCGCGCTGTTCAAGCACCCGCTGGGGCTGCCGATCCCGCACACCGCGATCATCCGCAAGAAGAAGGACCAGCTCGGGTCGAGCCTGGGCGCCTTCGTCGGCACCAACTTCCTCGCGCCGGACGTGGTGTCGGCGCGCCTGGACTCGGCGCAGATCTCGCTGCGGGTCGGGACCTGGATGGCCGACCCCGGTCACGCGGCGCGGGTGGCGCAGGAGAGCGCGACCATCCTGACCGCGGTGGTCGGCGTGCTGCGCGACGAGGACGTCGAGCAGATCATCGACAACACCATCGTCAAGCGGATCGCCGAACCGCTGTGGGGTCCGCCGATCGGCCGGGTGCTCTCGGAGATGATCGCCGACAATCGCCAGCTGCCGCTGATCGATCTGCTGGCCGAGCGCGCGCATCAGTGGGCGCTGGGTTCGCAGGAGACGATCGACCGGATCGTGCTGCGGGACGCGCCGCAGTGGGCGCCGAAGTTCGTCAACACGTTGCTGTCCGAGCGGATCTACCGGGAACTGGTCGAGTTCACCTGGAAGGTGCGCTCGAATCCCGACCACGAACTGCGCAAGGCCGCCGATCGCTTTCTCCAGGATTTCGCCGACGACCTGCAGCACGACGACGCGATGATCGCCAAGGCGGAGAAGGTCAAGGCCGAGATCATGGGCCGCGAGCAGATCACCGGCATGGCCGAGGCGACGTGGCGCGCGGCCAAGCGGCTGATCCTGGAGTCGGCCGAGGACCCCGATTCCACGTTGCGCCGCAAGGTGGCCGAGAATGTGCAGCAGCTCGGTGAACGCTTGCGCGACGACCCGGCCATGCGCGGCAAGGTGGACGGCTGGATCGATCGCGGCGCCCGCTATCTGGTCGGTAACTACTCGGCCGAGATCACGACCCTGGTGACCGACACCGTCGCGCGCTGGGACGCCGACGAGGCGAGCCGCAAGATCGAACTGCAGGTCGGCCGGGATCTGCAGTTCATCAGGATCAACGGAACGGTCGTCGGCGCGCTGGCAGGCCTGGCCATCTACACGATCTCGCAGTTGTTGTTCCACTGAGCCGAACCGTTAGCCGAACCTGTGCTAACAGAAGTGCTTGCAATAGCTAGCACCCTGATTTAGTATTGACCGTACAACCGCCAGAAGGTGAGTGATGGCAGACCAGCCCGAGGGACGTGTAGCGCACGCGGCACAAGACATCGGAGGGTTCATCAGGTCCCAGCGTGAAGCAGCGCAGGTGTCCTTACGTCAGCTCGCCGCACTGGCGGGGGTGAGCAATCCGTACCTGAGCCAGATCGAACGCGGATTGCGCAACCCTTCCGCCGAAGTACTCGCGCAGATCGCCAAGGCGCTGCGGGTGTCCTCGGAGGTGTTGTATGTGCGGGCCGGATATCTCGAGCAGCGTCCGCACAGCCCGGTCAGGGACGCCCTGCTCGCGGACACTTCGGTGACCGAGCGGCAGAAACAGGTGTTGCTGGAAATCTATGAGTCGTTTCGCCGGGAAAACGGGGAAGAAACCGGCTCAGGGGGGATCGAACGGGACAGCGACGTTTCGTTCACGACAACTGACACTCCGCCACGCCAGGAGAACGAAGACTGATGACCGAGAAGACCGCTACCGTGACCAAGCCGCTGTTCGCCACCGTCGGCGCGGGTGACGCCCTCTACACCGCCGTGAACGACGTCGTCGCCGACGTCCGTGGTCGCGTCGGCGCCACCGACGTCCAGGCCCGCGTCGACGAGGCCCGTGAGCGCATCGCCAACGTGCCCGCCGACGTGCAGGCCCAGTTCGAGACCCTGCGCGAGCGCATCGCCGGCCTGCCGTCGGAGCTGCCGGAGGACCTCGCCGACCTGCGCGAGAAGTTCACCCCGGAGGAGCTGCGCAAGCTGGCCGAGCAGTACTACCGCCAGGCGCTCGACATCTACGCCGACCTCGCCGTCCGCGGTGAGGAGACCGTCGACCGGCTGCGCGCCAACCAGGCCGTCGACGAGCAGATCGGCCGCGTGGAGAGCCTGTACAAGGACGCCTCCGCCCGCGCCGAGGATGCCCTCGCCAAGGTCACCGACCTGCTGGGCCGTGGCAAGGCCGAGGCCGAGACCGTCGCCGACGAGGTCGCGGCTGTCGTCGACGCCGAGGTCGTCGCCGTGAGCACCGAGGAGCCCGCCCCGGCTGCGGCCGCCAAGGCGCCCGCCGCCAAGAAGGCCCCGGCCAAGAAGGCCCCCGCGAAGAAGGCCGCCCCCAAGAAGGCCTGATCTTCTACCGCGAACAGCGGCCCCGCGCACCAGTGGTGAGCGGGGCCGCTGTTCGTATGATGGGGGAGTGAACATGGTGAACGGTCTGACGTCGCTGATCCTGCTGGCCCTGTGGGTGGCGGCCTTCGGCGCGACGGTCTTCGCGCTGATCCACGCCGTGCGGCAGCGCGCGGACGCCTTCACGGCGGTCGACAAGATGACCAAGCCGATCTGGCTGGCGATCCTCGCGGGCGCGCTGGTCTTCCTGCTGCTCGGCATCGCCGGCTTCGGCATGCTGACCTCGTTCATCGCGATCATCGCGACGGGTGTCTACCTCGCGGATGTGCGCCCCAAGGTCGACGAGGTGCAGCGCGGCCCGCGCTGGTGACGACGCGCGCCGGATTTCCGGCGCGGATCTCTCGCGGGTAAGCGGTACGCGGTGTTACTGTATCTGGCAGTAACACAAAGGAGTGTGCCGATGCGCGCAAAGCTGCCGACGGCTCTGCTGAACCTGGTCGATTCCGCGTCCCTCGTGGTCAAGACCGCCCTGGCGGCCCACCGGGCCGATCTGCGGACCCGAACCCACGGGATCGCGGCGTTCGATCCGCCGACCGTGCCCGCCGAGGTGATCCCCGTGGTCACCGCCGACGGCGCCCGGCTGCGGGTGCACGCCTACGGGCCCGTCGACGCGCCGGTCATCGTGTTCGCGCATGGCTGGACCTGCTCGATCGAATACTGGAACGCCCAGATCAACGCCTTCGCCGGCGAGTACCGCGTGGTCGCCTACGACCAGCGCGGCCACGGTGAGAGCACCAACGGCTACGCGCGCCCGAGCACCGATCTGCTCGCCGACGACCTGTGCGATGTGCTCGACGCGGTCCTGCTGCCCGGTCAGCGCGCGGTCCTGGTCGGCCACAGCATGGGCGGCATGACGCTCATCGCCTGGGCGGGCCGCTACCCCGAGCGGGTCGCCGAGCAGGCCGACGCCGTCGTGCTCACCAATACCGGCGCGCACTCGCTGGTCGAGGTCTCGACCATGGTCCCCGGGCTGAACAAGCCGCTGCGGATCCTGGGCGGCCGCCAGATGCCGACCCCGGACTGGCTCGGCAGGCTCATCCTCGGCACGCCGGTCGTCTTCCCGCCGATCAAGCCGGTGCGCTGGATCTTCGCCCGTCAGGTGATGACGCTGGACACCACGGCCGAGAAGCTGAACTACGCGCTGTCGGTGGTGCGCGGGTGCCCGATGATGACCCGGTCGCGCTACGGCCTGCTGCTCGCCGAGCTGCATCTGGGCGACGCCGCGCGCAACTTCAGCGTGCCGACCACGGTGCTGGCGGGCGATCGCGACGACATGACCCCGGCCCTGCACGCCGAGCGGCTGGCCGAGTTGCTGCGCGAGTCGGGCAACCTCGCCGGGTTCACGGTGCTCCCCACCGGGCACCTCGGCAATGTCGAGCGCTACGACCTGTTCAACGCCGAGCTGCGCGGCGTGCTGGCCGCCGTGCGTGAGCCTGTGCGCGCGCTGGCCTGAGGGCCTGCGAGGATGGGCGGATGAGTTCTGCCCCTGTGACCTCGGATGACCGCCGGTTCGTGCTGACCCTCGGCTGCCCGGACCGGCCGGGCATCATCGCCCGGATCTCCTCGTTCATCGCCGAATTCGGCGGCTCGATCGTGGAGGCCGGCTACCACTCCGACGGTGACATCGGCTGGTTCTTCACCCGGCAGGCGGTCAAGGCCGCGACGGTGCCGTTCGGCATCGACGAACTGCGCGCCCGCTTCGCCGAGGTGGCCGCGGAGTTCGGTCCGGAGACCGAGTGGCAGCTGCACGACTCCGGGGCGCCGCGACGGGCGGTGCTGCTGGTCAGCAAGGACGGCCACTGCCTGCACGACCTGCTCGGCCGCGCGGCCGCGGGCGAGCTGCCCGCCACCATCGAGGCCGTCATCGGCAACCACCCCGACCTGGCCGGGATGACCGAGGCGCACGGCGTGAAGTTCCACTACGTGCCGTTCCCGAAGGACCCGGCCGAGCGCGGCCCGGCCTTCGAGCAGGTCCGCGACCTCGTCGACGGGCACGATCCGCACGCCGTCGTGCTCGCGCGCTTCATGCAGGTGCTGCCCGCCGAGCTGTGCGAGCACTGGGCGGGCCGGGCGATCAACATCCACCACAGCTTCCTGCCGTCGTTCGTCGGCGCGCGCCCGTATCACCAGGCCTACGCCCGCGGCGTGAAGCTGATCGGCGCGACCTGCCACTACGTCACGGCCGAGCTGGACGCGGGGCCGATCATCGAGCAGGACGTCATCCGGGTCGACCACGCCGACGACGTGCGCGACATGGTGCGGCAGGGCCGCGATATCGAGCGGGTCGTGCTGGCCCGCGGCCTGCGCTGGCATCTGGAGGGCCGGGTGCTCGTGCACGGCCGCCGCACGGTCGTCTTCGAGTAGTCCTCAGAGGTCGTAGAACGGTGCCGGGTAGCGGAATTCGCCGGTGACGGCCGGGTCGTAGGCCGTCAGCGGGCGCACCTGGAAGAACTCGGCCCAGTCGGCCTCGTCCGGCACGATGCCGAGCCGGGCGCCGGGCACGAATCCGAAGCGGGCGTAGTAGTCGGGATTGCCGACCAGGCCGACCACCGATTCGTCGAGCGCGTCGGCCGCGCCGAGCGCGGCGTGCATCAGCGCCGAACCGACCCCGGTCTTCTGATGGTCGGGATCGACGCCGAGCGGGCCGAGCGCGAGCACCGGGAACGGGCCGATCCCGGCCCTGGTGAGGCACAGGTGCCCGACGACCGTCTCGTATTCGAGGGCGACCAGTGACAGCGTCGGCATCCACGATTCGTCGGTGCGCAGCGCGTCGACCAGTGCCACCTCGGGTGGTTCGGTGATCGACGGGTCGTCGGCGTAGTGGGGGGTGAAGGCGTCGCGGTGGATGGCGGCGATGGCCGCGGCGTCCGCAGGGGTCTCTCGACGGATCAGCACAATCGTCTCCGTATCCTCGGCGGCCGGCGCCGGTCGAAAACCGCCACGCTTAAGTCTCCCGGATTTGGGTAGACCCGCGCAACGCTGTTTACGTGGCGGCCTGCGCGGCGGCCGCCGTGTTGCGGTGTGTCATGCTCGAGTCCATGACCGTCTCGACACCGCTGACCCGGGCCGACGTTGCCGCGATGATCGATCACACCCTGCTCGCCCCCGAAGCCACTCCGGCCCAGGTCGAGGAGCTGATCGCCGAGGCGCGCACGCTCGGTGTGTACGCGATCTGCGTGTCGCCCTCGATGCTGCCGGTGCGGGCGCCCGGGCTGGTCGTGGCGACCGTCGCCGGCTTCCCGTCCGGCAAGCACCACTCGCTCGTCAAGGGTGCTGAAGCGCGCTTCGCGGTCGAGCAGGGTGCGGCCGAGGTCGACATGGTCATCGACGTCGGCGCCGCGCTGGCAGGTGACTTCAACGCCGTGCTCACCGACGTCATCACGGTGCGCGAGGCGACCACCGATCGCGGCGCCGTGCTCAAGGTGATCATCGAATCGGCCGCGCTCACCGACGAGGCGATCGTCGGCGCGTGCCGGGCCGCCGAGGAGGGCGGCGCCGATTTCGTGAAGACCTCCACCGGTTTCCACCCGGCGGGCGGGGCCAGCGTGCACGCGGTGCGGCTGATGGCCGAGACCGTCGGCGGCCGGCTCGGGGTCAAGGCCAGTGGCGGTATCCGCACCGCCGAGGACGCGGCCGCGATGATCGCGGCGGGCGCCACCCGGCTCGGGCTGTCCAAGTCCGCCGCGGTGCTCGACGGTTTCCCCGGCTGACGCCATCAGCAGGTGAATTCGGCCTGCTGACCGCTCGGCGCGGACTCGAGCGTGGTCTTGCCGCCCGCGAGCAGCACGGTGACGCCGTCGTCGGTGACCCGCACCTCCTGCGCGCGCAGGCCGAGCGGGTAGCTCTGCAGGCTCTGCGTGAAGGTCTCGACGATGCCCTGCACCAGGTCGGTGGGCAGGCCGATGCCGAGCAGCTGCGCCGACTTGGTCTCCACCACGACATTGCCGTCGCGGACCATCGGCTGCACCTGCAGCTGGGCCAGGCCGCCGATCACGTCGAGGGTGAGCACGCCGGTGGTGCGCGAGGAGGTCACGCCGCTGACCATGCCGCCGAGGGTCTGCTGGATGCCGTCGTTGTTCCAGGTCACCTCGGCCGAGGAGCTGCCGATGGTGCCGCCGCCGCGACCGCGGTCGGTGAGCTCGATGTCGTCGAACTCCGCGTGCACCACCATGCCGACCGCGGGACCGAACTTGTTGTCCTCGCTGTCGATGGTGACCGAGCCGACCTTGCCGTCGAGGTAGGTGAGCAGCATCGGCTTCGGGCCGAAGCCCACGTCGATGCTCGAGCCCATCTGCTGCTCGAACGAGCTGCTGATGCAGCGCGAGATCTGATGGCGGGCATAGGCTTCGGTGCCCACGATCGCGGCCACCAGCAGCGCGGCGACCACGACCAAGGCGATCACCAGCGTGCGCCGACCTACCTTGGGGCGTTGGGGTGTCTGCGTGGTCATGGCATCGGATTCTTCCGGATCTTTCTGTGTCTGCTCTGAGGAGGGCGTGAAAGCCTTCGCAGCAAAGTGTGACCTGGAGCACTTCACCGGGCGTAGCCTTGATCCATGACTGGCGAGGGTGTGCGCCGGGTGCAGGGGACGGCGGATCATCGGTGGCGTGTGCTGCGGCGGCTCGCCGGTCGGCACGCGGGCTTCTTCACGACCCGTCAGGTATTGCGAACCGGCTGTGAACTGCAGGTCAGAGCGGCGCTCGGCGACGGATCGGTGACCAGGGCCGGCGTCGGCATGATGCGGCTGGCGCAGTGGCGGGCCGGACCGCTCGACGAGTACGCGATGTGGGCGGCCTGGTTCGACGGCGCCGCGGCGGTGTCGTATCAGAGCGCGGCCGAACTGCACGGGATCGGCCGCTTGCAGCCGCGGTTCCTGCATCTGTCGGTGTCGGCGGGGCGCCCGCCGGTGACACCGCGCCTGGTGCTCACCCGGCGCAAGCTGGACGGGCCCGATGTCGAATCGGCCGGGCCGTTCCTGGTCACCACGCCGGTGCGCACCGTGCTCGATCTGGCCGAGACCGAGATCTCGCAGTCGGCGCTGGACGAGGTGGTGGCCGACGCGATCGCCATCCACCGCTGCGACATCGACGAGATCTGGTGGGGTGGACAGCAACTCGCCCCGCGCGCGGCCGCCCGGGTGCGCCGGGCGTTAACCGGCGTCTGACCAGCCGTTCGGCGCGACCACCGGCCACGGCACCGACAGCACGTTGTCGCGCATCCGCCGCCGGTACGCGCGCACCGGAAACCCGCTCTCGCGCAACAGCTCCGCGGCGCCACGCCAGCGGACGCGCGGCCCGTACGGTGCCAGCGCCGCCACGCGGTCCCAGGCGCGGTCGGCCGCGGTGAGCAGCGCGTGCACCGGTTCGCCCGGAATGTTGCGGTGGATCAGCACTTTCGGGAGTCGCTCGGCGATATCGGACGGGCGCTCGACGGTGAACGGATCCCAGGCCAGCGTCAGCGACAGCGGACGCTGCCGGTCGAGCAGCACCCAGGCGCAGCGGCGGCCGAGCTCGTCGCAGGTGCCGTCGACGAACAGGCCGCCGGGCGCGAGGTTCGACCGGATCCGCGCCCAGGCGTCGGGCACGGCGTCCTCCGGGTACTGGCGCAGCACGTTGAACGCGCGAACCAGCACCGGGTGCAGCCCGGCCAGCTCGAAGCCGCCGCGGGCGAAGCGCACGCCGTCGCGGCCGTCGACGACCCGGGCCGGGTCGATCTCGAGCCCGACCACCCGCAGATCGGGGCGGACGGTGCGCAGCCGGGCCGCCAGTTCGAACGTCGTCCAGGGCGCGGCGCCGTAGCCGAGGTCGACGACCAGCGGATCGGCGGCCGCGCGCAGGCGGTCGGTCACCAGGTCGTCGTTGGTCAGCCAGCGGTCGCTGCGGCGCAGGCGGTTGACGCCGGTGGTGCCGCGGGTGATCGTGCCGACCGGTGCCGGTCGTTTGCGGTCCACGGCGGTCGTCTCTCCTGCGGGTGGGTCAGACCGACTTCTTCGCGGCGGCCTCTTCCAGCCAGCGCGAGGTCTCCTCCTGCTCGGCCCGGAACAGGTCGACCAGGTTCACCAGCATCAGCTGCTCCAGGCGCGGGCCGACCATCGGGATGAACACCTTGGCGGTGGGGGAGAAGCGCATGGTGGCGCCGGTCTCGGTGGGGAACAGCCGGATGTCACCGGTGAGACTGCCCGGACCGGCCGGGATGGACGCGGAGAAGCGGCCCTCGGTCTCGTCGTGGTCGAACCGGCCCCAGCTCTCCTTGCGGGTGATGACCATGTCCTTGCGCATCACCGTCTGGGCGATCTCGGGGAGCATCTCGCGCGGCAGCGTGTGCGCCAGCACCACCTCGATGCCGGAGTCGCTCACCTCGTGGCTGATCACCTCGTTGTGCGGGGAGTACTTCCGCATCTCGGCGACGCGCGCTTCCCAGTATTCCCTGCTCTGCAGCGCCGCGTAGAGCTCTTCGGTGGTGTGCAGCGGGTAGCGGGCGGAGTAGTCAAGTCGACGTGCCATGAGGGGACACGTTACCGGGGCGCTCGACGCGGGCGCCCCGGACCGGTGGCTGTGCGGGTCAGTGGGTGGCGAGCCACTGCTCGGTGAAGCCGGCCTCGTTGCTCAGCAGCTCGAGCAGGTGCTCGGAGATCGCGGCCTCGATCTTGCCGCCGAACAGCGGGATCTTCACCTCGATGGTGCCGCTGATGGTGGCGATCGAGCCGGTGCCCTCGTCGGTCAGGGTGACGGTGGCGTTGACCTTGGCGGGCGCGCCGTCGACGTGGGCTTCGATGGTGCCGGTCGTGCCGGTGTAGCTCTCGGTGCGGGGAATCACCAGGTCGCCGGGGCGGACCGCGGTGATCGCGGGCGGCAGCTGATCGGCGGGGATCGACTGGACCATCTGCACGCGCACCTGGTCACCCGTGCCACTGAAGGAATCCAGCCGGGCGCCGGGTCCGCCGACCTCTTCGATACGGGCCTTCCAGTACTGCTCGTCGGAGAACGCCGCGCGCACGGCCGCGACCGGCTTGGTGTAGCGAGCCGTGTACGCCAGAGGTGTAGCCATGCGCGACAGGCTACCGTCTTCAAACGTGGGAACAACACAGGTGGTGTCCGCCGATCAGGTGCGTGACCTCCTCGCCGATACCGGCGCGGTGGTGCGGGAATCGGTGCGTTTGTCCGAACTGACCACCCTGCGGGTCGGCGGGCCGGCGCTGGTCGCCGAGTGCGGCACCACGGAGGCGCTGATCGCCACGGTGTCGGCGCTGGACACGGCCGGTATCCGGGTGCTGCTGATCGCGGGTGGGTCGAACCTGCTCATCGACGACGCCGGCTTCGACGGGGTCGTCGTCCGGGTGGCGACCACCGGCGTGCGGATCGGTGCCGACAGTGTGTTCGCGGAGGCGGGCGCCAACTGGGACGAGGTCGTCGCGGCGACGGTGGCGGCCGGCCTGGGCGGACTGGAATGCCTGTCGGGGATTCCCGGCTCGGCCGGGGCGACGCCGGTGCAGAACGTCGGCGCGTACGGCGCCGAGGTGTCCACGCTGCTGCGCCGGGTGCGGCTGCTCGATCGCGCGACCGGCGAGGTCCGCTGGGCCGAGCCGGGCGAACTCGGCTTCGCCTACCGGACCAGCGTGCTCAAGCACAGCGACGCCGCGGTGGTGCTGGCGGTGGAATTCGGGCTCGACCCGTCCGGGCTGAGCGCGCCGCTGCGCTACGGCGAACTCGCCAAGGTGCTCGGCGCGGGCGACGGGGAGTCCCGCCCGGCCGCGGCGGTGCGCGCGGAGGTGCTGCGGCTGCGCGCGGGCAAGGGCATGGTGCTCGACTCCGCCGACCACGACACCTGGAGCGCCGGCTCGTTCTTCACCAACCCCGTCGTGGCCGAGGACCGGTTGCCGCAGGTCATAGCGGCCATCACCGCGCACCTCGGCGAAGTATCGGTGCCGACCTACCCCGCGCCCGACGGCACCAAGCTCTCGGCGGGCTGGCTGATCGAACGCGCCGGATTCGCCAAGGGCTTCCCCGGCGAGCAGGCCGCGGCCCGGCTCTCGACCAAGCACACCCTCGCGCTGACCAACCGCGGCGCGGCCACCGCCGCCGACATCGTCGCGCTGGCCCGCACGGTCCGCGCCGGCGTCGAGGACCGTTTCGGCGTGACGCTGGAACCGGAGCCGGTGACGGTCGGCCTCACCCTCTGAGCCCGGCGGCGCCGCGGCGCGGTCGGTAGCCCGGCGTACATTCGATGCCGTGAGCAAACCTTCGGTAACCGCCTCGTTGCGTGCGCGCGGGACGGCAGTTCGGCATGTCCGGCGCGCGTTGGCCGCCGACAGCGGTGGCGTGGGTGTTCGGCGCGGGCGCCCCGTGGTTGCGGTGATCTTGCTGGCGGCGCTGGTCGTGCTGACCGGCTGCACGATCGACCGGTCCGGCGGCGACGCCGCGCAGGCGGGGCCGGTCGCGCGGGTCACCATGACGCCGGCGGCGGGGGCGACCGATGTCGCGCCGGTCACCCCCGTGTCGGTGACGGTCGACGGCGGCCGGATCGACCAGATCGCGCTCACCAACGCCAACGGCAAGCAGGTCGCGGGCACCTTCGGCCCCGATCGCGCGAGCTACCAGGTCACCGAGCCGCTCGGCTACGACGCCACCTACACCTGGACCGGCACCGCGATCGGCACCGACGGCAAGCCGGTCCCGATCGACGGCACCTTCCGCACGCTGACACCGAAGTCGACGATCCCGGCCACGATCAATATCGGTGACGGCCAGGAGGTCGGCATCGCCGCCCCGATCATCATCAAGTTCACCGGCCCGGTGACGAACAAGGCCGCGGTGGAGAAGGCGCTCACCGTCACCACCGATCCGGGCACCGAGGGCTCGTGGGCGTGGCTGCCCGACGACGGCGGTTCGCGGGTGCACTGGCGGCCGAAGAACTACTGGACCCCCGGCACCACCGTGCACGTCGCGGCCAAGCTGTACGGCGTCGACCTCGGCGGAGGCGCGTACGGCGACTCCGATCTCACCTCCGACTTCACGATCGGCCGCAGCCAGATCGTCATCGCCAACGCCCCGAGCCATCGCATGCAGGTGGTCCGCGACGGCCTCACCGTCTTCGACTTCGCCGTGTCCTACGGCGAGGGCAACGAGCCGCGCAACGTCACCCGCTCGGGCACCCACGTGGTCACCGAGAAGTACGAGGACTTCATGATGTCGAATCCGCCGTACTACACCAACGTTCGCGAGCGCTGGGCCGTCCGGATCTCCAACAACGGCGAATTCATCCACGCCAATCCGGAATCCCTGTCCGCCCAGGGCTCGTCCAACGTGACCAACGGCTGCATCAACCTCTCACCCGCCGACGCCCAGGCCTACTTCCCGACCGCCCGCTACGGCGACCCTGTCGAGGTCACCGGCACCTCCATCGAGCTCTCCCAGGCTGACGGCGACATCTACGACTGGGCCATCGACTGGCCGACCTGGCAGTCCATGTCGGCGTTGCCCGCCGGTTCCTCGTCGGGTGGATCGGCCGCCGGGCCACGCTAGCGCGAGTACCGGACTTCGCCATGGCCCGGATGCCGACGCACCCCGCACGCTGAACGCGTGCGGGGTGCGCTGTTCTGCCGGTGTTTCGTCACACCAGGGCCGGGGTGCGGCTGGGCCAGCGGGGGTGGTTGCGGTCGATCACGTATGAGTGGGTGTGCTGGTAGCGGCCGGGGGTGATCTCGACGGCGTCGGTGAGGATGGCCGGGTCGACGGTGCCGAGCTCGTGGATGTGGGTGATCTCGGTGGGATCCTGGCGGGGCCACAGCCGGATCGCCGCGATGGCGCCGAGGGCGGCGATGACCGACAGGGTGACCCAGGTGGTGGTGAAGCCGGCGGTGGTGGCCAGCCAGCCGGTGATCGGGTAGGTGATCAACCAGGCGAGGTGCGACAGCGAGAACTGGGCGGCGAAGATCGCCGGGCGATCCTCGGGCCGGGCCGAGCGGCGCAGGACGCGGCCCGTTGGCGTGAGGACCAGGGCGGTGCCGACGCCGATGGTTGCCCAGGTGGCCAGGGCGGCGGCCCAGCTCCAGTCGCCGATGCCCGTGGTAGACAGCGTGATCGCGGCGACCAGGCCGGTGACCAGCACGGCCGCGCCGGTGAGCATCACCGGACGTTCACCGCGCCGGTCCAGGATCTTGGGCAGGGTCAGCGCGACGAGCATCGTGCCGAAGCCGTTGGCGGCCAGCAGCAGCGCGACGCCGGACTGGTCGCCGCCGAGCACGTCGCGGGCGTAGTTGACGGTGTTGACCATGACCACCGAGCCCGCGGCCGCGACCACCAGGTTCAGGCCGAGCAGGCCGCGCAGTCGCGGGGTCGCCGCGAACAGCCGCAGGCCTGCGGCGAGCCGCTGCCCGATCGCGCCGTCGCCCACCACCGCGTTCGGGATGCGCGCCGCCAGCACCAGGGCGACCGAGACCGCGAAGCCGATACCGGTGCCGACGAACAGCCAGTGAAAGCTGATCACGCTCAGCGCCAGCGCCGCCAGCATCGGGCTGAGCAGGGTTTCCATGGTCGCGGCCAGCTGGGCGGCCGAGAGCGCCTTCGTGTAGTCGCGCTCGTCGGGCAGGATGTCCGGCAGCACGGCCTGGTAGGTGGGGGTGTAGGCGGCCGAGGCGATCTGCAACAGGGTGATCAGCACGTAGATCTGCCAGATCTGGTCGACGAACGGCAGCGCCAGCACGATGCCGCCGCGAATGCCGTTGAGCGCCATCAGGAATTGCCTGCGCGGTAGGAGCCCCGCGTAGGCGCCCGCGATCGGGGCGACGATGACGTAGGCGACCATCTTCAGCGTCAGCGCGGTGCCGAGCACGATCGCGGCGTCGCCGCCCGCCAGCTCGTAGGCGAGCAGGCCGAGGGCGACCGTGGTGAGCCCGGTCCCGAACAGGGCCGCGACCTGCGCCGTGAACAGCAGGCGGTAGTCCCGGTGGGCGAACAGTGAGGTGGTCATGACGGTCGTCCCTCCCGGACATGCATGGTCTGTTATCTGCGTACTGATGCAACTATATACCCATGGGGGGTATTCCGGTCAAGGGGTGGAAAGTCTCCGCTTGACCTGAAGGGAAGTTGAGGTAGCACCGTTGTGCGCAGCGGCGGCCACGCGGCCGCCACCTGAGTCGGAGGAACACATGAGCGCCACGGTTGAGCACGCCCGCACCGCCATTCGCCCGCTGCGGGTCGTCGTCGTCATCGGCAGCACCAGGGAGGGGCGCTTCGGTCCCACGGTCGCCGACTGGTTCGTCCGGCTGGCCTCGCTGCGCGACACGATCGAGGTCGACGTGGTCGACACCGGTCGGGTCGAACTGCCCAGTGCCTTCGGCGCCACCGCCGAGCATCCGTCCGTGGCCGAGGCCACCGGCAAGCTCGCCCGCGCCGACGCCTTCGTCGTGGTGACACCCGAGTACAACCACAGCTACCCGGGCACCCTCAAGAACCTGATCGACACCCACCACACCGAGTGGCAGGCGAAACCGGTCGGCTTCGTCTCCTACGGCGGCATCTCCGGTGGGCTGCGGGCCGTGGAACACCTGCGCCCGGTCTTCGCCGAACTGCACGCGGTCACCGTCCGCGACTCGGTCGCCCTGCCCCATCCCTGGGGCAGATTCGACGACGCGGGCGCGCTGACCGACCCGGACGCCGCCGAAGCCGCCGCCGCGGTCCTGCTCGACCAGCTGATCTGGTGGGCCGAAGCCCTGCGCGCCGCCCGCGCCGTCCGCCCCTACGGGAAGTGATCGCCGTGCTGACCAGGACCGCGACCACCCCGCCCGTCGCCCGCGACCCCATGCGCATCGCGCTGGTGCTGGTGGTCGGCATGATCATGGCGACGCTCGATCAGACGATCGTCAACGTCGCCATCAACAAACTCTCCGTCGAATTCGACGCGGGACTGAGCACGATCCAGTGGGTGGCCACCGGCTACTCGCTCGCCCTCGGCGCCGTGGTGCCGACCTCGGCCTGGCTGGTCGGCCGCTTCGGCGCCAAGCGGCTGTATCTGACGGCGATCGCCGCGTTCGCGGTCGGCTCGGTCCTGGCGGGGCTGGCCTGGAACATCGAGTCGCTCATCGCGTTCCGGCTGGTGCAGGGCGCGAGCGGCGGCCTGCTGATGCCGGTCGCGATGACGATTCTGCTGCGCGCGGCCGGACCGGAGCGGCTGGGGCGCCTGATGAGCACGCTCGGCCTGGCGATCCTGGTCGGCCCGCTGCTGGGTCCGGTGATCGGCGGCTACCTCATCGACGAGGTGTCCTGGCGCTGGATGTTCTTCCTGAACCTGCCGCTGGGCGCGCTGGTGCTGGTGCTGGCGGCCCGGGTGGTGCCCGACGACGCGCCGGAGCCGCCGCGGCCGCTCGACGTGATCGGCCTGCTGCTGATGTCGCCGGGCCTGGCGCTGGTGATCTACGGCGTGACCGCCGCGGGGGAGAACGCCGGTTTCGTCTCGGCGTCGGTGCTGGTGCCGCTGCTGGCGGGCGCCGGGCTCATCGTCGCGTTCGTGCTGCGCTCGCTGAGCACGCCGGTGCCGCTGCTGGATCTGCGGGTCCTGGGCAACCGCACGACCGGGATCTCCGCGACCCTGCTCGCGCTGTTCGCGAGCGGCTACTTCGGTTCGATGCTGTTGCTGCCGCTGTACTTCCAGGTGGTTCGCGGTGAATCGGCACTGGTGGCGGGCGCGCTCGGGATTCCGTTCGCGCTGGCGTCGGGCGCCACCATGCAGGTGGCGGGCCGGTTGATCGATCGGATTCCGCCCGGTCGCTACCTGCCGGTGTCGATCACGGTGGCGCTCACCGGTTTCGTGCTGTTCGTGCTCCAGCTCGACGCGGACGCGCCGTACTGGGCGCTCGGCCTGACCATGCTGCTGATGGGCGCCGGTGGCGGCGGCACCATGATGCCGGTGATCACCACCGCCACCCGGCCGCTGAGCCGGGAACAGCAGCCGGCCGGGTCGACGGTGCTGAACATGATCAGCACCACGGCCATGGCGGTCGGCACCGCGGTGAGCTCGGTGACGCTGGGCGCGCTGCTCCCGGTGACCGGCGGGCTCCAGGCCCTGCACGGCATGGACCAGGTCGAACGCGCCGAGCTGGCCCCGGCCCTGGCCGAGGCTTTCCAGCACACCTACTGGATCGCCCCGGTCATGATCGCGCTGGCGATGATCCCGGCGCTACTGCTGCCGCGTCGCTAGCCGGTCGGCCACACCACCGCCTGGGCGACGATGACGTTCGTGCCGTTGAAGGTGACGGCGGGGCCCTCGTGCAGTTCGTAGCCGAGGGCCAGCGCCGCGCTCACCCGGCGGCAGAACGTCTCGTCGTCCGGGCCGGTCAGCACGCGGTAGATCGGTAGCCCGTCCGGTGGTTCGCTCATGCGGGCGATTATCCGCTAGGCGGACTCGCTCGCGCGTTCCTTGCTCAGCGTCTCGGTCTGATCGGTGCTGAGCCCCTGCTGCTTGGCCAGCAGGTCGCGGATCTCGATGAGCAGCTCGGTCTCGGTGGGCTCGGCCGCCTTGGTGGTGCCGAAGCGGTTCTTCAGCGACTTCATCGGGAGCATCAGCACGAAGTACAGCACCGCGGCGACCATGAAGAAGTCGATGAACGCGGTGATGATCGGGCCGAGCGCGATGAAGGTGGCCGGCTTGTCGGCGATCAGCTGGACGCCCAGGCCCAGCTCGTTCGACGAGCCGAACACCGCGAGCAGCGGGTTGACGATGCCCTTGGTGAACGAGGTGACGACGGCGGTGAAGGCGGTGCCCATGACCACCGCGACCGCGAGGTCGATGACGTTTCCGCGCATCAGGAAGTCTTTGAACCCGTCGAACACGGACTTGATACTGCGCATCGGTGGAGCACTCCTAAGACTGGCTATCGGCAAACGTGGTGATGCTAGCGACCGCCCCAACTGGTAGCGAATTCGTAGCTATGCCGTCGGCCGGTCCTGGGCAGTATCGGCCCCGACGGGCCGGGCCGCCACTCGGGCAGCGCTGGTCCCCGGATTCGGTTGCCCGGTCCGGGGATTGAACGCCGCAGGTCAGGAGCGTCGCGCGAAGCTGCCGGGGCCCGCCTGGTCACGGGGCTTGACGACGATGGTGTCGAGGTTCACGTGCGCGGGCCTGCTCGCGACGAAGCCGACGATCTCGGCGATGTCCTGGGCGTAGAGCGGATCGATGCCCTGGTAGACCTTGGCGGCGCGCTCGGCGTCGCCGTCGAAGCGGACCAGGGAGAACTCGGTCTCCACCGCGCCGGGCGCGATCTCGGTCAGCCGCACCGGCTGCCCGAGCAGCTCGTCGCGCAGGGTGCGGTGCAGCACGGCCTGGGCGTGCTTGGCCGAGGTGTAGCCGGCGCCGTTCGGGTAGGCGTGGAAGGCGGCGATGGAGGTGATGGTGACGATCAGGCCGTCGCCGGAGTCGACGAGTTTCGGCAGCAGCGCCTTGGTCAGGCGCAGGGTGCCCAGGACGTTGGTCTCCCACATCCAGCGCCAGTCGTCGAGGTCGGCCTCGGCGACCGTGGCCAGGCCCTTGGCGCCGCCCGCGTTGTTGACCAGCACGTCGACCCGGTCGATCGAATCGGTGAACGCGCGCACCGACTCCTCGACGGTGACATCCAGCTCGACGGCGGTGCCGCCGATCTCCTCGGCGAGGCGCCGCACCCGATCGAACCGCCGGGCACCCACGTAGACGTGGTAGCCCTGCTTGGCGAGTTCCCGGGCGGTGGCTTCACCGATTCCCGAGCTGGCTCCGGTGACGACGGCGGTGCGAGTGCTCATGTGGATTGATCCTATTCGCCGTGGATTCGCCGTCGCCATGGCTGGGATCACCGTGATGTGTACCGGCGTTAGCCTGTCGGCATGGCTATTCGTGATGCTGTCAGTGCCGACGGAACCAGGATCGTCTACCGGGTGAGCGGCCCGGAGACCGGCAGGCCGCTGGTGCTGCTGCACGGCTGGGCGGGCAATCTGCGCTGCTGGGGCGGGGCCGCCGACGATCTGGCCCAGCGCTACCGGGTCATCGCCGTCGACCTGCGCGGGCACGGTTACTCCGACGATCCGGGCGCGGGCTACGACGATCCCAAGGCGTGGGCGGGCGATGTCGCCGCCGTGCTGGCGGCCGAGGGCATCGAATCGGGCGCGGTGTTGCTGGGCTGGTCCTACGGCGGCATCGTCGCCACCGACTACCTCGCCACGCACGGCAGCGCCGCCGTCGCCGCGGCCGTCTACTGCGGGTCGCAGGCCGGTATCGGCCCGAAGGTGCCCGGCGCGGCGCCCGGCTCGGCCATGGAGAAGGCGATTCCGGGTGTCTTCGACGAGGCGGCCGGTCGCGCGGTGCGGGGTTTCTCGGTGTTCGGCAATGCCAATACCGGTCCCGGCGCGGACAAGGGCGTCGATGCTCAGCGGCTGTTCGGCATCAGCCTGGCCACCCCGCCCTCGGTCCGCAAGGCGCTGTTCTACCGCACCGTCGACAACACCGGCACCCTGCGCGGCCTCGACATCCCGGTCCTGGTCCTGCACGGCACCGAGGACCCGGTGGTGCCCGCGGCCAACGGGCAGTACATCGCCGACAATGCCCCTAACGCCAGCATCTCGCTCTGGGAGGGCGCCCAGCACGGGCTCTTCATCGAGGACCGGCCGCGCTTCTTCGCCGAGGTCAGCGCGTTCATCGACGCGCTGGACTGAGTTCCGGCGCCCGCACCGCGCCTTTCTTGCTGTGAACTATCAATGTTTCAGAAATGCGGGTGCGGGCAGCCTGACCTGCCTAACCTCTCTCGCACGGTCTCGTTCTCGGCCGGGCAGGGAGGTGACGCATGAGCGTCCTGGCACGGTGTGGGTTGCTTCTCGTCGCGGGGCTGGTCTGCGCCCAAGCGGTCGCCGGCGCGGCGCCGCCCGATCCGCGCGGCATCGATGCCGCGCGGCTGATCTCGGCGACGCCGGGGCAGGGGCGGGTCGTCGACCTGGTCGTCTACTCGGGGGCGATGGGCAAGCCGGTGCACGTCGCCGTGCTGCCCGCCGCCGACCGGGCCTCGTCGGCGCCGGTCCTGTACCTGCTCAACGGGGTCGACGGCGGCAGCACCACCGGTGACTGGCGCGACGGCGGAAACTGGCTGACCCGCACCGACTCCGAACAGTTCTTCGCCGACAAGCAGGTCACCGTGGTGATGCCGATCGGCGGCGCCGGCAGCTACTACGCCGACTGGCGCGCCGACGATCCGGTGCTCGGTCGCCAGCGCTGGACGACCTTCCTCACCCGCGAACTCCCGCGCGTGATCGACGCCGAATTCCACGGCACCGGAGCCAATGCCATCGCCGGTGTCTCGATGGCGGGCACCGCGGCCTTCCAGCTGGCCCTCGCCGCGCCCCAGCTCTACCGCGCCGTCGGCAGTTACAGCGGCTGCGTCTCCACCAGCGGTCCGCAGGGGCACGCCATCGTCAATACCGTCGTCTCCGGCCAGAACGGTGACCCGGTGAACATGTGGGGACAACCCGGCGACCCGCTCTGGGCCGCCAATGATCCCTTCCTGCACGCGGATCGGCTGCGCGGCCTGGCCATCTACGTGGCCTCCGGCACCGGCCTGCCCGGCGACCTCGACACCACCGCGGGCCCCGGCATCGGCGGCGACACCATGAAGCTGATCGATCAGTTGCTCGTCGGCGGCGCGCTCGACGCGGTCACCGGCCTGTGCACGCGCCAATTGGCCGTCCGCTTCGGCGAACTCGGCATCCCCGCCACGGTCGACCTGCGCCCCAACGGAACCCACTCCTGGGGCTACTGGACCGACGACCTGCATCGCTCCTGGCCGCTGTTCGCCCGCGCCCTGCGCGTCGGCTGAATCGGATATTTGCTGCCGGATCGCGTGCTCACCGGTCCTCGGAAAAGAGTCCGGTGAGTCTTTTCACAGCAAATGCGAGGCGATTCCGGCTGTCCGCTGGGTTCGCAATATTGCGCTCTATGGGAACGGTTTCGGCGCAGGTCATCGGCAATGTTTCAGCAGGTCGGGTTGGTGTCGGACGCCGATGTGATACGACTGTGATTGTGCTTCGGGCCTAAGGAGTTCGAACACACAGGGCGCCGATAAATCTTCTGGTAATCGTCACAATGTTTCGGTGAATTCGTGTGTAGCGTTCGGGAATGCCGTTTGATCGCAGAGGAAGTGGGTTCGGCGTCGAGAGTGGAGTTCGATGATGTTCGGTCGGGCAGTGGGCACTCGGATCGCCGGAGTTGTGCTGGCGGTGCTCGCCGGGACGGTGGCCGCGGGTCCCGCCGCGGCGGAACCCGCGGCGCGGATCGAGGATCGGCGGATCGAGGCCGATCACACCATCGACATCGGGGTGTACTCGCCCGCGATGGATACCGTCGCCAGGGTGCGGGTGCTGCGGGCCGCCGACCCGAATTCGCCTGCGCCGACGCTGTATCTGCTCAACGGGGTCGGCGGCGGCAGCGACGGGAACTGGCTCGATCGCACCGATGTCGTCGAGTTCTTCAAGGACAAACAGGTCAATGTGGTGATCCCGTTCGGCGGCGCGGGCAGCTACTTCGCCGACTGGCGCACCGACGATCCGGTGCTCGGCAAGCAGCGTTGGACCACCTTCCTCACCAGGGAACTACCGCCGGTCATCGACGCCGCGTTCGACGGCACCGGCGCCAACGCCATCGCGGGACTGTCGATGGCGGGCACCGCGGTGTTCCAGCTCGCGCTCGCCGAACCGGGGCTGTATCGGGCGATCGGGTCCTACAGCGGGTGCGTGCGCACCAGTGACCTACGCGGACAGGCGATCGTGAGCGCGGTGGTCGGCAGCAGGCTCGGCAACGTCCGCAACATGTGGGGGCCGCCGACCGATCCGGCGTGGACGGCGCACGATCCCTACCTGCACGCCGAGACCTTCCGCGGCACCGAGGTGTATCTGTCCTCCGGCAACGGGATTCCCGGGCCGTTCGACACCATCGGCATCCAGGACGACCCGGTGCAGCGGACCATGGAGCTGCTCTTCGGCGCGTCGCTGGAGGCGGTCACCGGCGCGTGCACCCAGCAGCTGCGCGACCGGCTGCAATCGCTCGGCATCCCCGCGACCGTCGATCTGCGGCCCAATGGCACCCACTCGTGGGGCTACTGGCAGCAGGATCTGCACAAGTCCTGGCCGATGTTCGACAAGGCGCTGCGGCGCTGACCCACCGCGAACGCGATGTCCGGAATTCGCTGGCACCGATCTCGCGAATCCGGCAGGCTCGTGTCGACACACACGTGAACTCACTCACGAATACCCTGTGACGACCGTCACCGATCCCGGTAGGGATGTCGGCGGCGGCGTCGCGGCGTGCACACTGGAGGGTGTGAGTCAGCGTCGTCCGGAACTTTTGCCCCACCGCATCGCGGTGCTCTCGGTGCATACGTCACCGCTGGCGCAGCCCGGAACCGGCGATGCGGGCGGCATGAACGTCTACGTGCTGCAAACCGCGCTCGAGCTCGCCAAACGGGGCACCGAGGTGGAGATCTTCACCCGCGCGACCTCGTCGGATCTGCCGCCGGTGGCCGAGGCGGGGCCCGGCGTGCTGGTGCGCCACGTCGTCGCCGGACCGTTCGAGGGCCTGGACAAGAACGACCTGCCCACCCAGCTGTGCCCGTTCACCGCCGAGGTGCTGCGCCAGGAGGCGCGCCACCTGCCCGGCCACTACGACCTCGTGCACTCCCACTACTGGCTCTCCGGCCAGGTCGGCTGGCTGGCCCGCGACCGCTGGCGGGTGCCGCTGGTGCACACCGCGCACACGCTGGCCGCGGTGAAGAACGCCGCGCTCGCCGAGGGCGATGCCCCCGAACCCGAGACCAGGGTGATCGGCGAGAAGCAGGTCATCGCCGAGGCCGACCGGCTCGTCGCCAACACCGGTGACGAGGCACGCCAGCTCGTCGACCTGTACAGCGCCTCGCCTGATCGCATCGACGTGGTGCCGCCCGGCGCCGATCTGACCAGGTACCGGCCCGGCGACAAGCTCGCGGCCCGCGCCGAGCTCGGCCTGCGGGCCGACGAGCAGGTCGTCGCCTTCGTCGGCCGTATCCAGCCGCTCAAGGCCCCCGACGTGCTGGTCCGCGCCGCGGCCGCGCTGCTGCGCCGCGACCCCCGCCGCAAGCTGCGGGTGCTGATCGTCGGCGGACCGTCCGGTTCCGGCCTGGCCCGCCCCGACGCGCTGATCGAGCTGGCCGCCGACCTCGGCATCACCGACCACGTCACCTTCCTGCCGCCGCAGCCCGCGGACCGGCTGGTGCAGGTGTACCGCGCGGCCGACGTCGTCGCCGTGCCCAGCTACAACGAATCCTTCGGCCTGGTCGCCATCGAGGCGCAGGCCAGCGGCACCCCGGTGCTCGCCGCCGACGTCGGCGGCCTCGGCACCGCCGTGCGGCATCGCGAATCCGGTCTGCTGGTGCCGGGACACCGCACCCCGGACTGGGCCGACGCCCTGGCCGCCCTGCTCGACGACCCCGATCGCCTGGCGCGGATGAGCGCCACCGCCGTCACGCACGCGAGCGAGTTCTCCTGGGCGCACACCGCCGAGGGGCTGCTCGACAGCTACGCTGCCGCCATGGCCGGGTTCCGCGCCGAACGCGGCCCGATCGCCCTGCACGCGGGCGAGACCAGCCAGGCCAGATCGCGGGCGCTGTGGCGGCGCCGGACGGGAGTACGCAGGTGAGCGCCGTATCGCAGGTCATCGACGACACGCTGCGCGACCGCGAGATCGAATACACCCGCCACACCGACGACACCTTCATCGTCGTGCTGCCCGGCGAACGCAAGCTCAAGACCACCGTGATGCTCACCGTCGGCAAGCACGGCGTGCGCATCGAATCGTTCGTCTGCCGCAAGCCGGACGAGAACTTCGAAGGCGTCTACAAGTACCTGCTGCGCCGCAACCGCCGCCTGTACGGCGTGGCCTACACCCTCGACAACGTCGGCGACATCTACCTCGTCGGCCGCATGTCGGCCGAGTCGGTCACCCCCGACGAGCTCGACCGCGTCTTCGGCCAGATCCTCGAGGCCGTCGACACCGACTTCAACATCCTGCTCGAACTCGGCTTCGCCGAATCCATCCGCAAGGAATGGAAGTGGCGCGTCTCCCGCGGCGAGTCCCTCAAGAACCTGCGCGCCTTCGAGCACCTGATCGACGAGGCCGACCAGGTCTGACGGTCGCTCGGCACCGACAACGAAGCCCCGCCGGTCACCGACCGGCGGGGCTTCGTCACGTCAGCGGTTCGACGTCAGCAGTTCGACGGGACCGGCTCGTTGCGGAAGCGGGACTCGACGTAGTTCCAGGCGTCGACGAAACCGGCCGCGGCGGCGGTCATGTGCTCGGAGATCTCGATCGTCTGCAGCTGCACAGGGGCGCCCTTCGAGCAGAAGTGCGCGACCGACTCGGCGACCGGACCGTACGGGGTCAGGGTGTCGTACTTGCCCTGCCAGATGTAGGTCGGCGCGGTGGGCGCGCCGGTGAAGTGCACGAGGCTGTTCTCACGCAGCACGCCACGCGCGACCTGGCTGGTCATCAGTTCCTTGGACGCCGCCATCTGCTCGGCATTGCGGAAGATGCCGTGGAACAGCAGGAACCGGCGGCACGCGTCCTTGGTGAACTCACGGAACCACAGGCCGTTCTCGTTGAGCTGGTCCGAGACCGGCACCTGCTCGGGGTACTCGCGCTCGATGCCCATCGCCGCGGCGAAGGCCAGGCCGAAGCCGGGGTGCGGCGCGAAGCCGAGGGCGTCGGCCATCAGCTCCAGGTCGGCGGGGATGCCGCCGGCGACCACGGCCGACAGCTTCAGCTCCGGCGCGTAGGTCGGCTGCAGCGCACCCGCCCACGCGGTGGCCATGCCGCCGCCCGAGTACCCGGCGATCGCGACCGGCGAGTTCCCGACACCCAGCTCGGCGACCTTCTGCACGGCCCGCACGCTGTCGAGGGTGACCATGCCGCTGAGCTTGGCCGCGCCGTAGGCGACGGTCGGGCCGAGGTAGTCCGGGACCGAGATGGCCCAGCCGCGCTGCAACGGCAGCATCGCGCCGGGCGCGTCCTGCAGTTCGCCGTTGAACAGCGACTGCGACGGGTTGCAGCGGGTGCCGATCGAGTTGATCAGCGCCTGGTACGACACCAGCGGCGGGTTCTTCACGCCGATCGGCATCAGCACGGTGGTGACGCCCATGATCGCGTTGCCCGCCGAGTTGGTGGAGCGGAACGCGATCTGCCAGCCCTCGGTCCCGGGGTAGAGCAGGGTGTCGATGCGACGCTTGCGCACGACGTCACCGGGCGCGAGCGCCGCGATGTCACTCGGTGCCGCGAAGAACGGATCCGGATCGGGGGTCGGATACAACGGGTTCGCCCCCGCCGGTGTGGCTAGGAAGCCCACCGACAGCAAGCTCAACACCAATACGACAAATTTCGACACAGCTATCCTTCATCAGAGTTGTGCTGCCCAGCTGACTAGACCCGACCCGCGTCGAAGTATCTAACGAAAATGGGCCGTGCGTACCAACCAGTAGTCAAAGTGTCGTGTGCCACATGCTGTGATCCCTCACATCGCGTGGTCCGCACGGCCCTGTTGGGCTGCGACGACAAGGTGCCGGGCACCGCGCGGACAGGAGGGGTGATGACGGCACTCGCACTCGACATCGGGGCGACGAAATTCGCTGCGGGACTGGTCGATCCGGATTTCACGCTGCGTGGCGTGCGCCGCGCGGCCACCGCGACCGACGACCCGTGGACGGCCTGTCGCGACCTGCTGCGCGTTGTGGCGGGCGACACCGAGGTGACCGCCGTCGGGATCGGTTCGGCGGGCCCGGTCGACGTGCCCGCCGGTGTCGTCCGGCCGCTGAACCTGCCGCCGTGGCGCGACGGATTCGCGATCGTCGAGCACGTGCGGGCGCTGTTCCCGGCCGCAGCAGTGCGGCTGGCTATCGACGGGGCGTGCCTGGTACTGGCCGAACATCGGGTCGGCGGGCTGCGCGGGGTGGCCGACGGGCTGGCGCTGACGGTGTCCTCCGGGGTCGGCGGCGGGATCATCGCGGACGGGCGAGTCCTGGTGGGGCGCACCGGAAACGGCGGTCATCTCGGGCACATCGTCGTCCCCGGTGACGACACCCCGTGCGGCTGCGGCGGGTTCGGCTGCGTCGAGGCGGTGGCGAGCGGGCTGTCCACGGTGCGCTGGGCGCGCGAGCACGGCTGGGCGGGCACGACCGGCATCGAACTCGCCGAGGCCGCCCATCGGGGCGACCGGGTGGCGACCGCCGCGCTGGCCCGGGCGGGAACCGCACTCGGACAGGCGGTTTCCAGCGCCGCCGCCCTGCTCGATGTGGACCGCGTGGTGATCAGCGGCGGCTTCGCGCACTCGGGCGAGCCGCTGTGGGGGCCGTTGCGCGCGGCGGTCGCCCGGCACGCGCGGCTGGAGTTCGTCCGCGGGCTCACGGTGGAGTTGTCGACGCTGGCCGACGGCGCGACACTCGTCGGCGCCGGGGTGCTGGCGGTGGAGGCGGACGCGGCGTGATCTTCGGGGCCATTGCGCCCGCATAGCAGGTGGGTGGGCCGGAAGTATCGGCGAAATGCCAGAATGACCCCATGACCTACACCCTCGTGCTGCTGCGCCACGGCGAGAGCGAATGGAATGCCCTCAACTTGTTCACCGGCTGGGTGGATGTGCACCTGACCGACAAGGGCATCGCCGAGGGCAAGCGGGCCGGCGAGCTGCTCGCCGAGCACGACGTTCTGCCCGACATCGTCTACACCTCGCTGCTGCGCCGCGCGATCAGCACCGCCAACAACGCGCTCGACGCCGCCGACCGGCACTGGATCCCGGTCATCCGCGACTGGCGGCTCAACGAGCGCCACTACGGCGACCTGCAGGGCAAGAACAAGGAGCAGGTCCGCGAGCAGTACGGCCAGGACCAGTTCATGCTGTGGCGCCGCAGCTACGACACCCCGCCGCCGCCGATCGCCGACGACAACGAGTACAGCCAGGAAGGCGACCCGCGCTACGCGGGCATCGAGGTCCCCAAGACCGAGTGCCTCAAGGATGTCGTGGCCCGGATGATCCCGTACTGGGAGACCACCATCGCCCCCGAGCTGCTCACCGGCAAGACCGTCCTGGTCGCCGCCCACGGCAACTCGCTGCGCGCGCTGGTCAAGCACCTCGACAACATCTCCGACGAGGACATCTCCAGCCTGAACATCCCCACCGGCATCCCGCTGCGCTACGAGCTCGACGAGAACTTGCGCCCGGTCAAGCCCGCCGAGTACCTGGACCCGGAGGCCGCCGCCGCGGGCGCCGCCGCCGTCGCCAGCCAGGGCGGCAAGTAGTAGTTCCCCGGACCGGCCCCGCATCGTTCGCACGGTGCGGGGCCGTTCCGTTGCCGGTCAGTCACACAGCGCGTGGGTGAGCAGCGTGCCGATCTCCGCGGCGGTGTGCGTGCCGGTGAAGGAGAAGGTGACCGCTCGTCCGCCTTCGGTGGCGCCGGAGACGGCGGTGAAGCCCCGCACACCACCGACGTGGCCGACGAAGCGGGCGCCGCACGGAAGCCGGGTGTAGCCGACGCCGAGGCCGTAGGACATGCCGTCGTCGCCGCCCATATCGACCCCGTCGAGCATGGGCAGCAGTTGTGTCAGCGACACCACCCGACCGGCCAGCAGCGCGGTGTAGAAGCGATTGAGGTCGGCCCCGGTGCTGACCAGCGCGCCGGACGCCCACGGCACCGACGGCTCCATCAGCGTTTCGTCGGTGACGCTGCCGTCGACGGTGGTGTAGCCGGTCGGATGCGGATCGCGCAGGCCGGTCTCGCCGGTGGCCGGAAGATACGTGCCCGACAGCCCCAGCGGCGCGAAGATCCGCTCACGCAGCTCGTCACCGTAGGCGCGTCCGGTCACCGCCTCGATCAGCATCCCCGCGACGATGTAGTTGGTATTCGTGTATTCGAACCGCGCGCCCGGGCTGAACCGCGCCGGGTACCGCAGAGCGAGGGCGATCTCCTCCGCTGGAGTGAAGGTACGCCCGAGCCGCGCCGCCGCCGTGTGCTCGTCCACCCCCAGGGCCTCGATCGGCTCGGGCAGCCCGCTCCGATGCCCCAGGATCTGCCGGACCGTGATGACGCGACCGTCGATGCCGTCCCCGGTGAGCAGCCCGGGGAGGTACATATCGACCGGTCGATCGAGCTCGACCTTGCCCTCGGCCACCAGTTGCAGCACGACCGCTGCGGTGAAGGTCTTGGTGATACTGCCGACCCGGACATGCTGCGGCGGATCGGTGGGCATCGGCGTCGTGAGGTCGGTCGTGCCCGCGGCCAGGACGATGGTGCCGTTGTCGGTGAGCGTCGCGAGCGCGCCGACAGCGCCGGAGCCGATCAGCCCATCGAGATCCGCCTGCACGGTGTCCGCGCGGGTGGCGACCCCTGAGGGCAGCGGTTCCGCCGCACCGGTCGTGCAGGACGACAGCAGCACGGCGGTTGTGCAGATCGCGAGAGCAAGAACTCGGGTACGCATGATCCGACGGTAGAAATCGCCGACCGCCACGCGCATCGGTCTGCGGTACTGCCACCGCCTCGGACCGGAGTACGGGCCCCGACCGACGAATCACCAGATGACACCCCAGGATTCGGCGATCGACCCCGCGATGTCACACCCACCCCGGCTACGTCGTCACCTCGGTAGACGCCGCGAACAACGCGGCTGCCGAAGGAGGCTCCCCATGCACACCGCGTACATCATCGTCACCGTCATCGCCGCCCTCTGGGTCGGCTTCTCGGCCTTCTCGCTCCTGCGCCGAGCCCCCTTCGTCGTCGACCCCCTGATCGAATACGGCGTCCCCCAAACCTGGTGGACGCCCCTCGGCCTCGCCAAAGCCGCAGGCGCCCTCGGCCTGCTCCTCGGCCTCTGGATCCCCGCCCTCGGCATCACCGCCGCCATCGCCCTCATCCTCTACTTCCTCGGCGCGGTCATCACGGTCCTCCGCGCCCGCTCGTACAAAACCGTCGCCTTCCCCCTGCTCTACCTCCTCCCGGTCGCGGTAGCCCTGGGCCTCGGCGCCGCCGCCTGACTGACCCGTCCCTGGGATCCGGAGCGCCGGATCCCAGGTGGTCTCTCGTATCTGGTTGGCGCATAGTCGATTTGAGTGATTCGTATAGGCATCACCGGCGGCGTAGGTTCGCTCGCATGGTCTCGCCGCCGTCGAATTTCTCGAGCTGGTCGAGGACCTACGCGCCATGGAAGCCGATCCCACCGTCGACCTCCGCCCGACATTCAGCTATATCCTGATCGTGGGCGATACGCCCGAACAAGACCTGGATCCGGTGATCGAACAGCTCGGTCCGCGCGCCAAGGAGGCGATCATGACGACAGCTGAGCGCCTGCGCGCCGAGGGCGAGGCTCGTGGTGAAGCGCGGGGCAGAGCCGAGATCTTGGTCGAGCAGCTGATCGAGAAGTTCGGCACTGTGCCCGCCGAGCTGTCGGCACGGGTCCGGACGGCGGATCTGGATCGGTTGCGTCTGTGGGCACGCCGAGTACTCACCGCCGACACCCTCGACGAAGTCTTCACCTGACCGGCACGCGTCGGGTGTGGCCACGCCCCACCTCGGTTTCGCCGCTTCCATAGCCCAGATTCCGCTACGTGGCCGCAGCCCCCGGCCGCGGCCACGCCTCGCCTTCACCTGGGTAAACGAAGCGCCGGATCACCGGTTGGTTACATCGCGCAATCACCCGATCACCCAGGTGGAAATTCGGCGGCGATTGCCGATGCCAGCTCGATGAGTTTCCCCTCGGTTGCGGATCGAGACGTTTCGATATCACCCTGCGAGAGGTCGAAACGGAGACTGAACCAGACCTTTCCCTTGCTCTGCGGGATGACCAGGTCGCAGTACGGCTTGTCGTAGACCGCCTCTGTGACACAACCTATTTCGCCGTCCCGGCCGGCAACCTGAATCGCGCGAAACTCCCGAGTTCCGACCTTCGGCGATCCGGGGATCCAGTCGCTACTCGCGGCCACCTGCAAGGTGTAGTCCTGGCCGACGGCTCCGGTGCCGGAGTAGGTACAGCCGGCAGCGGCCTCGCTGGCGGGCGCCATTCTCCCGCTCTGGGACAGGCCGGCGAGCTCGGGATCATCGAGGTGATGCCGACTGCGCAGCGCAGGCGAAATATCGGTGCATGGGTTGAACGTCGTCGGAAACCCGGTGTCCGCCCTCGGCGACGAGGACTCGGGCACGCCACACGCGATCACTCCGCCGACCGACGTGAATGCCAAGACAGCCAAGATGCGGCCGGGCATTTTTCTAGGGCTTTGCCGGTACAATTTCTTTTCCTGCCAAGAATCGTGTCATTTGGTCCGTATTGGTCACCAGGCCGCTGTTGAGAGCGCCGGTGTAGGTCGTCGAATAGAACTGGGTGAAGTCGTTGATTTTGGCATTCTGGAACACGCCGTTCACTGCAGCCTTCGAATCTGCACCGGTAAGAGTGCTTGCATCGACCGGATTCCCTGAGCTGTCAATCAGCGTTACGGGCTTGCCGTCCTTGTCGAGGACGTACTCCGGTAGCTGGCCCTGCTGGTGCAGTTCGTCCAAGACGACCTGGCGGATACCGAGGTTGGATCCGGACTGCAAGTCTCCCACGCTGGGGGGAACCCATCCCTCGGGCTTCGGTTCGGGGTTGATCTTCTCCATCACCGCGCCGTAGCCCTCATCCTTGAGCACGTCGAATACTTGGTTGGCGATCGGGGCACCCGGGACACGGTTGGGCACTTCGAGATTGTCGATGGTCAGCGCCTTGACTATCTCCCCCGCCTTCTGCCTGTTGTCGTACACCTCCTGCTGTGTGTTGTTGTGCTCGCTGATCTTGTTTTGATCCTGGTACGTCAATGCGTTGGAGATGGCATTGGTGTACCGGCCGTCGAGGCTGCCGAGATCGGGCGCGTTTGTTTGGAGCCACTGTCCGGGGTTGCCGGCCCCCTCGGTGAATGCTCTGTCAATCATTTCGGTTTGATACTCTTGACGTGCCGTCTCCAGGATCAGTCGACCGCCCTCGGATTGGCTGGACAAGAACAACAATCGGTCGGCATCATCCTGGCTGAGTACCGTGTCCCCATCATTGCGGCCCGGCTGGGTCGGGTCGTCCCCCACCTTGGTTTGGTCGGTATCGGGATCGATGTACGAATCGATATTGTTGGCCATGATATTCGCCATCGAGTCGGACAGGTGGGGGTTGGTGTTGAATGCGCTGACATTGTTGGCGAATACGGTCGTGTCGCCTTCGGCTTTGAGTGAAGCTCGCTCCGACACCGAAAGTTCGCTGTTGGGATTGCTCTCCGGTGCGAAGTAGTCGGGTAGTTCGGCGAGGGTTTGCCGAGCGCGCACGCCTTCTTCGCCCGGCTTCTGCGTGTCTTCGGCGATCCAGTCCAGCAACCCTGATGCGGCCTGGCCGTCGTCCGGCCACTCGTTGCGGAAGATGGTGTTCCGGAATTCCTCCGCGTTGAACGGGCGATCGTTCTTGTACTCGGAGCCGATGTCGGGCGTTGCGGGCAGGTCGTTGCCGGTCAGCAGCGAGTAGCTCACATCGTCGTTGCGGGTCGCGACGTCGAGGAAGCGCTGTGCGCCCTCTTGCATCTCCTCTCTGGCGCCTTCGGGGAATCCGGGCGGCATCTGGCCGCTCATGTTCTTGTCGACGTTGTTGAGGTAGGAGACCATGCTTTCGCTCTGGCGACCGAGTTCGACGCCGAGTTGCTTGCCGGGCTGCATGCCTGCGTCGGACTGGCTCAGCAGTTCGCTGAACTGGCCCAATTCCTGATAGCGATCGACCAGTTGATTATCGCCGCTGTACACCCCGGTGAAGTCTTCGGCGCGACCCGAGATGAGGTTTTGCATGTCCGGCGGCAGGTTGGCGTACGAGCCTTTGGAACCATTGCTGGTTCCCACCTTCTCGTTGGTCATCGCGAGCACGGTGTTGGCGAGGTTGTTCCGTTGCGCGGCAGCAGTTGTGTCGCCGGCGTTCTCGCGCGCGAGCAATTGCTCGTTGAGGCCGAGGAGGCCGTCCTTGCCCGCAGCCTGGAAGAACGTCTTGTAGTAATCCTGCGTGCTCTGGGGAAGAGTGTTGACCTCGTTGCCGGCGGCCAGCTGATCGATCTCGAACTGGGTGAGTGCCGGTTGCGGCATCTGGGCGAGGATCTCGTCGATCTTGGCTTTGTCGTTATTCTTGACGGCCTCGGCCAGTTCTGCGCCGTCGTCCTTGCCGAAGCGCCCGGCTTGGGTGTCGGCCGCGCTGACGTCCAGGCTGGAGCCCAGTAGATCGCCAGCAGACCGAATCTCGGTCGCCTGCCCGGTGATGGCCTGGACCGCTTTGGTGACGGCGTCCTCGAACGGATACAGGGCGTTGTTGATCAGCTGTTGATGGTCGCGACGCACATCGGCTTCGACGTTGTCGTAGTCCATCACCTTCCACACGTCGTCGACGGTCATTCCGAGGTTCTGCGCGTCGGATACCTTGCCCAGCAGCGTCGTACGGTGCGAAACCACGTTGTCGACCTGCTCATTGATAACGGTGACGAGTTCGTCGACCTCCAGCGCCAGCTTCTGGACTTGGAGATGATCGCCCGCGACGCGGTCGTACGCCGCCAGGTACGTGGCCCCCGACCAACTGGCCTGCATGTCCCGCATATGGGTAATCGTCGTATCGGCGCACACCATCAGCGCACTACGTGCCGCGGCGACCTGGGTGCCCCACGTCTTCACCGCTTCCAGGTCCCACTTCTCGACCGCTGAACGCTTATGCATTGTGCACGTCCAGCTCGGAAAGCTTGCTGCCGAACTCTTCGTCGGTCATCTGCAGGTTGTCGGCGCAGGTGGTGCACAGCGTGGCGACCTGCTTGTAGCGCTCGGCGGCCCGCAGGAAGGCGCCCTCGACGGCCAGTGCGGCCTGCGCGGCAGCTTCCGGGATCAGGAATGTCGCGTCATTCGTGCCGTCCGGGAGCGACGCGTCCAGCGTGCTCGCGCTGGAACGGACGTCCAACGCATCGATGCTCTCGCCCGCGTTGGTGAGTTTCACCGTGAGCGCGCGTATCTGGTCGATGTCGGCCTTCAGCATTGTTCTCCATGGGTTGACCGCACTCCGGCGGAAATGAGTTCGCTGCTCGGCGGTGCTGGAGCATTCAGCTGATCGCCGGGACGGATTCTGGTGACCGGAACGAACGCGCCGAAGCGGCGGTGAGTCGGGCGGCGCACACGACGGCGGGTGGTCCCCGCATAGGTGGCTGGTCGCGACATTTCTCCCCCGTTCCATGTCCGCCGTGAGGCTACCAGCCGATCGGCGCACCGGCCTGGGCTGGAATGGGCGGTGGTGGCCGCGGTCGGTCTCGTGCGCCATGACCACTCGAGCACCTATATCGTGTGCGGAAGATCGGGCGCTAGGATGCGGGTGGGCATCGTTGGGAGGGGATCCTGTGGCTATCGGTGGGGATGCTGCCGCGCAGCTGTGGAATGCGGCGTCGTCGGGGCAGTTGACGATGGAGCCGGATGCGGCTCGGGACGTGGCTCAGGCGTATCTGCGGTTCGCGGCGATGTGCGGGACCTGGAGTATTGACGCCGGGCGTCTGCAGGACATATCAGGGTTCGGGGCACTCGACTCGGCGCTGAGCTTGCAGAAGGGTTTCTCGGACAAGGCGGCAGCTGCGCGGCAAGTGCTCGAGCAGCTGGAGTCGGCAGCACGGAAGATGGCGGACGGATACCTGCAGGCTGCGGGAATCCTTGCCGAGGCGGACCAGCTCAACGCAACGGCGTTGAGCACGATTGCTGGACAGGCAGGACAATGAAGGCCGCACTGATCACGGGCTGTGTCCTTGTCGCACTGGCTGCATCTGGGTGCAGTTCGTCGACAGGTTCCGACAGCGCCGATCCGTCGGGATCGGGGACTTCGACCGCGACGCAGGCGGCGCGTCCGACGTTGACGGATCCGAAGCTCCAGCCGCCGTCGCAGGACAACAAGTACACGCAATCGACCGGGCGGCCGAAGGTCGTCTTCGACCCTTGCACCTGGATCACCGACGCCGATATCGAGTCGGTGGGTTTCCGTCCCGGCTCGCGGAAGCGCGGATCCGATCTCGTCGCGGAGTACACGTTCTTGACCTGTGATTTCCGTACCCCGGACAGCGCCATGTCGCTCGGGCTGGACTCCGGCAACGTCACGTGGGAAGAAGACCTGCAAAAGAACGGGTACGTGCTGGAGCCGACGACGGTCAACGGTCGCCAGGCGGGACTTCTGCGCGGCGAGAAGGGGGACGAGTCGCTGTGCAGAGTCCACCTGCGAACAAATGCCGGCATCGTCATCGTCCGGACCCACAGTCTGGACCTCGGACGGAGCCAGAACCTCGACCCCTGCGCCAACATCATGGAAATCGCCTCGGTCGTAGAGAAATCCATCGGTAAGGAGAACTGACCATGGCTGACGGGGGAGGATCGCAGAATCCGCTGAGCGTGATTCTGCCAGGGCTGGATCAGCAGGTCAGCGGGCGACAGCAGCAGTCGGGTGCTGAGAAGCAACAGGAATCGCTCAGTCACGGCGGTGTCGATCCGAAGTACATCTCTCAATTCGAGCCGTTCGATAGTTTTTCGCACCAGGAGATCTACGACGCCGTGCAGCAGATGCAGCCCGGCGTGATGCAGCAATTCGGTGATCAGTGGGTCGCGATGTTCACCGAGATCTCCGGTGCGGTGACCGGACTGATGATCCAGACCGCGCGGGCATCGTCGAGTCTGCACGGCGAGTTCGCCTCCGCCGGTGAGGCTGCCGGGCGGAAGTTCGTCACCGAGGCGACGGACGTGTACACGGTGCTGTCGGCGGTAGGGCATCGGGTGAAGGCCGCGGCCTATGGCGCGGAGGCGGTGAAAGTAGCTGTGCCGGCGCCGATCAACGCGACTGTGGTGGCCGACCCGGGGACGTCGGTGCCTGCGACCTTGGCGGAACTCGCGGTTCCCGGGTCGGCGGCGGCTACCGACCGAGAGAAGGAAGACCGGCGCCTACAGGCGATCGCGGCGATGAAACTGACCTACGAGCCGACCTACGGCCCCGCCGGGGAGAACGTGCCGACCTTCGTCGCACCCACCCAGCCGGGCACCGTCGATCCCAATGATCCGGGCACCGGTGGTGGCGGCTCGAACAACGGCGGCACCACCAACGGCGGGGGTGGAACCACCACCGACGACGGGACGACGACCGGCGAGGACCCCGGCACCACCGAGGAAACCACGCAACCCGGGACGACGACCGACGACGACGAGACGACCACGGCGGGTACGGATACCGAGGACAGCGGCGGTTCCGACGACTCGCAGGGCGACGACAGCAGCACCAACCCGGCGGGCACCACGCCCGCCTCGACGACACCGGCGTCGACCACCCCGGGGACCAGCCCGGGTGGTGGCGGTTCGCCGGGGTCGGGGTCGCCGGGCGGTTCGAGCCCGGGTGGCGCCACGTTGACGCCGGGTGGGTCCGTCGCTGGTCGGGCGCCGGCGGGTGTCGGCCAGAACCTCGCTGCCGCAGGGCTTTCCGGGGCGGCGGGCGCGGCGGCCGGGCGTGGTATGAGCCCGGGCATGATGGGCGCGCCGGGTGCGCGCGGCGGCGGGAAGGACGACGAGGAAGAACACAACGCACCCGACTACCTGCGCCGGGTGCAGCCGGAGCTGTTCGGGGACGAGATTCCCGCGGTGCCCGAAGCGATCGGCTCGGACGCGCCGTCGACGCGGGTCGCGGACCAGGGCGGCGCGGGGGCATCGTGAGCTGGACCTTCACCGCCGACGAGTTCGCCTTCGTCTGGCAGGGGGAGACCGGCGCCGACCGGTACCCCTTCCCGTTGACC
The DNA here is from genome assembly GCF_042888005.1 of Nocardia sp. NPDC003269. Taxonomy (NCBI): domain Bacteria; kingdom Bacillati; phylum Actinomycetota; class Actinomycetes; order Mycobacteriales; family Nocardiaceae; genus Nocardia; species Nocardia sp. NPDC003269. The sequence continues at coordinate 1,830,960 of NZ_JBIAPA010000001.1, forward strand.
GTGTTTTCGGACGCTCCGACCCAGGGCCGCTACGAGGAATTGGCCCGCGCCGCGGCGCAGCTCTGGCCGACCGGCGCCGACCCCGATCTGACCGCGGTGTTGCGGCACGCGGCGCGACCGGACACCGCAATGGCGGTCTTCGATCAGGCCGGGCCCCGGCTGCGGGCCTATGGCGCGCGGTCGGGGGAGCGCGGTGTCGTGATCCGGCAGTACGACGACAACAGTGTCGAGGTGTTCTCCGGCAGCGCCGGGATGGTGACGCGCGCCTTCGCCTCCTTCCTCGGCGAGCTGCCCGCGGGACAGGCGGGCCACCTCGTCGAGGACGTCGACCGCCTGGCCGCGCACTTCGAATCCTGGCAGCGCGCAGCGGATTCCGTCGCCGAGCGGATGCACCGGCTCACCGCGTCGCCGCGCGCGGCGTCCGGGTACATCGAGGCCAGGGTGGGCCTGCACGCCGAGCGCGCGACCCCGGCCCGGTACCTGACCTGGCTCGACGTCACCGACGACGGCCGCTACCTGAGCTACCGGCGATTCCAGGATCTGCATATCGAACCAGCGGGCAAGCAACGCCTGATCGACGCCATCGAAGCCATCGCGACCGCTCCCGCGCGCGGCGACTGAGATCCGGAACGCTTGTCCTGCTGGGGTTTTGCGGCTGGGCCTAGGCGTCGGCCACCGCGAACGCCGCCGACAGCGGTGGCAGCATGGCCCGCGCGTTCGCCCCGGCGAACCACAGGCCGACGGTGAAGACCGAGGTGGCCTCCAGGTATTTCGCCCGATGGAGGCCACCGGCCGGGAACGGTTGCAGGGCAAGGTCTTCGGCGAGCGACGCCACGGTGCGCATCGCGTCGGCGTCGTCACCGCAGAGCGGGACGGCCAGTCGCTCGCCGTCGAAGACGCGGTCCGGTCCGGCCCACACCTCGGCGGCGAGCAGGTTGAAAGCCTTGACCACGTGGGCTTTCGGGACGGTCGCCGCGATGCGTTCGGCCACCGCGTCCTCGCTCAGGACGAACGCGGTGACGCCCTCGGGCGCGGCCGCGTCGGGCAGGAAGGCGTTGGTGCAATCGATGAGGACCTTGCCCGCCAGCGCGTCGCGGTGTTCGCCGAGCACGGCGGTGAGCGCGTCGACCGGCACCGCCAGCAGCACCACGTCGGCGTCCGTGATCGCCGAGACGATGTCGCCCGCGCGGACAACGGGCGTCGCCGCCGAGCCGATGCCCGGCACCTCGGTGGATCGACGCACCGGCTGGCGCGAGCCGATCCGGGCGGCGAGCTCTTGCCCGGCCTCGGCCGACCGCGCGCCGATCCGCACCTCGTGGCCCGCCGCCGCCCAGCCGCCGCCGAGCGCGGCCGCCATCGCACCGGCGCCGATGATTCCGATTCGCATGAGAACTCCCAGGGTTCGCGGGTGCCGACGCCCGATGGCATCGACCACACCGACGGTAGGAATTCCGATAGGCACTCCCGGGTGCCTTTCGGCGGTGGCAGGCTGGATCGCATGACCGCGGAACCGGCCGAACGGGTCGACTACGCGCCGTACGGCGACTACGAGTCCGACTGCCCCGCCAGGATGGGCGTCGATCTGTTCGGGAATTCCTGGCTGCCCGTGATCGTGTACATGCTGCGCGATGGTCCGCTTCGTCACAGTGACCTTCGCACCGCCGTCGGGGGCATCAGCCAGAAGATGCTCACCCAGACGCTGCGGCGGATGGAACAGATGACGCTCGTGCGCAGGCAGCGGTATGCCGAAGCGCCGCCGCGGGTGGAATACGAACTCACCGAAGCGGGCCGCGATCTGCTCCAGCCGATTTATGCGCTCGGCGCATGGGTCGACCGGCACGGGGCCGCGGTGACCCTCGCGATGTACGGCGAACCGCCGGACTGACACGCCGAGGACACTCCAGGTGCCCGCCGGGTGAACGGCACGAGAACGCCACGCCAAGGGCCTGTGACCTGCGCGAAACTTCGACGACCCGCCACCGATACGTCGGTCGGCACTCGTACGATCAAAGCGTGAGTGTTCCGCAGGCCGTGCTGTTGGCAGTCCTCGCGGCTGTCGTCGGACTGGCAGTCGGGGGCCTGCTGATCCCGTATGTCAACGCCAGGCAGGCCGCCCGCACCCAGGAAGACACCGGGCTGACCATGTCCCAGGTGCTCGACCTGATCGTGCTCGCCTCCGAGAGCGGCATCGCCGTGGTCGACGAGTACCGCGACGTGGTCCTGGTGAATCCGCGCGCCGAGGAACTCGGCCTGGTCCGCAACCGGTTGCTCGACGAACGCGCGTGGGCCGCCGTGGAGAAGGTGCTCGCCACCGGCGAGTCCGCCGAATACGACCTCACCGCCAAGAACCCGCTGCCCGGCCGTGGCCGGATCGCCGTGCGCGGCGTCGCCCGCAAGCTCTCACGCGAGGAGACCAGCTTCGTCGTGCTGTTCGCCGACGACGACTCCGAGCAGGCGCGGATGGAGGCGACCAGGCGCGATTTCGTCGCCAACGTCAGCCACGAGCTCAAGACCCCCGTCGGCGCGATGAGCCTGCTGGCCGAGGCCATGCTGGAATCCGCCGACGATCCCGAGGCCGTGCGCCACTTCGGTTCGCGCGTGCTCGGCGAATCGCGGCGCCTCGGCAAGATGGTGACCGAGCTGATCGCGCTCTCGCGCCTGCAGGGCGCCGAGAAGCTGCCGGATCTGGCCGTGGTCGACGTCGACACCGTGGTGCAGCAGGCCGTCGACCGGTCGCGCACCGCCGCCGAGGCCGCGGGCATCACCGTCAGCACCGACCGGCCCAGTGGGCTGGAAGTGCTCGGCGACGAGACGCTGCTGGTCACCGCGCTGTCGAACCTGGTCGAGAACGCCATCGCGTACTCGCCGCAGGGGTCGCACGTGTCGGTGAGCCGGTCGCTGCGCGGCGATCACGTCGCGATGGCCGTCACCGACCGTGGCATCGGCATCGCCAAGGAAGACCAGGAGCGGGTGTTCGAGCGGTTCTTCCGCTCCGACAAGGCCCGCTCGCGGTCGACCGGCGGCACCGGGCTCGGCCTGGCCATCGTCAAACACGTGGCGGCCAACCACAACGGTGAGATCACCCTGTGGAGCAAACTGGGCACCGGCTCGACGTTCACGCTGCGCATCCCCGCCCATCTGGAAACCGATGGGGACGAGGACGCGGAGCAGGGGCCGGAGCTCGCCACGAGAGAAACCATTGTCCAGCGCACCCCCGCTGGACGAACGAACGGTGTGGAGGCACGCAGATGACGAGTGTGTTGATCGTCGAGGACGAGGAGTCGCTGGCCGATCCGCTGGCGTTCCTGCTGCGCAAGGAGGGCTTCGACGTCACCGTTGTCGGCGACGGCCCGTCCGCGCTGGCCGAGTTCGATCGTTCCGGCGCCGACATCGTGCTGCTCGACCTGATGCTGCCCGGCATGAGCGGCACCGATGTCTGCAAGCAGCTGCGCACCCGCAGCGGCGTGCCGGTGATCATGGTGACCGCGCGCGACAGCGAGATCGACAAGGTCGTCGGCCTGGAACTGGGCGCCGACGACTACGTCACCAAGCCGTACTCGGCGCGCGAGCTGATCGCCCGCATCCGCGCGGTGCTGCGCCGCGGCGCTGGTGACGAGCTGGATTCCGGCAGCGAGAACGGCGTGCTCGAGGCCGGTCCGGTGCGGATGGATGTGGACCGGCACACGGTGCACGTCAACGGCGGGCAGGTGACCCTGCCGCTCAAGGAGTTCGACCTGCTCGAATACCTGCTGCGCAACTCGGGTCGCGTGCTCACCCGCGGGCAGCTGATCGACCGGGTGTGGGGCGCCGACTACGTCGGTGACACCAAGACCCTGGATGTGCACGTCAAGCGCCTGCGCTCGAAGATCGAGGCCGACCCGGCCAAGCCGGAGCACCTGGTCACCGTGCGTGGCCTGGGGTACAAGCTCGAAGCCTGATCCCGCGAACGAACAGAGCCCCGTCGGTCCGCCGACGGGGCTCTCGTGTTCGGAGGGACTTAGACGGAGCTCCAGGCGGGGCCGAGCGGGGTGTCGATCTTGCGCAGGTTGTACCAGCCGAACTGGTCTTCCTGCATGCAGTCGTAGATCGCCACGTCGGTGCCGGTGCCACGGCAGGCGATCGTGGTCGAGGTGCCCTGGGGGCTCACGATGATGTACTTGCCGTCCTGGGCCGCGGTCAGGGCCTCGGGGGAGTTGTAGTTCACGAAGCTCGAGGTGAAGTCCGCGTACTTGGCCGGGTCACCGTTCGGTTCGGCGTTGGCCAGGCCGGTCATGGAGAGGGTGGCGCCGATCACGAGGGTCGCCAGGGAGAGCGCTTTCTTCGACATGGATAACGATCCAACCCGATCGGAGTGACTTCCGCATGACCACGGGGTGAACCAGCAGGTTACGAGGTTTTCACGCCGATTGATTCGAAATGTGAGCCTCGGGGTGGATGCGTTCCGCCTCCACCGTCGCCGGATGCACCGCGATCAAGCCGAGGCCCTCGCGCCGGCGGCACAGCCGGGCCAGTTCCTCGTAGGCGGGCGCGCCGAGCAGTTCCCGCAGCTCGGGGCCGTAGGACTGCCACACCGGCTTGGCGCCGACGTGCGCGTCGGGCGAACCGGTGCAGTACCAGTCCAGATCGAGGCCGCCCGGACCCCAGCCGCGGCGGTCGTATTCGGTGACCACGGTGCGCAGGATCTGTTCCCCGTCCGGACGTTCCACCCAGTCCTGGGTGCGGCGGATCGGCAGCTGCCAGCAGACGTCCGGCTTCACCTCGAGCGGTTCGATGCCCTTGCGCACCGCCATGATGTGCAGCGCGCAGCCGGGGCCCGCGGCGAAACCGGGGCGGTTGAGGAAGATGCAGGCGCCGTCGAAGCGGCGGGTCCGCAGGGCCGGTTCGTCCTCGAGTTCGTCGAGCTCGAGGTAACCCTTCTTGACGACCTTGCCCTTCTCGGTGGCCTCGCCCATCAGCTGCCAATCCTCGGGTGTGAGCATCTTCACAGCACCGGCCAGCCGCTTGCGATCGTCCTTGTCGGCGAGGAAAGCGCCGTGCGAGCAGCACCCGTCGTCGGGGCGTTCGGCGATGATGCCCTGACAGGCGGGTGTGCCGAATACACACGACCAGCGGGAGAGTAGCCAGGTCAGATCGGCGACGATTTGGTGCTCGTCGTTTGCTGGGTCGGTGAACTCGATCCATTCGCGTGGGAAGTCGAGCTCGACCTCGGGGCTCGGATCGATCTTTCGCCCAGGTCGGAGCCCGGTCTCCGCGGTGCCAGATGCGCCTTCGGTCACAACTTGTGACGCTAACAGTTCAGTCGCCTGACCTGTAGTACCGGATCACCAAGTACCGTATTCCTGTGCGGCTTGGTGTTCTCGATGTCGGAAGCAATACCGTTCACCTGCTCGTGGTGGACGCGCATCGTGGTGGTCACCCGATGCCGATGAGCTCGTCGAAGTCGGCGTTACGGCTCTCGGAGAACATGGACGGGGACGGCCGCATCACCGAGGCGGGCGAGGCCAGGCTGGTCGCGACCATCGAGGAATTCGCCGATCTGGCGCGCAATTCCAAGTGCGTCGAGCTGATGCCGTTCGCCACATCGGCCCTGCGTGAGGCCACCAATTCCGACGAGGTGCTGGCCCGGGTGCGCGGCATGACCGGAGTCGATCTGCAGGTGCTCTCCGGCGACGACGAGGCCAGGCTGACGTTCCTCGCGGTGCGCCGCTGGTTCGGCTGGAGCGCGGGCCGCATCATCAACCTCGACATCGGCGGCGGCTCGCTGGAGATGTCCAACGGCGGCGACGAGGAACCCGATGTCGCGCTGTCGCTGCAGCTCGGCGCGGGCAGGCTCACCAGGGAATGGCTGCGCGACGATCCGCCGAGCAAGCGCAAGATCGCGGTCCTGCGCGATTGGCTCGACGCCGAGCTCGTCGCCCCCACCCGGACCATCATCGAAGCGGGCAAGCCCGACCTGGCCGTCGGCACCTCGAAGACGTTCCGCTCGCTGGCCAGGCTGACCGGGGCGGCACCCTCGGCCGCCGGTCCGCGGGTGCGCCGTACACTGACCAGCTCCGGTTTGCGCCAGCTGATCGCGTTCATCTCCCGGATGACCGCGGCCGACCGCGCGGAGCTGGAAGGCGTGAGTTCGGACCGGTCCCAGCAGTTGGTGGCCGGCGCACTGGTCGCGGAGGCGAGTATGCGGGCGTTGTCGCTCGACAGCATCGAGATCTGCCCATGGGCGCTGCGTGAAGGCCTGATCCTGCGCAAGCTGGATACCGAGCCGAACGGGGGCCCGTCGGTCGTCCCGCCGGTCGCGTCGGTGGCGAGAGCGGAGTCGGCATGAGCGCTGACGATTCGAAACAGCTATCGGTCGCCGAACTACTCGCGCGCAATGCCGCGCAGGGCGCGTCGCCGCCGGCGAGCGGTGGCGGCGGCAGGCGGCGGCGCAGTGGTCGCGGGCTCTCGGTCAACGATCTGACCGGGGAGAACGCGGCCGTCCGGCCGAACTCGCACGCCGCGCCCAGCGCGGAGCCCGAGCCGCCCGCCTATCAGCCGGAGCCGGCGCCCGCCTACGAACCGCCCGCGAGTTATCAGCCCGCGCCGTATCCGCCGCCGGGCCCGGCCGAGCCGGCGTACTCGCCGATGTCGGGGCCGATCACCCGCTTCGATCCCCATTCCGGGTTCTCCGCCCCCGATCCGAGCGATCCGCTCGGTGTGGCGGGCCAGCGCCCGTCGGCCGATCCGTTCGGCCCGTATCGCGCCGAGGCGCGCGACACCGGCTCGCGCGGTGCCGGACGTGGTCCCGGCCGGCTGGGCGCGCCCGGCTCGGCCCAGCCGGTCGACCCCGGCATCGCCGAGATGTTCGGCTCGGGCGCGCTGCCCGCGGTCGGTGGCGGCCGTCGTCGCCGGGCCGAGCCGGACGAGGCGCCCGAACCCGCTCCGCTGCCCGAGCCGCCGCAGGCGCCGCCCGCCACCGGTGGCCGGGCTGCCCGCAGGCGCGCGGCCGAGGCCGCCGAGGAGGCCGCAGCGGCGCCCGCGCCGTGGACGCCGGACGCGTCGGGATACGCGGCGCCGGCCGGTTACGAACCCCCCGCACCCGCCCCGGACTCCGCCCGTGGTTTCCCCGGCCGCCAGGACTCGGGATCCGGTTTCGGTGGTTTCCCCGCTCCCGGTGGCGCGGCGCCCGGCTTCAACGCGTTCCCCGAGTTCGGCCCGCGCGCCGACATCGACGCCACGCAGGTCTACAACGCCCCGCCCGCCCCCGACGTCCCGCAGGCGCGGGGGACCGGCTGGCCCGCCCCCGAGGCCGAGCAGCGGCCGTCGCTGGATCGCCGCAGGCCGGGGCCCGAGGCGGGCAAGACCGGTGGGCTGCCGTCCTGGTCGGCGCGCAGGCACCGGCCCGACCCGGCGCCGTCCGCGCCCGAGAGCGGCGGCTTCCCGACCGCCGCCTGGTCGCCGGTCAGCCAGGAGCAGCCGCTGATCTCGGGTCAGTCGGTGGCCGGTGACCTGCTGCGCCAGCAGGCCGACGACGCCGACGCCCGCACCGAGGTCTACCGCGTCGGCGGTAACCGCGCCGCCGAGCCGGACACCGACGACTACGCCGAGTCCGACTACGTCGACCGCGACTACGCCGACAACGACTACACCACCGGCGACTACGACACCGGCTACGACGATGACGACTACGACGACTACGAGCCCGAACCGAAGCCGACCAGGGCGAGCAGGCGGGCCGCGACCAAGGCCGCCGCGTCCAAGGTGGCGAGCCGGGCCAAGTCGCGCGCGGCGAGCCGGGTCGCGGCCAGTCGCGCGAGCGGCGGGCGCTTCTCCCAGCTGGCGCGCGGCGCCACCGAGGACGACAACCGCCGTCAGTGGCTGATCCTCGGCGGGCAGAGCGTCGGCGCGGCGATCGCCGGAATGTTGCTGTTCAAGGGTTTCGAGACGATGTGGGAGACGCTGCCCTGGGTCGCGCTGGCCCTGGCCATGGTCGTCATCCTCGGGCTGGTGGCGCTGGTGCGGATACTGCGCCGCACCGACGACATCTACAGCACTGTGATCGCCGTCGTCGTAGGCGTCTTCGTGACGCTCGGACCGCTAGCCTTTCTCCTCAGTACCAGCTGAAGCAGGGAGTGGGCTGTGGGGAACGCGCGGGCGGATATCGGAATCGGGCTCTCGACGGCGTCGGTGTATCCGGAGAACACCCAGGCGGCGTTCCGCTACGCGGCCGAATTGGGTTACGACGGTGTGGAATTGATGGTGTGGGCCGAGCCGGCCAGCCAGGACATCGCGACCGTGCAGTCCTATGTGAAGCGCTACGGCGTTCCGGTGCTCGCCGTGCACGCGCCGTGTCTGCTGATCTCCCAACGGGTCTGGGGCGCCGACCCGGTGGCCAAGCTGGAGCGCAGCGTGCGCACCGCGCAGGCGCTCGGCGCCGACACCGTGGTGGTGCATCCGCCGTTCCGCTGGCAGCGCCGCTACGCCAAGGGTTTCGCCGACCAGGTCGGTGAGCTCGAGGCCAACTACCCGATCAAGGTCGCGGTGGAGAACATGTTCCCGATGCGGGCCGACACCCTGTTCCGCGAGGGCGCGGTGCGCAGGCTCGAACGCCGCTCCGGGCCAGGTCCGGCGGTGAGCGCGTTCAGCCCGTCCTTCGATCCGACCGATATCGGCTTCGAGCACTACACCCTCGATCTCTCGCACACCGCGACCGCGGGCGCCGACGCGCTCGAGCTGGCCCAGCGGATGGGCGAGGGCCTGGTGCACCTGCATCTGGCCGACGGCCGCGGCGCCGCCCACGACGAGCACCTGGTCCCTGGCGACGGCACCCAGCCGTGCGCGCAGCTGTGCGAGCACCTGGTGCACACCGGTTTCACCGGGCACGCCGTCGCCGAGATCAACACCCAGACCGCGCGCACCACGGCCGAACGCTCGGCCCTGCTCGGCCGCACGCTCGACTTCGCGCGCAGGCACCTCACCGGCGCCACCCACGCCGACCTCAGCTGAGGCATCTGCTACGTCACACCGCCGCAGTATGGTGCCTTGCATAGCATGCTTGTACGCTGTACGAACCGAAGTGAACCGCGACCAGGAGTGACGATGACGCGAGAACTCGCGACCGACGCGCCGTTCGGTCAGGTCGTCGACCTGACCGAACTCCCCACCACCGATGCCGAGACCGGGCGCTACGTCGGCATCATCGCGCCCGCCTGGACCATCGGTCCCAAGGTGCACGGCGGCACCATGGTCGCCGCCAGCGCCGCCGCGGCCACCCGCTGGCTCACCGAGTCCGACGCCTCGCTCGCGCAGATGGCGCCGATCGCGGCCAGCTCCGACTTCCTCGGCGCCCCGGAGCCCGGCGAGGTCGAGTACGCGGTCCACATCCGCAAGAAGGGCCGCCAGATCTGCCTCGCCGACGCGGAGCTGATCCAGAACGGCCGCACCCTCGTGCGCACCGCCTTCACCTTCGGCCACCTCGACGCCGACGGCACCCGCTGGAGCGACACCGGCACCGACATGCCCGCCGAGCCCGATGCCACCGCGCTCGAGTACACCCCCGATTCGCCGATGGGCAAGATCGTGCACGTCGGCGAGGTGGCCCGGGTCTACCTCGACGCGAAGTGGGCCGACTTCGCCCGCGGCGAGACCGGCGCGCCCCGGGCCCGGCTGTGGATCCGCCCGCTGGACGGCGACGAGGCCGACCCGCGGGTGCGCGCCGCCTTCGCCATGATGGCCGCCGACATGAGCCCGCCGGTGCCGATCAACCTGGGCCAGTTCGGCTGGTCGCCGACCGTCCAGATGACCACCTACCTGCGCCGCATCCCCGCCCCCGGCTGGCTGCGCGTCATCGCGACCGCCCGTGAGGTCGGTGAGCGCATGTTCGACGAGGACCAGCTGGTCATCGACTCCACCGGCGCGGTCGTCGCGCAGAGTCGCCAATTGGCGTTGATCCCGGCGGCGCGCTGAGGGGTGCCGCACCACTAACCTGGATTCCATGACGAGAATTGCGGTAGTCGGTGGCGGTCGGATCGGTGAGGCGCTGGTCGCCGGATTGCTGGAGTCCGGCCGGGCGACCAAGGACCTGGTCGTCGTCGAGCCGGTCGCCGCGCGGGCCGCGCAGCTCGCCGAGCGTTTCAAGGTGCGGGTGAGCGGTTCGGTCGTCGAGGCGGTCGTCGGGGCCGACATCGTCGTCGTCGCGGTCAAGCCGGGCGATGTCGACTCGGTGCTCACCGATCTGTCCAAGGCCGATCTCGACACCGGCAGCGAGCAGGTGCTGGTGTCGCTGGCCGCGGGTGTCACCACCGCGCGGCTGGAGTCCAAGCTGCCCGCGGGCTTCCCGGTCGTCCGGGTCATGTCGAACACCCCGATGCTGGTCGGGCAGGGCATGAGCGTGCTCGCGCCGGGCCGCTACGCCGACGCCGAGCAGCTCGAGCTCGTCGGCGAGATGCTCGAGGCCGTGGGTAAGGTGGTGACGGTGGCCGAATCGCAGATGGACGCGGTCACCGCGGTGTCGGGTTCCGGACCGGCGTACTTCTTCCTCGTCGTCGAGGCGATGATCGATGCCGGTGTGAGCCTGGGGCTGGCGCGCGATGTGGCCACCCAGCTGGTCGTGCAGACCATGATCGGCTCGGCGGCGCTGCTGGACGAGACCGGGCAGAACGCGGTCGATCTGCGGGCCGCGGTCACCTCGCCCGCCGGTACGACGGCGGCGGCACTGCGGGTGCTCGAGCGCGGCGCGTTGCGCTCGACGTTCATCGAGGCGCTGCACGCCTCCAAGCAACGCTCCGCGGAACAGGGCGCGTCGAACGAATGACGATCGGGTACCCGGGATGAAAACCGATTTCTCACACCCGTCGCAGTAATCCCACTGGTCCCGCTAAGCTCGTAGAAGCACGTGCGTGTCTGTTCCGCCGGTGGGGAAGCCGGCGGCGCGGACGTGCCGGAGGTCAATGGTGCCATGATGTCTGCGAACAGAATGTCTGCAAGCAATTCACCGGCGTCGGGCGGCGGATCGGGTTCGCCGAGTCCGCGGGTCGGCTCCACACAGGGACAACCGGTGATCGGCGGTGGCACTCAGTTTCTCACCGTCGCCGAAGTCGCCGATCTCATGCGGGTGTCCAAGATGACGGTGTATCGGCTCGTCCACTCGGGTGAACTGCCCGCGGTGCGGGTCGGCCGCTCGTTCCGGGTGCACGCGAAGGCGGTGCACGACTACCTGGAGACGTCGTACTTCGACGCCGGCTGACCCAGGTCGGCCACAAGGGCGGTTTCGTCGCTGCTCGGGTGTCCCGGTAGCATGAACCCTCGGTTCGTGTCCGCCTGCCGGTGGCACCGCTTCGTGGTGTCCGGTGCGCCCCGGCGGCGCGGACACCAGACGACGCACGCGACACCGCGTGTGTATGCCGAGAAGAGAAACGCGAGGAAACCCTATGGGTTCTGTGATCAAGAAGCGCCGCAAGCGTATGTCGAAGAAGAAGCACCGCAAGCTGCTTCGCCGCACGCGTGTTCAGCGGCGCAAACTCGGCAAGTAAGCCTGCGTGCCACGCGAGCCCGTCACCTTCGAGGTGGCGGGCTCTCGTTTTGAAAAGATCAGGTTTGTGAATCTCGTCATGCGCTGACGAGTCGACCTCGTTAAAAGCTTGTTGATCGTGTCGGTGGGTGGCACGAATGCGGCTACTCTGGTACGCGGGAAAACATGAGAAGCAGGGGGCTTTGAGTGGGGCCAGGACCGAGTTCCGATACACGGGAACGACACGTACCGAAGGTAGTGCTGGTGACCGGAGCCAGCCGCTTCTTCGGTGGCAATGTCGCGTCCCGGCTCGCCGCGGAACCGGGTGTCGAGCGCGTCATCGCGGTCGACACGATGACCCCCAGCCGGGAGCTCCGCCGTCGCATGGGCAGCGCCGAGTTCGTGCGCGCCGACATCAGGAATCCGCTGATCCGCAAGGTCGTCGAGGGCAACGACGTCGACACCGTCGTCCACGCGGCCGTGCTCACCCGTCCGCCCGCCGGTGGCGGTCGCGCGGTGATGAAGGATCTCAACGTCCTCGGCACGATGCAGTTGCTCGCGGTCTGTCAGAAGGCGCCGTCGGTGCGGCGCGTTGTCGTCCGGTCGTCCTCGGCGGTGTACGGCTGCAGTGCCAAGGACCCGGCGAAATTCACCGAGGAAATGGGCGCGCGTACCCCACCGTCCGGTTGGTTTGCGCGCGACATGATCGATATCGAGGCACTGGTGCGCGGAATGGCGCGACGCAGGCCTGATATTTCCGCCTCGATTCTGCGTTTCGCGCCGATCGTGGGTCCCCGGCTGGCCGATCGGGGAGTGCAATATCTGCGCTCGCCGATCACCCCGACCGTCCTCGGGCGCGAAGCCAGGCTGCAATTGCTGCATGAAGAAGACGCTGTCGCCGTCCTGGTGCACGCGGCATTTCGGGCACACGGCGGCACGGTGAATATCGCGGGCGACGGCGCGCTGGCCATGTCCCAGGCCATCCGCAGGGCGGGCCGCATTGTCGCGCCGGTGCCGTTCTTCGTTTTCCGCACTGTCGGGCGCACGCTGATGGGCCCGGTCATGCGCGGATTCAGCGGTGAACAACCCGACTACTTCTACTTCGGTTGCGGGCTGGATACCACCCGCATGCGGACCGAACTCGGTTTCACCCCCCGCTGGACCACGGTCCAGGCATTCGACGACTTCATCGCGGGCGCAGCGTTGCGGCCCGTCTTCGATCCGGCATGGATCGACGCCGCGGAAACCAAACTGCTCGGCCTCATCGGGGCCGGTTCGGGAGCGCATACATGAACGAGGGAGCGAAAGTCATTCGTCTCGACGTGAATGTCGAGGCCCGACAACGACCGCAGGCGCGCCGCTGGCCAGACCAGCCGAGGCAAGCCACCCCGGTCACTTCGCTGAGTGAACGCAGGCCGGGGATGCCGACCCGGCCACCCAAGACCCTGTCCGACCTCGTCCGCGACACCGTCGCGGGCCAGATCGAGAACGCCGCGCAGTTCGCGCGTCGCCGGCTCACCGGCGACTACTCGGTCGACGAGTTCGGCTACGACGAGCATCTGCTCGAGTCGGTCATCCTGCCCGCGCTGCGGCCGCTGTCGGACTACTGGTTCCGGGTCGAGGCCACGGGCCTGGAGAACATCCCGGCCACCGGCGGCGCGTTGATCGTCGCCAATCACGCGGGCACCGTCCCGCTCGACGGGCTGATGCTGCAGCTGGCCATCCACGACAAGCATCCGAGCCACCGCGCGCTGCGGCTGCTGGCCGCCGACCTGATCTTCGAGCTGCCCCTGCTCGGCGCGCTGGCCCGCAAGGCCGGGCACACGCTGGCCTGCCACCCCGACGCCGAGCGGTTGCTGCGCTCCGGCCAGATCGCGGGCGTGTTCCCCGAGGGCTTCAAGGGCGTCGGCAAGAACTACGCCGACCGCTACAAGCTGCAGCGCTTCGGGCGCGGCGGGTTCGTCTCGGCGGCCGTGCGCACCGGAGTGCCGATCATCCCGTGCTCGATCGTCGGCTCCGAGGAGATCTACCCCAAGCTGGCCGACATCAAGCCGCTGGCCCGCCTGCTCGGCCTGCCGTACTTCCCGGTGACCCCGCTGTTCCCGCACCTGGGCCCGCTGGGCGCCGTGCCGCTGCCCTCGAAGTGGTACATCGAATTCGGTGAGCCGATCGCCACCACGGCCTACGAGCCGGAAGAGGCCGACGACCCGATGACGATGTTCGAGGTCACCGACCAGGTCCGCGAGACCATCCAGCAGACCCTCTACAAGCTGCTGGCCAAGCGCCGCAACACCGTGCTGGGGTAGCGGCGCCTAGCGCTCCCGGTGGCGGGCGACCGCCGCCGCGACCGCACCGCCCGCCGCGCCGAGTGCGAGCGCGGTGGGCACGCCGATCTTGGCGGCCTTGCGGCCGGTGCGGAAGTCACGGATCTCCCAGCCCCGGTTCTTGGCGACCTCACGCAGGTCGGAGTCGGGGTTGATCGCCACCGCGGTGCCGACCAGCGAGAGCATCGGCACATCGTTGTGGCTGTCGGAGTAGGCCGTGCAGCGCTTGAGATTGAGGCCCTCGCGGATGGCCAGGGTGCGCACCGCGTGCGCCTTGCCGAGGCCGTGCAGGATGTCACCGACCAGGCGGCCGGTGAACTTGCCGTCGACACTCTCGGCCACCGTGCCCAGCGCGCCGGTGAGCCCGAGCCGCTTGGCGATGACATTGGCCAGCTCCACCGGCGTCGCGGTGACCAGCCACACCTGCTGGCCCGCGTCCAGGTGCATCTGGGCGAGCGCGCGGGTGCCTGGCCAGATCTTGTCGGCGATGATCTCGTCGTAGATCTCCTCGCCGAGCGCGGCGAGCTCCGCGGTCGGGCGGCCCGCGATGAAGCTGAGCGCCTTCTCCCGGCCCGAGGCCATGTCGGAGGAGTTCTCCTTGCCGGTGACCCGGAACTTCACCTGCTTCCAGGCGACGTCGACCAGATCGGAGGTCTTGAAGTACTTGCGGGCGGCCAGCCCGCGGGCGAAGTGCACGATCGAGGCACCCTGGACCAGGGTGTTGTCGACGTCGAAGAACGCCGCCGCCGTCAGATCGCGGGGTACCTCCCGGCCCGTCGGCTCGCCCTGTTCGGCGAGTTCGGACTCGTGCAGGGTGAGCGCGGCGTCGGCGCTGGCCTCACCGGCCAGGTTGGCGCGCAGCTCCTCCTCGCTCGGCCCGAACGGGCTGCGGGGCAGCCGTGCGAACTGTTCCTGCAGTTCCTGGCCCAGGCGGCTGGGTTGCCACCGCGCAGGGAACTCCCCGAATCGCCCTGCGACGAATCCGGCCCTAGCCACCTTCGAACGTTCCGGCACCAGTACCCTCCGCTAGTCGCGCGAACCATGTCCACAGTAACCGGATTCACCGACAAGCCGCGGCGGGCTCGAGGATTAAATAGGGCTCATGACTAATCCCACACCCACCGTGACCCTGTTGACGCGCGCCGGTTGCTACCTGTGCACCACGGCACTGGCGCAATTGGAGACGATCTGTGGTGATTTCGGTCTCCCGGTGCACACCGTCGACGTCGACGAGGCCGCGGCCGACGACCCCGGACTACGCGCAGAATACGGCGATCGGCTGCCCGTGGTCCTGTTGGATGGCCGTGAACACAGCTATTTCGACGTCGACGAGCCACGTTTGCGGGCCGACCTGAGCCGTTTCGCTGGTCGCGGCGGAAAATGAGGCCAATTTCACCGACTTTGTGAACGCCTGCACAAGCGGTTACGGTGGTGGCACGCAATCCGCACCGCCGCGCTCAGCAGCGGCGGTGACCGGGTTTGTACAGCCCCCCATGGCACCGGTCGCGCTCTCGCGACGCAGTGACCCCCACCGGTGAACGAACGACAGGAACCGGACCGCGATCAGGCCCGGCACGAGGAGCCGACGACGTGACAGAGCAGCATGAGACGCCAGGTGGCGTCTCCGGCAAGGCTCTTCAGAGGGATATCCCCCAGGCCACGGTGACTCGTCTTGCTACCTATCTCCGGGTTCTCGCCGGGTTGGCCGACGAGGGTGTAGCCATCGTATCGAGTGAGGAACTGGCTGTCGCGGCGGGTGTCAATTCGGCCAAGCTGCGCAAGGATCTTTCCTTCCTCGGACCCAACGGTGTGCGGGGTGTCGGCTATGACGTAGCCAAGTTGCGCACCAGGATCGAAGATGTGCTCGGTCTGTCACAGGGACATCGGGTGGTGCTGATCGGTGCGGGCAATCTGGGCCGCGCCCTGGTCGGCTACGGCGGTTTCGGGGTACGTGGTTTCACCGTGGTCGGGATCTTCGACAACGATTCCGCGGTGATCGGCCAGGCGTACGCCGGTCTCGTCGTGCGCGATGTCGACCAGCTCACCGAGCAGATCCCGGCGCTCGCGCCGACCATCGCGGTCCTCGCCGTGCCGGACGAGGCCGCCCAGGACGTGTGCGACCGGCTCGTCGCTGCCGGGCTCCCGTCGATCCTGAGCTTCGCCCCGTGTGAACTGCGCGCACCCGCCCACGTGGAGGTCCGCCGCGTCGACCTGGCGATGGAGCTGCAGATGCTCTCCTTCGACGCCGCTCGCAACGACGCGCCCGCCCTGCCCGAGGTGGCCCAGGCCGGATCCGGCCGGATCGCCCGCCGGGTACCGGCGCAGAACCATCCCGCCCTCACGCACCCCGCGCCGGTCGAACCGGCGCGCGGCAGGCCGACGCGACGCACCGCGCCGCACTCGGCCACCCCGCATTCGGCAACGGAGCCAAGCACCAAGGGATCGGTGATCACGCCATGAGCGTCCTGCTCGTCGGAATTTCTCATCGGAGTGCGCCGGTCTCGGTGCTCGAGAAGGTCGCGATCAGCGAGGCCGACCGCCCGAAGCTGGTCGACCGGCTGCTCGCCTCCAGCCACGTGTCCGAGGCGATGATCGTCTCCACCTGCAACCGCGTCGAGGTCTACGCCGTGGTCGACGCCTTCCACGGCGGGCTCGGCGAGGTCAGCGAACTGCTCACCAAGCATTCCGGGCTGCCGCTCGGCGATCTCACCCGGCACGCCTACGTGCGCTACAGCGAGGCCGCCGCCGAGCACCTGTTCGCGGTCGCCAGCGGCCTGGACTCGATGGTCGTCGGCGAGCAGCAGGTACTCAGCCAGATCCGCAGCGCCTACGCCAGCGCCGACGGGCAGCAGGCGGTCGGGCGCACCCTGCACGAGCTGGCCCAGCACGGGCTGCGGGTCGGCAAGCGGGTGCACTCGGAGACCGGCATCGACCGGGCGGGCGCGTCGGTGGTGTCGGTGGCGCTGGACCGGGCGCGCGGCGTCGTCGGCGAGCTGGCCGGGCGCACCGCGGTGGTGCTCGGCGCCGGCGCGATGGGCGGCCTGGCCGTCGCGCATCTGTCGCGGGCCGGGATCGGCCGGATCGTGGTCGTCAACCGCACGCTCGACCGCGCGCAGCGCCTGGCCGAGACCGGCCGCAGCATGCACGGCGTCGACGCCGAAGCGGTGGAGATGTCGCGGCTGACCGAGGCGATGGCGGCCGCGGATGTCGTCATCACCTGTACCGGCGCGGTCGGTGCGGTCGTCACCCTGGCCGACACCCACCGCGCGCTCGCCGGGCGGGTCAACACCGAAGCCGCCGACCGGCCGCTGGTCTTCTGCGACCTCGGCCTGCCGCGCGACGTGGAACACGCCGTGGCCGGGCTGCCCGGCGTCGCCGTCATCGACATCGAATCGCTGCAGCGCGATCCGGCCGCGGGCGCCGCGGCCGACGACACCGCCGCCGCGCGTCAGATCGTCGCCGACGAACTCGCCAAATACCTTGCCGGGCAACGCATGGCGGAGGTCACCCCCACGGTGGCCGCGCTGCGGCAGCGGGCCGCCGAAGTGGTGGAAGCCGAACTGCTGCGGCTGGATTCGCGGCTGCCCGACCTGGCCGACCCGGCCCGCGACGAGGTAGCGCGCACCGTGCGCCGCGTCGTGGACAAGCTGCTGCACGCGCCGACGGTGCGGGTCAAGCAGCTGGCTTCCACGCCGGGCGGCGACAGCTACGCCGAGGCGCTGCGTGAGCTGTTCGAACTGAAACCCGGTGCGGTGCAAGCGGTTGCCGCTCCCATGGAGGTCGCTGCGGCGGAGTCCGCGCTGGCCGACGACTTCACCGCAGGACACCTCGGCGACGGGCAGGACGCATCATGACCACGACAGTGCAGGAAGAGGACACCGTGACCGCAGGCAGCATTCGTGCGCCGTGGCGGATCGGCACGCGCGGCAGCCTGCTCGCCCTGACCCAGGCGGGCACCATCCGTGACGCGCTGATCGCCGCGGGTCAGCCCGCCGAGCTGGTCGTCATCAAGACGCCGGGCGACCTGTCGTCGGATCCGGTGCAGAAGATCGGCGTCGGCGTGTTCACCTCGGCGCTGCGCGACGAGCTCGCCGCGGGCGGCATCGACATCGCGGTGCACTCCTACAAGGACCTGCCCACCGCCCAGGACCCCCGCTTCACCATCGCCGCCATCCCGCCCCGCGAGGACCCGCGCGACGCGCTGGTGGCTCGCGACGGCCTGGTCCTCGGCGAGCTGCCCGCGGGCGCCAGGGTCGGCACCTCCGCGCCGCGGCGCGCCGCCCAGCTGCGCGCGCTCGGTCTCGGTCTCGACATCGTCCCGCTGCGCGGCAACATCGACTCCCGGCTGCGCAAGGTGAGCGAGGGCGAGCTCGACGCCATCGTGATCGCCCGCGCCGGCCTGTCCCGGATCGAGCGGACCGACGCGATCACCGAGTCGCTCGAGCCGGTGCAGATGCTGCCGGCGCCGTCGCAGGGCGCGCTCGCGGTGGAGTGCCGCAGCGACGACCCGGAGCTGATCGAGATCCTCACCGGCCTCGACGACGCGCCGACCAGGGCCGCGGTCGTGGCCGAGCGCGCGCTGCTCGGTGAGCTCGAGGCGGGCTGCACCGCTCCGATCGGCGCGATCGCCGAGGTCGTCGAGTCGATCGACGAGGACGGCCGGATCTTCGAGGAGCTGTCGCTGCGGGCCTGTGCCGCCGCGATCGACGGTTCCGACGTGCTGCGCGCCTCGATCGTCGGCGCGCCCGCCGATGCCGAGGAGCTCGGCCGCACGCTCGCGCGCGAACTGCTGGATCTGGGCGCTCGCGCACTGCTGAGCGTCGCGGACGAGCCGGAACCGGAGGTCGGTTCCCCCACACAGGCGGTGAACACTCCCGCCCCAGACTTCACCAATTCCAGCCCGATGGAGAACAACCGATGAGCAGCCGAGGCACCAAGAAGCAACCAGGGCGGATCCTTTTCGTCGGATCCGGCCCCGGCGACCCGGCCCTGCTGACCGTGCGCGCCCGTGAGGTGCTCGAGCGGGCGACGCTGGCGTTCACCGACCCCGACGTGGACAAGGGCGTGCTCGCGCTGATCGGCATCGGCGTCGAGGCGGCCGAGGACGGCGAGCGTCCGGTGGACGTGCGGCCCGCGCTCGGCGAGCCCGCCGAGGTGGCCAAGACGCTGATCGCCGAGGCCCGCAACGGCCACGATGTGGTGCGCGTCGTCGCCGGTGATCCGTTGACCACCGATTCGGTGATCAACGAGGTCAACGCCGTCACCCGCTCGCACATGGTGTTCGAGGTGCTGCCGGGCCTGCCCAACGGCTCCGCGGTGCCCAGCTACGCGGGCATCGCCCTCGGTTCCGGGCACACCGAGGCCGATGTGCGCGGCGAGGTCGACTGGGCGGCGCTGGCCGCCGCCCCCGGTCCGCTGGTGCTCAGCGCCACCTCCGGCCACCTGGCCGAGACCGCGAGCGCGCTGGTCGAGCACGGGCTGGCCCCGCAGACCCCGGTCGCGGTGACGGTGCGTGGCACCACCCGGCAGCAGCGCACCATCGAGGCCACCCTGGCCACGCTGAACAACGCCGCCTCCGAACTGGTCGGCCCGCTGGTCGTCACCGTGGGCAAGGAAGTCGACAAGCGTTCGAAGATGTCGTGGTGGGAGTCGCGGGCGCTCTACGGCTGGACCGTGCTGGTGCCGCGCACCAAGGACCAGGCCGGCGAGATGAGCGAGCGGCTGGTGACCCACGGCGCCATCCCGATGGAGGTGCCGACCATCGCGGTCGAGCCGCCGCGCAGCCCCGCGCAGATGGAGCGCGCGGTGAAGGGCCTGGTCGACGGCCGCTACCAGTGGGTGGTGTTCACCTCCACGAACGCGGTGCGCGCGGTGTGGGAGAAGTTCGCCGAGTTCGGCCTGGACGCGCGGGCGTTCTCCGGCGTGAAGATCGCCTGTGTCGGCGAGGCCACCGCGGAGAAGGTGCGCTCCTTCGGCATCAACCCCGAACTGGTGCCGAGCGGCGAGCAGTCCTCCGAGGGCCTGCTGGCCGACTTCCCGCCCTACGACGACGTGTTCGACCCGGTCAACCGGGTGCTGCTGCCGCGCGCCGACATCGCCACCGAGACCCTGGCCGAGGGCCTGCGTGAGCGCGGCTGGGAGATCGACGACGTCACCGCCTACCGCACCGTGCGCGCGTCGCCGCCGCCGGCGGAGACCCGCGAGATGATCAAGACCGGCGGTTTCGACGCGGTCCTGTTCACCTCGTCCTCCACGGTCCGCAACCTGGTCGGCATCGCGGGCAAGCCGCACGCGCGCACCATCGTCGCCTGTATCGGCCCGAAGACGGCCGAGACCGCGATCGAATTCGGCCTGCGCGTGGACGTGCAGCCCGAGACCGCGCAGGTGGGTCCGCTGGTGGAGGCGCTGGCCGAGCACGCCTCGCGCCTGCGCGCGGAGGGCCTGCTGCCGCCGCCGCGGAAGAAGAGCCGCCGCAGCAGCAGCCGCTAGCCTGCCGAGACCGCCCGAAGGCCCGCCCACCGTGGCGGGCCTTCGGCGTATCGGAATCATCGGCTGTAGCGCAGCAGCGTGCGGACCAGCCGGCAGGTGGCATCCGACGGCGGGCGCAGCTCGATCTGGTCGGCGGTGCGGCGGATCGTCTCGTTGGTCGCCTGATTCGGCAGGTACACACCGGAATCGAGCAGCGCGATCGTCAACCGCATGGCCTTGAGCCTGCGGTTGTGCGTGACATACCAGCGCCGCGGCCTGCCCGCGGGCAGCCGCTTCTTCTCCAGCGGCACATACGGTGCGGTGATGAAACCGGACTTCGACGTTGCGGCAATGGCGTTCATGGCGTCCTCCCGTCGCGAATGGGTCCCGCCCCCGATCGTCGGGAACCCTCGAACACGCTTTCGATTGTAGCGAGGGGGTCCGACAAGTTTCGCCGATCTCTCGCGGAAGCCATTGAGCTCCAGTGGGATTCGATGTTATCCACAGGTTCGCGACGGCCTGCCGCCGGGCGGGTGTCGGACCCGTGTGGTCTAGTGGGCACCGATGTCACGGGAGGAGACACGATGACGGTGGACGGGGTCGGCGCACGGCTCGGCACGCACGTAGAGGCGGGGGAGCTGCTCGGCCTGGCCTGGCTGGTCGCGGTCGGCGACGAGGTGCGCACCGGAACGGCGGGCCATCTCGACGAGTCGCGCGCGGCGCCCGTGCGCACCGACACGATCTTCCGCATCTCCTCGATGACGAAGCCGCTCACCGCCGTGGCCGCCGCGATCCTGATCGAGGACGGCGTGCTCGACCCGGCCGAACCCGTCGACCGGCTGCTGCCCGAACTCGCCGACCGTCGCGTACTGACGCATCCGGCCGCCGAGATCACCGACACCGTCGCGGCCCGGCGCCCGATCACCGTCGACGACCTGCTCACCTTCCGGCTCGGCTGGGGGATGGACTTCGCCGACTTCACGCCCAAGCCGCTGGACGCGGCCTGGAGCGAACTCGGTCTCGGCTGGGGTCCGCCCACCCCGGCCCGGCTGCCCTCGCCCGATGTCTGGCTGGCCAGGCTCGGCACGCTGCCGCTGCAATATCAGCCGGGGGAGCGCTGGCTCTATCACGTCGGCGCGCCGATCCTCGGATTCCTGGTCGCCAGGGCCGCGGGCACGCCGTTCTCGGAGTTCCTGGCCGAGCGGGTGCTGCGTCCGCTCGGCATGGACGACACGGGTTTCGCCGTCCCCGCCGACAAGCTCGACCGCTTCGGTCCGCACTACGCCGACCGCGATGACACGCGCGTCGTCTTCGACCCGGTCGACGGACAGTGGAGCATGCCACCCGCGTTCGAGGGCGGTGGCGACGGACTCGTCTCCACCCTCGCCGACTATCACCGGTTCGCCCGGATGTTGCGCGACGGCGGCGTCCTGGACGGCGAGCGGATCCTGTCGGAAGCGGCGGTGGCGACGATGACGCGCGACCACCTCACCGCCGAACAGCTCGCGCGCGGCGGGCCGAACCCGGACGGCAGCGCGGGCTGGGGCTACGGCGTCGGTGTCCAGCTCAGCGACCTGCCGGACGGCCCGCGCGCCGGCTCCTACGGCTGGTCCGGCGGCCTCGGCTCCACCTGGTCCAACGATGGCGCGGTGACCGGAATCCTGCTCACCAACCAGACCTGGAACTCGGCCGGACCGCTCCCGGTGTTTGCCACGTTCGAGTCGATCTTGGGCGAGGTGGCCCGCGCGGACGACCCCGCGTAGGCGCCGACGCGAGGCTCCGCGCGCAGGCGTATTCTCCGGTCTATGACCGCTTTCGACCGCCCGCGGCGGTTGCGCAGGACACCCGCATTGCGTCGGCTCGTCGCCGAGACCACGCTGGAGCCGCGTCAGCTGGTGCTGCCGATGTTCGTCGCCGACGGCATCGACGAACCGCGCGAGATCAGCTCGATGCCCGGCGTGTATCAGCACTCGCTGGACTCGCTGCGCAAGGCGTCGGTCGAAGCGGTGACCGCCGGGGTCGGCGGCCTGATGCTGTTCGGCGTCCCGCTGCCCGAGGACAAGGACGCCACCGGCAGCCAGGCCAGCGACCCGAACGGCATCCTCAACCGGGGGCTGCGCGCGCTGGCCGAGGAGGTCGGCGACGCGACCGTCGTCATGGCCGACACCTGCCTGGACGAGTTCACCGATCACGGCCACTGCGGTGTGATCGGCGCCGACGGCGCGGTGGACAACGACGCCACCCTGCATCGCTATGTCGAGATGGCGCTGGCCCAGGCCGAGTCGGGCGCGGACCTGCTCGGCACCAGCGGCATGATGGACGGCCAGGTCGGCGCGATCCGGCGCGGCCTGGACGCGGTCGGGCGCACCGACACCGCCATCCTCGCCTACGCGGCCAAGTACGCCTCCGCCTTCTACGGCCCGTTCCGCGAGGCCGTCGGCTCGTCGCTGGAAGGCGATCGCCGCACCTACCAGCAGGACCCGGCCAACCGTCGCGAATCCCTGCGCGAACTCGATCTCGACCTCGCCGAGGGCGCCGACATCGTGATGGTCAAGCCCGCGATGTCCTACCTCGACATCCTGCGCGACGTGGCCGACCGCTCCACGGTCCCGGTCGCCGCGTACCAGATCTCCGGCGAGTACGCGATGATCACCGCCGCCGCCGAGCGCGGCTGGATCGACCGCAGGGCCTCGGTCCTGGAGTCGCTGATCGGCATCCGCCGGGCGGGCGCCGACATCGTGCTCACCTATTGGGCGACCGAGGCTGCACACTGGCTGTCGTGATCGTTCCACCGCAGAAACCCGAATCCCGCCCGATGCCCGAGGATGTCGGCACCGCACGTCAGCTGTGGTGGGCCGTGTCCGGGCTCGGGGTCGTCTACACCGGCGCAGGCATCGCCACCATGACCGGGCAGCGCGACGAGCTGAGCAAGCAGTTCCTCGACGAGATGCACAAGAGCGACCCGAATTTCCCCGCGTCCACGGTCGATGTGATGGTGCTGCTCGCCTTCGGGCTGACCGCGGTCGTCGGGCTCGTGCTCGCCGGGGTCACCGTGCTGATCGCGCAGCAGCTCGGCAAGGGCAAGTCCTGGGCGCGCACGGTGCTCACCGTTGTCGCGGTCTGGCTGGGGATGGGCGCGGTGGCCACGATGTTCGCCTTCTCCGGCGACACCTCGGTGGCCACGATGATCGCCGGTGGCACCGCCATCGTGCAGGGCGTGCTTGCGGTCGGCGCCGCGTACCTGAGTTACCGGCCGGAATCGACGAAGTACTTCCAGCTGAACCGTCGGTGAACGCGAGGTTGAACACCGACGTCTTTGGTCACTGACACGCCACAGTGTATGGTGAGCATGATCACAGGGATTTGGGGTAATCCCGGTGATGTGACCGGTGGCAGAACCGGGGGATTCGGAGGCAATGATGCGCGTGGTGATCGAGCAGCAGCACCGCCTGCGGCGCGACCTGTTGGTCATCGGCTTGATGGTCCTGCTGGCCGTCGTCACCATCGCCCTGATCCTGTTGCCGAGCCTGGTCGGCTGATCCTCGGGCGCCCAGGCGCCGCGGTCCTCCCATGGTGTTGTTCTCCGAGCCCGGCGCGCGGTGGCGCGCGGTCGCCTACGGCCCGCTGCTGTGCGCGGTGATCCTGCTGGTGGAATGGCTCGCGGGCAGCACCCTGCACGGGTTCGCCCTCGGTTTCTGCGCCGTCGCCATCGGTGGTTTCACGGTGCTGCAGGTGATCGCGGGCCGCACCCACGCCCGGGTCGAACTGACCGGCACCACCTTGCATCAGGGCGTCGAGTCGATGGCGCTGACCGAGATCGCCGCCGTGCTGCCCACCGATGACGACGACGCCGCCGACGGCCGCGCGCTCGGCGCCCTCAGCGGCGTGCCGCGGCGCCGTCGCGGCATCGGATTGCGCCTGGTCGACGGCCGGATCGTGCAGGCATGGGCGATCGACCACGCCGGGCTGCGCGCCGCACTCGGCTCGGCCCTGGCAGGATCGCAGGGATGAGACGCTGGATCGCCACGGCGCTGTGCGAACTGGGCCTCGCCGTGATCTGCCTGGCCGGTGCGGTCTACAGCTGGAGCCACGCGCGGCGGGTCACCGGCTTCGTCACCTCCGACGAGCACCCGGGATTCGAGGCCGTTCGCTACGTGCCGCCCCTGCTGCTGCTCGCGACGGCGCTGGTCATCGTCGCCGGGGTGCTGGCGATCGACGCCGTCGCCCGGGTCGTGACCGGAT
Source organism: Nocardia sp. NPDC003269 (assembly GCF_042888005.1). Taxonomy (NCBI): domain Bacteria; kingdom Bacillati; phylum Actinomycetota; class Actinomycetes; order Mycobacteriales; family Nocardiaceae; genus Nocardia; species Nocardia sp. NPDC003269. Next base: position 1,855,482 of record NZ_JBIAPA010000001.1, read on the forward strand.
CTGTAGCACTGCGGTCCGCCGAACCGATGTCCTGAGTGCAGCCGAATCCCAATGCGCGCGTTGGGATTCGGGACACATCTCGACCGCCCGCCTCGGCGGGCACCACGGAGGACCACCGATGACCAAGCTCATCGCAGGATTTTGTACCGCGGCCGCGGCCACGGCGGCGATCGCCCTGGCTGCGGCACCCGCCCAGGCCGCAGGCCTGCCCCTGACCCCCATGATCGCCGAGCCGGCCGCCGGTGGCTTCGCCCCGGAGACCGGCTCGAGCGGTATCTACAACGGCATCATGTGCCAGCTGCACACGATCTCGGCCGAGGTCCCCTGCATGTACACCTAGCCGGCCCACTGCTGGTAGACGTCGACGACGCGGCCGCCGCGCGTGCCCGGCGCGTTCAGGAACACGGTGACGGTGCCGTCGGGATGGCTCGCCGCCTCCGTCACCACCTGACGCAGGGTGGCGCGGATGCCGCCGTCGGCGTCGCGGTGCAGGTTCGTGTCCCCGTGCAGCCCCGCGCCGATCCGGTTGGCGGGGACGAACATCGCGGTGAGCGCCGGGATCGGACCGGCGCCGAGCGCGACGGTCTCCTCGTGGCTCAGCTGGGCGCCGATCCGGTCCGACTGGACCTGCGGTGCGAAGGCGGTGGCCGAGCCCGCGCCGAAGACCACTCCGGCCGCGGCGAAACCCACGCCGAGGGCAGTGCTGGTGACGCCGAAACGCATGAAATACCCTTCCGCTGATAGCTGATGTCTACCGCTCAGTGCCTGAGCAGCCCGCAGCGTAGCCGCAGGCCAGCGCACCCGGATCGAAATCATCCGCGCCTGGGGGCGGCGTGTCGGGCGTGTCGCCGGTGGGTCGCTGCGGTCTGGGTCACTGTGCTCCACCCTGTCGTCCGGCGCGCCGAGGCGAGCTGAGAGACTGGAATCCGTGAGTTCTTCTCCGCGCGCGGCCGAGGCCAGTCCGTCGCAGGTTCCGATGTCCGCTCGGCTCTTCGAGCGGGCCGCTTCGGTGATCCCGGGTGGTGTCAATTCCCCGGTCCGTGCGTTCAATTCGGTCGGCGGAACGCCGCGGTTCATCGCCTCGGCGAACGGCTACACGCTGACCGACGCCGACGGCCGGGACTACGTCGATCTGGTCTGCTCCTGGGGTCCGATGATCCTGGGCCACGCGCACCCCGCCGTCGTCGAAGCGGTGCAGCGGGCGGCCACCGGCGGGCTGTCGTTCGGCGCGCCCACCGAGGCGGAGATCGAGCTGGCCGAGGCCATCGCGGCCCGGGTCGAGCCGGTCGAGCGGGTCCGGCTGGTCAACTCCGGCACCGAGGCCACCATGAGCGCGGTGCGGCTGGCCCGCGGCTTCACCGGCCGGTCCAAGATCGTCAAGTTCTCCGGCTGCTACCACGGTCACGTCGACGCGCTGCTGGCCGACGCGGGCTCGGGCGTCGCGACCCTCGGCCTGCCGACCTCGCCCGGCGTCACCGGTGCCCAGGCCGCCGACACCATCGTGCTGCCCTACAACGACCTCGCCGCCGTCGCGGCCGCGTTCGAGGCCAACCCCGGCCAGATCGCGTGCGTCATCACCGAGGCGGCCGCGGGCAACATGGGCGCGGTCGCGCCGCTGCCCGGCTTCAACGAGGGCCTGCGCACGCTGGCGCACGACAACGGCGCGCTGCTGATCATGGACGAGGTCATGACCGGCTTCCGGGTCAGCGCGTCGGGCTGGTACGGCCGCGAGGGCGTCGCCGGTGATCTCTACACCTTCGGCAAGGTGATGAGCGGTGGCCTGCCCGCCGCCGCGTTCGGCGGTCGCGCCGAGATCATGAACAACCTCGCCCCGCTCGGCCCGGTCTATCAGGCCGGCACGCTCTCCGGTAACCCCGTCGCCGTCGCGGCCGGGCTGGCGACGCTGCGCGCCGCCGACGCCGAGGTGTACGCGGCCCTCGACCGCAACGCCGATCGGCTCGGTGGTCTGTTCGCGAAAGCCCTGACAGAGGCCGGGGTCGAGCATCAAGTGCAGTTCGCAGGCAATATGGTGAGCGTGTTCTTCGCCGACCGCCCGGTGACCGATTACGCCGCCGCCAAGGCGAGCCAGACCTGGCGTTACCCAGCCTTCTTCCACGCCCTGCTCGACGCGGGCGTGTACGCGCCGCCGAGCGCGTTCGAGGCCTGGTTCGTCTCCGCGGCGCTCGACGAGGACGCGTTCGACCGTATCGCCGCCGCTCTGCCCGCCGCCGCCCTCGCGGCCGCGGCCGCAACCCCCGAAGGATCCCTAGCGTGAGCTCCGACCAGCCCGACGCAGAATTCGCCACCCAGGTCGACGGTGACGAGGCGCCGCATCCCACGCCCGCCGCCGCGCCGCCCGCCCTCGACGACGACCCCGCGACCGTGGAAACCATCGTGCACGTGCTGCGCCACGGCGAGGTGCACAATCCCAACGGCATCCTCTACGGGCGCCTGCCCGGCTTCAGCCTCTCGGTGACCGGCCGATCGCAGGCCGCCGCCGTCGCGCGCTCGCTGGCCGACCACGACGTCTCCCTGGTGATCGCCTCCCCGCTGCAGCGCGCCCAGGAGACCGCGGCCCCGATCGCCGCCGCCCACGACGTCATCGTGCGCACCGACGAGAACCTGATCGAAGCGGGCAACACCTTCGAGGGCCTGCGCGTGTCCGTCGGTGACGGCGCGCTGCGCAAGCCCCGGCACTGGTGGAAGCTGCGCGACCCGTTCACCCCGTCCTGGGGCGAGCCGTACCTGCAGATCGCGCACCGCATGCTGGCCGCGGTCAACAAGGCGCGGGTCGAGGGCGCGGGGCACGAGGTCGTGCTGGTCTCGCATCAGCTGCCCGTGTGGACGCTGCGCCGGTTCCTGCAGGGCCAGCGGCTCTGGCACGACCCGCGCAACCGGCAGTGCTCGCTCGCCTCGCTGACCTCGCTGGTCTACCACGGGGATACCCTGGTGGACATCGTGTACTCCGAACCAGCGGGCGCCTCCGACCCTTCGGTTCACGGCGCATGACACGCTCCACCGCGTCGGGCCCCGCCCGCAGCTATCGGCTGCGGGCGATCACTGCCGTCCTGTCCGCGCTGTTCGTGATCGTCGCGGCGGCCGGCTGCTCGACAGGTACCGATGCGGTGGCAACCGGCGGCGGCACCTTCGAATTCGTGTCGCCCGGTGGTAGAACCGATATCTATTACGACCCGCCCGCCACGCGCGGGACGATCGGCAAGCTCTCGGGGCCCGATCTGATGAACGAGGGAAAGACCGTCTCGGTCGACGATTTCCCGAACCAGATCGTGGTCGTGAATCTGTGGGGACAGTGGTGTGGCCCGTGCCGCGCCGAATCACCCGCACTCGAAAAGGTCTACGCGGCGACCAAGGACAAGGGCGTCGCGTTTCTGGGAATCAACGTCCGCGACCATCAGCGGGACAAAGCCCAGGACTTCGTAGTGGACAACAAGATCGAATACCCGTCCATCTACGACCCGTCGATGCGAACCTTGCTCGCTCTCGGCGGAAACTTTCCCACCAGTGTCATTCCGACCACGTTGATCCTGGATCGTCAACACCGGGTCGCCGCGGTCTTCCTTCGCTCGCTATTGGCAGAAGATCTGCAGCCCGTGGTCGAGCGCATCGCCGCCGAGGAGAAGCAGTGAGCCGTCGTCGTCCCGGAAATCTGACCGCGTGTCGCCCCCGTCAGGGCGCGCGCCGCATGGGAGCGGGGTGGACCGTCGACGATCGTTGGGCGGGCATCGCGACCGTCCCGCGCAGCGTCGCCGGTGCGGGCCTGTTCGATTTCGGCCCGGCCGAACCGGCCGAGACCGAGCGCACCCTGTCGTTGCCCCGCGACGAGCAGCGTGACGAGGACACCTCCGAGTGATGGTGCTCGCCGCAGTCGGGGATTCCTTCCAGCAGACGGCGGCATCGGGTCCGTTGCTGTTGGCGTTGGGTGCCTGCCTGCTCGCGGGCCTGGTGTCGTTCGCTTCACCGTGTGTCGTGCCGTTGGTGCCGGGGTACCTGTCCTATCTGGCCGGGCTGGTCGGCGCCGAGGCGCCACCGGCCAGCGCCGCGCAGGCGAGCACGCTCACCGCGCAGCGCCGTAGTGCCAAGATGCGGGTGGCCGGTGCCGCCGGACTGTTCGTCGCCGGGTTCACGGTGGTGTTCGTGCTGGCCACGGCCACCGTGTTCGGTGTCATCCAGACCCTCAACGTCAACCGGGAGCTGCTGCAGCGCATCGGCGGTGTGGTGACGATCCTGATGGGTCTGGTCTTCATCGGCCTGGTGCCCGCGCTGCAGCGCGACACCAGGATGGAACCGCGCCGGTTCACCAGCATCGTCGGCGCGCCCCTGCTGGGCGGGGTGTTCGCGCTGGGCTGGACGCCGTGCCTCGGGCCGACGCTGTCCGGGGTGATGGCGGTGTCCGCGGGGACCGAGGGCACCACCGCGGCGCGCGGTGTCGTGCTCATCGTGGCGTACTGCCTCGGGCTCGGGCTGCCGTTCGTCGTGCTGGCGTTCGGCTCGGCCGGGGCCCTGCGCGGGGTCGGCTGGCTGCGGCGCAATTCGCGCACCATTCAGGTAATCGGGGGTGTTCTGCTCGTCGCCGTCGGCGTCGCGCTGGTCACGGGGGCATGGGACCAGTTCGTCAGCTGGGTGCGTGACGGGTTCGTCTCCGAGGTGACTCTCCCGATCTGATGACTGACACACTGACTCCGCCGACCACCCCCAACCCGCCCGTCCGGCAGTCCCTGCCGGGCCGGGCCTGGGCCCTGGTCCGCAATACCTGGCGCGGCCTCACCAGCATGCGCACCGCCCTGGTGCTGCTGTTCCTGCTGGCCCTGGCCGCCATTCCCGGCGCCCTGCTTCCGCAGCGCAGCCTGAACACGCAGAAGGTCGAGCAGTACATCGCCGACCGCCCCACGCTGGGTCCGTGGATGGACCGGTTCGAGCTGTTCGACGTGTTCGGCAGCTTCTGGTTCACCGCCATCTACGCGCTGCTGTTCATCTCACTCGTCGGCTGCATCCTGCCGCGCTGCCTGGACCACTACCGGGCCCTGCGGACCCCGCCGGTGCCGACGCCACGCAACCTGGGCCGGTTGCCACACCACTTCAGCGAGACCGTCGACCGCGACGTCGACGCCGTCGTCGAGCAGGCGCGCGGGCAGCTGCGCGGCTGGCGCACCGAGGTGCGCGCCGGCAAGCGCGCCGGCGAGGTCACGCTGTCGGCCGAGAAGGGCTACCTGCGCGAGTTCGGCAACCTGGTCTTCCACCTGTCGCTGGTGGGGCTGCTGGCCTCGATCGCGCTGGGCAAGCTGTTCGGCTACGAGGGCAATGTCATCGTGATCGCCGACAACGGCGCCGGCTTCTGCACCACCTCGCCCGCGGTGTTCGACTCGTTCCGCGCGGGCAATGTCAACGACGGCACCGGGATGACTCCGCTGTGCGTGCGCGTCAAGGACTTCAAGGCCGACTACCTGCCCACCGGCCAGGCCGAGATGTTCACCTCGAACATCGAGTACCAGGCGGGCGAGGATCTGAGCACCGACACCTGGCGCTCCACCGAACTGCGGGTGAACCATCCGCTGCGCGTCGCCGGTGACCGCGTCTACCTGCAGGGCCACGGTTTCGCGCCGACGTTCACCGTCACCTTCCCGAACGGGCAGACCCGCACCGAGACCATCCAGTGGCGCCCCGACGACGCCAGGACCTTCCTGTCCAGCGGCGTCCTGCGGATCGACCCGCCCGGCGGCATGTACGCCACCGACGAGGAGCGCCGCCAGAACCAGATCGCCATCGAGGGCCTGTTCGCGCCGACGGCACTGTTCCACGGCAGCCTGCTCACCTCGTCGTTCCCGACGATGGACGATCCGGCCGTCGCGGTCGACATCTACCGTGGCAACACCGGCCTGGACACCGGCCGGTCGCAGTCGCTGTTCGCGCTGGACCCGGAGATGATCAAGCAGGGCAGGCTCACCAAGGAAGCGCGGGTCAACCTGCGGCCGGGCGAGTCGACCACCCTGCCCAACGGCGCGAAGGTCACCTTCGACGGCGCCAAGGAGTTCGTGAACCTCCAGGTCTCGCACGATCCGGCCCAGCAGTGGGTGCTGGTGAGCGCGCTGACGATGATGGCGGGTCTGCTGGTGTCGCTGCTGGTCAAGCGGCGCCGAATCTGGATCCGGGCGTACCCCGCCGAGAGCGGGGCAGGTACCGTGGATCAACGACGGACCGTAGTAGAAATGGGCGGTCTGGCCAGAAGCGATCAGGCGGGCTGGGGCGGCGAATTCGACCGGCTGCGCGCGCGGGTACTGGACGCGGAAACGGAGAACTGATGCCGATCGACGAAACGGTGGCGCGCTACAGCGACTTCGCCTTCATGTCGGCCATGGCGATCTACGCCCTGGCGCTGGTGTTGTTGCTGGTGCAGTACGCCTCGGCGCGCGCCAACAAGGTCGCGGCGCGCGAGCTGGTCACCGCGGGCGCGCCCGTCGACCCGTCGCTGCCCGGCCGCATCGAGACACCGGCCGCCAAGCCGACCTCCGAGCGCCTCGGCAACATGGCGTTCTCGGTGCTGCTGGTCGGTGCGGTGCTGCACGTCGGCTCGATCGTGCTGCGCGGCTTCGCCACCCACCGCTTCCCGCTCGGCAACATGTACGAGTTCACCACCATGGCCACCGCGGCCGCCGTGGTGATCGGCCTGTACTTCCTGCGCGATCAGCGCTACCGGTCCATGTGGGTCTTCCTGCTGGTCCCCGTGCTGATCCTGATGTTCCTGGCGGGCACCGTCCTCTACGCCGACGCCGCGCCGGTCGTCCCCGCGCTGCGCTCGTTCTGGCTGCCGATCCACGTCACCATCGTCAGCGTCGGCAGCGGCGTCTTCCTGGTCTCCGGCGTCGCCAGCCTGCTCTACCTGTTCCGCATGCGTCAGCCCGCGGGCGAGGAGTCGACCTCGATCTTCGGCACCATCGCCCGCCGCCTCCCCGACGCCCGCACCCTCGACCAGCTCGCCTACAAGACCACCATCATCGGCTTCCCCCTCTTCGGCGCAGGCGTCATCCTCGGCGCCATCTGGGCCGAAGCCGCCTGGGGCCGCTTCTGGGGCTGGGACCCCAAGGAAACCTGCTCCTTCATCGCCTGGGTCCTCTACGCGGCGTATTTGCACGCCCGCGCGACTTCCGGCTGGCGCGACACCAAGGCCGCCTGGATCAACATCGCCGGCTTCGTCGCCATGCTCTTCAACCTCTTCATCATCAACATGGTGATCTCGGGTCTGCACAGCTACGCGGGCCTGAACTAGCCGTACCGCCCACGGAAGTATGGGCGTTTCACTTTTGGCGGGCAGCGCTACCGTTTCGGTGTCTGTTGGTTGCTCGAGAGGTGGAAGACATGCGTCGTCGGAGTGTAAGCGTGATTGCGGCCGTGGCGATTTCGCTGGGATGCGGTGTGTCGGGTGCGGCGATCGCGGCTGCCGCACCCGCGGTAGCGGTAGAGCCGGTTGCCGTCGATTCGGGCTCGGCCACCCCGTACACCGCGTCCGCGGATCCGGATTCGGGCTCGGCCGCGCTCCCCGCCTTGCTGCTGCGGTGCCTGAGCACCGGCACCAGCGTGTCCATGGGGATGCCGACCTGCGTCTGATCCCAGGTCAGGACAACAAGGCCCGGTCTCTTGAACGAGCAGCCGGGCCTTCGGCATAGGTCGGTCTTCGCCATACCCGATCCCGTGCCCCCTCGCGGTAGCCATCGTCGAGCACCTCGAAGGCGATCGCACCGCGATAGATCTCCGCTGGATGGAGTCGACCACCGATCAGGTCCGGTTCGTGGTCCGAACGGCCGACATCGAGACGTGATCCGAGCTCTACTCGACTGGCGAGTCGGCCGTTCCGCCATCAGGTCCGGTGGCGGCATGGCCATCATGGAGTTGGGTTGTGAGGTAATCGACTGCGGCGCGTAGCCGGAGAACTTCGTCGATCGCGCTGCCGAATTGGGCGATGAGGGTGGACTCGTCCCAGGCGGCAATGGATCTGCGTGCGGTCTTCTCCTGATCGCGCATGTGTGCCGCGCGCTCGAAATCGCTCGCGTCGACGGCGGCTTCCTTCTCCCTCCGCCAGTGCTCGACATCGTGCAGGACGGCGGTGAGTTCGGGCGGCAGGTTCGGGCGGGGGATCGAGAATCTCGTCGGCCGTGCGTCGGCTTCGGTACAGCCGTAGCACTGCGAATCCGTCGTGGTCGCGCGCACTGCACGAACCGCTTGCGTCGTGATTCCAGACGCGGCGAGCAGGTCTGCGGTCGCATTGTCGGCTTCGAGGAGGGCGATCAGGAGGTGGTCTGTGCCGATCGGCCTGGTGGGGTTCTCCAGCATGGCGTAGTCGAGCACGGAATCGAGCGTTGGCGCGCCTCGAGTCGCCTGTTGTTGCGCGATGGCGCGTCGGACATCGCTTCGCCGGACACCCAGATCACCCGACTCGAGCAGCACCGTGGCCATGCCGGTGGCGTCCTCGTCGACCAGGGCGCTCAGCAGGTCCATCGGTGTCACGACGGGGCGGCCCCGGTCAGCCGTCTGCGCGGCGGCTCGTTTCATCGCCGCGCGGGCGGCGCCCGTATACCGGCGGTGGTCGACGTGCGTCATCACCCCAGTGTGCAGTGCGATCGGCGGTGGATACGGCGAAGGCCCGGTGCTCGGGGAGCGGCCGGGCCTTGGGGTGATCGGGATCAGCAGTAGTAGCAGATCTTGTTGGCCGGGAGTTCGACGTGGCAGTTGAGGCAGACGGGCTTGCGGACCGGTTCCGGCTTGGGGACGGTGACGCTGCGGCGGGCGGACGTCGAGGTGCGCTTGGGCTTGGCGGCGGCTTCGGCCGCTTCGGCGGTGGCGAGGTCCTGGGAGGTCTGGTGGCGCAGGGCCGCGACCTTCGGGGGGAGGGTGGGGAGGCCGCCGTCGGCGGGGAGGTCGGTGGCGTAGTGCTGGTAGCACTGCCAGCGGGCGGCGGCGGCGTGCATCTCGAGGTCGTCGGGGATGGGCAGGCCCGCGAGTTCGAGGATGTAGCGGTAGCCGGTGCCCACCGTCTGGTTCTTGCGCACGCACAGCGCGCTCAGCGGCGGCTCGTTGTTCTTGTGACAGTGCTCGGCGACCTTGTCCAGCACGACCGGCAGCCAGTGCTGCCACTTCACCTGGGTGCGGATCCCGGATTCCTCCTGGACCAGCTCGGCCAGCTCGGTGTTGACGATGAAGTTGTTGAACCTGGTCGCGGTGTCGGCGAGCACCTCGTGTGCCGCGCGAGTCCACGCCGACCGTGCCTCGGTGAACGTCACGGCGCTGCCGTCGGCCGCGCGCCAAGTGGTCGGGATGGAACTCTGCTGCACATCGATCACCGGAATACGTTATCTACCCGGGTTTTTCGCGGTGCATCGGGGGGTATGTGGGTAAGGTCACGCGCGCGGATCACGAGTCGGACTGACCCGAATCGTCGCGGTGCTGCTTACCGAGTCGCCAGAGGAACTCCGGGTCGTCGTCGGGGCCGAGGATCGGCCGGCGCGACGGAGGGCCGGAACTGGGGCCGATCTTCTCCGGGCCGAACGCCTTCCAGCACAACACCGCGACGGCCACGATCGCGATGAGTGCCAACAGGTACGTCACGTCGCTCACCTCCTGCTATCGAGGGTAGCCGTGTCCGCGCCGTGTGCACATCCGTAACGGAAGGGAAATTCCCGGCAAACGCGAGCCCGTTGCGGACTCGCGCCGGCCGGTGGGGTCAGCGGGGTGCTGCCTCCGTGGTGAGCGATTTCAGCAACTGCAGAACCTCGGACTCGCGGAATCGGCGATGTCCGCCCGGCGTGCGCAGCGAACCGAGCCTGCCCGCATGAGCCCACCGGGTGACGGTCTTGGGGTCTACGTGGAACATTGCGGCTACTTGGCCTGGTGTCAGCAGAGTGTCCTGGCCGCCGACGGTGATCGCAGTCATAGCTAACCTCTCCGTTCTCGACAGTTCCCTCATCAGATGGCGCCATCGTCGCACTGCGACCCCCACGTAGTCGAACCACCTACTGTTGGTAAAGGGGAAGTAATAGACAAAAGCCGCGAACGGGGCTGCATCGGGCCAGGCCGCGGCGGGGTTAGGCTGTTGGGCGTGAGTGAAGCAACTGGTCAGCAAGGTTCTGGCGCGGGGAAGCGGCTGGTCCGCAATCTGGCCCTCTACACGCTGGCCCGGCTCGGGCTGGTCGTGCTGATCGCGGCGGTGATCGTCGGGGTCGCCAAGCTCATCGGCGTCGAGGTGCCGATCATCGTGGCCGCGCTGTTCGCGCTGATCGTCGCGATGCCGCTCTCGCTCACCCTGTTCAAGAAGCTGCGCACGAAGGTCAACGAGGACATCGCCGTCGTCGACGCGCGCCGCCGCCAGGACAAGGCGCAGCTGCGGGCCCGGTTGCGAGGTGACGACGACGGGCCGACCGCGTGAAATACCTCGACCGCAGCGCCCCGCGTGACTGGGTCGACAACGCCGTCCGGCTGATCGACGCCGACTCCCAGCGCTCCGCCGACACCCACCTGCTGCGGTACCCGCTGCCCGCCGGCTGGCCGGTGCAGCTGTACCTCAAGGACGAGTCCACCCACATCACCGGCAGCCTCAAGCACCGGCTGGCGCGCTCGCTGTTCCTGTACGCGATCTGCAACGGCTGGGTCACCGAGGGCACCACGGTGGTGGAGGCCTCGTCGGGGTCGACGGCGGTGAGCGAGGCGTATTTCGCGAAGCTGCTCGGTCTGGATTTCATCGCGGTGATGCCGGCGAGCACGTCGCCGCAGAAGATCGCGCTGATCGAAGCGCAGGGTGGCCGATGTCATTTCGTCGAGCGGGCACCCGACATGTATCCCGAGGCCAAGCGGCTCGCCGCCGAGACCGGCGGACACTTCATGGATCAGTTCACCCATGCCGAGCGCGCGACCGACTGGCGCGGCAACAACAACATCGCCGAATCCATCTTCCAGCAGCTGGCCCTGGAGACCAATCCGATCCCGGAGTGGATCGTGGTCGGCGCGGGCACCGGCGGCACCAGCGCCACGATCGGCCGCTACATCCGCTATCGCAGGCACGCGACCCGGCTGGCCGTGGTCGACCCCGAGCACTCGGCGTTCTTCGGCGGCTACGAGACCGGTGACGCGGGCTACGAGACCGGGATGCCCTCGCGGATCGAGGGCATCGGCAGGCCGCGGGTGGAGCCGTCGTTCGTCGGGCAGGTCGTCGACCGGATGATCGTCGTCCCGGACGCGGCCTCGGTCGCGACGGCTCGCCACGCCAGCACGGTGCTGGGCAGGCGGGTCGGCGGTTCGACGGGAACGAACCTGTGGGGCGCCTTCCATCTCGTCTCCGAGCTGCTCGCCGCGGGCCGTCGCGGCAGTGTCGTGACGCTGCTGTGCGACGGCGGCGACCGGTATGCCGGAACGTATTTCGACGACGCCTGGGTCGACGCCCAGCACCTCGACCTGGCCGGACCCACCGCCGTGCTCACCGAATTCGCCGCCACCGGTCGCTGGCACGGCTGACCGGCGAAACCTGACCGAAGGTGTCAGGTTTCGCTGTCAGGATCGGTGTCCATGACGACCCGCTACTACACCGCTACCAGCCTCGACGGCTACATCGCCGACCCCGACAATTCGCTGGACTGGCTGATGGCCGTCCCCGACGCGGGCACCGCGACCGGCGATGTCGGCGAATTCCTGCTCGGCGTCGGCGCGCTGTGCCTCGGTTCGACGACCTACGAGTGGATGGCGGCCAACGAACCGCCCGAGTCCTGGCACGACAACTACGGCGACCGTCCGACCTGGGTGTTCACCCATCGCGTGCTGCCCGAGTTCCCCGGCGCGAATGTGCGTTTCGTCGCGGGCGGGGTCGAGTCGGTGCACGCGGAGATGGTCGCCGCGGCCGGTGACCGCGATATCTGGATCATCGGCGGCGGCGATCTCGCCGGACAGTTCGCCGATGCCGGGTTGCTCGACGAGGTGATCGTCGGCGTTGCGCCGGTGACGCTCGGCGGCGGCGCCCCGCTGCTGCCGCGCCGCCTGCTCTCCGATCGGCTGCGGCTGGTCGAGGTCGAACAGCTGGGCCAGTTCGCCAAGCTCGTCTACCGATTGCGCTGATTCGTCAATTTTTGTTGACACCGCCGGAATCGTCAATCAAAATTGACGCCATGACCGATGCAACAACGCTCGCCTCGGCGGCGGGCAATCCCGATCCGGCGGTCGGCCTGCGCGCGGTGCTCGCCCTGCGCAGGCTGGCCGACCGGCTCGAATCCATCCAGGTGGCCAATGCCAGGGCCCATGGCTGGTCGTGGCAGGCGATTGCCGAAGCGCTCGAGGTGAGCAAGCAGGCGGTGCATCAGAAACACAATCGGAAGGGCGGTACCCGCTGATGTTCGAGAAGTTCAGCCGACAGGCCAGGGTGGCGGTCGTCAGTGCCCAGGACGACGCCAAGGAACTCGGCGCCGGCCGGATCGGTCCCGAGCACGTGCTGCTCGGCGTGATCACGAACGCCGAACCGGGCCTGCGGGCAGTGCTCGACGCGCGGGGCATCACCGCCGACGGGACGCGGGCCGCGCTCGCCGCCCGGACGGGCACGCCACCGCTGGGCGCCGACGACGCCGAGGCCCTGCGCTCGATCGGCATCGACCTGGACGCGGTGCGGGCCAGCGTCACCGAGAATTTCGGCCCCGACGCCTGGGACCGGGCCGAACCGGAGGTCCGGCGCGGCGTCTTCGGCCGGCTGCTCGGGGCCGGGCACATCCCGTTCACGAACCCGGCCAAGAAGACGCTCGAACTCGCACTGCGCGAGGCGATCCACCGCAAGGAACGCGAAATTTCCACGGCCTACCTGTTGCTCGGCATTCTGCGCGGCGCCGACCCGGCCACCACCGACCTGCTCGGCGGCCGTGACGGGGCCGCCGCCTTGCGCGCCGACGTCTACGGAATGCTCGACCGCGCAGCGTGAATTCCGTGTCGGGTGTGTGTCAGACCCGCCGCGATGTCCGATTCTCGGCCTAGCATGGCTCCATGCAGCTAGCCATTCGACTGGTCATCAACGCCATTGCCATCTGGGCCGCGGCGGCGTGGATCGACAAGATCGACATCCTGGTCCCGGCCGATTCGGGCAACTGGGGCAAAGCCCTGGTGATCCTGATCGTCGCGGCGGTGTTCACCGCGGTGAACGCCGTCATCAAGCCGATCGTGAAGCTCCTGTCCCTGCCGTTCGTGATCCTCACGCTCGGGCTGTTCCTGCTGCTGGTGAACGCGGGCATGCTCTGGCTCACCGCGAAGATCACCGAACTGTCCGACTACGGTCTGCGGGTCGACGGTTTCTGGGCGGCGTTCTGGGGCGGTGTGATCATCTCGCTGGTCAACTGGGCGCTGGGCATCCTCGTGCCCGACGGCGACGACTAAGCCAGTCCGACGGCGAGCGCGCTCAGTGCTGACCAGGCCAGCAGCGCGAGCCCGGAATCACGCAGGGCGGGAATCAGTTCCAGCCCGCCCTTGCCCGTGCGCACCGGGGCATTGGCGCGGATCGCCAGCGGCAACGCCAGCAGTCCGGCCAGTGCAAACGGGGTGCGGGCCACCAGCGCCAGGCTGATCACGAACGGCGCGGCCAGCAGCACCACGTGCAGCGTGCGGGTGCGGGCGTCGCCGAGTTTCACCGCCAGGGTGACCTTCCCGGCCTCGGTGTCGGTGGGGATGTCGCGCAGGTTGTTGGCGACCAGCACGGCGCTGGAGAACGCGCCGACGCCGATCGCCAGCAGCAGCCCCACCCAGTCCACCCGCAGTGCCTGCACGTACTGGGTGCCGAGCACCGCGATCAGGCCGAAGAACACGAACACCGCGATCTCACCGAAACCGCTGTAGCCGTAGGGCTTGCTGCCACCGGTGTAGAACCAGGCACCGGCCAGGCACACCGCGCCGATCACGACCAGCCACCACGCGGTCGTCACGGCGAGGACCAGGCCCGCGACCGCGCCGATCGCCAGGCTGAGCACCGCGGCATTGCGGACGGCGGTGGGGGAGGCCAGTTTCGAGCCGACCAGCCGCAGCGGGCCGACACGCACGTCGTCGGTGCCGCGGATGCCGTCGGAGTAGTCGTTGGCGTAGTTGACACCGACGATCAGCGCCAGCGAAACCAGCAGCGCCAGCAGCGCTTTCCACCAGACGGCCCCGTCGATCGACGCCGCCGCGCCGGTCCCGGCGAGTACCGGGGCGATCGCGTTCGGCAGCGTCCGCGGCCGGGCGCCTTCGATCCATTCCGCTGCTGTAGCCATGGATCGAAGCCTAGCCCCGGCCGGTGTCCTAGGCGGATTCGGCGATGGTCTTGAGCCGGGCCAGCCCCTTGTCGAAGTCCTTGCCGATCATGTTGTCGATCGGGAAGACCTTGCCGAGCACGCCCATCAGGCCCGAGTGGGTGCCGGTCATCCGCCAGGTCACCTCGGTGTTGCTGCCGCTCGACGTGAGGGTGAAGGTGACGAAGTTGGTGGCCTTGAACGGCTTCTCGAACGCCAGCTCGATGCCGATCTCGTGCGCGGCGTCGGCCTTGATCTCCATCGCGCCCGCGCCCGCCTTGCGGTTGCCGCGCCAGGTGTAGCGCGCGCCGACGCCGGACTCGGGCCCGGTGTAGGTGCGGGCGAGCTGGGGATCGGCGTCCTCCCACGGCGACCACAGTCGCCACTGGCGGAAATCGTCGATGAAACCGTGGATGCGTGCGGGTTCGGCGGCAATGGTCGTGCGCCGGGTCACCTCGAAGTCGCCCATGCGGGTCAGCCTAGGCCGGGGTACCGACATTTTCGCGGCGTGCGGCGGTGGTGTCGCGCCGGTCGTCCGCGTGGAACAGGAGCTGGTCGCCGTGCTCGCCTACGATGACTTGCGGCATGTCTGCACAGCATCTCGGCCCCGACGGGCCGCCTCCCACCGTCGCGGTGGCCGCTGCCCCCATCGTCGTGGGGGTGCTCGGCGTGATCGCGATCCGCCGCGACGACGCGACGCTGCGCGCGCTGCCCGGCGCGCGGGCCCGGCTGCTGCTGGCCGCGCTGGCCGTGCGTCCCGGCCGGGCCCGCAGCGCGCAGGCGCTCGTCGACGAGGTATGGGGCGACCAGCCGCCACGTGCGCCGATGAACGCCCTGCACACGCAGGTGTCGCGGCTGCGGGCGTTGCTGCCCGACGGCGCGCTGGAGATCGGCCCTGCCGGTTACCGGCTGACCCTGCCCGCCGACAGCGTCGACCTGACCGCGGCCGCCGCCCTGGTCCACCGCGCCGACGACCTGCGCGCGACCGGCGACACCGCGGCGAGCCTCGCCGCGATCGCCGCCGCCCGGGCGCTGTGGCGCGGCGATCCGGGCGCCGACCTGCCCGAATCCGGCCCCGCCGACGACCTGCGCGCCGCCGCCGATCAGCTGCGCCGCGACCTCGACCGCGCCGAGCTCGCCGCCCACACCGCGCGGGGCGACCTCGCCGCCGCCCTCCCGCTGGCCGCCGCCGACGCCGCCGCCCACCCCTTGGACGAGCCTGCCCACACCACGCTCATCCGCCTGCTCGCCGCGGCGGGCCGCACCAGCGACGCGCTGGAAGCCTTCGCCACCTACCGGCTGCGGCTGATCGAGGAACTCGGTGCCGACCCGGGCCCGACCCTGCTCGCGCTCAACACCGCGGTGCTGCGTGGCGATCCGATCGAGCTCCCCGGCGCTAGGCAGCGGCCCTCCGCTCAGCCCTCCGCGACCGGCATCTCGGAGCGCGATGCCGCGGGGTCGGCACAGGCGAACCCTGGCATAGACGACCGAACACCGGCCGCCGACACCGCGATCGTCGACCCGGCCGCACGGGCAGGCGAAAACGATCCGCACTCCCGGGACGACTGGTCAGCGGCGAGCATCGGCCGGGACGCGTCTGCGGCATCACTGCCCGGCACCACAATCGACGACCCCACGGCGCGGGCAGGCGCCACGGATGCGACCGGGTCCCGGGACGGCTGGTCGGCGAGCACCTGGGACACGCCTGCGGCAGGACTACCCGGCAGCGCGGTCGCTCCGATGGCCGACCGCCCCAACGGCCAACCGCGCACCCTCCCGCCCACCTCTCTCGGCTTGCGTGCCGCCCCCAACGAACTGCTCGGTCGCGCGGCCGATCTCGACGCGATCACCGATCTGGTGCGCCGGTCACGGGTGACGACGGTGCTCGGCCCCGGTGGCACCGGCAAGACCAGGGTGGCGAACGCGGTCGGCGAACGACTCACCGGCACCCTGCCGGTGGTGCTGGTCGAGCTGGCCCCGGTGCAGGCCGAGTCGGCGGGCGCGCAGGCTGAGTCGGCTAGCGTCCGGGCCGAGTCGGCAGGCGCGCGGGCTGAGTCGCAGGGCACGCAGGCCGTGGTCGACATCGAAGCGGCGATCGGGCACGTCATGGGTCTGGGTGAGGTGATCCGTGAGCCGGGCGGTCTCCGCCTGGGACGGCAGGTCGACCAGCGCACCCGACTGCGTGACGCGCTGGCCGCCCGGCCGACCCTGCTGATCCTGGACAACTGTGAGCACGTGATCGAGGCGGCCGCCGAGGTCGTCGCCGATCTGGTCGGCAGCTGTGCCCAGCTGACGGTCCTGACGACCAGCCGCTCCCCGCTGGCGATCACCGCCGAATCCGTCTATCCGCTGGCCCCGTTGGCGATCGACGCGGCGGGCTCGCCCGCCACGGACCTGTTCACCGCGCGGGCCAGGGCGGTGCGCCCCGATGTCCGGCTCGATCCCGAGATCGTAGCCAGGCTGTGCCGCACCCTGGACGGCCTGCCGCTGGCGATCGAACTGGCCGCGGCCCGGGTGCGCACGATGAGCGTCGCCGAGATCGAAGCCAGGCTCGAACATCGATTCGCCCTGCTGCGCAGCGGTGATCGGGCCGCCCCGCAGCGGCATCGCACGCTGCACGCGGTGATCGCGTGGAGCTGGAACCTGCTCGACCTCGATCAGCAGATCGTGCTGCGCAGGCTGTCCCGGTTCCCGGGTGGCTTCATCCTGTCCGCGGCCGAAGTCGTCGCGGCCGGACCCGAGGTGGCCGATGTCGCCGCCGCGGTCGACGGGTTGGTCGGCCAGTCGCTGCTCACCGTGCTCGACGATCCCGACGGCAGCGGCATCCGGTATCGCATGCTCGAGACCGTGCGGGAGTTCGGCGCCGAGCAGCTGGCCGCCGTCGACGCCGTGACCGACGGCGCCGAGACCACGCTGGTCCGCGAGCGGATGGCCGGGTGGGCACGGGAATTCGTGCTCGGCGCCGTCCGCGACTACCCCGCCGTCGACCAGGTGCCGGTGGTGCTCGCGGTGACCGCCGAGCTGGACAATCTGGTCGCGGTCCTGCGCACGGCCACCGCGCACGCCGACGCCGACACGGTCTACACCGTGTTCCCGGTGGTCGCGACGCTGTGGGTGATGCGGGGCGCGCACCTGGAGTTCATCGGCTGGGCGGTGCGGCTGGTCGCGATCCCGCCGCCGCGGCCCGTCTCCGGGGTGGCCGCCGACCTCCAGATGGTCACCCACATGCTGACCTGCCTGCACCTGATGTTCCACAACGGTGGTGACGCGCGCCCGGTGGCGCTGGCGCGGATGCGCGCCCGCAGGCTGCTGGAGCATCCCGGGCTCGATCCGGGTCTGCGGCTGCTCGGCGCGCTGATCACCGTGCGGCCGCACGGCTTCCGCCTCGGCCGGTTGCTGGCCGAGGGCGCCCACGCACCGGAGCGCAGCGCGCGGGTGGCCGCCCTGGCCGCGCGGGCCAACTTCTGGGAGAACGCGGGGAACGTGGCGGGCTCGACTCGCGACGCGGTGCGCGCGCTGGCCGAGATGGAGTCGCGCGACGTCTGGGGCGCGGCGATGATGAGCCAGCATCTCGCCCAGCTGTGCGGTCAATCCGCCCGGTACGCCGAGTCGGCCACCCACTACCGCCGGGCGCTGACGCAGATGAGCCGCCTGCGGGTCGACGACGAGATCCTGGAGGGACGGTGCTTCCTGTCGGCCGTCCTGATCGGCGCCGGTCAGCGCGAGCAGGCCCGCGCCGAGCTCGATTTCGTCCTGCGGTCGGAGGATTCGGGGCTGGGCCAGGTCGACGATCCCACCATCCGCCGCAATCACCGGCTCTCGACCGTCGCGACCGCGGTGGCCGAGCTGGAGCTGGCCGACGGTGACATCGACGCCGGTCTCCGGCACTACCGCCGGGCGCTGGAGCTGCTCGGCTGGCCCGATTTCGAGCTCAGCCCGGGTCCCGGCGCGCTGATGGTGTCGGCGGCGGCGGTCAGCGCCCACGTGCTGTACGGCCGGGCGGGCGCGGCGGACGATCTGGTGGCGCAGATCGTCGCGACCACCGATCGCAGGCTCTCGCAGTACCTGGACCTGCCGCAGATCGGCGCGGTGGCCTGCGCGGTCGGCTCCTACCTGCTGACGACCGATCCGCGGCGGCCCGAGGGACTCGAACTATTCACGCTCGCCGCGGCTTCGGCGGCCAGGCAGGACTATCCGTCGATGGAACTGGCCCGCCACCGTGCCCTGCACCGGGACCGGGTGGGCGCGGAAGCGCTGGCCGGGGCCGAGCGCGCGGCGGCGGGGGTGCGCAGGCTCGCGGCCGCCACCCGCATCGTCGAGCTGGTCACGCACCTGGACGGACACGACAACGGCACCCGACCCTGACGGATCGGATGCCGTTGTGCCCGCGCGGG
The DNA here is from genome assembly GCF_042888005.1 of Nocardia sp. NPDC003269. Lineage (NCBI taxonomy): Bacteria > Bacillati > Actinomycetota > Actinomycetes > Mycobacteriales > Nocardiaceae > Nocardia > Nocardia sp. NPDC003269. Next base: position 1,874,164 of record NZ_JBIAPA010000001.1, read on the forward strand.
TTCAGGCCCTGCGCATGTAGGCCCGCACGGTGAGCGGCGCGAACACCGCGATGACCACGAGCGAACCGACCAGCGACCACAGCAGGTCACTGCTGTAGACGTTGGCGTTCATCAGGTCCCGGCAGGTGTTGACCATGTAGTACACCGGGTTGGCGTGATTGATCGCCTGCATCCAGCCCGGCATGGTGCTCACCGGGGCGAAGGCGCCGGACATGAAGGTCAGCGGGAACATCACCATCATCGAGATGCCCTGCACCGAGGCGGCACTCTTGCCGGTGACGCCGACCAGCGCCCACACCCAGCTGATCGCGAACGAGCAGGCCACGACCACCAGGCAGGCCGCGACGACCCCGGCGACGCCGCCGCCGGGCCGGTAGCCCAGGCACAGGCCGACGATGATCGTCAGCGTGGAGGCGATGCCGTAGCGCACCATGTCGGCCAGCAGCGCGCCGGCCAGGGCCGACACCCGGGCGATGGGCAGGGATTTGAAGCGGTCGAAGACGCCCTTGTCCATGTCTTCGCGCAGCTGGGTGCCGGTGACCACCGAGGTGAGCACGACGGTCTGCACGAGGATGCCGGGGATCAGGACGGGCAGGTAGCCCTCGACGCTGCCCGAGATCGCGCCGCCGAAGATGTAGGTGAACAGCGCGGTGAACAGGATCGGCTGCACCGTCACGTCGAAGAGCTGCTCGGGATTGTGCTTGATCTTGAGCAGGCCGCGATAGGCCATGGTGAACGAGGTGGAGATCGTCTCGCGCAGGCCCACCCGGTCGCTGACCTGAGCGACGTCCTTGGTAGCTGCGGGAGCGGTGAGGACAGCGGTCATGCCGCGCTCCGTTCGGTGTCGTCGGATTCGTCGGCCGGGTGGCCGGTGATGGTGAGGAATACCTCGTCGAGGGTCGGCTTGGAGACGGTGATCTCCTCGACGCCGATCTCCCAGTCGCGCAGGCGGATCAGCAGGTCGGCGGTGAGGTTCGGATCGGGCAGTGGCGCGGTGAGCCTGCCCGCCTCCGGGCTGATCTGCGCGGCGACGCCGAGGAAGTCGCCGACGATGCGCTTGGCCTCCTCGAGCTGTTCGCGATCGAGCAGCGTCAGGTGCACCGAGGAACCGCCGATGGAGGCTTTGAGCTGGTCGGCGGTGCCGTCGGCGATCACCCGGCCGTGGTCGATCACGGCGATCCGGTCGGCCAGCTGGTCGGCCTCGTCGAGGTACTGGGTGGTGAGCAGCACGGTCGCACCCTCGGTGACCAGCCTGCGGATGGTGTCCCACATCTGGGCGCGGGTGCGCGGATCGAGGCCGGTGGTCGGTTCGTCGAGGAACAGCAGCGGCGGGGTGGAGATCAGGCTGGCCGCGAGATCGAGGCGCCTGCGCATGCCGCCGGAGAAGTTCTTCAGCGGCTTGTTCGCCGCCTCGGTGAGGTCGAACTCGTCGAGCAGCTCGACGGCACGGCGGCGGGCGTCGGGCCTGCTCAGGCCGAGCAGGCGGGCGAAGATGATCAGGTTCTCGGTGGCGGAGAGCGCCTCGTCGACCGAGGCGTACTGCCCGGTGACGCCGATCAGCGAGCGAACCGCGTTGGGCCGCTCGACGACGTCGTGGCCGAAGATCCGCGCGCTGCCGCCGTCGGGCCGCAGCAGCGTGGCGAGCATCTTGATGGTCGTCGTCTTGCCCGCGCCGTTCGGTCCGAGCACCCCGTAGACCGAGCCGCGCGGCACCGCCAGGCTCACCCCGTCCACGGCGCGCTGCTTGCCGAACACCTTGACCAGACCGTCCGCCTCGACGGCGAGGGCTGCAGTGGGTGTGTAAGTCATGGGACCTACGGTGCCCGGCCCGCCTTGCACGGCCCTTGCGTCGCGATGGCGTGGCCACGCAAGGGGCCGGTGAGCGTCAGCTCCGGGTGTTGGCCAGCAGGTGTTCGCGCAGGGCGGCGCGGTCGGGCTTGCCGGGGCCGCGCAGCGGGATCTCGGTCAGCACGGCCAGCTCACGCGGCGCGGCGATGGAATCGAGTTCGGCGACCACGTGGGCCCGGATCTCGTCCAGCGTCGGCGCGGCGCCGGGCGTCGGCACGATCGCGACCGCGACCCGCTGACCCAGCCGCTCGTCGGGCAACCCCAGCACGATGCACTCCCTGATCCCGGGATGGTTGGCCAGCACGGCCTCCACCACCTGCGGAATCACCAGCAGACCGCCGGTCATGATCGCCTCGTCGAGGCGTCCGCTGATCGAGAGCACGCCGTCCTCGTAGGCGCCCGCGTCCTCGGTGCGGAACCAGCCGGGTTCGGCGAAGGCCGGATGATCGGGCAGATTGCGGTACCCGTGCGCGATCATGGCGCCGCCGAGCAGCACCCGGCCGTCCTCGATCCGCACCTCGGTGCCGTCGAGCGGCACGCCCTCGTAGACGCAGCCGCCGCAGGTCTCGCTCATGCCGTAGGTCCGCACGACGGTGATGCCCGCCTCGCGCGCGCGTTCGTAGACCGGCAGCGGTGTCGCCGCCCCGCCGACCAGCACGCCGTCGAGTTCGGCGAGCGCCTTGGCCGCCACCGGCGAATCCAGCGACTTGATCAGCTGGGTGGGCACCAGCGCGGTGTAGCGGCGCGGCCCGCGCATGGCGGCCACGGCGCCGGCCAGCGCCTCGGGCAGGAACCCGCCCGACACGTCGAGCACGGTCGGCTCGGTGCCGGCCAGGATGCTGCGCAGCAGCACCTGGATGCCCGCGATGTGATGGGTCGGCAGGGCCAGCAGCCAGCTGCCGGGTCCGCCGAGCCGCTCGTGGGTGGCGTTACCGCTGGCCCGCAGGGCTTCGGCGCCGAGCAGCGCGCCCTTGGGGATGCCGGTGGTGCCGGAGGTGGTCACCACCAGCGCGACGTCGTCGTCGATCGGATCGCCGGGCTTGAGCGCGTCGGAGAGCCTGCGCGCCTCGCGGCGATCGGTGGTCGGGATCGGCAGCCACGCCGGGCCGTTGCCGTCGAGCGCCTGACGCAGGTGGGGAAGCACTTCGCCGACACCGGAACCGGTCGGCATCTGCAGCGTCCGCAGGGTTCTACTCACGCCACCACCTCCGGATACAGCTTGCTGCGCTCCCTCACGGCTTCGATCGTGTCATGCGACGGCCGAGACCCGGCCAACGGGTCGGTTTGCCGGGATAACGTTCGCCACAAGGCAGGCATAGCGACTGCGATTCAGTAGATGGACGACGACTCGCACTGCGCTCCGGACGACGACGGTCGGGCGCTTGCTCGCAGCTATCGTGCGCGGCCGGACCCGGATCGGCAACTCGGGTCCGCCGCGATAACCACTCGTTCACTCCGCCGACCAGCGCGGATCCCGCCGGATCGGATGTTCGGCAGGAACCTGTACCAGAACGATCGCGATGCCGTCCGGGTCGCGCACCCACATCTCCCACAGGCCCCACGGCTCGAGCTCGGGTGCGCGCTCGATCGCAATTCCCTTCAGCGCCAACTCCGCCGCTGCGTCGGCGACATCGCGCACCTGCAGCCAGATCGCGCCGTCGAACCGGCCCGGCTCGCCGCTGCCGCCGTGCCCGGCGACCTCGATCAGGCCCTGTCCGGCGTAGAACACGGTGCCGCCCGGGTACTCCCGCGCGATCGCCAGGCCGAGGCCGTCCCGGTAGAACGCCAGCGTGGTGGCATAGTCGCTGGGCCGCACGATGATCCGGCTGTTGAGAATGTCCATGGGGCCGTCCGTTCTCAGAAGTACCAGGGGTAGGGCGCCCAGTCGGGCGTGCGCTTCTCCAGGAACGCGTCGCGGCCCTCGACCGCTTCGTCGGTCATGTACGCCATCCTGGTCGCCTCGCCCGCGAAGAGCTGCTGGCCGACCAGGCCGTCGTCGAGCAGGTTGAAAGCGTATTTCAGCATCCGTTGGGCCTGCGGGGATTTGCCGTTGATGTCCGCGGTCCACTCCAGCGCGACGTTCTCCAGCTCGTCGTGGTCGACGACCTTGTTCACCGCGCCCATCTGGTGCATCTCCTCGGCCGTGTACGGCCTGCCGAGGAAGAAGATCTCGCGGGCGAACTTCTGCCCGACCATCTTCGCCAGGTACGCGCTGCCGTAGCCGCCGTCGAACGAGCCGACATCGGCGTCGGTCTGCTTGAACCGCGCGTGCTCGCGCGAGGCCAGCGTCAGGTCGCAGACCACGTGCAGGCTGTGCCCGCCACCGGCCGCCCAGCCGTTCACCAGCGCGATGACGACCTTGGGCATGAAACGGATCAGCCGCTGGACCTCGAGGATGTGCAACCTGCCCGCGCGCGCGGTGTCGACGGTGTCGGCGGTCTCGCCCTCGGCGTACTGGTAGCCGTTGCGGCCGCGGATGCGCTGGTCGCCGCCGGAGCAGAAGGCCCAGCCGCCGTCCTTGGGGCTGGGGCCGTTGCCGGTGAGCAGTACCGCGCCGACATCGGGTGACATCCGCGCGTGATCGAGCGCGCGGTAGAGCTCGTCGACGGTGTGCGGACGGAACGCGTTGCGCACCTCCGGCCGGTCGAACGCCACCCGCACCGTGCCCTGCTCGATATGTCGGTGGTAGGTGATGTCGGTCAGGTCCTCGAACCCGGGGACGGGCCGCCACAGCTTCGGATCGAAAGTCACGACCCTGATTATTGCCCTACCGTCCGGCGGACCGGTACGAGGTCGTAACACCGCAGCTCGAGCGGTCGGCGCGTGTTTCCCGGACCCGGTGCGTATAGTTGCGGCTGCTCGTTCAACGAACCGATCCGGAGGAACCTGAAAGTGGTTGCAGCGCTGTCTGAATCCCTGCTCGACGACACCAAGCGTCCGGCTTTTCTCGCCGACGCCGTCGAAGTTCTCGACGCCGAGGTCTCGGACAAAGGTGGTGCGTCCGGCCTGGCCGTGAAGGGTGGCTACGCGGCGGTCAAGAAGATCAGCCCGACCATCGTTCCCGATGCGCTGGCCTCGCTGGCGCCGAAGCTGCTCGATCAGCTCCAGCCGTACTGGGCCGAATACACCACCTCGGGTGCGGGCACCTTCGCCGACCTGCTGACCTCGAAGTCCGATGAGGTCGCCGAGTCGCTGCTGGCCGTCACCGACGCCCGCGCCGACGCGTCGAGCCGTCCCGCCCTGCAGAAGGTGTACTCCTCCATGCGTGGCTCGGCCAAGAAGCACGTCGTCGAGGCCCTGCCGCGGGTGGCCGACCTGGTGCAGAAGCACGCGGGCTGAGTCCCATGGCGGGGTAGCCCCCGCGTCAGATCGAACGTGAGGCCGGTGCGGCCCGGGTGCGAACCCGTCCGCACCGGCCTTTCGCGTCGGTGGGTGACCACACTCACGTAACGGGGGATGGGGCGGTCGCCGCCACAGCATTTCCCGGTCGGCGGTAAATTCCGGAGCCGCGATTGTGAGCCGGGCAACGCCGTCGGTGAACAGCTGGAAAATCGCGGGTTGCCGACAATTCCGGACGCGCGGCGACGGTTCCGCGCGATTGACTCTTTCCGTTCCGAATCGATTACGTTCGATTTCAGGTGATTCGGAAGGCGAATTACCGCGACGCGGAAAATATCCTTTCCGCTCGGTTCGGTTCGAGAAGGAAGTTCGGTCCCATGATCTCTCGCAAGACTCTCGCCGCCACCGGTGCCGCCGCGGCCGCCGCCGTGATGTTCCTCGGTCCCGTCGCCGTCGCGAGCGCCGACTCGGGTTCGGCGACCGGATCCTTCAGTGGCTCCGCCGATCTGGCCAGTGGCTCCGCCGACCTGTCCTCGGGTTCGGCCGCGCTGACCACCGGTTCGGCCGCCGGTGCCGGCGTGCTCGACTCGGGCAGCTCGGCGCTCGACGGCGGTACCTCGGCACTGGTCAACGTCATCGACCTGATCACCGGTATCAACGGTCTGCTGCCCGCGCCCGCCGCGTCCTGAGCTGATCTGTGTGTTTTTTCCGGAATTCGGCGGCAGGGGTGAATCTGTCGCCGAATTCCCCTTTTTCGGCATATCGGACACCCGGTCGCCGAATAACTCCCACGTAATTACGGAAACGCTTCGGCGAGTGCCGATATCGGACGGTCGAAAAACGTGACCGTACCGCCGATCCGCCGGTTGCGGTGGCCGGTCGGCCCGGCCGGTGACGCAGACAACGCGGGCCGGGGGCAGACGCGTGTGGTCCGGTCTGACACTCTGGGATTGTGAATCCGTCAACTGCGCAGGCACGAGTGGTCGTCGACGAGCTCGTGCGCGGCGGCGTCCGCGAGGTCGTGCTCTGCCCCGGATCGCGCAACGCCCCACTGGCCTTCGCGCTGCAGGCGGCGGACGTGGCCGGACAGCTGCGGCTGCACATGCGCATCGACGAGCGCACCGCGGGCTTCCTCGCGGTCGGGCTCGCGGTGTCCTCCGGGCGGCCGGTGCCGGTCGTGATGACCTCGGGCACCGCCGTCGCCAATCTGGGCCCCGCCGTGCTGGAGGCCAACTACGCCCGGGTGCCGCTGATCGTGGTCAGCGCGAATCGGCCGTACGAGATGCTCGGCACCGGCGCCAACCAGACGGTCGAGCAGCTGGGTCTGTTCGGCAGTCAGGTGCGGGCCACCATCAGCCTCGGGCTCGCCGAAGCCGAGGCGGGGGAGTCGGCCTATCCGCGCCAGAACAGCGTCTGGCGCTCCTCGGTGTGCCGGGTGCTCGCCGCCGCGCGCGGCACCAGGTCGGGCAATGCCGGTCCGGTGCAGTTCGACATCCCGCTGCGCGAGCCGCTGGTCCCCGAGCTCTCCGACGACCCGCTGCCCACGGGCCGCGACGGCGAACAGCCCTGGACCGCCACCCAGTACGCCACCCTCGACGTGCCGCTCGACATCGACCTGACGCCCGACACCGTCGTCATCTCCGGCCACGGCGCGCGCCTGCTGCCCGAACTCGCCGAGCTGCCGACCGTGGCCGAGCCGACGGCGCCGATGCACGGTCCCGCCCTGCATCCGCTCGCGTTGCCGCTGCTGAAGCCGACGCAGGCGATCATCACCGGCCGCCCGACCCTGCACCGGCAGGTCTCGCGGGTGCTCGCCGACCCGAATGTCACCGTCTTCGCGCTCACCACCGGCCCGCGCTGGCCCGATGTCTCCGGCAATGTCGTCGGTACAGGTACCCGCGCGGTCACCACCGGCGCGCCGCGACCGGAGTGGCTGGCGCGCTGTGCCGATCTGAACCGGCAGGCGGAATCGGTGGTGCGCGCCGAACTGGCCACCCACCCGAAGGCCACCGGCCTGCACGTCGCGGCCGTCGTCATGGACGCGCTGCGCGAGGGCGATCAGCTGCTGCTCGGCGCCTCCAACCCGGTCCGCGATGCGGCGCTGGTCTCGCATCCACGTCCCGGCGTCCGGGTGCTGTCCAACCGCGGCGTCGCCGGCATCGACGGCACCGTCTCCGGCGCGGTCGGCGCCGCACTGGCCCATCCCGGCCGCACCGTCGCGCTGATGGGCGACCTGACCTTCCTGCACGACGCGTCCGGCCTGCTGATCGGCCGTGGCGAGCCGCGACCCGACAACCTCACCATCGTCGTCGCCAACGACGACGGCGGCGGCATCTTCGAGCTGCTCGAACAGGGTGATCCGCAGTACGCGGGCGTGTTCGAGCGGGTCTTCGGTACCCCGCACGGCATGGACCTGGCCGCCCTGTGCGCGGCCTACCGCATCCCGCACCGCCAGGTCGACCCGGCGGAGCTGGCCGTGGAGCTGGCGGGCGACGCGCACGGACTGCGCGTGCTCGAGGTCGCGACGGAGCGCTCCAGCCTGCGCGAACTGCACGCCACCGTGCGCGCCAAGATCGCGGGCTAGGCGGGGCCGGTCACGGCTCCTCGACGAATTCGTCCTCGTAGGGGACCGGGATCGTCTGCTCGATCACGTCGGCGGCGTTCGCGGTCTCCGCGTCACGGTCGACGGTGGCCGCCATCTCGTCGGAGTACCGGGCGGCGTCGAAGAACGCCGGGTCGTCGGGATCGTCGGCGGCGAAGGCCGATTGTTCCTGTTCGATCCGATCGGCCTCGGGGACTTCGTCGAGCGGCCGGGCGGTGTAGTCGATCATCGGTGCTCCTCGGTTGTCGCCTCGCACGGTGTCGCTGATCGTTCCGCCATCCAGCGTGCGCCGATCGGCAGCGCTCGGCAACCCGCGCGCCGATGAGATCGCGCGGCTCGTGTCGTCTGCATTGGTGACCGAGTCCGTCCTCGCCCAGGAGCGTCCATGGAACCGCAATTCGACTTCGCCCTCGCCGCCCGCACCCTCGCCGCCGTCGTCGCCGGGATCCCCGACGACCGGCTCGACGCCCTCACGCCGTGCGAGGACACCACCGTGCGCCAGGTGCTCGCCCACGTCGTCGGGCTGACCGAGGCCTTTCGGCAGGCCGCCACCAAGGAGTCCGTCGGCCGTTCGGAGCCGCCGAGCCTGGACAGCCCGCTGGCCGCCGACTGGCGCACCCTGATCCCCGCCCAGCTCGCCGCGCTCACCGCGGCCTGGCGGGTCCCCGCGGCCTGGGACGGCGACGCCGAGGCCGGTGGCATCGTGCTGCCCGCGGCGATCATGGCCACCGTCGCGCTCGACGAGGTCACCGTGCACGCCTGGGATCTCGCGGTCGCCACGGAGCAGTCCGTGACGGTCGATCCGGACCACCTGGTGATCCTGCTCGACTTCCTGCGCGACACCGACCCGGACGGCACCCCCGGGCTGTTCGGTCCGGTCGTCGCCGTGCCTGACGCCGCGCCCGCGTTCGACCGCCTGCTCGGGCTGACCGGCCGCGATCCGGGCTGGCGTCCGGCTGCGATCGCAGCGGACCGGCGGGTTTGATACGGTCGCAGCACGTTTGACGGTAAACCTGGGGGGTTTCGTTGTGCTGCAACTCGTTCTGATCCTGATGGCCCTGGCCGGGCTGTTCTCCTGGATGGCCTTCACCAACGGCAGCGTGGTCGTCGCCGTGATCTTCGCGCTGCTGGCGCTGGCGCCGCTGATCGCGATCGTGGTCGCCATGGTGCGCAAGCGAACCGGGGCCACCGGTCCGCTGTTCGGCAAGCAGTCCAGGGTGGTGGGGGTGATCGCGCTGGTGACCGTCATCGGGGCGGTCGGCTACGCGGTGTACTGGACCTTCTGGACGCCGAAGGAATACGAGGGCCAGCTGGCGGACGTGCGCGACATGGAGTCGGCCTGCCATGACATGGGCGGCAAGTTCTTCCCGTCCGCGGCCGAATTCGGCGGGCCCGCACCGCATCCGGTGGTCGCGTTCGTCGACGAGCAGGTGGGTGGGACCTCGGAGGCCGAGATCGGTGGTTCCGACGCGCCGCGCGAGTGGGGCGGCCGCGGGCTGAAACCCGCCGACGTGCAGCTCATCGCCTGCCTCGACGAGGCCGAGGACGGCAAGTTCCTCACCGACTGCAAGTTCACCAGCAGCACGCTGCCGCTCTATCAGGGTCGCTACGACGTGACCATCCGCGAGGCACGGACCGGCCGCAAGGTCGGGACCGTCGAACTGGCGGGCAAGTCGACGCCCGACTGCCCGTTCTCGGCGCTCACCAAGGGCGACAACCCGAAGATCCACACCGAGCCCGATCTCGCCGAATACCAGCGCGCGCTGGCCGAATTCGTCTCGAAGTAGGCCGGTTCAGCGGACGAAGGCGCCGCCGATCGTGGCGAGGGTGGCCGCCCGCGCCGACTGGTCGGCGGCGCTGTCGTCGATGGGGTCACCGCTGGCGAGCAGCCGGTAGTACAGCGGCGCCGACACCGCCGACAGGACCGCGCGCGCGTCGGTGCCCGCGGGCGCCTCGCCGCGCGCCACGGCGTCCTCGACGCAGGGCGCCCACTCGGTGAGCCGGGTGTCGTAGAAGGTGTGCAGCGCCGTGGCGGTGACCTCGTCGCCGGTGGCCGCGGCGATGACGGCGCGGAACAGGTTGCCCTGGCGCGGGTCGGCGAGCGTCTTCGCCACCAGCCGGGCATTGGCGGTCAGATCGTCGAGCAGGGCGCCGGTGTCGGCGCGCGGCAGCGACTGCTCGGCCATGTCCACGAGCAGATCGGCGACCAGGCCCGCCGGTGTGCGCCAGCGCCGGTAGACCGTCGTCTTGCCGACGCCCGCCGTCGCGGCGACCTCCGCCAGATCGAGGCTGACGAAGCCCCGGTCGGCAATCAGATCGCCGGCCACCTGCAGGACCGATTCGCGGACCCGGGCGGTGCGTCCACCTGGGCGAACGGACCCCGGCCAGGCGATGTCGTGATTCATAACGGAACTCCAGTTTCATTTAGCGCGCAACGGGTGTACTGTCCGAAGTGTTAACGGAACTATAGACCCTTTAGGAGTTCTCATGGAGTACCGGCGGCTCGGCGCATCGGGTCTGCACGTTCCCGCGCTCGGTTTCGGCGCGGGCACGTTCGGCGGACGGGGCGCGCTGTTCAGCGCCTGGGGCGATACCGACGCGGCGCAGGCCAGGCGCCTGGTCGATATCAGCCTGGAGGCGGGCGTCACCCTGTTCGACACGGCGGACGTGTATTCCGACGGCGCCTCGGAGGAGGTGCTCGGCGCGGCGATCAAGGGCAGGCGCGAGCAGGTGCTGCTGTCGACCAAATCCGCGCTGCCGACCGGGCCGGGCGCACACGAGGCCGGTGCGGGCCGGGCCCGGCTGATCCGCGCCGTCGACGCGTCGCTGCGCCGGCTCGGCACCGACTACCTCGACCTGTTCCAGCTGCACGCCTTCGACGCGGGCACCCCGCTCGCGGAAACCCTCACGGCCCTAGACGATCTCGTCCGCGCGGGCAAGATCCGCTACGTCGGCGTCTCCAACTTCGCCGGCTGGGAACTGATGAAGACGCTGTCCACCGCCGAGGCGCTCGGCCTGGAAAAGCCGGTCGCGCACCAGGTGTACTACTCGCTGGTCGGCCGCGACTACGAGTGGGAGCTCATGCCGCTCGCCGCCGATCAGGGTGTCGGCGCGATCGTCTGGAGTCCACTGGGTTGGGGCAGGCTCACCGGCAAGGTCCGTCGTGGCCAGCCGCTACCGGCGGGCAGCAGGCTGCACGAGACCGCGCAGGCGGGTCCGCCGGTGGACGACGAACACCTCTACGACATCGTCGACGTCCTCGATCGGATCGCCGCCGAGACGGGCCGCAGCGTCCCGCAGATCGCCCTCAACTGGCTGCTCACCCGCCCCACCGTCGCCAGCGTGCTGATCGGCGCCCGCAACGAGGAACAGCTGCGCCAGAACCTCGGCGCGGTCGGCTGGGAGCTGGAACCGGAGCATCGGGCCGCCCTCGACGCCGCGAGCACGACCACGCCGCCGTACCCGTACTACCCGTACCACCGGCTGCCCGACTTCACCCGGCTGAACCCGCCGACCGTCCGGGCGGCGTGATCAGTACACGTCGCGGACGTAGCGCTTCTCGGCGACCAGCTGCTTCTTGAAGGCCAGGGCACCGGCCTCGTCCAGCTTCCCGTGGATCTGGGCGATGCGCAGCAGGGTGTCGTCGACGTCCTTGGCCATCCGGGCCGCGTCGCCGCAGACGTAGAAGTGGCCACCGTCGCGCAGCCACGACCACAGCTCGGCGCCGTGCTCGATCATCCGGTGCTGGACGTAGACCCGCTCGCGCTGATCGCGGGAGAAGGCCAGGTCCAGTCGGGTGAGGAAGCCGGAGCGGAACATGTCCTCCAGCTCGGCCCGGTAGTAGAAGTTCTGGGCGGCGTGCTGGTCGCCGAAGAACAGCCAGTTGCGCCCGGCTGCGCCCATGGCCCGGCGTTCGTGCAGGAATCCACGGAAGGGAGCGATACCGGTGCCCGGACCCACCATGATCATCGGGGCGTTCGGGTCCAGCGGCGGACGGAAGTGCGGCGCGCGCTGCAGGAAGATCGGCACCTCCGCGCCGGCCCGGTCGGCGAGGAAGGTCGAGCACACGCCGCCACGCCGGGCGGAGTTGCCCGCCGGCTCGCCGTAGCGGACGACGCCGACGGTCAGCTGCACTTCGTCGGGGGTGGTCAGTGGGCTGGAGGAGATCGAATACTGGCGCGGCTGCAGCTTTTTCATGGTGCCGAGCCAGTCGACCAGATCGGTGCGCACCGGGAAGTCGCGCAGCACGTCGGCGGCTTGCCGGTCCCACAGGTAGTTGGCCAGTTCGTTGCGGTTGTCGCGCCGCAGCAGCTTGGCCAGCTGCGGGTGCGGATTGCGTTCGGCGATGAAGCCGAGCAGGTCCTGGCTCACCTTGGTGATGTCGTAGTGGGTGCGCAGCGCCTCGGTGAGGGTGAGCTCGCGGTCGTCGAGCTCGATCACGCGGCGGCCGTCCAGGCCGGTCGCGGTGAGCCATTCTTCGACGAGCTCCGGACTGTTGGCGGGCAGGACGCCCAGCGAATCACCGACTTCGTAGCTGGCGTCGAGGTCGTGCAGGTCGAAGCCGAAGCGGCGCACCTCCTTCGGCGAACCCGGCGCGCTGAGGATCTCGTTGCGCATCAGCATCGCGCGGACCGGGGACTGGCGGGTGAAGGGCGCGGGCGCGGTGCGCTTGACCCGGGTGGGCGCAGGCGCGAGCGGGCGATCGAGCACGATCGCGCCGCCGCGACCGGTCGGCTGCGGCAGCGACGAGCCGGAAACCTGGTGCGGCTCCGGGGCATCGGTGCCCGGCCCGCTCGGCGGGGTGTCGTCGCCGGGCGTCGCCCCGCCGAGCGCGGCGAGCACGTCGTCGAGCCACTGCTCGGCGGCATCGGCGAAGTCGGGTTCGCTGTCGACGCGGGGCGCCAGCGGCTTGGCGCCGCGCGCGGCGAAGAGGCGGTCGAGTTTGCGGCCGTGGCCACAGAAGTCGTCGTAGGAGGAGTCACCGAGGGCGAAGACCGCGTAGCGGACGTCGTTGAGCCGGACGATGCTGTCCTCGAGCCTGCTCCAGAAGTCGGCGCCGTTGTCGGGCGGGCCGCCGTCACCGAAGGTGCTGGTCACGATGAGGATGTCGCCGGTGAGTGCCGACAGCTCGCAGGAATCCATGTCGAGCAGCGACGGCAGGAATCCGGCGGCGGACAGGCGCGCGGCGACGGTGGCCGCGAGTTCCTCGGCATTGCCGGTCTGTGATGCCCACAGAACCGTCACCGGGGCGGCCGCCGGAGCATCGGCGGCCGGAGCGTCGGCGGTGGCGCCGGAGGTGCGGGAGTACATCCCGGCGAGCAGCCCGTCGACCCAGAGGCGGGACTGGGCCGAGAGCGGCGCGCTCGCGGGCAGCACCGGCTGCCCGGACACCGGCAGCGACTGCAACGCGGCGAGGTATCCGCCGAGGTAGATGCGTTCGGTCTCGCTGAGTGTCGGCGAGCTACCCGCGTCGAGGCCGAGGATCCCGGCCAGCGGATGCGCGCTCGGCGGGGCGGACAGCTGGGTGGGCTGGGCCGGTGCCTGCTCGGGAGCGGCGGCGGGCCCGACCCGGCGCAACGCCACCGCGCACGCCTTGAACTCCGGTTGTAGCGAAGCGGGGTCCACCGCGTCGTTGGTGACGGCGTTGATCGTCAGATATTCGCCCTGTTCGTCGTTCCAGTGGAAAGGAGCGAAGCAGTCGCCGGGCCGGACCCGATCGCTGATCTGTACCGGCAGCACGGCACGGCCGCGGCGCGAGGCGATTTCGAGCTGGTCGCCGGGCTGCAGATCCAGATTTCGCGCATCCTCGGGATGCACTTCGACGAAGGGAGCGCCGTTGAGCTTGGTCAGCTTGGCGACCTTGCCGGTCTTGGTCATCGTGTGCCACTGATGCTGCAACCGGCCGGTGTTCAGCAGGAACGGGTAGTCGTCGTCGGGCAGTTCGGCGGCGGGCAGGTGCGGGCGGGGGAAGAACACCGCGCGCCTGCTCGGGGTCGCGAACGCCAGTCGCGGTGTGGTGCCGTCGGATTCGACGTGCTGCGGCTGGTGGACGCCGTCGTTGAGATAGCGGATCGGATTGCGCGGGGCGGCGCTGTCGTTGCACGGCCACTGCATCGGGCCTTCACGCAACCGCTCGTAGCTCATGCCGCTCAGGTCGTAGCCCGTGGCCGGATTGGTGAACCGCTGGATCTCGGCGAAAACCTCGGCGCTCGAGCCGAAGTCGAATCCGGGGAAGCCCATGGCCGTGGCGACCTGCGCGATCAGCAGCCAGTCCGGCCGCGCGTCACCGATCGGATCGACGGACTGCTGGAGCAGGGTGACATTGCGCTCCGAGTTCACCATCACCGCGTCGGCCTCGGCCCACAGCGTGGCGGGCAGCAGCAGATCGGCGTAGGCGTTGGTGGCGGTCTCGGTGTAGGCGTCCTGCACCACGACCAGCTCGGCCGCCTCCAGCCCCGCGATCACCGTCTTGCGATTGGCCACGGTGGCGACGGGATTGGTGCAGATGATCCACGCGGCCTTGATCTCGCCGTCGGCCAGGCCGCGGAACATGTCGATGGTGCCGGGGCCCGCCTCGGTGCGCAGGGTGTCGGCGGGCAGGTCCCACGCGGTCTCGACGAAGGTCCGGTCGGCGGGGGAGAGCAGGCTGCGCTGGCCGGGCAGACCGGGGCCCATGTAGCCCATCTCGCGTCCGCCCATGGCGTTGGGCTGGCCCGTGAGCGAGAACGGGCCGCTGCCGGGGCGGCAGATCGCGCCGGTCGCCAGGTGCAGGTTCACCAGGGCGTTGGTGTTCCAGGTGCCGTGGGTCGACTGGTTGAGTCCCATCGTCCACAGCGACATCCACTCGCCCGCCTCGGCGATCATCGTCGCCGCGGTCCGGATGTCGGCCTCGGCCAGGCCGGTGAGCTCGGCGACCCGGGCGGGCGGGTAGTCGGCGAGGAACTCGGGCATCGCGTCCCAGCCCTCGGTGTGCTCGGCGATGAACGCGGTGTCGATCGCGCCGTCGGCGACGAGCAGGTGCAGCAGGCCGTTGAGCAGCGCGAGGTCGGTGCCGGGCGCGATCTGCAGGAACAGGTCGGCGCGGGCCGCGGTGTCGGTGCGGCGCGGGTCGACCACGATCAGCTTGGCGCCGGCCTTGAGCCGGTCGGCCATCCGCAGGTAGAGGATCGGGTGGCAGTCGGCCATGTTCGCGCCGGAGACGAGGAACAGGTCGGCGTGCTCGAAGTCGTCGTAGGAGCCGGGCGGGCCGTCGGCACCGAGCGACTGCTTGTAGCCGGTGCCCGCGCTGGCCATGCACAGCCGGGAGTTGGCCTCGATGTGCTTGGTGCGCAGGTAGCCCTTGGCCAGCTTGGTCGCCAGGTACTGGGCCTCGAGCGACATCTGCCCGGAGACGTAGAGGGCGATCGCGTCGGGCCCGTGCTCGTCGAGGATGGCCCGCAGCCGGGTGGCGGTCTCGTGGACGGCCTCGTCGACCGGCAGCGGGACGGGGACCTGGCCGCGCTCGGGGCGGTGATAGGCGGTGTCCATCCGGCCGGGGGCGGCCATCATCTCGGCGTGCGTCGCGCCCTTGGTGCACAGCCTGCCCGCGTTCGCCGGATGCAGCTTGTCGCCACTGACCTTGGCGATCAACCGCGCACCCGACTGATCAGTCTTGGTCTGGACGGTGATGCCGCAGCCGACGCCGCAGTACGAGCACTGTGAACGCACAGTGTCCGTGTCGCGGATGTCAGCTTCCCCTGTCATGCCTTCGATCATCCGCACCTGTCGTTGCGCTCGATTTACCGAACGTTATGTCCAGGTGACAATCGACCTCACACGTCAAAATTTCCGTCGTGAGGTCCGGCCGCGAATATCGGGCCTGATCAGGGCGCATTCCGGCGCACCGCCGAGCGTCGCGCGCCGCCCCGGGGTGACGGGACTCACCCCGGGATTCGGGCGGTTCAGCCCAGTTTGTAGCCGCGGTGCAGTGCCACCACACCACCGGTGAGGTCGCGCCACTG
Organism: Nocardia sp. NPDC003269; assembly: GCF_042888005.1. Taxonomy (NCBI): domain Bacteria; kingdom Bacillati; phylum Actinomycetota; class Actinomycetes; order Mycobacteriales; family Nocardiaceae; genus Nocardia; species Nocardia sp. NPDC003269. The sequence goes on from NZ_JBIAPA010000001.1 coordinate 1,889,953, forward strand.
CACCGAATCCCACCCGGCGTCGGCGATGCGCCGGGCCAGCCTGCGCTGGTTCGGCCACGCGCGGATGGACTCGGCCAGGTAGACGTAGGCGTCGGGGTTGGAGCTGACCGCGCGCGCCACCCGCGGCAGCGCCTTCATCAGGTACTCCATGTAGACGGTGCGGAACGGCCCGAACACCGGTGTGGAGAACTCGCACACCACCACCCGGCCGCCCGGCTTGGTCACCCGCAGCATCTCGCGCAGCGCGAGGTCGATATCGGCGACATTGCGCAGGCCGAAGGAGATGGTCACCGCGTCGAAGGAGTCGTCGGCGAAGGGCAGGGCCATCGCGTCACCGGCGACCATCGGCACCTGGCGGAACCGGCCGGCGGCCAGCATGCCCTGGGAGAAGTCGGTGGCCACGCACCAGGCGCCCGACTTGCCGAGTTCGACGGTCGAGACGCCGGTGCCCGCGGCGAGGTCGAGAACCCGCTCACCCGGCCGCAATCCGAGCGCGCGGCGCGTCGCCCACCGCCAGTATCGATCCTGGCCCGCGGAGATGACCGTGTTGGTGAGGTCGTAGCGCTTGGCCACACCGTCGAACATCGACGCGACCTCGTGGGGTTGCTTGTCCAGCGATGCCCGAATCGGTTCCCGCTGCTCTGTTGTCGCCACGATTCGAGCTTATCCGGCGCGCGTCCCGGCGCTCTACGCCGAGCGGGGCAAGCGGTCCCGCATGCCGGTCACCTCGGCGTAGTGGGTCATCAGCTCGGTGCAGATCGCGGGCCAGGTGCGGTGCAGCACCGACTTGCGGGCCGCCGTCGCGAACCGGGCGCGCTGGCCCTGGTCGCGCAGGGCCGACACCGCGCTGGGCAGCAGTTCGGCGAAGCGGTCGACCGGCAGCAGGTAGCCGTTGCGGCAGTGCGCGATCAGATCGCGCGGTCCGCCCGCGTCCGGGCCGATCACCGGCACACCGGAGGACAGCGCCTCCTGCACACCCTGACAGAACGTCTCGTGCTCGCCCGGATGCACCATCACGTCCAGGCTCGCGTAGTGTGTGGCCAGTTCGCTGCCACCGAGCTCGCCGGTGAACACCGCGCCGGGCATCAGCCTGCTCAGCCGCGCGCGTTCCGGGCCGTCACCCACCACGACCAGCTGGATCGACGGATCGCCCGCCAGCGCCGCGAGCCGGTCGACGTGCTTCTCGGGGGCGAGCCTGCCCACGAAGCCGACCACCAGCCGGTCCTCGCCGCCCAGCCAGCTCGCCCGCAGGTCGGCGCTGCGCGCGGCGGGGTTGAACCGGTCGATGTCGACGCCGCGGCCCCACCGGTGCACCCGGGGGATGCCGTGCTCGGCCAGGTCCTGGGCGGCCGCCGAGGACGGCGCCAGCGTGCGGGTGGCGCCCTCGTGGATCCGGCGCGTCCACGCCCAGGCGGCGCGGGCGGCCAGGCCGAGGCCGTAACTCTTGGCGAAACCGGCGACATCGGTCTGGTACACCGCGATCGAGGGCAGATCGAGCCGGGTCGCCGCGGCCAGCCCGCCTGCGCCGAGCAGGAACGGCGAGGCCAGATGCACCACATCGGGATCGAAGGCGGCGATCGCGGCGGTGATCCCGGGCTGCGGCAGCCCCACCGGCAGCGAGCTGACCTTCGGCACCATCATCGCGGGCACGCGGTGCACCGGGAAGCGGCCGTGGAAGCGGGGTGCGGGCGGGGCGCCGCGCAGAGTGTCGGGTGCCACGATCATCGCGTCGTGTCCGTGCTGGTCCAGGTGGTCCAACACCCGCAACACGGAGTTGACGACGCCGTTCATGTTCGGCAGGAAGGACTCCGCCACGATGGCTACGCGCACCACCTCAGGGTGACCGCCACACCGCGCGACACCCTCACACCGACGTGAAGCCGGGACGAACAGCAGGCGAAGTTACGCCTCGCGCTGCTTGCGCCGGATGAGCCACAGCACCGGCAGCGCCAGCGCCCAGACCACCACGATCACCGACGCCGCGGGGATGATCGCCACCCGGGCGTCGCGCCCGGCGACCCGGACCAGATCGGGGTCGCGGGTGCTGTACTCGACATTGATCCGCTGCCCGGCCGTCAGATTGGTCGGATACAGGATGCCGACCTTCGGATTGTGCGTGACGCTGTCCGGCGTCACGTACATGACCGCCGACCGCAGCCTGCCCGCCGAGAGCACCTCACCGGAGGTGGTGCCGCGATGATGCTCGATCTCGAAGTCGTTGCGCCAGGCCGCGAGAACCAGCAGCACCATCAGCACGCTGATCACGGTGGCCACGCCGAGCACCGACGTCCGCGCCCGTCGCAGGCGCTTGGTCCGCCGCTCCGACAGGCTCACATCCGACACCCGGCACACAGTACCGTTGCCGCCATGTCCCGAAAATTCAGCTTCACCGTGCCCTACGCAGTCCCGGTCGAAGATCTTCACCGGGCACTCGTCGACGATGCGGTCTGGCAGGAGCGATTCGCTGCCGCCGAGACCGCGACCCTCGAACTCTCCCATCCCGACGGGCCGGGTTCGATTCGCCTCCATATGACTGAAACGCCCGGCCGGGACAAGGTCCCCGGCCTGGTCCGCAAGGTGCTCAAGAGCGATCTGGTGCTGTCCAGGACCGACAACTGGCAGCCGCTGCAGGGCGAGATCGCCAAGGGCAGCTTCACCGGCAAGACCGGCGGTATCAATACCGAGATGTCGGGCACCTACGAACTGCGTCCCACCGCCGAGGGCAGTGAGATCGAGGTCGTCGGCACCGTCACCGTGAAGGTGCCGCTGGTCGGCGGCGCGATCGAGCCGCTGGCCGAGCAGCTGCACCAGCGTGTGCTCAACAGTGAACGCAAGTTCATCGAGAACCGCTTCGCCACCAAATAGATCGCCGGAAGGTGCCGCCCGCCGGGCCGGGCGGCACCGCGCTCACTCGCTCGGTTCGACCAGGACCAGCCAGTTGCCCGAGTTGTCGCGGATGATGGCCTCGGTGCCGTACGGCCGCGCGGCGGGCGGCTGGATGAACTCGACGCCCTTGGCGGTGAGCTCTTCGAAGGTCTTCTGACAGTCCGCGGTGCGCAGCCCGAGCGCGCCGTGCGTGCCGTCGGCGAGGGCCCGCCGGATCGCCTCGGCCAGGTCGTCGGTCAGCGGCGGCCCCGGCACCATCAGCGTGACCTCGAGTTCGGTGTGCTCCGGATGGGCGACGGTCACCCATCGGAAGCCGTTGTCGCCCATGCTCACATCCGCCGTCTCGACGAATCCGAGCTTGTCGACGTACCACTGCTTGGCGGCGTCCTGATCGGTCACATACACGGTGACCAGCGAAACGTTCGTGATCGTTGTCATGATCCGAGGCTAGGACGGGCCGGTGCCGCCGGGCTTCTCCGAAATTGCGGTGTCGGGCCGGACCCGGTCGGAGAGCCCGTGCATGAAGACGTAGCAGCCCGGAATGTGCGGCGCGCCGTCGGCGAACCTGGCCTGGTACTCGCTCGGCGTGACCCCGACCAGCTGACGGAACTTGCTGCTGAACGAGCCGAGACTCGAGTACCCGACCAGCATGCACACCTCGGTGACGGTCAGATTGGTCGCCCGCAGCAGGTCCTGGGCCCGCTCGATCCGCCGTTCGGCCAGATAGGCGCCCGGCGTGCGCCCGTACACGGCCGTGAACGCGCGCAGGAAGTGGTACTTGGAGACCCCGGCCGCGCGGGCGAGGTCGTCCAGATCGAGCGGGTCGGCGTAGCGCTGATCGATCAGATCGCGGGCCCTGCGCAGATGCGGCAGCAGGGCCAGGACCGGTCGACGCGCTGTCCCGCTCACGGCGTCATCAGCTGAACGGTGGCAGTTCGTCGGCGCGCAGCGAGGCCAGGCCCGCGGCTCGCCAGGCGCGGGCGGTGAGGTCGGCGTCCTCGTCGGTCACCAGATTGCCCATCACCCGAACCGCTGTGCGCTGCAGGTACTTCGAGCGCATCACCGGCGGGCCGCCGAGCGGGACCATCTTCGGGTGCGTGGCCAGCCCGGCCAGCCTGCGCGCCACCGAGAAGGTCCGGCCGTAGCGCTCGCGCAGCAGGCGCGGCCAGACCCGGCTCAGATCGGGCTCGTCGAGCAGCCCGGCCAGCAGGTGCCCGCCTTCGAGGCCGTAGTCGATGCCCTCGCCGTTGAGCGGGTTCACACAGCCCGCGGCATCGCCGACCAGGACCCAGTTCACCCCGGCCACGTTCGAGACCGCACCGCCCATCGGCAGCAGCGCCGACGCGACCGCGCGCAGCTCGCCCTCGAGCTCCCACTCCTCCCGGCGCAATCGGGTGTAGTGCTCGATCAGCGGCTTGAGCGCGATGTGCGAGGGCCGCTGCTCGGTGGCCAGCGAGCCGACGCCGATATTCACCTCGCCGTTGCCCAGCGGGAAGATCCAGCCGTAGCCGGGGACCAGCTCGTCGGCGGCATTGCGCAGTTCCAGGTGCGAGGAGATCCACTGATCGTCGCTGCGCCCCGACTTGATGTAGGCGCGCGCGGCGGTGCCGTAGGCGAAGCGCCGATGCCAGGTGCGGCCCAGCTGTTTTCCGATGGGGGAGCGCACTCCGTCGGCCACCACCAGCACCCGGCAGCGCACGGTGTGGGTGGTCTCGCCGATCCGCACGGTCACCCCGCCGACCCGCTCGCCCTCGCGCAGCACCTCGGTGACCTTGGCGCCGTCGACCATCCGCGCACCCGACTTGATGGCGGTCTCGCGCAGTTTGTCGTCGAGTTCGGTTCGGGGAACGGCACTCCCGTAGGTCGGGAACGACCCGCCCGGCCAGGGCAGCAGCGCCTCCCGGCCGAAGCCGGCCATCCGCAGCCCGTGGTTCACCGTGTGCGCGCGCAGCCACTCGCCCAGACCCAGGTGCTCCAGCTCGGCGGTCGCGCGCGGTGTCAAGCCGTCACCACAGGTCTTGTCCCGGGGGAAGACCGCGGAATCGAGCAGCAGGACATCGCGTCCGGCCCGCGCGGCCCAGGCCGCCGACGCCGATCCCGCCGGTCCGGCCCCGACCACCAGCACCTCGACGTGGGCGGGCAGCGGCGCGTGGTCGGCGGGGGTGAGATCCGGTGAACCCATGGCTCAATACTGGCACCCCCGGCCGCTGTGCGAGAGTGTCGGGTACACCGGGAATAGTCACTGTGTGACCGTGTTCATCGGCCCTGGCGCCGGAACACGCTAGGTTGCTACCCGTCGGGGTCGGACGCATCGCTGGGAGAAGATAATGAGCACATCGGCTGTGAGCGACGAGAGCACCGTGGTTGCCGGGGTCGATCTCGTCGATCCCGAACTCGCCGCCACCGTGCGCGACGGCCTGGCCGCGGTCGAGAAACTGCTCGTCGACGAACTCTCCGACGGTGCGGAATTCCTGCAGGAAGCGGCGCTGCATCTCGCGCGCGCGGGCGGCAAGCGCTTCCGGCCGCTGTTCACCGTGCTCACCGGTCAGCTCGGTCCCAATCCCACCGATCCGGCCCTGGTCACCGCGGGCACGGTGGTGGAGCTGGTGCACCTGGCCACGCTCTACCACGACGACGTGATGGACGAGGCGCCCCAGCGGCGCGGCGCGGTCAGCGTCAACGCGCGGTGGGGCAACAACATCGCGATCCTGGCGGGCGACTACCTGTTCGCCCACGCCTCCCGCCTCACCTCGACGCTCGGCCCCGACGCGGTCCGGATCATCGCCGAGACCTTCGCCGAGCTGGTCACCGGCCAGATGCGGGAAACCATGGGTGCCAAGCAGACCCAGGACCCGGTCGAGCACTACCTGCGCGTGGTCTGGGAGAAGACCGGCTCGCTCATCGCCGCCGCGGGCCGCTTCGGTGGCACCTTCTCCGGCGCGGGCCCCGAGCACGTCGAGCGGCTGGCCCGCCTCGGTGACGCCGTCGGCACCGCCTTCCAGATCTCCGACGACATCATCGACATCTCGTCCTCGGCCGAGCAGTCCGGCAAGACCCCCGGCACCGACCTGCGCGAGGGCGTGCACACCCTGCCCGTCCTCTACGCCCTGCGCGAGTCCGGCGCCGACAGCGACCGCCTGCGCACGTTGCTCGACCACCCGCTGGACACCGACGCCGAGGTCGAGGAGGCGCTGGAATTGCTGCGCCGCTCACCCGGCATGGCCAAGGCCAAGGCCAAGCTCCAGGAATACGCCGACCTCGCCGACGCCGAACTGGCCGCCCTCCCGGCAGGCCCGGCCAACGAGGCCCTCACCCGCCTGGTTCGCTACACCATCGAACGGGTCGGCTGACCAGGAACTATCCCGGCCGCAGACACGTTCTCCGATCATGCCCAATGGGATCAAAACTTTCGGTTTGATGGTCGGGCTGTCGGCGCTCATCGTCGCCATCGGGGCGATGTTCCGCAGCCCGACGATCCTGATCATCTCGATCGGGCTGGCCGTCGGCATGAACGCCTACGCCTACTTCAACAGCGACAAACTGGCGCTCAAGGCGATGCACGCGCAACCGGTCAGCGAACTGGAAGCACCGGTCATGTACCGGATCGTGCGCGAGCTGGCGACCACGGCCCGGCAGCCGATGCCGCGGCTCTACATCAGCCCGACCAACGCCCCCAACGCGTTCGCGACCGGGCGCAATCCCCGCCATGCCGCGGTGTGCTGTACCAGCGGCATCCTGCAGCTGCTCGACGAGCGGGAGCTGCGCGCGGTGCTCGGGCACGAGCTGTCGCACGTCTACAACCGCGACATCCTGATCTCGTCGGTGGCGGGCGCGATGGCCTCGATCATCACCGGCCTGGCCAACATGGCCTTCTTCGCGAGTTCGTTCGGCAGCCGGGACGGACAGGGCCCGAACATCATCGCCGTGCTGCTGGTCTCGCTGCTCGGCCCGATCGCGGCGGGCCTGATCAAGATGGCCGTGTCCCGCTCCCGCGAGTACCAGGCCGATCAGTCCGGCGCCGAACTCACCGGTGACCCGCTGGCGCTGGCCTCGGCCCTGCGCAAGATCGAACGCGGCGTTCAGGTGGCCCCGCTGCCGCCGGACCCCAAACTCACCAGCGAATCGCACCTGATGATCGCCAACCCGTTCCGCGCCGGCGACCGCATCGCCCGCTGGTACTCGACGCACCCGCCCATGGCGGAGCGGATCAAGCGGCTGGAAGAGATGGCGGGCGGCACCCACCGGCACTGAGCGCCGCCGTGCCGCCGACTAGCGGTAGTTCACGAACTGCAGGGCGATGCCGAAATCCTCGCCCTTGAGCAGCGAGATCACTGCCTGCAGGTCGTCGCGCTTCTTGCTGCTCACCCGCAGCTCCTCGCCCTGGATCTGCGCCTTCACGCCCTTGGGGCCCTCGTCGCGGATCTTCTTGGAGATCTTCTTCGCCTTCTCGGTGTCGATGCCCTGCACCAGCGTGCCGGTGATCTTGAACACCTTGCCCGAGGCCTGCGGCTCGCCCGCGTCGAACGCCTTCAGCGAGATGTCGCGGCGGATCAGCTTCTCCTTGAACACCTCGAGCGCGGCCTTGACCCGCTCCTCGGCGTTCGCGGTCAGCACGATGGCTTCCTCGCCCGACCACGCGATCGCCGCATCGGTGCCCTTGAAGTCGTAGCGGGAGTTCAGCTCCTTCTCCGCCTGGTGCAGCGCATTGTCGACCTCCTGACGATCGACCTTGCTCACCACGTCGAATGACGAATCAGCCACACTGCGCTCCTGTCCCTCACGGTCTGCCAACGGGTGGGCCGACAGGTGTGCCGGCCACCGAGACAGTTGTACCCGTATGCCCCCGTCGACCGTGCTCGCAGGGTCGCTGTGCAGGCGGTTTGCATTGTGGGTGTGGGTTCGTTGTAAGCTGCTCAGCGCACCGGAAACGGCGCACAAGGCAGATTGCCCGAGCGGCCAATGGGAGCAGACTGTAAATCTGTCGGTGAAAGCCTACGTAGGTTCGAATCCTACATCTGCCACATCGAACCCCGTCGATCATCAGATCGGCGGGGTTCTTTGGTATGCGCTGGCCCGCCTCCCCGAGATTCTGCGGGTCTTCCGGTAGGTCGACTGTTCGTCCTCGGGCTCGCGTCGTTCTCGCTGGGCATCGAGGTGGTGGGGGAGTTACCCATGTTCGTGCGTGATCAGTGGGTTGCCAGGGGGTAAAAATAGGGTCTCACCTGGCGATTTGGTGCTCTTCGGTGGAAGTGTGTAATCTCTTTCAGGACGCCGGAGCACGGGGTCGCTCGGATCGGTTCGCCGACCAAGACACCTTGTGCCACGTAGTCATGCCCCCTTAGCTCAGTCGGCAGAGCGTTTCCATGGTAAGGAAAAGGTCAACGGTTCGATTCCGTTAGGGGGCTCGCCGGATTGCCGGTGGTGACCGACATTCCCGCCGGCCCACCGTAACAGGTCCGCCGTGGCGGTGTAGCTCAGTCGGTAGAGCAAACGACTCATAATCGTTGTGTCGCCGGTTCAAGTCCGGCCATCGCTACCAATAACGACTCAGCCCAGACCGGAAAGAAGGCAAATCGTGGCCGCGAAGTCCACCGATGTCCGGCCAAAGATCACCTTGGCCTGCGAAGAGTGCAAGCACCGCAACTACATCACCAAGAAGAACCGGCGCAACGACCCGGACCGCCTCGAGCTGAAGAAGTTCTGCCCGAACTGCGGAACCCACCGGGCGCACCGCGAGTCGCGCTGATTCACCAAGCTTTGCCGAAAGGCCGGACGAGAGTCCGGCCTTTCGTGCGTTTGCGGGGGCGATACAGTACCCCGCCGAGCGGGTGAATACACCCCGCTCGACGTTGTGACCCGGCTACGTGTGAGTAAGGTCCACGGTGTGACAGTGAACACCGGAACCGACGAAGCGGTCACCGCCGCAGCCGCCGCACCGGTCGATCCCGCCGCGCACGCCGCGGCGATGGTCGGCCACCACTACCGCGTCGACGACTACTACGAGGTCGGCCGCGAGAAGGTGCGCGAATACGCCCGTGCCGTCCAGGACTACCACCCGGTGCACTGGGAGGAAGAGGTCGCGCGCGAGCACGGCCACGACGGCCTGCTCGCCCCGCTCACCTTCATCTCGCTGGTCGGCATCCTGGCCCAGCGCAAGCTGTTCGAGCAGATCGTCACGGGCTACGACCTGAGCCAGATCATGCAGACCGACCAGATCCTGGAATTCCACCGCCCCATCCGGGTGGGCGACCAGCTGACCTGTGATGTGTACCTGCATTCCTTCCGGCAGGCCTTCGGCGGCGACATCATCGTGACCAAGAACATCGTCACCGCGCAGGACGACGAGCTGGTGCTCACCACCTACACCACGCTCATCGGCCGCAGCGGCGGTGACATCGATCCCACGATGTCGGACGCGGTGCGCAACATCCTGATGCACGGCCTCGAGGAGCCCGCGCATCACGCGCCCGCCGACCTGCCCACCGAGATCACCCCGGATCCGGTCACCAAGCAGCCGGAGCCGTTCTTCAGCACCCACGCCCGGTCCTTCGACAGCGTGACGGCCGGCGATGAACTGCCCCCGCGCACCGTCCGGCTCACCCGTGGCGATCTGGTGAACTATGCGGGCGTCTCCGGTGACGCCAACCCGATCCACTGGAGCGACGAGATCGTCAAGCTCGTCGGCCTCGACGACGTGGTCGCGCACGGCATGCTCACGATGGGTCTCGGCGGCGGTTTCGTCACCTCCTGGCTCGGCGATCCCGGCGCGGTCAAGGAGTACAACGTCCGCTTCACGAGCCCGGTCTACGTCGGGTCCGACGCACCGGCCGAGGTCGAGTTCACCGGTAAGGTGAAGTCGGTCGATCCGGAGACCAGGACCGCGGTCGTCGCCATCACGGCGAAGTCGGCGGGCAAGAAGATCTTCGGGCGGGCCACGGCTACCGTTCAGCTGTCCTGACCTGGTCGGCTGTCCCGGATTGGCAAATACCGCACGCGGTAACGTACACTCGGGACTCTGGGGTCACCGGCTGCTGCGCGCTGATCTTCCCGGGGATCTGATCCCCATGGAAGCGGCGCGCATGTTGTGTGGCACCAGAGCTCGATAATCGAATATCGACTGTGGTTGGGCACTACAGCTCAGGCTGGTCCAACCGAAGGGGCGTAGCTCAATTGGCAGAGCAGCGGTCTCCAAAACCGCAGGTTGCAGGTTCAAGTCCTGTCGCCCCTGCCCTGAATGCCAGCGACGAGGAAGGATCGACGTGAGCGACGAGCGGGATACTCGCGCCGAAGACGGCGACGACACCGCCGCTGCCACTCGGCCGAGCGGCAAGCGGACAGCTCGCCGTGCGCGCACGTCGGATGCTCCGGTGGACACCGGTTCGGTGGCCACGCTGGATCGGTCCCCTCGCAAGGCGGACAAGACTGCGGGGAAGTCCACGGGCAACCCGTTCAAGCGGCTGATCAAGTTCCTGCGAGAGGTCATCGCGGAACTGCGTAAGGTGATCTGGCCCAACCGGAAGCAGATGGTCACGTATACGACCGTCGTTCTGGTGTTCGTGGTCTTCATGGTCGCGTTCATATTCGGGTTGGATACGGCGTTCATCAAGGGTGTCGACTGGCTGTTCGGCTGATCGCCGACACCGACGCCGGTAGCCGATCCCGGGCCGGAACGGCGGAGTGTGCGCTCCGCACTCCCGACCCGGCCCAGAGGATGTAGTGACGACACAGGAAGCGAGTGCCCCAGTGAGCACCCCGGAGAACGAAACAAACGACGAGTTCCCGGTCGACGACGCCGTGGCGGAGAACGCCACCGACGAGGTCGAGGCCACCACCGAGCTCGCTGACGCCGACGAGACCGTCGTCGAGGCCGTCGCCACCGAGGAAGACCCCGAAGCCGACCCGGTCGAGTCGATGAAGGCCAAGCTGCGCCGCGTCCCCGGCGACTGGTACGTCGTGCACTCCTACGCCGGCTACGAGAACAAGGTCAAGACCAACCTCGAGACCCGCGTGCAGAACCTCGGCCTCGAGGACTACATCTTCCAGGTCGAGGTGCCGACCGAAGAGGTCACCGAGATCAAGAACGGCCAGCGCAAGCACGTCAACCGCAAGGTGCTGCCGGGCTACATCCTGGTCCGGATGGAACTGAACAACGAGTCGTGGGGCGCGGTCCGCAACACCCCCGGCGTCACCGGTTTCGTCGGTATGACCGGCGGTGGCCCCGGCGCCAAGCCGACCCCGCTGACCATCAACGAGGTCGTGAAGTTCCTGGTCCCGGCCGGTGCGCAGCAGAAGAAGGCGGCCGCGGCGGCGACGACGTCGACCGGTGCCGAGTCCACCGGCGAGGTGTCGGCCAAGCCGATCATCGAGGTCGACTTCGAGGTCGGCGAGTCGGTGACCGTGATGGACGGCCCGTTCGCGACGCTGCCCGCCAGCATCAGCGAGGTCAACGCCGAGCAGCAGAAGCTCAAGGTGCTCGTCTCGATCTTCGGTCGCGAGACCCCGGTCGAGCTGAACTTCACCCAGGTCTCCAAGATCTAGCTCGAACCAGCTTCGCAACGGCACCGCCTCGGCGGTGCCGTTGTCGTTGATCGACCCTCCCGGCTGCGGCCGCTTCGGCGCGGTTCGGTAGAGTGTGACAGTTCGTGTGTAGACCCGCGCCAGGCGTTTTCCGCCCGGTGTCGTGGTCGTGCGCGAATGCCGGGTTTGGACCCGGCGTGGGAGCGATCCCGCAACAGGCTTACGGCAACCGTAAGGAACCCGAAACCCAAGGAAGAAAGATGCCCCCCAAGAAGAAGAAGCTCGCCGGGATCATCAAGCTGCAGATCCAGGCCGGCGCCGCGAACCCGGCTCCTCCGGTCGGCCCCGCGCTCGGTCAGCACGGCGTCAACATCATGGAGTTCTGCAAGGCGTACAACGCCGCGACCGAGTCGCAGCGTGGCAACGTCATCCCGGTCGAGATCTCGGTGTACGAGGACCGGACGTTCGACTTCAAGCTGAAGACCCCGCCCGCCGCGCGTCTGCTGCTCAAGGCCGCCGGTGTGCAGAAGGGCTCGGCCGAGCCGCACAAGACCAAGGTCGCCAAGGTCACCATGGACCAGGTCCGGGAGATCGCCAAGACCAAGGCCGAGGATCTCAACGCCACCGATCTCGATCAGGCCGCGAAGATCATCGCCGGTACCGCCCGTTCGATGGGTATCACCGTCGAGGGCTGAGCGAACTCTCGCTCCATGTGGGAGGGCCGGCCAGGCCCGGAAAACCACATCTGACACCAGAACATTAAGGACAGAGAATCATGGCAAAGCGAAGCAAGGCGTATCTCGCCGCTGCTGAGAAGGTCGATCGCGACAAGCTGTACTCCCCGCTGGCCGCCGCGCGCCTGGCCAAGGAGACCTCGACCACCAAGACCGACGCGACCGTCGAGGTCGCCGTTCGTCTCGGCGTCGACCCCCGTAAGGCCGACCAGATGGTCCGTGGCACCGTCAACCTGCCGCACGGCACCGGTAAGACCGCCCGCGTCATCGTGTTCGCCGCCGGCGAGAAGGCCGCCGAGGCCGAGGCCGCCGGTGCCGACGCCGTGGGCGCCGAGGACCTGATCGAGCGGATCCAGGGCGGCTGGCTGGACTTCGACGCCGCGATCGCCACCCCGGACCAGATGGCCAAGGTCGGCCGCATCGCGCGTGTCCTCGGCCCGCGCGGTCTGATGCCGAACCCGAAGACGGGCACCGTCACCAACGATGTGACCAAGGCCGTCAACGACATCAAGGGCGGCAAGATCAACTTCCGCGTCGACAAGCAGGCCAACCTGCACTTCGTCATCGGCAAGGCGTCCTTCGACGACGCCAAGCTGGTGGAGAACTACGGCGCCGCGCTGGACGAGATCCTGCGTGTGAAGCCGTCGACCGCCAAGGGCCGCTACGTCAAGAAGATCACGGTTTCGACCAACACCGGACCGGGCATCCCGGTGGACCCGAACCGCACCCGCAACCTCCTCGACGAGGATGCGTGAGCTTCGACTGACAGGTAGCTCCTGATCGACCACGAGGGTGGGAACGCACTGCGTTCCCACCCTCGCGGTTTTCCGGGTCAGTTCTGGTCGTCGTCGGTGGTGGTGCGCCAGCCGAGCAGCACCGAATCGCCGCCCTGCGGTTTCCACGGCAGGAAGATCGCCACGATGATCGCGCACACCAGCACGGCGCCCGCGGCGACGAGGGAGGCGGTGTGCGCGCCCTGCAGCGTCGCGGACTTCATCGCGACGATGAGGTTCTCGCGCTGGGTCTCGAAGAACGGGGCCAGTTCGCGTTTGCGCAGCTCGAGCACGCTGAGCGGGCTCGCCTTGACCAGTTCCTTCTCCCGCTCGTTCATGATGCCGACCGGGATGGCGTCGATCCTGGAACCGATTCGGCTGGTGTAGTACGAGGCCACGATCGAGCCGAGCACGGCGACGCCGAGGGTGCCGCCGATCTCCCTGGTGGTGTCGTTGACCGCCGACCCGGCGCCCGCCTCGTCCAGCGGGAGCGAGGACATGATCGATTCCGTCGCGGGGCCCTGCACGATGCCGAGGCCCAGCGCCATGAACACCATCGACGGAAGCACCCCGATCAGGTAGGTGCTGTCCACGGTGACCTGGCCGCCGAGATAGAGCCCCAGCCCGGTGAGCAGCAGGCCGATCACCAGGACCGCGGTCGTGCCGACCCGCTGTGCCAGCAGTGTGGCCACCGGCGCGCCGATCGCGACCGAGAACGCGAACGGCAAAGACGCGATACCGAATTCGAGTGGCGTGTATTCGCGCACGCCCTGGAAATACTGGGTGATCAGGAACAGGAAGCCGAACATCGAGAAATACCCGATCGCGATGGCCAAGGCGGGCAGCGAGAATCGGCGGTTCCGGAACAGCCGCATATCGAGAATCGGTGCGGCGGAACGCAATTCCCAGACGACGAATGCGGCGAGCAGCAGCGCGCCGAGGGTCGCGGTGCACAGGGTGGTGAGCGAGAGCCAGCCGTTGTGCGGCGCCTCGATGATCGCCCACACCACCAGCGTGATGCCCGCGATCGAGAGGAAGATGCCGGGCAGGTCCAGCCTGCCGACCTGTTCGGCGCGCGATTCCGGCACCCAGATCAGCGTCGCGACCAGCGCGACCAGGGCCACCGGCACATTGATCCAGAACACCGAGTGCCAGCTGAAGTGTTCGAGCAGCCAGCCGCCCGAGATCGGGCCGATGGCGATGGCGAAGCCCGCCATCGCGGTCCAGGCGGCGATGGCCAGCGCGCGTTCGCGCTTGTCGGTGAAGATGTTGATGATCAGGGCCAGGGTGGCCGGGAAGACCGCGGCGGCGAAGACGCCCATCGCCGCGCGGGCCGCGATGACCTGCGTCATCGATCCGGCGAGCGCGCCGCCGACCGACATCACCGCGATGCCGATCAGGCCGACGATCATGATCCGCCTGCGGCCGTAGCGGTCACCGAGGTTGCCCGCGGCGAGCAGCAATCCGGCGAAGGTCAGGGTGTAGGCGTCGACGACCCACTGCAGGCCGGAGACGCCGGTCTGCAACTGGACGCCGATGGAGGGGAGAGCGACGTTGACGATCGTGTTGTCGAGGACGACCAGCAGTTCGGCCAGGCAGATGACGACGAGTGCGAGGAATCGCTGCGGACGCCGGTCCAGCAGCACTGATGGAGCGACTATGGAGGTTGCCATAGTTGAGAAGTGAAGCAGGTTACTGTCACCGAACGTAACACCTTTCCGGTGAGATTGCTGCCACTTCGAACCATCGAATGTGAGCTGAGTCACGTCGAAAGTCGGCGAATCCGGCACCGCCGGGGGCGTTTTGGCAGATCGGGGCGGGTGCCGGTACAGTGGACTCCGGTCATCGACATGTTCGATGACTACCCATTCGTTCTACCGAAGACCGTTGGTCGTCGATGTCGCTTGCGCGGTGTCGATCGAAGGTCCGGCGACATTGCCGGCGGCCCACGCAGGGAGAGCTGAGGCCGATATTTTCGCGCCCCGGTACGCCTTGCGTCCGGGGCGTTAGTTTTGTCGCCGGCCCCTGAATTCGGTAGTGCGCGTTCACGAACCGACATCAGAGAGGAGGCGAAGTATGGCGAAGCCTGAAAAGGTCACCGCTGTCGCGGAGATCGCGGAGCAGTTCAAGAACTCCACGGCCACTGTTGTCACGGAATACCGTGGTCTTTCGGTCGGCAAGCTCACCGAGCTGCGTCGCGCGCTCGGCGCCGAGGCCACGTACTCCGTCGCCAAGAACACCCTGGTCAAGCTCGCGGCCGCGGAAGCGGGCGTCGAGGGCCTGGACGACTTGTTCGTCGGACCGACCGCCATCACCTTCATCCAGGGTGAGCCGGTCAACGCCGCGAAGGCCCTCAAGACCTTCGCGAAGGACAACAAGGCGCTCATCATCAAGGGCGGCTACATGGACGGCGCTGCGCTGTCCGTGTCCGAGGTCGAGAAGATCGCCGACCTGGAGACCCGCGAGGTCCTGCTGGCCAAGCTGGCCGGTGCGATGAAGGGCAACATGTCCAAGGCTGCCGGGCTGTTCTCGGCTCCTGCCGGTCAGGTGGCCCGTCTGGCCGCCGCGCTGCAGGAGAAGAAGCAGGCCGAAGGCGCTGCCGAGTAATACCCCCGTGTGGGTGTTACCGCCCGCGCAAACAGACATTCACTACCGAAAGGAACAATCATGGCCAAGCTGTCCACCGAAGAGCTGCTCGACGTTTTCTCGGAGATGACCCTCCTGGAGCTGTCCTCCTTCGTGAAGGCGTTCGAGGAGAAGTTCGAGGTCACCGCTGCTGCCCCCGTCGCCGTCGCCGCGGTCGCCGGTGGCGCCGCTCCGGCTGACGCCGCCGAGGAGCAGGACGAGTTCGACGTCATCCTCGAGGGTGCCGGCGACAAGAAGATCCAGGTCATCAAGGTGGTCCGTGAGATCGTCTCCGGCCTGGGCCTGAAGGAAGCCAAGGACCTGGTCGAGGGTGCCCCGAAGCCGATCCTGGAGAAGGTCACCAAGGAGGCCGCCGACGCCGCCAAGGCCAAGCTGGAAGAGGCCGGCGCCAAGGTTGCCGTCAAGTAATTCGGCGCTTCGCGTTCGCGAACGGGCGGTCCCTTCGGGGGCCGCCCGTTTGTTGTATATCCGGACATGGGATGGTGATACGCGCTGTATCAACCGGGTGGGTTACTCTTCAGTCAGATGAAGGGTGTGCCCTGTCTCACTGATGGGATACAGTGACCGGACCCACAGTGTCGTGACGCACCGCCGTGATGTAAGCGCGCGGTCAGCGGGGTGGGCTGCTCGCAGGCAACAATGGAGGTAGGCGTGGGCGTCGAGGTCAGGACCGAGGGTGTTACCAAATCCTTCGGGTCGCAGCGTATTTGGCAGGACGTGTCGATCACGCTCCCTTCGGGCGAGGTGAGCGCCCTGCTCGGCCCTTCGGGTACGGGTAAGTCGGTGTTCCTGAAGTCGCTGATCGGCCTGTTGCGGCCCGAGCGCGGCTCCATCTTCATCGATGGCACCGATATCACCACCTGCTCCAACAAGGAGCTCTACGAGATCCGCAAACTGTTCGGCGTCCTTTTCCAGGACGGCGCGCTGTTCGGCTCGATGAATCTGTTCGACAACATCGCTTTCCCGCTTCGTGAGCACACGAAGAAGTCGGAAACCGAGATCAAGCGCATCGTCATGGAGAAGCTCGAGCTGACGGGTCTGCTCGGCGCCGAGGGCAAGCTGCCCGGCGAGATCTCCGGCGGTATGCGCAAGCGCGCCGGCCTGGCCCGCGCCCTGGTCCTCGACCCGCAGATCATCCTCGTCGACGAGCCCGACTCCGGTCTGGACCCGGTGCGTACCTCGTACCTGGCGCAGCTGCTGCTCAACATCAACGCGCAGATCGACGCCACGATCCTGATCGTGACGCACAACATCAACCTGGCCCGTACCGTGCCGGACAACATCGGCATGCTCTTCCGCCGCCAGCTGGTCATGTTCGGCCCCCGTGAGGTGCTGCTGACCAGCGACGAGCCCGTGGTCAAGCAGTTCCTCAACGGCCGCATGATCGGCCCGATCGGTATGTCCGAGGAGAAGGACGAGGCGCAGATGGCGCGCGAGCAGGCGCTCGTCGACGCCGGTCACCACCACGGTGGCGCCGAGGAGATCGAGGGCATCATCCCGCAGATGAAGGCCGAGCCCGGCATGCCGGTGCGCCAGGCCGTGTTCCGCCGCCAGGCGCGGGTGCGCGAGATCATGCACACCCTGCCGCACGCGGCTCAGGTCGCCATTCGCGAGTCGCTGGACCAGTCCGACGACACCCAGGTGATGGCCGCCTACGGCAGCGAGCACCCCACCGCGGCCTTCGATAGCAAGACGATTCCGCACGGCCAGATCAACGGCTGAGCGCACCCGGCGATACCAGCGAGCCCCGGCCGTCACGGCCGGGGCTCGCTGCGTTCATGTCGGAAAACAGCCGCTGAACGGGCATTTCCCGGGTTGGCGTCTTCGGCGTGTCGCGAGTAAAATAGCCGCGGTTCCGGCCGGGGATGCCCAGCGCGCCAGGCGATCTCACTTCTCGGACAGACCGCGCCGCGCCACTTGACGAGGCGCGCGCGAACCGTCACCCTATTCACAGCAGTGTCAGCTGCGCAGGGGCCCCAGCGCCCAGAACGACCGACGCGGCCAGCGTCACGGGAGTTCGGCGCGTTTGCCGTGTGAGCGGTCGCACGGATGGTATGTTGACACCCCTCTATATGTGGGTGTAAGTTTGGACGTTGCGCTGGCTGCCTCCTGTCCACACCTTGATTCGCACACGTAAGTTCCACCTTCCGGTGTTACTTCCGCTGCTGCCTGTTCGGGTTTCGTTCGGGTTGTAACCAGCGGAATTCGTAGCAGACAAGCGACGGTCGCGGACCACCACGCGACGCGCGTGAGGTGCTGGAAGGACGCATCTTGGCAGTCTCCACCCAGACCAAGGCTGGAATCCCCGGAGCCCCGTTGAGGGTTTCGTTCGCGAAGATCCGTGAGCCCTTGGAGGTGCCCGGACTTCTCGACCTACAAACGGACTCGTTCGCCTGGTTGGTCGGTACCCCCGACTGGCGTGAGAAGGCGGCCGCACGCGGCGACGTCGGTCTCGCAGGCGGCTTGGAGGAGGTGCTCGAGGAGCTCTCGCCGATCGAGGACTTCTCCGGTTCGATGTCCCTGTCGTTCTCCGATCCGCGCTTCGAAGAGGTCAAGGCCTCCATCGAAGAGTGCAAAGAGAAGGACATGACCTACGCGGCGCCCCTGTTCGTCACCGCGGAGTTCATCAACAACAACACCGGTGAGATCAAGAGCCAGACGGTCTTCATGGGTGACTTCCCGATGATGACCGACAAGGGCACCTTCATCATCAACGGCACCGAGCGCGTCGTCGTCTCGCAGCTGGTCCGCTCCCCGGGCGTCTACTTCGATCACAGCATCGACAAGGGCACCGAGAAGGACCTGCACAGCGTGCGCGTCATCCCGTCGCGCGGCGCGTGGCTGGAGTTCGACGTCGACAAGCGCGACACCGTCGGCGTGCGCATCGACCGCAAGCGCCGTCAGCCGGTCACCGTGCTGCTCAAGGCGCTGGGCTGGACCACCGAGGAGATCGTCGAGCGTTTCGGCTTCTCCGAGATCATGATGTCCACCCTGGAGAAGGACAGCACCCCCGGCCAGGACGAGGCGCTGCTCGACATCTACCGCAAGCTGCGTCCGGGCGAGCCGCCGACCAAGGAGTCCGCGCAGACCCTGCTGGAGAACCTGTTCTTCAAGGAGAAGCGCTACGACCTGGCGCGCGTCGGTCGCTACAAGATCAACAAGAAGCTCGGCATCCACGTGCACGAGCCGGTGACCTCCTCGGTGCTGACCAAGGAAGACATCGTCACCACCATCGAGTACCTGGTGCGTCTGCACGCCGGTGATCGCTCGATGACCGCCCCCGGTGGCGAAGAGGTCCCCGTCGAGATCGACGACATCGACCACTTCGGCAACCGTCGCCTGCGCACCGTCGGCGAGCTGATCCAGAACCAGATCCGGGTCGGCCTGTCCCGCATGGAGCGCGTGGTCCGCGAGCGGATGACGACTCAGGACGTCGAGGCGATCACGCCGCAGACCCTGATCAACATCCGCCCGGTCGTCGCCGCGATCAAGGAGTTCTTCGGAACCTCCCAGTTGTCGCAGTTCATGGACCAGAACAACCCGCTGTCGGGTCTGACCCACAAGCGCCGCCTGTCGGCGCTGGGCCCGGGTGGTCTGTCCCGTGAGCGCGCCGGCCTGGAAGTCCGCGACGTCCACCCGTCGCACTACGGCCGCATGTGCCCGATCGAGACCCCGGAAGGCCCGAACATCGGCCTGATCGGTTCGCTGTCGGTGTACGCGCGGGTGAACCCGTTCGGTTTCATCGAGACCCCGTACCGCAAGGTCGTCGACGGCGCCGTCACCGATGAGGTCAAGTACCTCACCGCCGACGAGGAAGACCGCTACGTCCGCGCGCAGGCCAACTCCCCGGTCGACGCGCAGGGCCGCTTCATCGAGGAGAAGGTCCTCGTGCGGCGCGCCGGCGAAGAGGTCGAGTTCGTGACCCCGGCGCAGGTCGACTACATGGACATCTCGCCGCGCCAGATGGTGTCGGTCGCGACGGCCATGATCCCGTTCCTCGAGCACGACGACGCCAACCGTGCCCTCATGGGCGCGAACATGCAGCGTCAGGCCGTGCCGCTGATCCGTTCCGAGTCCCCGATCGTGGGCACCGGCATGGAGCTGCGCGCCGCGGTCGACGCCGGCGATGTCGTGGTGAACGAGAAGCCGGGTGTGGTCGAGGAGGTCTCGGCCGACTACGTCACCGTGATGGCCGACGACGGCAGCCGCAAGTCCTACCGGATGCGCAAGTTCAACCGCTCGAACCAGGGCACCTGCTCCAACCAGCGTCCGATCGTGGACGAGGGCCAGCGGGTGGAGAAGGGGCAGGTCCTCGCGGACGGCCCCTGCACCGAGAACGGTGAGATGGCGCTCGGCAAGAACCTTCTTGTCGCCGTCATGCCGTGGGAAGGCCACAACTACGAGGACGCGATCATCCTGTCGCAGCGCCTCGTGGAAGAGGACGTTCTCACCTCGATCCACATCGAAGAGCACGAGATCGACGCCCGCGACACCAAGCTGGGCGCCGAGGAGATCACCCGGGACATCCCGAACGTCTCCGACGAGGTGCTGGCCGACCTGGACGAGCGCGGCATCATCCGCATCGGCGCCGAGGTTCGCGACGGCGACATCCTGGTCGGCAAGGTCACCCCGAAGGGCGAGACCGAGCTGACCCCCGAGGAGCGCCTGCTCCGCGCGATCTTCGGTGAGAAGGCGCGCGAGGTGCGCGACACCTCGCTGAAGGTGCCCCACGGCGAGTCCGGCAAGGTCATCGGCATCCGCGTGTTCTCGCGCGAGGACGACGACGATCTGCCCCCCGGTGTCAACGAGCTGGTCCGCGTCTACGTGGCCCAGAAGCGCAAGATCCAGGACGGCGACAAGCTCGCAGGCCGCCACGGCAACAAGGGCGTCATCGGCAAGATCCTCCCCACCGAGGACATGCCGTTCATGCCCGACGGCACCCCGGTCGACATCATCCTGAACACCCACGGTGTTCCGCGTCGTATGAACATCGGCCAGATCCTGGAGACCCACCTGGGCTGGATCGGCAAGGCCGGCTGGAATGTCGACGTGGCGACCGACGGCACCCGTCCGGACTGGGCGGCCAACCTGCCGGAGGAGATGCTGGGTGCCCCGGCCGACTCCAACATCGCGACCCCCGTCTTCGACGGTGCCCGCGACGAGGAGCTGACCGGTCTGCTCGGCTCGACCCTGCCGAACCGTGACGGCGAGCGCATGGTCGACGAGAACGGCAAGGCGACCCTGTTCGACGGCCGCTCCGGCGAGCCGTTCCCGTACCCGGTCGCGGTCGGTTACATGTACATCCTGAAGCTGCACCACCTGGTCGACGACAAGATCCACGCCCGTTCGACCGGTCCGTACTCGATGATCACGCAGCAGCCGCTGGGTGGTAAGGCGCAGTTCGGTGGTCAGCGTTTCGGTGAGATGGAGTGCTGGGCCATGCAGGCCTACGGCGCGGCGTACACGCTGCAGGAGCTCCTGACCATCAAGTCCGACGACGTGGTCGGCCGCGTGAAGGTCTACGAGGCGATCGTCAAGGGCGAGAACATTCCGGAGCCGGGCATTCCGGAGTCGTTCAAGGTGCTCCTCAAGGAACTCCAGTCGCTGTGCCTCAACGT
Organism: Nocardia sp. NPDC003269; assembly: GCF_042888005.1. Classification (NCBI taxonomy): domain Bacteria; kingdom Bacillati; phylum Actinomycetota; class Actinomycetes; order Mycobacteriales; family Nocardiaceae; genus Nocardia; species Nocardia sp. NPDC003269. Next base: position 1,911,127 of record NZ_JBIAPA010000001.1, read on the forward strand.
GGAAGTGCTGTCCTCGGACGGCGCCGCGATCGAGATGCGTGACGGCGACGACGAGGATCTGGAGCGCGCCGCGGCGAACCTGGGCATCAACCTGTCCAGGAACGAAGCGGCCACAGTCGACGATCTGGCGAACTAGGTGGTACGCGCGGTGCGGGCTCGTCCCGCACCGCGCACCGCGCACGATCAACTAGTGAACTTTTGCTCGAATTCGACCCGAACAGGGGAAAGGAAGTTACGTGCTAGACGTCAACTTCTTCGATGAACTCCGGATCGGCCTGGCCACCGCTGAAGACATCCGCCAGTGGAGCTATGGCGAGGTCAAGAAGCCGGAGACCATCAACTACCGCACGCTCAAGCCGGAGAAGGACGGGCTCTTCTGCGAGAAGATCTTCGGCCCCACCCGGGACTGGGAGTGCTACTGCGGCAAGTACAAGCGTGTCCGCTTCAAGGGCATCATCTGTGAGCGCTGTGGCGTCGAGGTGACTCGCGCCAAGGTGCGTCGTGAGCGGATGGGCCACATCGAGCTGGCCGCACCGGTCACCCACATCTGGTACTTCAAGGGCGTTCCGTCGCGCTTGGGCTACCTGCTGGATCTGGCGCCGAAGGATCTCGAGAAGATCATCTACTTCGCCGCCTACGTCATCGTCGGTGTCGACGAGGAGCTGCGCCACAACGAGCTCAGCACCCTCGAGGCCGAGATGGAGGTCGAGAAGAAGGCTGTCGCCGATCAGCGCGACGCCGATCTCGAGGCCCGCGCGCAGAAGCTCGAGGCTGACCTGGCCGAGCTGGAGGCCGAGGGCGCCAAGTCCGACGTGCGCCGCAAGGTCAAGGACGGCGGCGAGCGCGAGATGCGTCAGCTGCGCGACCGCGCCCAGCGTGAGCTGGACCGCCTCGACGAGATCTGGACGACCTTCACCAAGCTGTCGGTCAAGCAGCTCATCGTCGACGAGGTGCTCTACCGCGAGCTCGTCGACCGCTACGGCGAGTACTTCACCGGCGCCATGGGTGCGGAGTCCATCCAGAAGCTGATGGAGAACTTCGACATCGACGCCGAGGCCGAGAACCTGCGCGAGACCATTCGCTCGGGCAAGGGCCAGAAGAAGCTGCGCGCGCTCAAGCGGCTCAAGGTCGTCGCGGCCTTCCAGGCCAACGGCAACTCGCCCATGGGCATGGTGCTCGACGCCGTTCCGGTGATCCCGCCGGAGCTGCGCCCGATGGTCCAGCTCGACGGTGGCCGCTTCGCCACCTCCGACCTGAACGACCTGTACCGCCGCGTGATCAACCGCAACAACCGCCTCAAGCGACTGATCGATCTGGGCGCGCCCGAGATCATCGTCAACAACGAGAAGCGGATGCTGCAGGAGTCGGTCGACGCCCTGTTCGACAACGGCCGTCGTGGTCGCCCGGTCACCGGTCCGGGTAACCGCCCGCTGAAGTCCCTGAGCGATCTGCTCAAGGGCAAGCAGGGTCGTTTCCGTCAGAACCTGCTCGGCAAGCGTGTCGACTACTCGGGCCGTTCGGTCATCGTGGTCGGTCCGCAGCTGAAGCTGCACCAGTGTGGTCTGCCCAAGCTGATGGCGCTCGAGCTGTTCAAGCCGTTCGTCATGAAGCGTCTGGTCGACCTGAACCACGCGCAGAACATCAAGTCCGCCAAGCGGATGGTCGAGCGTCAGCGTCCCCAGGTGTGGGATGTCCTCGAAGAGGTCATCGCCGAGCACCCGGTGCTGCTGAACCGCGCGCCCACCCTGCACCGCCTGGGTATCCAGGCCTTCGAGCCGCAGCTGGTCGAAGGCAAGGCCATCCAGCTGCACCCGCTCGTGTGTGAGGCGTTCAACGCCGACTTCGACGGTGACCAGATGGCCGTGCACCTGCCGCTGTCGGCGGAGGCGCAGGCCGAGGCGCGCATCCTGATGCTGTCGTCGAACAACATCCTGTCCCCGGCGTCGGGTCGCCCGCTGGCGATGCCGCGTCTGGACATGGTGACCGGCCTGTTCTACCTGACCCGTCTCGACGAGATGGGTGTCGGCACCTACCAGGCCGGCGGCAAGGACGAGCCGGAGTCGGGCGTGTACTCCTCGCCGGCCGAGGCCCAGATGGCCGTCGACCGCGGTGAGCTGACCGTGCGTTCGATGATCAAGGTGCGCCTCACCGAGCAGCGCCCGCCGCGCGAGATCGAGGCGGAGCTGTTCCCGGAGGGCTGGCACCGCGGTGACGCGTGGCTGGCCGAGACCACCCTGGGTCGCGTGCTGTTCAACGATCTGCTCCCGGCGGACTACGCGTTCATCAACGAGCCGATGCCGAAGAAGCGGCAGGCCACGATCATCAACGATCTGGCCGAGCGCTACCCGATGATCGTCGTCGCGCAGACCGTCGACAAGCTCAAGGACGCCGGCTTCTACTGGGCCACGCGTTCGGGTGTCACCGTCTCCATGTCGGACGTGCTCGTTCCGCCGGAGAAGGCCGACATCATGGAGCGGTACGAGGCCATGGCGGATCAGATCGAGAAGAAGTACCAGCGTGGTGCGCTCGATCACCAGGAGCGCAACAACGCCCTGGTCAAGATCTGGCAGGAAGCGACCGAAGAGGTCGGTACGGCGCTGCGTTCGCACTACCCGGCCGACAACCCGATCATCACGATCGTCGACTCGGGCGCGACCGGTAACTTCACCCAGACCCGTACCCTCGCCGGTATGAAGGGCCTGGTGACGAACCCGAAGGGTGAGTTCATCCCGCGCCCGATCAAGTCCTCGTTCCGTGAGGGCCTGACCGTGCTCGAGTACTTCATCAACACCCACGGTGCTCGTAAGGGTCTGGCCGACACCGCGCTGCGTACCGCCGACTCGGGTTACCTGACCCGTCGTCTGGTGGACGTCTCGCAGGACGTCATCGTGCGCGAGCACGACTGTGGCACCGAGCGCGGCATCGTCGTGCCGATCGCGGAGAAGCAGGCCGACGGCTCGCTCATCCGGGACGCGCACGTCGAGACCTCGACCTACGCTCGCACCCTGGCGACCGACGCGGTCGACGCCAACGGCAACGTCGTCGTGGCCAAGGGCGCCGATCTCGGCGACCCGGCCCTGGAGGCGCTGCTCGAGGCCGGTATCACCGAGGTGAAGGTCCGCTCCGTGCTGACCTGCACCACCGGCACCGGCGTCTGCGCCACCTGCTACGGCCGCTCGATGGCCACCGGCAAGCTGGTCGACATCGGCGAGGCCGTCGGCATCGTCGCCGCCCAGTCCATCGGTGAGCCGGGTACCCAGCTGACCATGCGTACCTTCCACCAGGGTGGTGTCGCGGGTGACGACATCACCGGTGGTCTGCCCCGCGTGCAGGAGCTCTTCGAGGCTCGTGTGCCCAAGGGCAAGGCGCCCATCGCCGAGGTCTCGGGTCGCGTGCGGCTCGAGGACGACGACCGCTTCTACAAGATCACGATCATCCCTGATGACGGGTCGGACGAGGTCGTCTACGACAAGCTCTCGAAGCGTCAGCGTCTGCGTGTGTTCAAGCACGACGACGGCACCGAGCGCCTGCTGGCCGACGGTGACCACGTGGAGGTGGGTCAGCAGCTGCTCGAGGGCGCTGCCGATCCGCACGAGGTGCTGCGCGTGATGGGTCCCCGTCAGGTGCAGGTCCACCTGGTCCACGAGGTCCAGGAGGTCTACCGCTCGCAGGGTGTGTCGATCCACGACAAGCACATCGAGGTCATCGTGCGCCAGATGCTGCGTCGCGTGACGATCATCGATTCGGGTGCGACCGAGTTCCTGCCCGGTTCGCTCACCGAGCGCGCCGAGTTCGAGGCCTCGAACCGTCGCGTGGTGGCCGAGGGCGGCGAGCCCGCCTCCGGCCGTCCGGTGCTGATGGGTATCACCAAGGCGTCGCTGGCCACCGATTCGTGGCTGTCGGCGGCCTCCTTCCAGGAGACCACCCGAGTGCTGACGGACGCGGCCATCAACTGCCGCTCCGACAAGCTGATCGGCCTGAAGGAGAACGTGATCATCGGTAAGCTCATCCCGGCCGGTACCGGTATCAACCGCTACCGCAACATCCAGGTGCAGCCGACCGAAGAAGCCCGCGCCGCCGCGTACGCGGTGCCGTCCTACGACGACACCTACTACTCGCCGGACAGCTTCGGCTCCTCCACCGGTGCCGCGGTGCCGCTGGACGACTACGGCTTCAGCGACTACCGCTAAGTCCTAGCCAGGCACAACAATTCGGCCCCCGCTCTCCGGAGCGGGGGCCGTTTTGGTTGGTGGTGACAGGCCTGTTCAGTTTCCGTGGGTCCGTTTGCCCGACCGGCGGGCGAAGTCGTCGAGCGCGTCGAGAACCTCGCGCGCCTGCCACAGGCGGTTGCGCCGCATGCCGGTGAATTCGGTGAGCACACCGACCTCGACCAGTGCGTTGATGGCCCGCACCGCGTTGGAGTCGGCGATGCCGAGGGCCTTCGCCGCGGTCGTGGCGTCGAAAACAGGTTGCCGCAGCGCGATGTCGATCAAACGCCACGGGGTGGATCCGCGCCTGGCACGGATCACCGACTCCCACCGCGCACGGATGCCGTGGATGTCCTCGACCAGCAACCGCGCGTTGGCGAGGGCGGTGAAGGTAGCCTCGGCCACCTGGTTCACGATCGGCGCCGGATCGCCGGCGCGGTAGGCGTTCAGTGCGGCGAAGTAGTCGTCCACCCGGGTCAGCAGTCCCGCGGCGATCGGGACGATCACCTTCTCGGTGACGCCCTTCGTCCGCAGCATCGCGTGCATCAGTGCCCGACCGGTTCGGCCGTTGCCGTCGATGAAGGGGTGGATCGTCTCGAACTGCGCGTGCGCGATGGCGGTATGGGCTAGCACGGGAATGTTGTCGCGCCGGATGAACCCGAGGAGATCGTCGATCGAATCCGGCACGCGGGCATGGTGCGGCGCGACGAACGCTGCCTCGTGGGGGCCGACGTTGTCGCCACCGATCCATACCTGCTGAGACCGCCACCGGCCTGCCGTCGCGGGATCGTGGACCATCAGTGCGGCGTGCATCGCCAAGATCAGCTCGTCGTCGATGCCTTCGGCCAGATTCATCGCGGTTCGCATCGCGCGCACGTTGCCGACGATCTCGACCGCGTTGCGCTGGTCGCTCCCGCCGATCTCGGCCAGCGCGATCGCTTTCGCCCCCGAGGTCAGGTGTTCTATCTGGGACGAGGACGCAGACTCCGTTCGCAGCAGGATCGCGCCGAACGGCGTGAGATCGGCGCCGACCATGGCGTCGAACCGGGTGATCTCGAAGGTTGCCGCGTCCGCTACGGCTAGGACATCGGTGGGTAAGTGGACCGCTCGTGCGGCGATCGACGGTGCGATCGCCGACTGATACGGCCCACGATGACGTTCTCGCACTCGTCGCGAGAGCAACTCGACCGGAATCGTCGGGACCCAGTCGTGGGATTCCCACGTGACAGGGGGCCACGCGGTATCTGACTCCATCCGCCCATTATGTCATCAAATAGTCGGTAACTGAGGATATGAACACGACAACCTGCTCGGCCTCGTACGTGATGCGGTCCTACGGCGGCCCCGACTTCTGAGTCAGCGGACTCGGGGGCAGTTTTTGCCTGCGATGTGACAGCGTTCCTCGAAGCCGTGGGGTAGCCAAGAGCCGCTGACCAGTTGTGGGTGATGGGGGAATCTCGCTTGGCTGGCGATGAGGAACGCCGGTGCCGCCCACGGTGTCGCCAATTCGAGGTAGTGCGAGGTGGCCGCTTCGGTGAATCGGATTCGGAGCCGGTCGGGTTGGGTCAACTCGATGTGCTCCAGCGCTGTTAGTGGGATCGGCGACGAGCGGTATTGGTTGGTGAGGTGGATTCGCCGATTCGTGAGGGTGATGCGACCGCTCGGCTCCGCTATCCAGCGTGGCCGCATCGCCTGGTCGCGGGCCGCTGCCGCCGCGGCATTCGCCGCGCGTGCCGCCTCGGCCGCCGCCTGGACCATCTGGACCGCCATGCGCTCGCTGCGTTGTCTGGCGTTGAAGGCCGCGGCATTGGCTGCCGTGCGCGCCCGCTGGATATCGCGGCGCGAGCTGCCGCGCGGCGGCACGAAGACCGGCGTCGTCGGAGCGACAGCCGCGATCACCGGTGGGGCAATGGTCGGCGGCGGGGGCGGTGGCACGTCGGGACTGCGAAACGCCGCCCATACGCCCTGGCCTTCACCGAGGCAGGTCTCCTGCTCCGCCATGACGATCGACGTGGCGTACGGCTCGAGTGCCGCAACGCCGCCCGCCCGCAGCCGCGCCAGCATCTCGCAGGCGTAGACGAGGTGGTCGTCGACCCAGTTCCAGCCGACCTGCGCGGCCAGCGCCCTGTCGACGTCTGCCATCGGATCGTGCACCTTCACCGCCTGGGTCGCGCTGCTTCGGGTTATCCAGGATAGCGGTCTCGACCGCATCCGGAACCCGTCGTCAGGCACCTCCCGCCGGGCCGGAAGCGGGGCATCCGGCCCGGATCGCTCCGGTCGGCTGGTCTGTGTAACCCGCGCGGGCGGGCTCAGACGATCAATCGGTCGTCGACTCGGCGGGTTGGCGGGTGGGGGCGGTGCGGGCGTGGGTGGCGTAGAGGGTGAGGCCTACGAAGGTGAGGCCGCCTACGAGGTTGCCTACGACGGTGGGGATTTCGTTCCAGATGAGGTAGTCGGCGAGGGAGAAGTCGCCGCCGAGGAGGAGGCCGGAGGGGAAGAGGAACATGTTGACGATGGAGTGTTCGAAGCCCATGTAGAAGAAGAGCATGATGGGCATCCACATCGCGATGACCTTGCCGGAGACCGAGGTGGACATCATGGCGGCGACCACGCCGGTGGAGACCATCCAGTTGCACAGGACGGCGCGGATGAACAGGGTGAGCATGCCTGCGGCGCCGTATTCGGCGTAGCCGAGGGTGCGGGACTCGCCGATCTCGCCGAGCTTCTGGCCGACGGCGCTGGGGTCCATGGAGAAGCCCATGGTCAGGATGATCGCCATCATCACGGCGACGGTGAACGCGCCGGCGAAGTTGCCGACGAAGACCAGGCCCCAGTTGCGCAGCATCGAGCGCACGGTGACGCCGCGGCGCTTGTCCAGCAGGGCCAGCGGCACCAGCGTGAAAACGCCGGTGAGCAGGTCGAATCCGAGCAGGTACAGCATGCAGAAGCCGACCGGGAAGAGGACGGCGCCCAGCAGTGGCTGGCCGGTGTTGACGGTGATGGTGACCGCGAACGCCGCGGCGAGGGCGAGGATCGCGCCCGCCATGTAGGCGCGGATCACGGTGTCCCTGGTGGACATGAACGCCTTGGCTTCGCCCGCGTCGACCATCTTCTCGACGAAGTCCGCTGGTTTGAGATAGGACATACGACCCCTTCGTAGTGCTTCCAGCACAGTAGTTTTCGCGGTCGAGATTGCCTCGCGATCACCGGAAGTTGCCGCCCGGTAAATAGTGGTATTCCACTATGGCGGTCGAGTGTGGGCGGATGGCAGGCTGGCGGGGTCCCCGACCGAGGAGCCCGAATGCAACCGATCATGAGCAAGTCCGCCGCCGCCGACCTGGTCGTCGCCGCCCGCATCCGCAAGGGCCTGACCTGGGCCGCCATCGCGGAATCGCTGGGCGCGCCGCTGGTCTGGACGACGGCGGCCCTGCTCGGTCAGCACCCGATGACCGAGGAGCAGGCGGCCGCGGTCTGCGCGCTGCTCGAACTCGACGAGACGGTCGCGGAGAGTCTGCGCCTGCAGCCCTCGCGCGGCGCCGACCCGGCGCAACTGGCCGATCCCACCATCTATCGCCTCGTCGAGGCCGTCTCGGTCTACGGCCCGGCGCTCAAGGCGCTGATCCACGAGGAATTCGGCGACGGCATCATGAGCGCCATCAACTTCAACATCGACATCGCCCGCCGCCCGCACCCCGACGGCGACCGCGTCGTCATCACCCTCGACGGCAAGTTCCTCGATTACCGCTGGTAGTTCAGGCCTCGGGGCGCGCGGGCACCTCGGCGACGGCCCGTGCCTCGGGATCACCGACCGGCAGCGGTTCGGGTTCGCCGAGGCGGACGATGATCACGCCGGCGAGAATCAGCGCCCCGCCGAGCAATTGGATCGGCCGGGGCGCCTCGCCGAGCAGGGCCCAGGCGAACAGCAGTGCGGCCAGCACCTCGGTGAGCGCGACGAACGAGGCCAGCCGGGAGCCGAGGCGGCGGGTGGCGGCGATGCCGGTGACGTAGGCGATCGCGGCGGTGACGACGCCGATCAGCAGGATCGGCACCCACCACGGCGTGCTGAAGTCGTCGAACACGACCGTCGCGGTGGTGGCGCGCAGGGGCACGATGCCGACCAGTCCGGCCAGGACCAGCGTGACCCCACCGATCAGCAGACCGCCCGCCGCCAGCGCCGTGCCGGGCAACTCGCCGCCCTGGGCGGAGAGCACGAAGTACGCCGCGGCGCCGATCATCGCGGCCAGCGCCCAGGTGATGCCGATCGGATCGGTGGACACCCCGGCGAGGATGTCGAGCACCAGCAGCAGCCCGGTGATGCCGAGCGCGGCCCCGGCGAGGGTGGCCGCGCCGGGGCGCTGGCGGTGGCGCGCCCACATCCAGCCGACGACGGCGATCGGCGCGGTGTACTCGATCAGCAGCGCGGCGCCGACCTCCATGTGCGCGACCGCGTTGAAATAGGCCAGCTGGGTGCCCGCGACGGCGAGCAGTCCGTACAGCCCGATCAGGGTCGCGTTGGCGCGCACCAGATTCCAGTTGCCGCGCAGCTGGGGGAGGGCGATGGGGAGCAGGACGACTCCGGCGAGCAGCACCCGCGCGGCGACCACGGCGGCCGCGCTCCAGCCCGCGTCCATCAGGCCGCGCGCGAGCGGGCCGGACAGGCCGAACGAGGTGGCGGAGGCCAGCGCGAAGAGCAGGCCGGTGCGGATCCGGCTGCTCGCCAGTCCGTCATGAGTCAAAGTCGCCATGACTAATGACGGTAAGGAGGCTGCGGTAATATGTCAACGTGGTTTTCGCTCATGACACCGAGGCGGCGCTGCTGGCGGCGGTCGAACTGGTCAATTCCGCGGAGGACCCCGACACCCTCACCGGCGCCGACCAGCTCGACGAGTTCTTCGTGCGGCACGTCTACACCGGTGTGCACACCGGCGACGCCGCGGAGCTGGCCGCGGTCCGGGCCCTACGCGCGCCGCTGCGCCGGATGCTCACCAGCGACCGGGACAGCGCGGTCGTGCTGGTGAACGAGACGCTGGCCGAGCATCGCGCGGTGCCCCAGCTAGTCCGGCACGGCGACGTCGACTACCACGTGCACGCCGTCCCGCCCGAGGCCCCGCTGCCGGTCCGCATCGCCGTCGAGACCGCGATGGCCATGATCGACCTGATCCGCGCCGACGACCTGAGCCGCCTGTCGATCTGCGCCGACGACACCTGCGACGGCCTGGTCCTCGACCTGTCCCGCAACCGGTCCCGCCGCTATTGCAGCACCGCCTGCGGCAACCGCAACGCGGTCGCGGCCTATCGGGCCAGGCAGCGTTAGAGCGATCGCACCTTCGGGCACTTCTTGCCCGCCAGATGACACTTGTCCTCGAAGCCCGCGGGCAGCCACGTCCCGGTGCGCAGCAGGGGATGGTGGGGAAAATGCCGCAGGGCCGCGGTGACGAAGATCAGTGGCGCCCAAGCACTCCGGATCTGCAACTGCTGCATGGTCCCGCCGCGGTCGGGGAACCGGCAGCCGACCAGGTCGGGCGCGGTCAGGTCGACGCTCTCCAGCGCCGACCAGTGCAGCGAGAACGACCGCTCCGGATTGGCCAGGTGGATCCGCCGATCGGAGATCATCGCCGACCCGGGCCGCTCGGCCACCCAGCGCGGTTGCGCCGCGGCCTCGGCCCGCAGCCGCCGTGACTCGTTGCGCACCGCGTTGCCCAGGTGCGCGACGGCGCCGAGCGGGGTCCGCCCGTCGGCCCGCACCTGGCCGCGCACCCACTTGCCGGTGCCCGGTCCACGCCAGGTGAACCACTGGACGCCGCCGTCGGCGAAGCAGATCTCGCCGGGATCGAGCCGGACCCTGGTCGCGGTGGACGGGATCCGGTCGCCGTGGCCCGCCGCAAGCAGTTCGACCACGCCGCACGTGTACAGCAGGTAGTCGTCGAACCAGGTCCAGCCCGCCTGCTCGGCCAGGGCCCGATCGATATCGGCCAGCGGGTCGAACACGTCTCTCACCACCCACTCACAACGTGTGAACTCTCCTTCCGTCAACGGTAGCGGAGAGTCCGCACGGCCCTCAGCGCTCGCTGTCGAGCGCCGCCATCTGCGCGGGCGCGTAGCGATCGCCCGCGACCGCGGCGGCCGGGGCTGCGGCCTCCAGCGCGGCCAGTTCCGCCGGGGTGAGGGCGACGGTGAGGGCGTCGAGTGTCTCGCTCAGCCGGGCCCGGGTGCGAGCGCCGATCACCGGGACGATGTCGGTGCCCCGGCTCAGCGCCCAGGCGATCGCCAGCTGCGCCACCGAAACACCGCGTGCGGCGGCGATGTCGGCGAGCGCGTCGACCAAACGCAGGTTCCGCGTGAGGTTCTCGCCCTGGAAGCGCGGGCTGTGGGTGCGGAAGTCGGTGGCATCGGCGGGTGCGCCGCCCGCGCGGAAGGTGTCGCTGAGCAGGCCGCGGGAGAGTACGCCGTAGGCGGTGATGCCGACGCCGAGTTCCCGTGCCACCGGCAGGATCTCGTCCTCGATGCCGCGCGTGATCAGCGAGTACTCGATCTGTAGATCGACGATCGGATGCACCGCGGCGGCCCGGCGCAGCGTGTCGGCGCCGACTTCGGACAGGCCGATGTGGCGGACGTAGCCCGCCTCGACCAGGTCGGCGATGGCGCCGACGGTGTCCTCGATCGGCACATCGGGGTCGAGCCGGGCCGGGCGGTAGATGTCGATGTGGTCGACGCCGAGCCGGGTGAGGCTGTAGGTGAGGGAGTTGCGGACGGCGGCGGGCCTGCCGTCGAAGCCGGCGAACGAGCCGTCGGGGCCGCGCAGCGCGCCGAACTTCACGCTGAGCAGTACGTCCTCGCGGGCTCGTTCGGCGATGGCCTTGCCGATCAGCAGTTCGTTGTGGCCCGCGCCGTAGAAGTCGCCGGTGTCGATGAGGGTGATGCCCGCGTCGATCGCGGCGTGCAGGGTGGCGGTGGATTCGCGGTCGTCGGTCGCGCCGTACATGCCGGACATGCCCATCGCGCCGAGGCCGATGCGGCTGACGCGGGGGCCGCCGGTACCGAGGGTGGTCGAGGGGGTGTGCGGGGAGTTCGTCATGACCTCAGCCTGCGCGGGCCGGGCGGCGCGCGGCAGAGAGCGTTCATCGGGGGATCGCCGGTCCCTGGCTGGGCGGAGCTGGGTAGGCGCACCATGGAGACATGGACCGCACCGAGCTCGCCGACTTCCTGCGCAGGCATCGTGAACAGCTCACGCCCGCCGACGTCGGCCTGCCGCCCGGGGTGCGCCGCCGGACGCCGGGCCTGCGCCGCGACGAGGTCGCCCTGCTCACCGGCATGTCGACCGACTACTACACCCGGCTCGAGCAGGCGCGCGGTCCGCGTCCGTCGACCCAGGTGCTCACCGCGCTGGCCAGGGCCCTGCGCTTGAGCGCCGACGAACGCGACCACCTGTTCCACCTGTGCGGGCACCCGTCACCGGACCGCGAGCTGCGGGACAAGCACGTCGGCCCCGGGCTGCTGCACATGCTGTCCAAGCTCGACGACACGCCGGCCGCGGTGGTCACCGAGCTGGGTGAGGTGCTCGTGCAGAACCGCATGCACACGCTGCTGGCTGGCGACCACGGCGACCGCAGCGGGCTCGATCGCTACTACGCCTGGCGCTGGTTCACCGATCCCGCCGCCAGAACCGTCTTCCCGGAAGAGGATTGGGGCCGGCTCGGCCGCAGCCACGTCGCCGACCTGCGCGCCACCGCGGCGCGCCGGGCCGACGACCCCGAGGTCACCCACTACATCGCCGAATTACGGCGCAACAGCCCGGAATTCGAGGCGCTGTGGAACGAACACGAAGTGGCGGTGCGGGTCACCGACGCCAAACGCTTCGTCCATCCCGAGGTGGGACTGATCGACACCGTCTGCGAGGTGCTGGTGACCCGGAACGCGGCCCAGCGCCTGCTGGTCTACCTGCCCCGGCCCGGTACCGACGCCGCGGAGAAGATGGCGCTGCTGCGGGTGATCGGCACCCAGCGGCTGAGCCCGGCGTGAGGCGTCAGGGCGCCCCGGTGACGTAGGCGAGCGCGGTGTCGACGGCGGGCTGCCCGCCCGCCAGCGCGTATCCGGCCAGCGCGCCGATCGCGGCGCCCGCCACGGTCGCCACCGGCACGGTGATGAAATCGAGGACGAACAGCCCGAGCGGGAACCCGAGGACGAACCCGATCGCGGCCCCGATCACCGCGCCCTGGATGATCTCCGGCTGCAACCGCTGGGTCTCGGCGAAGAAGCGTTCCTGGGCGCTGATGTCGCGCACCGGGGTATCGGACTCGCCGATCGGGGTGAGGGTGAGGCTGGTGCCCGCCGCGTCGATGGCGGGCGTCAGCGGCACCTCGTGCTCGCCGAGCCGCACGACCATCGGCAGCGCGGCGATCACCGCGCCCGCGGCATCGGTGACGGTGACGACCTTCGCGTCGTGCGCCAGCTGGAACCGGCCAGCGTCGAGCGTGGTCACCACGGCGCGTCGATCCTCGGACACGCCGACCTGGTAGTTCACGTCCTTGTCGACGCCGCGCAGCTGGATGCCGGGCTGCGCTGGCTCGGCGGCGCCAACTCCCGTACCCGCCAGGGTGACCCCCATAGCCAGCAGCGCCGCGCCGATCCCCGTGCCGATCCTCATCCCGCCAAGCCTCCCGCTGTCCTATCCGGGAGCCGATCGTCCCGTCCGTCGCGGCAAACCTAACCGCTGGCACGCTTTTCGGAAAGTTGTCGGACTGTCGCGCGCGTGCGTGGGGCCGGTGGTCAGCGGGCCGCGGACGACAGGTCGGCCATGGGTGGACGACGGGCGAACTCCGGTGCGTGTTCCGGGCGCAGGCCGATACCGCCCAGGTACGCGGTGAGCCCGGCCAGGACCGGCACCGCGTCGACGACTCGCAGCGGGAGGGGAGCGGTGTGCAGGGTCCCGCGCAGGGCGGGGGCGATGAGCAGGTCGTGTTCGCCGCGCTGGGAACGCTGGGTGAAACTCGCGGGCAGCATCCGCCTGCGCTGCACTTTGTCCAGGTCGGCGAGGCCCACCGTGCCGTCGAGCAGCGGCTGGGCGAGCAGGCGCGCGGCGGCGACGGCGTCCTGTATCGCCAGGTTCACGCCGACACCGCCGACCGGCGACATCGTGTGCGCGGCGTCGCCGATGCACAGCAGGCCGGGCACGTACCAGCGGTCGAGCATGCCGACCGTCACCTCGAGCAGCTTGACGTCGTCCCAGGAGCCGATCGCCGCGGTCGCCTCGGCGGGCCAGCCGAACAGTTCGGTGATCCGGTCGCGCAGCCAGGCCACGTCGTTGGCCGCGCGCAGCGTCGCATCGCGGCCCTTCTCGATGATGTAGCCGGTCTGGTAGTAGTCGCCGCGGTCGATCGCCACCGCGGAGTTCCCGCTGGTGAAGCGGGCCTGTACCGCGCCGCCCTCGGTGTCGTCGGCGGATTTCGGGATGCGGAAGAACCACATGTCCATCGGTACGTCCTCGGTTCGCTGACGCAGGCCCGCGGCCTCGCGCGCCACCGAATCGCGGCCGTCGCAGGCGAGCACCAGGTCGGCGCGCAGGGTGTGCTCGATGCCGTCGGCGTCGCGATAGCGCACGCCGGTGACCGTGTCGGATTCGTGGATCAGGCCGATGACGGTCGAGCGCATGCGCAGGGTGAAGGTCGGCTCGGTGGCGGCGGCACGGACCAGCAGATCGAGGAAATCCCACTGCGGAACCATCGCGATGTGCCGGTACCGACCGGGGATCCGGGTGAGATCGGCGGCGACGACCATCCGGTCGCCCGCGTACATGCACATCCTGGTGAGCGCGGATTGCGGCAGCCGGGCGAAGTCCGGGCCGAGGCCGAGTTCGTCGAGCAGCCGCACGGTCGACGGATGCACGGTGTCGCCGCGGAAATCCCGCAGGAAGTCGGGGTGCTTCTCCAGCACCGTCACCTCGACGCCCGCCCTGGCCAGCAGCAGGCCCGCCATCGTGCCCGCCGGTCCGCCGCCGACGATGCAGCACGTGGTCTTGTCCATCAGAACCCCCTCGAACGCCATTGTCTACGACAAAGCGTAGTAGGCGAGTCCGGGCGCGGTCCATGGTTTTCGGAAATTCCGGGCAGCCCTTGACGACCGGAGGTGGGCGCGCAATACTGAACTAGATGGTTCAGTATGACTTCCTGGATGCCTCGTTCGGGGCGCTCGCGGACCCCACCCGGCGGGGCATCCTCGAGCGACTCGGGCGTGGGCCCGCCAGTATCAGCGAGTTGGCCGAGCACTTCGAGATGACCTTGACCGGCATCAAGAAGCACATCGGTCTGCTGGAGAACGCGGGCATGGTGGTCACCGAGAAGCGTGGGCGGGTCCGGTACTGCCGGATCGGTGACCACGTCTTCGACCGGGAGGTGGCCTGGATGCAGGGTTATCGGCAGATGCTCGAAGCCCGGATGGACCGTCTCGGTGAATTCCTCGAACGAACGGAGCCAGAGCAATGAGCACAACGACCAACGACGCGGTCATCACCTCGACCTCGGACCGCGAAGTCCACATCGAACGCGATTTCGACGCACCGCTGGACCGGGTGTGGAACGCCTACAGCCGGATCGAGCAGCTCTCGCGCTGGTGGGGCCGCGGGCATGTGGTCGACGTCGAACGCTGGGAATTCCGCAAGGGCGGGCACTGGCGCTTCGTCGAGCACGACGGCGACGAGTCCTACGGGTTCGAGGGCCGCTTCCGCGAGATCACCCCGAAGGAGCGGATCGTGCAGTCCTTCGAATGGGACGGCATGCCCGCGCACATCTCGATCGACTCGACCACCTTCGTCGACCTGGGCAACGGCCGCACCAGGGTGGTCACCGACAGCATCTTCCACACCGCCGAGGAATGCGCGGGCATGCTCGCCTCCGGGATGGAAGGCGGCCTCAACGACAGCTACCGCGCCCTCGACGTACTGCTGGCCGAGGGTCGCTAGCGATCGCCGATCCGGCGCCGCGGCAGGCGGTGCCGGATCAGCGGTGGGCGCAGCCGGTGGCCCGCTTGCGCGGCTTCAAGCGCAGCGGCGGCAGCGGCGGAGCGGGGATCCGCTCCTCGGGCGGATGGCCGACCACCCCGGCGAAACGGCTGGTGTCGTGCGTTTCCCAGGCATCGCGGGCCGCGATGATCTCGTCGTGGCTGCGGCCGACGAAGTTCCACCACATCACCAGCTCCTCGGCGAACGGCTCGCCGCCGATCAGGGCGAAGTGCGCGCCCTCGGAGCTCGCCAGGCGCAGTTCGGCCCGATCGGTGCCCAGATAGAGCAGGGGCCCGGCGGTGAGCTCGGTGCCGTCCACGACGACCGTGCCCTCGACGACCAGCACCGCGTGCTCGAACGCGCGTTCCAGCGGCAGCCGCACCTCGGCGCCGGGGTCGAGCACGACATCGGCCCCGACGATCGGGGTGTAGGCCCGCGCCGGCGAGGTGACACCGCCCAGCGAGCCGATCAGCACGGTGGCCCGCAGCCCCGGCTCCTCGTATACGGGCAGCTCGCGATGCTGCTCGAAATGCGGTTCGACGCCGGTCGCGGTGCCCGGCAGGGCGATCCACAGCTGCAGGCCGTTGCCCGCGTGCGCGCCGGGGACGCCGAACTCCGAATGCGCGATGCCGCGACCCGAGGTCATCAGGTTCAGCTGGCCCGGCTCGATCTCGACATCGGAGCCCACCGAATCCCGGTGCCGGATCCGGCCGTCGAACGGCCAGGTCACCGTCTGCAAGCCGATGTGCGGGTGCGGCAGGATATCGGGCGACGCGCCGGTCCGGGTGACGGTCGGTGAGCCGAACCGGTCCAGGAAGCACCACGCGCCGACGGTCGGCAGGTCACGTTGCGGCAGGGTGCGTTCCACGTACACGCCGCGCACGCCACCCAGCGGTACCTCCCTGGCGGGGTACAGCTCGGTGATCGGTCCCGGACTCGGCGACGGTTCGCACAGCGCCTCGGCGGGATCGAGCTCCATATCGCTCACTTGGCGAT
This sequence comes from Nocardia sp. NPDC003269, assembly GCF_042888005.1. Taxonomy (NCBI): domain Bacteria; kingdom Bacillati; phylum Actinomycetota; class Actinomycetes; order Mycobacteriales; family Nocardiaceae; genus Nocardia; species Nocardia sp. NPDC003269. The sequence goes on from NZ_JBIAPA010000001.1 coordinate 1,927,324, forward strand.
GCCCTTGCCGACGACGTGCGCGTCGTACTCGGGGTGCTTGTCGAGCCAGCCGCGGATGAACGGGCAGTGCGCGGTGATGGTGCGGCCGCGCGCGATCACGTCCTCGACGGCCTGGCGGGCGAGCACACCGCCCAGACCCTTGCCCGCGTACGCGCCGTCGATCTCGGTGTGGATGAAATCGGTGTCGTTGTCGCGCTCGATGTACTCGGCGAAGCCGGCCAGTTCGCCGTCGTAGAACACGTCGTAGCGGTTCTTCGCCGGGTTGTTGGCGACGCGGCGCTCCGGCTCGGTCGACGCGGGCTGGGCGGCGGGGGTGGTCTCGGACATCTTCTTGCGCTCCTTCCGCACCGGAACTGGGTGCGCGCTCAGGATCGACACGCGGTTGAACGCGCCGATCGCGACGGCGATCCAGACGATCACCGAGATCTGTTCATCGGACCAATGCTCGCGCGCGATCTCGTATTCCCGATCGGTGCGCTCCTCGTCGGGCAGCGTGGTGACGGCCTCGGCCAGCCCGAGGGCGGCCCGGTCGGCGGCCGAATACGTGCCGCCGCGCCGCCACGCGGGCAGCACCGCGATCTCCTGCGCCGACAGGCCTGCGCCCAGGCCCGCGTGCTCGTGCACGTCGAGGCAGTACGGGCAGCCGTTGATCTGGGAGACCCGCAGATTGATCAATTCGATCAGCCGCCGCTCGATCCCCGCGGCCGCGGCGGCGGCGCGGATCTCGGCGGCGGTCGCGCTGAGCGCCTTGAAGATCGCCGGATGCTGCTTGTCGATCCACACGCGGTCGTGGCGTTCGGTCACCCTGGCGATGCTAGCGCCGCGCGCCGCGGCCCGTCGGACCGCGGCGCGCCGACGGTTACTCCCGGCCCGCGGAGGTGAAGGACATGTCGGCGTACCGGTTGCCCGCCACTTGCGCGGCGATCGGCTCCAGCGTCGCGAGCTCCTCGGCGGTGAGCCGCACCGTGGCCGCCGCGACGTTCTCGGCCAGCCGGGCGCGCTTGCGGGTGCCGGGGATCGGCACGACCGGCAGGCCGTGCGCCTCGGCGCGCGCGTGCACCCACGCCAGCGCCGCCTGGGCCCTGGTGATCCCGTTGGCCTCGGCGATCGCCGCCAGCGGGGCGAGCAGCTCGGCGTTGTGCTCGGCGTTGTCGCCGGTGAAGCGGGGTTGGAACCGGCGGAAGTCCTTGTCGCCGAGGTCGTTCGCGGTGCGGAAGGCGCCGGTGAGGAAGCCGCGGCCCAGCGGCGAGTACGGCACGAAGGCCACGCCGAGTTCGGCGGCGGCGGGCACCGCGGTGCGCTCCACGTCGCGGGAGAACAGCGACCATTCCGACTGCACGGCCGCGATCGGGTGCACCGCGTGCGCGGCCCGCAGCTCGTCGCCGGTCACCTCGGAGAGCCCGAGCGCGCGGACCTTGCCCGCCGTGACGAGTTCGGCCAGCGTGCCGACGGTCTCCTCGATCGGCACCCGCGGATCGCGGCGGTGCATGTAGTACAGGTCGATGGTGTCGATGCCGAGGCGGCGCAGGCTCGCGTCGACCGCGGCGCGGATGTACCCCGGGGAGTTGTCGAAGCCGCGGTAGCCGGGGTCGTCGGCCTTGCGGACGATGCCGAACTTGGTCGCGATCACCAGCTCGTCGCGGTGCGCGCGGACGAACCCGGACAGGAACTCCTCGTTGTGGCCCGAGCCGTAGATGTCGGCGGTGTCGAACAGGGTGACGCCGAGTTCGAGCGCGTGCTCGAGGGTGGCGCGCGATTCGGCCTCGTCGGTCTCGCCGTAGAACTCGCTGATGCCCATGCAGCCCAGGCCCTGCACGCCGACCAGCGGCCCGTCGGTGCCGAGGGCGGTGGTCGGCAGCGTCGCGGTGGTGCTCATGTATCGGTTCCTTCGCTCGTGTGCGCGGTGCCCGTGGCCGGCCGATCGGCCTCGGATCTGCCCTCGTAGATGGCGATCTTGTAGTCGAGGACGGCCACGGTCTGCTGGAGTTCCGCGATCTTGTCGAGCACGTCGGACCTGGTCTGCCGGAACATCTCGAGCCGCTCCGGGTAGGTCTGCTCACCCGCCCTGACCAGTTCGGCGTAGCGGATCATGTCGGCCACCGGCATGCCGGTGAGCCGCAACCGGCTGATCAGCTCCAGCCATTCCAGGTCGCGGTCGCTGAAGCGCCGGTTGCCGGTGTGGTCGCGGCCGACGTACCCCATCAGCCCGATCCGCTCGTACCAGCGCAGGGTGTCGCGACTGAGCCCGGAGCGTTCGGCGACCTCACCGATCGAGTAGCGCGGGCGTTCGCGATCGTCGCCCCCGGCTGTGGTGCGCAGGGCCGCGTCCTTGTCCATCGTGCTCGTCCCTTTCTCGTGGAACCCCACCGACGTTATCCACCTGGAGTGCGCTCCAAGCAAGACTTGTTCTCGCGGGACGAGCGAATTCAGTTGTACTTCGGCAGCTCCTGCACGGCCCACCGGTTGCCGTCGGGGTCGGCGAAGAAGGTGAACAGGCCCCAGCCCATGTCCTGCACCGGGCTGGCCTCCACGCCGGCGGCCACGAGCTGCTCGTAGGCCTGCTGCGCGCTGGGGACGACCATCTGCATGCCCTCGACGCTGCCGGGGGCGGCGCTGGTCAGGCCGCGGCCGATGCAGATCGAGCAGCCCGAGCCGGGCGGGGTGAGCTGGACGAAGCGGATGTCCGGGCTCGGGGTGTGGTCGTGATCGGCGTTGAAGCCGATGCTGGTGTAGAAGTCCTTGGCCCGATCGACGTCGGTGACCGGGATGGCAACGAGTTCGATTTTCCAATCCATGCCGTTCAGCATGGCACCGGTGGCCGACAGAAACGTAGTCTGGATCACATGGCTGGTAAGAACATCGACCGCGTCAGGGCCCGATCGGCCTGGGAGACGGTCAAGGAGAGCCCGGTGATCACCGCGATCGCGGTGGCGCCGGTGGTGCTGGTGCTCGGCGTGGTGTGGTGGCTGACGAACGGTTTCGTCGCCTTCGTGCTGCTCGCCCTGCTCGGGGTCGGCATCGTCGTCGGCGGCAAGCTGCTCAAGTAGCCGCGGCCGCCTCAGCGCGGAACGTGGAAGAAGGTGAGTTCACCCGAACCCGGGTCCAGCTGTGCCCACGGCCGGTCGAACTCGAGCACGGCCAGCGCCGAGGTGGGGAACTTGCGGCTGAGCTCGGTCGCCTGATCCGAGTCGCGATTGGCCGCGAGTTCCCAAGCGGTCCACGGGATTCCGGGCACGTGGCCGACGACGAGCAGGGTGCCGACGGCATCGTCGGTGAGCTGGATCAGCTCGATCAGGGTGTGCGGGTTCGCCTCGTAGATGTCGTCGGTGTACTCCACCGGCGCGTCGATCCCGGTCGCGGCGAGCGTCTGCCTGGTCCGGGTGGCCGTCGAGCAGCGCACCGCGTCGATCGGCGGCTGGGTGTCGCGCAGCCAGGCACCGGCCAGGGCCGCCTCCCGCTGCCCACGCGGCGCCAGCGGGCGGGCGTGATCGCCGACTCCGTCGGGGTACGCCGATTTTCCGTGCCGCATCAGGATGAGGGTCGCCACCATGGGAACCACCGTAATCCCGACCGCGGGTGAGGTCGCGGTCACACTCGAGGCACACTGAAAGCTGCGTCACCGTAGATGTGTTCGTGGCACACCCGCCGCGGGCCCGCTCCGGACGACGTCTCGAGCCACCGACCACACATTTCGAGGATCTGCACACTATGGCCTACGTCATCACGCAGCGTTGTTGCAACGACGCCAGCTGCGTCACCGAGTGCCCGGTCGACTGCATTCGCCCGACTCCGGATCAGCCGGAGTTCGCCACGGCGGAGATGCTGTACATCGACCCCGACACCTGCATCGACTGCGGAGCCTGTGTCGACGCGTGCCCGGTGGACGCCATCTTCTCCGAGGACGACCTGCTCGCCTCGCTGGCCAGGTACCGCGAGATCAACGCCGCCTACTTCCAGCGCCACCCGCTGGAGTCGAACTTCGATCCGCTGGCCACCCCGACCCGTCCGCCCAAGGACCTGGGCACCCTGCGCGTCGCGATCGTCGGCGCGGGCCCGGCCGCCTGCTACGCCGCCGACGAACTGCTGCGCCGCAGCGATGTCGAGGTCGAGATGTTCGACCGGCTGCCGACCCCCTGGGGTCTGGTGCGGGCGGGCGTCGCGCCCGACCACGCGGGCACCAAGAACGTGGCGAACATGTTCGACTCGGCCTTCCGCCGCGAGACGCTGCAGTACTACCTCAACGTCGAGGTGGGGCAGCACATCGACCACCAGGAACTGCTCGATCACCACCACGCGGTGATCTACGCGGTCGGCGCGTCCAGCGACCGCAAGCTCGGCGTGCCCGGCGAGGACCTGCCCGGCAGCCACTCGGCCACCGAGTTCGTCGCCTGGTACAACGGTCACCCCGACTTCGCCGATCGCGAGTTCGACCTGTCCGGCGAGCGCGCGGTGATCGTCGGCAACGGCAACGTCGCGCTCGACGTCGCCCGCGTGCTCACCGTCGACCCGGACGAGCTCGCCAAGACCGACATCGCCGACCACGCCCTGGACGCGCTGCGCAACAGCAACATCCGCGAGGTGGTGATCCTCGGCAGGCGCGGCCCGCTGCAGGCCGCCTACAGCACCCCGGAGTTCCTGTCGCTGACGCACCTGAAGGGTGTCGACGTCGTCGTCGATCCGGCCGATATGGTCCTGGACCCGCACAGCCAGGCCCTGCTGGACGACCCGAACATCGAGCCGTCGCTGCGGCTGAAGTACACCCTCGCCCAGGAGTACGCCACCGCGGAGCACGACCCGGCGCACAAGCGGATCGTCTTCCGCTACCTGACCACGCCGACCGCCGTGCACGGCGAGGGCAATGCCACCTCGATCGAATTCGCGCACAACGAATTGACCGAGGAGAACGGGCAATTGGTGGCCACCGCCACCGACCGCACCGAGTCGCTGGACACCGGTCTGGTGCTGCGCTCGATCGGTTACCGCGGCGTGCCGATCGCGGGCCTGCCGTTCGACGAGCGGCGCGGCACCGTGCCCAGCGAGCACGGCCGCGTCATCGAGGCGACCGAGCCGGTGCCGGGCGTGTACGTCTCCGGCTGGATCAAGCGCGGTCCGCGCGGCGTGATCGGCTCCAACCGGGTCGACGCCGAGGAGACGGTGGAGGCGCTGATCGCCGACTTCATCGCGGGCAAGCTGACCGCGCCGACCGGTGACCGGGCGGCGCTGCAGGCCCTGCTCGCGCAGCGGCAGCCGGAGCTGGTCGACCGCAAGGGCTGGAAGACCATCGACCAGGCCGAGAAGGCGGCGGGCAAGGCGGCCGGCAGGCCGCGGGTCAAGTTCACCACCCGCGCCGACCTGCTCAAAGCGGCCAAGGGCTAGCCGGAAGGCCCCGGTCCGCGCGGCGGGCCGGGGCTAGTCCGGCAGGGGCATGATCCGGACGACGGTCGTGGTGATCCCCCCGACCACGAACCACAGCCGCAGCACCGGGCGGCCGGTCCGGTCACCCGGTTCGTAGCGGCCGCGCACCGTGATGTGCTCGCGGGCCAGCACGGGCGCCACGTATTCGATGACCGCGCGGTGCGGTCCGGCGACCAGCTTGGGATAGTCGACCAGGAACTGCTCGACGGCCTGCCAGTAGCAGGTGTGATTGACGTGGTTGTACTGGTCGATATCGGTCGCGCGCACCGGGAACGGCAGATCGGTGTCGGACTCGCGCGGCGCCGGATCGGTGAGATAGGGCCGCCAGCGTAACCGGTGCTCATCGGTGGATCGGGCCAGGTAGGCCAGGCCCTCGTCGCTGATCCGGGCGGGCAGGTTGCTGGACTCGCTGAGATTGATCCAGAAGCCCTCGGTCTCGATCAGGCCGCCGCCGTCGCTGGTGATCCGGGTGCGCATGTTCGTCCACCGGGTCGACATGCTCGAACACCAGCGGGTCAGGTGCACCTGATCGGGCCAGGTGACCGGCCGGAGGACATCGATGACGGTGCGGCGCACGATCCAGGTGGGGTCGGTGCGGTGCAGGGCCGTCTGGTGGAGTTCGTCCCAGGAGATGTCCTGCAGATAGCGCGCCACGGCATCGAAGCGCAGCCGGTGATAGGGATCCACGTCGCCAGCCCGGACGGGCCACGCCGCGGCGAAACCCATGCCCTCCTGGGGAAGCGGGGCCAGTGGCTGTTCGAGTGACACGTGTGCTCCTTGCACGGCGCACCAGGTGTGCCGCGACTTCTTGCGTAGTTCTGCTGACGACTTTACGGGGCGCAGATCACACCCTCACGCGGAGCCGGGGCAAGCGGTATCGGATTCCACCGGCTCCCGGTAGCCTGCAGGAATGGCCGGCGGGGCGATGGCGGGCTCGATGTTCGGGCGCTATGAGATGCGCAGACTCCTCGGAGTCGGCGGTATGGGGGAGGTCTACGAGGCCTACGACACCTCCAAGAGTCGCACTGTCGCCGTCAAGGTACTCAACCGCGAGCTGGCCAGGGACCCCGTCTACGTGCAGCGATTCCGCCGGGAGTCGCACGCGATGGCGAGTGTGCAGGAACCGCACGTCATCCCGGTGCACGACTGGGGCGAGGTCGACGGCGTCCTCTACATCGACATGCGGCTGGTCAAGGGCACCGATCTCAAGGACCGCCTGCAGCGGCACGGCAGGCTGACGCCCGGCGAGGCGGTGCAGGTGGTGGAGCAGATCGCCGCCGCGCTCGACGCCGCGCACGAGATCGGCCTGATCCACCGCGACGTGAAGCCGGCCAACATCCTGCTCACCAGCAGCATGTTCGCCTACCTGGTCGACTTCGGCATCGCCCACACCGACTCCGATCCGCAGCTGACCAGCACCGGCAGTGCCGTCGGCTCGATGGCCTACATGGCGCCGGAGCGCTTCGAGGACGCGCCGCTGACCGCCGCCGTCGACACCTACGCGCTCACCTGTGTGCTCTACGAGGCGCTGGTCGGGCGGGTCCCGTACCCGGTGAACAGCCTCGCGGGCGCGATCGGCTCGCATCAGATGGCGCCACCGCCGCGGCCGAGCGCCGTCGACCCGGCGCTGGAGTTCTTCGATCCGGTGATCGATCGCGGCATGGCCAAGCGGCCGGGGCAGCGCTACGCCACCCCCGGTGACCTGGCCCGCGCCGCCCGCGCGGCGCTGGTGCAGGGTGAGCGGGCCGCCCCGCGTACCGCGCCGGGTCCGCAGGTGGCGGCGGCGACCGTGGTCGGCCCGGTGACCGGGCCCCGGTCCTACGACACCGGTGCGCCGCCACCGCCGACCGTGTCCGGCCCCCAGGTGGTGGTTCCGCAGGTCTCCGGTCCGCAGCCGCAGTGGACCCCGCCGCCGGGCTATCAGGTCTCCGCCCCGCAGCAACCCACCCGGGTCGGCGGCTACACGCATCCGTCCGCGCCGTTGCCGCTGCCGCCGCAGCGCGGTTCGTCGACGCCGATCCTGGCCGGGGCGCTGGGCGCGCTGATCGTGGTGGCCGTGGTCGGCGCCGCGGTGTGGGTGATGCTGAGCGTCGGCGACGACAAGCAGAAGACCATCGCCGATCCACCGATCACGACGACCGGTGAGCTCGTCCCGCCGCCGGTGATCGACACGGTCAGCCAGACCGTCACCACCACGCGGGTCGTGCCGACCCCGACCAGGACGACGGTGCCGCCGCTGCAATCGAGTGTCAGCGGCGCCGACGGCCAGGGCTTCCTGAACAGCCCACGCTGCAACGACAACGACGCCGCGATGACGATCGCGCGCACCACCGGTTCGCGCGTGGTCATCTGCCATACCGGCGACAACCGCTACTACTACAAGGGCGCCAGGGCCAGCGACGGTCTCGGCATCGAACTCGACGACCCGGTGCCGACCGGCGGCGGCGGTTTCACCGCCACCAACCCGACCGACGGCACGCAGTATCAGCTCAGCCCCGCCGGGCTCACCATCGTCAAGGGTGGATCCGTGCTGGCCAGCGAGTCGGTGACGGAATTCGCCCATCGCTGATCGGCCCGCCGGGATATGTTCGCGGTAGAGGGTGTCACCGAGAGAGGTTTTGGAAAATGCGCGCAGCCCAGGTCGGCAAGCTGGATGGTCCGTCGGCGATCGAGATCGTCGACCTGCCCGAGCCGGTGGCCTATCCCGGCGGGGTCCTGATCGACGTGCACGCCGCGGGCATCGCCTTCCCGGACGTGCTGATGACGCGCGGCCTGTACCAGATGAAGCCGGGCCTGCCGTTCGTCGTCGGCGGTGAGGTGGCGGGCGTGGTGCGCGAGGCGCCGGAGGGCTCGGCGCTGCGTCCCGGTGATCGGGTCGCCGCGCTGACCATGCTCGGCAACGCCGTCGCCGAAGTGGCCGTCTCGCCCGAGCACGCCGTGTTCAAGCTGCCCGACAACGTCTCGCTCGACGCGGGTGCCGGCATCCTGTTCAACGACCTCACCGTGCACTTCTGCCTGACCAAGCGCGGCCGGATCGCCCAGGGCGAGACGGTGCTGGTGCACGGCGCGGCGGGCGGCATCGGTACCTCCACCCTGCGGATGGCCAGGGCGCTGGGCGCGGGCCGGGTGATCGCCGTGGTGAGCACCGAGTCGAAGGCGCAGGTGGCCAAGGCCAACGGCGCGACCGACGTCGTGCTGACCGAGGGCTGGCTGGCCGCGGTGAAGGAGCTCACCGACGGCCGCGGCGTCGACATCGTGCTCGACCCGGTGGGCGGCGACCGCTTCACCGACAGCGTCCGCTCGCTGGCCGGTGGCGGCAGGCTGCTGGTGGTCGGTTTCACCGCGGGCGAGATCCCGACCGTGAAGGTGAACCGGCTGCTGCTCAAGAACGTCGAGGTGGTCGGGGCCGCGTGGGGCGAGTGGGTGATGACGCACCCGACCTACCTGGCCGAACAGTGGGCCGAGGTCGAGCCGCTGCTGGCCTCCGGTGCCATCCCCGCGCCGGAGCCGGTGCTGTACCCGCTGGAGAAGACCGCCGAAGCCGTTGCGGCGCTGGACAACCGGACCGCCACCGGCAAGGTCGTCGTCCAGCTGCGCTGAGCGCGGACCGGGGTGGGCCAGTATCGTCCACCTCGTCACCGGGCCGTCGAAGGAGTCGCATGCAGCTGTCGAATCGGGTGCTGAACCGGACGCTGCTCGCGCGGCAGCACCTGCTGGAGCGCTCGACGCTGAGCACCCCGCAGATGTGCGATCACCTCATCGGCCTGCAGGCCCAGGATGTGCCGCCGCCGTTCGTCGGATTGTGGAGCCGGATCACCGATTTCGATCCGGCGACGGTGTCGGCCGGGCTGGAGGATCGGTCGCTGGTGCGGATCACCCTGATGCGCGGCACCATTCACCTGGTCACTCCGCCGGACGCGCTGCGGATCGCGCCGCACATCCAGCCGGAACTGGAGAAGGTGCCGTTCCGCAAGGGCTTCAACTACGGGGCGATGGTCGGTCTCGATCCCGAGGAGCTGCGCGCGCACGGCGAATCCGTGCTCGGCGACGCGCCGATGGCCGCCGCCGACCTGCGCGCCGAGGCGGCCAGGCGCTACCCCGACCGCGATCCGGGCCCGGTCGTGCAGACCTGGCTCTACCAGCTCCCGGTCCTGCAGACCCCGCCGCGCGGCCGCTGGCGCGACAACAGCAGGCCGGTGTGGTCGCGGGTCGAACCCTGGCTGGGCGCCCCGCTCGACCCGGACTATCCGGTGGCCGAACTGATCCTGCGCTACCTGCGCGCGTTCGGGCCCGCCAGCACGATGGACATGCAGACCTGGTCCCGGCTGCCCGCCATGAAGCAGGCCGTCGCCGCGCTGGGCGACCGGGTCCGCACCTACACCGACGAACGCGGCCGCACCCTCTACGACGCCGCCGACCTCACCCTCGCCGACCCCGATCAGCCCGCGCCGGTCCGCCTGCTCGGCTGGTACGACAACCTGCTGCTGTCCCACCAGGACCGCAGCCGCGTCCTCGGCGACGATTCCGCGCCGCCGCTGCGCGCCTTCGCCTCCTGGGTCTCCCCGGTGCTCATCGACGGCTTCCTCGCGGGGATGTACAAGGTCTTCGTGAAGTCCGGCACCGCGCGACTGCGGATCAGCCCGGTCCGTGCCTGGACGAAAGCCGAAGCGGCGCAGGTCGAAGCGGAGGCCGCGGCGCTGCTCGCCTTCCTCGAACCGGAATCCACGCCCGCCGTGGAGATCCTGGCGCCCGGCGCGGACGTCCGGCCGTGACACGCGTTTAACGCCGTGGCAACACCGGCTTCCTAGGGTCGGTGCCACGACGTTCATGGCTGCAACGGACGACGTGCTCCGCTGATCCGGGCGGGCGAACCAGCCGCATCCGCAGAAGAGGTGCGCGCATGGGTTCCCCCGCGTCCGTTGTCATCACCGACGTCACCGTCTACACCGAACAGGGCTGGGCGCCCGGCGAGGTCGTCGTCCGCGACGGTGTCGTCGTCGCCCTGGCGGCCGGTCCCGAACACGCCGGTCTGCCCCGTTTCGACGGCGGTTCCGGCTATCTGCTGCCCGGCTTCGTCAACACCCACACCCACCTGCAACAAGCCGTGCTGCGCGGTGCCGGCGAGGGTCTGCCGCTGCTCGAATGGTTGCGCTGCGTCGGTGAGTTCACGGTCGCGGCTACGCCGGAGCAGACCTATCTCTCGGCGCTGGCCGGTGGTCTGGAACTGCTGCGCAGCGGGGTCACCACGGTGGTCGAGCACCTGTGGCCGAACCCGTCGGACGCGGTCCACCAGGCGATGATCCGGGCGCTCGACGAGCTCGGTATCCGGGTCGTGCTCGGTCGCGGCATCGCCGATCGCGCCGATATCACCCGCAAGTGGGGCCTGGATCCGCGCCTGCTGCAGCCGCTGGACGAGGCGCTGGCCCACGTCGACGCCCTCGATGCGCAACTGCGCGGCACCCGGATCACCACCGCGCTGGCCGTGCCGAACCCCCGCTGCCTCACCCCGGAGGGGATGGCCGCCACCCGCGAATACGCCAAGGCGACCGGCAAGACGGTATCGATACATGTTCTGGAGACCACCACCGACGACGACATGTGCCGATTGCATGCAGGCGCCGGTGCCGTCGACTACCTCGACGCGAGCGGTTTCCTCTGGGATCGCACCTTGGCGGTGCACTGCGTCAACCTCGACGCGCACGGCCGCGCGGTCTTCGCCGAGCGCGGTGTGGCCGTGTCCTACAACCCGGTCTCCAATATGCGTCTCGGCAGCGGCGTCGCCCCGGTGCCGGAGCTGCTGGCCGCGGGCGTCGACGTGACGCTCGGCGTCGACGGTGCCGCCAGCAACGACACCCAGGACATGCTGCTGGCGCTGCGCTTCGGCGCGTTCCTGCAGCGTGCGGCCAACAAGCGGGCCGATCTGCTCGGCTTCGCCGACATGCTGCACATGGCCACCGGCGCGGCGGGCCGCGTCCTCGGCGGGCCGAGCCGCACCGGCGTCGCCGTCGGTGACCGCGCCGACCTCACCCTGGTCCGCTTCGATCGCGACTTCGCCTGCCTGCCGGTACTCGACCCCGGCGCCACGCTGCTCACCGCCGCGTCGCCCCGGGTGATCGACACCGTCTGGGTCGACGGCGAGGCCGTGCTCCGCGACGGCGTCAGCACCCGGGTCGACGCGCAGGACCTCGCATCGCGCCTGCTTCGCATGCGCTGATTGTTAATACGTCGGAAACGAACAACACATTGCATGTAATTCTGGCAATTCACACTCATATCAATCACAAGTTGCACGCAACATCGACAACCCGCAGGGGAAGGTGATCACGGTGACGCTCTACGACACGGTGAACGACGCCGACGCGAGGACGCTGCTGTCCGGCCTGGAGGTCTCCTTCGCCGGCGTCGGCAAGCGATTCGGCGGCGACGAGGGCACGCTCGCCCTGACCGAGATCGACCTCGACCTCCGCGAGGGCGAATTCGTCGCGGTGGTCGGCCCGTCCGGCTGCGGCAAGTCGACGCTGCTGCGCCTGGCCGCCGGCCTCGAAGCGGTGAGCACGGGCGCCGTCGCGGTCCGCACGGACTCGATCGGCTTCATCTTCCAGGAGGCCACCCTGCTGCCGTGGCGCAAGGTCCGCCGCAATGTCGAACTCTCGGCCCAGCTGGCCGGGGTCGACCGGGCGGTGCGCCGCGAGCGGGTCGAGCGCGCCATCGCGGCGGTCGGTCTCGCCGACTTCGCGAACAAGCTGCCGCACCAGCTCTCGGGCGGCATGCGGATGCGCGTCTCGCTGGCCAGGGCGCTCGCGCTGGAACCGCGGCTGATGCTGCTCGACGAGCCGTTCGGCGCGCTCGACGAGATGACCAGGCTGAACATGCAGGAGGAACTGCTGCGGCTCTACCGGGACAACGCCTTCACCGCGCTGTTCATCACCCACTCGGTCTCCGAGGCGGTGTTCCTGGCCTCGCGGGTGGTGGTGATGTCGGCCCGGCCGGGCCGCGTCCACGAGGTGATCGACGTGGACCTGCCGTACCCGCGGGACCGGGAGCTGCGCTTCGACCCCGCCTTCACCGAACTCGTCTCGCGCGTCTCGCGCTCGCTGAAAGAGGCTGCCTGATGGTCAGTATCGCGGCCCGCGCCGTCGCTCCCGCCCGTTCGCGCCCGGCTCTGCCGGTGCCACAGCTCCGCAAGCTCGCCCGCGTGCTCGTCGCGCCCGCGGTGTCGATCGCGCTGGCGCTGGCCGCCTGGTACGCGGTGTCGATGCTGGTGCTCAGCGAAAGCCGCCGCTTCCTGCTGCCGCCGCCGCACGTCGTGTTCGGCGAATCCCTCGCCGACCCGGCCAAGCTCGAGGTGATGGTCGAGGCGCTGGCGGTCACCGCCCGCGTCGCGCTCACCGGGCTGCTGATCTCGGCGGTGCTCGGTGTCGCCATCGCGGTGCTGATGAGCCAGGCCAAGCCGATCGAACAGGTCGTCTACCCGTATGCCGTGGTCCTGCAGGCCATTCCGGTGCTCGCGGTGGTGCCGCTGATCGGGCTGTGGCTGGGCTACGGTTTCGCCGCCCGCACGACGGTCTGCGTGCTCATCGCCATCCACCCGATCATCGCGATGACCCTGTTCGGCATCAAATCCGTCGACGCCAACCTCCAGGAACTGTTCACCCTCGGCCGCGCGGGCAGGCTGCGCAGGCTCTGGTCGCTGCAACTGCCCGCCGCGCTGCCCTCGACCCTGACCGGATTGCGCACCGCCGCCGGGCTCTCGGTCACCGGCGCGATCATCGGCGACATGTTCTTCGCGCAGGGCAAACCCGGCATCGGCACCCTGCTCGACACCTACCGCGCCCGCCTGCAATCGGAGGACCTGATCGGCGCGCTGCTGCTGGCCGCGCTGTTCGGCGTGCTCGTGTTCACCGTTTTCACCGTGGTGCAGAAGGTCAGCGTCGGCCGCTGGCACAACTCCGCGCACTAGCTCGTCCCCCCGCACAGAGGATCAACCATGAAGACACTTCCCCTGCGGCGCGTCGGCATCGCCGCGCTCGCCGTGCTGCTGGCCGGCGCCGCGACCGCCTGTTCCGACGACACCGCCGACGGTCCCGCCGTCGCACTGGAACCGGCGCCCGCCGAGCAGCAGCTCGCCGGGGCCTGCCCGAGCACCGTCGTCGTCCAGTTGCAGTGGGCGCCGGAGACCGACTCCGGGCCGATCTTCGGCCTGCTCGGTCCCGGCTACCGGGTCGACGCCGACAACAACAAGATCACCGGACCGCTGGTCGCCGACGGCAAGGACACGGGGGTGAAGCTGGAGATCCGGGCGGGCGGCCCGGCGATCGGCTTCCAGACGGTGCCGTCGCAGATGTATGTCGACCAGAGCATCACCCTGGGGCTGGCCCATTCCGAGCACGCCATCGCCGCCGCCGGTCAGCAGCCGATCGTCGCGGTCACCACGCTGCTGCGCAACAGTCCGCAGATGCTGATGTGGGATCCGAAGACGCACCCGGAGTGGCAGGGCATCGCCGATATCGGCAAGTCGGGCAAGCCGATCGTGGTGTCGAAGGGACAGCTGTACCCGGACTGGCTGGTCGCTCGCGGGCTGGTGCAGCAGAGCCAGGTCGACGCCTCCTACGACAACTCCCCGTCGCGGTTCGTCACCGATCCGTCCTTCGCCCAGCAGGGTTTCGCCAATGCCGAGCCCTTCACCTACGAGCACGAGGTGCGGGCCTGGCACAAGCCCGTCGCCTATCAGCTGCTCAAGGACGTCGGATACGAGGGCTACGCCCGCACCGTGAACGTGCGCGCCGACAAGCTCGCCGAACTGCGGCCCTGCTTGCAGAAGCTGGTGCCGATGATCCAGCAGGCGACCGCGCGGTTCAAGGCCGATCCCGCACCCGTCAACGACGTCGTCGTCGACGTGGTGTCGAAGAACCCCAAGCTCAACCCCTACAGCGCGGAACTGGCCGCGTTCGGGTCGACGGCCCTCATCGACGGCGGCCTGATCGGCAACGACACCGACGGTGTCCTCGGCAGTTTCGACGAGGCCCGCGTCCAGCGCATCATCGACGAATTCGGCCCCATCCTGCGCAAGGGCGGCGCGAACGTGCCGACCGGACTGACCGCGAAGGACCTGGTCACCAAGGAATTCCTCGATCCCGCCATCTCCGTCACCGGATAAGGAGTCACCCCATGACCACCAGTTACGACCTGTCCGAGGTCTCCCGCGAGAAGCAGATGGGCGGCCTCGGGAAGGAGACCGACGCCCGCGAGATCCGCGTCGTCGACCTCACCGACTTCGAGAACCGCCGCGCCGAGATCACCGAGGAGCTGTGGGCCGCCGCCACCGAGATCGGCTTCTTCCAGCTCTCCGGCCACGGCATCCCGCAGGACCTGATCGACGAGATGTTCGGCGCGACAGCCGATTTCTTCGCACTGCCCGAGGCGGTCAAAGGGCAGTATCCGCTGGTCAAGAAGAACAACGCGGGGTGGGAGAGCCTGAGCCAGGTGCGGCCGTCGATCGGCGTGCCGGACCAGAAGGAGTCCTACCAGATCACCCGGCCGCACATGGACCAGCTCTGGCCCAGCGAGACCGAACTCGCCGGATTCCGTGCCCGTGTCCTCGATTTCGAGGAACGCGCCTGGGCGGTGGCGATGCGGGTGCTGTCCTGCTTCGCCGACCGGCTCGGCCTGCCCCGCGACCACTTCACCGCCGCGCACGATCCCGCCTCGCCGGACTACCAGAGCGCGCTGCGCCTGCTGCACTACTTCGCGGTGCCCGCGGAACTGCGCGGCGTCCCCGGCCGCTGGCGGGCGGGCGCGCACACCGATTTCGACTGCCTGACCCTGCTGTTCCAGCGCGACGGGCAGGGCGGGCTGCAGGTGTGCCCCGGCAAGGAGATGGACGAGCAGGAATGGACCTCCATCACCCCGTCGTCGAGCCTGATCACCTGCAATATCGGGGACATGCTGACCCGCTGGAGCGACGACCTGCTGCCGTCGAACTTCCACCGCGTCCGCAGCCCGGGTGAGGGCGAGTACCAGGGTGAGCGCTACAGCATCGCCTACTTCGCCCAGGCCGATCGCGACGCGATCATCCAGGGCCCCGCGGGCAAGTACCCGCCCGTCACCGCCGCCGACTTCCTGGCACAGCGGGTACAGGCGAACTACCGGCCCCAGGGATAATCGGCGCATGAACTCCGCGCTGCTCGGCCAGTCGGTGCACCGGCAGATCAGGCAGATGGTCCTCTCCGGCGAGCTGGCCCCTGGCCGATCACTCAGCGTGCCCGCGTTGGCGACCCAGCTCGGGGTCAGCCGCAGCCCCGTCCGCGAGGCGGTGCAGCAGCTGATCTACGAGGGGCTGGCCGTCAGCGCGCCGCACGCGGGCGCGAAGGTGGCCGCCGTCGACGCGGCGCAGATCCGCGATGTCCTCGCGGTCCGCGCCGCGCTCGACGGGCTCGCCGCCGCGGCCGCCGCCACCCGGCTCACCGAGGCCGACCTGGACAAGCTCGCGAGCATCATCGCGGCCCAGGAAGCCAACCTCGACGACGCCACCGACGCGGCCCGCGACGCCCAGCTCGACCTGGAGTTCCACACCTTCATCCGGGAGGCCTCCGGCAACAGCTGCGTCGTCGACGAACTGGCTCGGCTGGAAGCCAAGGCCCACCTCTACCGCGGTGACCTGTGGTGCTCGGCCCGCAACCGCCGCGTCGCCCTGCGCGAACACCGGCGCATCGTCGAGGCGCTGGAATCCGGGCATCCCGAGTCGGCCCGCGCGGCCGCCGAGGCGCATGTGCACGGCCTGCTGACCCGCCTGGGCAGGCAGTGACGGTTCAGCGCGGCTCGCGGTAGGCGGGCGCCTTCGCGGTGCCCGCCGGGGTCAGCGTGCGCAGCAATGGCATGGTGCGCCGCGCGATCACCGTCGACAGCACGATCACGCTGTGCGAACGCACCACCGAACCGGTCCGGTCGATGCTGAGCAGCACCGCTTGCAGACCGGCGTGCGAGTCGGCGCCGATCCGGCACAGCACGTCGCCGGAACCGGTGGTCGCGTAGGCCTCCAGCACGCCGGGAATGGCCGCGAGCTCGGCGCTGACGGTGTCGAGCGCGCCCTGCGCGATCTCGAGCGTCACGAAGGCCTGCACATCGAATCCGGCCGCGGTGACGTCGATCTGCGGATCGTAGGAGGCGATCACCCCCGACTCCTCCATCCGGTTGATCCGCGCCTGCACGGTGGCCCGCGCGACCTTCGTGCGGCGCGACAGCTCGAGGATTCCGGCCTTCTGATACGTGTGCATCGCGGTCAGGATCGCGAGATCGAGTTCGTCCAGTTTCGCCGGCGTGCGCATGCGGGAGACCTCCGTGCCGTCCGCGGTCGGGTGCTATTCAAATTGTCCACCATCGGCGGGGAATCGGTGGCTTCTCGTGTCAGCCTGTTCAGGGTTCGGCGGTGTAGTTGCCTAGCTCGGCCGGGGCGGGATTTCCTTGGTCATGACCATTGAGCAGCAGCTCGTCGGGCTGATCGAGCACGACGACAGTGTCGATCCGTTTCCGGTGATCGGGTGGGACGCGCTGGTGTGGGTCGTCGGCAACGCGACCCAGAGCGCGCACTACCTGCAGTCGGCGTTCGGGATGCGGCTGGAGGCGTACTCCGGTCCCGAGACCGGCAACCGCGACCACAAGGCGTTCGTGCTGCGCAGCGGGGGAGCGCGCTTCGTCGTGCAGGGCGCGGTGGACCCGGACAGCCCGCTCGTCGCCCACCACGACCGGCACGGCGACGGCATCGTCGACATCGCGCTCGAGGTGCCCGACGTGGACCGCTGCATCGCCTGGGCCCGCGACCACGGCGCGCGGATCCTGGTCGAACCACACGACGCGACCGACGAATTCGGCACCGTCCGCTCCGCGGCGCTGGCCACCTACGGCGAGACCAGGCACACGCTGGTCGACCGGTCGCGGTACTACGGTCCGTACCTGCCCGGCTACGTCACGCGAACCTCCACCCATCAGCGGCGCACCGCCCGGCTGTTCCAGGCGATCGATCACGTGGTCGGCAATGTGGAGCTCGGCATGATGGACCGCTGGGTCGACTTCTACCGCGGCGTCATGGGATTCACGAACATGGCCGAGTTCGTCGGCGACGACATCGCCACCGAGTACTCCGCGCTGATGAGCAAGGTCGTCGCCAACGGCAACCACCGGGTCAAGTTCCCCCTCAACGAACCCGCCGTGGGCCGCAAGCGATCCCAGATCGACGAGTACCTCGAGTTCTATCGCGGCCCCGGCGTCCAGCACATCGCCCTGGCCACCGGCGACATCATCGCCACCGTCGACGCGCTGCGCGCCGAGGGCGTCGAATTCCTGCCCACCCCCGACGCCTACTACGAGGACCCCGAACTGCGCGAACGGATCGGGCACGTGCGCGTCCCGGTGGGGGAGCTGCAGCGCCGCGGCATCCTCGTCGACCGCGACGAGGACGGCTACCTGCTGCAGATCTTCACCCGCCCCGTCGCCGACCGCCCCACGGTCTTCTTCGAACTCATCGAGCGACACGGCTCACTCGGCTTCGGAAAGGGCAATTTCAAGGCCCTTTTCCAGGCCATCGAACGCGAGCAGGAGGCCCGCGGCAACCTGTGAGTGCCGCGGCGTTGCCATTACAGTTCATGGCATGCGGATCCCCTCGGCGATCATCACCGGCATGGCTCTGGTTGTCGTGCTGACGTCGTGCGGATCGGGGGGCGACTCCGATACGCCGACCGGCCCGATGCGACCACCACCGAAGGTGGCCTCGCTCGGCCCGTTCGTCGGCGAGTGCGGCCACGTCACCGACGACGAGGTGCGCACCATGGCCGGTATCGGCCAGCTCTCGCGGGTCTACAAGAACGCCACCGGCTGCAACTGGGAGTCGGCCGGATTGTCCTCGCCCAGTGTGACGTTCGCCTCCTATCGCGGCAGTCCGATCGAGCGGGAGAAGGCCTGGGTGTCCAACGTGGGCCGCAACCCGCAGGCCATCGATGTCGGCGGGCGTCCCGGCTTCCAGGCCCTCGACCCCGACGGCACGATCTGTGATCTCGCCGTTCAGCTGGACGACGACTTCTTCGAGTGGTCGATGTCGTACGGCGCGTTCGCGGCCGCGGGCAATCCGTGCGACAAGGCCAGGCAACTGGCCGAACTGACCGTGGGACGGCTGCAGTGAGCGCGCGCCGGATCGTTGCCGCCCTGTCGTCCGCGCTGGTGCTCACCGCGGCGCTGGCCGGCTGTGGTGCGAAGGTTCCCGGCACCGCGCAGCCACTGGGCAGCGGTGGCGGCGACGAGTCGATCAACACCAACTTCGACAAGCTGCTGCGCGAGTGCGAGGTGGTCGCGCCCGAGAAGATCGGCGAGATCGTCGGCAACGCCGACTACGTGAACACCTCGTTCAGCGGCGCCGTCTGCATGTGGAACATCGAGGACGCCCCCGGCGGCAGTGCCATGGCCACGCTCAACTGGTACGAGATGGGTACGCTGAACAACGAGAAGACCACCAACGACAAGTTGGGCTACCTCACCGGCGACATCACCGTGCAGGGCCGCAGGGCGCTGCAGGTGCGCAGGCCGAACGACAACGACTCCTGCGGCGTCACCGCCCCGGCCGCCGATGTCGGGGTCGTCGGCTGGTGGATCAATTACAAACCCGGTTCGGCCCATCCGGATCCGTGCGCCGCCGCCCAGAAATTGGTGGAGCTGACCTTGGATCTGGCCCGGTAGAAGCCTTGACGGGCCACCCCGCTTTGACCCGGATTCGGGCACGCGGGTATCGTGGATCCCTGTGCCCGGATTGCTACGGGCAAGTTCGTGCGTGAACGTAGGCCAGCGAGAGCGGCCGGAACGTTCCAGCGTGCCCAGAAAAAGGGCCCTGAGCTGCGCGCGACACGCCCGACCGCGGGTAAACGGAAACACGGTCGGACGTGCGAGTGAAAGCTCGATGAACTGAAGACATGTGTTCCGACAGCCGCAATTACCAATAAGGAAAGCCGGTCTATGCCAACCATCAACCAGCTGGTCCGCAAGGGTCGCCGCGACAAGGTCTCCAAGACCAAGACTGCGGCCCTGAAGGGGAGCCCGCAGCGTCGTGGCGTGTGCACTCGCGTGTACACCACCACCCCCAAGAAGCCGAACTCCGCGCTGCGTAAGGTCGCGCGTGTTCGCCTGACCAGCGCAGTCGAGGTCACGGCGTACATCCCCGGCGAGGGCCACAACCTGCAGGAGCACTCGATGGTGCTCGTCCGTGGCGGTCGTGTGAAGGACCTCCCCGGTGTCCGCTACAAGATCATCCGTGGCTCGCTGGACACCCAGGGTGTGAAGAACCGCAAGCAGGCCCGCAGCCGCTACGGCGCCAAGAAGGAGAAGAGCTGATATGCCACGCAAGGGCCCCGCACCCAAGCGTCCGCTGATCAACGACCCGGTCTACGGGTCGCCGCTGGTCACTCAGCTGGTCAACAAGATCCTGCTGGACGGTAAGAAGTCCACCGCCGAGCGCATCGTCTACGGTGCTCTCGAGCAGGCGCGTGAGAAGACCGGCACCGACCCGGTCGTCACCCTCAAGCGTGCGCTGGACAACGTCAAGCCCGCCCTCGAGGTGAAGCCCCGCCGTGTCGGTGGCGCCACCTACCAGGTGCCGGTCGAGGTCCGTCCGGGCCGCGCCAACACCCTGGCGCTGCGCTGGCTGGTCAGCTACTCCCGCGCCCGTCGCGAGAAGACCATGGTCGAGCGTCTCGCCAACGAGCTCCTCGACGCCAGCAACGGCCTCGGCGCTTCGGTGAAGCGTCGCGAGGACACCCACAAGATGGCCGAGTCGAACCGGGCCTTCGCGCACTACCGCTGGTGATTGCCGCCCGGCCCGTCGCTAGTGTCGGCGCCGGAAGGCTTTCAGTCGGGACGCGGCACTTCGGTGCCGCCCCCGGCGTTGACATTGTGACGACCCGAACCAGGGTCGTTCCCGAGAATTCCAACTAGCTAACGAGCGGGGAAGATTTCCGTGGCACAGGACGTGCTCACCGACCTGAACAAGGTCCGCAACATCGGCATCATGGCCCACATCGATGCGGGCAAGACCACCACTACCGAACGCATCCTCTTCTACACCGGTATCACGTACAAGATCGGTGAGGTCCACGACGGCGCGGCCACGATGGACTGGATGGAGCAGGAGCAGGAGCGTGGTATCACCATCACCTCCGCCGCTACCACCTGCTTCTGGAAAGACAACCAGATCAACATCATCGACACCCCCGGGCACGTCGACTTCACCGTCGAGGTGGAGCGGTCGCTGCGCGTGCTCGATGGTGCGGTCGCCGTGTTCGACGGCAAAGAGGGTGTCGAGCC
Source organism: Nocardia sp. NPDC003269 (assembly GCF_042888005.1). Classification (NCBI taxonomy): domain Bacteria; kingdom Bacillati; phylum Actinomycetota; class Actinomycetes; order Mycobacteriales; family Nocardiaceae; genus Nocardia; species Nocardia sp. NPDC003269. Next base: position 1,948,078 of record NZ_JBIAPA010000001.1, read on the forward strand.
GCAGTCCGAGCAGGTGTGGCGTCAGGCCGACAAGTACGACGTGCCGCGTATCTGCTTCGTGAACAAGATGGACAAGCTCGGCGCCGACTTCTACTTCACGGTGCAGACCATCAAGGACCGTCTCGGTGCCAAGCCGCTGGTCATCCAGCTGCCGATCGGCGCGGAGAACGACTTCGAGGGCATCGTCGACCTGGTCGAGAACAACGCCAAGGTCTGGAAGGGCGAGACCAAGCTCGGCGAAGAGTACGAGGTCGTCGAGATCCCGGCCGATCTCAAGGACAAGGCCGAGCAGTACCGCCAGGAGCTGCTCGAGACCGTCGCCGAGTCCGACGAGTCGCTGCTGGAGAAGTTCTTCGGCGGTGAGGAGCTCTCGGTCGAGGAGATCAAGGGCGCCATCCGCAAGATGACGGTCAACTCCGAGCTGTACCCGGTGCTGTGTGGTTCCGCGTTCAAGAACAAGGGCGTGCAGCCCATGCTCGACGCGGTCATCGACTACCTGCCCTCCCCGCTGGATGTCGAGGCCACCACCGGCCACATCCCGGGCAAGGAAGAGGAGCTCGTCACCCGCAAGCCGAACGTCGACGAGCCGTTCGCGGCGCTGGCGTTCAAGATCGCGGTGCACCCGTTCTTCGGTGAGCTCACCTACGTCCGCGTGTACTCGGGCAAGGTCGACTCCGGCTCGCAGGTCGTCAACTCGACCAAGGGCAAGAAGGAGCGCCTGGGCAAGCTGTTCCAGATGCACTCCAACAAGGAGAACCCGGTCACCACCGCGTCGGCCGGCCACATCTACGCCGTGATCGGTCTGAAGGACACCACCACCGGTGACACCCTCTCCGACCCGCAGAACCAGGTCGTCCTCGAGTCGATGACGTTCCCGGACCCGGTCATCGAGGTCTCGATCGAGCCCAAGACCAAGTCCGACCAGGAGAAGCTCGGCACCGCGATCCAGAAGCTGGCGCGCGAGGATCCGACGTTCTCGGTCAAGCTGGACGCCGAGACCGGCCAGACCGTCATCGGCGGCATGGGCGAGCTCCACCTCGACATCCTCGTCGACCGCATGAAGCGCGAGTTCAAGGTCGAGGCGAACGTCGGTAAGCCGCAGGTGGCCTACCGCGAGACGATCACCAAGGCCGTCGAGAAGCTCGAGTTCACGCACAAGAAGCAGACGGGTGGCTCCGGCCAGTTCGCGAAGGTCATCATCGCGGTCGAGCCCTTCGTCGGCGAGGACGGCGCGCACTACGAGTTCGAGAACAAGGTCTCCGGCGGTCGCGTGCCCCGTGAGTACATCCCGTCGGTCGACGCGGGTGCCCAGGACGCCATGCAGTACGGCGTGCTCGCCGGCTACCCGCTGGTGAACCTGAAGGTCACCCTGCTCGACGGCGCGTACCACGACGTCGACTCCTCGGAAATGGCGTTCAAGATCGCGGGCTCGCAGGCCCTCAAGGAAGCGGCCCGTAAGGCCGGTCCGGTGATCCTCGAGCCGCTCATGGCGGTCGAGGTCATCACGCCCGAGGATTACATGGGCGACGTGATCGGCGACCTCAACTCCCGCCGTGGCCAGATCCAGGCCATGGAGGAACGCAGTGGTGCCCGTGTCGTCAAGGCGCTGGTTCCGCTCTCGGAGATGTTCGGCTACATCGGTGACCTGCGGTCGAAGACCCAGGGTCGCGCGAACTACTCCATGGTGTTCGCCCAGTACGCGGAGGTTCCGGCCAACGTGTCCAAGGAGATCATCGCCAAGGCGACCGGCGAGTAATTCGCTTGCCGGGGCCAAGTACGCTTGGCCCCGGCAACCGGGCGTCAGCACGACCCCCCTTAATAACCGCACTGCTGCAAAAAAGCACGCACTAACTAGTCCAGGAGGACAACAGTGGCGAAGGCGAAGTTCGAGCGGACGAAGCCCCACGTCAACATCGGCACCATCGGTCACGTCGACCACGGCAAGACCACGCTGACTGCGGCGATCACCAAGGTGCTGGCTGACAAGTACCCGGATCTGAACGCCGCGTTCGCGTTCGATCAGATCGACAAGGCGCCGGAGGAGAAGGCTCGTGGTATCACGATCAACATCTCCCACGTCGAGTACCAGACCGAGAAGCGCCACTACGCGCACGTCGACGCCCCCGGTCACGCCGACTACATCAAGAACATGATCACCGGTGCCGCCCAGATGGACGGCGCGATCCTGGTCGTGGCCGCCACCGACGGCCCGATGCCGCAGACCCGCGAGCACGTGCTGCTCGCCCGTCAGGTCGGCGTGCCCTACATCCTGGTCGCGCTGAACAAGTCGGACATGGTCGACGACGAGGAAATCCTCGAGCTCGTCGAGATGGAGGTCCGCGAGCTGCTGGCTTCGCAGGAGTTCGACGAGGACGCGCCGGTCGTGCGTGTCTCCGGCCTGAAGGCCCTCGAGGGTGACCAGAAGTGGGCCGACGCGGTCCTCGAGCTGATGAACGCCGTCGACGAGTCGATCCCGGACCCGGTCCGCGAGACCGAGCTCCCGTTCCTGATGCCGGTCGAGGACGTCTTCACGATCACCGGTCGTGGCACCGTCGTCACCGGTCGCGTCGAGCGCGGCATCGTGAACGTGAACGAGGAAGTCGAGATCGTCGGCATCCGCGAGAAGAGCACCAAGACCACCGTCACCGGTATCGAGATGTTCCGCAAGCTGCTCGACCAGGGCCAGGCGGGCGACAACGTCGGTCTGCTGGTTCGTGGCATCAAGCGCGAAGATGTCGAGCGTGGCCAGGTCGTCGTGAAGCCGGGCACCACCACCCCGCACACCGAGTTCGAGGGCCAGGCGTACATCCTGTCGAAGGACGAGGGCGGCCGCCACACCCCGTTCTTCAACAACTACCGTCCGCAGTTCTACTTCCGTACGACTGACGTGACGGGCGTTGTGACCCTGCCCGAGGGCACCGAGATGGTCATGCCCGGTGACAACACCGAGATGTCCGTCAAGCTGATCCAGCCGGTCGCCATGGACGAGGGCCTGCGTTTCGCGATCCGTGAGGGTGGCCGCACCGTCGGCGCCGGTCGCGTCACGAAGATCATCAAGTGAGTCTCTGACTGACTGACACCGCAACGGCGTCGCTCCCCCGGGAGCGGCGCCGTTCGGCGTTTCAGGTCACCGGTGGACGGTCAGAGTTTCTGCCAGAGGGCCGGGGTGTTGGGCGGGGTCCAGTTCGGGGCGTGGGCGGTGTGGGACTGGCGGCACTGGTACTCGGCGCCGTCGTAGGTCACCTTGTCGCCGACCTGATAGGTGGCGCCCAGTTGCCAGGCGGGCGTGGCCGGGGGCGCTTCCTTGACCTGCACCTCGATCTGGATCGGGGTGTTGGTCTGGAAGGCGCTCATGCAGCCCTCGGCGACGAGGGTGTGCTTGCCCGCCGAGGTAGGTGTCCACTGTGCGGTGGCGATCAGATTCTCGCCAGGCGCGACAGGTGTGTTTCCGAGGACTTCGCCGTTGTCGATGACCGCTACGGTCGATCGGAAGTCGCAGGTGATCGTCAGGGTGTAGGCCTGGCCGACATAGACGTCGTTGCTCGAGACCGTCATGCTGATCGGATTGGCCTGTGCCGGGGCTACCCCCACCAGGGCCGCCGCCATCGCAGATCCGAGGGCGGCGAAGCCGATACTCCAGGCACGTGTGTACTTCATCGTCGTCCTTGTTTTGCTCACCGAGGCGAACCTCGTCGGCAGCCGGATCGCTGCCACTTCGATTGGTACACGTCGGCGTCTTTCAAGATCGACAATATCGACCCGAGATGTCTGAAAGTCGTTGTTGTAGTGGATATTCGGACGCATTTCGGCCAGAGGGCGTGAGCGGCTGGGCGGTCCGTGACCCGGGAGGTCATCGTGTGGCAGCGGCGGGCTCGGTAGCGTGCGGGGCTGGTACTTCCGATGGAGTGGAGGGTGGCGTGGCGGTGGTGCGAGGGTTCGAAGTCACTGAGGGTGTGCTCGGGCGGGGGATGCCGTATCTGGCGTTCGGGGAGGGGCCGACGCTGGTGTTCCTGCGGTGGTTCATGCCGGATCATGCCAATCCGACCGGGTTGGTGCGGCGGGCGGAGGTCAAGACGATGGCGCCGCTGGCCAGGAACTTTCGGGTGTATGCGGTGAATCGGGCGCCGGGGATGGCGGCGGGGACCACGATGGCCGATATCGCGCGGGAGCACGCGGAGGGGCTGCTGGCGGAGTTCGGTGCGCCGGTGGACGTGCTCGGGATCTCCTCGGGCGGGTCGCTGGCGTTGCAGCTCGCCGCGGATCAGCCGGCGGCGGTGCGCAAGCTGGTGGTCGCCTCGTCGGGGTATCGGCTCGAGGACGCGGCCAGGGCATCGCAGATGAAGTACGCGACGGCCGCGGCCGCGGGCAAGCGGTCGCTCCAGCACCTGGCCACCCAGGGCATCGAGTCGCCGGTCAAGGCGCGGCTGGCCGGGGCGGTCGCGTGGCTGGCCGATCCGCTGGTGCGGCCGAAGAATCCGGCCGACACCCTCGCGTTCGTGCGGGCCGAGGACACCTTCGACCTCGACGGCCGGCTGGCCGACATCACCGCACCGACCCTGGTGGTCGGCGGCGACCGGGACGAGTACTACTCCGTCGACACCTTCCGGCACACCGCCGACGGCATCCCGGGCGCCCGGCTCGTGGTCTACCCGGACACCAACCACCTCGGCGCGATCAAGCACGAGCGCTTCGCGCCCGACGTCACCGCGTTCCTGACGACGCCGGGCGGCTGAGCGGCGGGATCAGGCCGGGGCGAGCCGGACGCGGACGGTGACCCGGCCGCGGTCGTCGCGGTGGGTCACCGCGTGGCCGGGCTTGTCGACGCCGTCGATGCGCAGGGTGACCGGGCCACCCTCGCCGAGGAAGTTGCGCCACCACTTCTTCTTGTCGGGCAGCGCGACGCCGATGATGTACTCGTCGCCGGAGCGGCGATAGTTGACCGGGGTACTGAAGGTCTGTCCCGAGCGCCGCCCGACGTAGCTGACCTGTGCGAACGCCTTACCGAGGAACTTCCCGACGACGGGGGCTTCGGTCAGCGCGACCACGCCGGCGTTCATCCCCCGCACGACCCGGTGCAACAACGATTCCTGACTCAACGATTTCTCCTGCCTGATGATGATGACGAACGGGCTGGTCTCGCCCACGGTACCGAGCTGCTCTGGCAGTGCCCTGAGAGTTCTTGGCGCCGAGGCGGTTCCGGCGATCAGCGGATCTTGGCGCCGTAGACGTGCTCGACGGTGAGCGCCATGAGCACCCGGCGATCGGCGACCATCACCTCGCGGTACTCGGTCCAGTCCGGGTGTTCGCCCGCGGCGGCGCGGTAGTAGTCGACGAGGGCGGCGACCTCCGGCCCGTCGGGATCGGTGCCGGGCCCGGTCAGCGTGACGCTGCCTTCGGCGGTGGCCCAGGACCAGCCGTCGGGCGCGGTCACCTCGAAGGCGGCCCTGGGGTCGCGGCGCAGGTTGCTGGTCTTGGCGCGGCCCTCGGTCATCGAGACGTAGATGACCCCGGCCGCGCGGTCGTAGTAGGGGGTGACGGGGGACAGCTGGGGCCGTCCGTCCGCCTTGATGGTGGCGAGTACGCCGAGCTTCGCTGCCGCGAGCAGATCGTGCGGGTCGAATGCCGCTGTCATCGGTGGGTCTCCTCTGGGTGGGCTGACGCGCTGGACGACGAGGCCACCGCTCCGAACGGCGATGTCCCCTCGTCGAGACGAACTGCCGTGCCGGTGGTTTTATGCCCGCACCCTCCGGAAAACCGGTCGACAGGCCCGCTCCGGGCGCGTAGAACTGGGGGCATGGTTACGGTACGTCCGCTGTCGCGGCGCTAGTTCGCATCGGGTCCTCGGGCGCCGGTGGGGCGGCGCGTGATTCGATGCCCGTGCCGTCCGGTGGAACGCGTAACTGGCGAGCGTCGACTTCTTCGACCGAACTAGTTGACGTACTGGGGGATTCCCATGACCACGAGACGGACCGACCTCGCCCGCCTGCGCAATATCGGCATCGCCGCCCACATCGACGCGGGCAAGACGACCACCACCGAACGCATCCTGTTCTACACCGGCGTCACCCGCACCCTGGGTGAGGTCCACGACGGCACCGCCGCCATGGACCGGATGATCCAGGAGCGCGAGCACGGCATCACCATCGCCGCCGCGGCCACCACCTGCCGGTGGAACGAGCACGAGATCACCATCCTCGACACCCCCGGCCACGTCGACTTCACCGTCGAGGTGGAGCGGTCGCTGCGGGTGCTCGACGGCGCGGTCGCCGTGTTCGATGCCAAGGAAGGTGTCGAGCCGCAGTCGGAGCAGGTGTGGCGGCAGGCCGATCGCTACGGCGTGCCACGGATCTGTTTCGTGAACAAGATGGACAAGCTCGGCGCGGACTTCGCGTTCACCGTGCGGACCATCGCGGAGCGACTCGGCGTGCGGCCGTTGGTGATCCAGCTGCCGATCGGCGCCGAGAGCGCGTTCGAGGGCATCGTCGACCTGGTCGAGATGACGGCGAAGGTGTGGCGCGGTGACACCGACCGCGGCGCGCGGTTCGAGATCGTCGAGATCCCGGACGAACTGCGCGTCGAGGCCGAACTGCACCGCGAGGCGCTGGTGGCCGCGGTCGCCGAGGCCGACGAGGCGGTGCTGGAGCGCTACCTCGCCGGTGCGCCGATCCCGGTCGACGTGCTCAAGGCCGCCATCCGCACGATGACGATCGACGCGCGCGCCTACCCGGTCCTGTGCGGTTCGGCGCTGGCCAACATCGGCGTGCAGCCGCTGCTGGACGCGGTCGTCGACTACCTGCCGTCGCCGCTGGATGTCGTCGCCGTGCACGGGTTCTCGCCGGAGGGCGAGTACATCGAGCGCGCACCCGATGTCGCCGAGCCGTTCGCGGCGCTGGCGTTCAAGGTCGCGCTGCACCCGTTCTTCGGCAAGCTCGTGTACCTGCGGGTCTACTCGGGCCGCGCCGAACCCGGTGCGACCGTACTGAATTCGACCACTGGACGAAAGGAGCGCCTGGGCAAGCTGTTCCAGATGCATTCGAGCACCGAGATCGCCGTCGACCGGGTGCAGGCCGGGCAGATCTGCGCTGTCATCGGCCTGAAGGAGACGGGCACCGGCGACACCCTGTGCGATCGGAACCAGCCGGTCGTGCTGGAGTCGATGGTCTTCCCCGAACCCGTCCTGGCGGTCTCGATCGAACCGCGGACCCGCGCGGATCAGGACAAGCTGGGCACCGCCCTGGCGCGCCTGGCCGAGGAGGATCCGACGTTCACCGTGCAGGTCGACGCCGAGACCGGGCAGACGGTCATCGGTGGCATGGGCGAGCTGCATCTGGAGATCCTGGTCGACCGGATGCGCCGGGAGTTCCGGGTCGAGGCCGAGATCGGCGCACCACGGGTGGCCTATCGCGAGACCATCACCGCCGCCGTCGAGCAGTTCGAGTACACCCACCGCAAGCAGGTGGGCGGGCGCGGGCAGTTCGCCAAGGTGGTGATCGCGGTGGCGCCGCACGTGGCCGAGGACGGCGCGGTCTACGAATTCGAGAGCCGGGTGGCCGGTGGGCGCGTGCCGCGGGAGTACATCCCCGCGGTCGACGCGGGCGCGCAGGACGCGCTGCGGGTCGGCGCGCTCGCCGGGTTCCCCCTGGTGAACGTGCGGGTGACGCTGCTCGACGGCGCCGCCCACGTGCAGGATTCGTCGGACCTGGCGTTCCGGCTGGCCGGTGCGGCGGCGGTGCGTGCCGCGGTCGCGCGGGCGAAGCCGGTGCTGCTCGAACCGGTGATGGCCGTCAAGGTCGTGACTCCGGAGGAGCACCTCGGCGAGGTGATCGGTGATCTGAACGCTCGGCGCGGTCGGGTCACCGGCCTCTCCGAACGCCGCGGCGCGCAGGCCGTCCACGCGCTGGTGCCGATGCGGGAGATGTTCGGCTACATCGGGGACCTCCGTTCCAGGACGCACGGCCGGGGCTACTTCTTCATGGAGTTCGACTCCTACGCGCCGGTACCGGCGGCGCTCGCGGAGTCGGTCATCGCCGGCGGCTGATCGAACCCGGTGGCGTCGTATCCACGGATGCGGCGCCACCGGCTCGGACCGCGCGCGGTCGAACGTCGTCGCGGGCGTGACGGGACGTCGGTGTTGTCTGCCCGTGGATGCCGAGGTAGTCGCTCATTCGGTGATGACGACCCGATCCTGGTGGGTCGCACTCTCCGCTGTCGCCCGGGCGAGCAGCCGCAGCGCGTCGGCGGAGCTCGCGTCGCGCGGGGTGTAGACCTCGAGCCGGTGGTCGGGGCTGTCCGGCTGCAACCACACCTGGTAGTCGACATCGACATCGCCGACGGTGGGATGGTGCAGCCGCATCGCGCCGACGGTGCAATCGGCGACTTCCCCTTCGGCCCACAGTGTCGCGAATTCGGTACTGCGCATGGCGAGTTCACCGATCAGTTCGGCCAGGTGCGCGTCGGTGGGGTAGCGGCCCGCGGTGAGGCGCAGGTACGCGACGTGGACGCGGGCCAGCTCGGACCAGTTGCGGTGCCGGTCCCGGCTGAGCGGATCGAGGAAGAACATGCGCGGGATCGACGGCCGCACCGACGGATCGGCGGGCGCGGCGAAGTCGAGGTGATCGGCGAACAGGGCGTGCCCGGTGCGGTTCCAGGCCAGGACGTCACCGCGGCGGCCGAGGATCACGGCGGGCATGCTCTCGCCGAGCGCGTCGAGCAGGGCCAGGACCCTGGGGTGCGCGCGTTCCGGCGCGGCCCGCGTCAGCCGCGGCGTGGCGGGCGATCCGGCCAGATTGTGCAGGTGCGCGGTCTCGGCGGCATCCAGCCGCAGTACCCGCGCGATAGCATCGATGACCTGCGCCGATGCCGTTCCCGCCTGGTCCTGCTCCAGCCGCGTGTAGTACCCGGCGCTGACCCCGGCCAGCTGGGCCAGCTCCTCGCGGCGCAGGCCGGGCACCCGGCGGGTCGCGCCGTAGGTCCGCAGCCCGATGTGCTCGGGCGTGACCCGGTCGCGGCGGGCCTTGAGAAACGTGCCGAGGCTTTCCAGCTCCATGCCTTCCGATCGTAGGCAGGAACGCGAGCCGCCGGGTATCCCCGCGAGGTGTACCCATCACGGGGGCTGGTTGCCGGGCGCGGACCACCGCAGATTCGAGGTATGACTCGACTCGACACCCCACCCACACCGCTGCGGGCCTGGCTCGGCCTGCTGGTGATTCTCGGCCCGGTGCTGCTGGTCGCCATGGACGGCTCGGTGCTGTTCCTGGCCATGCCCGCGATCACCGACGCGCTCACCCCGTCCGCGGACCAATCCCTGTGGATCCTGGACAGTTACGGCTTCGCGGTCGGCTCGCTGCTGATCGCCTTCGGCGCGATCGGCGACCGGTACGGCCGGTTGCGGCTGTTGCTGGTGGGCGCGGCGGTCTTCGGCATCGCTTCGGCGGCAGCGGCTTTCGCGCCGAGCGCGGAGATCCTGATCGGCTTGCGCGTGCTGATGGGCGTGGCCGGGGCGACGCTGTTGCCGTCGGCGCTGGCCATTCTGAGCACCCTGTTCGCCGATCCACGCGCGCGGGCGCAGGCCATCGGGATCTTCGCCGCGACCTTCGCCGCGGGCTTCGCGATCGGGCCGATTGTGGCCGGGCAGCTCCTCACCCGGTACTGGTGGGGTTCGGTGCTGTTGCTCAATCTGCCGGTGCTGCTGGTGTTCCTGCTGCTGGCGCCGATCCTGCTGCGCGAGGTGCGGGCACCGTCGACCGGCCGGGTCGACGTGGCGAGTGTGCTCGCCTCGGCGGCCGGGCTGCTGCTCACCATGTACGCGGTGAAGCACGCGGCCGCGGCCGGTCCGTCGGCGGTCGGAGCGGTGGCCGGGGTGGCGGGCGTGGTGCTGCTCGGCTGGTTCGCGCGCAGGCAGTTCCGGCTCGCGCACCCGCTCGTCGACTTCGGGCTGTTCCGCAATCCGGTGTTCGCGATCGCGATCGTCACCGGGTTCCTGCCGTTGGCGGCGTGGTCGGCGACCGCCTATCTCGCGAGCACCTACCTGCAATCCGTGCTCGGGCTCACGGTCGCCCAGGCCGCGGCACTCGCGGTGCCCGGCGCTGTCGTGCTCACCGTGGCCGCGGTCGTGACACCGGCCGTGGTCGCCCGGATCGGCCCGTCGAACGCGCTGATCAGCGCGCATTTCTGCATCGCGGCGGGGCTGGCGCTGTTGCTGCTCGCCGACGACACGGGCGGCAGCGGCTGGTACATCGCCTCGACCGCCGTCGCCGGTATCGGCTACGGGATCTCGTTCAGCGTGGTGGCCGAGATCGCCGTCGCGGCGGTGCCGCCCGAGCGGGCCGGGTCGGCCGCGGCGCTCGCCGAGACCGGCAACGAACTGGGCAACGCTTTCGGGATCGCGGTCTTCGGCTCGCTGGCCGCGCTGGTGTTCCGGTTGGCCGGACCCGATCTCGCGCCGACGCTCGGCGAGACATTGCGGCTGCCCGGGATGGGTCCCGCGGTGCTCGATGACGCGCGCGGCGCCTTCGTCACGGGACTGCACGCGGTCGCGTCGGTCGCGGCGGTCCTGCACGTCGTGCTGGGTGTGGCGGCCGTGCGGGTCCTGCGGGGCAGGAGAGACGCGGTCGGGGTGACCGGTGACGAGCGGGTGGCCGCGCTGGGCTGAGGACGGCCCTCAGCCCAGCTGGGTCATCCCCGCCGCCACCACCTGGGCGACATCGAGCAGATCGTCGGGGGTCGGCACGGGGACGCCGTCCAGGGCGTGCAGGCGGTCGGTGCTGGCGATGGCGAACATGGCCGAGACCCAGGCCGCCGCGCACGCGTGCAGGGTGCTCGGGCGCACCGGTGTCGGCACGCTGGCCTGCAGGACGCGGGCGGTGGCGTCGAGGAGCTGGTCGCGCAGGTTGCGCAGGGTGCGCCGGACGTCGGGGTGGGTGTCGGCCTCGCGCCACATGATCACGCGCAGGACCGAGGAGTGGTGATCGCGCAGATTGATGGCGGTGTCGAGGTTGACCAGGCTGGTGGCGGGATCACCGGGGGCGACGACGGCGTCGAGGTCGTCGAGCGGCTGGGTGGGAACGCGTTCGCGCATCAGTGCCGACAGGATCGCGTTCTTGGTGGGGAAGTAGTAGAAGACCAGGCCCTTGGGCACACCGGCGGCCGCGGCCAGCGCCGCGGTCGGGGTGGCGTCGAATCCCTGTGCGGCGAACAGGTTCTCGGCGGCATCCAGAATGAGTTGCCGGGCGTCGCCATCGCGTTTCGCGTTGCGGCGCCCGACGCGTCGGCCCGGCATCAGTGATGCGGAGCCATCTTGTGCAGGCGCTCGTTCATCGCCGGCAGCGCGGCGACCGCCACCACCGCCGTCACTACCCCGACCACCCATGCGGTCCAGGATGCGCCGCTGAACGCGGTGAAGTCCATCGCCCACGGCGAGATGAACAGCAGGACGCCGAACAGGCCCATCGCGTAGTCGGCGCCGGTCATGCTCGCCCGTGCCATCTGGACCAGTCCGGCCGCGGCGATGAGGACGCCGAGCACGATGAGGGTCCAGCGGGCGTTGTCGTTGGTGTCGACCCACAGGGGCGACAGCGCGGTGAATGCGCCGAGCACGACGGCGAGAAGATCCTGTGCGCGGCTGTCTGTGAACATGGGAACTGCCTCCTCGAGAGACGAAAAATACTTCTGACCTCGGTCTACTCCTGATTGACCGCCCGGTCGATATCGGAACCGGCACGGTTGCGTTGCGACGTGGGTATCACCTGTGGCGGGGCGCACTGGTACAAACATTCGGGGGGCCGTAGTGGCCCGCGACACAAGGACATGGCATGGGCGGTCAGCTCCCGGCGGCGGTGGCTCGCGCGAGCGCGGCGGGCGCCGCACATGCCGAGAGGACACAGGTATGAGCGCGCCCATCGTGATCGTCGGAGCGGGTCTGGCAGGTCTGCGCACGGCGGAGGAACTGCGCCGGGCCGGGTACGAGGGCGGCGTGCTGCTGCTCGGCGACGAGTCGCGCCCGCCGTACGACCGCCCGCCGCTGTCGAAGCAGTTCGTGCGCGGCGAGACCGACGACACCACCCTGCGTCCGCCGGAGTTCTTCGCGGAGAAGGACATCGAGCTGCGCCTCGGGACCGCGGTCACCGGCGTCGACACCGCCGCCCGCACGATCGCCCTCGCCGACGGCAGCGCGCTCGGCTACGACCAGCTGATCATCGCGACCGGTCTGCGGCCGCGCAGGCTGCCCGGGCTGCCCGAAGTGGCGGGCGTGCACGTGCTGCGCGCGCACGAGGACGCGCAGACCCTGCGCACCGAACTGGACGGCGCCAACCGGGCGCTGATCATCGGCGCCGGTTTCATCGGCTGTGAACTGGCCGCCAGCTTCCGGGCCGCGGGTGTCGAGGTGACCCTCGTCGAGCCGCAGCCGACCCCGCTGGCCTCGGTGCTCGGCGAGCAGATCGGCGGCCTGGTGGGTCGCATGCACCGCGCCGAGGGTGTCGACCTGCGCTGTGGCGTCGGCGTCGACACCCTGCGGTCCGACGACTCCGGCCGGGTGCGCGGCGCGCTGCTCACCGACGGCACCGAGGTCGAGGCCGATCTGGTGGTGATCGGGGTCGGTTCGGTCCCGGTGACCGACTGGCTGGCCGATTCCGGCATCGAACTGGCCGAGCCGTCCGCCGGCGGCGGCGTGCTGGCCGACGAGGTCGGCCGCACCTCCGCCGAGGCCGTCTGGGCGGTCGGCGACGTCGCCGCCTGGCAGCACGACACCGGCGTCCGTAAGCGCGTCGAGCACTGGACCAGCGCGGGCGAGCAGGCGAAGCTGCTGGTCACCGCGATGCTCGGCGGTGCGGCCCCGACCGCGGCGCGGGTGCCGTACTTCTGGAGCGACCAGTACGACGTCAAGATCCAGGCGCTGGGCACCCCGTCGCCCGCCGACGACGTCACCGTCGTCAGCGACGACGGCCGCAAGTTCCTCGTCTACTACTCCCGCGACGGCATCCTCACCGCCGTTCTCGGCGCAGGCCTGACCGGTCAGGTGATGAAGCTGCGCGCCAAGCTGGCCACCGACACTCCGGTCGCCGATCTGCTCGCCGCCGCGGGCTGATCCGGAAAGGTTCACAGCCGCCGCGCCGATTCGTCGGGACGGCGGCACAGAACCGGCCGAGGCCGCCGAACTTGTCACCGGCCTGGATTACTGTGGCGCCGTGGGGTTTACCGAGTACTCGGCCGGTGATGTCGTCTATTTCCCGGAGGGCCCGTTCAGCGGTGTCTGCGGTGTGGTCAAGGAGGTCGATGTCCGCCGCGCCACGGTGCGGCTGGAATTCGCGGAGGGGAGCGTGCACCGCGAAGGCGGTGTCCTGCGGGAACGGCGGCACACCCTGACGGTGGGGTTCGACGAGATCGAACTGGTGTAGCCGGGCGGGGATACGGGCGCGACAGGGCGATTCGGCGGCCTGTAATACGGTGGACCCCGTGATCGTCGCGCTTATCGATTCCGGCCTCGGCCTGCTGCCGACGGCGGCGTGGTTGCGCACAATGCGTCCCGACGTGGATCTGCTGCTCCTGCTCGACCCCGACGGCGCGCCCTGGGGGCCCAAGCCGGAGGACTGGGTGGTCGAGCGGGTGCTCGGCGCGGCACGTCAGGCGCTCGAACTCGGCGCCGAAGTGATCGTGCTGCCGTGCAACACCGCGAGCGTGACGGCGCTGGCGCACGTGCGGGCCGAGGTGGGCGACGCGGTGCCGGTGATCGGGACCGTGCCCGCGATCAAGCCCGCGGCGGCCCAGTGCCGGTCGGTGGCCGTGTGGGCCACCGCGGCGACCACCGCCAGCAGCTATCAGGCCGACCTGATCGCCCGGTTCGCCGGTGACGCGAAGGTGGTCGGGGTGGCCTGTCACGGCCTGGCCGACGCCATCGACCGCGGCGACCTGCCCGCCATCGCCGATTCCATCGCCGACGCCGCCGCCCGCACACCCGCCGACGTGGAGGGCGTCGTCCTCGGCTGTACGCACTATCCGCTGGTCATCGATGCCATCATCGGCGCGCTGCCGGACGGTGTCCGCCTGTTCGACAGTGCCCAGGCCGTCGCCGCCCAGACGATCCGCAAGATGGACGAACTGGGCCGCCCGACCATCGGCAGCGGCAGCGTCACGGTACGCACCAGCGGCCGGCCGGGGGAATTGCCCAGCAGCGCCGCCACTTTCGAGTCCGGCCGCGTGGTCGGCGCGCTGCCCGGCTGAAGCCATCCCCACGAGCGCCGGTGCCGGAAAAGCGCCGACGCCTGCCGGATGTCGGCGCGAATCTGTCGGCCCGCCGGTGTTGAATGCGAGGGATTCCCAGACGCCGGAGGTGCCCTGTGTCCGAGCTCCCCACTGCCGCGCAGGTGCGGGCGGCGCTCGCCGAGCAAGCCGATCCCGCCGATGCCATCCACCTGCAACGGTTCTTCAAGACCGGTGCGGGCGAGTACGGCGAGGGCGACGTCTTCCTCGGCGTCCGTGTCCCCGCCACGCGCAAGGTCGCCAAGCGGTTCGGCACGCTCCCGCTGAAGCAGGTCGGCGATCTGCTCGACAGCCCGGTGCACGAGGAACGCCTGGCCGCGCTGTTCGTCCTGAACGCCCGCTTCGCCACGGCGTCGAAACCGCGCACCCGCGACGACGCGGCGCGCGCGGAGATGGTTGAGTTCTACCTGGACGCGGTGCGCCGGGGCCGGGTGAACAACTGGGATCTGGTCGACGCCTCCGCCGAGAACATCGTCGGTCCGTGGCTGCTCGACAAGGACCGCACCCTGCTCTTCGACCTGGCGCGGCGGGACTCGCTGTGGGAGCGCCGGGTGGCGCTGCTGTCCACATTCGCCTTCATCAAGGCGGGCGATCCGAGCACCACGCTGGAACTGGCGAGCGAGCTGCTCGACGACCGCCGCGACCTCATCCAGAAGGCGCTCGGCTGGATGCTGCGCGAGATCGGCAAGCGCGTCGATCCCGCGGTCCTCACCGGCTTCCTCGACGCCAACGCGGCGAGGATGGGCCGGACCGCGCTGAGCTACGCCGCCGAGCACCTGACCCCGGAGGAACGCGCCGCCTACCGCGCGATGCGCTAGGCGGCCCGCCCGCTCAGAACTGGATCTTGAGGTGGTCGGTGACCGGCCGGGCCTGGCAGCCCAGGATGTAGCCGTTCTCGATGTCCTCGGGGTCGAGGATCTCGGCGTTGCCCATCTCGACCTTGCCCTCGAGCACGGTGCACGCGCAGGAGCCGCACTCGCCCTCCTGGCAGGAGTACGGCACGTCCAGGCCCTTGTCGAGCATGATGTCGACCAGGGTCTGCTTGCGCGGCCAGGACAGCTCGTGCACCTGCCCGTCGAGCTCCACCTCGACGGTCGCGGCGTCGGCGGCCTCCTCGTCGGAGATCTCCACGGGGGCGTGGTCGGCGAACGGATCGCCCGCCAGCGAGTTGAACACCTCGGCGTGGGTGCGGGCACGCGGCACCTCGAGGGTGGCCAGCGCGTCGTGGACCAGGTCCATGAACGGCTTCGGGCCGCACATGAACGCCTCGTAGGCGGTGTAGGGGGCGACCAGGGTGGCCAGCATGTCGGCGGTGGGCAGGCCGAGCAGCGGTTCCAGCCAGTGGATGACCGACAGTCGCTGCGGGTGCTTGCCGACCAGGTCGCGCAGTTCGTCGGCGAAGATCACCGAGTCGGCGTCGCGGTTGGCGTAGACGAGCACGATCTTGCCGTTGCCCTGCGACAACGCCGACTTCAGGATCGACATCACCGGGGTGATGCCACTGCCCGCGCCGAACAGCAGCAGGTCCTCGTCGAGGTTCTTGGGGGTGAACACGCCCGAGGGCGGCAGCACCTCGACTTCGTCACCGGCGGAGATGTTGTCGCACAGCCAGTTCGAGCCGTAGCCGCCCTCGGTGCGCTTGACCGTCACCTTGGGCAGATCGTCGGTGAACGGCGAGCTGGCCAGCGAGTAGCAGCGCGCGACCGAGCCGGTCTGGTCGCTGGGGATGCGCAGGGTCAGGAACTGGCCCGGGGTGTAGGCCATGCGTTCGCGGAGGTCGGCGGGCACCTCGAAGACCACGGAGTGGGTGTCGGCCGTTTCGGCGATCACCGCGGCGACCCGCAGCACCACCGAGCGCGAACCGTGCGGAACCTCGACTGTGGTCATGTCGTCCTCTCGAACAAAACTAGAACGTGTTTCAGTTTCATGCTAGGTCGGGACGCGCCTGCAGGGCAAGCTGTGCCTCGAGACCGGCGACCAGCACCTCCATCCCGAAGTCGTAGGAGTACTTGCCGCGCAGGTCCGCCATGTACTTCGTGGCCCGCGCCACCGCCTCGGGCAACAGCACGTCCGCGGGGGCGGAGCGGTCACGCGGATTCACCCGGCTGCGCCCGAACAGGTAGGTGTGGATGGTCGCATACGCGGCCAGCACGTTGCGGTCGCTGAAGCCCGCGTCGAACAGGATCTCCATCACCGCGTCGATCAGGTCGAGCTGCTTGCCGAGCATCTGCTCGAGCAGGATGTCGCCCAGGCCGGGATGCCTGCGCAGTTTATCGTCTATCTGATCGATGAGGTCGCGCAGGCGCTCCTGCCACGGTCCCGACTCGCGGGTGGGCTTGCGCACCCCGAGCAGCGCCGCGCTGGCCACCAGATCGAGCAGTTCCCGCTTGTCGGCGACGTAGTAGTACGGCGCCATCGGCGAGACGCCGAGCTCGCGGGAGAGTCTGCGCATCGACAATTTCTCCACGCCGTCCTCGCGCACGACGCGCAGCGCCGCCTCGACGATCTCCGACTCCGAGAGTGTGGAATGCGCGCCGCTCCCTGCCCCTCCGTGGTTACGCAAGCTTCCGCCTCACCTCTACTGCCACCGGGCTCATCGGCCCGTTCCCGTCCTGCTCCCGGAAGTCTAGAGGGGTGCGCCGAGGCGCTCGCGGCCATCGAGATTTTCGAATTCCGCCCTTTATGGCAGTCACTGACGTTAAAGTCGGCGGTGACCGGCAACACAATGGAGGTAGTCATGCCCGAGAACGCAACGCCTGCGACCGTCGAATCCGACGCCGACCTGGTCACCGAGACGCTGATCGAAGAGGTCAGCATCGACGGCATGTGCGGCGTGTACTGACGATGGAGGCAGGCGTGCTCGATCTCGACACCCGCTGGGCGCTGCATCCGCGCGTCTCGCTGCGCCCGGAGTCCTTCGGTGCGCTGCTGTACCACTTCGGCACCCGCAAGCTCTCGTTCCTCAAGAGCCGCGATCTGGTCGACGTGGTGCAGTCGCTGCCGGCCCACGCCTCGGTGCGGGACGCGCTGCGAGCCAAGGGCGTCGGCGTGTCCGACGCGCACATCAAGGCGCTGGCACAGCTGGCCGACACCGACATGATCGTGCCCGCGCCGGGCCCGGTCACGCCGGTCACGCCGGTGAGCCTGCCTGCCTCCACGGACACCACCCAGGGCGGCAAGCTGATCGACCGGTTCGAATCCGGTCTGGCGGCGCCGATCTGTCTCACCTGGGAACTCACCTACGCGTGCAACCTGTCCTGCGTGCACTGCCTGTCCTCGTCGGGTCGCCGTGATCCGAACGAGCTGACCACCGAGCAGTGCAAGGCGCTCATCGACGAGTTCGAGCGTATGCAGATCTTCTACGTCAACATCGGCGGCGGTGAGCCGACGGTGCGGCCCGACTTCTGGGAACTGGTCGACTACGCGACCGCCCACCACGTCGGGGTCAAGTTCTCCACCAACGGCGTTCGCATCAACGAGGAGGTCGCCGCGCGGCTGGCCGCCAGCGACTACGTCGACGTGCAGATCTCGCTCGACGGCGCCGACGCCGCGGTCAACGACGCCGTGCGCGGCCCCGGCTCCTACGACACCGCGATCCGCGCACTGGAGAACCTGCACAACGCGGGCTTCAAGGACGCGAAGCTCTCGGTCGTCGCGACCCGGCACAACATCGCCCAGCTCGACGAGTTCAAGGCCATCGCCGACCGTTACGGCGCGACCCTGCGGCTGACCCGGCTGCGTCCGTCCGGCCGCGGCGCCGACGTCTGGGATGAGCTGCACCCGCTGCCCGAACAACAGCGCGAGCTCTACGACTGGCTCGTCGCCAACGGCGAGGGCGTGCTCACCGGCGACTCGTTCTTCCACCTGTCCGCGTTCGGTTCGGCGCTGCCCGGCCTGAACATGTGCGGCGCGGGCCGGGTGGTGTGCCTGGTCGATCCGGTCGGTGACGTCTACGCCTGCCCGTTCGCCATCCACGACCGGTTCAAGGCCGGAAACATCGTCGCCGACGGTGGTTTCGACGCGGTGTGGACCACCTCGGAGCTGTTCGCCGAACTGCGCGAGCCGGTCGACGGTGGCGCGTGCACCAAGTGCTCGCACTACGACGCGTGCCGTGGCGGCTGCATGGCGGCCAAGTTCTTCACCGGCCTGCCCGCCAACGGTCCCGACCCGGAATGCGTGCAGGGCTACGGCGAAGCGGCGCTGTCGATGCCGGGGCGCACGATTCCGCGACCCGCGGTCGACCATTCGCGCCCGGTTCGTACCCGCGGTCGGGTCTCGCTGCCGTTGACGGTCAAGCGCGCTCCTGCCAAGGCGTGCAACGAGAGTCCACTCGGATAGACAGGCCGGTTGCCGAAAGTGCGCTGCCGATCTTGTTGACGCGCCCGGTTTTCGGTCACGGCGGCATTTCTGGCGGACTTTCCTCCTTTTTTGTGGGGTGATGATGTCTGCGAGCTCGAGTGCGAATAGCATGCGAGGAATGCGCCATGATCGTCTGCCCGACGGCTTCGGGGTACGGATCGATCCACGGGTACGCGCATTTTCCGGGGGTCGGATCCTGATCGGTGGATCTCCCGCGCGGATCATGCGCCTGGCCCCGGAGGCCGCCGAGCTGATCGGCGACGGGTACCTGGAGGTGACCGACACCAAGTCCGCGATCGTCGCCCGCCGGCTGCTCGATTCCGGCGTGGCGAACCCGCGGCCGCGACTGCTGCCCTCGCTCGACGACGTCACCGTCGTCATCCCGCTGTACAACAACGCCGACGGGCTGATGCGGCTGCTGGCCACCCTGCGTGGGCACAACGTGATCGTCGTCGACGACGGTTCCGACGAGCCGGTGCTGATCCCGCCCCGGCAGGGCCGCGGGCAGGTGACCGTGCTGCGGCACGAGTCCCCGCTCGGCCCGGCCGCCGCCCGCAATGCCGGATTACGGGCGGCGACAACGGGCTTCGTCGCGTTCCTGGACTCCGATGTGGTGCCGCGCAGCGGCTGGCTCGAGGTCATGCTCGGGCACTTCAGCGATCCGCAGGTGGCGCTGGTCGCGCCGCGGATCGTCGCGCTGGACAAGGAATCCAACGCGCTGGCCCGCTACGAGCACACCCGGTCCTCGCTCGATCTGGGCAGGCGCGAGTCCGCGGTGCACGCGCGCGGTGTCGTGTCCTACGTCCCGAGCGCGGCCCTGCTGACCCGGCGCGCCGCGCTGCTCGGCGAGGGCGGCTTCGACGAGTCGATGCAGGTGGCCGAGGACGTCGACCTGTGCTGGCGGCTGGAACGGACGGGCTGGCGGCTGCGCTACGAGCCCGCCGCGCACGTCGCCCACGATCACCGGGTGGCCTTCCGCGCGTGGTTCGGCCGCCGGCTGTTCTACGGCACCGGTGCCGCGCCGCTGAGTAAGCGGCACGCGGGCATGGTCACGCCGCTGTCGGTACCGACCTGGACGGTGCTGGCGAGCATCCTGTTCGCGACGCTGTCCAAGTGGGGCCTGCTCGGCGGGCTGGTCACGCTGGCCACCGCGCTCGTCCGGATGCGGCGGGTGTTCACCGAACTGGACAATCCGACACGCATCGCGGCGGTGTATCTGGCGCGCGGTTATTTCGCCGGGATGTGGCGGCTGGCTTCGGCGATGTGCCGGGACTACTGGCCGGTGACCCTGATCGCGGTGCTCGCCTCGCGGCGGATCCGCAAGATCGCGATCACCATGGCGCTGGCCGACGGTCTGGCCGACTGGTTCACCCACCGTGACGCGGGCGGCCTCGACCCGGTGCGGTACGTCGCCTACAAGCGGCTCGACGATGTGGCCTACGGCAGCGGCCTGTGGCTCGGCGTGATCAGGGCCCGCAGCTTCGAGGCGCTCAAGCCGAGCGTGCCCCCGCGCTGAGTTCGCCCGCGTGACGGACACTCTCGTCGTCGGCGCCGGGTCGGCGGGCTGTGTGGTCGCGGCCGAGCTCAGCGCCGACCCCGCGCGTACGGTGCGGGTGCTGGAGGCCGGACCGGTCTGGGCGTCGGCCGCCGAGGTACCCGCTCGGCTGCTCGATCCTGGCCACCTGCCGGTCGGCCCGGAATCCGCGGTGGTGTGGCGGTACCCGGGAGATCTCGTGCGGGGCAAGCTGATCGGTGGTTCGGGCGCGATCAACGGCAGCTACTTCGTCCGGCCGCCCGCCGCCGACTTCGCGGCGTGGAGCGCGGCGGCCGGGAGCGCGCGCTGGTCGTTCGACGCCGTGCTGCCCTTTCTCCGCGACGTGGAGACCGACCACGATTTCGGCGCCGCGCCCGATCATGGCGCCAGGGGCCCGATCCCGATCCGCCGCACGGCCGACCCGGCTCCGGTCAGCGTGGACTTCGCTGCGCGGTGCGCGGCGATGGGTTTCACGGAGATCGCCGACCTGAACGCCCGCCCCGAAGCGCGCCCCCCGGTCGAGATTCCCGGCCACCCACCGGGTGCGGTGGGCTTCGGACGCGTGCCGCTGGCGATCGCGTACGGTCGCCGGGCGGGCCCCGCGTTCACCCATCTCTATCCCGCGCTCGCCCGCCCGAACCTCACGATCGCGGGCGCGACGATGGTGACCCGTCTGGTGGTGCGCGGTGCCGAGGTGGTCGGCGTCGAGTGGGCGCGCGGTCGCGAACGCGGCACGGCCTACGCCGACCGGGTGATCCTGTGCGCGGGCGCGGTGGAATCGGCCGCGCTGCTGCTCCGCTCGGGCATCGGCCCGGAACCACTGCTGCGTTCGCTCGGCGTGCCGGTGGTGCTGCCCGCGCCGGTGGGGCGGTGGTGCACCGATCATCCGGAGATCGGCGTCGAGTACCCGGGCCCCGCGCCGGCGACGAGCACGGTCGCCCTCGAATACGTCCTGGAACTCGGCGACCTCGAACTGCGTCCGTATACCCCGATGTTCACGCCGGGCCTGCGCAGGCTCGGCGTCGCGCTGATGCGTCCGGAGTCGACCGGCACGCTCACCCTCGGCTCCGCCGACCCGGCCGTGCCCGCCCGGATCGACCAGGGGTATCTGCGCGCCGCCGCCGACCGCGACCGGCTGCGCGCCGGGGTCGAGGTCGCCGCGCGGATCCTCGACCGGCCGCTCGGCACCATCGACGACGCCTGGCTACGCTCGCATCTGGGGACGTCCCAGCACCTTTCGGGCACCTGCCGGATGGGCACCGCCGACGACCCGCGCGCCGTGGTCGACGACCACGGCCGGGTACACGGCATCGCGGGCCTGACCGTGGCCGATCTGTCGATCGTGCCCGTCCCGTTGGGCCGCGGCCCACAGGCCGCGACAGTGCTGCTCGCCACAGTGATAGCCCGTCGACACCGGGTGTGACGAAGTGACATCTGCTACCACAATGTGACCTGCGGGACAAACCCACACTTCTGACGAGGCTGCCGATAACTCACCGGTACAGTTTGTAGCGGGAAAGAAAGGCAAATGGTCAGCAATCTCGCAGGTGGGCGGCCCCCACGGCAGGCAGCAGAGTCGGGCGCACAGCTCGGAGCTCTGGAAGCCTATGCCGCACAGGCCCATGGTTTTCTCAGTGCCGGTGGTGACCAGCTGACCCAGCTGGCCGGCCTGTTGCGTCCGCTCGTTCTCGAGTCCTGGCTGCGCAGTACGCGTGGTGGAATCGATCCGACGGACATACTCGACGGTCGCGGTCTTCGTGGTGCCGATCTGGTGCGTTACCGGGATGCTCATCCCATTGCCGCGCTGATGCCACTCATCGACAAACTGCTGGTCCAGGACGCGGCGCGGGCCGGACTGATCGTGACGGTCGCCGACCAGTTCGGCCGGGTGCTGTCGGTGCACGGTCATCCGGAACAGGTCGACGCCGCCGCCGAGATCGGCGTGCGCGAAGGCGACGATCTGAGCGAGCGCCGGATCGGGACGAACGCGGTCGGTCTCGTCGTGCGCACCGGCCGGGCGACGTGGATTCACGGACCCGAACATTTCCTCCATCGCATGCATCAGATCACCGGCGCGGCGGCGCCAGTGCACGAGCCGGACGGCCGGTTGATCGGCGTGCTGATGATTGCCGGCGGGATGCGGGTGGCCAAGCCTGAAATCCTCGCTCTGGTCAAGGCCGCGGCGACGGCGGCCGAGATGGATCTGGTGCTGCGGGCGATGCGCGCGGGTCGCGGGGTGCCCGCGGCCGAGCCCGACCGCGCCGGCCAGCAGGCCGCCGATAGCGAACCGGCCCGGCTCGGACTCGAGGTCCTCGGACTCGGCCAGCCGCAATTGACGGTGGCGGGGGAGCGGGTGTCGCTGTCCCAGCGGCACGCCGAGATCCTGCTGTTGCTCACCGAACATCCCGAGGGGCTCGGCGCCGATCATCTGGCGCTGCTGCTCGACGACACCGATCTGGACAACGGCACCATCCGCGCGGCGATGTCGCGCCTGCGGTCGGTGATCGGCGCGTCGGTCGTCGGATCGCGCCCCTACCGTCTGCGCGTCCATGTCGCAACCGATGTGGAGGCCCTGCGGGCCGCGCTCGACTCCGGTGATATCGAATCCGCATTGCGCTTGTACGCCGGTCCGGTGCTCCCGAGATCGTCGGCTCCGGGCATCTGCGACATCCGCGACGAGCTTCGGGTGCGGTTGCGCACCGCGGTGCTCGCTTCCGCCGATCCCGGCGTGCTGCGCCGGTGGACCGCGGGCCCGGAAGGCCGCGACGACGCCGCCGCGTGGGCCGCGTACCGGTCCACCGTCGACCGCGATTCGCCCCTGTATGCGCAGATCGAGGCCAAGATCCGGGTGCTCGATCGGCGCCTCGGTACCGATGCAACGCAGATGCAACGTTTCGGCTCATAGTCTCCCGTTCTGAAAGTGTGGTAGCTCACACATCTGCCGAAGATGTGGTGTGGCACACACTGATGCCCAGGTCGTGGCAACCTCCCCGGAGAGACTGGACGTTTGTCCGAGTTTTTTATCGGAAAAAGTTCCTTTTTATTAACTGACCGCCTAGTGTCTGCAATGCATGGACAGGTAGCCATGTGATGTAAGTGACATAGCCGAGGCGCGAGGTTCGGGCCGCGGCCGCGATGTTGGAGGAACGATCAACAGCTAGGCACCCCGCGGCGGACAGACCGGTTCGTCGCGCCGGCGGTCCAGGAGGACCGTCGATCTCGTCCACATGATCTGTCGGGGATCCTGCGCGGGTGGGGCGGTTGCGCCCACCGCGCTCATAGGCGAATTTCTCGCTCCACGGAGTACCTAGGTGTCTTCGTGCTGCCCGAAAACGGTTCGCCTCTGCTTTTTTTCGCGATTCGAGGAGGCTCTGGTGCACGGTACGGAGTTGGGTGGGTTCAGCGCGCGACCGCAGGAAGCGGAGGTCGCCGCCACGGCGTCGGCACCGTTCCCGCTGACACCGGCCCAGCTGGGAGTCTGGTACGCGCAGCTGCTCGACCCCGAGGTCCCGATCACCATCGCCCAGTACGTCGACATCACCGGTGAACTGGATGCGGCTGTGCTGCAACAGGTCACGGCCGAGGCCGCGCACGCCTACGGTTCCCCGCTGGTGCGCATCGGCGAATCCGACGGTGTCCCTTACCAGGTCGTCGACCACACCATCCCGGTCGAGAGCGAACTGCCGCTGATCGATCTGCGCCACCACGACGACCCCGTCGCCGCCGCGCACGAGTGGATGCGCGCGGAATTCGGCGCGCCGCTCGACCTGCTCACCGATCGCCTGGTGGCGGGCGCGGTGCTGCGCGTCGGCGAGGCCCGCTGGTTCTGGTACCTGCGCGGACATCACATCGTGCTCGACGGCTACGGCGCCTTCACCAACTCCCAGCGCATCGCCGAGCTCTACACCGCCCGGCTCCTCGGAACCGAGGCCAAGGCGGCGGTTCCCGGCGACCTGGCCGAGCTCGTCGACGGCGAACAGCGCTACCGCGAGAGCACCCGCTTCGCCAACGACCGCGAGCACTGGGCCGAGCGCATCGCCGGCCTGGACAGCCCGACCAGCCTCGACAGCCGGACCGCGCCCCGCGCCGCGATCAACCTGGTGACCGGTGGACGGCTCTCGGAGAAGCTCGTCGACCGGCTGGAAACCATTGCCGCCAGCGATGATTCGACCATCTCCGCGGTGCTGCTCGCGGCCTTCGCGGCCTACCTCGGCCGGCTCACCGACCGCCCGGACGCGGTGCTCAGCCTGCCCGTCACCGCGCGCACCACCGCGGTGATGCGCCGCTCGGCGGGCATGCTGTCCAATATCGTCCCGCTGCGCCTGCCCACCGGCGCGGCGGGCGCGGCCACCACCTGGGGTGAGCTGCTGCGCGCGGCCCGCGTCGAGGTGGCGGGCGCGCTGCGGCATCAGCGCTACCGCGCCGAGGACATCCGCCGCGACGCCGAGGACGACGGCCGCCCCGCCCGGCGCGCGCTGTTCGGCCCGCTCGCCAACTTCATGCTCTTCCGCAGCGACCTCACCCTCGGCACCACCACCGGCCGCTACCGGGTGCTGTCCACCGGCCCGATCGAGGACCTGAGCCTCAACGTCTACTACGGCGACCGCGATCGCGTGCACGTCGACTTCGAGGCCAACCCGCACCTCTACGACCCGGACACGCTGGCCCGGCACCACTCCCGCTTCCTCGGTTTCCTCGAACGTCTCGCCGCCGCCGACCTGGACACCGCGATCGGCGCGATCGAGGTCGCGACCGAGCTGGAATTGCAGGTCAGCACCAAGATCTGGAACGCGACCGGCTTCGACGTCGCTGCTGCCCTGGCCGAGCGCGCGGTGCCGGCCGCGACGCTGCCCGCGCTGTTCGAGGCCCAGGTCGCCCGCACCCCCGACGACGTCGCCGTGCGGATGGCGGGTGACGACACCGCGACCCTGACCTACCGCGAACTCGCGCAGCGGGTGCACCGGCTCGCCCGGCGGCTGCGCGCCGACGGGATCGGCCCGGAAGCGCTGGTGGCGCTGAGCATCCGGCGGTCGCCGGAGCTGGTCGTCGCCATGTACGCGGTGCTCGCCGCCGGCGCGGCCTACGTTCCGATCGACCCGGATCACCCGGCCGAGCGGATCGCGCACATCCTGGCCACCGCCGCCCCGGCCGTGGTCCTCACCACCACGCGCGACGGCGCGCCCGGCGCCGACGCGCTGCCGGTGCTGGCCGTGGACGCGCTCGACCTCACCGGTTACGCCGACGCGCCGCTGACCGACGCCGAGCGCACCGCGCCGCTGCGTCCGGGGCATCCCGCCTACGTCATCTTCACCTCCGGCTCCACCGGTCTGCCCAAGGGCGTCGCGGTCGAGCACGCCGCGATCGTCAACCGGCTGGTGTGGATGCAGCAGGCCTACCGGCTGCACGGGGTCGACGTGGTGTTGCAGAAGACCCCGATGACCTTCGACGTCTCGGTGTGGGAGTTCTTCTGGCCCTTGCAGATCGGCGCGAC
Source organism: Nocardia sp. NPDC003269 (assembly GCF_042888005.1). NCBI lineage: Bacteria > Bacillati > Actinomycetota > Actinomycetes > Mycobacteriales > Nocardiaceae > Nocardia > Nocardia sp. NPDC003269. Next base: position 1,973,718 of record NZ_JBIAPA010000001.1, read on the forward strand.
GCTGCTGCTCGCCGAGCCCGACGGCCATCGCGATCCCGGCTACCTGCGCGGTGTGATCGCCGAATACGGCGTCACCGTCGCCCATTTCGTGCCCTCGATGCTGGAAGCCTTTCTGGCGCAGCAGGAGATCGCCGAGCGCACCTCGCTGCGGCTGGTCTTCGCTTCCGGCGAGGCGCTGCCCGCCGCCCTGGCGCAGCGGCTGCGGCTGCTCACCGGCGCGCGGCTGCACAATCTCTACGGCCCGACCGAGGCCGCGGTCGACGTCACCTTCCACGAGGTGAACGACGCGGACCGTTCCACGGTGCCGATCGGCGCGCCGGTGTTCAACACCCGGCTCCATGTTCTCGACTCGCGGCTGCGGCCGGTACCGGTCGGGGCTCCGGGTGAGCTGTATCTGTCGGGGGTACAGCTCGCCCGGGGTTACGTCGGACGGCCCGAGCTCACCGCCGGGCGGTTCGTCGCCGATCTCGGCGCGCCGGGCGAGCGGATGTACCGCACCGGCGACCTGGTCCGCTGGACCACCCACGGTGAACTGGAATACCTGGGCCGCACCGATTTCCAGGTGAAACTGCGCGGTCTGCGGATCGAGCTCGGCGAGATCGAGGCCGTGCTCGAAGGAGTGGAGGGCGCGGTGCGCGCCGTCGTCGTCGTGCGCGACGACGCGGGTGTCGGCGAACAGCTGGTCGCCTATGTGGTGGAGGCCGAGCCGGGCGCGGTCGCGGTGGACCTGCTGCGCGAGGCCGCGCTGCGCGCGCTGCCCGCGTACATGGTGCCCGCCGCGTTCGTGCTGCTCGACGCGCTGCCGGTGAACGCCTCCGGCAAGCTCGACCGCAAGGCGTTGCCCGCGCCCGCCCGCGTCGTCGTCGCCTACGCCGAACCCGTCGGGCCGGTGGAACAGTCGGTGGCCAGGGTGTTCGGCGAGGTGCTCGGCCTGGACCGGGTCGGCCGCGACGACGACTTCTTCGCCCTGGGCGGCAACAGCCTGGTCGCCACCCAGGTGGCGGCCCGGCTCGGCGCCGATCTCGGTCTCCGGCTCGGAGTCCGCGACCTGTTCGGCGCGACCACGCCTGCCCGGCTCGCCGCCGCGGTCGCCGAGCGCGCCGACGCGGGTGTCACCGCTCAGCTGCCGGTGCTCGCGGCGGGCCCGCGCCCGGCGCTGATCCCGCTCTCGCCCGCGCAGCAGCGGATCTGGTTCCTCAATCGCTTCGATCCGTCCGCGCCCGGCTACAACATGCCGTTCGTGGTGCGGATGCGCGGCACCGCGAATCTGTCCGCGCTGGTCGCGGCGCTGAACGCGGTCGTCGAGCGGCACGAGGCGCTGCGCACCGTGTTCCCCGCGGTGGACGTGCCCGGCGGCGAGGTGGCCGAACAGGTCGTGCGGGACGCCGGGATCGTCCGCATCGACGAACCGACCACGGTGGCCGCCGCGGAGCTGGACGCCGAGCTTGCCCGATTCGCTTCCGCCGGTTTCGATCTCGAACACGAGGCGCCGTTCCGGGCGCGCATCTTCGTCGTCGCGGGCGAGGCGGCCGACCCGGCGGGCGAGTGCGCGCTGGCGGTCGTGCTGCACCACATCGCGGCCGACGGTGTGTCGCTCCAGGTCCTGGTGCGCGATGTCCTCGCCGCGTACCAGGCGGCGGCCGTCGGGCTCGAACCCGGCTGGGCGCCGTTGAGCGTCCAGTACGCCGACTACGCCCTGTGGCAGCGCGAACTGCTCGGCGCGGAGACCGATCCGCAGTCGCTGGCCTCGCGCGAAATCGCCTTCTGGGAACGGACACTGGCGGGTCTGCCGGATCAGCTGGAACTGCCGTCGGCCCGCCAGCGGCCGGTGACGCCGAGCCTGCGCGGCGCGCGGACCGGCTTCACGATCGGCGCCGGACTGCACCGGCAGCTGGCCGAGCTGGCCACCGAGGCGGGCGCGTCGCTGTTCATGGTGCTGCACACGGCGCTGGCCGTGCTGCTGGCCCGGATCGGCGGCGGCACCGACATCGCCATCGGCACCGGCGTCGCGGGCCGCGGCGACCGGGCGATCGACGACCTGATCGGCATGTTCGTCAATACGCTCGTGCTGCGCACCGAGATCGACCCGGCCGCGAGTTTCACCGCCGCGCTCGAGCACACCCGCGAGACCGACCTGGCGGCCTTCGCGCACGCCACCGTCCCGTTCGACCGGCTGGTCGACGTGGTCAACCCGGCGCGCTCGCAGGCCAGGCATCCGCTGTTCCAGGTGGCGCTGAACTTCCAGGCCGGCCTGGACACCAGCTTCGAGCTGGGCGGCTCGCCGGTGTCGGTGCGGGAGATCGAACTCGACATCACCAAGTTCGACCTGCAGTTCACCCTCGACGAAAGGCGCGGCACCGCAGGCGAACCCGCGGGCATCGACGCCGTCGTCCTCTACGCCACCGACCTGTTCGACGACGCCGAGATCGTCGAGCTGGGCGCGCGGTTCACCCGACTACTCGCCGCGGCCGTCGCGGCGCCCGCCACTCCCGTCGGCGAACTGCCGCTGCTGTCGCGGGCCGAGTACGCCCGCCTCACCGGCATGCGCGGCGCGCCCGTCACCGCCACCGGCCTGCTGCCCGATCTGCTCGACGCCGCCGTCGCGGCCGACCAGGACCGGATCGCGGTCACCGACGGCGACCGTGCCCTCACCTACCGGGAACTCGACCGGGCGTCCTCGCGCCTGGCCAGGGTGCTGGTGGACGGTGGGGTCGGCCCCGACGACATCGTCGCGGTCGGGATTCCGCGCTCCGTCGAATCGGTGCTCGCCGTGTGGGCGATCGCCAAGGCCGGTGCGGCCTGGCTGCCCGTCGATCCGAGCTACCCGCTCGATCGGATCACCCATATGGTGACCGATTCCGGCGCGCGAGTCGGTCTTACGGTGTCCGAGGCGCAGTCCGCGCTGCCCGGCCCGACCGACTGGCTGGTGCTCGACGAGCTGAAGCTGATGGCCGAGTGCGCCGCCCGCTCCAGCGATCCGATCACCGACGCCGATCGGGTGCGGCCGCTGCGCGCCACGCACCTGGCCTATGTCATCTACACCTCCGGTTCCACCGGCCTGCCCAAGGGCGTGCTGGTGACCCAGGCCGGCATCGCCGGGTTCGCCGCCGAGGAGTCCGCGCGCATGTTCGGCACCGCCGACGCGCGGGTGCTGCAGGTCGGGTCGCCGTCGTTCGACATCTCGGTGATGGAGCTGCTGCTCGCGGTGAATTCGGCCGCCACGCTGGTGATCGCGCCGATGGGCCGCCACGTCGGCGCCGAACTGGCGCAGCTGCTGGCCGCGGAGCGGGTCACCCACGCGCTGATGACCCCCTCCGGTCTGGCGGTGCTCGATCCCGAACAGCTCGACGACCTGCGGATGGTGATGGTCGGTGGCGAGGCGTGCCCGCCCGATCTGGTCGCCCGCTGGACCGGCGGCACCGTGCCCCGCGCGTTCGTCAACGCCTACGGTCCGTCCGAGACGACCGTCGCGACCAATATCAGCGCCCCGCTGACGGCGGGTTCGCCGCTGACCCTGGGCACGCCGCTGCGCGGCATCGCGCAGTGGGTGCTCGACGACCGGTTGCAGCCGGTGCCCGCCGGTGTCGCCGGTGAGCTGTACGTCGCCGGCGCGCAGGTGGCCCGTGGCTACCGCAGCCGGGCCGCGCTCACCGCGGGCCGCTTCGTCGCCTGCCCGTGGGAGCCGGGCGCGCGCATGTACCGCACCGGTGACCTGGTCCGCTGGACCGACGCGGGCACCCTGGAGTACCTGGGCCGCAACGACGACCAGGTGAAGTTGCGCGGTTTCCGGATCGAGCTCGGCGAGATCGAGGCCGCGCTGCTGGCCCAGCCGTCGGTGCGCCAGGCCGTCGTCCTGGTGCGGGCCGACGCGCATCGCGGTGACCAGCTGGTGGCCTACGTGGTGCCGGACGCGGCATCGGCCGACCTCGGCGCCGAGCTCACCGCGACCCTGCGTGGCACCCTCGCCGCGCACATGGTGCCGTCGGCGTTCGTGCTGCTCGACGCGCTGCCGCTCACCCCGAACGGCAAGCTCGACCGCCGCGCGCTGCCCGAACCCGTCTTCGCCGCGCGCGCCTTCCGGGCGCCCGCCGCGGGCGCCGAGACCGTGGTGGCCCAGGTGTTCGGCGAGGTGCTCGGGGTCGAACGGGTCGGCGCCGACGACGACTTCTTCGCCCTCGGCGGCAACTCGCTGATCGCCACCCAGGTGGCCTCCCGGCTCGGTGCCGCGCTCGGCCGCGCGGTGTCGCTGAAGACGCTGTTCGAAGCGCCGACGGTCACCGGCCTCGCGGCCGCGCTCGGCTCGGCCGAGACCACCGCTACCCGCCCGCCGCTGGTGGCGGGGGAACGGCCGCACCGGATTCCGCTGTCCTACGCGCAGCAGCGCATGTGGTTCCTCAACCAGTTCGACGCCGACTCCGTCGCCGACAACATCGCCGCCGCGATCCGGCTGACCGGCACCATCGACCACGTCGCCATGACCGCCGCGGTCGCCGCCGTCTTCGCCCGCCACGAGGCGCTGCGCACCCGCTACCCGGCCGTCGACGGCATCCCCTTCCAGCAGGTGCTCGACGCCGAGCAGCTGACCATCGCGCTCGAGCCCGAGTCCGTCGACCCGGCCGCGCTCGACGACCGCGTCCGCGCCCTCGCCGCGGTGCCGTTCGCGGTGGACCAGGAACCGCCGGTCCGCCTGCACCTGCTGCGCCTCGGCGCCGAGCAGCACGTCCTCGTGCTGGTCCTGCACCACATCGCGGCCGACGGCTGGTCGGTCGCGCCGCTGACCCGGGATGTGATGGTGGCCTACGCCGCCCACCTGTCCGGTGCCGAGCCGGGCTGGACGCCACTGCCCGTGCAGTACGCCGACTTCGCGCTGTGGCAGCGCGCCGCCCTCGGCGCCGAGGACGACCCGGACTCGCCGATGTCACGCCAGATCGAGTTCTGGACAGCGGAACTCGCCGATCTGCCGGATCTGCTCGCGCTGCCCGCCGATCGGCCCCGGCCCGCCGTCGCCTCGGGTCGCGGTGCCCGCCACACCTTCGCGGTGTCCGCCGCGCTCACCGAGCGGCTGCGCGCCGTGGCCGCCGATGCCCAGGCCTCGCTGTTCATGGTGCTGCACGCCGCGTTCGCCGCCACCCTGGCGAAACTCTCGGGACAGCAGGACATCTCGATCGGCACGCCGGTGGCCGCTCGCGGCGATCAGGCGCTCGACGAGCTGGTCGGCATGTTCGTCAACACCCTGGTGCTGCGCACCCAGGTCGACCCGGCCGCCACCTTCGCCGACCTCGTCGGCGCGGTCCGCGACGGCGATCTGCGCGCACTGGCCGCCACCGACGTCACCTTCGACCGGCTGGTCGAGGCGCTCAACCCCGAGCGCTCCACCGCCCGGCACCCGCTGTTCCAGGTGATGCTCGACTTCCAGAACAACTCCAGGACCGCACTCGAACTGGCCGGCCTGACCGCCTCCGAGATCGAGATCGACACCCACACCGCCAAATTCGACCTGCAGCTGACGCTGCGCGAGACCACCGACGGCCTGCTCGCCCGCTTCGAGTACGCGACCGACCTGTTCGACGCGCAGACCATCACAGATTTCGGCACCCGCCTGCTGCGGGTGCTGGAAACGGTGACCGCCGATCCCAGCGTCGTGATCGGCGACATCGACCTGCTCGGTGCCGCCGAGCGCACCCGGATCCTCGACACCTGGAACGCCACCGCGTACCCGGTCGACGAGACGATGACGCTGGTCTCGCTGTTCACGGCGCAGGCCGCGCGCACCCCGGGCGCGATCGCGCTGACCTTCGAGGGAGAGTCGCTCACCTACGGCGAGTTCGCCGAGCGGGTGCATCGCCTGGCCCGCCTGCTGATCTCGATCGGCGTCCGGCCCGATCGTACGGTCGCCCTCGGCATCCGCCGCTCGACCGATCTGGTCGTCGCGATGTACGCCGTGCTCGCCGCGGGCGGCGCCTACGTGCCGCTGGACCCCGAGCACCCGGCCGAGCGCCTCGCGCACGTCATCGACGCGGCCGCGCCGGTGTGCGTGCTCACCCGCGCCGTCGACGGACTCGACCTCCCGGAGACGAGTTCCGTCGCGGTGCTCGAGCTCGAACAGCTCGACACCACCGACTACCCGGCCGCGCCGATCACCGACGCCGACCGGCTCGCCACCCTGACCCCGGCCAACGCTGCCTACCTGATCTTCACCTCCGGCTCGACCGGCAAGCCCAAGGGCGTCGTGGTCTCGCACGCCGCGATCGTCAACCGCCTGGTGTGGATGCAGGACGCCCACCGGCTCACCGCGGCCGACACCGTGGTGCAGAAGACCCCGGCCACCTTCGACGTGTCGGTGTGGGAGTTCTTCTGGCCCTTGCAGATCGGCGCCCGCCTGGTGCTGGCCCGCCCGGACGGGCATCGCGATCCGGCCTACCTGGCCGAGCTGATCGACGCCGAGTCGGTGACCGTCGCGCACTTCGTTCCGTCGATGCTGTCGGTGTTCGTCGCGGCCCTCGACGGTGCGTCGGCGGGTGATCACCGGTGCGCCGCGCTGCGCATGGTGTTCGCCTCCGGTGAGGCCCTGTCGCCCGCTCCCGCCCACCGGTTGCACGCCCTGACCGGGGCCACGGTGCACAACCTCTACGGGCCGACCGAGGCCGCCGTCGACGTCACCTTCCACGAGGTGACCGCGGCCGACGTCGTCTCGGTGCCGATCGGCGAGCCCGTCCACAACACCCGCGTCTACGTCCTCGACGGCAGGCTGCGCCCGGTGCCGGTCGGCGTTCCCGGCGAGCTGTATCTGGCGGGTGCCCAGCTGGCGCGCGGGTACGCGGGCCGGGTCGACCTGACCGCCGACCGCTTCGTCGCCGACCCGTTCGCCTCGGGCGAGCGCATGTACCGCACCGGTGACCTGGTCACCTGGACCGCCGACGGCGAGCTGGAATACCTGGGCCGCACCGACTTCCAGGTGAAGCTGCGCGGTCTGCGGATCGAGCTCGGCGAGATCGAGGCCGCGCTCGGCGGGCTGACCGAGGTCGGGCAGGCGGCGGTCGTCGTCCGTGACGACCTGCTGGTGGCCTACCTCGTCTCCGCCGCCGACCTCGACGTCGACGGGGTGCGCGCCTCGCTCACCCGCACGCTCCCGGCCTACATGGTCCCGGCCGCCTTCGTCGAACTCGACGAGTTCCCGCTCAACGCCTCCGGCAAGCTGGATCGCAAGGCGCTGCCCGCGCCGGTGTTCGCGGCCGCGGTCTTCCGCGCCCCGGTCACCGAGGTGGAGCAGATCGTGGCCGGCGTCTTCGCCGCGGTCCTCGGCTTCCCGGCCGACCGGGAGGTCGGCCTCGACGACGACTTCTTCGCCCTCGGCGGCAACTCGCTCAACGCCACCCAGGTGGCGGCCCGCCTCGGCGCCGCGCTCGACACCCAGGTGCCGGTGCGGCTGCTCTTCGACGCGCCGACCGTCGTCGAGCTGGCCGCCCGCTGCACCGCGCTGCGCGGCACCGGGCGACGGGTCGAGCTCACCACCCGTGAACGCCCGCAGCGGATTCCGCTCTCGGCCGCGCAGCGCCGGATGTGGTTCCTCAACCGCTACCTCGCCGACGCCGACGGCTCGGGCGATGCCGTGAACAACATCCCGGTCGCCCTGCGGCTGACCGGCGAGCTCGACATCATCGCGCTCGAGGCGGCGCTCGCCGATCTGATCGGCAGGCACGAGACCCTGCGCACCAGCTACCCGGACGGCCCCGACGGCGCCGCCCAGCTGATCGCCGACGCCGCGCGCGTCGCGCTGCGGCCCGAGCCGGTCAGCGCGGCCGAACTGCCCGCGCTGCTGCGGTCCCGCGCGGCGGTGCGGTTCGATCTCACCGCCGAGATCCCGCTGCGCGCGGCCCTGTTCGCGGTCGACGACGAACACGTGCTCGTGCTGGTGGTGCACCACATCGCCGCCGACGGCTTCTCCCTCGGCCCGCTGGCGGCCGACCTGATGACCGCCTACGCCGCCCGCCGCGCCGGCCACGCCCCCGACTGGGCGCCGCTGCCGATCCAGTACGCCGACTACGCGCTCTGGCAGGACGAGAACCTCGGCGACGCCGCCGATCCCGACTCGCTGGCGCACGCGCAGCTGGCGTTCTGGCGGCGCGGCCTGGCCGGTCTGCCGGAGCAGCTGGAGCTGCCGACCGACCGGCACCGCCCGGCCGAGTCCAGCTTCCACGGTGGGGTGCACCGCTTCCAGATCGACTCCGATCTGCACAGCGAGCTGCGCGAACTGGCCCGCAAGCACGAGGCCACCCTGTTCAGCACCGTGCACGCCGCACTGGCCGTGCTGCTGGCCCGGCTCTCCGGCGGCAGCGACATCGCCATCGGCACCCCGGTCGCCGGTCGCGGCGAGGCCGCTCTCGACGGGCTGATCGGCATGTTCGTCAACACCCTGGTGCTGCGCAGCCAGATCGACCCGCGCGCCGCGTTCGAGACCACCCTCGATGCCGTGCGGGCCGGCGACCTCGACGCCCTCTCGCACGCGGACGTCCCGTTCGAGCAGATCGTCGACGCCGTCGACCCGGCGCGGGCGCGCAACCGCCACCCGCTGTTCCAGGTGGCGCTGGTATTGCAGAACTTCACCGTGCCCGCGCTGACCGCCGCCGGGCTGCGGGTCGCGCCGATCGACATCGACGCCGCGGTGGCGAAGTTCGACCTGCAGTTCACCCTCACCGAAGCCGGTGACGTCGACGGCCGCGCCGACGGCATGGCCATCGAGATCGCCTACGCCACCGACCTGTTCGACGCGGGCAGCATCGCCGTGCTGGCTCGCCGGTTCACCCAGGTGCTGGCCGCGGTGGTCGCCGATCCGACCGTCGTCGTCGGTGACATCCAGCTGCTCAGCGCCGAGGAACAGCAGCGCATGCTGCACGACTGGGCCACCACCGGCGACGCGGTCGCCACCGGTGCCGAGACCATGCTGGACCGGTTCGCCGCGATCGCCGCGCGCCACCCGCACGCCATCGCGGTGAAGGCCGCGGGCGCCACGCTCACCTACGACCAGCTCGACGCCTGGTCCAACCGGTTGGCCCGGCGCCTCGTCGGGGCCGGGGTCGGCCCGGAAACCCTGGTGGCCGTTGCCCTTCCGCGTTCGGTGGAACTGGCTGTCGCGCTGCTGGCCGTGCTCAAGGCCGGTGGCGGCTACCTGCCGATCGACCCGAACTACCCGGCCGACCGCATCGAGTACGTCCTCGACGACGCCCGCCCGCTGTGCGCGATCGCGAACACGGCCACCGGCTTGGCCAGGGATTGGTTCGGCGGCCCGGTGATCGACCCCGCCGCCGAGAACCTGACCGGCTTCGCGGCCGCGCCGCTGTCGGCGACCGACCGGCGCGCGCCGCTGGTCCCGGCGAACACCGCGTACGTCATCTACACCTCCGGCTCCACCGGCCGCCCCAAGGGCGTGGTGATCCCGCACGCGAACGTGCTCGCGCTGCTGGACAACAGCGAGCGCCACTTCGGTTTCGGCCCGTCGGACGTGTGGACGATGTTCCACTCCTACGCCTTCGACTTCTCGGTCTGGGAACTGTGGGGCGCGCTGCTGACCGGCGGCTCGATCGTGCTGGTCGACTACTACACCTCGCGCTCGCCCGAGCAGTTCCGCGAGCTGCTGCTGGCGGAGCGGGTGACCGTGCTCAACCAGACCCCGTCCGCGTTCTACCAGCTCATCGCCGCCGACCTGGCCACCACGCCCGGCGACTACGCCCTGCGCACGGTGATCTTCGGTGGTGAGGCGCTGGAACCGCAGCGGCTGACCGGCTGGTTCGCCAGGTACCCGCGCTCGCCGCGGCTGGTGAACATGTACGGCATCACCGAGACCACGGTGCACGCCTCCTACCGGGAGATCACCCCGGAGACCGGTTCGGCCAGCGTCATCGGCGGCGCCCTCGCGGGATTGACGGTGCGCGTGCTGGATTCGCGCCTGCGGCCGGTGCCGGTCGGCGTGCCCGGCGAGATCTACGTCTCCGGCGCGCAATTGGCGCGCGGCTACCTGGCCCGGCCCGACCTCACCGCGAGCCGGTTCGTCGCCGACGCCTACGGCGCCCCCGGCAGCATCGCCTACCGCTCGGGCGACCTGGCCCGCTGGACCGCCGACGGCGATCTGGAGTACCTGGGCCGGGCCGATCAGCAGGTCAACCTGCGCGGTTTCCGCGTCGAGCTCGGCGAGATCGAGGCCGCGCTGCTGCACAGCTCGGTGGCGCCGCGCGAGGTCGCGGTGCTGGTGCGCACCGACCTGGTCGATGAGCCGCGGATCGTGGCCTACCTGGTCGCCGGTCCCGACACCGGCCGGATCGACGCGGCGGCCATCCGCCAGGAACTGGCCCGCACGCTGCCCGAGCACATGCTCCCGGCGGCGGTCGTGCCGGTCGAGCGGATCCCGCTGACCGTCAACGGCAAGCTGGACCGGGCCGCGCTGCCCGCGCCGGTCTTCGAGACCACCGTCTACCGCAAGCCGGCCACGGTCACCGAGGAGATCATCGCCGCCGTGTACGCCGAGGTGCTCGGCCGCACCGGCGCCGACGATCAGCCGGTCGGCGCCGACGACGACTTCTTCGCGCTGGGCGGCAGCTCGCTGCTCGCCGCGAAGGCGGTCGCCCGGATCGGCTCCGCGCTGGATCGCCGGGTCGGTGTGCGGGCGCTGTTCGAGGCGCCGCGCGTCGGTGAGCTGGCCGCCGCGGTGGACGCGCAGGCGAAGGTCGACCGGCCCGCGCTGGTCGGCCGGGCCCGCCCCGAACAGCTGCCGCTCTCACCCGCCCAGCAGCGGATGTGGTTCCTCAACCGCTTCGACCGCGCCTCGGTCGCCTACAACATCCCGTTCGCGCTGCGCCTGTCCGGCGACCTCGATGTCGCCGCGCTGCGGGCGGCGGTGACCGATCTGGTCGCCCGCCACGAATCGCTGCGGACGGTGTACCCGGAGGTCGACGGTGCGCCCGTGCAGTCGATCACCCCTGCGGCACAGGCGGTTCCATCGCTCGAACCGATCGTGGTGACCGGGGCCGACCTGCCCGGCGCGATCGCCGAGCTGGCCGCCACCACCTTCGATGTCACCGCCGAGATCCCGGTCCGGCTGCGCCTGTTCCAGGTGGGAGCCGCGGCCGAGCACGAGTACGTGCTCGCCGCGGTCCTGCACCACATCGCCGCCGACGGCTCGTCGATCGCGCCGTTCGTCGCGGACCTGATGCGCGCCTACACCGCGCGGCTGGCCGACACCGCGCCCGGCTGGACGCCGCCCGCCGTGCAGTTCGCCGACTACGCGCTGTGGCAGCGGGAGCTGCTCGGTGACGAGGCCGACCCGGAGTCCGTGGCCGCCCAGCAGGTCGGCTACTGGCAGGCCCAGCTGGCCGGGCTGCCCGACCAGCTGACGCTGCCGACCGACCGGCCCCGCCCGGCCCGGCAGAGCCTGCGCGGCGACAAGGTGAGCTTCACCGTCGACGCCGATCTGCACGCCGCCCTGGTCGCCCTCGGCCGTGGTAGCGGCGCCACGCTGTTCATGGTGGTGCACGCGGCCTTCGCCGCCCTGCTGGCCCGGCTCTCGGGGACCGCCGACATCGCGGTCGGCACGCCGAACGCGGGCCGAGGCGAAGCCGAACTCGACGAGGTCATCGGCATGTTCGTCAACACGCTGGTGCTGCGCACGCCGGTCGCAGGCGACGCGCCGTTCACCGACCTGCTCGCCGCCGCCCGCACCGCCGACATCGCCGCGTTCTCGCACGCCGACGTCCCGTTCGAGCGCCTGGTGGAGGTGCTCAACCCCGCTCGCTCCACCGCCAGGCACCCGCTGTTCCAGGTCGGCTACTCGTTCCAGAACCACGAGCGCGGGCAGCTCGAGCTGCCCGGCCTGACCATCTCGGACATCGAATTCGATTCCGGTGTCGCGCAATTCGATCTGCACCTGTTCGCCCTCGACCACTACTCGGCCGACGGCGCGCCCGCGGGCATCGAGATGGCGCTCGGCTACGCGAGCGACCTGTTCGACGCGGGCACCGCCGAGCGGTTCGCCGGGCAGCTGCGCCGGGTCCTCGAATCCGTCACCGTCGCACCGGAAACCGTGATCGGCGACCTCGATCTGCTCGGCGCCGACCGCGCGCTGCTGCTCGACACCTGGAACGCCACCGCGCATCCGGTGGAGCCGGTCACCCTGGCCGAGCTCGGCGCGCGGCAGGCGGCCGCCACCCCCGGCGCGCTCGCCCTGGTCGACGCCGCGACCGGCACGTCGCTGGACTACGCCGCCTTCGACGCGCGGGTGAACCGGATCGCCCGGCTGCTGATCGCCGAGGGCGTCGGCCCGGAACGCACGGTCGTGCTGGCCATGCGGCGCGGGCCGGACCTGGTGATCGCCATGCACGCCGTGGTGCGGGCCGGCGGCGCGTACGTGCCGATCGACCCCGATCACCCGGTCGACCGGATCGCCTACATCGTCGAGACGGCGGCGCCGCTGTGCGTGCTCACCACCGCCGCCGACGGGCTGCCGATCACCGTGGACGTGCCGGTGTTCGAGCTGGATCACACCGCGCTGTCGGAGCTTTCGGACGCACCGGTGACCGATGCCGAGCGCATCGCGCCACTGCGGCCCGCCCATCCCGCGTACGTGATCTTCACGTCGGGGTCGACCGGTCTGCCCAAGGGTGTCGCCGTGCCGCACGCGGCGATCGTCAACCAGCTGGCCTGGCTGCACGACCGCTTCGAGATGACCGGCGCGGACCGGGTGCTGCTCAAGACCCCGGCCACCTTCGACCTGTCGGTCTGGGAGTTCTGGTCGCCGCTGACCGCCGGCGGGGCGCTGGTCGTCACCCGGCCCGGCGACGAACGCGATCCGGATCGGCTGCGCGACACCATGACCCGGCACGGCGTCACCGTGCTGCACGCGGTGCCGTCGCTGGTCGGCATGCTGCTGGCCGCCGAGGCCACACCGGCCCTGCCGGAGTCGCTGCGCGCGGTCCTGGCCATCGGTGAGGCGCTGCCCGCCGCCACGGCCACCGAATTCCGGGCCCGCGCTACCGGTGCCCGCCTGCATAACCTGTACGGCCCGACCGAGGCTGCTGTCTCGATCACCGAATACGAAGTGGTGCAGGACCCCTCGTACGTCGTTCCGATCGGCACACCGGCCTGGAACAGCGCGCTGTACGTCCTCGACGCCCGCCTGCGGCCGGTCCCCGTCGGTGTGGCTGGTGAGCTGTACCTCGCGGGTGACCAGCTCGCCCGTGGCTACTACGGTCGCCAGGCGCTGACCGCCGATCGCTTCGTCGCCAACCCCTTCGGCACCTTCGCGGCGACGGGACAGCCCGGTTCGCGCATGTACCGCACCGGCGACATCGTCCGGTGGCGCGCCGACGGCACCCTGGAGTACCTCGAGCGCGCCGACTTCCAGGTGAAGATCGGTGGCTTCCGGATCGAGCTCGGCGAGGTCGAGACCGCGCTGCTGCGGTGTGAGGGTGTCCGCGCGGCGGTCGCCGTCGCCAAGACCGACGAGCGGGCCGGGGCGCGGCTGATCGCCTACGCGGCGGTCGCCGATCTCGCGCCCGGCGACGAGCAGGCGATCGCGGCGGAACTGCGCGGCGAGCTCGCGGCGGAACTGCCCGCGTACATGGTGCCCGCCGCCCTGGTGGTGCTGGAGTCGTTGCCGCTCAATGCCAACGGCAAGGTCGACCGGGCCCGGCTGCCCGAGCCGGAGTTCGGCGACGCGGTCTTCCGCGCGCCGGTCACCGCGGCCGAACAGCTGGTCGCGCGGACCTTCGCCGAGGTGATCGGCTGCGCGAGCGCGGGCCTGGACGACGACTTCTTCGCCCTCGGCGGCAACTCGCTGATGGCGACCAGGCTGGCCGCCCGGCTCGGTGCCGCGCTCGGCGCGCAGGTGCCGGTCGCCGAGGTGTTCGACGCCCCGACCGTGGCCGCGCTGGCCGAGCGGCTCGGCGGCCTGGACCGCTCGCTCGCCCGCCCGCCGCTGACCCGGCGCACCGGCGACGGACCCGCGGTCCTCTCGCCCGCGCAGCAGCGCATGTGGGTGCTGCACCAGCTGGCACCGCAGTCGGCGGCCTATCACATCCCGGCCGCCATCCGGCTGACCGGTGAACTCGACCTGCCCGCCCTGCGATCGGCGGTCGGCGACCTGCTGTCGCGGCACGACACCCTGCGCACCCGCTACCCCGACACGGCGGCGGGGCCGGTCCAGCAGGTGCTGCCCGCCTGGTCCGCCGCGGTCGAACTCACGCCGATCCCGGTCGCCGCCGCGGACGTCGAGGCCAGGATCACCGCCCTGGTGGCCCAGCCGTTCGACATCACCGCCGCGCCGCCGGTGCGGGTGGCGCTCTACGGGCTCGGCGCGGACGACCACGTCCTCGTCGTCGTGGTGCACCACATCAGCGCCGACGGCTACTCGATCGCGCCGCTCACCCGGGACCTGGTGCGCGCCTACGTCGATCGCAGCGAGGGCCGCGAACCCGGTTGGGCCCCACTGGAGATCCAGTACGGCGACTTCAGCGCCTGGCAGCACGAGCTGCTCGGCACCGACGCCGACCCGGACAGCGTGCTCACCCAGCAGCTGACCTACTGGGCCAGGGAACTGTCCGGCGCACCCGAACTGCTCGCGCTGCCCACCGACCGCCCCCGCGCCACCCGGCGCGAGATGCGCGGCGCGGCAGAGCGGTTCGAGATCGACGCGGTCCTGACCCGGCGCCTCGACGAGGTCGCCCGCGAGCACGGCACCACGCTGTTCACCCTGGTGCACAGCGCGCTGGCGGTACTGCTGGCCAAGCAGTCCGGCAGCGCCGACATCACCATCGGCGCGCCGGTGGCCGGACGCGGTGCCCGCGAACTCGACGACCTGGTCGGCATGTTCGTCAACACCGTCGTCCTGCGCACCGAGGTGGACTCGCGGGCGCCGTTCACCGATCTGCTGGCCCAGGCCAGGCGGCGCGACCTCGCCGCTCTCGCGCACGCCGACGTGCCGTTCGAGCAGGTCGTCGACGCCATGGGCCGGACCCGCTCGGCCGCCTACACCCCGCTGTTCCAGGTGATGCTCACCTTCCAGAACATGCCGCCCGGTGGCATCGAACTCCCCGGCCTGCACGTGCGGACCCTGGACCCCGGACTCGGCGAAGCCAAGTTCGACCTGCACCTGACCGCGTTGCAGCGCTACGACGCGGCCGGTGCGCTCGACGGGCTCGACGTGCACTTCGGGTACGCCACCGACCTTTTCGACGCCTCGACCGTCCGGATTCTGGCCGAGCGGTTCCGCAAGGTCCTCGCGGCCGTCGCGGCCGACCCGGCCGTCCCCGTGCGGGCGATCGATGTGCGCACCGACGCGGAGAAGACCCCGCGTCCGCGCACGTACACCATCGCCGATCTCCCGGGCCTCGTCGGCTCGGCGGCTCGGCTCGCGCCGGCGACCGTGGCATTCGCCCACGGCGAGCACGCCATCTCGTTCGGAACGCTCGACGCCAAGCTCACCGCGGTGAGCAAGGCGATGGGCGCCGCGATGAAACCCGAAGCGCTGGTGAACGTCGCGCTGGCCGGGCTGGTGCCCGGCGTGCTCGCCGCACTCGGCGCGTCCGGACTCACCACCACTCTGCAAACACTGGTGACCGATGCCGCCGCGGTGATCGCCCGGTCGGGGTCGGCTGACGACTCGGAAGGACAACTCTGATGTCGCACACGGATTCGGTCACGGCGGCTGTCTCGCTCGACGCGCTGCTGCGTGACCCGGCGGACGAGCGCAGGCGTGATCCCGCCACGTTGCTCGCCGCCTTCACCACCCAGATCCGCCAGGATCCCGATGCCGTCGCGGTGCGCGACGGCGCGACCGAGCTCAGCTACGGCGAGCTGGGCGAACGGGTCGACGCGCTGGCGGTCTGCCTGGCCGCCCGCGGGGTCGGGCCGGAGACCACGGTCGCGGTGGCGCTGCCGCGGTCGGCCGACCTGGTCGTCGCCGTGCACGCGGTGATCGCGGCGGGCGGCGCGTTCGTCCTGCTCGACCCGGACGCCCCCGCCGACGTGCGGCAGCGCACCGTCGCCCTCGCCGCGCCCGTCCTGGTGATCACCGCGCCGGAGGTGGCCCATCCCGCCGGCGTCCCGGTCCTGGGGATCGACGCCGAGCCCGCCGCCGATCGCAGCGCCGACGACCTGCCCGGGCCCGGCGCGGACAATCCGGCCTACCTGATCGTCGACGTGTCCGGCGCGAGCGCTGTGGTCGTCGGACACCGTGCCGCCCAGGCGAATTCGGTGTGGCGGCAGCGCCTCTGCGGTCTCGGCCCCGGTGACGCGGTGCTCTGGCACGCGCCGCTGAGCGAGCAGGCGAGCGTGGGGGAGCTGCTGCTCGCCCTGCAGACCGGCGCCACCCTGGTGCTGCCGACGAGCGACACGCTGTCCCGCTCGATCGCCGAGACCGGCGCCACCGCGGCCTGTTTCGATCCCGAGCAGCTCGCCGCGCTCGCCGCGCTGCCCGACGCCGAGGAACGGCTCGACTCGCTGCGAATCGTCCTGAGCTGCGGCGCGCCGCTGCCCGCGAAGACCGCGGCCGCCCTGCGCGCGGTGAGCGGTGCGACCCTGTGGCACGTCTACGGCAGGCCGGAGACCGCGGGCGAGGTCGTCGCGCACGAGGTGACCGGCGCCGACCTCGAGTCGGTCCCGCTCGGCTCGGCCGCCGACGATGTCGAGCTGCTGATCCTCGACGAGCAGCTGTGCCCGGTCCCCGACGGCGAGATCGGCGAACTCTACGTCTCCGGTGTGCAATTGGCGCGCGGGTACCTCGGGCGGCAGGCCACCGCCGCCACCTTCCTGGCCAACCCGATCGGCCCGGTGGACGACCGGATGTTCGCCACCGGCGACCTCGTGCGGCGCAGGCCGCCGGGCGACGGCTGGACCGCCGAACTCGAGTTCGTCGGCCGCGTCGACCCCGACGAGGTCACCGCGGCGCCGCACGGTGGACTGCCCGGTGAGCTGCTGCTCGACGAGTTCGAAGCGCAGGCCGCCGCGACCCCTTTCGACCCGGCGGTCGTGCACGCCCCGAGCACGGGCGGCGCGGCCTCGATCATCACCTACGGTGACCTGGACCGGCGCACCAACCAGCTGGCCCGGCACCTGACCGCGCTCGGCATCGGGCCGGAATCGGCTGTGCTGGTCGATGTTCCGCGCTCGGTCGAGCTGGTGGTGGCGATGTACGCCGTGCTCAAGGCCGGTGGCGCCGTGGTGCCGGTCGACACCGCGAGCAGTCCCGCCGTGCTGCCGCCGGTCGCGAACCCGGCGCTGGTGCTCACCGTGCGCTCGCGCGATCACGGTGCGGTGTACGACATTCCGTCCGTCGTGATCGACGATGTGCCGCTCGCCGACTATTCCGACGAGCCGATCACCAGGGCCGAACGGCGCACCCCGGTGCTGCCGCAGCACCCGGCCTTCGTGCTGTACCCGCACGGCGCGACCCAGGGCATCACCATCAGCCACATCGCCGCCGTGCACCGGCTGACCGGCATGCAGGGCAGGCACGGGTTCACCGGGCGCGATGTGTACCTGCACCAGGCCGCCATCGGCGAGGTGACCGAATGGCACGGCTACGTGCTGCCGTTGCGGGTCGGTGCCACCGTCGTGCTGACCGAACCGCCCGACCCCGTGCGGTTAGCGAGCCTGGTCGCCGACTACGGCGTCACCGCCGCCGATTTCACGCCGCCGCGGCTGGCCGCGTTCACCGACCACGTGCACCGGGCGGGCCTGCGCGCCGCGATCGGCTCGCTGCGCAGCGTCGTCGTCCTCGGCGCGCCGCTCAGCGCGGCCGAGGTGCGGGCCTTCGGCGCGGTGACCGGCGCTCGGCTGCACCACGACTACGGCAGGGCCGAGGCCACGGTCACCCTCACCTATCCCGCCGCCCCCGGCGCGGACACCCCGGAGCCCCCGCCGGTGCGGGTCAGGGAATGGAATCGGCGGGTCTACGTGCTCGACGCGCGGCTGCGCCCGACCAGCCCCGGTGTCGCCGGTGAGCTGTACCTGTCCGGCGCGCAGCTGGCTCGCGGCTATCGCGACGATCCGCGCGCCACCTCGGACCGGTTCGTCGCCAACCCGTTCGGCATTCCGGGGGAGCGGATGTTCCGCACCGGGGAGCTGGCGCGCTGGGAGATCGACGGCACCACCGCCGCGCTCGTCCGCCTCGGCGCCGCGGGCGCGGCGACCGTGGGCGCGCTGGAATCGCTGCTCGGCCACGGTGCGAGCATGCGGGCCAGGATCGGTGCCGGGATCGGCGCGCGGATCACCGAACTGTCCCGGCGGCACGCGGTTCCGCCGTTCGCGGTCGTCCGGGCCGCGATGACGGTGCTGCTGGCCTGGCAGGCGGGCACGGCCGTCGCGGGCGCGACCACGCTGTCCGAGATCCTGTGCGCCGAACCGGATCCCGTGGTGTCCTCGGCCACCGCGGCGACCAGCGAGTCGTGCGCGCTGGCCGGGCCGCTCGGCGCGGTGACCTTGAGCTACCTCGACACCGGTGCCGAGGCGTTCGGCGTTCCCGGCCTCGAACTCACCGCCCTGCGCTTCGACGGGCCGACGGTGGCCGACGGCGTGCACTTCATCGTCTCCGCCCATGCCGACCCCGACGGCAATCTCGGCCTCGAACTCGAATACAGCACAGACCGTTTCGACGACCGCGCCGCCGCGACCCTGCTGCGCCGCTTCTCCCGCGCCCTGGGTCTGCTCACCGGCGACCCCGACGCCCCGAGCGACTCGTTCGACCTCAGCACCCCCGCCGAGCGCGCCGCGAGCTGACCCCCACCCCCTCAGGAAGGCAATCCGATGAGCAATCCGTTCGACGACGAGAACGCGCAGTTCTACGTGCTGGTCAATGCCGAGGGGGAGCACTCCCTCTGGCCCACCTTCGCCGCGGTGCCCGGCGGCTGGACCGTCGCCTTCGGCGCCGCCACCCGCACCTCCTGTCTCCAGTACGTCGAATCCCACTGGCTCGACATGCGCCCCAATTCCCTCATCGCCGCGATGGCCAACGAGGGCTGACCGCCGCCCTACGTACAGTGGGGTATGGGGAGTACGACGAGCAACCGGACCGGAATCGTGGTGGCGCTGCTGGTGGGACTGCTGGCAGGCGGGTACCTGGGGGCGCTGTTCGCGTCGTCGGCGGACTCCGATCCGCCACGGCGCACGTCCACCGCCCGCGATGTCGAGCACGCCGAACCGGTGGTGTTCGAGTCCGACCGGGGACTGCCCGATGTCCACACGATTCTGCGGTCGCAGGCCGATATCGACCAGTTCGTCGGGCGGTTCCCCGGTGACGGGTCCGGTCGGCTCGCGGACCAGCTGTCGCGCCGCGACCTCGGCACCGAAGCGCTGCTCGCCTTCTCGTGGGGCGCGGGGTGTTCGCCCGGTGACGGCGCGAAGCTGACCACCCAGGGCACCGCGGACTACTCCGTCCGGCTGACCGGCGCGGACAATCCGCCACCGGAATGCGCGGCGCCGTGGGACATCCTGGCGGTGTTCGCGCTACCGAAGGACGAGGTGCCCGCGAACACCCGGCTCGGCGGTGATCGTCCCGATCCGCCCGGTCCCGCGTCCCTCGCCCATCTCGAGCGCATCACGTTCGGCGCCGCGCTGCGCGGCGAGGAAGTCTCGCAGCCGGATCAGCTCGCCGCGTTCACCGCCGGGCTCGATGCCACCGTGGCCCATCGGGTGACCTCGGTGGTGTCGCAGCGCGCCGCGCGTGATCGCGCGTTCGCCTTCGTTCTCACCGGATGCCACAACGACGGTGCCTACCTTGCCTTTTCGGCGGAACGGTTGCGTCCGGTGCTGACCGCGACCGAGCCGGTCGTCTGCGGCGTCCCGGACTACTACGTCGCGGTGTTCACGGCTCCGGCCACTTCCGTCCCGGTACGGGCCACCATCGGCTGAGAGCGGTGATCAGGCCACGGGGGTCATCGGTGGCGGTTCCCAGTCGCCGTCGATCGCGGCCGCGCGGGGCGCGTACAGGCGCATCGTCAGGGAGAACTCGCCGGAGTCCGGGATCGGGAGCCAGTTCCCGGCGGGTGTGCCGGGGCGCGGGTCCGCGTGCTGGACGGCGATCTCCACCGTGCCGTCCGGGCCAGCCACCACCGGCGGGGCGTGGCCGACCGAGTAGATCGCGGCCGGGTTGGGGACCAGGAAGCCCTGGGGGTCGTAGGCGGTGATCGCGGCGAAGGCGTCCACCGGCGGCCACCGGCCGGGCTCGAAGCGGATGCGGTAGCGGCGGGGGCGTCCCGTGTCGTCGGTCGCCGGGGCCCAGAGTTCGGCGTAGAGCACGTCGCGCAGCGGTGCCTTGCCCGGTGAGCGCATCGTCGTCGCCGCGCGGCGCAGGTAGTCGGTGCCGAAGGTGCCCAGGTCGACGGGGATCTCCCACCCGTTGACGCGGCGCGCGTTCGGATCGGTCCAGCCCGCGATCCGGCGGTGGGCCCGGCGGGCCGCCTCGTCGAGCACGTCGACGGGTTCGTTGTCGACGGTGCCACCGGGGACCACCCCGATCGCGGCCAGCTCATCCATCAGCGGTGCGTCGGCGGCCGCGGGCGGATCGGCGACCATCAACCGGCACAGCCGGTTGAGATAGGTGCGTCCGTCCAGCGCGGCGATCCGCTTGACCGGCGGTTCCGGCCCGCGGTCGATCGGGTGCACCCTGCTGATCGTCGCGTCGTACTCGCGGCGCTGCCAGGCGCCTGCGGGCACCAGCCGGATCTGCTCCTGCCAGCGGTTGACCCGCGGCGCGTCGGCGACGCCGTCGATCTGGATCCGGCCGACGATCGTCGTCAGGTCCGACGGCATGTGCAGCAGAGTGGTGTGCGGCGGCAGCGACCCGGTCCACCGCGGACCAGCGATGACATAGGTGAACGGCGGCCCCTCGGCGTCGGCCCCCGTGCGCGGCTGCTCGCTGCTCAGATCGTGCACGGTGTTGCCCCACCCGTCGAGCAGCTGGAACAGCCAGTAACGGTCCGGTTCCATCCCCGGGATCTGCAGCACCAGCGGCTCGTCCGCCAGATTCAGCCACGCCTGCGAATACACCATGTCATGGCTGAGCCGGGCCACCCCGCGATCCAGCGGATCGGGCAGCACGCTGTGATCGAAGGTGTTGGTCGGCCCACTCGCCGCCCGCATCATGTCCAGCATGATCATCGGATAGCCGAACACATACGCCTCGGTCGCCAGCTCCAGCACATCCGGCGCCCCCGTCGACGTCACCACCGAGCGCACCGGCTCCCCACCCCCGCACCCGGGCACCACGGCCGCCACCCCCACCGCCGCCCCCAACCCCAGCAAGCGCCGCCGACTCACCCCACCCTCGCCACCTGCCCGACCACCCATACACGCTCCGTCCGACACCTCGAACGCCCACCGTAAACACCCCACCACCCCCCGCCCTCACACACAACGGGTGAATTCCGCAGGTCAGCCGAGGAGGGTTCGGTGCATGAGGTGGGCTACGCGGGCTCGGCAGGCGATGGGGTCGGGGCCGTAGATCTGGCTGAGGTCGATGACGAGGGCGAAGGCGGCGTGGACCAGGAAGCGGGCTTCGGCGGCGGAGAGTTCGGGGCGCACCTCGCGGACCAGGCGGGCCCACTCCTGGACGCTGAGGCGCTGGATATTGCGCAGGACCGCGCGTTCCTCGGCGGGGACGTGGCCGAACTCGGCGTAGTAGACGACCGCCAGCGCGCGCTCGTCGAAGGTGTCGGAGACGAACTGGGCGATCAGCACGTCCAGCGCGGCGCCGCTGTCGGGAGTGCCCGCGACGGCGGGGCCGATCGCGCCGGAGACCCGGTCGGCCGCGCGGCGGAACGCGGCGGCGAGGATGTCGCTCTTGCCGCGGTAGAACCGGTACACCGCCGAGGCCGCGGACAGGCCGGCGGCCGAGGCGATGTCCTCGACGCTCACGTTCGGATAGCCGCGCTCGTGGAACAGCTCGACCGCTTTGCGCAGCAGCAGTTCGTGTTTGAACGACTCCGGGATCTCGACCTGGGTCGCCTGCTCGGAAACCGCTGCCGCTGGCGGCAATTCGTCCCCGGCCAGCGCGAGACAGGCCGCGCTCAGCAGCCGGTTCAGCGTGCGGGCGGGCAGCGCGGCGTGATGGTCGGCGATGCTGGTGATCACGCCGAACATGGCGGTGGACAGCATCCGCAGATCCGGTGCGGTCAGTTCCGGCCGCAGCACCGCCAGCTGCTCGTCGAGGGCGACCAGCACCGAGGCCCGCTGCTCGTCGAGCACCAGCCGGTCGGCGGGCTCGAGATAGCGGCTCTCCCAGCGCACCAGGGTGACCGTGCCGCGGTTCTCCACCGTCGCGCCGATGAGCCCGGTCAGCATGTGCCGCAACCGTTCCGCCGCGATCGGTGACCCGTCATCGGACACCGTGATCGAGGCGGTGAACGCCTCCCCGACCCGCAGCAGCTCCTCCCGGAACAGCGCGTATTTACTGGGGTAGTGCCGGTACAGCGCCGCCGAACTGATCCCCAGCCCGGCGGCGATGTCCTCCATGCTCACCCCGTGATAGCCGGCCGCGCCGAACGCCATCGCCGAGGTCGCCGCGATCTGCGCGCGCCGATTCTTCGGCCGCCGTCGCACACCGTCCTTCGCTCCGCCGACTACCGATCCACGCGCACCACGAGACTCGCCGACATTCATGCCAGAAGTGTATTAGGCCTTGTGGGGTGGGGTGATCCGGGCATACCAGTCGAGCAGGGACGGGTCGTCGACGGCGCTGCGTTCGACGACGCGGGCCGCGTCAGCGCCCTGGAAGAGCTTCTTGATCGGGACTTCCAGCTTCTTGCCGGTGCGGGTGTGCGGGATGCCGGGGGCCTCGCGGATCTCGTCGGGGACGTGGCGGGGCGAGACCTCGGTGCGAATCGCGGTGCCGATCCTGGTCTTCAGGTCGTCGGTGAGGGCGGCGCCGGGGGCGAGGACGACGAACAGTGGCATCCAGTAGCCGCCGTCGGGCTGTTCGGCGCCGATCACCAGGGCCTCGGCGATCTCCGGGAACTGCTCGACGACCTGGTAGATGTCGGCGCTGCCCATCCGGATGCCGTGCCGGTTGAGGGTGGAGTCGGAGCGGCCGTGCACGACGACGCTGCCGCGCTCGGTCAGGGTGATCCAGTCGCCGTGCCGCCACACGCCGGGGTAGGTGTCGAAATAGGCGTCGTGGTAGCGCTTTCCGTCCTCGTCACGCCAGAAGCGCACCGGCATCGACGGCATCGGCTCGGTCACCACCAGCTCACCGACCGCACCGCGCACCGGCGCGCCCGCCTCGTCGAAGGCGTCCAGCGCGACCCCGAGATACGGCGCCGACAGCTCGCCCGGCCACACCGGCACGGTGGGCACGCCGCCGATGAACGCCGACACCACGTCGGTGCCGCCGCTGATCGAGTTCACCTGGACGTGCTCGCCCGCGTTCTCGTTCAGCCACAGCGCGCTCGACTCCGGCAGCGCCGAGCCGGTGATCCCGACACTGCGCAGCGCCGACAGATCGTGGTCGGTCCGCGGCACCGACCCCGCCTTGATACACCCGAGGACATACCCGGGACTGGTCCCGAGCACGGTGGCGCTGACCTGGGCGGCCAGGCGCCACAGCGCGTCCGGGCCACCCGCGGTCGGGCTGCCGTCGTAGGTGACCACGGTCGCGCCGGTGAGCAGGCCGGCGATCTGGAAGTTCCACATCATCCAGCTGGGGCTGGTGTACCAGAAGAAGGTGTCGTCGGGTCCGATATCGGATTGCAGGGCAACGGCTTTCAGGTGTTCCAGCAGCACGCCGCCGTGTCCGTGCACGATGCCCTTGGGCAGGCCGGTGGTGCCGGAGGAGAACACGATCCACAGCGGATGATCGAAGTCGACCGCGGTCGTCTCGATCACGCCCTGCCCGGGATCGGCGACCGCGTCCGACCACGCGACCGCGCCGGGCACCTCGAGTCCGAGCTGCGACACCGCGATCGTCGCGCGCAACCCGGGCAGCCCGTCCCGCAGGGCGGCGATGTCGGCGCGCTTGTCGTGCTGCTTGCCGCCGAACCGGTAGCCGTCGGCGGTGACCAGCACGGTCGGCTCGAGCTGGCCCAGCCGATCCAGCGCCGCCTTGGCCGAGTAGTCCTGGCCGCACGCGCTCCACACCGCGCCGATGCTCGCGGTGGCGAGGAAGGCGACGATGGCCTCCGGGATGTTCGGCAGGTAGCCGATCACCCGGTCGCCCGCCTCGACGCCCTGGGCCCGCAGGGTGGCCGCGAACGCGGTGACCTGCTCGATCAGCTCGCTCCACGAGATCTCGCGCGGCTCGGCGTCCTCGCTCAGGGCGAGCACGGCGGGCCGGTCGAACCGCGCCTGCCGGACGACCTGGTCGACATAGTTCAGCCGCGTCCCCGGGAACCACCGCGCGCCGGGCATCTCCCGATCGCCGAGCACGCCGTCGGCGATCGGGCCGAGCTCGAAGTAGTCCCACAGCGCCTGCCAGAAGCCGGCGATGTCGTCGACCGACCACTGCCACAGCGCCTGGTAGTCGGGGTACTGCTCGCCGGTCCGGCCGCTGACGAACGCGGCGAAGTCGGTGATCCGTGCCGACGCGATGTCCTGGGCGGTCGGTTCCCATTGCGGTTGCATCGGAGGTCCTCCTGTGGATTGGCGCGGGCCGGGGGCGGTCCGGCCGATGATTACCCCGGCGCGTCGGGCGATATTCGTCCCGCGCGCCGGGTGCTGCTCAGCCGGGCAGTTCGGCCCGGCGGACGATCCGCTCCGCGTGCCGCAGCACCGGTGCGTCGACCATGCGGCCCTCGAAGGCGAAGACCCCGCGGTGGTTCGGCACCTCGGCGAGCACGCGGCGCGCCCAGCCGATCTCCTCGGGATCGGGCGCGTAGCCCTCGCGGATCACCGCCACCTGGCTGGGATGGATGGCCACCTTGGCGTCGAAGCCGACGGCCACCGCGTCCAGCGTCTCCACCGCGAGCCCTTCCAGATCCTTGATGTCGAGGAACACCGAATCCAGGGCGAACCGGCCGAAGGCCTTGGCCGCCAGCAGGCTCGTCGAACGCACGTGCCGGGCGATGTCGCGGTAGCTGCCGTCGGCGTGCCTGCTCGAATTGCCGCCGAGTCCGGCCACCAGGTCCTCGGCGCCCCACATCACGCCGATGGCGTTCTCGGCGGCGACCGACTCGGCCACCCGCACCGCGCCAAGCGGCGACTCGATCAGCACGATCACCTCGTAGCCCGCCAGGCTCCTGACCTGCTCGGCCGACTCGCATTTGGGCAGCATGATCCGCCGGTAGGCGGTCTGCGCGAGGGCGGCCAGGTCGGCCGCGTACTCCTCGGTCTCGACCGCGTTGACGCGAATCACGGTGTGCCGCGGGTCGAGTGGGGTCTCGATCAGCGCCTTTCTGGCGGCGGCCTTGTCACCCGCGGCGACGCCGTCCTCGAGATCGAGGATCACCACATCGGCCACCGCGGCGGCCTTGGCGAAGCGTTCGGGCCGGTCGGCCGGACAGAACAGCCAGGCCGGTCCGGTCGGCTCCCAGGGCTTCACGCTGTCTCCGGTCATCGTCATGCTGTGTCCTTCCGGTGGGCCGGGGCGCCCGGGGATGGTGCGGCACGGCAGTTCCTCCGGGCGCCGACCGCTCATGCCGTCGGTGCCTTCCGGACCAGGGTCTGCCGCACGGCCTTCGCCACGATCACGCCGTCCTGGTTGCGCGCGGTGTGGGTGAGGCCGACGATGCCCTCACCCGGGCGGCTCTTGGATTCGCGCTTGTCGGTGACCAGCGTTTCGGCGTACATGGTGTCGCCGTGGAACAGCGGGGCCGGCAGCGACATCTCGGAGAAACCGAGATTGGCCACCAGGGTGCCCTGGGTGAGCTGGGCGACCGAGAGACCGACCAGCGTCGACAGGGTGAACATCGAGTTCACCAGCCGCTGGTTGAACGGCGGCTGCGCGTCGGCGAAGTGCGCGTCCAGGTGCAGCGCCTGGGTGTTCATCGTCAGCGTGGTGAACAGGACGTTGTCGGCCTCGGTGATGGTGCGGCCGGGCCGGTGCTCGTAGATCGTGCCGATCTCGAACTCCTCGAACCACAGCCCCCGCTGGACGACTCTGCGTTCGGTCACAGACCCAGCTCCCGAGCGATCAGCATCAGCTGCACCTCCGTCGTGCCCTCACCGATTTCCAGGATCTTGCTGTCACGGTAGTGCCTGGACACCGGGTATTCGTTCATGAAGCCGTTGCCGCCGAAGATCTGGGTGGCGTCGCGCGCGTTGTCCATCGCGGCCTCGCTGGCGACCATCTTGGCGATCGAGGCGGCCTTCTTGAACGGCTTGCCCGCCAGCATCAGCGCGGCCGCGTCGTAGTAGGCGGTCCGGGCGACGTGGGCGCGCGCCTCCATCCGGGCGATCTTGAACGCGATGGCCTGGTTGCGGCCGATGGCCTGCCCGAACGCCTGCCGCTCACCGGCGTAGCGCACGCTCTCGTCCACGCAGCCCTGCGCGGCGCCGACCGCCAGCGCGGCGATGGCGATGCGGCCCTCGTCGAGGATGCGCAGGAAGTTGGCGTAGCCGCGGCCGCGCTCGCCGAGCAGGTTCTCGGTGGGCACCCGCACATCGGTGAAGCTCAGCGGGTGGGTGTCGGAGGCGTTCCAGCCGACCTTGTTGTAGGCCGGTTCGGCGACGAAGCCGGGGGTGGAGGTCGGCACCAGGATGGTGGAGATCTCCTTCTTGCCGCCGGTCTGCCCGGTCACCGCGGTGACGGTGACCAGCCGGGTGATGTCGGTGCCGGAGTTGGTGATGAACTGCTTGGCGCCGTTGATCACCCAGCTCTCGCCGTCCTCGACGGCGGTGGTGCGGGTGCCGCCCGCGTCGCTGCCCGCGTCGGGTTCGGTGAGGCCGAAGCCGGCCAGCGCGCGGCCGCTGGTGAGCTGGGGCAGCCACTCGTTCTTCTGCTTGTCGTCGCCGAAGCGATAGATCGGCATCGCGCCCAGCGAGACACCGGCCTCGAGGGTGATGGCCACGCTCTGGTCGACCTTGCCGAGTTCCTCGAGCGCCAGGCACAGGGCGAAGTAGTCGCCGCCCATGCCGCCGAACTCCTCGGGGAACGGCAGGCCGAACAGGCCCATGTCGGCCATGCCCGCGACGACCTCGTACGGGAAGCTGTGCTCGGCATCGTGTTTCGCCGAGACGGGCGCGACGACCTGCTGGGCGAAGTCGCGCACGGTCAGGGCGAGCTGGCGGTATTCGTCCGGCAGCGAGCCGGTGGACAGGTAGTCGGTCATGCGTTGGTTCCTTCGCGCTCGGTCTCTTCGACAGCGGTTTCGACAGGGTGGGCGACGACGCGGACCAGCACCTGGTCCAGCTTCACCTGGGCGCCCGGCGCCACCAGCACCTCGACGGTGCCCGCGACGGGGGCGGTGAGCGCGTGCTCCATCTTCATGGCCTCGATGACGATCACCGGATCACCGACCTCGACGGTCGCGCCGTCGGCGACCGGGGCCGCGATCACCGAACCCGGCATGGGACTGCGGATCTCGGCGTCACCGACATGGGCGGCGTCACCGCGCACACTCGCCTCGGCGACTTCCCGCAGCACGGCGACGCTGCCCGCGTGGCCGACCCACAGCTGGTCGTCGGCCTCGGCCACGCGGAACTCGCGGCGCAACCCGTCCAGGGTGAGGACGAGGCCGTCGGGGCTCGGCGCGGCCGACAGCGACCGCGGCTCGTCGTCGTCGATCTGGACCGTCGCCGATTCCGGTGTGCCGGTGAGGAAGACGTGGCGCACCTGGTCACCGGCCGCGAGCCGGATCGAGGTCGGGGCCTGCGCGCCGAGCCGCCAGCCCGACGGGGTCGACCACGGGTCGCCGCCGGACGCGGGCCAGCGGCGCAGCCAGTGATGGGCCGCGGCGGCGGCGAACTCGTCGTCGGTCACCGCGGCGGGCCGGAAATCGCTCACCCGGCGGTCCAGCAGGGCGGTGTCGAGGCGGCCCGCCTGCACGTCCTCGTCGGCGAGCAGGAACCGCAGGAACTCGATATTGCTCGTCACGCCGAGCAGCACGGTCTGTTCCAGCGCGCGGTCCAGCGCGCCGAGGGCGTCGGCGCGGGTGGTGCCGCGGGCGATCACCTTCGACAGCATCGGGTCGTAGTCGCTGCCGACCACGGTGCCCTCGGACAGACCCGAGTCGACCCGAACGCCGGGGCCGCTCGGCTCGGCGAGGGCGAGCACGGTGCCGCCGGTGGGCAGGAAGCCGCGGCCCGGATCCTCGGCGTAGACGCGCGCCTCGATCGCGTGCCCGACCAGGTGGATCTCGTCCTGGCTCCGGCTCAGCTTCTGGCCAGCGGCCACCCGGACCTGGCATTCCACCAGGTCGACCCCGGTGACCAGCTCGGTCACCGGATGCTCCACCTGCAGGCGGGTGTTCATCTCCATGAAGAAGAACTCGTCGGGCCGGTCGGCGGAGACGATGAACTCCACGGTGCCCGCGCCGACATAGTCGACACTGCGCGCCGTATTGCAGGCCGCGGTGCCGATCCTGGCCCTGGTCACGGCGTCGAGCAGCGGCGAGGGCGCCTCCTCGATGACCTTCTGATGCCTGCGCTGCAAGCTGCACTCGCGCTCGCCCAGGTGCACCACATTGCCGAACTTGTCGGCCAGGACCTGCACCTCGATGTGCCGGGGACGGGTGACGAAGCGCTCCAGGAACAGGGTGTCGTCGCCGAAGGCGGCGCCCGCCTCGCGCCGCGCGCTGACCAGCGCCGCGGGCAGGTCCTCGGCCCGGTCGACCCGGCGCATGCCCTTGCCGCCACCACCGGCGGACGGCTTCACCAGCACCGGGTAGCCGACCTCGGCCGCGGCGGCGATCAACTGCTCGTCGGTCAGGCCGGGCTCGGCGACGCCGGGGACCACCGGGACACCGAACGCGGTGACGGTGTTCTTGGCGGTGATCTTGTCGCCCATCACCTCGATCGCCTTGGCGGGCGGGCCGAGGAACACGATGCCCGCGTCGGCCAGCGCGGCGGCGAACGCCGAATTCTCCGACAGGAAGCCGTAACCGGGGTGCACGGCCTGGGCGCCCGAGCGGATCGCGGCGTCGACGACCTTCTCGATCGACAGGTAGCTCTCGCGGGCCGGGGCGGGCCCGAGGCGCACCGCCACATCGGCCTCGCGCACGTGGCGGGCGCCCGCGTCGGCGTCGCTGTACACCGCGACCGAGCGAATACCCATGGCGCGCAAGGTCTTGATGACGCGCACCGCGATCTCGCCGCGATTGGCGACCAGGACGGTGTCGAAGTCGACGGGGTGGGATTTGTTCAGCATGTCGCTCACATCCGGAAGACGCCGTAGGAAACGGGCTCGAGCGGCGCCTGCGCGCACACCGAGAGGGCAAGGCCGAGCGCGGTTCTGGTGTCGGTGGGCGCGATGACGCCGTCGTCCCAGATCCGCGCCGTCGCGTAGTACGGGTTGCCCTGGGTCTCGTACTGCTCCCGGATCGGGGCCTTGAAGGCCTCCTGGTCCTCGTCCGACCACGGCTTGCCCGCGCTGTCGAGCTGCTCGCCGCGCACGGTCGACAGCACCGAGGCGGCCTGCTCGCCACCCATCACCGAGATCCGCGCGTTCGGCCACATCCACAGGAAGCGCGGCGAATACGCGCGCCCGCACATGGAGTAGTTGCCCGCGCCGTAGGAGCCGCCGATCACCACCGTCAGCTTCGGCACCCGCGCGCACGCCACCGCGGTGACCATCTTCGCGCCGTGCTTGGCGATGCCGCCCGCCTCGTAGTCGCGGCCGACCATGAAGCCGGTGATGTTCTGCAGGAACAGCAGCGGGATCTTGCGCTTGTCGCACAGCTCGATGAAATGCGCGCCCTTCATGGCGGATTCGGCGAACAGCACGCCGTTGTTGGCGACGATGCCGACCGGGTGGCCGTGGATCCGGGCGAACCCGGTGACCAGGGTCTTGCCGTATTCGGCCTTGAACTCGTGGAAGCCTGCCTCGCCGTCGACGATCCGGTCGATCACCTCGCGCACGTCGTAGGGGGTGCGCGGGTCGACCGGGACCACGTCGTAGAGCTCGTCCTCCGGCTTGGCGGGCGGGGTGCTCGGCAGCACCTCCCACGGCGCCTCGGGCTTCGGGCCGAGCGTGCCGACGATCTTGCGGACGATGCGCAGCGCGTCGCGGTCGTCGTCGGCCAGATGGTCGGTGACGCCGGAGGTGCGCGAATGCAGCAGGCCGCCGCCGAGCTCCTCGGCCGTGACGACCTCGCCGGTCGCCGCCTTCACCAGCGGCGGGCCGCCGAGGAAGATGGTGCCCTGGTCGCGCACGATGACGGCCTCGTCGGCCATCGCCGGCACGTAGGCGCCGCCGGCGGTGCACGAGCCCATCACCGCCGCGATCTGGGCGATGCCCTTGGCGCTCATGTTGGCCTGGTTGTAGAAGATGCGGCCGAAGTGCTCGCGGTCGGGGAACACCTCGTCCTGGCGCGGCAGGAAGGCGCCGCCGGAGTCCACCAGGTACACGCACGGCAGGTTGTTCTGCGCGGCCACCTCCTGCGCGCGCAGGTGCTTCTTCACCGAGATCGGGTAGTAGGTGCCGCCCTTGACCGTCGCGTCGTTGGCCAGCACCAGGCACTCGCGGCCCGCGATGCGGCCGATGCCGGCGATCACGCCCGCGCCGGGGCACTCGTCGCCGTACATGCCGTTGCCCGCCAGCGGGGACAGCTCGAGGAACGGGCTGCCCGGGTCGAGCAGCTGGTCGACCCGCTCGCGGGGGAGCAGCTTGCCCCTGGCCACGTGCCGCTCGCGCGACTTCTGCGGGCCGCCGAGCGCCGTCGTCGCCAGCCGCTCGCGCAGCTCGTCGACCAGGGCGCGGTGCGCGTCCCGGTTGCTCGTCGCGGTCGTGGGGCCGTTGTCGAGGTCGTGCGTAACCGTCATCCCGCCATCCTGCCATCCGGTTAATCGCCAATAACTGAAATTCAGGTTAATCTTGACTAACCAAGTTGTCCAGACCCGGTGGAAGGGAGTCGAGGTTGGCCACGGTCGAGCCCGCCCCGGTGACCCGGCGCGAACTGATGAAAGCCCAGCGTCGCGAGCAGTTGCTCGACGCGGGCGCCCGGTTGATCGCCGATCGCGGTTTCTTCGGCGTGCGCCTCGACGATCTCGGCGCGGCCGTCGGGATCAGCGGACCCGCCGTCTACCGGCACTTCGCCAACAAGGAAGCGCTGCTGGTCGAGCTGCTGGTCGGAGTCAGCGAGCGGCTGCTCGCCGGTGGGCGCGCGGTCGTGGCCGCGGCGGCATCGCCCGCCGAAGCGCTGGTCGGGCTGGTCGACTTCCACCTCGACTTCGCCTTCGACGATCCCGAGCTCATCCGCATCCAGGACCGCGACCTCGACAACGTCCCCGCCACCGACCGCCGCACCCTGCGCCGCACGCAGCGGCAGTACGTCGAGGTGTGGGTGCAGGTGCTGCGCGAGGTGCATCCCGGCCTGGCCGAGGACACCGCCCGCGTGCAGGCCCACGCGGCCTTCGGGCTGATCAACTCCACCCCGCACAGCGCCGCGCCGGCGCGGGCGAGCAAGGCCAGGCCGGTGCTGCGGCAGATGGCGCTGGCCGCGCTGGCGCCGTCACCGGTCTGATCGGTGGAACAGCCCGCCGGTCAGTCGAATTGGCGCAGCAGCCAGTGCGGGCCGACCGAATCCGCGCCGTAGGCGTCGGCCCGGCGGCGCAGTTCCCGATCGGCGGTGACCACGGTGACCCGGTCGTAGCCGGTGGCCTCGGCGACCACGTCGACGATCTTGTCGTCGCCGGAGCGGTCGGCCAGGACGACCCTCAGCCGCGGGGCGGTCGGTTCGGCGCCGTCGGCGGCGGCCTTGGCGGCGCCCTCGAGGACGACGGTCACCGCGGTCGACGCCGGGAGCCGGGTGGTCAGGTCAGTGATGCTCGACAGCAGCCGCCGGGCGGCGCCCGCGCGGTCGCGCCACCAACCGTCGGCGTTGGCGCCGATGACATTGGCCGCGTCGACCACGATCAGCTGGGTCGGATCGCTCATCGGTCCAGTCTGCCCCCGGCGGGCGATCGGCGCTCGCCGGGCGCGCCGGATCAGGCGGCGGCGGGCACCTCGACCGGGCGCAGGCGTCCGTCGGTCATCCGGTAGACCGCGTCCATCCGGTGCAGGTGGGTGGGGTCGTGGGTGACCAGGATGGTCGCGGCCCGGTGCGCGCGGGCGATGGTGGTGATCAGGTCGAGGACGGAGGCGCCGCGTTCGGTGTCCAGGGCGCTGGTCGGTTCGTCGACGACGAGCAGAGCCGGGTCGTTCATCAGGGCGCGGGCGATGTTGACGCGCTGGCGCTGGCCACCGGAGAGCTGGGCGGGCCGCTTGCCCGCGTGCTCGGCGAGACCGACCGCGGCGAGCAGTTCGGTGGCGCGCGTTCTGGTTTCGGCCCGGCTGGTCCGCCGCTTGCCGCCCAGGTGCGCGGTGACCTCCAGCTGTTCGAGGGCGGTCAGCGCGGGAATGAGGTTCGGCTGCTGGAAGACGATGCCCATCGCGGTGCGGCGGACCGTCGACGCGGCGCGCCTGCTCAGCGTCGCGAGATCGGTACTGCCCGTGTCGGTGTCGAGGACGACGGCGCCCGCGTCGGGCCGGATCAGCGTCGCCGCCACCGCCAGCAGGCTCGACTTGCCCGAGCCGGACGGGCCGGTGACGGCGGCGATGGTGCCGCCGGGGACGTGCAGGTTCACCCGGTCGAGGGCGGTGAGCCTGCCCGCGCCGTCGGGGTAGGTGAGGGTGACGTCGGTGAGGGTGAGTGCCATGGGGAGGTCCTTCAGCGGGTCGCGCCGAGCGCGGTCAGCGGATCGGTGGTGAACAGGAAGCGCAGCGCGACCGCGGCTCCGACGAGGCCGAGCGCGATCAGGGCCGCCGCGGGCACCAGGGTCGTCGACAGCGACAGCACGAACGGCATGGCGTCACCGAGGAACAGCGAGGCCACCGTGGTGATGCCGAGGCCGAGCGCGACCCCGGTGACGAGCACGATCGCCGCCTGGGCCAGCGCGTCGCGGGCCAGTGACCCGGTGGTCGCGCCGAGCGCCTTCAAGGTCGCGATGTCGGGTTGGCGCTGCACCGTCCACACGGTGAAGAAGGCGCCGATCACCAGCGCGGAGATGGCGAACAGCAGCACGGTCATCAGGGTCAGCGAGCTGTTCTCGGCCTGGTAGGAACCGATCGCCTCGACCGCGTTCGCCGCGGGCACCGTGTGCGTCCCGGCTTCGGCGTCGATGCCGTTGCGCGGGTCGTTGCCGAGCACGGCGAGCACGGTCGCCGCGCCGGCCCGGGGGCTGGCGGCTTGCCAGTCGGCCATGCTCGTCCAGATCACCGGGGTGTGGCTGTACCACTCGTCGCCCGCGACGTCGGCGACGGTGAACTCGTGCCCGGCCAGCACCACGGTGTCGCCGGTGCCCGCGGCGAGTTCGCGGGCGGCGCCGGAACTCAGCACCACCGCGCCCGGTGCGGTAGCAGGGTGATTGCTGAACGCCGATGGGTCGCCGCCGAACAGCGCGACCTGCTCCGGGCTCGCGCCCGCGTGCTCGGCGCGGGCCCGGGAGATGCCCACCGGGGTGACCTCGATCCCGCCCAGCGCGCGCCATTGCGCGATCTGCTCCTCGGTGAGCACCGAGGAATCGAAGGAGGGATCGGTGCCGGTCTCGGCGAAGACCACCTGGTCGGCGCGCAGGCCCTGCACCGCGGAGATGTTCTGGTGCGCCAGCCCGGCGGTGAGCCCACTCAGGAAACTGACCAGCACCGCCACCAGCAGGACGACGGTGGTGATCAGCAGGAAGCGGCCGCGGGCGGCGCGCAGGTCTCGGAGTGCGACGAACATGCCTCCACTCTCGCCGTCGACGGCCGCCCCGCCATCGCACCGGCGCACGAACCGCGCTCCACCCAAGGTCTGTCCGCGTTTACACCTTTCGATGGATGCCGGTCCGGTAGCCGCACATAAGCTGGTCGGGTGCACTCGTCCCCCCTGACCCCGGTGGTCACCACGCTGCGGCTCGGCCTGCATGTGCTGGTGACGGTGCTGGGTGTGGTGGTGGCGGTGCGGGCGCTGCTACCCGGCGGGGGTGGGCACGGTGTGGGAGTCGTCGTGCTGACCGTGGTCTGGCTGGCCGTCTACTTCGCGGGCACCGAGCTGCCCCGGCGTTCGGGGGATCGGGCCGCCGCCGGCGTCCCCGCCTCGGTCCGCGCCGCCGACGCGACCGGCTGGGACTCGCGGGTGGTGGGGGTGTGGCTGGCCGCGCTGACCGTGCTGTGGCTGGCGCTGCTCGGGCTCACGCCGGACGCGGTGTATCTCGCCTTCGGCCTGTTCTTCCTCTACCTGCATCTGCTGCCGCGGCCGTGGAATCTGCTCGCGGTGGTGCTGGCGACGGCGGTCGGCGTCGTCGGATTCGCGGCGCACCGGGGCTGGTCGGTGGGCGCGGTGGTCGGGCCGGTGCTCGGCGCGCTGGTCGCCATCGGCATCGGGCTCGGCTATCAGGCGCTGTATCGCGAAGCGGTGGAGCGCGAGCGGCTGATCGACGAATTGCTCGGCACCAGAGCGATTCTCGCCGAACAGGAACGTACCGCGGGCAAACTGGCCGAACGCGAACGGCTGGCCAAGGAGATCCACGACACCGTCGCGCAGGGGCTCAGCAGTATCCAGCTGCTGCTGCACGCGGCCGAGCAGGCGGCGCCGGATCATCCAGCGCTGGACCGGATCCGGCTCGCGCGCGAGACCGCCGCCGAGGACCTGGCCGAAACCCGCAGGCTCATCGACGAATTGTCGCCCGCCGCGCTGGACGGGCAGTCGCTGGCCGAAGCGCTGGACCGGATCTGCGAGCGCGCGCGGTCGGCCGCGCTGTCGACCCAGCTGCTCGTCGAGGGCGAGCCGGAGCGGCTGCCGATGCCGGTGGAGGCGGCGCTGGTGCGGATCGCGCAAAGCGCCGTCGCCAACGTCGTCCAGCACGCCGGGGCAGGGCGCATGCGGGTCACCCTCACCTACGACGACACCGACGTGCACCTCGACATCGTCGACGACGGCGTCGGCATCGACCCCGCCGTGCTGGCCGCGCCCCGCGCCGGGGCGTTCGGCCTGGCGGCCATGCGCAGCCGCGTCGAGCAGCAGGGCGGCCGGATGACGATCGAATCCGAGCCGGGTCACACCGCGGTCACCGTGTCCTTCCCGCTGGGAGCGGTCGCGTGATCCGGCTGCTGCTCGCCGACGACCACGCGATCGTGCGGGCCGGGCTGCGCGCCCTGCTCGAGTCGGCCGACGACATCACCGTCGTCGGCGATGTCGCCGACGCGGAGGCGGCCGTGGCGTTCTGCGCGGCCGACCCCGTCGACCTGGTCCTGATGGACCTGCGCTTCGGCGACGGCCGCTCCGGCGCCGCCGCCACCGCCGATCTGCGCGCCCTGCCCACCCCGCCGAACGTCCTGGTGGTCACCAACTACGACACCGACGCCGACATCCTCGGCGCCATCGAAGCGGGCGCCGTCGGCTACCTCCTCAAGGACACCCCGCCCACCGAGTTGCTCGCCGCCGTCCGCGCGGCCGCCGCGGGCGAGAGCGTCCTGTCCCCGACGGTCGCCTCCCGCCTGATGACCCGCGTCCGCCGCGCCGACACCACCCTGAGCCCCCGCGAGGTCGAGGTCCTGCGCCTGGTCGCCGCGGGCCTGTCCAACCGCGACATCGCCAAACAACTCTTCCTCAGCGAGACCACGGTCAAATCCCACCTGGTCCACATCTACGCCAAACTCGGCGTCAAGTCCCGCACCTCGGCCGTCGCCACGGCCCGCGAACAGGGCGCCATCTGACACGCGCGGTCGCAGCCCGAGTTCGCCCGGACATCCGCCTACCCTGATCGCATGGCCTCACTCGCTGATCCTCAGGTACGCGAATTCCTTTCCCAGGGCACACGAACCGGCAAGGTGGCGTTCACCGGTGCCGACGGGCGGCCGCTGGTGACGCCGGTGTGGTTCATCGTCGAGGGGGACGAGCTGGTCTTCAACACCGGGAAGAACACGGCCAAGGGGCGGGCGTTCGCGCGGGATCCGCGGGTGGCGCTGTGCGTGGATCTGGAGGAACCGCCGTACGCGCTGGTGGAGGTGCAGGGGACGGTGACATTGTCCGAGGACCTCGACGAGCTGGTGCGGACCGCGACCGAGATCGCGGCGCGCTACATGGGTCCGGATCAGGCCGAAGAGTTCGGCAAGCGGAACGGGGTGGCGGGGGAGCTGGTCGTGCGGGTGCGGCCGACCAAGATCATCGCCCACTTCCAGGTGACGGCGTAGGCAGGCCGGGGGCCGTGCCGCCGTCGCTGTTCGGGTCGACGGCGTCGGGGCCGGGCGCGGTGGGGTCGAACGGCGGCGGGTTGGTGCGGTCGAACAGCGGGGAGGAACAGGTCGCGCCCGGTTCCGGGGTGGTGTAGGGGTTCTCGCGCAGGGCGAGGATGAACTGGTCGATCCGGCGATCGGCGGCGCTGTCGGGCTTCAGCTGATGGCCCCACGATTGCAGCGAGATCGGATGGGCCATGCCGGGGATCGGGGACATCAGGGTGTACGGCTTGCCGGTCACCCGCGCGGCGAGCGCGGCGCGGTCCTCGGCGCTCACCTTGTCCGGGTTGTAGGCGATCCACACCGCGCCGTGCTCCAGCGAGTGCACCACGTTCTCGGTGCGCACGCCCGTCGCGTAGACGACGCCGTCGCAGGCCGCCCACCGGCTGTCGTGCGGTCCGCCCAGCGGCGGGATCACGGGGTACGCGACTCGCTGCGCGCTGGTCACGTGCAGCCCGGGCGGGAACTCGGTGATCTCGACACCGGGGATCTCGCGGGACGGATCCTGGTTGTCCGCGCTCGGCACGAAGGCATCCGTCGAGGCGACGGCGGTGCCGTCGAGTTTGTCGCCGGTCGCGCAGCCGGCGACGAGGAGCGCGGCGACCGCGATGCCCGCCGTGGCGGCGCGGCGCGCGCCGGTGGTCGTGTCCGAATTCCGCACCGCGGTTCCCCTGTCGTCGTGTCGGCCGTCGCCGTCGGGTCCGAACTTACTTGCCCGCCGCCCGCGGCACCGCCCGCCCGCCCGATCACGCCGTCGACAACCCCGATGACCAGCGGAAAAACGCGCGTCGCTGCCGGGTCGAGGCCGGAACCACCGCTACCGTTTCGTCAAGTTTCGTAGGCAACGGCGCTGGCGAACGGAGCTCTGGCATGGCCGGACGAACTGCGACACGGGCCTGGCTGGCCGCGTCCCTCGGCGCGGTGCTGGTCGCCGGCACCGCGACACTCGCGCAGTCGCAGCCGCCCGGTCCGCCCGTCGAGCGCGCGTCCGAGCACTTCGACGATCCCGAGTCCGGACTCGCGATCGACGTGTTCTATTGCAGCGCGCGGTCGCAGACCTACCGGGTGCCCGCCGGGACGACGAGCCTCTATATCGAGGCGGTCGGCGGTCAGGGGCAGACGCCGAACCCGAATTTCACCGGGATCGGTGGGCTCGGCGGTCAGGTCAGCGGTGGTCTGCGGGTGACGCCGGAGCAGGAGTTCCAGGTCCAGGTCGGGTGCGCGGGTGGGGCGAACGGCGGGTTCTCGCCGTACGCCTCGGGTGGGGCCAGGGGCGAGGCGGTCGATCAGGTCACCAACTTCGGGACGGTGTACTCGAGCGGCTGGGACGGCGGCGGTGGCGGTGGCGCCTCGGCGGTGCTCGGCGCCGACAACACACCGGTGCTGGTCGCGGGCGGTGGCGGCGGCGCCGGCGGCAACGCGCCCGACTGCTATTCGGTGTCGCCGGTGCAGGATTCGACCTTCTTCTACTGCGGTGGCGGCTCCCGGCGCGACGGCGGGAACGGCGGCGACGGCAGCGCGGCGGTCGGCTGGCAGGAAGGGCCGCCGTGGACCGGCGGTGCGGGCGAGAACAATCCGGCGGGCACGACACCGAGCGGCCTCACCTGCGGCGGTCCCCGCGCGGGCGGGGCGGGCCGCACCTTCGACACGACCGGCGGCGGTGGGGGCGGCGGTGGTGGCGGTGGCGGCTACCAGGGTGGCGAAGGTCAGGGTGGCGGCTGCGGTGGTGCCGCGGGGCCGCAGACCCCGATCTCGCACGGCCCGCACGCGGCGCCGGGTGCGGGTGGCGCGGGCGGTGGTGGCGGGACGTCCTACGCGTCGTCGAGCCTGTCGAAGGCGAGCGTGACCACGGCCTCGGTCTCCGGCGACGGCTACGTCCTGTTCCTCACCTCCGCCGACGGCGTCCGGACGACGACCTTCGGTGTGCACGGCGATGCCGCGCAGTACTACTGCGTCGGTGACGGCGTCGACGAGATCTTCGCCGACGTGCTCGGTGCGGCGGGCGCGGGTGGCGGCCACGACTACGGCGATGTCGGTACCGGCGGCGCGGGCAGCGGCGTGCAAGCGGTCATCGCAGTACAGGAACGCAAGCAACTGAAGATCGACGTCGGTCGCTACGGCGGATCGGGCGGCGGCTGGGGCTACGGCAAGGGCGGCGCGCGCGGCACCGCCGACTCCAGCGCCTCCTACAGCGGCGCGGGCGGCGGCGGTGCGTCCGCGGTGAGCCAGAACGCGGCCGAGTGCGGGACCAGGCCGTCGCGCGACAGCGAGCCAGTCGTCGTCGCGGGTGGCGGCGGCGGTGGCGGCGGCAACGGCTTCAGCGCAGGCGGCGGTGACGGTGGCAGCGGCGGTCCGCGCCCCGGTGACGGCACCAGCGGCGGCTTCGGTGGCGGTTTCGGTGGCGAGGGCGGCAGTGAACGCGGTGTCGACGGCGGCCACGCGACCGGGAGTTCCACCGGTGGTGGCGGTGGTGGCGGCGGTGGCGGCAGCCACGGCGGCGGCAAGGGGCACGGCGCCCAGGACGGGAACGACGGCGGTGGCGGTGGTGGCGGGGGTGGCCAGTCGATGGTCGTCCCGGTCGCCGGGCAGCGGCCGCACTTCTACAACGGTCCCGACGGCAGCTACGGCAATCGCGACCGGCTCAACGACGGCAAGGTGCAGCTGATCGTCCCGATCCCGTCGAAACGCAGCCGGGTGGAACTGATCTCGGGCAACAGCCAGAGCGCGTATTCGGGGCAGCCGTTCGCCGAGCCGCTGCGGGTGCGGTTCGTCGACGCGATCCACGGACCGCAGGCGGGCAAGTCGATCACCTTCTCGATGCCCGCCGGGCAACCGCGCGCGGCGGTCTTCGCCGACGGCGGCGAGAGCACCCGGGTGAGCACCGACGCCGACGGCTTCGCCGAGGTGAACCTGACCGCGCTGCCCGCCGCCCAGCAGGGCGAACTGGCCGGCGGCTTCCTGGTCCAGGCCGCGGCCACCGACGACCCGGCCCACCTGATCGGCGGCACCGTGTTCCGCTTGCACGACGACCAGGTGCCGACCGAGATCGAGGTGACCACCAGTGCGCCCGACCAGATCTCGCAGGTCGGTCAGCCGGTGAGCTTCAGTGCGAAGGTCGGCCAGCGGCCGGGCACCACACCGGCCTTCGGCACACCGGCCGGGCACGTGCGCTTCGAGATCGACGGTGTCGCGACACCGGGACCGATCGAGCTGGTCGACGGGGTGGCGACGCTGCCCGCGATCAGCGGCTTGTCGCCGGGCACCCACCACGTGCTGGCGACCTACCTGGCCGACGACCCGACCCGGGTCTTCGCGCCGGTGTTCGGCAGCGTCGGCCTGCTGGTGCAGTCGGTGAAGGTACCCACCGAGATCCATCTGACGCTGCCGCCGTCACCGGTGCTGGCGGGTGCGGTCGTCGGCGCGACGGTCACCGTGCCGACGCCGCAGCCGGACGCGCCGACCCCCACCGGCGCCATCCAGTTCGCCCAGAACGGCGTGCCGCTCGGTGACCCGGTCACCCTCGCCGCCGACGGTACGGCGGGTTCACCGCCGCTGCGCGCCGGCGCGGGCACGGTCGGGGCGCACTATCTCGGCGACGACGTCTACGACCAGTCGCGGACCGAGGCCGATCTCACCGTCTACACCGCGACCTCGACGACCACGGTGACCGCGAACCACAACCCGGTCACCTTCTTCGAACAGCTCGACCTCACCGCCACCGTCGCCCGTGACCCCGCGGGCGAGGTCGACACCGGCACCGTCCAGTTCGCCGCCGACGGAACACCGCTCGGCGTGCCGGTGCCCGTCGACAACGGCCGCGCGATCGCCCGCGATGTCGACGTCTCGCACCTCGGCTTCGGCACCCACCTGGTCACCGCCGACTACTCCGGCGACGCGGCCACCGGCGTCGCGCCGAGCCGCGGCACGACGACGCTGTGGGTGCTGCGAGCGGGCCAGTCACCGGGCGACCATCCCGGCGATGTCGGCGTGCGCCTCGACATACCGCGCACCGCCGACCCGGGCGAGCGGGTGGCGGCGACGGTCACCGTCAGCAATGTCGGCGGTCGGCAGGCGACCGGCGTCGAGGCCAGATTGTCGACCCAGGGCTGGAGCAGGTTGATCGATCCCGGCGGCGGCGAGGCGCAGCCGACCCACGTCCGGTTCCGCCTCGCCACCCTGGAGGCGGGCGAGACCAGGACCTTCACCGTCGTGCTGGAGGCACCACGGCGGCTGGCGCTGATCACCTCGTTCCTGCACGTGTCGAGCACCGGCACCGACCTGAACCCGAGGAACAATCTGCAGCTCGCGTCAACCTTCGTGCGCCCGGGGGCGCGCTGAGCGTGCCGCGGTTCATCCGATTCGGGTGAACCGGGCGACCGCATCGGCCGCCTACCGTTGGCCACGGGGCGGGCCGGTGGCGGTGTACCGGGCCGCGTGGCGACGAACGCAGGCCGGAAGGACGGTGCTCGTGGACAGCATGAACCGATACCGGGAGTTGGCGCAGGCGCCGATGGACGGCGGGTACCCGGCGGCGGGGGCCGCGGCCATGGCCACGGAGCTGTACTTCCAGCGCGCGGTGCAGGTCTACCTGTGGGCACTGCCCGCGGTGAATCTGTTCGCCATGCGGGAGAGCATCGGGGCCGATTTCGGGCACGGGTACCACGTGATGGCGGTCTACGAGAAGCGGCTCGAGCCGAACACCGTGATCACCACGCCGAATTCCGATGTCATCTACGGGCTGTGTTTCGTCGACCTGTCGGAGACCGGGCCCCTGGTCATCGAGGCGCCGCCGATGGTGCAGGGTCTGGTGGACGACGCCTGGCATCGCCCGCTGGTCGGCCCGGTCATCGATGGCGTGCAGTACCTCGCCGATATCGGCATCCCGGGCCCCGACCAGGGCAGGGGCGGCAAGTACCTGATCGTGCGCGAGGGCGAAGACCCAGGCGTCGACGCCAGCGACCACTTCGTCTACACGAGTCCGACCAACGGGATCTACCTGCTGCTGCGTGGATTCTTCCGCTCGGTCGACGACCTCGCGCCCGGCGTGGCGCACATCGAGGGCATCACGCTGCGTCCCGCGCACGGTCCCGCCCGGCCGATGGTGTACGCCCACGCCTCCGAGGTCACCGCGAACGCGCTGTTCGCGCACGACTTCTCCTACTTCGAGATGCTCGACCGGATGATCCAGGGCGAGCGCGACGACCGGGTCGACCCGTATATGCACGGCGTGCTCGCCGCCCTCGGCATTCGCCGGGGTCGGCGGTTCGCGCCGTCGGACGAACAGCGCGAGCTGCTCGACCTCGCGGCGCGGACCGCCTGGCGGATGGCCAAGGGCATCGCCGCCGACTTCGACCGCACCGAGGACGCGCTGTGGTGGTCCGATCGTCACTGGGTCGCGCACGCCCGCACGAAGACCGACGACTTCACCCGCACCCTGCTCGACGAGTGCTTCCGTGACCGGGAAACCGGCCACACCGATGTCGACGCGAAGGCGCACATGTTCGTCAACCACTTCTCGATCTCGACCGGAATGATGAGCGTCACCCCCGGCAAGGGCGCCAAATACTGCAACGCCTACAAGGACAGCGACGGGGCGTACCTGCGCGGTGAGCACACCTACCGCATCGACCTGCCCGCCCATCCACCCGCCGACATCCTGTGGTCGCTCACGGTCTACGACGCCGAAACGGCCTCCGGTGTCGACGCGACGGGCCAGACCTACCCGTCGCTGAACTCGATGGACCCCATCGTGGCCGACGACACCGGCAGCTACACGGTCTTCGTCGGCCCGCGCAGGCCCGCGCAGGCGAAGAACTGGCTCGAATCGGTCCCCGGGCGTGGCTGGTTCGGTCTGCTGCGCTGGTACGGACCCAAACAGGAGTTCTTCGAGCGTCGCTACAAGCCCGGCGACTTCGTCAGAATCGAGTGAAGCGCGGGGCCCGGTACCGCGGGCGGGAACCGGCGGCCCGCGATCTACGCTGCTGGCATGACGGTGCACTTCATCGGGGCGGGCCCCGGCGCGGCCGACCTGCTCACGGTGCGCGCGGTGAGCCTGCTGCGCGACAGCCCGGTCTGCCTGTACGCGGGCACCTACCTCGACCCCGAGGTGCTGGCGCACTGCGCGCCCGGCACCGAGCTGATCGACACCCAGCGCCTTGACCTGGACGAGATCACCGGCCACCTCGTGCGCGCCCACCGGGCGGGGCACGACGTCGCCCGGCTCTGCTCGGGCGACCCGTCGATCTACTCGGCCCTCACCGAGCAGATCCGCCGCCTCGACGCCGTCGGCGTCCCGTGGGACATCACCCCCGGCGTCCCCGCCTACGCCGCCGCCGCGGCCGCGCTGGGCACCGAGCTGACGGTCCCCGAGGTCGTCCAATCGGTCGTCCTCACCCGCACCCAGGCCCGCTCGACCGCGATGCCCGAGGGCGAGGCCCTGGCCGCCTTCGCCGCCACCGGCGCCACCCTGGTCCTGCACCTCGCGATCACCCGCGTCCGCGTCCTCGCGAAGGAACTGATCGACGAGTACGGCCCCGACTGCCCGGTCGCCGTCGTCTACCGCGCCAGCCAGCCCGAACAGCTGATCCTGCGCGGCACCCTCACCGACATCGCCGACCAGGTGGAAGCCGCCGACCTCCGCCAAGCCGCCGTCATCCTGGTCGGCCGAGCCCTCACCCCCGCGATCGACTGCGCCCAGTCCCACCTCTACGACCCGGCCCGGCTCCGCGCGCCCGTCGAGACAGACCGGTTGGTGTGATCCACGCCTCATTCCCCGCGGCGCAGAAGGGCTCTCACGACGATGTGAGGACGCAGACAAGCGTCAGCTAACGGGGTGGCGACGGTCTACCTGGGTCTATGCCGCGTCGCTATGGACGTGGTTGGTTGCCGGGGGAGCGCACCGGTAGATTGGTGCGATGGTTTGCGACGAGCACACCGGCGCTGCCGGTCCGACGGACGTGGGCATGGTCTCGGCCATGTAACCGATCGGACGGGCCGACAGATAGTGCCAATGGACATTTTTTGCCTGATTGATTTCGAGAACTGAACCCGAGACGCAGGCGCCACGCTAGTTCTACAGGTGAGGCGCCTGCGTTCCGGTGTCGTCGGGGAGCGCCTGCGCAGGTGTTCCGGAAGCGAGGTTTGGGTTGGACCGGCTGGATTTCGGCGGAAACGGCGAAACTGGTGACGGACGTGGAGTCTCTGCGGAGTACTTCCCGCTCTCGCCCGCACAGCTGGGTATCTGGTACGCGCAGCACGTCGACCCGCAGGTGCCGATCAACATCGCGCAGTTCGTCGACCTGCGTGGCCGGCTCGACGTCGCGGTGCTCGAGCAGGTCAGCTCGCAGGCCGCCGCGGAGCAGCAGTCGGGCTTCCTGCGCATCGTCGAGATCGACGGCGAGCCGATGCAGACCGTCGACCTCACCCTCGACGACACGCTGATCTACGTCGACCTGCGCGACGAGGCCGACCCGGAGGCCGCCGCGGCGGCGTGGATGCGCGCCGAGTACAGCCGCCCGCTCGACATCGTCGCCGACCGCCTGGTCCAGGCCGCCGCGCTGCAGCTCGAGGACGAGCGCTGGTACTGGTACGCCCGCGTCCACCACATCGTGCTCGACGGTTTCGGCGCCAACAACTTCGTCACCCGCACGGCACAGCTCTACACCGCGGCCGTCACCGGCGTCGACGCGCCGGCCAACAAGGCCACCGATCTGCGCGCGCTCTACGAGTCGGAGATCGCCTACCGCGACAGCTCCCGCTTCGAGTCCGACAAGGCGCACTGGGCCCAGCGCGTCGCCGGGCTGGAAGAGGGCAGCAGCCTGACCGGGCGCTCCGCGCCGCCCTCGCCGGTCAACGACGTCACCAGCGCCGCCCTGAGCCCCGCCCAGGACGAGCTGTTCGGTGAGGCCATCGCCCGCCACGACACCACCTCGGCGCCGCTGCTGATCGCCGGTTTCGCGGCG
Organism: Nocardia sp. NPDC003269; assembly: GCF_042888005.1. Lineage (NCBI taxonomy): Bacteria > Bacillati > Actinomycetota > Actinomycetes > Mycobacteriales > Nocardiaceae > Nocardia > Nocardia sp. NPDC003269. The sequence continues at coordinate 2,018,001 of NZ_JBIAPA010000001.1, forward strand.
TACCTGGCGCAGATCACCGGCACCTCCGATGTGATCCTGAGCCTCCCGGTGACCGGCCGCACCACCGCCGTGATGCGCCGCTCCGGCGGTGTCACCTCGAACATCGTGCCGCTGCGCCTGCGCGTCGGCCACGACACCACCGTGGCCGAGCTGCTGCGCGCGGTGACCACCGAGGTCTCCGGCGCGCTGCGCCACCAGCGGTACCGGCACGAGGACATCCGCCGTGATTCGGCGGGCGATGGCATGGTCGCCACGGAGTTCTTCGGCCCGTGGGTCAACATCATGCTGTTCGACAACGAGCTGCGCTTCGGCGACATGGACGGCACCCTCAACGTGCTCTCCACCGGCTCGATCGAAGACCTGGGCGTCAACTTCTACCAGTCGCACGGCGGCACCCGCTCGCACATCGACTTCGAGACCAACCCGAACCTGTACTCCGCGGCCGACGCGGCGACGCATCACGCCCGCTTCCTGGAGTTCTTCGACCGCTTCCTGGCCGCCGACGCGGCCGCGGCCGTGTGGTCGCTGCCGGTCACCGGCGCCGCCGAGCTGGAACGCTCGCTGACCGAGTGGAACGACTCGGCGCACGAGGTCCCCGCGACCACGCTGCCCGCGCTCCTGGACGCGCAGATCCCGCTGACCCCCGACAGCATCGCCCTGAACTTCGAGGGCGAGACCCTGACCTACGCCGAGTTCGGCGCGCGGGTCAACCGCCTGGCCCGGATCCTGATCGCCGACGGCGTCGGCCCGGAGTCGCTGGTCGCGCTCGGCATGCGCCGCTCGCTTGACCTGGTGATCGGTATGCACGCGGTGCTGCGCGCCGGTGGCGCGTACGTGCCGATCGATCCGGATCACCCGGCCGACCGCACCGCCTACATCCTCGAGTCCGCGGCACCGGTCTGCGTGCTGACCACCACCGGCGACGACCTGGACCTACCGAGCACGGTGGCCAGGGTGGAACTCGACACCCTCGACACCGCCGCGTTCGCCGACACCCCGATCACCGACGCCGAGCGCCTGGCGCCGCTGCGCCCGGACAACACGGCCTACGTCATCTACACCTCGGGTTCGACCGGCCGCCCCAAGGGCGTCGCGGTCACCCACCACGCGATCGTCAACCAAGAGCTGTGGATGCTCGACGAGTACCGGTTGACCGCCGACGACGTCTACCTGCAGAAGACCGCCACCACCTTCGACGTGTCGCTGTGGGGTTACTTCCTGCCGCTGATGGTCGGCGCCGAGCTGGTCATCGCCTCGCCCGACGGCCATCGCGACCCGCTCTACGTCGCGGACATGATCGAACGCCACGGCGTCACCGTGACCGACTTCGTGCCGTCCATGCTGACGGTGTTCGTCTCGCACGCCACCCGGGCCCAATGCGAAACGCTGCGTGCGGTTTTCGTCATCGGTGAGGCGCTGCCGCCGGAGACCGCCGCCGGTCTGCGCGCGATCTCCACCGCCGGTCTGCACAACCTGTACGGCCCGACCGAGGCCGCGGTCTCGGTCACCTACTGGGAGGCCACCGAGGCCGACACCGTCACGGTGCCGATCGGTATCCCCGAGTGGAATGTCGAAGTGTACGTGCTGGATTCGCGGCTGCGCCCGGCCGCGATCGGCGCCCCGGGTGAGCTGTATCTGGCGGGTCGTCAGCTGGCCCGCTGCTATCGCGGCCGCCCGGACCTGACCTCGGATCGCTTCGTCGCCAACCCGGTCGGCGCGCCCGGCGAGCGCATGTACCGCACCGGTGACCTGGTGCGCTGGAACGCCGACGGCGTGCTCGAGTACATCGGCCGCACCGACTTCCAGGTGAAGTTCCGTGGTCAGCGCATCGAGCTCGGCGAGATCGAGACCGACCTGCTCGCGCACCCGACCGTCAGCCAGGCCGCGGTGCTCGTGGTCGACACCGCGACCGGTCAGCAGCTGGTGGCCTACATCGTGTCCGCGCCCGGCCAGTCCGCCGACCCGGCGACGCTGACCAGGTTCGTGTCCGAGAAGCTGCCCAGCTACATGGTGCCCGCGTCGATCATGGTGCTCGACGCGTTCCCGCTCAACACCTCCGGCAAGCTGGACCGCAAGGCCCTGCCCGAGCCCGTCTTCACCGCCGCCGCAGGCGATTTCCGCGCGCCGCGCACCCCGGCCGAGCAGATCGTGGCGGGCATCTTCGCCGATGTGCTGTCCCAGGAGCGGGTCGGCGCCGACGACAACTTCTTCGAGCTCGGCGGCAACTCGCTGGTCGCGACCCAGGTCGTGGCCCGCATCGGCGCCGCGTTCGGCATCCAGCTGGGTGTGCGCGCGCTGTTCGAGACCCCGACCGTGGCCGGGCTGGCCGCGCGGGCCGAATCGGCGACGCCCGCCGACATTTCCGCGGCGCGCCCGCCGCTGGTGGCGCTGCCGCATCCGGAGCAGGTGCCGCTGTCGCTGGCCCAGCAGCGGATGTGGTTCATCAACCAGTTCGACCCCGCCGCACCGACGTACAACCTGCCCTTCGTGGTGCGGATGAAGGGCCGCGTCGATGTCGACGCGCTGATCTCGGCGCTCGATGACGTCGTGGTGCGCCAGGAATCGCTGCGCACGATCTTCCCGGACGCCGACGGCGGCTTCCAGCAGGTGCTCGGCGCCGACCAGTTCGATCTGGGCATCACGGTGACCCCGATCGATCAGTCGCTGCTGCACGACGAGCTGATCCTGTTCGCCTCCACCGGTTTCGACGTCACCCTGGAACTGCCGATCCGCGTGCGGATCTACCAGGTGACCGGCGGAACGACCAATGGCACACCGGAATTCGCGGTCGCCTTCGTGGTCCACCACATCGCGGCCGACGGCTTCTCCTTCGGCCCGCTGGCCCGCGACGTCGCCACCGCCTACCTGGCCCGCTCGGCGGGCGAGGCGCCCGGCTGGGCGCCGCTGCCGGTGCAGTACCGCGACTACACCCTGTGGCAGCGCGAACTGCTCGGCGCCGAGAGCGATCCCACGTCGATGGCCGCGCGCCAGCTCGACTACTGGCAGCGGGCGCTGGACGGCCTGCCCGACCAGCTCGACCTGCCCAGCGACCGCCCGCGTCCGCAGCAGCAGAGCTTCCGTGGCGCCCGGGTCGGTTTCGAGATCGACGCGCAGACCCACGAGCAGCTGGCCGCGCTGGCCCGCGCCAACGGCGTCACCCTGTTCATGGTCATGCACGCCTCGCTGGCGGTGCTGCTGGCGCGGTTGTCGGGCACCACCGACATCGCGGTCGGCACGCCCATCGCCGGCCGTGGTGAGCAGGCGCTCGACGACCTGATCGGCATGTTCGTCAACACCCTGGTGTTGCGCTCCGACGTCGACCCGACCCAGCCGTTCAGCGAGTTCCTCGCCCGCACCCGCGAGACCGACCTGAGCGCGTTCGCCAACGCCGATGTGCCGTTCGAGCGGCTCGTCGACGTGCTCAACCCGTCGCGCTCCCAAGCGCGGCATCCGCTGTTCCAGGTGGTGCTGTCGTTCCAGGAGATGTCGCACGGCACCCTGGAGCTGCCCGGCCTGTCGGTCGACGCCGACGAGGTCGAGGTCGACATGGCCAAGTTCGACCTGCAGTGGACGCTGACCGAGGAACACACCGTCACCGGATCGCTGTCGGGCATGACCGGTGTGCTCACCTACGCCGTCGACCTGTTCGACCAGTCGACCGTGGAAGAGCTGCTGCTGCGCTGGCGGCGCGTGCTCGACGCGATCCTGGCCGACCCGGCGGTCACCGTCGGCGCCATCGACGTGCTCGACGACGCCGAGCGCACCGACCTGATCACCCGCTACGGCGCGCCCGCCGCGGTGGCGCGCACCCTGCCGCAGCTGATGGCGCAGGCCGCCCTCGATACCGAGGCCACCGCCGTGGTGTTCGAGGGGACCACTGTGTCCTATGGCGAACTGGATCGCCGCTCGAACCAGTTGGCGCGCTTGCTGATCCAGCAGGGTCTCGGTGCCGAGGACTTCGTCGCCGTCGCGGTACCGCGCTCGCTGGAGTCGGTGCTGGCGGTGTGGTCGGTCGCCAAGACCGGTGCCGCGTTCGTGCCCGTCGACCCGAACTACCCGGCCGACCGCATCGCGCACATGATCACCGATGCCGGTGTGTCCGTGGGTATCACGGTCACCTCCGAGGCCGACGAACTGCCGGAATCGGTGCGCTGGCTCGAGGTCGACGACATCGATCTCGACGACATCTCCGACGCGCCGCTGGCCCCGCGCGAGCTGGTCCGCCCGACCGATCCGGCCCAGCCCGCGTACCTGATCTACACCTCCGGTTCCACCGGTGTGCCCAAGGGCGTGGTGGTCACCCACGCCAGCGTGGCCAACTTCTGCGCCGAGCAGATCGACCTGTACTCGCTCGACTCCGACACCCGCGCACTGCATTTCGCCTCGCCGTCGTTCGACGCGTCGGTGCTCGAGCTGCTGCTGGCGCTGGGTCGTGGCGGCACGCTCGTCGTGGTCCCGCCGGGCGTCTACGGCGGTGAGGAACTGCGCGACATCCTCATCACCGAGGAGGTCACCCACGCGTTCGTCACCCCGGCCGCGCTGGCCACCTTCGACGCGCGCGGCCTGGACCACCTGCGGGTGCTGGCCGCCGGTGGTGAGGCGGTCCCGCCGGAGCTGGTCACCAAGTGGGCGGTGCGCCTGCCCGACGGTTCGCGCCGCATGCTGGGCAATGTCTACGGCCCGACCGAGACCACCATCGCCTCCAACCTCTCCGAGGGCCTGATCCCGGGGGAGCGGGTCGTCATCGGTGGACCCATCCGCGGCGTCCACACCCTGATCCTCGACGACCGCCTGCGCCCCGTGCCGGTGGGCGTGGCCGGTGAGCTCTACATCGGCGGCATCGGCATGGCGCGTGGGTACCACGCGCGCGCCGCGCTGACCGCCGACCGCTTCGTCGCCAACCCCTACGCGCCCGGCCTGCGGATGTACCGCACCGGTGACGTGGTGCGCTGGACCGCCGACCGCAATGTCGAGTACGTCGGCCGCTCCGACTTCCAGGTGAAGGTCCGCGGTTTCCGGATCGAGCTGGGCGAGATCGACTCCGCGCTGGCCTCGCACGAGACCGTCGACTTCGCGGTCAGCATCGGCCACAAGAACAAGGGCGGCAGCACCTCGCTGGTGTCCTATGTCGTCGCGGTGCCCGGCAGCTCGATCGATGTGCCCGCGCTGACCGAGCATGTCGCGCAGCGCCTGCCCGCCTACATGGTGCCGTCCTCGATCATGGTGCTGGCCGCGGTCCCGCTGACGGTCAACGGCAAGCTCGACCGCCGCGCGCTGCCCGCGCCGGTGTTCGAGGTGCGGGAGTTCCGCGCGCCGACCACCCCGATCGAGCAGATCGTCGCGCAGGTCTTCGCCGACGTGCTCGAGCTGTCCCGGGTCGGTGTCGAGGACGACTTCTTCGAGCTGGGCGGCAACTCGCTGATCGCCACCCAGGTCGCCTCCCGCATCGGCATCGCCCTGGACACCAGGGTGCCCGTGCGCATGCTGTTCGAGGCACCCACCGTGGCGGCGCTGGCCGCGCGGGTGGAGTCCCAGGCCGGTGACGGTGCCCGCAAGGCGCTGGTCGCCCGCGAGCGTCCCGACCTGGTGCCGCTGTCGCTGGCGCAGCAGCGCATGTGGTTCCTCAACCGCTTCGACACCGCCTCGGCGGTCAACAACATCCCGGTCGCGATCCGCCTGTCCGGCGAGCTGGACGTGGCCGCGCTGCAGGTCGCCGTCATCGACGTGATCGACCGGCACGAGTCGCTGCGCACCGTGTTCCCCGAGTCGGGCAACGGCCCGGTGCAGGTGGTGCTCGACGCCGCGCAGATCGTCCCCGACCTGACCCCGTACCGGGTCACCGAGGACAACCTCATCGATCACCTGATCGACCTGGCCTCGATGGCCTTCGACGTGACCAGCGAAGTGCCGCTGCACGCCCGGCTCTTCGAGATCAGCGAGACCGAGTACGTGCTCGGCATGGTGGTGCACCACATCTCCGCCGACGGCTGGTCGATGGCGCCGCTGTCGCGCGATGTCATCGTCGCCTACGCCGCCCGCACCTCCTGGGAGGCGCCGACCTGGGCCGAATTGCCGGTCCAGTACGCCGATTACGCGCTCTGGCAGCGCGAGGTCCTCGGCTCCGAGGACGACGCGCAGTCGCTGATCTCCTCCGAGATCGACTACTGGGCCCGCGAACTCGCCGATCTGCCCGACGAGCTCGTGCTCCCGGCCGACCACCCGCGCCCGCCGGTGGCCAGCTACCGCGGTGGCACCTACAGCTTCGTCATCTCCGGCGACACCCAGCGCGCCCTGGTGGAACTGGGCCGCCGCTACAACGCCTCGCTGTTCATGGTCATGCACAGCGCGCTGGCCGTGCTGCTGGCCCGCGCCAGCGGCACCAGCGACATCGCCATCGGCACGCCGGTGGCGGGCCGTGGTGACCAGGCCCTCGACGACCTGGTCGGCATGTTCGTCAACACCCTGGTGCTGCGCAGCCAGGTCGAGGGCGCGACCTCCTTCGCGGCCCTGCTCGACCAGGCCCGCGAGACCGACCTGCAGGCGTTCGCGCACGCCGACGTGCCGTTCGAGCGGCTCGTCGAGGTGCTCAACCCGCCGCGGTCGCAGGCGCGCCATCCCCTGTTCCAGGTGATGCTGTCGTTCCAGAACAACAAGCAGGCCTCGCTGCAGCTGCCCGGCCTGTCGGTCAGCGGCATCGACTACGACTCCCAGCTGGCCAAGTTCGACCTCCAGCTGACCCTGACCGAGGTGCAGGACACCGACGGTGAGGCCGGCGGCATGTCGGCCGAGTTCTCCTACGCCCTCGACCTTTTCGAGGAGTCGACGGTCGCCGCGTTCGCGCGCAGGCTCGACAACATCTTCGCCGCGATCGTGGCCGATCCCGAGGTCGCCGTCGGCGACATCGATCTGCTCGCGCCCGAGGAGCACGCGCAGGTCCTCGTCGACTGGAACGACACCGCGCGCCCGGTGCCGGCGGGCACCCTGGTCTCGCTGTTCGACGCCCAGGTCGAGCGGACCCCCGACGCGGTCGCGCTGGTCTTCGAGAACGAGCGGCTGAGCTACCGCGAGCTGCAGGAGCGCGCCAACCGCATCGCCCGCAGGCTGATCGCGGACGGTGTCGGCCCTGGCGCGCATGTGGCACTGGCCATCCGGCGGTCCACCGAACTCGTCGTCGCCATGTACGCGGTGCTGCAGGCGGGTGCGGCGTACGTGCCGCTTGACCCGGATCAGCCCGCCGACCGCATCGGCCACATCCTCGAGACCGCCCGGCCGGAACTGGTGCTCACCAGCCGCCGCGACGCGTTCGAGGCCGACGGCGTCACCGTGCTCGCCGTCGAGAACATCGAATCGCCCGCCGATTTCGGCTCGGCGCCGATCACCGACGCCGAGCGCACGCAGCCGCTGCGCGCCACCAACACCGCCTACGTGATCTTCACGTCGGGTTCGACCGGCCGCCCCAAGGGCGTCGCGGTCGACCACGCCGCGATCGTCAACCGCCTGCTGTGGATGCAGCACGAGTACCCGATCGACGGCGCCGACGCGGTGCTGCAGAAGACGCCCGCCACCTTCGACGTGTCGGTCTGGGAGTTCTTCTGGCCCTTGCAGACCGGCGCGCGCCTGGTCGTCGCCAAGCCCGACGGCCACCGCGACCCGGTGTACCTGGCCCAGGTCATCGCCGAACACGGCATCACCACGGCGCACTTCGTGCCGTCGATGCTGTCGGTGTTCGTGTCCACCCTCGGCAGCAACGGCAACGGCAACGCGGTCCGTCTGCGTCAGGTGTTCGCCTCCGGTGAGGCGCTGCCAGCGCCGACCGCGCAGCGCCTGCGCGAGCTGACCGGCGCCCGCCTGCACAACCTGTACGGCCCCACCGAGGCCGCGGTCGACGTCACCTATCACGAGGTCGTCGACACCGACGTGGAGTCGGTGCCGATCGGCCGTCCGGTGTGGAACACCAAGGTGTTCGTGCTGGATTCGCGGCTGCATCCGGTGGCCCCCGGTGTCGCGGGTGAGCTGTATCTGGCGGGCGATCAGCTCGCCGTCGGCTATCTCAACCGGGCCGATCTCACCGCCGACCGCTTCGTCGCCAACCCGTACGGCGCGGCCGGTTCGCGCATGTACCGCACCGGTGACCTCGTCACCTGGACCCGCGACGGGGAACTGAACTACCTGGGCCGCACCGACTTCCAGGTGAAGCTGCGCGGTCTGCGGATCGAGCTCGGCGAGATCGAGGCGACCCTGCTCGCGCAGCCGGGCGTCGCGCAGTCGGTCGTGGTCGTGCGCGCCGACGCGCACGCGGGCGATCAGCTCGTGGGTTATGTGGTGCCCGAAGCGGATTCGGGCATCGACGTGGCGGCCGTGAAAGCGGGCGTCACCGCCGAGCTGCCCGCGTACATGGTCCCCGCCGCGCTCGTCGTGCTCGACGAGTTCCCGCTCAACGCCTCGGGCAAGCTCGATCGCAAGGCGCTGCCGGCGCCGGTGTTCGAGGCCAAGGTGTTCCGCGCGCCGTCGACCCCGATCGAGGAGATCGTCGCGGAGATCTTCGCCGACCTGCTCGGCGCCGATCGCGTCGGCGTGGACGACGACTTCTTCGCCCTCGGCGGCAACTCGCTGGTCGCGACCCAGGTCGCGGCCCGCCTGAGCAAGGCCCTCGACGCCGAGGTCGGCGTCCGCACCCTGTTCGAGGCGCCGACCGTCGGCGCGCTCGCGGCCAGGGTGGAGTCGCACGCGGGCACCGGCGTGCGCGCCGAGCTCACCGCGCGGCCGCGCCCCGAGCACCCGCCGCTGTCGCTGGCACAGCAGCGGATGTGGTTCCTCAACCGCTTCGATCTCGGCGACACCGGCGACGCCGGCACCTACAACATCCCGGTCGCCGTGCGCCTGCAGGGCCTGCTCGATCTGCCCGCGCTGCGCGGCGCGGTGGCCGACGTCATCGCCCGGCACGAGTCGCTGCGCACCGTCTACCCCTCGCACGACGGCACCGCCTACCAGAAGGTGCTCGCCGCCGCCGTTTCCATCCCCGAGCTGGAACTGGTCGAGGCCGACGAGACCGATATGGCGATCTCGCTCTACGAGTTCGCTCGGCGCGGTTTCGATGTCACCGCGCACGCCCCGGTCCGCCTGCGGGTCTACGAGCTGGGCGAGCGCGAGCACGTGCTGGTGATGGTGGTCCACCACATCGCCTCCGACGGCTTCTCGCTGCGCCCGCTGGTGCGCGACCTGATGACCGCCTACGTGGCGCGCACGGCCAACGCCGAGCCGGGCTGGCCGCCGCTGGCGGTGCAGTACGTCGACTACGCGCTGTGGCAGCGCGAGACCCTCGGCGAGGAGACCGATCCCACCTCGCTGATCTCCGAGCAGCTCGACTACTGGCGCGGCGCGCTCGCCGATCTGCCCGACGAGCTGCGCCTCGGCCACAAGTCGCGGCCCGCGCAGGCCACCTACCAGGCGGGCACGCACCGCTTCGAGGTGCCGGGCGAGCTCGTCGACGCGCTGAACCGGGTCGCCCACGAGCACGGCACCACGCTGTTCATGGTGGTGCACAGTGCCTTCGCGGTGCTGCTGTCGCGCCTGTCCGGCACCGAGGACATCGCCGTCGGCATCCCCGTCGCCGGTCGTGGCGAGCAGGCGCTCGACGACCTGGTCGGCATGTTCGTCAACACCCTGGTGCTGCGCGCGCAGGTCGACCCGGCCGCCTCGTTCACCGAGCTGCTGGCCCGGGTCCGCGAGCACGACCTGGCCGCCTTCGCGCACGCCGACGTGCCGTTCGAGCGCCTGGTCGAGGTGCTCAACCCGGCCCGCTCGCAGGCGCGGCACCCGCTGTTCCAGGTGATGCTCTCGTTCCAGAACCTGGGCCGCACCACCCTGGAACTGCCCGGCCTGACCGTGTCCGAGCTGGGCATCGACCAGCACGTGGCCAAGTTCGATCTGCAGCTGGCGCTCAGCGAGGTGCCCGCCGACGACGACAGCCACATGGAGGCCGAACTCGTCTACGCCACCGACCTCTTCGACGCCGGCTTCGCCGCCACCTTCGGCGCGCGACTGCTGCGCGTGCTCGAGGGCGTCGTCGCCGACCCGGCGGTCGCCGTCGGTGACATCGAACTGCTCGACGCCGCCGAGCGCACCCTGGTGCTCGACCGCTGGAACGACACCGAATTCGCCGTCGACGCCGCGCTGAGCACCCCCAGCGACGACGACCCGGCCACCCTCAACGCCCTGTTCGAGGCGCAGGTCGCGCGCACGCCCGACGCGACCGCGCTCACGTTCGAGGGGACGAGTCTGTCCTATGCCGAGTTCGCGGTGCGCGTGCGGCAGCTGGCGCGCTGGCTCAAGGACGCCGGTGTCGGCCCGGAATCGTATGTGGCCCTTGGCATGCGGCGCTCGATCGACCTGCTGGTCGGCATGTACGCCGTGTCCGCCGCCGGTGGCGCGTACGTGCCGCTGGACCCCGATCACCCGGCCGAGCGCATCGAGCACATCCTCGAGACCGCGCAGCCGGTCTGCGTGCTGACCTCCGGCGAGAGCCTGCCCGGCGTGGCCGGGCGCGAGGTGCGCATCGACCAGCTCGACCTGTCCGGCCAGTCGGCCGAGCCGGTCACCGACGCCGACCGGCATCGTCCGCTGCGCTCGGACAACACCGCCTACGTCATCTTCACCTCCGGCTCGACCGGTCGCCCCAAGGGCGTGGCGGTCAGCCACGCCGCGATCGTCAACCGCCTGGTCTGGATGCACGCCGCCTACGGCCTGGCCGCCGACGACGTGGTGCTGCAGAAGACCCCGGCCACCTTCGACGTGTCGGTGTGGGAGTTCTTCTGGCCCCTGCAGGTCGGCGCGCGCCTGGTGGTGGCCAAGCCGGACGGGCATCGCGACCCGGCCTACCTGGCCCGCCTGATCGCCGCCGAGCAGGTCACCACGGTGCACTTCGTGCCGTCGATGATGGCCGTGTTCGTCACCGAACCCCTTGCCGCGGACTGTGTCTCGCTGCGCAACGTGTTCGCCTCCGGTGAGGCGCTACCGTCGCCGACCGCGCAGCGCCTGCGCGAGCTGACCGGCGCCGCGCTGCACAACCTGTACGGCCCCACCGAGGCCGCGGTCGACGTGACCTATCACGAGGTCACCGACGCCGACACCGACACCGTGCCGATCGGCGCCCCGGTGTTCAACACCCGTCTCTACGTGCTGGATTCGCGGCTCAAGCCCGTTCCGGTGGGTGTCGCGGGTGAGCTCTATCTCGCGGGCGTGCAGCTGGCGCACGGCTATGTGGGTCGCCCCGACCTCACCATGGACCGCTTCGTCGCCGATCCGTTCGCGCCCGGCGAGCGCATGTACCGCACCGGTGACCTCGTCACCTGGACCCCGGACGGCGAGCTGGAATACCTGGGCCGCACCGACTTCCAGGTGAAGCTGCGCGGCCTGCGCATCGAACTCGGCGAGATCGAGTCGGCGCTCACCGCGCTGCCGCAGATCGCCCAGTCGGTGGTCGTGGTTCGCGCCGACGAGCGCACCGGTGATCAGCTGGTCGCCTACGTCATCCCGCAGCAGGGCTCGATCGTCGACACCGACGCGGTCAAGGACGCCCTCGGCGCCGAGCTGCCGGTGTACATGGTCCCGGCCGCCTACGTGGTGCTGAACGCCTTCCCGCTCAACGCCTCCGGCAAGCTGGACCGCAAGGCGCTGCCCGCGCCGGTGTTCGCCGCCCGCACCTTCCAGGCGCCGGTCACCCCGGTGCAGCAGATCGTCGCCGCCACCTTCGCCGAGGTCCTCGGCGCCGGCCAGGTCGGCCTCGACGACGACTTCTTCGAGCTCGGCGGCAACTCGCTGGTCGCCACCAGGGTCGCCGCGCGCCTGTCCGAGGCGCTCGACACCCAGGTGCCGCTGCGCGCGCTGTTCGAGGCCTCGACCGTGGCCTCGCTGGCGGCCCGCGTGGAGACCGCCACCGGCCGCGGCGGGCGCATCCCGCTGGTGCCGCAGCCGCGTCCCGAACTGGTGCCGCTGTCGCAGGCCCAGCAGCGGATGTGGTTCCTCAACCGCTTCGACAACCGCACCGCCGTCAACAACATCCCGGTGGCGATCCGCCTGACCGGTGATCTCGACGTCGCCGCGCTGGAAGCGGCCATCGCCGATGTGACCGCGCGGCACGAGTCGCTGCGCACCTTCTACCCCGAGCTCGAGGGCGCCGGGTACCAGCAGGTCCTGCCCGCCGACGAGGTCCGCTTCGCGCTGCCCGCCCAGCCGGTCACCGCGAACGAGGTCGTCGCCCGCGTCGTGGAACTGGCGGGCGTGCACTTCGACGTCACCCGCGAGGTGCCGTTCCGCGCCAGCCTGCTGCGCGTCGACGAGCGCAACCATGTCGCCGTGCTGGTCATGCACCACATCAGCGGTGACGGCTTCTCGCTGCGCCCGCTGCTGCGCGATGTCGTGGTCGCCTACACCGAGCGCGTCCGGGGCGAGGTCCCCGCGTGGGCGCCGCTCGAGGTGCAGTACGCCGACTACACGCTGTGGCAGCGTGAGGTGCTCGGCGAGGAGTCCGATCCCGAGTCGGTCGCCGCGAGCCAGATCGCCTACTGGACCGAGCAACTGCGCGACCTGCCCGACCAGATCGAGCTGCCCGCCGACCGCCCGCGTCCCGAGATCGCCACCAATGCCGGTGACCTGTACCGCTTCTCGGTCGACGCCCGGCTGCACCAGGCGCTGACCGAGATCGCCCGCGCGCACGGCGTCACCCTGTTCATGGTGATGCACGCGGCGCTGGCCACCTGGGCGGCGCGCCTGTCCAACAGCACCGACATCGCCATCGGCACCCCCATCGCGGGCCGTGGCGAGCGCACCCTCGACGACCTCGTCGGCATGTTCGTCAACACCCTGGTGCTGCGCAGCGAGGTGAACCTCGGCGGCACCTTCGGTGATCTGCTCGACCAGGTCCGCAAGGTCGACCTGTCGGCCTTCGCCAACGCCGACGTGCCGTTCGAGCGGCTCGTCGACGTGCTCAGCCCCACCCGCTCGCAGGCCCACCACCCGCTGTTCCAGGTGGCGCTGACCTTCGAGGCGGCCACCGCCGCCGACACCGGCACCGTCGCGCTGCCCGGCCTGGACCTCGACGTCGTCGACTTCGACCCGGGCACCGCGAAATTCGACGTGCAGCTGACCGTGGGCGAGGCCGCCGACGGCTCGCTGGCCATGTCCTGGAACTACGCCACCGATCTGTTCGACGCCGAGACCGTCGCCGCCTTCGGCGACCGCCTGGTGCGCATCCTGCGCAGCGTCGCCGAGAACCCCGACGTGATCGTCGGCGACATCGACCTGCTCGGCGAGGCCGAACAGCGCGACGTCGCGCAGCGCTGGGTGTCCTCCGGCGCCGACGCCATCGCCCTGCCGGTGATCCACGACGCCAGCACGCCGGCGGGTCACCGTCGCGGCCTGTTCGGCAACAAGCACACCACGCTGGTCGACCTGTTCGACGCGGCCGCCGCGGCCTACCCGGACCGCATCGCCGCCAAGTTCGGCGTCGAGTCGCTCACCTACGCCGAGCTCGACCGCCGCGCGAATGTGCTGGCGCGCAGGCTGATCGACGACGGCGCGGGCCCGGAGTCGCTGGTCGCGGTGATCCTGCCGCGCTCGCTCGATCTCGTCGTCGCGCTGCTGGCCGTCGTCAAGACCGGCGCGGGGTACGTGCCGGTCGACCCGACCTACCCGGCCGAGCGCATCGCCTACGTGCTCGAGGATTCCCGCCCCACCAGCGTGGTCCTCGACTCCACCGTCCAGGTGACGGTGCCCGCGCACCTGCCCTCGGTGGTGCTCGACGGCTTCGCCGTGGAGACCGGCAATATCGAGGACGCCGACGATCAGCCGATCACCGACGCGGACCGGATCGCGCCGCTCTCGCCGGACAACGTCGCCTACGTCATCTACACCTCCGGCTCGACCGGCCGCCCCAAGGGCGTCGCGGTCGCGCACCGGAACGTGGTGCGCCTGTTCGCCAACACCGATCGCGACTTCGGCTTCGGCCCGCGCGATGTGTGGACGCTGTTCCACTCCTACGCCTTCGACTTCTCGGTGTGGGAGCTGTGGGGTCCGCTGCTGTTCGGCGGCTCGCTGATCGTCGTCGACTACTACACCTCGCGCTCGCCCGAGCAGTTCCTGGAACTGCTGCGGGTCGAGCAGGTCACGGTGCTCAACCAGACGCCCTCGGCGTTCTACCAGCTCGCCGAGGCCGACCGGATCGCCGGACCGGGCCTGGCGCCGCTGGCCCTGCGCTATGTCGTCTTCGGTGGCGAGGCGCTGGAACTGCGCCGGCTCTCCGACTGGGTGGCCCGCCACGGTGACAGCGCGCCGACGCTGGTCAACATGTACGGCATCACCGAGACCACGGTGCACGTGTCGTACCGCGCGCTCGACGCGAAAACCATAGCCGCCGCAGCTGGTTCGGTCGTCGGCCGGGCCATCGCGGGCCTGGGCGTGTACGTGCTCGACAACCGGCTCCGTCCGGTGCCGGTGGGCGTCGCGGGTGAAATGTATGTCGCCGGACCGCAGTTGGCGCGTGGCTACCTCGGCCGCCCCGACCTGACCGCCACCCGCTTCGTCGCCAACCCCCTCGCCGGTCCGAACCAGGCGGGCTCGCGCCTGTACCGCTCCGGTGACCTCGCGCGTTGGAACCGCTTCGGCGAACTCGAATACCTCGGCCGCGCCGACGATCAGGTGAAGGTCCGCGGCTTCCGCATCGAGCTCGGTGAGATCGAGGCCGCCGTCCTGGCCCAGCCGGGCATCGCCCAGGCCGCGGTCATCGTCCGCGAGGACCAGCCGGGCGACCAGCGCATCGTCGCCTACGTGGTCGCCGACGGCGACGCCCAGCCCGACCTCGACGTCGTGCGCAGCGGCGCCGCCGAACAGCTGCCCGCCTACATGGTTCCGGCCGCGCTGGTGCGGCTCGAGTGGATCCCGCTGACCGTCAACGGCAAGCTGGACCGCCGTGCCCTGCCCGCTCCCGCGGTGCAGGCCAGGGCCTTCCGCGCCCCGGCCACCCCGGTGCAGGAGACCGTCGCCGCGGTCTTCGCCGACGTGCTCGGCCTGGACCGGGTCGGCGTCGACGACGACTTCTTCGACCTCGGCGGCAACTCGCTCATCGCCACCCGCGTGGTCGCCCGCATCGGCGCCGCGCTCGGCGCCACCGTGCCGGTGCGCGCGCTGTTCGAGGCCTCCACCGTGGAAGCCCTCGCGGCCCGGGTGGAATCGCACACCGGCGGCACCGCCCGCGCGGCGCTGGTCGCCCGCGAGCGCACCGAGGGTGAACTGGTGCCGCTGTCGTTCGCGCAGCAGCGCATGTGGTTCCTCAACAAGTACGACACCACCTCGGCGGCCTACAACCTGCCCGTGGCCATCCGCCTCACCGGCGCGCTCGACACCGAGGCGCTGGCGCTGGCACTGGCCGACCTGGTGCGCAGGCACGAATCGCTGCGCACCCGCTACCCCGAGCACGGCGGCACCCCGGTGCAGCAGATCGTGGCCGCCGAACGCATCTCGCTGGACCTGCGCCCGGTCACGGTCGCCCAGGACCGGCTGTTCGACACGGTCACCGAGTTCGTCTCCACCGGTTTCGATGTGGCCGAACAGGTTCCGCTGCGCGCCCGGCTGTTCAAGGCGAGCGAGCACGAGCATGTCCTGGTCGTGGTCGTGCACCACATCGCCGCCGACGGTTTCTCCATCGCGCCGCTGACCCGCGACGTGATGCTGGCCTACACCGCCCGCGCCCAGGGCACCGCGCCCGGCTGGGCGCCGCTGCCGGTGCAGTACGCCGACTTCGCGATCTGGCAGCGTGCGGTGCTCGGCACCGAGGACGACGCCGACTCGCTGATGGCGCGCCAGGTCGGGTACTGGCAGCGCCAGCTCGCCGGCGTTCCCGACGAGCTGACCCTGCCGTTCGACCGGGCCCGCCCGGCCATCGCCTCGCATCGCGGCGCCACCGTGCACCGCGAGCTCGCGCCGGAACTGATCGCGAAGCTCGACGAGGTGGCCCGTCGCCAGGGCGCGTCGCTGTTCATGGTCATGCACACCGCGCTCGCGGTGCTGCTCGCGCGCCTGTCCGGCTCCGACGACATCGCCATCGGCACGCCCATCGCGGGCCGTGGTGAGCAGGCACTCGACGACCTGGTCGGCATGTTCGTCAACACCCTGGTGCTGCGCACCGGCGTGCGCCCGGCCGAGTCCTTCACCGACCTGCTCGAGCAGGCCCGCAAGGCCGACCTCGACGCCTACGGCAATGCCGACGTGCCGTTCGAGCGGCTGGTGGAACTGCTGGCGCCGGAGCGCTCGCAGTCGCGCAACCCGCTGTTCCAGGTGATGCTGGCCTTCCAGAACCTGGATCGCACCACCCTGGAACTGCCCGGACTCGCGGTCTCCGCGCTCGATCTCGACGAGAGCGTCGCCCGCTTCGACCTGCAGTTCACCCTGTCCGAGCTCGGTGAGCCGGGCAGCGGCGGCATGGCGCTGGCCCTGAACTACGCCACCGAACTGTTCGACGAGGCCACCGTCGACACCATCGCGACCCGCTGGGAGCGCGTGCTCGCGGCCGTCGCCGCCGACGCGTCGGTGACCGTCGGCGCGATCGACGTGCTCGACGCCGCCGAGCGGACCGACCTGGTGTTCCGCGTCGGCGAGCCGCCGGTGCCCGCGCGTACCCTGCGCAGCCTGCTGGCCGAGGCCGTCGCCCTGAACCCGACCGGCGATGCCGTCGTGTTCCAGGGGACAGCTCTGTCCTACGCCGAGCTGGACGAGCGCTCGAACCGCCTGGCGCGCTTGCTGATCGCCGAGGGCATCGGCGCCGAAGACCTCGTCGCCGTCGGTGTGCCGCGCTCGGCCGACTCGGTGTTCGCCGCCTGGGCCGTCGCCAAGACCGGCGCCGCCTTCGTGCCGGTCGACCCGACCTACCCGGCCGACCGCATCGCCCACATGGTCACCGACTCCGGTTCACCGCTGGGCCTGACCGTCGCGTCCGTGCGGGACGGTCTGCCGGAATCGGCACGCTGGCTGGTGCTCGACGAGCTGGATCTGGACGCCTTCGACGGCGGCCCGATCGACGACGCCGAGCTGGTCCGCGCGACCACGCCCGAGCAGCCCGCCTACGTCATCTACACCTCCGGCTCGACCGGTGTGCCCAAGGGCGTCGTGGTCACCCACGCCGGTCTGGCGAACTTCGGCGAGGAGCAGGCGCAGCGCTACGCCCTCGATTCCGGCAGCCGCGCACTGCATTTCGCGTCGCCCTCGTTCGACGCCTCGATCCTGGAACTGCTGCTGGCGCTGGCCCGCGGCGGTGCGCTGGTCGTCGTCCCGCCGGGGGTCTACGGCGGTGACGAACTGTCCGAGCTGATCCGCGCCGAGCGGGTCACCCACGCCTTCATCACCCCCGCCGCGCTGGCGACCTTCGACCCGAGCGGGCTGGACTCGCTGCGGGTCCTCGTCGCCGGTGGTGAGGCGGTGCCCGCCGATCTGGTGAGCAAGTGGGCGGTTCCGCTGGCGGACGGCACGACACGTGCCTTCCACAACGGGTACGGCCCCACCGAGACCACGATCATGACCAACATCAGTGCCGCGCTGACGCCGGGCGAGCTGGTCACCATCGGTGGCCCGACCCGGGGCATGCGCTCGCTGATCCTGGACGCCCAGCTCCAGCCCGTTCCGGTGGGTGTCGCGGGTGAGCTGTATCTGTCGGGCATCCAGCTGGCGCGCGGCTACCACGCCCGCGCCGGGCTGACCGCCGACCGGTTCGTCGCCGATCCGTTCGTGCCGGGGGAGCGGATGTACCGCACCGGTGACGTCGTGCGCTGGACCGCCGACGGCACCGTCGAGTACGTCGGCCGCTCCGACTTCCAGGTCAAGATCCGCGGTTTCCGCATCGAACTGGGCGAGATCGACTCCGCGCTCGCCTCGCACGAGACCGTCGACTTCGCCACCACCGTCGGCCACAAGAGCACCGCGGGCGCGGTCTCGCTGGTCGCGTATGTGGTTGCCGCGCAGGGGAAGTCGATCGATGTCGCGGCGCTGACCGCGCACGTCGAGGATCGCCTGCCCGCGTACATGGTGCCCTCGTCGATCATGGTGATCGACCACGTGCCGCTGACCCCGGTCGGCAAGCTCGACCGCAAGGCGCTGCCGGAGCCGGTGTTCGCCACCGAGGTCACCTTCCGCGCCGCGCGCAACTCCATCGAGCAGACCATCGCCGAGGTCTTCGCCGAGGTGCTCGGCGTCGAGCGGGTCGGCGTGGACGACTCGTTCTTCGCCCTCGGCGGTGACTCGATCGTCTCCATCCAGCTCGTCTCCCGGGCCAAGGCCCGCGGCGTGCTGTTCACCCCGCGCCACGTCTTCGAGCAGCGCACCGTCGCCGGTCTGGCCTCGGTCGCCGAGACCGCCGATGTGGCCTCGGCCGCCGCGGTCACGCTGGCCGAGCTGCCCGGTGGTGGCGTCGGCGAGATGCCGCTGACCCCGGTCGTGCGGTTCATGGCCGAGCGGTCCGGCTCGTTCGACCGGTTCAACCAGACCATGGCGCTGGAACTGCCGGTCGGCATCGACCGCGCCGGTATCGCCGCCACCGTCGGCGCGGTCATCGATCGCCACGACATGCTGCGCTCGCGGCTGCACCAGGTCGACGGCCGCTGGGTGGTCGACACCGCGCCGGTCGGCGCGGTCGACGCCGACGCGCTGATCGATCACAGCACCTTCCCGGCCGATGCCACCGACGACCAGCTGGTCGAGATCGCTTCCGCCGCACTGGATGCCAGCCTGGACCGGCTGGACCCGGCCACCGGTGTGGTCGTCCGGTTCGTGTGGCTGGAGCCGACCGTGAGCGCGTCGGCGCCCGTGGTTTCGCTGCCCGCGACCGATGACGTCGCGCCTCCGGCGAAGGTCACCCGCGCCGGACGCCTGATCGTCGTCGCGCACCACCTCGTGGTCGACGGCGTCTCCTGGCGCATCCTGGTGCCCGATTTCGTTGCCGCCTGGGGCCAGCTCTCCGCTGGTCAGCAGCCGGAACTGGTCGCGCCGGCCACCTCCATGCGGGCCTGGGCGCACGCGCTCGCCGACGAGGCGCGCACCCCCGAACGCGCCGCCGAGCTGGACTTCTGGCGCGAGGTCGTGGCCACCCCCGATCCGCTGCTCACCGAGCGGCCGATGAACCCGGCCGTCGACGTCTCCGGCGTCATCGAGAAGCTGCCGGTCGAGGTGTCCGCCGAGGTCACCAAGGCCCTGCTGACCACCGTGCCCGCGCTGTTCCACGGCGGCGTCAACGACGGTCTGCTCACGGCGCTGGCCCTGGCCGCCGCCAAGTGGCGGGCCGCCCGCGCCGCCGCCACCGGCGATCAGCTGCTGGTCCGCCTCGAAGGCCACGGCCGTGAGGAAGAGGTCGCGCCCGGCGCCGACCTGTCCCGCACCGTCGGCTGGTTCACCGCGATCTTCCCGGTCCGCCTCGACCTGGCCGGCATCGACATCGACGCCGCGCTCGCCGGTGGCCCCGCACTCGGGCAGGCCGTCAAGGCGGTCAAGGAGCAGCTGCTCGCCGTGCCCGACAAGGGCATCGGCTACGGCCTGCTGCGGTACATGAACGCCGAGACTGCGGCGGAACTGCCCACCCAGCTGCCCGGTCAGATCAGCTTCAACTACCTGGGCCGCGTTGCCGACAGCGACGTCCCCGACGCGCTGCGCGGCTTCGGCTGGATTCCCGCGCCCGAGCTGGCCGCCCTCGGTGGCGCCTACGACGCCGACATGCCCGCGATGGCGCCGCTGGACGTCAACGCGATCGTCGTCGGCGACAAGCTCAGCGCCAATATCGGCTACCCGAGCACCCTGCTCGCGGCCGCCGAGGTGCGCGAGTTCGCCGACCTGTGGGTCACCGCGCTGGAAGCCGTTGCCCGGCACGCCAACTCGGCCGACGCGGGCGGCCACACGCCGTCCGACTTCGCGCTGGTGCGCTCGACTCAGGGCGATATCGAGGTCTGGGAGAAGCGGTACCCCGAGCTGACCCAGGTGTGGCCGCTGGCCGCCCTGCAGTCGGGCCTGTTCTTCCACGCCCGCCTGGCCGCGGGCTCGGTCGACGTCTACACCGCGCAGGCGGTCCTGACGCTCACCGGCCGCGTCGACGCCACCCGTCTGCGCGCCGCCGCCCAGGCCCTGCTGGACCGGCACGAGACCCTGCGCACCGCGTTCGTCACCGACCACGACGGCAACGCCGTGCAGATCGTCCTCGACCACGCCCAGGTGGCCTGGGCCGAGCACGATCGCACCGAGAACGGTGAATTCGCCGATCTGGTCGAGGCCGACCGCAACGCCCGCTTCGACCTGGCCGCGCCGCCGCTGATCCGCTTCACGCTGATCCGGATCGCCGAGGACGAGTGGCGCTTCGTGGTGTCCAACCACCACATCCTGCTCGACGGCTGGTCGACGCCGCTGGTCATGCGCGACCTGCTCGCGCTCTACGCCCTGCACGGCGACGCGAGCGCGCTGCCCGCCGTCCGGTCCTACCGGCACTTCCTGGAATGGGTCGCCCAGCAGGATCACTCGGTGTCGGTGGCGGCCTGGTCCGGCGCGCTGCGCGGCGTCACCGAGCCCACCCTGCTGGCTCGGGCCGACGCGGGCCGCGAGATCGCGGCCCTGTCGGAGGAGTACCTGTTCGACCTGGACGAGCCGACCACGGCCCGCCTGGTCGCGCTGGCCGCCGACCTCGGCGTCACCCCGAACACGGTGCTGCAGGTCGCCTGGTCGATCGTGCTCGGCCGGATGACCGGTCGCGACGACGTGCTGTTCGGCACCACCGTCTCGGGCCGTCCGGCACAGCTGTCCGGCGTGGAGTCCATGGTCGGCCTGTTCATCAACACCGTCCCGGTCCGGGTGCGCTTCGACGCCGCCGAATCGGTGCGCGCCGTGCTCACCCGCACCCAGGGCGAGCAGGCCGACCTGCTCGACCACCACTACGTGGGCCTGGCCGAGATCCAGTCGGCGGCCGGCATCGGTGGTCTGTTCGACTCGCTGGTGGTCTTCGAGTCCTACCCGGTCGACGCCGAGGGCATCAAGGCCCAGGCCGCCGATATCGACGGCATGGCTGTCACCGGCCTGGACGCCGCCGACGCCACGCACTACCCGCTGTCGCTGATCGCGCAGCTGGACACCCAGCTGCGCATCCGGGCCGGTTACCTGAGCGACCTGTTCGACGCCGCCACCGTGCACCGCATCGCCGAGCGCCTGATCCGGGTGCTCACCGCGATCACCACCGAACCCGGTGTGGCCGTTGGTGATATCGAACTGCTCGACGCCGCCGAGCGTGAGCTGGTCGTGCGTGACTGGAACGCCACCGCGCACGAGGTGGACCAGCAGGCCACGCTCGTCTCGATGTTCGAGGCCCAGCTGGCGCGCACTCCGCAGGCCACCGCCCTCGTCTTCGAGGGCGAGAGCCTGTCCTACGCCGAGTTCGCCCAGCGCGTCTACCGTCTGGCGCGCTGGCTGATCGATCGCGGTGTCGGCCCGGAAACCTATGTGGCCCTGGGCATGCGCCGCTCGATCGACCTGGTGGTCGGCATGTACGCGGTGAGCGTGGCCGGTGGCGCCTACGTGCCGCTGGACCCGGATCACCCGGCCGAGCGCACGGAATACATTCTGGCGACAGCGGATCCGGTGTGTGTGCTCACCTCGGGCACCGACCTGGAGATCGACACCGCGCAGGTCCGCATCGACCTGCTCGACCTGGTCGGCTACTCCGACACCCCCATCGCCGATGCCGAGCGCACGGTGCCGCTGCGGCCGTCGAACACCGCGTACGTGATCTTCACGTCGGGGTCGACCGGTCGCCCGAAGGGTGTCGCGGTCAGCCATGGCGCGATCGTCAACCGCCTGGTGTGGATGCAGTCGGCGTACGGCCTGACCGAGGCCGATGTCGTCCTGCAGAAGACGCCTGCCACCTTCGACGTGTCGGTGTGGGAGTTCTTCTGGCCCTTGCAGATCGGCGCGCGTCTGGTCGTCGCGAAGCCGGACGGGCATCGCGATCCGGCCTACCTGGCCGAGATCATCCGGGCCGAGGGCGTCACCGTCACCCACTTCGTGCCCTCGATGCTGGCGGTCTTCGTCGCCGACGCCGCGGCCGCGCGCTGCGAGTCGCTGCGGATGGTGTTCGCCTCCGGTGAGGCGCTGCCGCCCAAGCCCGCGCATCGCCTGCGCGAGCTCACCGGCGCGGCCCTGCACAACCTGTACGGCCCCACCGAGGCCGCGGTCGACGTCACCTTCCACGAGGTCGTCGACACCGACACCGACACCGTCCCGATCGGCGCCCCGGTGTTCAACACCGAGGTCTACGTGCTGGATTCGCGGCTGCGGCCGGTCCCGGTGGGTGTCGCGGGTGAGCTGTACCTGGCGGGCACCCAGCTGGCGCGCGGCTACGTCGCGCGGCCGGACCTGACCGCCGACCGCTTCGTCGCCAACCCCTTCGACGACGACGGCGCCCGCATGTACCGCACCGGCGACCTCGTCGCCTGGACCGAGCACGGCGAGCTGGAGTACCTGGGCCGCACCGACTTCCAGGTGAAGCTGCGCGGTCTGCGCATCGAGCTGGGCGAGATCGAGTCGGCGCTGACCGCGCTCGACGAGGTCGCCCAGTCGGTGGTCGTGGTCCGCGGTGACCAGCACACCGGCGATCAGCTGGTGGCCTACGTCATCGCCGCGCCGGGCCGCACCGTCGACATCGAGGACGCCCGCGAGGAACTGGGCAACAACCTGCCCGCCTACATGGTGCCCGCGGTGCTCATCGTGCTCGACGAGTTCCCGCTCAACGCCTCCGGCAAGCTCGACCGCAAGGCGCTGCCCGCGCCGGTGTTCGAGGCCGCGGTGTTCCGCGCCCCGACCACCCCGGTCGAGGAGATCGTCGCCGCCACCTTCGCCGACGTGCTCGGCCTGGAGCGGGTCGGCCTCGACGACGACTTCTTCGCCCTCGGCGGCAACTCGCTGACCGCGACCCAGGTCGCCGCCCGCCTGTCGGCCGCGCTGGAGACCGACCTCGGCGTGCGTGAGCTGTTCGAGGCCTCGACCGTCGTCGCCCTGGCCGCGCGCGCCGAGACGCACTCCGGCACGGACCGCCGCGCCGCCCTGGTCCCGCAGCAGCGCCCCGAGCGGGTGCCGCTGTCGCTGGCCCAGCAGCGCATGTGGTTCCTCAACCGTTTCGACCCCGAGTCCGCGGTGGACAACATCCCGGCCGCCGTGCGGCTGTCGGGTCTGCTCGACCGGCAGGCGCTGCAGGTGGCCGTGGCCGACGTGCTCGCCCGCCACGAGTCGCTGCGCACCTACTACCCGGAGGTCGCGGGCGCTGCCCACCAGGTGATCGTGCCGACCGGCAAGGTCATCCCCGACCTCGCGCCGATCGAGACCACGGGTGCCGAACTGCCGCAGCGCCTTTCGGCGTTGGTGCTGACCGCCTTCGACGTCACCGCCGAGGTGCCGTTCCGCGCCGCCCTGTTCGAGATCAGCCCCACCGAACACGTGCTCGCCCTGGTCGTGCACCACATCTCGGCCGACGGCTTCTCCATGGGCCCGCTGACCCGCGACGTGATGACCGCCTACAGCGCCCGCGTCGAAGGCGCGGAGCCGGCCTGGCGTCCGCTCGAGGTGCAGTACGCCGACTTCGCGCTCTGGCAGCGCGCCGTGCTCGGCGACGAGGACGACGCCGAGTCCGTGATCGCCCAGCAGATCTCGTTCTGGGGCGAGAGCCTGCGCGGCCTGCCCGAGCAGCTGGACCTGCCCGCCGACCGGCCGCGCCCCGCGGTCGCCAGCGGTCGCGGCGCCACGCACACCTTCGAGATCGACGCCGACACCCACGCGGCGCTGGCCGAGCTGGCCCGCAGCCGGGGCGCGACGCTGTTCATGGTCGCCCACGCGGCGCTGGCACTGCTGCTCTCGCGCCTGTCCGGCGAGCACGACATCGCCATCGGCACCCCGATCGCGGGCCGTGGCGAGCGCGCCCTCGACGACCTGATCGGCATGTTCGTCAACACCCTGGTGCTGCGCACCGAGGTCGACGGCGACGCGAGCTTCACCGACCTGCTCGGCGAGGTCCGCGCGAGCGACATCGCGGCCTTCGGTCACGCCGATCTGCCCTTCGAGCGCCTGGTCGAGATCATCAACCCGGCCCGCTCGCAGGCGCGGCACCCGCTGTTCCAGGTCATGCTGGCCTTCCAGAACACCGCCCAGGCGAGCCTGGAGCTGCCCGGCCTGACGGTCAGCGGCGTCGAGCTGCCGATCGACGTGGCCAAGTTCGACCTGAACGTGGTGCTCACCGAGAAGCCTGCCGACTCGCCTTCGGGCATCGTCGCCGAGCTGATCTACGCCACCGACCTGTTCGACGCGGCCACCATGGACCGCTTCGGCACCCGCTTCGCCCGCCTGCTGGCCGCGATCGCGGCGACGCCGGACCGGGCCGTCGGTGACCTCGAACTGCTCGACGCCACCGAGAACGCGCTGGCGGTGCTCGGCTGGAACGACACCGAGCGCGCGCTGCCCGGCGCGGGCACCCTGGTCGACGAGTTCGCCCGCCAGGCCGCCGCCACCCCGACCGCGGTCGCGATCGTCGACCCGGCCACCGGCGCGAGCCTGACCTACGCCGAATTCGCCGCGCGCGTGCACCGGTTGGCGCGTCGCCTGATCGAGGCGGGCGTCGGCCCGGAGACCCTGGTCGCGCTCGGCCTGCGCCGCAGCATCGACCTGGTCGTCGCCGCCTACGCGGTGCAGGAAGCGGGCGGTGGCTACGTGCCGCTCGACCTCGACCAGCCCGCCGACCGCATCGCCTACGTGCTGGAGACGGCCGCCCCGGTGGTCGTCCTCACCACGGCGCGCGACGGTTTCGACGCGGGTGAGCTGCCGACGCTGGCCATCGACAGCATCGAGCTGGCGGCCTACGCCGACGCCCCGGTCACCGATGCCGAGCGCATCGCGCCGCTGCGTCCGCAGCATCCGGCCTACGTCATCTTCACCTCCGGTTCGACCGGTCGGCCCAAGGGCGTCGCGGTGTCGCACGCCGCCGTCGTCAACCAGATCCGCTGGATCACCGGCGAATACGGCATCGGCGCCGACGACGTGGTGCTGTTCAAGACCCCGGCCACCTTCGACGTGTCGGTGTGGGAGCTGTTCGGCCCGCTCAGCACCGGCGGCCGGCTCGTCGTGGCGAGCCCGGACGGTCACCGCGACCCGCAGTACCTCGCCGATGTCATCGCGGCGCAGCGCGTCACGATGACCTCGTTCGTGCCCTCGATGCTCACCGTTTTCGCAGGCAGCGTCGATGCCACCGCTCTCGCGGGCGGAGCTCTGTCCTCGCTGCGCGCGCTGCTGATCGCCGGTGAGGCCTTCACCGGAGACGCGGTCGCCGCGCTGCGCAAGGTGAGCGACGCGGCCCTGTTCAACCTGTACGGCCCCACCGAGTTCACCGTCCACGCGACGCACGGCCCGGTCGCCGATCGGGTCGACGGCGCCGTCCCGATCGGCGCGCCGGTCTGGAATTCGCAGGCCTACGTGCTGGATTCGCGGCTGCACCCGGTCGCCGCCGGGGTCGCCGGTGAGCTGTACCTGGCCGGCGCGCAGCTGGCGCGCGGTTACTTCGGCCGCGCCGATCTGACCGCCGACCGCTTCGTCGCCGACCCGTTCGGCACCGACGGTCAGCGCATGTACCGAACCGGTGACCTGGTGCGCCGCGACGAGCAGGGTGTCATCACCTACCTCGGCCGCACCGACTTCCAGGTCAAGCTGCGCGGTCTGCGCATCGAGCTCGGCGAGATCGAAGCCGCGCTCACCGCGCACGAGAGCGTCGGGCAGTCGGTCGTGGTCGTCCGCTCGGATGCCCGCACGGGTGATCAGCTCGTCGGCTACGTCGTGCCCGCCGCCGGTGCTACCACCGAGATCGACGCGCTGCGTGCGCATCTGGCCGCGCAGCTGCCGTCGTACATGGTCCCGGCCGCGTTCGTCGTGCTCGACGAGATGCCGCTGAGCGCCAACGGCAAGCTGGATCGCCGGGCGCTGCCCGATCCGGTGTTCGAGGCGCGCGAGTTCCGCGCGCCGAGCACGCCGATCGAGGAGATCGTCGCCGCCACCTTCGCCGAGGTGCTCGGCCTGTCCGGGGACCGCGCCGTCGGCCTGGACGACGACTTCTTCGACCTGGGCGGCAACTCGCTGATCGCCACCCAGGTGGTCGCCCGCCTCGGCGCCGCGCTCGACACCCGCGTCCCCGTGCGCGTGCTGTTCGAGGCGCCGTCGGTCGCCGCGCTGGCCGCCAAGGTGGAATCGCACGCGGGCAGCGGCAGCCGCCGCGAGCTCGTCGCCGGGCCGCGGCCGGAGCAGATCCCGCTCTCGCTGGCCCAGCAGCGCATGTGGTTCCTCAACCGCTTCGACAGCGCGACCGGGGTCAACAACATCCCGCTCGCCGTCCGCCTGACCGGCGACCTCGACATCGACGCCCTGCGCCAGGCCGTCGCCGACGTGGTCGACCGGCACGAGGTGCTGCGCACCGTCTACCCCGAGACCGCCGAGGGCCAGGGCGTGCAGGTCGTGCTGCCCGCGGGCCAGGTGCCGATCGCGCTCACCCCGATCACGGTCGGCGAGGACGAGATCCGCGACCGGATCAGCGAACTGGTGCTGGCCGGGTTCGACGTCACCGCCGAGGTGCCGGTGCGCGCCGCGCTGCTGCGCGTCGCCGGGTCCATGGACGGCTCGCACCCCGACACCCACGTGCTCGTCTTCGTCGTGCACCACATCTCCGGCGACGGCTGGTCGGTGCGCCCGCTGGCCCGCGACGTGATGATCGCCTACGCCGCGCGCTCGCGCGGTGAGGCGCCGGGCTGGGCGCCGCTGCCGGTGCAGTACGCCGACTTCGCGCTGTGGCAGCGCGAGACCCTCGGCGCCGAGGACGACGCGTCCTCGATGATCGCCCAGCAGGTCGCGTACTGGTCGCAGCACCTGGCCGGCCTGCCCGATCAGCTCGACCTGCCTGCCGACCGGCCGCGTCCGGCCGTGGCCTCCAACCGCGGTGGCGTGCACGAGTTCTCGATCGATCCGGCGCTGGCGGCGAGCCTGAACGTGCTGGCCCGCGAACACGGCGCCAGCCTCTTCATGGTCGTGCACGCCGCCTTCGCGGCGCTGCTGGCCCGCCTGTCCGGCAACGACGACATCGCCATCGGCACCGCCGTCGCGGGCCGTGGTGAAGCGGTCCTCGACGACGCGATCGGCATGTTCGTCAACACGCTGGTGCTGCGCAGCGCGGTCGACCCGGCCCAGCCGTTCACCGCCCTGCTCGCGCAGACCAGGGAGAGCGACCTGGCCGCCTTCGGCCACGCCGACCTGCCGTTCGAGCGCCTGGTGGAGATCCTCAACCCGGCCCGCTCGCAGGCGCGGCACCCGCTGTTCCAGGTGATGCTGTCGTTCCAGAACACCGGTGAGGCGGCCTTCGAGCTGCCCGGCCTCGAGGTCGCCGGCGTGCCGCTGGACGTGGTCACCGCCAAGTTCGATCTGCACCTGAACCTGGCCGACCGGCATCGCGCGGACGGTTCCGCCGACGGCATGCTCGCCGAATTCGCCTACGCCACCGACATGTTCGACGCCGACACCATCGCCGCGCTCGCGCAGCGCCTGGTGCGGATGCTGACCGCGGTCGTCGCGGCGCCCGAGCGCGCCATCGGCGAGGTCGACCTGCTGGCCCCGGCCGAATACCGCCAGGTGGTCACCGGCTGGAACGCCACCGCGCACCCGGTCGACCAGGCCGCGACGCTGGTGTCGATGTTCGAGGCGCGGGCCCTGACCAGCCCGAACGAGATCGCCCTCACCTTCGAGGGGACGAGTCTGTCCTACGGCGAGTTCGCCGCGAAGGTGAACCGCCTGGCCCGGCACCTGATCGCCCAGGGCGTCGGCCCGGACACCATGGTCGCGCTCGGCATGCGCCGCTCGCTCGACCTGGTGATCGGCATGTACGCGGTGAGCGTGGCCGGTGGCGCGTACGTGCCGCTCGACCCCGACCACCCGGCCGAGCGCACCCACTACGTGCTCGAGACCGCCGCCCCGGTGTGCGTGCTGACCACGGCCGCCGACGAATTCGACGCGGGTACCACCACCGCGCTGCACATCGAGAGCCTGGACCTGGCGGGTTACTCCGCCGCTCCGGTCACCGATGCCGAGCGCAGCGCGCCGCTGCGGCCGGAGAACACCGCGTACGTGATCTTCACGTCGGGGTCGACCGGTCGCCCGAAGGGTGTGGCGGTCAGTCACGGCGCGATCGTCAACCGCCTGGTGTGGATGCAGTCGGCGTACGGCCTGACCGAGGCCGATGTCGTCCTGCAGAAGACGCCTGCCACCTTCGACGTGTCGGTGTGGGAGTTCTTCTGGCCCTTGCAGATCGGCGCGCGTCTGGTCGTCGCCAAGCCCGACGGTCATCGTGACCCGGCCTACCTGGCCGCGATCATCGATGCCGAGGGCGTCACCACCGCGCACTTCGTGCCGTCGATGATGTCGGTGTTCGTGGCCGAGCTGGCCGAGACCGCCGCCGTGGCACTGGCCGACGGCACCGCCACCGCGAGCAGCCTGCGCCTGGTGTTCGCCTCCGGTGAGGCGCTGCCCGCGCCGACCGCCCAGCGCCTGCGCGCGCTCACCGGCGCGGCCCTGCACAACCTGTACGGTCCCACCGAGGCCGCGGTCGACGTCACCTTCCACGAGGTCACCGACGCCGACACCACCTCGGTGCCGATCGGCGCCCCGGTCTTCAACACCCAGGTGTACGTGCTGGATTCGCGCCTGCACCCGGTGCCCGTCGGCGTGCCCGGCGAGCTGTACCTGGCCGGTGTCCAGCTGGCGCGCGGCTATGTTGCCCGCCCCGACCTGACCGCGGACCGCTTCGTCGCCGACCCGTTCGGCGCCGAGGGCACCCGCATGTACCGCACGGGTGACCTCGTGACCTGGACCGCCGACGGCGAGCTGGAGTACCTGGGCCGCACCGATTTCCAGGTGAAGCTGCGTGGTCTGCGCATCGAACTCGGTGAGATCGAGTCGGCGCTGACCGCGCTGCCGCAGATCGCCCAGTCGGTGGTCGTTGTCCGTTCCGACGAGCGGCTGGGCGACCAGCTGGTCGGCTATGTGATCCCGGCCGCGGGGGCGAGCGTCGACCTCGACGCCGTGCGCACCGAACTCGGCGGCGCGCTGCCGGGCTACATGGTGCCGACCGCGTACGTGATCCTGGACGCCTTCCCGCTCAACGCCTCCGGCAAGCTCGATCGCAAGGCGCTGCCCGCGCCGGTGTTCGAGGCCAAGGTGTTCCGCGCGCCCTCGACCCCGATCGAGGAGATCGTGGCGGGCACCTTCGGCGACGTGCTCGGGGTGACCCGGGTCGGCGCCGACGACGACTTCTTCGAACTCGGCGGCAACTCGCTGCTGGCCACCCAGGTCACCGCCCGCATCGGCGCGGCCCTGGACACCCAGCTCTCGGTGCGCGACCTGTTCGAGGCGTCGACCGTGTCCGCGCTCGCCGCCCGCGCCGAGCACAACGCGGGCTCCGGCCGCGCCCGCCCGCGCCTGACGGCGGGGGAGCGGCCCGCGATCATCCCGCTCTCGCCCGCCCAGCAGCGCTACTGGTTCCTCAACCAGTTCGACACCTCGACCTCGGCCGTGGACAACATCCCGCTGGCCGTCCGCCTCACCGGCGAGCTCGACGTGCCCGCGCTCGAGCAGGCCATCGGCGACGTGTTCGCCCGGCACGAGATGCTGCGCACCACCTACCCGCGCTCGGCCGACGGCCCGCACCAGGTGATCCTGCCGATCGCGCAGAGCCGCGCCGTCGTGCACCACATCGCCGTCGCCGAGGCAGACCTGCTCGGCACCGTCATCGACTTCGCGATGACCACCTTCGACGTCACCGAAGAGGTGCCGCTCAAGGTCGCGCTGTTCGAACTGAACGCCACCGACCACGTGCTCGCGTTCACCGTGCACCACGTCTCCGCCGACGGCTCGTCGATGGGCCCGCTGGCCCGCGACATCATGGCCGCCTACGTGGCCCGCGTGCAGGGTGAGGCCCCGCAGTGGGCGCCGCTGCCGGTGCAGTACGCCGACTACGCGCTGTGGCAGCGCGAGGTCCTCGGCGACGAGAGCGATCCGGAATCGCTGGCCGCCAAGCAGGTCGCGTACTGGAGCAAGGCGCTGGCCGGCCTGCCCGACCAGCTCGAACTGCCCGCCGACCGGCCGCGCCCGCCCGCGCAGTCGTTCCAGGGCAAGGCGATCCGCTTCGAGATCGACCCGCAGCGCCACGCCGCGCTGCACGAACTGGCCAGGGCCAACAACGCCTCGCTGTTCATGGTCGTGCACGCCGCCCTCGCGGTGCTGCTCGCGCGCCTGTCCGGCACCGACGACATCGCCGTCGGCACGCCGATCGCGGGCCGTGGCGAGCGCGAACTCGACGACCTGATCGGCATGTTCGTCAACACCCTGGTGTTCCGGACCGCCGTCGACTCCGGCGCCACCTTCGCCGAACTGCTCGCCGACGTGCGCGAACGCGACCTGGAGGCCTTCGCCAACGCCGACGTGCCGTTCGAGCGCCTGGTCGAGGTGCTCAACCCGGTGCGCTCGACCGCGCGCAACCCGCTGTTCCAGGTGGGCCTGTCGTTCCAGAACCTGGCCGACACCACCTTCGAACTGCCCGGCCTGACCGTCAGCGCGGTCGACTACGACTCGCAGCTGGCCAAGACCGACCTGCACGTCACCCTCTACGACCGCTACACCGACGACGGCGCACCGGCCCAGCTGGTCACCGAATTCGGTTACGCCATCGACCTGTTCGACGAGGCGACGGTCCAGAGCTTCGCCGACCGCTTCCTGCTGGTGCTCGACGCCGTCGCCGCCGACGCATCGGTGCCGGTCGGCGACATCGACCTGCTCGCCGCGCCGGAAACCGAGCGGATCGTCATCGCGTGGAACGACACCGCGCACACTGTCGACACCGACGCCACCCTGGTGTCGCTGCTCGACGCGACCGTGGCCGCGACCCCCGAGGCGGTGGCGCTGGTCGTCGACGAGACCGATGGTCGCCGTGAGCTGACCTACGCCGAGCTCGACGCCGAGGTGAATCGCCTCGCGCGGCACCTGATCTCGCTGGATATCGGCACCGAGGACCGGGTGGCGCTGGCCATCCGCCGTTCGGCGGAACTGATCATCGCGATGTACGCGGTGGCCCGCACCGGCGCGGCCTACGTGCCGATCGACCCCGATCAGCCCGCCGAGCGCACCGACTACATCCTGGAGACGGCCGCGCCCGCGGTCGTGCTGACCACCGCGAACGCCGAGTTCAGCACGGCGGCGGCCGAAGTGGTGGTCCTCGACGAGCTCGACCTGAGCGCGGTCAGCCCGGCCGCGATCACCGAGCGCCGTGGCGCCCTGGTGCCCGCGAACACCGCGTACGTGATCTTCACGTCCGGTTCCACCGGCAAGCCCAAGGGCGTGGCGGTCTCGCACGGCGCGATCGTCAACCAGTTGCTGTGGGAGACGGCCGAATTCGGTATCGGCGCCGACGACGCGATCCTGCTCAAGACGGCCGCCACCTTCGACCTCTCGGTCTGGGAGTTCTGGACCGCCGCCGTCGCCGGTGGCCGCCTGGTGGTCGCGACCGCCGACGGGCACCGCGACCCGGCCTACCTCAACGACCTGATGCGCGGCACCGGCGTCACCACGCTGCACGTGGTGCCGTCGATGCTCGACGCGCTGCTCACCGAATCCGGTGCCGCGCTGCCGCGCACGCTGCGCCGGGTGCTGGCCATCGGTGAGGCGCTGCCCGCGTCCACCGCCCAGCGCTTCCGCACCGCCAACACCGCCGAACTGTTCAACCTGTACGGCCCGACCGAGGCCGCGGTCTCGATCACCAGTCACGCGGTCACCGACGCCGACCAGGTGTCGGTCTCGATCGGTGCGCCGGAGTGGAACAGCCGGGTCTACGTGCTGGATTCGCGTCTGCGGCCGGTGCCGGTCGGCGTCTCCGGTGAGCTCTACCTGGCCGGCGCCCAGCTGGCCCGCGGCTACTACGGTCGCGCCGATCTCACCGCCGACCGCTTCGTCGCCGATCCGTTCTCGGCGACCGGCGAGCGCATGTACCGCACCGGTGACCTGGTGGCCTGGAACGCCGACGGCGAACTGGACTACCGGGGCCGCACCGACTTCCAGGTGAAGATCCGCGGCTTCCGCATCGAGCTCGGCGAGATCGAGGCCGCGCTGCTGCGGCAGGACGGCATCACCTCCGCCGCCGTGCTCGCGCACACCGATCCCGTCGTCGGTGACCGCCTGGTCGCCTACGTCGTGGCCGGTGCGGAGTTCGACAAGCTGGCCCTGCGCGCCGCGCTGGCCGCCGAACTGCCCTCGTACATGGTCCCGACCGTGTTCCTGCGGCTCGACGCCCTGCCGCTCAACGCCAACGGCAAGCTCGACCGCAAGGCCCTGCCGGAGCCCGAGGTCGAGAAGGCCGTGTTCCGCGCGCCGGTCAGCCCGAGCGAGCAGCTCGTGGCGGCGACCTTCGCCGAGGTCCTGCGCCTGGGTGCGGACAAGCGCTTCGGTCTCGACGACGACTTCTTCGCCTGGGGCGGTAACTCGCTGCTGGCCACGCAGGTCGCCGCGCGCCTCGGCGAGGCGCTGAACACCCGCATCCCGGTGCGCCTGCTGTTCGAGGCGTCCACGGTGTCCGCGCTGGCCCAGCGGGTCGAGCAGCACGCCGAGACCGGTGATCGCAAGGCGCTCACCGCCGCTCCGCGCCCCGAGCACATCCCGCTCTCGCTCGCGCAGCAGCGCATGTGGTTCCTCAACCGCTTCGACACCCAGTCGGCGGCCTACAACGTGCCGGTCGCGGTCCGCCTCACCGGCGACCTCGACGTGGCCGCGCTGCGGGCCGCGATCACCGACCTGGTGTCGCGCCACGAGATCCTGCGCACCGTCTACCCGCAGACCGACGCCGGTGCGGCGCAGGTGATCCTGTCGCCCGCGCAGGCAGCGCCGGACCTGCTGGAACGCACCGTCGCCGCCGACGAGGTGGAAACGGCGGTGGCGGAGCTGATGTCGACGATCTTCGACGTCACCGTCGAGGTGCCGCTGAAGGTCGCTTTGTTCCGCGTCGAGAACACCGACGAATTCGTCCTCGCCATGGTCGTGCACCACATCTCCGGTGACGGCTCCTCGGTCGCCCCGCTGACCCGCGACCTGATGACCGCCTACGCGGCCCGCTCCACCGGCCAGGAGCCCGGCTGGGCCCCGCTGGCCGTGCAGTACGCGGACTACAGCATCTGGCAGCGCGAACTGCTCGGCAGCGAGGACGATCCGGACTCGATGGCGGCCAAGCAGGTCGCGCACTGGAAGCAGGCCCTGGCCGAGCTGCCCGATCAGCTCGACCTGCCCGCCGACCGCCCGCGTCCGGCCGTGCAGACCTTCGCGGGCAGCAAGGTCGACGTCCGGATCGACGCCGACACCCACCGCGCGCTGGTCGAGCTGGCCCGCGCCGAGGGCGCGACGCTGTTCATGGTCGTGCACACCGCCCTCGCGGTGCTGCTGGCCCGCCTGTCGGGCACCGACGACATCGCCATCGGCACCCCGATGGCCGGTCGTGGCGAGGCCGCCCTCGACGACATGATCGGCATGTTCGTCAACACCCTGGTGTTCCGCACCAAGGTCGACGGCGGCGAGGCGTTCACCGAGCTGCTGGCCCGCCAGCGCGAGGACGACATCGCCGCGTTCGCCAACGCCGACGTGCCGTTCGAGCGCCTGGTCGAGGTCCTCAACCCGGTCCGCTCCACCGCGCGGCACCCGCTGTTCCAGGTGGGCCTGTCGTTCCAGAACCTGACCCGCGCGACCCTGGAACTGCCGGGCCTGACGGTGTCCGGACTCGACATCGACTCCCAGCTGTCGCAGTTCGACCTGCACCTGATCGCCACCGACCGCTACGGCGACGCCGGTGAGCCCGAAGGCATTTCGGGCATCTTCACCTACGCCACGGATCTGTTCGACCACGCCACGGTCGAGGGCTTCGTCGAGCGATTCGTCCGCCTGCTCGGCGCGATCGTCGCCACCCCGCGCACCGCGGTCGGCGACATCGAACTGCTGGCACCGGCCGAGCGGACCCGGATCCTGGACACCCGCAACGCCACCGGCTACCGGGTCGACACCGAAGCCACCCTGGTCTCGCTGCTCGACGCGACCGTGTCGGCCGACCCGAAGGCGACCGCCCTGGTCACCGACGACGGCACCCAGCTCACCTACGCCGAACTCGACGCGAAGGTGAATCGCCTGGCGCGGCACCTGATCTCGCTCGGCGTCGGTCCAGAGGCCCGCGTCGCGCTGGCACTGCGCCGCTCCGTGGATCTGATCGTCGCCATGTACGCCGTCGCCAAGTCCGGTGGCGCGTACGTGCCGGTCGACCCGGATCAGGCGGCCGAGCGCACGAACTACATCCTCGAGACGGCGGCACCGGTCTGCGTGCTGACCAACGCCGAGGCCGAGTTCGACACCGCGGTCGCGCCGCTGGTGCGCATCGACGAGCTCGATCTCGAAAACGTCGGCGCCGCACCGGTGTCCGACGCGGAGCGCACCGAGCCGCTGCGTCCGGAGCACACCGCGTACGTCATCTTCACGTCCGGTTCGACCGGTCGCCCGAAGGGTGTCGCGGTGCCGCACGGCGCCATCGCCAACCAGCTGCAGTGGAAGCTGATCGAGTTCGGCATGGACGCCGCCGACGCGGTGCTGCTCAAGACCGCCGCGACCTTCGACCTCTCGGTCTGGGAGTTCTGGTCGGCCGCCGTCTGCGGTGGCCGCCTGGTGATCGCCTCGGCCGACGGCCATCGCGATCCGGCGTACCTGAACGAGCTGATGTCGAACGAGTGGGTCACCACGCTGCACGTGGTGCCGTCGATGCTCGACGCGCTGCTGGCCGCGGGCATGCCCGATTCGCTGTGGCGGATTCTCGCCATCGGTGAGGCACTGCCGGGTTCGCTCGCGCAGCGGGTCCGCACCGCGTTCCCGCGCACCGAGCTGTTCAACCTGTACGGCCCCACCGAGGCCGCGGTCTCGATCACCTCGCATCGGGTGAACGCCGCCGACCAGGGTTCGGTCTCCATCGGTGGGCCCGAGTGGAACAGCCAGGTGTACGTGCTCGACGCGCGACTGCGTCCGGTGCCGGACGGCGTCGCGGGTGAGCTGTACCTCGCCGGCGCGCAGCTGGCGCGCGGCTACTTCGGCCGCCCCGACCTGACCGCCGACCGTTTCGTGGCCAACCCGTTCACCCCCGGTACCCGTATGTACCGCACCGGTGACCTGGTGGCCTGGCACAACGGCGAGCTCGACTACCGCGGCCGCACCGACTTCCAGGTGAAGATCCGCGGCTTCCGCATCGAGCTCGGCGAGATCGAGGCCGCGCTGCTTGCGCTGCCCGAGATCGCGCAGGCCGCCGTCATCGCCAAGTCCGACCCGCGCACCGGCGACCGCCTGGTGGCGTACCTCGTCGGCACGGATTTCGATGTGGCGCAGGTGAAGTCGACGCTGGCCGCCGGGCTGCCGTCGTACATGGTGCCCGCCGCGTTCGTCGTGCTGGACGCGCTGCCGCTCAATGTCAACGGCAAGCTCGATCGCAAGGCGCTGCCGGAGCCGGAGTTCGAGGCCCAGGCGTTCCGCGCGCCGTCCACCCCGATCGAGGAGATCGTGGCCGGCGTGTTCGCGGACGTGCTCGGCGCCGAGCGCGTCGGCGCCGACGACGACTTCTTCGCCCTCGGCGGCAACTCGCTGCTGGCCACCCAGGTCGCGGCCCGCCTCGGCGCCGCCCTGGACAGCCGGGTGCCCGTGCGCCTGCTGTTCGAGGCGTCGACCGTCGCCGGTCTCGCGGTGAAGGTGGAGCAGGGCGCCGGCGCCGGTGGGCGGCGCGCGCTGGTCGCCGGGCCGCGTCCGGCGCAGGTGCCGCTGTCGCTCGCGCAGCAGCGCATGTGGTTCCTGAACCAGTTCGACACCAGCTCCGCGGTGAACAACATCCCGGTCGCCGTCCGCCTGACGGGCGCGCTCGACGTCGAGGCGCTCCAGCTCGCGGTCGCCGACGTGCTGGCCAGGCACGAGACCCTGCGCACGGTGTACCCGTCGACCGACGGCACCCCGCACCAGGTGATCCTGCCGGTCGAGGGCAATGTTCCGGATCTGACACCGGAAACCGTTGCCCCCGACCAGGTCCGCGACAAGATCGCCGCGCTGATCTCCACCGGCTTCGACGTGCTCGACGAAGTCCCGCTGCGCGCGAAGCTCATGCGCGTCGCGGACGAGGAATACGTGCTCGTCTTCGTCGCCCACCACATCAGCGCCGACGGCTGGTCGATGGCCCCGCTGACCCGCGACGTCATGGTGGCCTACGCCGCCCGCGCCACGGGTGAGCGTCCGGGCTGGGCGCCGCTGCCGGTGCAGTACGCCGACTTCAGCGTCTGGCAGCGCGAGGTGCTCGGCTCCGAAGCCGACGAGACCAGCCTGATCTCCCAGCAGGCCGACTACTGGAAGCGCGCGCTCGCCGGCGTCCCCGACGAGCTGAACCTGCCGCTGGACCGGCCGCGTCCGAGCACGCAGTCCTTCGCCGGTGGCCGGGTGCTGTTCCCGATCGACACCGAGATCCACGCCGGGCTCTCGGCCATCGCCCGCGAGCAGAACGCGACGCTGTTCATGGTCGTGCACACCGCCCTCGCGGTGTTCCTGGCGCGCCTGTCGGGCACCGAGGACATCGTCATCGGCACCCCGATCGCCGGTCGTGGCGAGGCCGAACTCGACGACGTCATCGGCATGTTCGTCAACACCCTGGCCCTGCGCACCCAGGTCGGCGCCCAGCTCACCTTCCGCGAGCTGCTGACCCAGGCCAAGGAAGCCGACCTGGCCGCGTTCGCGCACGCCGACATCCCGTTCGAGCGCCTGGTGGAACTGCTCAACCCCGAGCGCTCCACCGCGCGGCACCCGCTGTTCCAGGTGGCGCTGTCGTTCGAGAACCTGCCCGACGCCGGCTTCGAACTGCCGGGCCTGTCGGTCTCGGCCGTCGACTTCGACGTCGACACCGCCAAGTTCGACCTGCTGCTCACCGTGCGTGAGGCGCAGGCCGGGGACGCGGCGGGCGCCTACGCCGAGTTCTCCTACGCCAGTGACCTGTTCGATCAGTCGACGGTCGAGACGTTCGCGCAGCGCTTCCAGCGCCTGCTCGCCGAGGTCGTCGCCGACACCACCACCCCGGTCGGCGATCTCGAACTCCTCGACGGCACCGAGCGCACCGAACTGCTCACCCGCACCGGCGGTCCCGCCGCGTCGACGAGCACGCTCCCCGAGCTGCTCGCCCAGGCCGTGGCGGCCAACCCGACCGGTCAGGCCATCGTCGCCCCCGGCGCGGCGGCCGACACCGGACTGCTCGGCGCACTCCTCGCGACGGAGCCGGGCGACCTTCGCTCGCTGACCTACGCCGAGCTGGACGCGGCTTCCTCGCGCCTGGCACGGGTGCTCATCGAGCGCGGTGCCGCACCGGAGACGGTCGTGGCCATCGCCATGCAGCGCTCGCTCGAGACGACCCTGGCCATCTGGGCCGTGGTCAAGTCGGGTGCGGCGTTCCTGCCGGTCGACCCGAAGTACCCGGCCGAGCGCATCGCGCACATGATGTCGGACTCCGGTGCGGCACTGGGCATCACGGTGTCGTCCGAGGTCGATCACCTGCCCGCGCCCGCGCTGGGCGATTGGCTGGTCCTCGACGACGCGGCGCTGCACACCGAGCTCGCCGCACAGTCCGCAGCGCCGATCACCGACGCGGACCGCCACGGTGCCGTCCGGTCCGGCAGCACGGCTTACATGATCTACACCTCGGGCTCGACCGGCCTGCCCAAGGGCGTCGTCGTCAGCCACACCGGTGTGGCCAACTTCGCCGCCGCCCAGGTGGCTCAGTTCGGCCTCGGCACGGACGCGCGCACGCTGGCGTTCGCGTCGCCGTCGTTCGACGCGTCGATCCTCGAGTTCCTGCTCGCGGTCGGCTCGGCGGGCACCCTCGTGATCACGCCGGTCGGCGTGGTCGGCGGCGAGGAGCTGGCCGAGATCATCGTGGGTGAGCGGCTGACCCACGTGTTCCTCACCCCGCTGGTCGCGGCGTCGATGGAACCCGCGGCGCTGGCCGGACTGGAAGCGCTGATCGTCGGTGGCGACAAGGCCCCCGTCGACCTGGTGGCGAACTGGCACAGCGCGGGCACCGACCCGGCGCAGCACCGGTTCTACAACGCCTACGGCCCGACCGAGGCGACCATCGCGACCAACCTGTCCGACCCGCTGCTGCCCGGCGACACCATGAACATCGGTGGCCCGATCGCGGGCGCCACCGTGTTCGTGCTCGACAACCGCCTGCGCCCGGTCCCCGAGGGCGTGGCCGGTGAGCTGTACCTGGGCGGCATCGCGCTGGCCCGCGGCTACCACGCGCGCCCCGGCTTGACGGCCGAGCGCTTCGTGGCCAGCCCGTACGCCGAGGGCGAGCGGCTGTACCGCACCGGTGACGTCGTCGCCTGGCGCACCGTCAACGGCGAGGCCGTCGTGGAGTACGTGGGCCGCAACGACTTCCAGGTGAAGATCCGTGGCTTCCGCATCGAACTGGGCGAGATCGACGCGGTCCTCACCGCGCACGACGACGTCGAGTTCGCCGCCACCATCGGTCGCACCACCGACGCGGGCGCCACCATCCTGGTGTCCTATGTCCGGGCGACCCCCGGCGCGGCCGCCGACCCGGCCGAGCTGGTCGAGTACGCGGCGCAGCAGCTGCCCGCGCACATGGTGCCCGCCGCCGTCATGGTGCTCGACGAGATCCCGCT
Source organism: Nocardia sp. NPDC003269 (assembly GCF_042888005.1). NCBI lineage: Bacteria > Bacillati > Actinomycetota > Actinomycetes > Mycobacteriales > Nocardiaceae > Nocardia > Nocardia sp. NPDC003269. The sequence goes on from NZ_JBIAPA010000001.1 coordinate 2,056,850, forward strand.
GACCCCCGCGGGCAAGCTGGATCGTCGCGCGCTGCCCGAGCCGGTGCTCGCCCCGCGCGAGTTCCGCACGCCGACCAGCGAGGTCGAGGCGATCATCGCCACCGTCTTCGCCGAGGTGCTCGGCGTCGACGCCGTCGGCCTGGACGACTCGTTCTTCGCCCTCGGCGGTGACTCGATCCTGTCCATCCAGCTGGTCTCGCGGGCCAAGGACCGCGGCGTGCTGTTCAAGCCGCGCGACGTGTTCGAGAAGCGCAGCGTGGCCGGGCTGGCCGAGATCGCCGTGCTCGCGGGCGACGCCGACCAGATCGTGCTCGAGGAGCTGCCGGGCGGCGGTGTCGGTGACATCCCGATGCTGCCGATCATGCGCCAGATCCTGAGCAGCGGCTCCACCTACGACCGGTTCTCCCAGTCGATGGTGCTGCGCCTGCCGGAGAACCTCACCGACGAGGTCCTGCACGCCACCATCGGCGCGGTCTTCGACCACCACGACGTGCTGCGTTCGCGGGTGGCCGAGGATGCCGAGAAGGGCTGGGTCTTCGAGGCTTTGGCGCCGGGCGAGGTCGACGTGGCCGCGCTGGTGCGGCGCGTCGAGGTGGCCGGTGAGATCACCGACGAGCAGCTGTCCAAGCAGGCTTCGGTCGAATACGACGAGGCCATGGGCCGACTCGATCCGGCGAACGCCGCCATGGTGCAGTTCGTCTGGTTCGCCTTCGGCGAGAACCCCGACGGCCCGCGCCGTCGCGACGCGCTGCTCATCGTCGGCCACCACTTCGTGATCGACGGTGTCTCCTGGCGCATCCTGATCCCGGACCTCGGTATGGCCTGGGGGCAGATCGCGGCCGGTCAGCCTGTCGCGCTGCCCGCCAACGGCACCTCCATGCGGCGCTGGGCGCACAGCCTGGTCGAGCAGTCGACCGATCGCCGCGCGGAACTGCCGTTCTGGCGCGAGGTCTCGGCCACGGCCGATCCGCGCCTGGGCGCGCGGGCGTTCGATCCGCGGGTCGACACTTTCGCCACCGTCGACCGGGTGCAGGTCACCCTGTCGCCGGAGGTCACCGACGCGGTGCTCACGGCCATCCCCGGCCTGTACCACGGCGGTGTCAACGACGGTCTGCTCACCGCGCTCGCCCTGGCCGTATCGCGGTGGCGCGGTGACGAATCCGGGACCGCGGCGCTGATCAAGCTGGAGGGCCACGGCCGCCAGGAGGAGATCGTCGCCGGTGCCGACCTCTCGCGTACCGTCGGCTGGTTCACCACCGCGTTCCCGGTCCGCCTGGATCTGGCCGGTGCCGATCTCGACGACGCCTTCGCCGGCGGCGCCGTGCTCGGCGAGGTGATCAAGTCGGTCAAGGAGCAGATGCTGGCCGTGCCCGACAAGGGCATCGGCTACGGCATGCTCAAGTACCTGACCACCGAGGGTGCCGTTCTGCCGTCCGTCGGCCAGATCAGCTTCAACTACCTCGGTCGCGCGACGGCGGGCGAGATCCCCGCCGAGCTCGCCGAACTCGGCTGGGTGCCGGTGGCCGACCTGGGCCAGCTGGACGCCGAGATGGACCTGGACATGCCCGCCAACGCGACGCTGGACATCAACGCCATCGTCAACGACGGCGACGAGGGCCCGCAGCTGGGCGCGAACATCGCGTTCCCGACCGGGCTGCTCACCGCCGACCAGGCCCAGGAGTTCGCCGACCTGTTCGTGGCCGCGCTCACCGCGCTGGCCACCCACGCGCAGCGCGCCGACGCGGGCGGTTTCACCCCGTCCGACATGCCGCTGGTGCGGGTGGAACAGTCCGATATCGAGCTGTGGGAAGGCAACTACCCGGCGCTGTCGGAGATCTGGCCGCTCTCGCCGCTGCAGGCGGGCCTGATGTTCCACGCCATGCTCAGCTCGGCGACCGTCGACGTCTACACCGTGCAGGCCGTCCTCGACCTGACCGGCACGCTCGACACCGAGCGGCTGCGGCGCGCGGCCCAGGCCGTGCTCGACCGGTACCCGAACCTGCGGACCGCGTTCGTCACCGACTCGGCCGGTCAGCCGGTGCAGGTCGTGATGTCGGAGCTCGAGGTCCCGTGGCGCGAGGTCGACCTGACCGACCTGCCGGAGGCCGAGCGCCTGCCGCGCATGCAGCAGCTGCTGGTCGCCGACCGGGCCAACCAGTTCGACATGGCGACGGCGCCGCTGATCCGCTTCGGCCTGTACAAGACCGACGAGGGCACGTCCCACCTGGCGATCACGGTGCACCACATCCTGATCGACGGCTGGTCCATGCCGCTGCTCATGCGCGACCTGCTGGTTCTCTACGCGGTGCACGGTGACCTCACCGCGCTCCCGCGGGTGGCCTCCTACCGCAACTTCCTGTCCTTCCTCTCGGGCTGGGATCGTGACGTGTCGCTGCGGGTCTGGGCCGAGGCGCTGGCCGGGGTCGAAGGCCCCACTCAGCTGGCGCCCGCGCCGCGCACCGAGGAGCGCTACGAGCTGGGCAAGGTCATCGTCGAGATCGACGCCGACCGCACCAGGGCGCTCGGCAAGTTCGCCGGTGAACTCGGCGTCACCGTGAACACGCTGCTGCAGACCGCGTGGGGCATCGTCGTCGGCCGCCTCACCGGGCGTGACGACGTGGTGTTCGGCGCGACCGTGTCCGGCCGCCCGGCCGAACTGCCCGGCGTCGAGTCGATGGTCGGCCTGTTCATCAACACCCTGCCGGTGCGGATCCAGATCGACGACCGGATCAGCGCGGAGGAGCTGACCAAGCGGGTGCAGGCCGAGCAGGCCGACCTGCTCAGCCACCACTACGTCGGGCTGTCCGACATCCAGCGGGTGGCCGGCGCCGGTGCCGCGTTCGACACGCTGCTGGTGTTCGAGTCGTACCCGATGGACAAGGACGCCGTCACCGCGGCGAGCTCGATCGACGGCATGCAGGTCACCGGTGTCGGCCTCGACGACGCCACCCACTACCCGCTCACGCTGGTGGTGATGGCCGAGGCCACCATCGAGATCACCATGCGCTACCTGCGCAGCACCTACACCGAGGACGAGGTCCGCACGCTGTCCGCGCGACTGCTGCGGGTCCTCGACGAGCTGCTCGACAACCCGACCGGCCTGGTCGGCGACATCGACATCCTCGACGCGGGTGAACGTGCCCAGCTGCTCGCCGAATCCGGGGTGACCGCGGCGGTCTCGGCCCCGGTCGGCACGGCCGGTGTCGGCGCGCAGACGGTCGCCAAAGTGCTCGCCGAGGTCGTCGAAGCGGACCCGCAGGCCCCCGCCCTGCTCCGCGGCGACAGCGAGATCGCCTACAGCGCACTGGATCGCAAGTCCTCGCAGCTGGCCCGCGTGCTCATCGCGCGCGGTGCGGGCCCCGGCGACATCGTCGCGATCTCGCTGCCGCGCAGCGTGGATTCCGTCCTCGCCGCCTGGGCCATCCAGAAGGCCGGGGCCGCGGTCCTGTTCGCCGGCGAGCTGTCCGGCGTCGAGATCGCCGCGACCGGTGCGGCCTACGGCATCAGCGACGCCCCCGTCGCCGGTGTCGCGGGCGACTGGCTGATCCTGCCCGACGTGGAAGCCGAGATCGCCGCCGCCGCGGCGCATCCCGTCTCCTACGCCGACCGGGTCCGCCCGCTGTTGGAGGACCACCCCGCCTTCGTCCTGGCCGCGGCCGGTGCGATCTCGACGCTCACCCAGAGCGCCGCGCTCGCCCTCGCCGAGTCCCTGCGCGACACCCACGGCGTCGACTACGAAGGCACCACCTTCACCACGCACGCCTCCGGCCCGGCGGCCGTCCAGGAATTCCTGGTCTCCGCCACCGCGGGCGCCCTGTCGGTCCTCCCCGACGGCCCGGTCGCCGACGACCTGACCGACGGCGAGGTCACCCACTGGTTCGTCGCCCCCGGCGACCCGACCGACGCGGCCGACGGCGACATCACGGTGATCGTCGCCGAGTAGCCCCACGCTGCTCGCCTACCCTGTTTCCCCTGGTAGGCGAGCAGCGCCGCGCTACGTCGGTCCGGTAGCCGCTAGACTCGAATCGTTCGGCACGAGCGGCGTGCTGTGATTCGGCGAATCGGAGGTGTTCGGATGGCGATGCCACTGCCCCACTCCGATCACTGGACTGCCGCGGATCTCGACCAGATGCCCGATGACGGACTGCGATACGAGGTGTTGAATGGCCAGCTCGTCGTGAACGCGGCGCCCAAACCCAAGCACCAGTGGTTGATCCAGTCGCTGTTTCTGGCACTGCAGCCGGTCGTCCCGGCCGAGATGATCACCCTGCTCGGTACTGGCGTGCTGATCGGCTCCGACGAGCCCATTCCCGACCTGGTGATTGCCGACCGTCCCATCGATATGGATGGTCGAGGCGTACCGGCAGCGCAGGTCCGGGTCGCCGTCGAGGTGGTATCGAAGTCGACGACATTCCCCGACCGCATGGTGAAGCCGGTGATCTATGCCTCCGCGGGGATCGAGCATTACTGGCGATTCGAGATCAACCCGTTCAAAGGTCAGCTTCCCGGCGAGGCCCTTCCGGTCCTCTTCGCCTACACGCTGGGAGCCGAGGGTGAATATGTGCCGACTCATCGCGCGTCGGCGGGTAGCCCAGTGACACTGCGCGCACCGTTCGAGGTCACGTTCGACCCTGGTGCGCTGCTCCCGGGCTAGCCTCCGCTGATCCGTTCGCTCCCGCCGCGCACCCCCGTGATATCCGGGGCGTGACGTGCTGTCTTTCGTTCCGAAATGCTCGCGACGCGGAACCGGGATATGGTCCGGGTTCGCTACGGGAACGGGAAGGGAGCGGTTGCCATAACGCTTCGGATTTGGCTGAGCAGTGCGGGCGCGGCGACTGTTCAAGTGATGCGGTTGCTGCGCGAGAACCCCGACGGTGTGGATGTCACCGTCTATGCCAGCAATGTGGATCCGAGTGCGGCTGCCCTCTCGGTGTGCGATGTATCGGCGATCGAACCTCGGTATGTCGGCAACGAGGAATACGCGCAGTTCGCGCTCGACTTCTGTCGGACGCACCGGATCGATGTCCTCATCCCGCCCCGGCGCCTGGACGCGCTCGCGGGCCGGGCCGCGGACTTCGCCGCGATCGGCACCAGCCTCATGTGTTCGCCGCCCGCGGCGGTGCGGGCGCTGACCAGCAAGGTCCGCACCTACGAGAGTGCCGGGGCGGCGGGCATTCCCGTGCCGCCGTGGCGGGAGGCCACCGACGCCGACGAGTTCTACGCCGCCGTCGACGAGCTCTCGCGCGGCGGGGAAACGCTGTGCATCAAGCCCAGCGGCGAGTACTCGGCGTTCGGCTTCCGCATTCTCGACGACCGCCCGCTGACCCTGGCCAGCCTGCGGGTGGCGCCGCGCCCCGTTGCCTCGGTCGAGGCGGTGGCGGGTGCCTTGCGGCGCGCGGCGGAGGAGGGCGAATCCGTGCCCCCGCTGCTCGTCATGCCGTTCCTCGATGGCCCGGAGATCAGCATCGACTGCCTCTCGGCGCCGGGAGGCGAACTCCTGGTGGGCATTCCGCGCGCCAAGCAGGGCCGCTTCCGCATGCTCCTGGACGACCCCGACGTCGTCGACATCGCCCGCCGCCTGGTCCGCCACTTCGAACTGGCCTACCTGACCAACGTGCAATTGCGCTACCGGGCCGGACAGCCCGTCCTGCTCGAAGCCAACCCGCGCCCCTCGGCGGGCCTGTTCCACACCGCCTTCGCCGACATCAACCTCCCGTGGGCCGCCGTCCGGCTGCTCCTGGAACGGGATACCGGGTTGCGGCGCCCGCCCCGCCTCGGCGCCTGCCTCGCCGTCGCCGAAGCGGTCATGGAGGTCACGCCCCATGCGGATCAGGCACCCGAGGGGCTCCGCCGGAGCGCCGACCTGGTTCCGGGCTGATCGAGCCACCCGATCGCGCGGCGTTCGGAAACGGTGACGTCCTAGGTGGGCCGGAGCAGGCGGCCCAGCCCACCTAGGAGCAGGTCCAGGCCGAAGGTGAAATCGGCGATACCGGAATGGGTTCCGTCGATGACGAGTGCGGCCAGGGCGTGCATGTGGGGGTGTGTCTCGGTGGGGATGAGGGGCAGGAATCGCTGTGCCGCCGAGGCGTATTCGGCGGGGTCGAGGGGGAAGTTGATGGCTTGCAAGGTGAAGCCGTAGATGTGGCTGTCGAGGGCGTTCCACGCGCGGTCGGCCTGCTCATAGCTGAAGCCCGCGGTGATCAGGCAGGCCAGGGTGGCGTCGATGTAGCGGAGCATGGCCGGGCCGACATTGACGCGGGAGCCGAGCAGGCCGGTGGCCCAGCGGTGCCGGAGCAGGACCTCGTGCGCCGAGGTCGCGCGGTGGCGTAGCTCGGCCCGCCAGTCGCCGTCGGCGCGGGGGACGTAGATCTCGGCGACGACCAGGTCGACGATGCCGTCGAGCAGGTCCTCCTTGTTGGCGACGTGGTTGTACAGCGACATCGCCTCCACACCGACCGCCTTGGCGAGCTTGCGCATCGACAGTGCGTCCAGGCCCTCCTGATCGGCGAGGTCGATCGCGGCGCGCAGGACTCGTTCCCTGGTCAACGGGGTGCGTGGCATGCGGCTCCTGACTCATTCCTTGACCTACTTACGGCGTAAGCGTACCGTCTGAACCATCAGGCTTACGCTGTAAGTGCGAATTGAGGGACGGCATGACCGAGGTGGATACGGCGTCGATGACCGCATGGGTGGCTCCCCGGTACGGCGGAAGCGAGGTACTGCGGACCGAGATCGTGCCGCGCCCGGCGGCGGGTCCGCGCGAGGTGGTGGTCCGGGTGCGGGCGGCTTCGCTGTGCAGCGGGGACCTGCACCTGCTCACCGGTACCCCGTACCTGCTGCGGCTCGGGTTCGGGCTGCGCAGGCCCAAGCATCGGATGATCGGGCAGAACCTCGCGGGCGAGGTGGTCGGAATCGGCGAGCTGGTTACCGAATTCCAGGTGGGTGACCGGGTTTTCGGTGTCGTGCCGAGTGGCGCCTTCGCCGAATACGCGACCGCCGATGTCGATGCGATCGCCACCGTGCCCGCCGCGATGAGCATGGAAGAGGCCGCGGCGATACCGGATTCGGGAATGACGGCCCTGCAGGGTCTGCGCGACATCGGCGAAGTCGCACCGGGACACCGGGTTCTGATCAATGGCGCGTCCGGCGGGGTCGGCAGTTTCGCGGTGCAGATCGCGAAGGCGCTCGGAGCGCACGTGACCGCGGTGTGCAGTACCCGGCACCTCGAGATGGTGCGCGGTATCGGCGCGAATGTCGTGATCGATTACACTGCCGAGGATTTCACCGACACGGACGCGCCGTACGACGTGCTCTTCGATCTGGCGGGCAACCGCGGACTCCGCGAATGCCGCCGGGTGCTGACGGCGGATGGCGTGTTCATCTCCTCCGCCGCCGCACCCGGCGACAACTGGTTCGGCCCCGTGCGCTGGCTCGGCGCGGTCGTCCTGACCGACCTGTTCGTCCGTCAGACGCTGAAAGCGCTGCTCATGCGCCCCGCGGCGGCCGACCTGCGCTATCTCGCCGGCCTGGCCGCCGACGGAGCGCTGCGCCCGGTGATCGAGCGCCGCGTCCCGCTGTCGGACGCGGCGGCCGCCGTCGAGATCTTCGCGCGGGGGCACGCCTCGGGGAAGACCGTCCTCACTACACCGTGAGAGCGGGCGCTCAGGCGCCGTTGAACAGCGCGGTCAGGTCGAGCGTGTGCGCCATGGCCGCGGCGCCCGCGTCGTTGAGGTGCATGCCGTCGCCGCTGTCGAACTCGGGGCGGAGGAAGTCGGGCCGCTCCGGGTCGGCCACCGCGCGGTCGACGTCGAAGACCGAGTCGAAGAGATCGGTGGTCCGCAGCCAGTCGTTGACGGCGTGCCGGGTCGGCTGGGTTTCCAGCAGCGGCATGCCGGGGTAGACGCAGCCGGCGTAGGGGCCGATGGTGGCGACGTGCACGCGCAGACCGGCCGCGTGCGCGCGCTCGGCGAGCTCGGTGAACCCGGCGATCAGCTGCTCGGTGGTGGCGGAGGGCTGGCCGCCCATCGCGCCGAGGATCAGGTCGTTGATGCCGAAGTTCACCAGGATGTCGGTGACACCGGGTACCTGGATGGCGTCGGAATCCAGACGCGCCAAGCCGGATTCGCCGATCTCGCGCGCGGTGAGCCGATTGCCGGCGATGCCGTTGTTGACCACCCAGCCCCGGGTCAGGCGCGCGTTGACGACGTCGACGGAACGGCGATTGGCGCTGAGCGTGGTGCCGACACCTTCGAACCAGGAGTCGCCGAACGCCACAGCGATCGGGGTCTGTGCCGCGCCGAGTACGTCGACACCGGTGACGAAGAACCGGAACGGAACCTCTTGCGCGCCGGGCAGTTCCACGTCGGCGGTGCGGTCGCCCGCCGCGAGGTAGGCGATCTCGCCGGGCTGGTGGGAGAACGTGGCCGGGCCGGTCGGTCCGGGCAGGTACAGGCTGAGCAACAGGTCCTCGCCCGCGGTGACGGCCAGGTCGAGCGGATCGCTCACCAGCTCGGCGCCGGGCTCGATGACCGTGATCGGCGCGCCGCCGAAGCGGACCTCGACATCGGCGGTGATCGCCGAACCCTCCTTGCGCGCGGCCAGGCGCGCGCCGCCGATCACCAGCGGCGCCGACCCGTACCGGTTGGTCAGGCGGACCCGCACCGCGTCGCCGCCGCCCGCCATGTGCAGCACCTGCCGCACCGTCTCGTCGCTGAACGACCGCGATTCGGCGAGCTTGATCTGCTCGTCCGGGTTGATGACACCCGACCGGAACCCGGCGACCCACGTCTGCTGCATGACCACTCCATTAGTTGCTTCGAGGAATATTGCGTAGACATAGATCTACTCCTAAGTATTCCTCGTGTCAACTATCCGCATGGCAAGCATCGGCTAGGGTGGTCTCATGCACGAACTGTTCGACGACCCCCGGCTGACCATCTCCGGCCTGCTCTTCGAGGCCAACAGTGGGCTGATCGCGAAGGTCGAACCGACCTGGCACGCGCACGGCCTCTCCGGCCTCGACCTCAACGCCCTCATGCGCCTGAGCCGCTCGCCGAACCGCCGCCTGCGCATGTCCGACCTGGCCACCCAGACGGACCTGTCGACCAGCGGCGTCACCCGCCTGGTCGACCGCCTGGCCAAGGCGGGCCTCGTCGAACGGCAACTCGATCCCACCGACCGCCGCAGTGCCTACGCGGCCCTGACGCCGGCGGGGGCGAGCCGTCTCGAAGAAGTCCTCCCGGACTACCTCGACGCGCTGGAGACCTGGCTCACCGGCCTGCTCACCCCGGACCAGCTCGACGGGCTGGTCACCGGCCTGCGCATCCTCCGCGACGCCACCAACCCCTCGGCCACGGCCATCGCCGACCAGCCACCCCGGACCTGAGCCGGGGTCAGTCGGTGAGCTCGCCGGTGGTGCGCCAGGAGTGCCGTTCGGCGGCGAACGCGTCGGCTTGCACCGCGCGGAAATCGGTGATGGCGGCGGCGTTCTCGGTCAGGAAGGCGCGATAGTCGGCCAGGCGGAACTCGCCGTCCTCGGTCGCGACGTCGACCTTTCCCGCGGCGAAGTCGGCCCGGAGGTCGAGCAGCTCGTCGGGCTCGACCGGATGCCAGCGGATGCGGTCGAAATACCGCAGCAGCCACGGTGTTTCGGGGTCGGTGGCGAAACGGTCGACGCCGGGCCCCGCGGTGCCGGTGGGCCGCGCGCGATGGTTCCAGACCTGGGTGGTGCGGCCGACGAACTGGTAACCGCCGGGTCCCTCCATGCCGTAGATGCACAGGTACGCGCCGCCGATGCCGACCGCGTTCTCGGGCGTCCAGGTGCGGGCGGGGTTGTACTTGGTGGTGACCAGCCGGTGGCGGGGATCGGTGGGCGTGGCGACCGGGGCGCCCAGGTAGACATCGCCCAGGCCGAGGACCAGGTATTCGGCGTCGAAGACGGTGCGGTAGACGTCGTCCACCGAGTCCAGGCCGTTCATGCGGCGGATGAACTCGATGTTCCACGGGCACCACGGAGCGTCGGCGCGGACGCCGTGCATGTAGCGGGTGATCGCCTCGCGGGTGGCGGGATCGTCCCAGGAGAGCGGGAGGTGCACGGTGCGGCTCGGGACGACCAACTGATCCGAATTAGGCAGTTGCGCTTCGGCTTCGGCGAGCAAGTCCAGCAGGCGGGCGACCGGGAGGACGGCCGGGTCGACCCGGATCTGCAGGGAGCGGATGCCCGGGGTGAGTTCGACGACCCCGCGCGGTCCGGCCGCGATCAGGTGCTGGTGCAGGGCGTGGACCCGCGCGCGCAGGCCGAGATCCAAAGTGAGCGTGCCGTATTCGACGAGGACGCCGTCGTCGCCCTGGCGGCGGTAGGTCACGCCGGTCTCGTCGTCGACCGCGGTGCGGCGCAGGATGCCGTCGTCGCCGTCACGACCGGCCGAGAGGACGGTGCCGAACGATGCCCGGCGGCGCGCGCCGAGTTCGCCCGCGGGCGCGGCGTGTTCGGCGCGGACGGGGACGAAGCGGACCTTGTCGCCCGGGGTGAGCTGGCCGAGCTTCCAGCGATCGGCCGCGACCACCGTCACCGGGCAGACGAAGCCGCCCAGGCTGGGGCCGTCGGGGCCGAGCAGGATCGGGGTGTCGCCGGTGAAGTCGAGCGCGCCGATCGAGTAGGCGTTGTCGTGGATGTTGGACGGGTGCAGGCCCGCCTCGCCGCCGTCGGTGCGGGCCCACTCCGGCTTCGGGCCGATCAGGCGCACGCCGGTGCGGTCGGAGTTGAAGTGCACTTCGTAGTCGGTGCCGATGATGGTGTCGAAGTCGGCGCGGGTGAAGAACTCCGGCGCGCCGTGCGGTCCCTCGGTGACGGCCAGTTCCCAGCGGTGCCCGAAGGCGGGGATGTCGGCCATCGGGACCGCCGGGGCGAGGCGGGTCCCCGGTGCGCCCAGCGTCAGCGACTCGTCGGCGCGCAGGGCCGCGCCGGTGCCGCCGCCGAACTTGCCGAGAGTGAAAGTCGCGGCGCTGCCGAGGAATCGCTCGACCTCGATACCACCGGCCACCAGAATGTAAGTGCGCATGCCGGGGCCGCGGATCGCGCCGACATCGAGGACGCCGCCCGCCGGGACCTCGACGGTGCGCCACTGCTCGACCGGCCGTCCGTCGACCCGCACGTCGGCGACCGCGCCGGTGACACACACCCACGTCGACTCGCTGAAGCGCAGCGCGGGCCCGCCGAGGGTGCATTCGAGCCCCGCCGCGCCCTCCGCGTTGCCGAGCACCCGATTGCCGAGCCGGAACGACAGATCGTCCATCGGGCCGGACGGCGGAACACCGATGTGCCAGTAGCCGATTCGACCCGGCCAGTCCTGCACGGTCGTCTGCATGCCGGGGCGGAGGACCTGCAGGGACCGGGTGTCCGCGACCGGGTCGACCGCTGAGGGGCCGACTTCGGCTGGGCGCGTCCCGGTAGGGGCGGCCACGGGAGTGTGGCGCTCCGGGGTGACCGAGGGGAGTGCGGTGTCGACCACGGTGGACCGGGTGTCGGTGAGACTCATCGGGTCACCACCATGCGGACCGGCGTCGGATCGAAACCGTTGCAGGGGTTGTTGATCTGCGGGCAGTTGGAGACCAGGACGAGGGTGTCGACCTCGGCTCGCAGGGTGACCTTCTTGCCCGGCGCCGACAACCCGTCGACGATGCCGAGCGTGCCGTCGGCCTCGACCGGGACATTCATGAACCAGTTGATGTTGGACACCAGATCCCGCTTGCCCAGCCCCCATTCGAGCGCGGCGGTGAGGAAGTTCTCCACGCAGGCGTGCTGGTGGCGGGTGTGGTGGCCGTAGCGCAGGGTGTTGGATTCCTGCGAGCAGGCACCGGCGATGGTGTCGTGGTTGCCGACCTCGTCGGCGACCACCGTCATCAGCGGGGTGCCCGCCTCGGTCAGCAGGACGCTGCCGGTGGTGAGGAAGATATTGCGCTGCGCGGCGATCGTGGCCTGGGCGCTGTAGCGATCGGTGCGGTCGGCGGCGGAGTAGAGCAGGCAGTCGACGGCCTGGTTGCCGTGCAGATCGATGATCTCGAGCTGATCGCCCGCGCGGACGATCGCCGACCACGGCGCCTGGGCAGGGACGGTCTCGTCGAGGACGACGGTGCGGGTGGTCGCCGTGCTCATGCCAGAACCTCCGAGGTCGATGCGGCCGCCCAGGCGGCTTCGGTGTTGTCCACGGCCCGTCGGTACTCGGGGTCGTTGTTGGGGATGGTGGCGAGCTCGGCCGGGGCGGACCAGGCGAGCAGGTCGAGGTCGCCGGTGGGCCGATCGTCGAGCGGGTGGGCGGCATTGGCGACCAGCAGCGTCACCGGGAGGTGGATCAGCAGGTCGACGGTGGCGCCCGCAGGGACGTTGCCGGTCGGGACGAGAGCGCCGTCGGCCTCGACCCGGACGCCACGGAACAGCGAGACCGAGGGGCCGATGTCGCGGGGCTCCAGCCCCTGCTTGGCCCCGGCCAGGTGCAGCTGGTGGCGGCCCTCGGCGCTCGGTCCGCACAGCGTGTCGTGGTGGCCGGACGAATCGGCGAGGACGGTGGCGAGCACCCGGCCCTGATCGGACAGCAGGGGGTGGCCCGCGCTCAGGTAGGCCTGCCACGGCACCTTCACGGTGTCGGCGACATTGAGCCGCTCCCACGGTGATTCGGCGCGCAGCAGGAACAGATGCGCGCAGGCGGTGCCGGACGGATCGGCCAGCCGGACCCGAGTACCCCGGCCCAGCACCACATTCGCGTAGCCACCGGTGGGGATGCGTTGCGCGAGAACGACCGCGGCGGGATCGACCCCGGCGGGCGTCTCCGGCCGCGCGATCGTGGCCGTGGCGGCCTGAGCGCGCGCGTGCGCCCTGGCGCCGTCGGTGGACTGGGTACTCGTCATCGTGATCTCCTCGGCGAGCGATGGGCGGGAACGGATCGATCGGGCACGGCGTGCAGGCCGTGTGCGTGGCGCCGCGATTCCCGGTCGAATCGCGGCGCCCGCGCGAATTACGCGGTAGCGGGGACGGTTTCGGTGCGGGGGAGTTCGTCCTCGGTGGCCACCACGAAGCGGTAGACGATGGCGCCGACGGTAAGGATCACCGCGACCGACAGCGGACCGGCCCACAGCTGCCACCAGCTGCCGCCCGCCGGGGTGTAGACCTCCGGGCGCGGCCACGCCAGGTTGATCACCATCGCGATGCCCCAGACCACCGCGAGCGCGTTGATCGGGACGCCCCAGCGGCCCAGGGTGAACAGCGTCGGGTCGTCCACGGCGGGCAGGCCCTTGATCCGGCGCAGCAGCAGCGGCACGGTGACCAGCAGGTACGCCAGGTACAGGCTGACGATGCAGACGCTGGCCAGAGTGGCGAAGATGGCCGGGTTGCCCAGGTTGAGCACCAGCAGGCCGATGCCGAGCGCGCCGATCACCACGGCGGGCCACACCGGGGTGCCGAAGCGCGGGTGCACGGTCGACAGGGCCTTGGAGAAGGGCAGCTTGCCGTCGCGGGCCATCGAGAACATCAGGCGCGAGCCGGCCGTCTGGATCGCCAGCGTGCACACGATCACCGCGACCGCGACACAGCCGAGCAGGACCGATCCGGCGGGACTGTTCAGCTTCGCGGTGATGACGTAAGCCAGTCCGCCCGAGGCCAATTCACCGTCGGAGAGGCTGGGTGCGGCCATCAGCGCGCCGAGCAGCATGAGCCCGCCGCCCAGTGCCGACACCGACAGGGCGAGCAGAATCGTGCGCGGGGCGACCCGGCGCGGGTTCTTGGTCTCCTCGGAGAGCTCGCCGGCGGAGTCGAAGCCGACCATCACGTACGCGGCCATCAGGCCGGAGACCAGGAACGCCGCCCAGTACGGGCCGGGGGCGGCCTGGTCGGTCTGCAGGACCACACCCGGGCCGCGCTCGGTGCCGGTGAAGAACAGCGCGACGATCGCCAGCACGCCGACGATCTCCACGGTGACGCCGATCGAGTTGATCTTCGACATCAGGTCGATGCCGATCACGTTGATCGTGGTGGTGACCACCAGCAGCACGCTGCCGAGCAGCACCGCGTTCATCGCGCCGTCGCGGGAGGTCAGCGCGGTATCGGTGCCGATGAACTGGAATCCGCTCCAGATCGTCGGCAGCACCACCTGCAGGGCGATGGCGGCCGCGGCGGCCGTGACGACCTGCGCGATCACCATCATCCAGCCGGCGAACCAGCCGATCAGCCCGCCCGCCAGGCGGCGCGACCACTGATAGATACAGCCGGAGATCGGATACCGGGCGGCCAGTTCGGCGAAGTTCAGCGCCACCAGGAACTGGCCGGCGAAGACCAGCGGCCAGGTCCAGAAGAACGCGGCGCCGCCGAACGAATAGCCGAAGCCGAAGAACTGGAAGATCGTGGTGAGGATGGAGACGAACGAGAACCCTGCCGCGAAGGACGCGTAGCGCCCGAGCTTGCGGTGCAGGACCGGTTGGTAGCCGAATGCGGCGAGATCGGCGCTGTCGCGGCCGGTGTCGGGCGGAACAGCAGCGGTATCGAGTGTCGTGGCCATGTCGGTGTCCTTCGGCGGTGCGGCCAAATATCTATCAGTCGATAGTTTTGCGCGCGCGATCGCTCGAACGGTGTCGTGCGTGTATCGGCTGTGGGGCCCGCGGTAACTTCTGCGTTGCCCACGTTTCTATCGAGTGACAGGAATTCGACCGACCGGCATCGTCCCTGGTGAGGTGCCCGCTGCGGCCCAGGTCGGGGCCCGGTGACAGAATCTTGGGGTGGCAAACCTCGGTCCCGGGCGTCCCCGGCTGGAACAGCGGCGTAGGCAGGGGACGACGCCGCGCGCGGAGATCCTCGACGCGGCGGCGGAACTGTTCACCACCAAGGGCTATGCCAATACCTCCACCAGGGCGGTGGCCGACGCGGTCGGGATCAGGCAGGCCTCGCTGTATCACCACTTCGCCGCCAAAGACGACATCCTCGACGCGCTGCTCGCCGAAACCGTCGCGGGCCCGGTCGAGCTGGCACAGCGGATGGGCGCCGAACCCGCCGACGCCGCGACCCAGCTCTACGCGCTGGCCCTGTTCGACGTGCGCCAATTGCGCGCCGCGCGCTGGAATCTCGGCGCGCTGTACCTGCTGCCGGAGCTGCGCACCGAACGTTTCGCCACCTTCCGCCGCCGCCGCGACGACCTGCGCGAGCACTACGAACGCCTCGCGGCCGAATCCGCCGCGGCGACAGGGCGATCCGACGACGCGCGGATCTTGCCGTTCCGGCTGGTCGAGACGGTGATCGGGATCCGGTCCGATGCCGGGACGGCGGGCGAGGACACCGAGCGCGTGATTCCGGACGCGATCATGCGCATCGTCGGATACCCAGGGGACATCGCGCCGGTGCGCGCGGCGGCCGAGGACCTGCTCGCCCGGCTGGCCACCGACCCGCCTGAGTGAATTTGCCTCGACAGCTAGGGCGGAACCTGTCCTAGCTGGCTCCTATCGTTGTCTTCATGAGCGACGACATCCAGCGATTCCGCCTCGACATTCCGCAACAGCAGCTCGACGACCTGCGTAATCGGCTCGACAGCGCGCGCTGGCCCGCCGCGCTGCCCGGCGACGACTGGGACACCGGTGTGCCGACCCACTACCTGCGTGAGCTCGTCGACTACTGGCGCACCGATTACGACTGGCGTGCCGAGGAGGCGAAACTCAATACGCACGAACAGTTCACGACCGTCATCGACGGACAGCGCATCCACTTCCTGCACGTGCGCTCGGCGGAACCCGATGCGGTGCCGCTGTTGCTGACCCACGGCTGGCCCGGCTCGGTCGCCGAATTCCTGGACCTGATCGGCCCGCTGACCGACCCCGGGGCGCACGGCGGCGACCCCGCCGACGCCTTCCACGTGGTGATCCCGGCACTGCCCGGCTTCGGGTTCTCCGGACCGGTCACCGAGGGTGGGTGGACCGTGCGCCGGATCGCGCACGCGTGGGTCGAGCTGATGACCCGGCTCGGATACCAGAGCTTCGGGGTGCAGGGCGGCGATATCGGCGCGGCGGTGAGCCCGGAGGTGGGGCGGGTGGCGCCGGATCGGGTGATCGGCGTGCACGTCAACGGCGGCGCGGGCTCATTCCCGCAGCTGCCGCTTCCCGACGAGGTCGTGGCGAGCCTGACCGAGCTCGAACGCGACCGCCTCCGGCGGATCGAGGCGTTCATGAACGAGGAGTTCGGCTACATCGCTGTGCAGTCCACTCGCCCGCAGACCCTCGCCTACGGGCTGGTCGACTCGCCGATCGGGCAGCTGGCGTGGCTCCTGGACAAGTTCCGGGAGTGGACGCACCCGCGCGAGACGCTGCCCGACAAGATCATCGATCGGGATCGGCTGCTGACCAACGCGATGATCTACTGGCTCACCGGCACCGCGGGGTCCGCGGGCTATGTCGGCTACGCGCAGCCCGGGGAATGGGGTGTGGTGCCGGAGAATTCGGGCGTGCCGACCGGTGTGCTCGTGTTCGCCCACGATGTGGCGATCCGTCGCTTCGACGAGGCGGAGAACACCATCGTCCGCTGGAACGACGTCGACCGGGGCGGGCACTTCGCGGCGCTGGAGGAACCGGAACTGCTCACAGCCGACATCCGTGAGTTCTTCCGCACGCTGCGTTGATCATTCGCCGGGTCAGCGTGACGTGGGCGGTGCGATCTGCCAGTGCTGGTTCAGCGCGCCCGCGATCTCGGGCAGCACGGTGACCGGGATCCGCTTGGCGCGCAAGATCTCCCGGATCTCGGTGACCTGCTCGCGTTTGCGCATGTCGTAGGCGCCGGCGACCGGGCGCACCACCGGCGGGATGGACAGCAGGACCAGCTCGTCGGCCGAGCCGCCGTTCAGGTCCAGCGCCAGCGCCCAGCGGGACCGCTCGTCGAGGGTGAAGCGCCCGGCGACGACGCGATCCCACGGCACGGTCGCCGACCGGAACGGCGTCCTGGCGTAGATGGCGTGCTCGGTGAGCTCGACGACATCGCGCACGAACAGCGCCGCGCCCGCCGCCACCCCGGCGATCGCGCCGACGAGCAGGCCGGTGATCACCCGGTTCACCCCGAACATCGCCACGAACAGCCCGATGACACCGGTGGTGACCAGCACCCCGATCAGGCAGTAGAACAGGCTCCGACCAGCGGGCACGACACCGGCACGCACGACCGCCATGCGAAACCTCCCTCTCACGAACTCGCGGCCCACCCTAGCGGGGTGGGCCGCGCCGGGTTCACGACCCGAGCGATACCGCCGCTTCGGAGGTCTCGACGAGGAAGGTGAACGTCTCCTGGAAGTAGAGCTGCACGGTCTCGGCGTCGTGGCTGAGGTAGCCGATCGACAGGTCCTGGCCCAGCGCCAGCTCGAAGTCGCCGCCACGGGTGGTGAGCGCGAAACCGCCGGTGATCGCGGGCGCCCAGATGATCTCGCCGTCGATCAGCCGCTCGATGTGGGTGCGGATCGGGTGACCGTGATCGGAGGTCTCGCTGACCTGCGTGTACAGCTCGGCGCTGAGCACCACCGAGTACGGGCCCTGCACACCGGCCAAGCGCAGCCCGGTGAGCGCGCGCGAGATCGCGTCGGGGATGTCGACGACATTGCTCGGCAGGGCGACCGGGGCGTTGGAGGCGGCGTCGCGGATGCCGGTGATGCCGGCCGCGGCGTAGCTCTCGAAGATCGCGCGGTCCTCGGCGAAGGCGATCTTCTGGGCGGCGGCCTTGAGGGTGTCGAAGTCGGCGTCGCCCGCGCCGCGCTCGATGTCGTCGAGTTCGCTGCGCTTCAGGGTGAACGGCACCCGGAGTTCGACCAGCGGCTGCACCACGCGCTGGTGGGCGACGACACCGTCGTCGGGCGAGGAGATCGCGGTCAACCTGCCGCGGTTGCGCGCCGAGTACGCGACCCCGTGCGGACCCGAGACGTCGACGACCCGGCGACCGGCGATATTGCGCTTGAACGTCCGGGTGGCTTCCTCTTCGATCTGCGCCCAGGCCTCACCGGTGATCGGCGCGAGTTCGCGATGCAGGTTGTTCATCAGTTACTCCTCTTCATCGAGCCGATGGCGAGCGAGCCGTCCGAGCCGGAAGCGGCGGCGTCGGCCCGTTCCACAGGGGTGAACACGGGCAGCGAATCGGAAATTTCTTCGGTGGCAACGGAGTCGGGGGCGTCCGGCAGGTCGTCGAGGAAATCGACGGTGGGCGTGAAGAACAGGGTGCCGGTGACTGCGAAGGAGAAGTCGAGGATGCGGTCGTAGGCCGCCTCGCCGGTGCCGAGGAACATCCGTTCCAGCATGCGCTCGGTGACGCTCGGGGTGGCGGCGTAGGCGATGTAGTAGGTGCCGAACTCGCCCTGGCCGACGGTGCCGAACGGCATGTTGGCGCGCACGATCTGGCGTTCGGTGCCGTCGGGGTCGATCAGGGTGTTCACCGCGACATGGGAATTGGCCGGCTTGATGTCGTCGGGCAGTTCGTAGTCGCCGAGCTTGGTGCGCCCGATCACCCGCTCCTGCTCCTCGATCGAGAGCGCGTTCCACTGGTCGAGGGGGTGGGTGTACTTCTGCACGATGACGTAGCTACCGCCGGTGAAGTCCGGGTCCTCGGCGCCGATCAGCGCCGCCGAGGCGGCCGCGCCGCCCTCGGGATTCTCGGTGCCGTCGACGAAACCGAGCAGGTCGCGCTGCTCGAAGTACCGGAAGCCGACGGTCTCGTCGACGACGGTGGCGGCGCCGCGCAGGCGCTCACCGATCGCCATGGCGAGTTCGAAGCAGGCGCCCTGGGTCTCGCCCTTGATGTGGAACAGCAGGTCGCCCGGAGTGGTCGGTGCGCTGTGGACCGGCCCGTTGTAGCCGGGGAATTCGTGCAGCTCAACGGGTTTGGGTCCGGTGAAGAGCCGGTCCCAGGCCGTCGAGCCGATCGAGGTGATGCAGGTCAGGCCCTCGCCGGGCACCCGGAAACCCACCGAACGGCGCAAACCGGAGATATTCGACAAGAGGTCGCGGACCGCCGACTCGCCGCCCTCGTCGATGGTGGCGACGAGGAAGATGGCGGCCGGCGTGAGCGGTTCGAGGATCGGCTGTGGCTCACCCATGCCGTCCAGAGTAGAGCGCCGCGCGGACAGGTTCGCGGCACGCCCTGGCGTGTCAGCGACCCTCAGGCAACCCTTATTTGGCGACTGTCAGCAGAAACGCCACGTCATCGATGGCTTTGACGCTGTGCCGGGCGCGCGGGACCACGATGAGATCGCCCGCCGAACCCTTCCACTCGTCGGTGCCCGCGATCAGCACCAGCGTGCCGCTGAGGACCTGGATGGTGGCATCGCCCGCGTTGTCGTGCTCGGCCAGGCTCTGGCCCTCGGTCAACGCGACGACGGTCTGGCGCAGCGCATGGGTGTGGCCGCCGATGACGGTCTGCGAACTCCGGCCACTCGTCGAGGTGGCCGCCAGCTTGAGCTGTTGGCGGGCCACCGCGGTCAGCGATTTCTTGTCCATGGCATAGCGCCTTTCGCAGGCTCTCGCGGGGCTTGGTATCTGGGAGTATGCCCGAGACCGTGCCCGCGGTCGGGCGTTTTGCCAGACCGTTAGCCAGGCGTTGTCAGCGCCGGGTGTAGCGGCGAATGCGGTAGCGGAGACCGGTTTTCGATTCCTGCCACGGGGTTTCCGGCGCCTGCCACTCCGGGCCGATGACCGGGGCGAACGCGTCGCCCGCCACCCGCGTGTCGACCTCGGTGACCAGCAGCGTTGTCGCCAGGGGGAGCGCGGCGCGGTAGATCTCGCCGCCGCCGGCCACCCAGAGATCACCCGGTCCGGCCAGGGCCAGCGCGTCGGGCAGCGAGGCGGCGCGTTCGGCGCCCTCGGCCGCCCAATCGGTCTGGCGGGTGACCACGATGTTGCGGCGGCCGGCCAGCGGACGGTAGGCCGCGGGCAGCGAGTCCCAGGTGCGCCTGCCCATGATCACCGGATGACCCATGGTGGTGTCCCGGAAATTGGCCATGTCCTCGGGGAGGCGCCACGGGATGGTGTTGTCGACGCCGATGACGCCGTCGGCGGCCTGCGCCCAGATCAGGCCGATCTGTCCGCTCACACCGCCACCGGCGCCTTGATGGCCGGGTGGTGCTGGTAGCCGGTGAGCTCGATGTCGTCGTAGGTGTAGTCGAACAGGCTCGCCGCCGGGCGCAGGTGCAGCGTCGGGAACGGGTAGGGCTCGCGGCCGAGCTGCTCGCGCGCCTGCTCGACGTGGTTGTCGTAGATGTGCACGTCGCCACCGGTCCAGATGAACTCGCCCGGCTCCAGCTCGGTCTGCTGGGCCACCATCAGGGTGAGCAGCGCGTAGCTGGCGATATTGAACGGCACGCCGAGGAACAGGTCGGCGCTGCGCTGGTAGAGCTGGCAGGAGAGCTTGCCGTCGGCGACGTAGAACTGGAAGAAGGCGTGGCACGGCGCCAGGGCCATCTTGTCCAGGTCCGCCACGTTCCAGGCCGAGACGATCATCCGGCGCGAGTCCGGGTCGGTGCGCAGGGTGTGCAGCACCTGGGTGATCTGGTCGATGTGGGTGCCGTCGGGCGTCGGCCAGGAGCGCCACTGCACGCCGTAGACCGGGCCGAGCTCGCCCTTGGCGTCGGCCCACTCGTCCCAGATGGTCACGCCGTGCTCCTGCAGCCAGGACACGTTGGAATCGCCGCGCAGGAACCACAGCAGCTCGTAGGCGATCGACTTGAGGTGGACCCGCTTGGTGGTGATCAGCGGGAAGCTCTCGGCCAGGTCGTAGCGCAGCTGATGACCGAAGATGCTGCGGGTTCCGGTGCCGGTGCGATCGGCTTTGGGGGTGCCGTTCTCCAGCACGTGCCGGAGCAGATCCTCGTACTGCGTATCAGGGGTGGCCACGCCTGGCGATTCTACGGTGCGCGGCACCTGGCAAAGTCTCCGCGTATGCGCAAGCTCTACGTGATCGGCATCGGTGCCGGTGACCCCGACCAGGTGACGATGCAGGCGATCAAGGCCATGCGACACGCCGACGCCTTCTTCGTCATCGGCAAGGGCGCCGAGAAGCGGGAACTCGTCGAGGTGCGCACCGCGATCCTGGCCGAGCACGTTCCCGGCCCGCACCGGATCATCGAGATCACCGACCCGCCGCGCGACCGCACCCCCGACGACTACGCCGGTGTCGTGCGGGACTGGCACGAGCGCCGTGCCGAACTGCTCGAGGCCGCCTTCGCCGAGGTCGACGGGGTCGGCGCGATCCTGGTGTGGGGCGACCCGGCGCTCTACGACAGCACCCTGCGCATGGTCGAGCACGTGCTGGCCCGCGGCCGCGCGGAGTTCGACTACGCGGTGATCCCGGGCGTCACCAGCGTCGCCGCGCTGGCCGCCCGGCACCGCGTTGTGCTGCACCGCATCGGCGAACCGGTCCACGTCACCACCGGACGCAGGCTTCGCGAAGAGGGTCTGGGCGCGGGCTCCACGGTGGTGATGCTCGACGGCGACTGCGCGTTCACCGAGGTCCCCGGTGACGACGTGCACATCTGGTGGGGCGCCTACCTCGGCATGCCCGACGAGACCCTGATCGAGGGACCGCTGCGCGAGGTCGAGCAGCAGATCGTGGCCCGGCGCGCGGAGCTGCGCGCCGCCAAGGGCTGGATCATGGACGTATACCTCCTGCGCGGCCGATGACCGATAAACTGGCCGGGTGCCCGAGCTACCCGAGGTAGAGGCGCTGGCGCAGTTCCTGCGGGATCATGCCGTCGGCGCGGTGGTGGGACGAGTCGACGTGGCCGCGCTGAGCGCGGTGAAGACGTTCGACCCGCCGGTCACGGCGCTGTCCGGACGCGATGTCACCGGGGCGGGGCGCTGGGGCAAGTTCCTCGGGATGGATTGCGGCGGGCTGTGGTTGATCACCCATCTGTCGCGGGGCGGCTGGCTGCGCTGGGTGGACGAACCGAATCCACTGCCGCCCAAGCCGGGCGGGAAATCGCCGCTGGCCCTGCGGGTGCACTTCTTCACCCCGGAGGGGGCGACGCCGTCGATCGACCTGACCGAGGCGGGGACGAAGAAGCGGCTGGCGGTCTACGTCGTCGACGATCCGAAGGCGGTGCCCGGCATCGCGCGGCTCGGACCGGACGCGCTGGCGGTCACCGAGGACGAGTTCGCGGCGTTGCTGGCGGGCACCTCGCAGCGGATCAAGACCGCGCTGGTCGACCAGACGCTGATCGCCGGTATCGGCAACGCCTACTCCGACGAGATCCTGCACACCGCCAAGATCTCGCCGTTCGCGAATACGAGAACACTGGCGGCGGACAAGGTCTCGCAGCTCTACACCGCGATGCGCGAAGTCCTGCTCGACGCGGTGCAGCGCTCGGTCGGGCAGGACGCGGCCCGGCTGAAGGGCGAGAAGCGATCGGGCATGCGGGTGCACGCGCGCACCGGGCTGAAGTGCCCGGTCTGCGGTGACACCGTGCGCGAGGTGTCCTACGCGGAGCGCTCGTTCCAGTACTGCGCCACCTGCCAGACCGGCGGCAAGGTGCTCGCCGACCGGCGGATGTCGCGGCTGCTCAAGTAGGGCTCAGCGGTCGCGCCACGCCTCCAGCAGGCGCAGCCAGAACTCGCTGACGGCGGGAAACGACGGCACGGCATGCCACAGCGTCTCCAGCGGCACTCGGCCGACCACCGCGATGGTCGCCGCGTGCAACTGCTCGCCCATGTCGGGACCGACGAAGGTCGCGCCGAGCAGGCGGTCCGAGGCGGTGTCGACGACGAGTTTCGCGCGGCCGCGGAAATCGTCGCGGGACAGCGACGAACCGGCCACGGCGATATCGATCTCGACGGTGCCGACCGCGTGCCCGGCGGTGCGCGCCTCGTGTTCGGTGATGCCGACGGAAGCGAGTTCCGGTGCGGTGTAGACGACCTGGGGCACCTGCTGGTGGTCGGCGCTCGCGGTGAACCGGGGCCGGTCCAGCGGCCTGCCCTCGGCGCGCGCGGCGATGACGTCACCGCACACCCTGGCCTGGTACTTGCCCATGTGGGTCAGTGCCGCACGGTGATTCACGTCGCCGACGGCGTAGAGCCAGTCGCCGGGCACCCCGCGCACGGTCAGCTGGTCGTCGACCTCGACATAGCCCGCGGGCAGGCCGACGGCGTCGAGGCCGAGCCCGGCGGTGGCGGGGGTGCGGCCGGTGGCGACGACGAGTTCGTCGACCTCGAGTTCGCCGTCGTCGAGGACCAGGGTGACCGGACCGCCGTGGATGCGGCCGACACCGGTGTCGGCGGGGTCGCGGCGGGAGATCAGCGACGGTTCGGTGTGCAGCCGCACCGTCACGACGCCGGTGTCGCGCAGGCCGCGCAGCACCAGCTCGGAGGCGAACGGTTCGGCGCGTGGCAGCAGGCGATCGCCGCGGACCAGCAGCGTCACCTCCTCGGCGCCCAGCTCGGCCAGCCAGGTGGCCGCCTCGCAGGCGACGACGCCGCCGCCGATGATGGCGACCCGGCGCGGGACGACCGTCAGATTGGTGACGTCGCGGGAGATCCACGGCAGGGCCTCGGCGACGCCGGGAATGCGCGGAATGGTGGCGGTGGTGCCGGTGGCCAGCACGACCGCGTGGCGGGCGCGCAGGACGCGCACGCCGTCCTCGGTGGCGACTTCGACGAGCCGTTCGCCCAGCAGCCTGCCGGAGCCGCGCACCGGGTCGATGCGGGCCGATTTCGCCCAGTCGACCTGGGAACTGTCGTCGCGATCGTGGGTGAAGGCGTCGCGGCGGGCCAGCACGTCGGCCACCTGCGGGCCGCTCGCGGTCACCCCCGGCATCGCCCGGCTCAGGCCGAGGACCGCGCCGGAGCGCAACAGCGCCTTGCTGGGGATACAGGCCCAGTAACTGCACTCGCCGCCGTACAGCTCCCGTTCGACGAGCGCGGCGGTGCGGTCGCTGCCCGCGATGGCGTAGGCGGCGGCGTTCTCACCGGCCGGGCCGGCGCCGAGGACGACGACGTCGTATTCGGCGTCGGTCACTGCAGATAGCCCTCGACCTCACGCGGGGAACGCATCTCGGTGTCGTTGGGGGATTCGTCGGCGCCGGAGCGGGCGCGGCGCTGCCGCAACAGATCCCACGCCTGGTCGAGCATCACCTCCAGCTGGGCCAGCTGCTGGCGTTCGGCGACCGGGTCGATCTCGCCCGCGGTGGCCTTGGCGCGCAGGGCGTGCTCGTCGTCGACCAGTTGCTTGATCCGCGCCAGAATGTCCTGATCGTTCATGTGCTCACCACTTCGATGGTCGGAGGGGTAGTGCCCGAACAGCGACCCGCACCGGGTCGGGGTCCATGCTACGACCGTGCCGGGTGGCGGCGCGGCGATCAGCGGCGCTACCGGGGGAGATCGGGCCGGGCGGCGGCCAGGCAGTCGGCCGCGATCGGCACCGCGGCGGCCAGTTCGGCCCGGCTCGGCGCGGTGTAGCCGATGGCGACGCCGAACCGGTACTCCGCGCCGAGATGATGCCGGGCGAGGCCGTCGAGCAGGACGCCGCGGGCGCGGGCGGCGGCGATCGCGCGCTGCTCGGCGGCCGCGTCGGGGAGCTCGACCACCACGTGCGAGCCCGCGTCGTCACCGACCACCGGCAGACCGTGGCGGGCGAGCGCGTCGACCACCAGGGCGCGTCGCGGCGGCACCACCCGGCGCAGCCTGCGCAGGTGCCGGGCCAGGTCGCCGTGCCGGGCGAACTCGCTGAGCACCCGCTGGCCCGCGGGGCTGGGGGCGGTTCCGGTGTCGGCGCGGTGGGCGAGCACCGCGTCGGCGATCTCGGGCCCGGCGACGAGCCAGCCGACGCCGAGGGTGGTGGCGATGATCTTGCTGGTGGTGCCGAGATGCACGACCACGTCGGGCGCCATCGCGGCGAGCAGCGGCAACGGCGCTGTGTCGTAGCGCAATTCGCCGTCGTAGTCGTCCTCGATGACGAAGCTGCCGGTCGCCCTGGCGAATTCGATCAGCTCGACCCGGCGCGCGGCCTGCATCCGCGCGCCGAGCGGAAACTGGTGCGCCGGTGTGCAGTAGACCGCGCGTACACCGGCCGGGATCAGGTCGACGCGCAGTCCGTCGGCGTCGACCGGGACCGGCAGCACACGGATGCCCGCCGCCCGCAACGCGCCGACGGCCCGCTGATAGCCGGGGTCCTCGATCGCGACGGTGTCGCCGGGACGCAGCAGCGCCGAGGCCAGCTCGCCGACCCCCGCGCTGGTCCCGGCCGTGGCGAGCACCACCGAGGCGGTCCCGGCGGCCAGCCCGCGATGGCGCAGCAGGTGCTCGGCGACGGCGACCCGGAAGGCGGGTTCGCCCGCCCGGTCCTTGCGGGCATCGGCGGGTTGGTCGCCCGCCGCACGCCAGGCCCGGCGCCAGGCGGCCGGGTCGACGGCGTCCGCGCACGGCGCGCCCGGACCCAGATCGAGCAGGCCCGCGTCGGGATCGGTGTCGCCACCGGGGGCGGCGCGCGGTGGCGCGGCGGCGGGGGCGGTGCGCAGATAGGTGCCCGACCCGCGCCGCCCGGCGATCCAGCCTTCCGCGTGCAGTTGGTCATAGGCGGTCGACACCACCGCCCGGCTGACCCCGAGCCGCTGGGCGAGGGTGCGCGAGGACGGCAGCCGCTCGCCGACGCGCAGCACCCCGCCCGTCGCCGCGGCGCGCAGGGCATCGGCTACCTGCACCGATAGCGGTTCCGGCGCGGTCCGGTCGAGCGGAATCGGCAGATCGTCGAGCATCGCCCACCTCGAATTGGCCTGTTGATCTACTGCCGAAGTGGACCTGTCTGCGGTCCACTTCATCGGCGAAGCTCATCTTATGACCACGCACGAAAGCATCCGCACCCCCTTGTCGCCGACCCCGCGCAGCACTCTGACGCGGTCCAAGGAACGTGGCCGCGCCGACCGCGCCGAGCTCGACGCGGTGCTCGACGCGGGCCTGGTCTGCCACCTCGGCGTGCTGCTCGGCGGCTCGCCGGTGGTGCTGCCGACCGTCTACGGCCGCGCGGGCGACACCCTCTACCTCCACGGCTCCACCGGTGCGGGCAATATGCGCGCCGCCATCGGGACCGAGATCTCGATCGCGGTGACCCACGTCGATGGACTGGTCTACTCGCGCTCGGCCATGCACTTCTCGATGAACTACCGGTCCGCGGTGATCCGGGGCCGCGCGGCGCTGGTCACCGACGAGGCCGAGCGCGAGAACGCGCTGCGGGTGATCGTCGAGCACGCCGCGCCGGGCGCCTGGGACCGGGTGCGCCCGCCCAATCGCAAGGAGATGGCGGCCACCATGGTGCTCGCGCTGGATCTCACCGAGGCCTCGGTGAAGGTGCGGACCGGCGGCCCCAACGACGACGCGGCCGATATCGAGACCGGCGGCGTCTGGGCGGGGGTGCTGCCGCTGCGCCAGGTCTGGGGCGAGCCGATCGACGCCACCGATCTGGAACCCGGCGTCGCGGTGCCCGCCGATGTCGCGGCCCGGGTGACGCCGAGTCCGGTGATCGTCGGCTGAGGCGGCCTCAGCGCGGTGCCGCGCTCAGGGCCATCAGGTCCTTGGCCGACACCTCCGGCAGGTACGCCTTCGTCAGCGCGATCCCGATCCGCGGCAGGTCGGCCTCGTCGCGGTAGCACAGGAACACCGGTTCGTGGCGGGGCTGGAACTTCGCCTTGAACGTGTGCAGCGACCGGAATCCGTAGTACGGCTCCATGGCGGCGCCGAGTCCTTCGAGCAGTCGATCGATCGGCTCGGCGTCGTCGGTGCCCGCACTGCGCGCCAGCGGGGCGCCGGAGAGCGAAACGATCTCGGCGCCTTCCTCTTTGAACGTCTGGCAGGCCGAGGCGATGAGGAATTCGATGACCGGCCGGAAGCCGTCGGGCCGCCTGCGCATCACATCGAGGGTCCAGCCGCGGATCTCGCCGCCGGCGGCGTACACCGGCAGCCACGAGGTGACGCCGTGCACGCTGCCGTCGGTATCGATCGCCAGCCCGACCCGCACCTCGGGATCGAGCGCCTCCTCGACCCCGCCGAGCGTGAATCCCATTTCCGGCAGGCCCTTTTCGCCGACCCACTCCTCCGAGATCGCGCGCACCTGCGCCAGCACCGCGAACGGCTCCTCGGCGAGATGGACCATCCGGAAGGAGATGCCCTCCTTGTTCGCCTTGTTGATCGCCGACCGGATGTCCTGCCACGGTTTGCCTTTGAACTCGAGCTGCGGCAGGTCGACGATCGTGTCCTCGGCGATCTGCGCACTGCGCCAGCCGAGTTCGCCCGCCAGCTCGGCGACGGCGCCGGTGGTGGAGAACAGGCAGGGCACCAGGCCGTCGGCTTCGCAGCGGTCGGTGAAGCGGGCGAGGGTGTCGGGCAGCAGGTCCGGCGGGCCGACCGGATCGGTCAGCACGATCACCGTGCCCGCGTGCCGCTGGTAGGCGACGCAGCGTTCGCCGTCGGCGGCGAACCAGTACTTGTTCTCCGGCCAGGTGATCATCCACGACATGGTGCTGCCGCCGAAGCGGGCCAGCAGCGCGCGCGCCGCGGCGCCGGGCTCGGTCCCCGACAGCGCGCCGCCGGTGATCTTGCGCCGGTTGGGCACCCGGAACGCGCCGCGTCCGCCGTAGAGCAGGGCCACTTCGCCCGCCCACAGCAGCGCGGTGCCGACGGTCACCGCGCCGGTTGTGGCGTAGTCGGTACCCATGGCCACCCCGAGCAGCACCAGGGTGAGGACCACGTGCACGGTGCCGTAGCCGATCGCGATCCACCAGGCCCAGCGCCTGCCCTTGCGCAGCTGATCGGCGATCACCGCGATCACCGCGACGGTCACGATCGTGCTCCACAGCGAGCCGCGCTCCTCCCCGGTCGGGCCGAGCAGGCTGTCGGTCGGGAAGAAGTACACCAGCACCGAGACCGCGGCGATCAGCAGCAGCCCGATGAAGGCGAGCATCCGCATCTCGCGCCGGGTGCGCGGCCAGAAGCCGTGCTCGGTGGTGCTGAACAGCTTCTCGCCCAGCGGGAACCACAGCGCCACGGCGATCAGGTGCGTGAGGTCGGCGAAGGTCGACTCGAACAGGAAGGTGATCGACACGTGCGCCGCCAGCACGGCGCGCACCCGCAGCCGCCAGGGCGAGCGCAGCGTCGCCGAGGCCGCGGCGATCGCAGCGAGGGCCGCGGTGGTGAATCCGACGTCGCGGACCTCGGCCAGCCGATCCGCCCAGCCGAGATGGGTGTGTTGCAGCACCCCGACGAGGGTCGACGCGACGAGCACGCCGATCAGCTGGGCGCTGACGCAGACCAGCGCGGTGCGCGCGGTGCCGAGCCGCCACTCGGCCCAGCCCACCGCGAGCGCGAAAAGCACTGTCATGACGGCGTACTGGAACGGGGTGAGTCCGAAGAACCAGCCGGACACCGGGGTCCACCACTTGCCCTCGGTGAGCGGCGGCCAGCCGTAGGCGATGTCGGGGAACCAGGACCTGGCGTCGAGCCGCCGCCAGAGGCCACCGGTCGCGAGGCCGAGGAGGATCACCAGGACGAGGAAGCCGACCGTGAACGGCACTCGCCGGAGCACGGTAGCGGCGGTGGCGAGTGCGCCCGGCGGGGCGGGCGCGGTGGCAGCTGTGTCGTCGTCCATCGATCCACCCTTTGCTGCGAGTGCGCCACGCGGACGCGGTGAAGTCGTCTGTGTACCGTATGTCATCGTGGCCGCGCGCGGACCCGGGTCCGCGCGTCGAGGTGGCATCTGTGGAGGTCAGCGATGTCGAGGATCACCGATCTGTCGTTGCTCGCCGGATGGCTCCCGGTGACGCTCACCCTGCTCGGCGTCCTGGGTGCGGTGTGGTTGCTGTGTGCGCGGTCGCGGCGCTACCTCACGACGACGATGCCGATCGTGCTGCTGGCGGCCGCTGTGGTGACCGTCGCGCTGTACCTGTTCGTCGAAGAGGTGTGGCGGCCGTTCCCCGATCCGATCGCGGTGTCGGTGTACGCGCTGATCGGCGTGGGCGTGGCGGCGGTGCTGCTGGTGGTGCCGCGAATCCTGGTGCGCCGCAGGGTGTGGACCGCGATCGTGACCCTGCTCGCCGCGGTCGCGGTGCTGATGGCGGTCGGTGTCCGGATCAATCTCGTCTACGCGTCGTATCCGACGGTGGGTTCGGCCCTTGGCATCGACGACATCCAGCGCATCGACGCCAGCGCGCTGAGCCGGACCGCGGACGTGGTGAGCGGGCGGCCGCTGGAATCGGTGTGGACCGAGCCCGCCGGACTGCCGCCCGGCGGCAAGGTGCTGACCGCGACGGTGCCGCCGACCGAGTCGGGGTTCACCGCCCGCGCCGCCGAGATCTATCTGCCACCGGCCTATTTCGCCGATCCACGGCCGCTGCTGCCGGTGCTGGTCCTGCTCGCCGGTCAGCCCGGCGCGCCCGACGACTGGATCGTCGGCGGGCAGCTGGTCGAGACGATGGACGCCTTCGCCCGCGCGCACCACGGGCTCGCGCCGGTCGTGGTGGTCGCCGACGGCACCGGTAGTCAGCTGGCGAACCCGCTGTGCCTGGACTCGCGGCTGGGCAATGTCGCCACGTATCTGGCCGTCGACGTGCCCGCGTGGGTCCGGGCGAATCTCCAGGTCGATCCGGATCCACGCGCCTGGGCGGTGGGCGGACTGTCCTACGGCGGGACCTGCGCGCTGCAACTGGCGACCAACTATCCGCAGGTCTATCCCACCTTCCTCGACCTGTCCGGGGAGGACGAGCCGACGCTCGGTGATCGCAAGCGCACGGTCGACTCGGCCTTCGGCGGCGACACCGCCGCGCTGCTGCGGGTCAACCCGCTCGACCTGCTGCGCAGCCGGTCCTACCCGGACTCCGCCGGCGCGTTCGTGGTCGGCGCCGACGACGACATCTATCGCCCGCAGGTCGAGCGGATGTATCAGGCGGCGAAGGACGCCGGGATGGATGTCCGGCTGCGGGTGCTGCCCGGCGGGCACAGCTTCGCGCTGTGGTCCGCCGGGCTGCGCGATCAACTCCCGTGGCTGGCCACCAGACTCGGCCTCACGGGATAGCGGATCAGCAGGGCGGCGAAGGCGAGCAGCCAGCCGCTCCACAGCAGGTAGCCGACGAAATTGGTGAGCCCGGCCGCCTCGACGCCGAGCGGGACCAGCACGCCGGTCGCGACGGCGGCCGCGCCGAGGTAGCCGAGGACGGCGAACCAGCGGGGGACGCGATCGCGCAGCGCGTGGACGACCAGGACCGTCCACAGCGCGGTGAGGGTGTAGCCGGCGGTCTCGCCGAGGACAGTGCCGAGGACGGTGTTGGCATTCTCGAAGGTGTCGATCGCGGGGGAGCCGGGGCCCTCGGTGGCGACCCGGTCGGCGAGCCAGGGCACGAGCAGCGGCCAGCGCAGCAGGCCGACCGTCTGGACGATCGCGGCCGCGATGCCTACCCGCACGGCCCACCGCATGGTCGGTGCGTCGTCGAGTCTGCCGACCAGGACGGCCAGCGGGGCGAAGGCGCAGGCCGCGGCGGCGAGCAGGGTGAACAGCGCGACGACGGTGGTCTGCTCGGCGCGGAATTTCGCGAGCGCCTCGGTGGCGGGCAGCTGCAGGACGTCGGGGTAGTCGAACGACACACCCAGACCGGTGAAGGCCAGGTTCATCAGGAGCGGGGCCGCGATCAGCAGGGTGATGGCGGGCCATGGCTTGGTGCGCATGAGGTTTCCATTCTGGCTGTACGGGGTACAGGTAGCTGTACGGGGTACAGTCCATCGCATGCCGGAGGAGAAGTCAACAGGTCGGCGCGCCGCGGCCGGTGCGCCGCGGCCGACGCGGCGGTCGTTCACCGAGGGGCAGGTCGTCGACACCGCGCTCGACCTGCTCGACGAAGGCGGACCGAACGCCCTCTCGATCCGGGCCGTGGCCGGGCGGCTGGGGGTCAACCCGAACGCCGTGTACACCTATGTCGCCAGCCGCGCCGACCTGGAACGCGCGGTGATCGAACGGGTGCTCGCCGCGGTGCCGCTCGGCCCGCTCGTCGATCCCGGCGTGGAGTGGACCGCCGCGGTGATCCAGTTCGCCCTCGGCCTGCGGGACCAGCTGCTGGCACATCCGGCGGTCGCCACGCTGATGATGTCGGGTCCGATGGACGGCCCGGCGGCGCGCGATGTCGGCGAGGCGATGTTCGGCTGTCTGGCGCGCGGCGGGCTGCCCGCGCAGACCCGGGCGCACGGGGTGTACGCGGTGATCGTGCAGGTACTCGGCGCGGTCGCGCTCGAGGTCGCCGAGACCGACGGAAAGCCGCCGCTACCACCGGAATCCGAGCGGATCGCGCTGCGCAGGGCCGCCCTGGACGAGCTCGACGGCACCCGGTGGCCGCGCACGGCCGCGCACCTGGACGAGATCGCCGCGTGGAACTCGGTGGATCAGTTCGTGTGGGGGTTGCGGGCCTTGCTCACCGGGATGACGGCGAGCTGAGGGCGGGATACGCGGCGGACGCGTGCGTGGCCGGACACCGGTCCGGCCGGATTACCAACTCGCGGCGGATATTCCGGCCGTGGCGCAGGCCCGCGTGAGCGCGGTGCGCAGGGTCTCGCGGTCCGCGGCCAGGCTGACCAGCGCGAGGGTGTAGGTATCGCCGAGTCGGGACAGATACCCGGCGAGCCGGGTGCGAGGGAACTCGGTGATCCCCGGGTGGATCGCGCGCGCGGCGACGCGGTCGCAGCGGTGCGTGCCGACCGTGCGCAGGCTGTCGGGCAGCGTTCCGATATTGGAGCACAGGATGTCTCGCTCGCCGGCGCCCCGGCTGAGCGCGTTGGCCCAGCGGTCGGGGAGGACCTGGAGGATTTCCTCCGGCAGTCCCGCGGGGCTCGACATGCGGCGCAGGTAGGCGGTGCGGGCCTTGTCGCGGATCGTCGCGGGGGTATCGGTGCGGTCGATCGCGATCTCGGTCATCGCGAGGTCGTTGTCCACGCGCGGTTCGTCGCGGGTGTCGACCGGCAGGCTCGCGGCGATCTCCGGATGCTGGAATCCGGTCTCCCACAGAATGTTCGCCACCACGTGGATGAACAGGCTGTTGGGGGTTCCGCCGGTCGCGGCGGCGGTGGCGTCCCACTCGGCGGCGTCGAAGACCAGCAGCGTGCTGTGGACGGACCTGCCCGGCGACGGCTCGTGCGCAGTGGTGGCCTGAGGCCGGGGAATCCCACGGCGCAGGGCGCGTGCCGTGCCGCCGATGATGGTGGACCACTGGGCGCGGGCATCGGCCCAGTCCGATGCCGTTGCGAGTGCGTCGGGCAGGTCGTCGTCGATGGCGCCGAGTTCGCCGAGGGCGGCGTCGACCGCGTGGATGAGGCCGCGGGCATCGGCCAGCGCATGCGAACAGGTCAGGGCGACAACGGTTCCGCCGTCGTGCAGCGGCGCGCAGGACAGCCGCCAGCCCGGACCGAACTCCGGGTCGAGGTCGGTGCCGAGTGCGTCGGCCCACGGGAGGATCGCGTGCTCCGGTAGCGGGGCGCCTGCGCGGTCGAGGGGATGGGCCAGGGTGTTCGGCCGCCAGCCGCGCCGCGCACCGGGTACGCGGGCGTTGACCACCCGGCGGCCGAGGTCACCGACTCGCAGCCGATCGTGGATCCGTTGCAGCAGTGCGGGTTCCATCGCGTCCGGGATCCGCCAGAGCCCCTGGAGCGCGATGGGCGTGCCCATGCCGCGATGGGTGCGCAGGAAGATCTCGTCGACGACCGTGAGCCGGTCCATCACCGCTGGTCGGCGCTACCGTGCCTGCCCGCGCCCGCGGCGAAGCGGGCGGCGCCGTCGAGCGCGCCGCCGGTGAGCGCGGTCAGGCCGTGCTGGAATTCGATGCGCATCGCCTCGTCCTCGGGATGGCCGTGCTGCTCGTAGAGCGCGGCGCGGTCCGAGCGCAGACAGGTCTGCGGGAGGGCGGCCAGCTGGGCGGCCAGTTCCTCGGCGACGCGGCGGGCGTCACCGGTCGGGACGACCCGGGTGACCAGGCCCATCTGCAACGCCTCCGGCGCGCTCACCGGCCTGCCGGTGAGGATCAGGTCCAGCGCCCGGCCCTCGCCGATGATCCGGGGCAACCGCACGGTACCGCCGTCGATCAGCGGCACGCCCCAGCGCCGGCAGAAGACGCCGAAGGTGGCGTCCTGCTCGGCGATCCGCAGATCGCACCACAGCGCCAGTTCCAGTCCGCCCGCCACGGCGTAGCCGGCGACCGCGGCGATCACCGGCTTGGACAGCCGCAGCCGGGTGGGGCCCATCGGGCCGTCGCCCTCGACGGTGGCCTGATTGCTGTTCTCGGTGCCCAGCGACTTGAGGTCGGCGCCGGCGCAGAAGGTGCCGTGCTCGCCCCACAACACCGCCACCGAGGCATTCGGGTCGGCGTCGAACGCCCGGAAGGCGTCGGCCAGGGCGCGGGCGGTCGGGCCGTCGACGGCGTTGCGGGCTTCCGGCCGGTCCAGGATCACGGTGGTGACCGGGCCCGCGTGTTCGACACGTACTGACATCGTTCGACCATACGGCGGATCGCCCCTTGTGTGAAGGGGTGAATCGGTGGTTCACTTCTTCGTATGGTGTACCGCAGGACCCCGGCCGTGCAGGCCCGGCTCGACGCGCAACGGGCGCTGATCGTGCAGGGCGCCACCCGCGTGCTCTCCCGCGACGGCTTCGCCGGGCTCTCGATGGCCGCGGTCGCCGCGGAGGCGGGCGTCGCCACCGGCACGGTCTACAAGCAGTTCGAGAACAAGGCCGAACTGGTCGCCGCGGTCTTCGAGACCGTGGTCGCCCGCGAGGTCGAGGCGGTCCGCGCCGCGGTGGCCGAGGGCGATGTCCTGCAGCGGGTGAGCGCGGCGGTGGAGACCTTCGCCGGGCGCGCGCTCAAGAACCCGAAACTGGCGTACGTGCTGCTGGCCGAGCCGGTCGACGCGGCTGTCGACGCGCAACGGCTCGAGTTCCGGCGCGCGTTCGCCGCCGCGTTCGAAGCCGCGATCGCGCACGGCATCGCCGAGGGCCGCCTGCCCGCGCAGGACACCGCGATCAGCGCCGCCGCGCTCGTCGGCGCGATCGGCGAGGTGCTGGTCGGTCCGCTGGCCGCCGCGCCGCACGCCGAGACCGTCATCCCCGAATTGGTTGCTTTCGCCGTGCGCGCCCTGGGTGCGCGCCCGGAAACGTCGTAGTCGAAGGAGTTCCGGCCATGCCGACCCACGAAGTCTTCAATCAGGTGCCTCCGCTCGTCCCCTTCGACGCCGCGCGCAACCCCGCGCTGCTCGAGGGCCTGCACCGGGAGGGCGCGGGCTGGGCCGAGGCCGAGGTGCGCGAACTCGGCAGGCTCGCGGGCGATGTCGCCGCGCAGGACTGGGGCAGGCTCGCCAACGAGTACCCGCCGGTGCTGCACACCCACGACCGCTGGGGGCATCGCGTCGACGAGGTGGAGTTCCACCCGCACTGGCACGACCTGATGAATGTCGCTGTCGCGCACGGCCTGCACGGTTCGCCGTGGCTGGACGAGCGGCCCGGCGCGCACACTGCCCGCGCCGCCAAGTTCTACACCTGGGGCATCGCCGACGCCGGGCACATGTGCCCGATCTCGATGACCTACGCGGTGGTGCCCGCGCTGCGCCACAATCCGGAGCTCGCCGCGAAGTACGAGCCGCTGCTCGGTTCCCGCACCTACGATTTCGGCCTGCGTGAACCGTCGACCAAGGCCGGGCTCATCGCGGGCATGTCGATGACGGAGAAGCAGGGCGGCTCGGATGTGCGGGCCAACACCACCACCGCCACCCCGCAGCCCGACGGCGCGTACCGGATCGTCGGGCACAAGTGGTTCACCTCCGCGCCCATGTCGGACATGTTCCTGACGCTGGCCCAGGCGCCGGGCGGGCTGTCGTGCTTCCTGCTGCCGCGCGTGCTGCCCGACGGCACCCGCAACCCGATCCGCATCCAGCGGCTCAAGGACAAGCTGGGCAACAAGTCCAACGCGTCCTCGGAGATCGAGTACGAGAACGCCACCGGCTGGCTCGTCGGCGCCGAGGGCGCCGGCGTGAAGACGATCATCGAGATGGTCAACATGACCCGCCTCGACTGCGTGATCGGCTCGGCCACCGGCATGCGGCTCGGCGCGGTCACCGCCGTGCACCACGCCAGGCACCGGGAGGCGTTCGGCGCCAAGCTCATCGACCAGCCCGCCATGCGCAATGTGCTGGCCGACCTGGTGATCGAGTCCGATGCCGCGACCACGGTGATGATGCGCCTCGCCGGTGCCACCGACCGCGCGGGCAGCGACCCGGCCGAGGCGGCGCTGCGCCGGATCGCGCTGGCGATCACCAAGTACTGGGTGTGCAAGCGGGCGCCCGCGCACGCGGCCGAGGCGCTGGAATGCCTGGGCGGCAACGGGTATGCCGAGGAATCCGGCATGCCCCGGCTGTACCGGGAGGCGCCGCTCATGTCGATCTGGGAGGGGTCGGGCAATGTGGCCGCGCTGGACGCGTTGCGCGCCATGGGCCGTCAGCCCGAGACCGTCGAGGCGTACTTCGCCGAGGTCGGCCTCGCCCGCGGCGCCGACGCGCGCCTGGACGACGCGATCGACCGCGTCGGCAAGGAACTCAGCGACCTGTCCGACATCGAGTACCGCGCCCGCCGGGTCGTGGAACTGATGGCGCTGGTCCTCCAGGGCGCGCAGCTCGTGCGCCACGGTCACCCGGCGGTCGCCGACGCCTTCTGCGCGACCCGGCTCGGTGGCGACTGGGGCATCGCCTTCGGCACGCTGCCCGTCGGGGCGGACACCGGCTCGATCATCGAACGGGCCTTCGTCGACCTGGCCTGAGCCGCGTGGCGGATCGAGCGGACCGCCACCGGTGCGCCTGTCGACGACCGCCGACGGGCATTCTCTGTCGCCTAGGGTGATCCGGTGACCTCGACGAGCGACCTCCTGTCGGTGCGCGACCTCGCCCAGCGCGTTCCGGCGGCCGGCGTGCCGGGGCAGCGGTATCTGCTCGGCATCGCCGGTCCGCCGGGCGCGGGCAAATCGACGCTGGCGCACCGGCTGTGCGCCGAACTCGCCCGTGCGGGGCGGCGCGCGGTGGTGGCACCGATGGACGGTTACCACCTGCGCAACGCGGCGCTGCGCGCGCGGGGCGCGCTGGCGCGGAAGGGGGAGCCCGACACCTTCGACGCCGCCGGGTTCGTCGCCGACCTGCGCGCGCTGCGGCGGTCGCGGATCGGGGAACCGGTGCCGTGGCCGCTGTTCGATCGGGCGATCGACGAGCCGACCGCGGCCGGAGTGGTCGTGCGCGACGAGGACATCGTCCTCGTCGAGGGCAACTACCTGCTGCTCACCGACGCCGAAGCACCCGGGTGGGCGGCGGTGCGCGGGCTGCTCGACGCCTGCTGGTACCTCGACGCGCCCCGCGAGGTCCTCACCGAGCGGCTGCTGCACCGGCACACGGTCGGTGGTCGCACGCCGGCGCAGGCGAAAGCGAAGGTCACCGACAGCGATCTGCGCAATGCCGACCTCGTCGCGGGGAGCAGACCTCGCGCCGATCAGGTGCTGACGGCGGACGGCGAGGGCTATCGGATCGGCTAGCTGACTCGGCAGTGGTGGTCGGTCGCGGCCCGCTGTCGGCGCGTACGCGCGGAAATGGGCGCTCGGCGGGCAATCATGGAGCGATGACGCGACGGTGGCGGACCCGCATGCCCGGGCACGCGCTGCGCAACGCGGCGGCGGCCGTGTTCGCGCTGCTGCTCTACTACAGCGTGCCGGTGGGGTTCTTCTTCGACCTGAACGCGTGGCCGGGCCGGGTGATGGGGGTGTGCACCTTCATCGCCGGGATCATCGGGCTCGGCTGGCTGGTCTGGCGCCGGGTCGAGCACTTCCTGAACGCGCCGACCTCGGCGGGCGGACGGGTCGACGGTGTGCTGCTCGTGGTGTGCATCGTCTGTGTGGTCTTCTCGCTGTACTACTTCCGGCTCCAGCAGCTGCAACCCGGCCAGTTCCAGGGCCTGACGACGCGCACCGACGCGCTCTACTACACGATGGTCACCCTGGGCACGATCGGTTACGGCGACGTGCACGCGGTGGGTCAGGCGGCCCGTATCGCGACGATGGTGCAGATCGTGTTCGACCTGGTCGTCCTCGGCACGCTGATCTCCATCGCGACCAACAGCGTGAACACCCGGATCGCCGCCGCGGACCGCGCCGCCGCCGCCCGCGCGACGCCGGGCGCCGGCGTCAGCGACGATGGGCCCGATACCACTCGATGAGTTCGTCGGTCGACGAATCGCCCTGCGTCACCGGCTGCGCGGGCTCGCTGAGCAGCGGCATCAGCTCCAGCGCCTGCTGCTTGCCCAGCTCGACGCCCCACTGATCGAAACTGTCGATACCCCACACGGTGCCCTCGACGAACACCTGATGCTCGTAGAGGGCGATCAGCTGACCCACCGTCGACGGCGTGAGCTCCGGCGCCAGCACCGTGGTGCTCGGCCGGTTGCCCGGCATCACCTTGTGCGGCACCAGCTCCGGATCGGTGCCCTCGGCGGCGATCTCCTCGGCGGTCTTGCCGAAGGCCAGCACCTTGGTCTGTGCGAACAGGTTGCTCATCAGGATGTCGTGCATGCTGCCGGTGCCGTCGCGGGTCGGCAGGTCGTCGGTGGAGCGGGCGAAACCGAGGAAATCGGCCGGGATCAGCCGGGTGCCCTGGTGCAGCAGCTGGTAGAAGGCGTGCTGGCCGTTGGTGCCCGGCTCGCCCCAGAAGATCTCGCCGGTCGAGGTGGTCACCGGGGTGCCGTCGGCGCGTACCGACTTGCCGTTGGATTCCATCGTCAGCTGTTGCAGATAGGCGGGGAAGCGGGCCAGGTCGTTCGAATACGGCAGCACCGCGCGCGATTCCGCACCGAAGAAATTCGTGTACCAGACCCCGAGCATGGCCAGCAGCACCGGCCCGTTCTGCTCCAGCGGAGCCGTGGCGAAATGCCGGTCGACCGCGTGCATTCCGCTGAGGAATTCGGCGAACTGCTCCTTGCCGATGGTCACCATCACCGACAGGCCGATCGCGGAGTCGACCGAATACCGGCCGCCCACCCAATCCCAGAAGCCGAACATGTGCGCGGGGTCGATGCCGAACTCGGCCACCCGCTGCGCGTTGGTCGACACCGCGACGAAGTGCTTGGCGACGGCGTCCTCGCCGAGCGCGGCGACCAGCCAGCGGCGGGCCGCGGTGGCGTTGGTCAGGGTCTCCAGGGTGGAGAAGGTCTTGGAGGCGACGATGAACAGCGTCGTCGCCGGGTCGAGCCCGGTGAGCTTGGCGACCAGATCGCACGGGTCGACGTTCGAGACGAACCTGGCCTCGATGCCGGGATCGGTGTAGTGGCGCAGCGCGCGGTACACCATGTCGGGCCCGAGATCCGAGCCGCCGATGCCGATGTTGACCACGGCGGTGATGCGCTCGCCGGTCGCGCCGCGCCACTCGCCCGAACGCACCGAATCGGCGAATTCGCCCATCCGGCGCAGCACCTCGTGCACCTCGGCGTCGGCGTCGGCGCCGTCGATACTGAGCTGATCGCCGACCGGCAGCCGCAGGGCGATGTGCCCGACCGCGCGGTCCTCG
Organism: Nocardia sp. NPDC003269; assembly: GCF_042888005.1. Taxonomy (NCBI): domain Bacteria; kingdom Bacillati; phylum Actinomycetota; class Actinomycetes; order Mycobacteriales; family Nocardiaceae; genus Nocardia; species Nocardia sp. NPDC003269. The sequence goes on from NZ_JBIAPA010000001.1 coordinate 2,095,433, forward strand.
GAGGTGTTGATGTGGGCGCCCGCGTACATCGCGTCGCGCCGCTCCGGCACGCCCGCGGTGCGGGCGAGATCGACGAGCAGCGCGAGGGTTTCGCGCGTCACGCGATGCTTGCTGTAGTCGATGTGCAGGTCGGCGACCTGCACGGTCAGGTCTTTGCCGCGCGCCGGATCATCGGCGAACAGTTTGCGCAGGTGTAGGGGTGCGACGCTGCGGTGGTTGTCCGACAGTGCCTGCCAAGCCGCCGACGCGGTGATGTCGCTGCTCACGTCAGCCGACATTACAGCGTCCGATGAAGTCCGGCGCCGCAGTTCGATGTGCGCTCACGGCCCGCGGCCTACGCTGACTCCCATGGTGTCCGAACGTGACGTACTCGAATTCGTACCGAAGGGTTTGTGGATCGGCTCCGGGCCGGTCGAGGCGACGGGCGGTGGCACCTTCGCGGTGCGCAATCCCGCCGACGGCTCGGTGATCGCGCAGGTCGCCGATGCCACGCCGGACGACGCGATGCGCGCGCTCGACGCGGCCGTCGCGGCGGGCGAGGCGTGGGCGGCGACCCCGTCGCGCGAGCGCGGCGAGATCCTGCGGGCGGTGTTCGAGCAGCTGACCGCGCGGGCCGAGGAGTTCGCGCTGCTGATGACCCTCGAGATGGGCAAGGCGCTGGCCGAGAGCCGCAACGAAGTGCGCTACGGCGCCGAGTTCTTCCGGTGGTTCAGCGAGGAGGCGGTGCGGGTGCACGGCCGCTACCTGCACGCGCCGTCGGGAACCGGCCGGATCATGGTGACAAAACAACCGGTCGGTCCGTGTCTGGCGATCACGCCGTGGAACTTCCCGCTGGCCATGGGCACCCGCAAGATCGGGCCCGCGCTCGCCGCGGGTTGCACGATGATCGTCAAGCCCGCCTCGGCGACCCCGCTGACCATGCTGGCGCTGGCCAAGCTGTGCAGCGAGGCCGGACTGCCCGACGGCGTGCTGTCGGTGGTCACGACCCAGCGTTCCGGTGCCGTCACCGGCCCGCTGATCGACGATCCGCGGCTGCGCAAACTCACCTTCACCGGGTCCACCGAGGTCGGTAAGAAGCTCGTCTCGGCGTCGGCGAACCGGCTGCTGCGCACCTCGATGGAGCTGGGTGGCAATGCCCCGTTCGTCGTGTTCGACGACGCCGACATCGACGCCGCGGTGGCCGGCGCGATGCAGGCGAAGCTGCGCAACGGCGGCGAGGCGTGCACCGCGGCCAATCGCTTCCACGTGCAGCGCGGGGTGGTCGCCGAGTTCACCGCCAAGCTGGTCGCCGCGATGACCGACACCGTGGTGCTCGGGCCGGGCACCGATCCGGCCAGCACCCTCGGTCCGCTGGTCAGCGAGGAGCAGCGGGAGATCGTCAGCGAGCTGGTCGACGACGCCGTCGACCAGGGCGCCCAGCTGCTGCTCGGCGGCAAGGCACCCGGTGGCCCCGGCTGGTTCTACCCGGCCACCGTCCTCGGTGACGTGCCCGCCTCGGCGCGCATCCTGCGCGAGGAGGTCTTCGGCCCGGTCGCCCCGATCGTCGCCTTCGATACCGAGGACGAGGGCGTCGCCGCCGCCAACGACACCGAATACGGCCTGGTCAGCTACCTGTACACGCGGGATCTGGACCGGGCGCTGCGGGTGTCGGAGGCGCTGGAGACGGGCATGGTCGGCGTCAATCGCGGCGTCATCTCCGACCCGGCCGCGCCGTTCGGCGGCGTCAAGGAATCGGGCTTCGGGCGCGAGGGCGGCATCGAGGGCATCGAGGAATACCTGAACACGAAGTACGTCGCGCTGACCTGAGACACGAAACCGCCCCGGGGATGGTGTCGCACCCGGGGCGGCTTTGTGGAGGCGGCGAACTGGTGGTCCGCCGCGTGGCTTGGTCGGTGCCTAGCGGCCGAGGCGACCTCGGCCGAGGCGGAGCAGGAGCATGGCGAGGGTGTGGCCCTCCTGGCCGAGCTCACTGAAGCGCTCGAGCACCTTCATCTCGCGGCTGTGGACCAGGCGCGGACCACCGGAGGCCATCCGGGTACGGCCGATGATCCGGGAGATCTCACTCCGGCGTTTGATCGCGGCGAGGATCGTGGCGTCGAGCTGGTCGATCTCGAGGCGGAGCTTCTCGATCTCCGCCTCGGATTGCGGCAGAGCCGAATCGGACCCGGTGGTCGTAGCAGGGGTGCTCATCATTCATCTCCTCGTGTCAGAACTTGGATCGGTGGGGCCGCACGGCCTGTTACCCGATCTGTTCCTTCACCCTGAAACTTTCCCGATGGGCGGTACGTGATCCCCCCGGGAGTGCGCAAATAGCCGCGCGCACCGCCACGATATCGGATCGTTTGCCGATCCGGGCATGCGGAGAAGCACTGGCCATGAGGCCCAGTGTGCCACGGGCCCCCAGTCATGCAAAACAGTTGTGTTTGTGAATCAGCTGAGAAGCCCGCGGTTCGCCGCCTGTCGGTGCCCGCCGGTAGCGTGGACAGACGATGGATATCACGGTCGCTCCCCACGCCTCAGCCGCCGATCCCAGTGAACCAGCGTCCGCGCCCGCGGAGCTATCGCGCCGGGACGGTGGTGGTTCCGGCGCGTCCGGTGGCGGGCTGGCCGAGGCGGCGGCGCGGCACAGCGCCGAGCAGGAACAGCGCCGCAAGGAACGCGAGCAGCGCCGCGTCGAGGAGACCGAACGCCTGCTCGACGGACTGAATCCGCAGCAGCGCGCTGCCGTCGTGCACGCGGGCTCACCCCTGCTGATCGTCGCGGGCGCCGGCTCGGGCAAGACCGCGGTGCTCACCCGGCGCATCGCCTACCTGCTCGCCGCGCGCGGCGTGCACACCGGGCAGATCCTGGCGATCACCTTCACCAACAAGGCCGCCGCCGAGATGCGCGAGCGGGTCGCGGGGCTGGTCGGCCCGCGCGCGGCCAGCATGTGGGTCTCGACCTTCCATTCCAGCTGTGTGCGCATTCTGCGGATGCAGGCCGCCCTGTTGCCTGGCCTGAATTCGAATTTCTCCATCTACGACGCCGACGATTCGCGCCGTTTGCTGACGATGATCAGCCGCGATTTCGACATCGACACCAAGAAGTATTCGGCGCGGTTGCTGGCGACCGCAATTTCCAACTTGAAGAACGAACTCATCGGGCCCGAGCAGGCCGCCGCCGACGCCGAGGCCGACGAGACGGAACTGCCCGCGCTGGTGGCCCGGGTCTACGCCGAGTACCAGAAGCGGCTGCGTGCGGCCAATGCCATGGACTTCGACGACCTGATCGGCGAGACGGTCGCGCTGTTGCAGAACCACCCGCAGGTGGCCGAGTACTACCGGCGCCGGTTCCGGCACGTCCTGGTCGACGAGTACCAGGACACCAACCACGCGCAGTACGTCCTGGTGCGTGAACTCGTCGGCCACCACAGCGCGCAGACCGACGAGGAAGCCGGCGTCGAGCCGAGCGAGCTGTGCGTGGTCGGCGACGCGGATCAGTCCATCTACGCCTTCCGCGGCGCGACGATCCGCAACATCGAGGAATTCGAGCGCGATTTCCCCGACGCGGAAACCATTCTGCTGGAGCAGAACTACCGCTCCACCCAGCACATCCTCTCCGCCGCCAACGCGGTGATCTCGCGCAACGAGGGCAGGCGCGAGAAGAAGCTGTGGACCGACTCGGGCGAGGGCGAGCTGATCACCGGCTACGTCGCCGACAACGAGCACGACGAGGCCGCGTTCGTCGCCAAGGAGATCGACAAGCTGGTCGACGCGGGCGACGCGAACTACGGCGATGTCGCGGTCTTCTACCGCACCAACAACAATTCGCGGGCGCTGGAGGAGATCTTCATCCGGATGGGCCTGCCGTACAAGGTGGTCGGCGGCGTCCGGTTCTACGAGCGCAAGGAAGTCCGCGATGTGGTGGCCTACCTGCGCGTGCTGGAGAACCCCGACGACGCGGTGAGCCTGCGCCGCATCCTCAACACCCCGCGCCGCGGGATCGGCGATCGCGCCGAGGCGTGCGTCGCGGTGCACGCCGAACAGCGCGACATCGGTTTCGCCGCCGCGCTGCGCGACGCCGCCGACGGCAAGGTCGCGCTGCTCAACACCAGGGCGGTGCGGGCCATCGCCGGTTTCCTCGACCTGCTCGACGAGATCCGCGCGACCGGAAAGCGCGCCGACAGCGAGTATCCCGACGTGGGCAATGTCGTCGACGCGGTGCTCGACCGCACCGGGTACCGGGCCGAACTGGAAGCCTCCGACGATCCGCAGGACGGCGCGCGCCTGGACAACCTGAACGAACTGGTCAGCGTGGCCCGCGAATTCAGCTCCGAGGCGTTCAACAACGCCGAGGCCGCGCGCGAGGAGGGGCTGCTGCCGGAGGCGGGCGACGGCGAACCCGAGCCCGGCTCGCTCGCGGCGTTCCTCGAGCGGGTGTCGCTGGTGGCCGACACCGACCAGATCCCGGACGAGGGGTCGGGCGTGGTCACCATGATGACGCTGCACACCGCGAAGGGCCTGGAGTTCCCGGTCGTCTTCGTCACCGGCTGGGAGGACGGCCAGTTCCCGCACATGCGCGCGCTGGGCGATCCGACCGAGCTGGCCGAGGAGCGCAGGCTCGCCTACGTCGGCATCACCAGGGCGCGGCAGCGGCTCTATCTCTCGCGCGCCGTGGTGCGCTCGGGCTGGGGCCAGCCGGTGTCGAACCCGGAATCGCGGTTCCTGCAGGAGATCCCGCAGCACCTGCTGGACTGGCGTCGCCTGGAGCCGGTGGTCTCGCCCGTCCAGCGTGGCCGCAGGCGCGAGGAGAGCGGTTTCGAACGCGACTGGACCAGGGGCGACGGCTGGGACCAGCGTCCCGGTGTGCGCGGCGGCACCGGTCAGCGCAGGCCCGCGCCGGGCGGCGGCGCGGTCAAGCGGAACAACACCGATCTCGTGCTCGCCGTGGGCGATCGGGTCAGCGACGACAAGTACGGCCTGGGCCGGGTGGTCGCCGCCGACGGTGTCGGCCCGTTGGCGACCGTCACCATCGACTTCGGCACGGCCGGAAAGATCCGGCTGATCCCCCAGTTCAGCCGGACCATTGTGAAGCTGTAGGGCGAACCTCAGTGCGGCAGTAGATCCGTCAGGGCTTCGTCGAGAGTCGGATAGCGAAAGGCGAAGCCCGCCTTGTGCAGGACTTCCGAGGTGGCGTGGCGGCCGGTCAGGCCGAGAGCCGGATCGGTGCGCAGGACGACGGCGCCGACCTTCAGGATCGCCGCCGGGGTCGGCGGCGACGGCGGCCGGTGCAGCAGGCGGCGCAGGGTCGCCATGAGTTCGGTGTTGCGGACCGGGAATTCGGTCGCGGCGACGAGGACGCCGTCGGGGAGGGCGAGGTCGGGATCGAGGCCGAGCGTCGCCCGGACGACGGCGAGCCAGTCCTCGATGTGGATCCAGCTGAACCACTGGTCACCGGGGCCGACCCGGCCGCCGAGGCCCGCCTTGGTGAGCTGGGCGAGGCGCTTGAGCGCGGGAGCGTCGGGATCGAGGACGATGGAGGTGCGCAGGATCGTCCAGTGCGCGGCGCGGGCCGGATCGAACGCCTCCTCCCACGGCTGGGCGACGCCGGTCATCTGCGGCAGGCCCACGGGCAGGGGAGTGGTTTCGGTGCAGCGGGTTTCGCCCGCGTCCGACCAGATCGCGGTGGTGCTGGCCTGCACCCAGTAGTCGACCGGGGTGTCCCGCAGCCCGGCGGCGGCGACCAGGGCAGCGGTGGAATCGACTCGGCTGGTGCGCAGTTCGGTGATGTTGCGTTCGGTGGGGCGGCAGTCGACCAGCTTGCCCGCCAAGTTGATCACCGCGAGCCTGCCTGGTTCCCGCAGTTCCGCGGCCCAGGCGCCGACCGAGCGGCCGTCCCATTCGGTCTGCCGGAACGGCAGCGCGGGCACGCGCCTGCGGGTGAGCAGGGTGACGCGCTGGCCGCGACAGGTGAGGTCGGCGGCGATCTGGGTGCCGAGCGCACCGGTACCACCGGCGATGACCACGGTGAGCGCGTCGTCGGCGGGCACCAGCCCGGCCAGCCGCGCCAGTCGCGAGAAGTTCACGCGCGCATCGGTTTCGATGAACGGCCGGACCACCGCGCGCGCCGCCGCGGCGGACGGACCGGTGAACCGCAGCTCCTGGGTGATCTCGGTGCCGCCGTCGCGCGGGGTCAGCCGCCAGGTGAGCCGCATGGCTCCGGCGGGTTCGGGCTGTTCGATGCTCAGTTCCCGGTCGGGGATGACGGTGGTGACGGTGAACGATTCGCCGAATCGGCCGTGGACACGCGCCGCGACCTGTCCGCTCGGCAGGTAGTCACCGGTGGCGCCGACGGCGACCGGCCCGTGCATCCGCACCGACCGCACGCCCGGATTCCACTCCGGCCACTGTTCGAGATCCCCCAGGACGCTCCACACGGATTCCGGTGGGAGCGCGATGAACTGCGTGTACTTCGTCGTACCAGCCATGACTGGAACGCTAACCGGGACCGGCGGCACTGGGAAGGGTGCCGCTGATCACCTCACCTCAGTCGCGCTGGGCGCCCAGGCTGATGCCGCGGGTGGCCAGCCACGGGACCGGATCGATCTTGTCGGTGCCGTTGAGCCACACCTCGAAGTGGCAGTGCGGGCCGGTGGAGAAGCCGCGGTTGCCCATGGTGGCGATCTGATCGCCCGCCATGACCCGCTCACCCTGCACCACGGTCGCGGTGTCGATGTGGCCGTAGATCGTGACGGTGCCGTCGTCGTGCAGGACGCGCACCCACATGCCGAAGCCGGAGGCGGGCCCGGCCTCGATGACGGTGCCGTCGGCGACCGAGTAGATCGGGGTACCGATCGGACCGGCGACGTCGATGCCGAGGTGCTGCACACCCCAGCGGGCGCCGAAACCGGAGGTGTAGTTACCGGAGGTGAACTTCGCGAACAGCGGGCGCAGCTTGGCCGATTCCTGCGCGGCGAGATCTTCGGCGAACTTCTGGCCCTTGGCGAGGATGTCGTCGAAGTGGCTCTTGTCGGCGATGGTGGTGGCGTCGAGAACCGAAGCGCCGGTGCCGTTCTCGTCGAGATCGGCGGTGCTCATCGACTGGGCCGCGATCTCGTGGATCTGACCGGCGGCCTCGTAGTCGACACCGTGCGCCGGCTGGCCCGGATCGGCCATCGCGGCCTGACCGGCGGCGACGACAGCGCCCGCGGCGACGGCGATGACCGCGGCGCGGCCCTTCAGTGCGGCGGGGGGAGCGGGCACGCGGTGCGCGCCACCACGACGTTCGGCGCGGCGCGGCGCGGGCTCTTCGGATTCGGTGGCGCGGGTGGGCTCCCACGCGGTGGCGTAGGTGCCGGAGTCATAGGTGTCGGACTCGTCCGGAGTCCACTCGTCTTCGGCGGGCGTCCACGCGCTGTCGGCGTTCCAGTGGTTCTGGTCCTGCCAGGTGTTCTGCTGCGGCCACGCGGGCTCGGGCGCCGCGGCGGGCGCGCGCCTGCCCTGCGGGTGCGAGGTGTACTCGTCGGTGTACCGGTAACGGTGGCCGGAGTTGGTGCGATCTTCGACTGTGAAGGTGGAGCGGTGGTTCATCGGCTGCGCCGAATCGCCGACGGCTGTTCCAAGCGAGTGCTGACGTGCCTCAAGCTTGTCGTCCTCCTCAGTCCTGACTTGCCAGTCGTGACCTGGTTGTCGTGACCTGGTTGTGACTTCGACCGCATTGACGGTAACGAAGCGATTGCAGAGTGGCAAGCGCTCGCCGAAAACGTACCGTAGTGTGTGAGATTCGTCACCGTAACGCGTCGGAATATCTCACCATTTCGAGGCCTCCCGGGTGAGGACCTTCGACGACATAACGTAGTAGATCGTGAGGGGTCACGGCTTTACGTGTCCCGACCTGCCACGGTGCCGGAAATCGCCGAAAAACTACTCGCCAGTAGCCTTGGCCAGCGGTTTTCCCGACCTCCCGTAACACGTCGTGACCTGCGCCACTTAGGATGAATGTGGCCGATTGGCCCTCCATGTGACTGGTTAGAGTCCGACCCGACCCGCTACCGACGTCGGGCCGCCAACAAAGACGTTGTCATAGCAACGCAGACGAGACGGTGAGTACATGGATCTCTTCGAATATCAGGCGAAGGAGCTCTTCGTTAAGCACGGAGTGCCTTCGTCCGAGGGTCGTGTTTGCGACACGGCCGAAGAAGCTCGCGCGATTGCCGAGGAAATCGGCAAGCCGGTGATGGTCAAGGCGCAGGTCAAGGTGGGCGGCCGTGGTAAGGCGGGTGGCGTCAAGTACGCCGCCACCCCGGAGGACGCGTTCACGCACGCGCAGAACATTCTCGGCCTGGACATCAAGGGCCACATCGTCAAGAAGCTCCTTGTCGCCGAGGCCAAGGACATCGCGGAGGAGTACTACATCTCCTTCCTGCTCGATCGGTCCAACCGCACCTACCTGGCCATGTGTTCGGTCGAGGGCGGCATGGAGATCGAAGAGGTCGCGGAGAAGACCCCCGAGCGCCTCGCCAAGATCGCCGTCGACGCCGTCAAGGGTGTCGACCTGGCCTTCGCCCGTGAGATCGCGGAGAAGGGCCACCTGCCCGCCGACGTGCTCGACGCCGCGGCCGTGACCATCCAGAAGCTGTGGGAGGTCTTCATCTCCGAAGACACCACCCTGGTCGAGGTCAACCCGCTGGTGCGCACCCCGCAGGACGAGATCCTCGCCCTCGACGGCAAGGTCACCCTGGACGAGAACGCCGAGTACCGGCACCCCGATCACCTGAACTTCGCCGACGTCGACGCGACCGACCCGCTCGAGCTGAAGGCCAAGGAGAACGACCTCAACTACGTCAAGCTCGACGGTGAGGTCGGCATCATCGGCAACGGCGCCGGCCTGGTCATGTCGACCCTGGACGTCGTCGCGTACGCCGGTGAGAACCACGGCGGCGTGAAGCCGGCCAACTTCCTCGACATCGGCGGTGGCGCTTCGGCTTCCGTGATGGCCGCGGGTCTGGACGTCATCCTGGGCGACGCGCAGGTCAAGAGCGTGTTCGTCAACGTGTTCGGTGGCATCACCGCGTGCGACGCGGTCGCCAACGGCATCGTGAAGGCGCTGGAGATCCTCGGCGACGCGGCCACCAAGCCGCTGGTCGTCCGTCTCGACGGCAACAACGTCGACGAGGGCCGCAAGATCCTCGCCGAGGCCAACCACCCGCTGGTGACGCTGGCCCAGACCATGGACGAAGGCGCCGACAAGGCCGCCGAACTGGCCGCAGCCAAGTAAGGAACACGAACATGTCCATCTTCCTGAACAAGGACAACAAGGTCATCGTCCAGGGCATCACCGGCGGCGAGGGCACCAAGCACACCGCGCTGATGCTGAAGGCGGGCACCAACGTCGTCGGTGGCGTGAACGCGCGCAAGGCGGGCACCACCGTCACCCACACCGACAAAGACGGCAACGAGATCGAGCTGCCCGTGTTCGCTTCCGTCGCCGAGGCGATGGAGAAGACCGGCGCCGACACCTCCATCGCGTTCGTGCCGCCCGCCTTCTCCAAGGACGCCATCGTCGAGGCCATCGACGCGGAGATCCCGCTGCTCGTGGTCATCACCGAGGGCATCCCGGTGCAGGACTCCGCCTACGCGTGGGCCTACAACGTGGAGAAGGGCGAGAAGACCCGCATCATCGGCCCGAACTGCCCCGGCATCATCACCCCCGGCGAGGCGCTGGTCGGCATCACCCCGAACAACATCACCGGCAAGGGCCCGATCGGCCTGGTGTCGAAGTCGGGCACCCTGACCTACCAGATGATGTACGAGCTGCGCGATTTCGGTTTCTCGACCGCGATCGGCATCGGCGGCGACCCGGTCATCGGCACCACCCACATCGACGCCATCGAGGCGTTCGAGAAGGACCCGGAGACCAAGATCATCGTCATGATCGGCGAGATCGGTGGCGACGCCGAAGAGCGTGCCGCGGCCTACATCAAGGCCAACGTGACCAAGCCGGTCGTCGGCTACGTCGCCGGCTTCACCGCGCCCGAGGGCAAGACCATGGGCCACGCCGGCGCCATCGTCTCCAGCGGCGGCGGTACCGCGCAGGCCAAGCAGGAAGCGCTCGAGGCCGCGGGTGTGAAGGTCGGCAAGACGCCGTCCGCCACCGCCGCGCTCGCGCGCGAGATCCTGGAGAAGGCGTCCATCGCCTCCGCCTGATCCGCACGCAACAGCTACGAAGGCCGCCTCCAGGTTTGACCGGGGCGGCCTTCGTCGATTCTGCACAGGGCGGTGGTTGTCCACAGCCCGCTCGGTAGGTGATGACCGGGGACAGGACGTGCAGTAGCGTCAGTAACCGGATCAGCACCAGTCAGTTCGACGCGACCGTGCGCACGACTCGACAAGGAGACGACGACATGTCCTACCCGACCGGGGGCTCCGGGTACAACGCACCCGCGACACCCGCCGCGCCCAGCCAGGGCCCGAGCACCGGTGCCGCCGGCGCTGCGCCATCGTCCGCGACCGACGCGGAAGGCAAAGGGCTGCCCTTCATCCTGACCGCGGCGACCGCAGGCCTCGGCGTGCTGACCTTCCTGCTCGGCTTCCTGCCGTTCGTCGGCACCAAGCCGGTGACCATCGGCGGCACCACCGTCAGCAGCGACGAGACCGACAGCTTCTTCGCCTACTTCGGCGGCTCGGCCACGCTGGGCATCGTGCTGCTGGCCGGTCTGCTGGCCGGTGTGTCGTTGCTGCCCAAGCAGAAGCTGCTCGGCGCCTCGGCCGCGGCCGCGGTGGCGGGCCTGTTCGCCGTGCTCGCGCTGACCTTCTCGGTCCCCGAGGGCGCCGAGCTCGAGTTCGGCGCCTACATCGTGATCGTCTTCGCGCTGCTCACCGCGGCCGCCGCGATCGTCGCTGTGCTGTTCGAGCTGGGCATCATCAAGCCGCCCGCGCCCAAGCCCGCCCAGCCGCAGCAGCAGCCGGGTCAGTACGGCCAGTACGGCCAGCAGCCGGGCTACGGCCAGCAGGGCTACGGCCAGGGCACCGGCCAGCAGGCGTACGGGCAGGGCGGTTACGGCCAGAGCCAGACCGGCGGCCAGTACCCGACCCAGTCGCCGTACGGCCAGCAGAGCCAGCCGTCGGTGCCGCAGGCGCCGCAGCCGTCCTACGGTCAGCCGGGCCAGCAGCCGTCCTACGGCCAGCAGCCGCCGCAGTCGCCGTACGGCCAGCAGTACGGTGCGCCGCAGCAGCAGTCGCCCTACGGTGCCGCGCCGCAGGCGCAGCCGCGGCCGGACGAGAGCGCGACCCAGCACTTCGGCGGGCAGCAGCCCGGCCAGGGTCAGCCCTTCGGCGCGCCGACCTACGGTGGCGCGCAGCCCGGTGCGGCCGCGCCGCAGCAGGGCCAGCCGTTCGGTGGCGAGCAGAACGCCGACCCGGCGTCCGACGCGACGACGGCGTTCCGCCCGACCGACGACAACAAGTAAACCGACGGCCGCCGCGCGTGGCACAGGTTCGATCGCGAGCCCACAGGTGCGCCTGTGGGCTCGCGGCGCGCCTGACCCGCGCCCGCCGGGGAAGCTGCCACGCTGAATTGTCATGAGCTCCCGTAACGCCCTCGTGCGCCGGACCTCCGGGTCACGCGGTGACGGGGAGGCCACCGCACCGCCGTCCGGGCACGGTCACGAACCGCCCTGGTGGTCGCTGTCGCCCGAGCGGGCGCGCACACTGCTGCTGGTCGCCGCCCGGCCGACGATCTGTGGGCTGGCGGCGACGGTCCTGCTGGTCCTGGTGGTCATGCTGACCACCGATACCGATCTGACCAGCGCGCCCGGTGCGGTCGCGGCGACCTGGCTCGCCGCCCATCAGGTTCCGCTGACCGTCGGCCGGACGACGCTGGGTGTGCTGCCGCTCGTCCCGACCATGATCCTGGTCCTGATGGCCGCCCGCGAATGCGCCCGCGCGGTGCCCCGCCGTCCCACCCCGGTCGACCTCGGCTGGCTCGCCGGCGCCGTGCTCGCCGGCCCGCTGCTGATGACCGCCGTCTGCCTGGCCGTCACCGGTGACGCCGCGGGCGTCACCCCGCTCGAACCGCCCGGCCCGGTGACCGCGTTCGGCTGGGTGCTCGTGCTCTACCTCGGCGCGGCGGCGGGCGGGATCGCCACCCGCGCCTGGCCCTCGGTGTGTGCGCTGCTGCCGGTCGAGATCCCGGCGTGGGCCGTGCTCGGCGCCCGCGCCGCCCGGCGCACCGTGCTGCGGATGCTGGGCTGTGCCGCGCTGGCCACGGCGGTGTCGTTCTTCCTGCACCTGTCCCGGCTCGACGGCGCGTACGACCAGGCGCACAACGTCACCGACGTGCTCGGCATGACGCTGCTGTCGCTGCTCTATCTGCCGAACGTGGTGATCGCCGCAGCCGGCATGCTGTGCGGCGCGCCCGTGCAGTTCGGCGCGGGGTCGGTCGGGCTGTTCGGGGTCACCGCCGGACCGGTGCCCGCCCTGCCCGCGCTGATCCCGCTGCCGGAGGGGCCATCGGCGGCCTGGTGGCCGGTGCTGCTGCTGATCCCGATCGCGGTGGGGGTGCTCGGCGGTATCGAGCTGGGCCGCACCAGCGACGACCGGCCGGGCGCGCCGTGGGCGACGCTCACCTCCGCCGCGCTGTCCACCCTGATCTTCCTGGTGCTCGCGATCCTCGGCGGCGGACAGCTCGGCGCCGTCGGCCGCGCCGGGGTCGACCTGCTGATGCTGGTCGTGCTGATGGTCACCTGGTTCGGCTTCGGCGGTTTCGTCGGCATGTTCTTCGCCCGGCGCTTCCTCGCCCCCGCCGCCCCGGCCGACGACTACGACGAGTACGACGACGACACCTACGCCGACCACGACGACTTCGACGACGAGTACGACGACGAAGACGACTACTACTACGACGACGACGAGGACGAACCCGACTACGACGACGACGATTCCGCCGTCGAGGTCGACGCCGAACTGGTCACCGACTTCGACGACGACGTCGAGGTGAGTATCGCCGCGCCGGGCTCGACGGCCCCGCCGACCGACGACATCGTCGACGCGGAGGTCGTCGAGTCGGACCTGCCGGAAGGTGACAAGAGCACCGGTCGTTAAGCTCGACCCGGCGGTATCGCCGATCGCCGCCACCCGACACACGCAGGAGTAGAGCGCTGACGTCCTCGTTTGCCCAGTGGAAGCCCGCAGGGACACCGGCTACCGTCGTCGTCCTCGCCTCGGGCACCGGCTCGCTGCTCAACGCGCTGCTGGCCGCCGCGCGCGAGCCCGGCTATCCCGCGAAGATCGTCGCGGTCGGCGTCGACCGGGTGTGCCAGGCGACCGAACACGCCGAGACCGCCGGGATCGAGCACTTCCGGGTCGCGGTGCGGGACTTCGACGATCGGGCCGCCTGGGATCGCGCGCTGACCGAGGCCGTCGACGCCTTCCGGCCCGACCTGGTTGTCTCCGCCGGCTTCATGAAGATCGTCGGTCCCGCGTTCCTCGAGCGGTTCGGCGGCCGGTTCATCAACACCCATCCCGCGCTGCTGCCCTCGTTCCCGGGCGCGCACGGGGTGCGGGACGCGCTCGCCTACGGCGCCAAGGTCACCGGCTGCACCGTGCACCTGGTCGACGGTGGTGTCGACACCGGCCCGATCCTCGCGCAGGAGGCGGTCGACGTGCTGCCCGGCGACGACGAGGCCGCCCTGCACGAGCGCATCAAGGTTGTCGAGCGACGGTTGCTGGCGGAGGTCATCGCCGCTGTCGCCACCCGAGGCATTGTCTCCGACGGACGAAAGGCAGAAATTCCAGATGAGCGAGCACGCCGGTGAGTGAACGTAAGGCGATCCGCAGGGCGCTGGTGAGCGTCTACGACAAGACCGGGCTCATCGAGCTGGCCACCGGACTGCACGCCGCCGGCGTGGAGCTGGTGTCGACCGGTTCGACCGCGGGCAAGATCGCCGAGGCGGGCATTCCGGTCACCAAGGTCGAGGACCTGACCGGTTTCCCGGAGACCCTCGACGGCCGGGTCAAGACCCTGCACCCCCGGGTGCACGCGGGCATCCTGGCCGACACCCGCCGCGCGGAGCACGTCGCCCAGCTCGCCGAGCTGGGCGTGGAGGCCTTCCAGCTGGTGGTGGTGAACCTCTACCCGTTCACCCAGACGGTGGCCAGCGGCGCGAGCATCGACGAGTGCGTCGAGCAGATCGATATCGGCGGTCCGTCGATGGTGCGCGCCGCCGCGAAGAACCACCCCTCGGTCGGTGTGGTCGTCGACGTCAACGACTACGACGACGTGCTCGCCGCGGTGAAGTCCGGCGGCTTCACCCTCGCCGAGCGGACCGGCCTGGCCGCCAAGGCCTTCCAGCACACCGCGAGCTACGACGTGGCCGTCGCGAGCTGGATGGGCTCGGTCGCCGTGCCCGCCGTGCAGCCCGAGACCGAGCAGTTCCCCGGCTGGGTCGCCGGTTCGTGGGAGCGCGCCGCGGTGCTGCGCTACGGCGAGAACCCGCACCAGGCCGCCGCGCTGTACACCAGCAACGACGGCACGGTCGGCATCGCGCAGGCCGAGCAGCTGCACGGCAAGGAGATGTCGTACAACAACTACACCGACGGTGACGCCGCCTGGCGCGCCGCCTACGACTTCGACGAGCCCGCCGTCGCGGTGATCAAGCACGCCAACCCGTGCGGCATCGCCGTCGGCGCCGATATCGCCGAGGCGCACCGCAAGGCCCACGCCACCGACCCGGTCAGCGCCTACGGCGGCGTGATCGCGGCCAACCGCGAGGTCAGCGTGGAGATGGCCGAGCAGGTCGCCGAGATCTTCACCGAGGTCATCGTGGCCCCCGGCTACGCGCCCGGCGCGGTCGAGGTGCTGCAGCGCAAGAAGAACGTGCGCGTGCTGGTGGCCGAGCCGCCGCAGCGCAAGGGTGTGGAGCTGCGCCCGATCAGCGGCGGTGCGCTGCTGCAGGACCGCGACGTCCTCGACGCCACCGGCGACGATCCGGCCAACTGGACCCTCGCCGCGGGCGACCCGGCCGACGCCACCACCCTGGCCGACCTCGAATTCGCTTGGCGCGCTTGCCGTGCCGTGAAGTCGAACGCGATCCTGCTGGCCGACGACGGTGCCGCCGTCGGCGTCGGCATGGGTCAGGTCAACCGGGTCGACTCCTGCAAGCTGGCCGTCGAGCGGGCCGGTGAGCGGGCCAAGGGCTCGGTCGCCGCGTCCGACGCGTTCTTCCCGTTCTCCGACGGCCCGCAGATCCTGGTGGCCGCGGGCGTGCGCGCGATCGTGCACCCCGGTGGCTCGATCCGCGACAAGGACACCGTCGAGCTCTGCAAGGAAGCCGGCGTCACGCTGTACCTGACCGGAGCGCGTCACTTCGCGCACTGAGTCACGGCGAACCCGAACGGGTGCCGCACCGAATCCTCGGTGCGGCACCCGTTCTCGTTATCCGGCGTCGACCACCTGGCGGCTGCCCAGCGGTGACTTCAGGGTGATCTCGACGGTGCCGAAGACGGCGTTCATGGTGCACATCTTGCCGACCGCGTCGGCGCGGGTGCCCCCGCGCAGGGCGACCGCGACGGCGGTGGCCGACTCGGTGACGGTGACGTCGACGCCGTAGCACTCCGGGTTGCCGGTCTGGAAATTCACGCCGATCGTGTTGTCGCTCAGGCGGGTCCACGAGGTGAAGGGCAGGGGATGGGGGTTGACGATGGTGGGATCGGGCGTGAATCGATGGCCGAGGCTCGCGTTGCCGTCTTCCGGCCGGGCGCTCGTTGTCGTCGAATTCGATTGGGGTGCAGCGTCATCGGAGCTCGAGCAGGCGGTGATCGGGCCCAGCAGCACGGCCAGGGCGGCCGCGGCGGCGGTGAAACGCGACGTCGTTCGCATACCGTGAGCCTAGTCGGCGTGGCGTACGCGCTCGCCCGGCCGAGTGGGGCATTCTAAACGCGATACTCCCCACAGTGAACTTTCCGCGAACCCTGCGCGTAACTCACCCGTTTCGGCTCGGTGGGGACTACATTCGCTTCCGATGCGACGCCGTGGCAAGCGGCGAGCATCACTGATGTTGGATGCTCTGCAACTGGATCTTCGAAAGGACAAACGTGGGCGACACGCTGCGCGTAGGCGAAGAACTGGGACTGGGACAGTCCCTGACCGGCGGTGCGTACACCCTGGCCCTGCAGCCGGACGGCAACCTTGTGCTGACCGAGCCCGACGGTAACGTCGTGTGGGCCGCACAGACTCATGGGCAGGACGTGCAGCGCGCGGCCCTGCAGCACGATGGCGACTTCGTCATCTACAAGGGTGACGGCTCGCGCGTCTGGGCGACCGACACCAGCGGCAAGAACGTCGAGCGCCTGGTGGTGCAGCCCGACCGCAACGTCGTGCTCTACGGCACCGACGACTCGGTCGCGTGGGCCACCGCCACCAACACCGACAACCCGCTGCCCGCCCCGGCTGCCGAGCCGGAGCCGGTCGCCGCCGCCCCGATCGCCGAAGAGGTCCCCCCGCCGCCCGCGGCGCAGACCTACACGGTCGAGCCGGGCGACACCCTGTGGGCCATCTCCGAGCGTTTCTACGGCGACGGCAATCGCTACCACGAGATCGCGTCGGCCAGCGGTATCGACAACCCGGATCTGATCAACGCGGGCCAGGTCCTCACCATCCCGTGATGACGTAGCCGCAGCGTTCATCGCCTGCACAACGAAAGTGGCCCCGAGGCAACAGCTTCGGGGCCACTTTTGGTTCTGCGGTGTCTACCGGCTGGTGAAGGGCAGCAGCGCCATCTCGCGCGCGTTCTTCACCGCGACGGCGACCTGACGCTGCTGCTGCGGGGTCAGGCCGGTCACCCGGCGGCTGCGGATCTTGCCGCGGTCGGAGATGAAGGTGCGCAGCAGGTTGACGTCTTTGTAGTCGACGACTTCGATGCCCGCGGCGATCAACGGGTTCTTCTTCGGCTTACGGCCCTGCTCGGCGCGTGCCTTCTTGGACGGTGCTCGCTTCACTGCCATGCGATGTTCCTTCTCACGAGATCAGTGGGTGTCTACCAGCTCGATTTGTGGACCCCAGGGAGCTCGCCCCGGTGGGCCATCTCGCGCACACGAACACGGGAGAGGCCGAACTTCCGGAGATGGCCGCGTGGCCGGCCATCGGCTGCATCCCGATTGCGCAATCGTACCGGACTGGCGTCGCGGGGCTGGTTGCGCAGTTCCGCCTGCGCGGCGGCCCGCTCGGCGTCCCCGGTGG
Organism: Nocardia sp. NPDC003269; assembly: GCF_042888005.1. NCBI lineage: Bacteria > Bacillati > Actinomycetota > Actinomycetes > Mycobacteriales > Nocardiaceae > Nocardia > Nocardia sp. NPDC003269. The sequence goes on from NZ_JBIAPA010000001.1 coordinate 2,112,647, forward strand.
ACGGCTTGCGGATGAGCTCCTTGAGCTCGGCGCGGCGGGCGGCGTAGCGTGCCACGATCGCGCGGCGCTGCTCGTTGCGGGCGATCTTGGACTTCTTCGCCATCAGCGCTCCTCGCGGAAGTCGACGTGCTTGCGCACGACGGGGTCGTATTTGCGCAGGACCAGCCGGTCGGGGTCGTTGCGGCGATTCTTGCGGGTGACGTAGGTGAAGCCGGTCCCCGCGGTGGACTTGAGTTTGACGATGGGCCGGATATCGGTCGATTTCGAGGCCATGGGCGCTGCTCCTAGATCTTGTCGCCGCGGGCGCGGATGCGGGCCACCACGGCCTCGATCCCGTCCCGGTCGATGGTCTTGATGCCCTTGGCGGAGACCGTCAGCGTGATGCGGCGGCCCTCGCTGGGCAGGTAGTAGGTCTTGCGCTGGATGTTGGGGTTCCAGCGCCGGTTGGTGCGCCGGTGTGAGTGCGAGACGGCTTTTCCGAAGCCGGGCTTGCGACCGGTGACCTGGCAGTGGGCCGACATGCGACCTCCATCCATGGTGATGACAACCATTTTCGACAACAGTTATTCCGCACTGTACCGTTGGGGTAACGTAAATGAAAATCGTTATCGAAAGGGGTTTCGGGTGCTGGACCAGTCCGACCGGAGAACGCCCGTCGTGCTGCTGGCCGGCTTCTCCGGACCTGCCATGACCGGCGTCGAGCACATCGCGGCGACACTGAGCGCCGACGCGGGCACCGTGGTGGTGCACCACGACCTCGCCGAGCTGCGCGAAGGCGTCGTGCGGCGCACGGTGCGCACCGCGGGCACCGTCACGACCACCGTGCTGGAGCTCGCGCACGGCTGCGTGTCCTGCACGCTGCGCGCGGATCTGCTGCCGATGCTGTGCACGCTCGCCGCCCGCGAGCACGTGCGCCGCATCGTGCTCGCGCTCGACCCGGCCATCGAGGCCGAGGCGCTGTGCCACGCGATCGACACGGTCGAGGTGACCGGAGTGGCGGACCGGGTCGACGGGCCCGCGAGCCGGAACGTACGGATCGAGGCCACGCTGACCTGCCTGGACGGGCAGCAGTGGCTGGCCGACGCCACCGGCGACGAGGTGCTGGCCGACCGCGGGCTCGCCGCGGCCGACGACGAGCGGACGGTCGCGCAGGTGGCCGTCGGCCAGGTCGAGTTCGCCGACGCGCTGGTGGTGCTGGCCACCGGTGTCGACGCGCTCGACCGCGAACGGCTCGGCGCCGTCCTGGGCCGGATGACGCCCACCGCGCCGGTCGCCTGGCTCGACCAGCTGCCCGCCTTCGACGCGGTCGAGGTCGGCGCGCTGCTGACCCGCGTCCCGGCCGACGCGCGCCGCGGCCGGATCTTCGACGCCCACGCGCCGCTGCTGCGCGGTCAGCCGCCGCTGACCACCGACTGCGGTGTCTCGCTCATCGAATTCGCCGCGCGCAGGCCGTTCCATCCCGGCCGGCTGCACGACGCGCTGGACGTGCTGTTCGACGGTGTGGTCACCGCGCGCGGCCGGATCTGGCTGGCCACCCAGCCCGACCAGGTGGTCTGGCTGGAATCGGCGGGCGGTGGCCTGCGGGTCGGCGGCGCCGGTCGCTGGCTGGCCGCGATGAGCGCCGAGGAGCAGGCCGAGGCCGATCCGGACCGCCGGGCGATGGCCGCGCTGCGCTGGGACGAGCGGTTCGGCGATCGCGATGTGTCGCTGGTGATCCTGGCCCACGACGCCGATCCCGCCGAGATCCGGCACGCGCTGCACTGGGCGCTGGTCGAGGACGACGAGCTGCTGCTGGTCGACCGGGCACCGGAACGAGTCGCGTTGTGGGACGACCCCTTCGGCGACTGGCACGAAGACCCCTGCGCCGATCCGTCCGAGGCCCCGGCCACGGCGGGCGAGCGCACCGAGAGAGGAGAAACGTCATGAAAGCGGGCATCCACCCCGACTACCACCCGGTGGTCTTCGAGGATTCGAGCACCGGCAAGCGGTTCCTGACCCGGTCGACCTCGACCAGCGATCGCACCGTCGAATGGACCGACGGCGCGACGTATCCGTTGCTGGTCGTCGACGTCACCTCGGATTCGCATCCGTTCTGGACCGGCACCCATCGCAATCTCGACACCCAGGGCCGGGTGGAGAAGTTCGAGCGCAAGTACGGAAAGCGTTCGCGCGCAGGCAAGGAGGGCTGAGTCATGGCAGTGCCGAAGCGCAGGATGTCGCGGTCGAACACCCGCAGCAGGCGTTCGCAGTGGAAAGCCGCCGTTCCGCAGCTGGTCCCGGTCACCGTCGCCGGTGTGGAATACCAGGTGCCGCGTCGTATCGTTGGGGCAGTGCGGAAGGGTCTGATCGACCCGTCGCGGATCTAGGTTCGCCCGTACGCGGAGTTCGAGAGCTGGTTCGGAGGGGACAACCCGGATCGGGGATCGGACAACAGCAACGGCCTGCCGGATACGTCCGGCAGGCCGTTGTCGTCGCTGGTGCGAGGGATCAGCCCTCGCGCTCGGCCAGTTCGGCCAGGGCCGCGGCGAGCTGGAAGAACTTGTTGCTGCCGAGGTCGGCGATGGTCTTGATCTTCAGGGCCTCGAGCAGCTGCTTGTCGTGCGCCTCGGTCAGGCCGGCCAGGGCCGACGGCGGCGCGGCGAGGATTTCCTTCAGCGTCTTGTTCTCGTATTCCTTGTCGAGAACTTTGTCGAGCACCACGTTGACGGCCATGCGAACTCCTTCGAACGAACCTTGGATGTGCTGGGCGAGACGAATGCGCCCCGGCCGACGATAACCCGCTGACGGGCCTGGTGGGGGCCGAACGCGCCGTCAGCGGCCGGTTCTTCCGCGCACGCTGTCCAGGGGGCTTTCGGTGCGGTTGTCGTGCCTGCTCAGCGCCGGATCGGTGGGTGCCGGGCAATCGGCCGGTTACCGATGTGACAGATGCCACTTGGCGTGAGCAGGGCGGACGGCTTGCCGGGCGATTGCTGGAAGGCGCATAACCAACTCTTGGTTTGTTTTGTGGCACAAGAAAATTCCCGAGTGACTGATGCGGAGTCCTTGGCGGGTATGTACTCTCGTGCGGGAGGGCGGGTTCTCCGGTTAAGGAGAACCCGCTCATCGCCACTTCAGGGGCGGTTTTCGGGCCGAATGCGGTCCGTCGCGATGGATTCCGCGAGCGGGGCGCTCGTTCACAAATTTTCCGACAAACCGGACGTTAGCTGGTCACCGGACGGCGACGGTGCGCGCCTCGCGCTGGCGTTCGGCCGCGTCCCGCCGGTCCGGCGCGATCAGCACCGCGGTGATCGGCACCGTCAGGCCGAGAGCGCCGAGCACGAACATCGGGAACACCAGGTCGAACGGGGTGAGCCCGCCCGGCGTCCGGCTGCCCGGATCGATCGTGAACTCCAGTGCGGCGAGCGCGGTGTAGTACACGGCGGCGACGCCGACCGCGAACAGTGCCGAGGCCGCCACCCGCACGAGGACCACCCGCACGACCTGGAACGCCCACAGCGTCGCGGTGCACAGCGCCATCGACGCCAGCACGGAGACACCGATCAGCCCCAGCGACTCGTCCACGGTGCCCTGCACCGCCAGCGCGTCCAGCGTCAGGTAGGTCGACAGGCCGACGCTGAGACCCATCGTCAGCCCGCCGATGATCAGCCGCGGCAGCTGCGGGGTACGGCCGCCGATCAGCAGACCGGCCAGCACGCCGACGACCGCGGTGGCGGCCGCCGCGGCGCCGAGCGCCGCGTTGTACCGCAGCGTGGTCTCCTGCACCCGGATGCCGAGCAGCGCCACCGAATTCGCCAGCCACAGGCCGACCCCGCCGAGCGAGACCGCCGCCATCGTCAGCCAGAGCAGCCGGAACCGCTGGGAGTACTTCGCGTGCCGCACACAGGCGAACGCCACCAGCGCGCCGAGGACCGACAGGCCGAACGCGAGCCAGGCGATGCCGGTACCGCGACCGAACGTCTCGGCGCCGGTCGCGGCGAGCAGGTCAGCCACGCCGGCCGGCCTCCTCGAACTGCTGCGGCTCGAGCTGCGCGATGGCGTACTCGGTGACCGCCGCCAGCGCCTGCCTGACCTCGACCGCGTTGCGCGCGTCGATGTCGACGATCGGGATGCCCTCGCGCACCGAGAGCGCCTCGCGCAGTTCGGCGATCGGGAAGCGGGGCGCGTTCGGGAAGCGGTTCACCGCGATCAGGAACGGCAGCCCGCGCGCCTCGAAGAAGTCGACCGCGGCGAAGCTGTCCTCCAGCCTGCGGGTATCGATCAGCACCACCGCGCCGATGGCGCCGCGGATCAGGTCGTCCCACATGAACCAGAACCGCTTCTGGCCGGGCGTGCCGAACAGGTACAGCACCAGGTTGCCCGGCAGCACGATGCGGCCGAAGTCCATGGCGACGGTGGTCGTCTCCTTCTCCGGCGTCTCGGCGAGATCGTCGATGCCGTCGGAGAAATGGGTGACCATCGCCTCGGTGCGCAGCGGAACGATCTCCGACACCGCACCGACGAAAGTCGTCTTGCCTGCGCCGAATCCGCCTGCCACGACGATCTTGGTCGACGCGACCCGTTGATCGGGGTTCGGGGGGCGCATGCCCTCAGAGGCCACGGAGTCCACGCAAAGTCCTCTCCATCAGTGATCGGCGTTCGTCATAGCTCGCCTGCTCGGTCAGCGTCGAATGCACTCGAAGAATCCCGCCGACTACGAGATCGCCGATCATCACCCGGACCATACCCAGTGGGCGTCCGAGGTATGCAGCTATTTCCGCGACCGAGAGCCGATGTGTACCCAGTCGCACGATTTCGGTGCGCAAGTCCCCTACGGGCCATTCCATGTGCGCGGTGTAGGAGACCGTCTCCACCACTGCCTCCAACGGCAGCGAGATCGCGGGCTCGGTCCGGCCCGAGGTCAGAGCGTAGGGCCTGACCCTGGTTGTCGGCCGGTTTTCTGATCCGTACGGACTCGACATCTCACCTCAGCCGGCGGAGCGGGCGGTGGCGGTGACCGCCGAGCCCACTCGGTCGACGAGCAGCGCCATCTCGTAGCCGATGCGGCCGATGTCGTGGCTCTTGTTGGCCAGAACCGCGAGGTGCGAGCCGTTTCCGACGCTCATCACCAGCAGGTATCCCCGCTGCATCTCGACGATCGACTGCATGACCTTGCCGCCGTCGAACAGATGCGCCGCGCCCATCGATAGACTCGCCAGCCCCGCGGTCACCGCGGCCAGCTGCTCGGCCCGGTCCGAGGGCAGGTGCGGGCTGGTCGCCTGCAGCAGACCGTCCGCCGAGACCAGCACCGCGTGCGAGACGCCGGGCACGTCCCGGGTGAAGCGGGCGACCAGCCAATTCAGATTCTCGTCCGTGGGGTGCGCGTTGCTCATTCGAGGCCTCCGTCGTTGTACTGGATCTCGGCACGGCCACTGCGGACGCCGCTGAGATGTCTGGTCAAGTTGTTGCGGATCTCCTCGGGATCGCGAGCACCCGCCTCCTCGGCCGGGGTGAGACCGCCGGGGACCAGCTGGGCGCCCGGTTTACGGATCGGTAGGCCACCGACGGTGCGCGACGATGTCGGTGGATTGCCCGCGCTGGCCGCTGCCGACCAGCCCGCGTCTCCGGGGGAACTCCATGATGCGCCGTTGCCGCCGGATTCGGCAGTGGCGGAAGCTGGTTCGACGAGCCATTCCGAGACCATCCGCTGATAGATGGGGGTCGGGGCCTCGCCGGGCACCGGTTGCAGCCGGGTGCTCGCGGTCGGCATCGGATCCGCCGCGGCGACCGGCGCGGGCGTCGGCTCGGGTGCCCGTTCGGGCTCGGGTAAGCGCGGCACCTGCCGTGTCTCGGTGAGCTCGCTGAGCGCGGAGGCGGGAACGCGTTGCGGCAGGCCGATCGTCCTGGCCGGGGGCTCGTCGACCGGGGCGGTCGCCGGGACCGGCAGGTCGTCGGTGTCGTGCTCGTGCTCGGCCCACAGCCCGGTCGGTTCCTCGGGCTCCGGCTCGGGCTCGACGGGTGCGGGCGGCTCCTGGCCGTTGGGCCGCCGCTGCGGCAGGCCGGCTCCGGTCAGCGGCGCACTCGGCGGCTCGATGTGCTCGGCGGGACCGAAGCCGGTCGGCACGAGGGGATTCGGGCCGGTCGGCACCAGTGGGTTCGGGCCCGTCGGCACCAGTGGGTTCGGGCCCGCGGGCACCGGTACAACGAGCGGGTTCGGGCCGGTCGGCGACATGACCGGATTGGGACCGGTGATGTCGGCGGGGGTCAGGGCGTGCGGGCCGATGGCCGAGGGCACCAGCGCGTGCGAGCCGGTCGACACGATCGGGTTGGGGCCGGTCGGCGGACCCGACACCGTGGGCGGCGGCGAGACGAGCGCGCTGGGCAGGTGCACGCTCGCGGTGATGCCCGGCTGCGGCGCCTGGGTGGAGGTACGCCGCAGGCTGACGGTGATGGTGTGCCGCTTGGCCAGTCGGCCGACGACGAAAAGACCCATCCGGCGGGCGGTCTCGATGGTGACCTCACCACCGGAGGCGAGCCGGTCGTTGGTGGTCTGCAGGTCGTCGGCGGACATGCCGAGACCGCGGTCGGTGATCTCGATCAGGTAGCCGCCGTCGACCGCGCGGCCGACGATGACCGCCACCGAGGTGCTCGGCGGCGAGTAGCGCAGGGCGTTGTCGATGAGCTCGGCGAGCAGGTGCTCGATGTCGACCGCGGACTCACCGGCGACGACACCGTCGGGCACATTGCCGATCTCGACCCGCTGGTAGTCCTCCACCTGCGAGACCGCGCTCCAGAGCATGTCCGACAGCGGCACCGGCGGCAGGTGACCGCGGCGCAACACGGTGCCGGCGAGCACCAGCAGGTTGTCGCCGTTGCGGCGCATGCGGGTGGCGAGGTGGTCGAGCCGGAACAGCGTCTGCAGGCGCGAGGGGTTGTCCTCGTCGTGCTCGAGCTCCTCGATGAGCGCGAGCTGCTGCTCGACCAGCGACTGGCTGCGCCGCGACAGCGTCTCGAACATGTTGCCGATCTGCAGGCGCAGGCGGGCCTGGTCGGCGGCCAGGTTCAGGGCCTGCTCGTGGATCTCGTCGACGGCGCGGGCCAGCTGGCCGATCTCGTCGGTGGAATGCACGCCGACCGGGGCGATCTCAGGCGTCGCGCCGCCGCTGCGGACGACCGCGAGCTCGTCGGGCAGCTTCACGTGCGCGACCTCGAGCGCGTCGCGCCGCAGCCTGCGCACCGGGACGACCAGCGTGCGGGCCACCGCGAGGGCCAGCGCCAGACCGGCCAGCAGCATGCCGAGCACCAGGGTGGTCTCGCGCAGCGCGCCGGTCTGCGCGTTGGCGGTGTTGGTCTCGAGGGTGTGGTCGATGCTGTCGAGCAGCTGGTTCAGGCTCGACGCGTAGGTGTCGGCGCTGACCTGGAGGGTGTTGAGCACCGCGGCGTTGCTGGTCGGGTCGCCCGCGTTCTGGCTGAGCACGCTCATCCTGGTCTGGACGGCGTCCATCATCGCGGCCCGGCTGCCCGCCTTCTCCGGCATGATCATGGCGTAGGTCATGATCGTGGTCATCTCGGAGCCGAGCTCGACCAGCATCCGCGCCCGCGCGCTCTGGCTGCGGCCCGCGTCGGGGGAGACGACCAGCAGCCGCTGGTGGGTGAGGATCCGGCGCGCCTGATGCAGCGCGGTCAGCTGCAGGAAGTAGCGCTGGACGACGAAGTCCTCGACGTTCGGCGTCTGCGCGAGCGCGTTCGCGATCCGCTCGGCGATCTCGTCGGACTGCTCACCGACCATCGCCGGGGAGCCGCCGCGCACGGTGTTGCGCAGGGTGGCGCCGGTCGCGGTGGCCGCGGTGAGCTCGGTCTGGATCGTCGGCGAGAGCCGGGCCGAGCGCATGGCGCTCTGTACCTCGGCCAGCGCCTGGTCGTAGGTGGTGAGGGCCGCGTCCGTCTGCGGGTCGGCGATCGCGCCCCAGTTGGCCGTCGCCGCGACCGCGAGTTGCTCGGTGGCGGTGGCGAATTTGACGACGGGCCGGATGACGGTGGCTTGCTCGGTGGCGGCGCTGAGCTGCGTCATCATTTGCAGCTCGTTGTTGATCCGGAGCACGGCGAACGTGGTCGCCAGCATCACCGGCAGCACCAGCACCACACCGACCTTGCGCGTAACCGACCAGTTCGACAGGCTGAATTGCCAGGAGCGCGATGCAGGTTCCATCCGCGTGCGTTGCCTCTGCTTCCACGTGAGACCCCGGCCCGCGCGGGGAGGTCGCGGAGCGATGCGAGCGCAGAACCAACTGGAGGTCTTCTTTTACCGCAGGAAAGATACCCGGCTGGGTGGGCATCGGCAATCCGGACCACACGGTCTGCAATTCGCCGAATATACGCTGGCACATCGCGACCGCCACGCGGAGCGTGCCCCTCTCAGTACGTTCTCAGTCGTTCACGGCAAACTGGGCACATGCGCATTCTGGTAGTCGACGACGATCGCGCGGTGCGGGAATCACTGCGCCGGTCGCTGAGCTTCAACGGCTACACCGTCGACCTGGCGGTGGATGGCATGGACGCGTTGGAGAAAGTCACCGCGGCCAGGCCCGATGCCCTGGTTCTCGATGTGATGATGCCCAGGCTGGACGGCCTCGAAGTGTGCCGCCGCCTGCGCAGCACCGGCGATGATCTGCCGATTCTGGTATTGACCGCCCGGGATTCGGTCTCCGAACGAGTCGCGGGCCTCGACGCGGGCGCCGACGATTATTTGCCGAAGCCTTTCGCGTTGGAGGAATTGCTGGCGCGTTTGCGCGCGTTGCTGCGCAGGCGCGCACCCGACCCGGGCGAGGCGTCGGAAGCGATGGTGTTCGCTGATCTGTCGCTGGATCCGGTGACCCGGGAGGTCTCGCGCGGCGATCGCGCCATCAGCCTCACCCGAACCGAGTTCTCGTTGCTCGAGATGTTGATGGCCAATCCGCGTCGCGTGCTCACCCGCGGCCGCATCCTCGAAGAGGTCTGGGGCTACGACTTTCCCACCTCGGGAAATGCGCTGGAGGTCTACATCGGCTATTTGCGGCGCAAGACCGAGGCCGACGGCGAGGAACGCTTGATCCACACGGTGCGCGGCGTCGGGTACGTGCTGCGCGAGACCCCTCCGTAGGCGGCCGCGATGGCATCCAAGGAACCCGCCGTCGCCGTGCTGCGGCGCCCGCCGGACGCGGGGGAGATGCGCCCACCGATGCCGCTGACGCGCTCGGTGTCGCTGCGCTGGCGGGTGACCCTGCTTGCCGCGTCGGTGGTGCTCATCGCCGTCGCGGTCACCTCCATCGCCGCCTACGCGATGGTGGCCCGCGCGCTGTACGCCGACGTCGACGCCCAGCTCGAGGCCAGGGCGGCGACGATGATCAACAACAACTTCGAGACGCTCGGCTTCCAGTCGATCGTGCTGGCCGGGTTGTTCTCCAACGATGTCGGCGTCGCGCTGATCTACGCCGACCACAAGCCGTACATGCCGCCGCAGCAGACGATTCCGCCGGTCGGCGCGCAGGAGCTCGCCGTCGCCGACGGCAAGATCAACTCGTCGCTGCGCACCGTCGGTGACCAGCGGGTGCTCGCCGCGCGCACGCACAGCGGCGCGACGCTGATCATCTCGCAGAAGCTCTACCGCACCCGTGAGGTGCTCGATCGGCTGGCCTGGCTGCTGTTCGTGGTCGGCGCCTGTGGCGTCGTGCTCGCGGCCGCGGCGGGCACCGCGGTGGGCCGTACCGGCCTGCGCCCGATCGCCCGGCTGACCGCCGCGACCGAGCGGGTCGCCCGCACCGACGACCTCACCCCGATCCCGGTCACCGGTGACGACGAACTGGCCAGGCTCACCGAGAGTTTCAACACGATGCTGCGGGCGCTGGCCGAATCCCGCGACCGCCAGCGCAGGCTCGTCGCCGACGCGGGCCACGAACTGCGCACCCCGCTGACCTCGCTGCGCACCAATATGGAGCTGCTCATCGCCTCGGGCAGGCCGGGCGCGCCGCAGCTGCCCGACGAGGACATGGCCGAGCTGCGCGCCGACGTGGTCGCCCAGATCGAGGAGCTGTCGACGCTGGTCGGCGACCTGGTCGACCTGGCCCGCGAGGACGCGCCCGAAACCGTCTACGAGCGGGTGGATCTCGGCGAGGTGGCCGAGCGCGCGCTCGAGCGTGCGCGGCGCAGGCGCACCGGCATCACCTTCACCGCCGAACTGCGCCCGTGGTTCGTCTACGGGCACGAGGCGGGCCTGGAACGCGCGGTGCTCAACGTGCTCGACAACGCCGCCAAGTGGAGTCCCGGCGACGCCGAGGTCAGGATCACCATGCGCCCGGCCGGGCCCGGCCTGCTCGAGCTGGTGGTCGCCGATGCCGGTCCCGGCATCCCCAGCGATGAACGGGAGCTGGTGTTCGAGCGCTTCTACCGGACCACGGCCTCGCGGTCGATGCCGGGTTCCGGGCTCGGGCTCGCGATCGTCAAGCAGGTGGTGACCAAGCACGGTGGCACGATCGCGATCGACACCTCCGACCGTGGCGGCGCCCTGGTCCGGATCGTGTTGCCCGGTGAGGCACCGGCGGTTCCGGACGACTCCGAGCCCGGCTCGATCTGATCGGCCGCGGAGTCTCGGCGAACTGACGGGACGATCTCAGCCGCCTCTCAGTACCCGTCACGAAGCTGGTAGGCAAGCGTGAGGAGACAGACACCATGACCGACGATCCCCAGCAGCGACCTGCTGACCAGCCCGCCGACTCCGGACCGGGCAGCGCGGATCATCCCGCCGGGGCGCCGTTCCCCGGTCCGGGTCCGGCCTCGGGCCAGTTGCCCGCCGCCGGTGCCGCCCAACCCTTCGGTGGGGTGCCGCACCCCGGTCAGCCGGGCCCGTTCCCCGGGGCACAGCCGGGCGGCCAGCCCGCGGGCCCGGTGCCACCCCACGCCCCTGAGCAGCCGTACGGCGCCGCGTCCTCCCACAGCGCCGAGCAGCCGTACGGCTCGCCGCAGCACTACGGCACCGCGGATTCCTATGGCACGGCGCCACTGCCCGGCGTGTCCGCTTACGGCGTGTCGCGCGGTCAGCAGGTTCCGCCCGCCTTCGGGGGACAGCCCGGCGGGGTCGTCGCGCCGCCGCGGAAGCCGCTGCGGCTCGGTCTGGTGGCGGGAGCCACGGCGCTGGCGCTGGTCAGCGGCGGTATCGGTGGTGTCGTCGGCGTGCTGGCGACCGGTTCCGAGTCCGTCCCGGTGACCAACGCGCTCGACGCGCCCAAGCCCGCGGTCAACAACGTCGCCAACGCCCCGGCCGGGTCGACCCAGGCGGTTGCCCAGCGGGTGCTGCCCAGCGTCGTGATGATCAAGGTGGCCGGTGCGCGCGCCTCCGGCGAGGGCTCCGGGGTCGTGCTGTCCACCGACGGCCTGATCCTCACCAACAATCACGTCGCCGCCGGCGCGGGCGCCTCGGCGAAGATGGAAGTGGTGTTCAGCGACGGCAGCACCGCGCCGGCCACCATGATCGGCGCCGATCCGGTCTCGGACCTGGCCGTCATCAAGGTCAGCGGCAAGAGCGGGCTCACCCCGATCGAACTCGGCACCTCCGACGGGCTCGCGGTGGGGCAGCCGGTGATCGCGATCGGCTCGCCGCTCGGCCTGGCGGGCACCGTCACCACCGGCATCGTCTCCGCGCTCAACCGCCCGGTCTCGACCAGCGGTGAGGGCACCCCCAGCCAGGTCAACCCGGTGATCGACGCGATCCAGACCGACGCGGCGATCAACCCCGGCAACTCCGGCGGCGCGCTGGTCGACGGCCAGGGCAAGCTGATCGGCATCAACACCGCCATCGCCAGCCTCGGCGGCGAGGCCGCGGGCGGCGCGCAGAGCGGATCGATCGGCCTCGGCTTCGCCATCCCGGTGGATCAGGCCCGCCGGGTCGCCGACGAACTGATCAAGACCGGCCACGCCACCTACGCCCAGATCGGCATCAAGCTGCGGCCGCAGGACACCGCGGCCCGGGTACTCGAGGTCACCCCGGACGGGCCCGCGGCGAAGGCGGGCGTGCCCGCCGGCGCGGTCGTCACCCGGCTCGACGACCGGCCGATCGACTCCGGCGACGCGCTGATCGCGGCGGTCCGCTCGCATCAGCCGGGCGACAAGGTGAAGCTCACCTACACCGACGAGCAGGGCGGCAATGCCAAGACGGTCGAGGTCACCCTCACCGGCGCCGCGGCGGAGGGCGGCCGATGATGCGTTCGAGCGCGGCGCTGTCGTGTGTAGGCGCTACGGTGATGAGCATGGACATCGATGCTCCCGTGGCAGGGCGTGCACTGGTTGTTGTCGTCGACGATCGGACGGCGCATGGCGGCGTGGATTCGTTCGGCCCGCTCGTCACCGAACTGCTCAGCGAGGCGGGCTTCCTCGTCGACGCCTCGGTGACGGTGCAGGCCGAGGAGGTCGAGATCCGCAACGCGCTCAACACCGCGGTGATCGGCGGCGTCGATCTGGTGATCTCGGTCGGCGGCACCGGCATGTCGCCCCGCGACATCACTCCCGAGGCCACCGTGCAGGTGCTCGACCGGGAACTGCCCGGCATCACCGAGGCGCTGCGGGCCTCGGGCCGGGTGGCCGGCTCGCTGGACGCGGGTCTGTCGCGCGGCGTCGCGGGCATCTCCGGCAGCACCCTGGTGGTGAACCTGCCGGGCACCCGCTCCGCCATCCGCGACGGCATGGCCACGCTGGGCCCGCTCGCGAGCCGGGTGATCGATGAGCTCTCCGGATTGGACGAGTGACGGCGATGACGTCGTCGGACAGCACGTCGCCGGGGGACCAGGAGGCCGTCCGGCGCAAGGCCGCCGAGGCCGCGCGCCTGGCCCGTATTTTCGGCGACGTGCTGCCCGAAACCACCGGCGACGAGCGCGGGGGGCGCTCGGATAACGACGAATGGTTACGTTCGCAGGTGCCACCGCACCACGGGTGACCTTACCGTTATCTACGTAGCCGCTACGTAATAGGCACTCACCGAAATGCCGTTTCGGGTGTGATTGCGAACGGGTGACAATTCCTCGGGACCACGCGAAAGCGTGGTCCTTTGTCGTATAAGTGTTCGAAACTCGCCAGTAACCACTTCCGGTTCAGTCCCGTTGACGCCGCTGATCTCCGATGCATTTATGCACGTCAAAGCATGTGGCGATGTGCGCACCTGTGCTTGGGGTCACATTGAAATTTACGAACTCTTTCGTTGCCGGAACGGCTGCACAGCGTTTAATGTTCGCCATCGAGCCATCAACTATTGGCCCCCGCAGTACCCCGCTTCTGTGTGTTGAACCACCCGGTGGAACCCTGGCTCGGGTTCGCCACACCGGCCCCGTCCGTATCGTCGAAATAACAGTTGGTTACGTAACGGCAACAAAGGGGCGACACACTGAGCTGGGCCTGTGAGGTCCACCCGTCCGGTCTCGAAAGTCGAGACCGGCTGTTAGACACTGATGAGGGGAAGTATGAGCGAGAACCGCACCACCGGTGTGCGCCGCGGCGCCCGTGCCGCGGGCGTCGGCGCTGCCGCGGCCGCCGTGGCTTTCGGCCTGCTGTCGACCGGTGCCGCCAACGCCGACACCTTCGTGCCGTTGCCGGACGGCCAGAAGGTGAGCCCTGCCGGCGTGACCATCACCCGCACGGGTGAGCACGCTTTGATCTCGCCGTCGCTGGCCGCCAACGGCGCGGGTCGCGTCGTCTGGGTCTCCGGCACCGCGCTGGCCGAGGTCGCCGACACCCCCGAGGGCGAGGTCGGCCCCTGGAACGGCCCGTCCGGCCGCCCCGGTTCCAACAACTCCTCCACCCACGGCACCTCCCAGCTGAACACCGGCTACATCGTCGGTTGCCAGGTGAGCATCGCCGACGACGCGATCGGCGCCGGCGTCTCCGGCGGTCTGAGCACCGGTGGCGTGAGCGCCGGCGGCTCGATCGGCGTCAACCTGGGCCCGGGCGAGGTCAAGTTCGTGCAGATCAGCTCGAAGGACATCCAGAAGGCCGGCACCTACGCGATCGATTACCAGGACGCGGAGATCGAGATCCAGGGCTGCGCCGGCTACGCGCAGGCCCGGGCGTACACCGTGGTCGAGATCATCGGTGACAACTACTCGAAGACCACCCTGTACGGCATGCCGTTCAGCATCGGCTGACGTCTTTCGAACCGGCCCGAATCTTCTTCTCGCTGCGGCGAACTCAATCTCGAGGGACAATTCCTATGATCAACCGTAAGTTCATGGCGCGGATGGCGGGCGTCAGCGCCGCGGCCACCGTGGCCGTCGGCCTGTTCTCGACGGGCGCGGCCAACGCCGACACCTTCGTTCCCCTGCCGGGTGGCCACATCACCAAGACCCTGTCCGACGGCACCGTCGTCGAGATCAGCCTGGTGGGCGAGTCGGCCAACATCAGCCCGTCGATGGGCTCCACCCCGGTGCACCGCAACGCGTGGGTCTCCGGTAGCGCGCAGGTCACCGTCTCCGACGGCGGCTCGGGCAAGATCTTCCCGGGTTACACCGTGGGTTGCCAGGTCAACATCGCCGGCGGCGGTGTCTCCGGTGACGCGACGGTCGAAAGCGACTGGGAGGGCAACGCTTCCGGTGGCGTCGGCACCGGCGGCGAGCTCTCGCTCGGCCCCGGCCAGTCGAAGTCGTTCTACATTCTCGACATCGAGAAGGCCGACGACTACGGCTCGGAGTCGCACGGCAAGTCGAACAAGTTCAAGAACGGCGCCGGCTCGGTGACCTGGTCGGATTCGACCATCGGTCTGTCCGGCTGCGGCGGCTACGCGCAGGCTCGTGCCTTCGTGAGCGTCGAGGTCGAGACCGACAACGTCATCAGCTGGGTGACCCTGTGGGGCCAGCCGTTCAGCCTGGGCTGATCTGTTCGATCCCGAACGCTCAACGGGCCGGTCGCAATTGCGACCGGCCCGTTTTGTTGTGCCGATAAGTTTGTGGCGCTGGACATTGGCCGGTCGCCTCATTATGTTTGTGGCGAAATTTGCTTTTCAGCTTCTCGATACACCTCCCGGCTGGGCGAGTCCGCCCTGTTGCCAGCGACGCGGTCCGCGGACCCGTCTGGGCTGGGTCCGGGCGCAGCACAGATATCGACCTCGACGGTCGAGGTCGATTTTGCGTACACCTCGAGGGGAAGTATGAGCGAGAACCGCACCAACCGCGTGCGTCGCGGCGCCTTCGGCGCCGGTGCCGCAGTGGCCGTGACGATCGGCCTGTTGTCGGCCGGTGCTGCCAACGCGGATACCTTCGTTCCGTTGCCGGACGGTCAGAAGAACGGTCCCGGCGTCACCGTCAGCCGCACCGGCGAGAGCGCGATCGTGTCGCCGTCGCTGGCCGCCAACGGTGCGGGTCGCGTCGTCTGGGTTTCGGGCAACGCGCGCGCCGATGTGCAGGTCACCCCGGAGGGCGAGGTGGGTCCGTGGAACGGCCCGTCCAACCGTCCCGGTTCCAACAATTCGTCGACCCACGGTGCGTCGCAACTGAGTACGGGCTACATCGTCGGCTGCCAGGTGAGCATCGGCGACGACGCGATCGGGGGCCAGGTCGGTGTCGGTCTGGACACCAACGGCCCGATCGGTGAGGGCTCCATCGGCCTGGATCTCGGTCCCGGTGAGGTGGCCTTCGCCCAGATCAGTTCCAAGGACATTCTGAAGCCGGGCGTCTACTCGGTGGAATACCAGGACGCCGAGATCCAGGTCCAGGGGTGCGCGGGCTATGCCCAGGCCCGGTCGTACACGGTGGTCGAGATCATCGGTGACCACTACTCGAAGACCACCCTGTACGGCATGCCCTTCAGCATCGGCTGATCGCGGCCGAGTCGACGAAATTCTCGCTAGCTCACACGAATTCACCCTCGAGGGGTCAACAGTGATGATCAATGTTGGAAGCATGGCGCGCGCGGCCGGTATCACCGCCGCGGCGACCGTGGCATTGGGCTTGTTCTCCACCGGTGCGGCACACGCCGACACCTTCGTTCCACTGCCGGGCGGGCATATCAGCAAGACCCTGTCCGACGGCACCGTCGTCGACATCAGCATGGTCGGGGAGTCCGCGAACATCAATCCCTCGATGGGATCGACGCCGGCGCACCGGAATGCCTGGGTGTCGGGCAGCGCACAGGTGTCGGTGTCCGGCGGTGGCGGCGGCAAGATCTTCCCCGGCTACACCGTCGGCTGCCAGGTCAATATCGAGGGCGGCGGCCCGCGGGCCGAAGGCGGGTTCGACTCCGAGGGCGCGGTGGGCCTCGGTGGCGGAGCGCTCTCGCTCGGCCCCGGCCAGTCCAAGTCGTTCTACGTTCTCGACCTGGAGATGCCCGACGACTACGGCGACGAGTCCCACAAGACCCGCAATGCCTTCAAGAACGGCAGCGGCTCGGTGACCTGGGCCGACGAAACCATCGGCCTGTCCGGCTGTGGTGGCTACGCCCAGGCGCGCTCGTTCGTGAGCGTCGAGGTGGAGACCGACAATGTGATCAGCTGGGTCACGCTCTGGGGCCAGCCCTTCAGCCTCGGCTGACGGTTCGGTACGCAGCGATCGGGGCTGGTCCCGGAACGCGAGTTCCCTGGACCAGCCCCGATTTTCGAACTCAGCGGGTGTGGTCGCCGTTGCCCCGCGACGGCTCCGGCAGGATGCCGTGCTTGCCGTTGGAGGTGTTGCCCTGCTCGGCGAGCAGGTCGCGGATCTGGACCAGCACCTCGTTGTCGGTGAGGTCGTCCTCGATGCCCATCCGCTTCTTGGCCAGGGTGGACGGCAGCACCAGGACGAAGTACAGGATCGCCGCGATGAGCAGGAAGTTGATGCCCGCCGTGATGATCGGTCCCACTTCGACGAAAGTGGCCGGTTTGCCGGCGACGAGCTGGAAACCGAGACCCAGCTCGTTGCTGCCGCCGAAGACCGCCAGCAAGGGATTGATGATTCCGTCGGTGAACGCGGTGACGATCGCGACGAAGGCCGTGCCGATCACGACGGCGACCGCCAGGTCGACTACGTTGCCGCGGAGCAGGAAATCCTTGAAACCTTTGAGCATTGCCGATGTCTCCTTCGTGCAGGAGCCGGCCCCAGGCGCTGCGCTCCGTGTCGAATGCTGCGAACGGTCGTGCTGGTTCCTGTGTGATGCTAACGAGAGTTGCGGCAAATTTCTCGCGAACTGCGTCCGGGTGCGTCCGGCGCCACCGCCGCGCCGTCAATGGAAGACCACTGTCAGCGCCGTGCGCAACGAGGCGCCCGCGACGGCCGTGGCGTATTCGGCGTCCAGCGCGACCAGGACCACCCGTTCCGCCCCGGAGCGCCGCTCACCGGTCGCGGTGACCAGAACGACGGCGGCGTCGGTGGCGAGGGTGCGCGCCGGCTTGCTCGCGCCGGGGCCGCCCGCGTCCTCGACCCCGACGACATCGACCCGGTCACCCGCGCGCAACACCTCGGCCACCGCGGGATCGGCCAGCCGGATCGGCACGATCCGGGCCTCGGGACTGCCCGCGGCGGCCGCCGCCAGCCGGGGGCCGACCACGCGCAGATCGGTGAAGGCTTCCCCGGCGCGCATCGCGCCGGTGAGCGTCGCGCCGAGCAGGACGGCGGGGTCGGTGACGGAACCCGAAGGCAGCGAACGGGATTCGTGCCGATCGACGCGCAGGTCGTCGGCGGTGAGCAGCCTGCCGGGGGCCAGCTCGCGGGCGGCGACGACGACGTCGTCGCGGGTGGTGCCTGGATCGCCACGGACGAACAGCGCCAGCGCGACCAGTGCGAGCACGGCGGCCGCGATACGGCGGGCGAGCAGTGTGTCGGCCCAGGCCGGGCGGTTACCGAGGGCGAAGCGCCAGGAACTGCCACGTCCCAGATCGGCAAGACTGCGAGTCATGCCCGAAGCCTAGGAGCGTGGCAGCGGGGATCAGCCGGTGAAAGTCCTGGTTGTGGACAACTCGGGGGCTGTGGACAAACCGGCGGGGATCAGCTCGCGGCGGCGGGCGTCGAGCTCGTGGTCGACGTCGAGGTGGAGCTGCTGCCGTTGCTGCCGCTGTCCGAGGAGGAGGACTTCGCGGGCTCGCTCGCGGTGGACGCGCCGCCCCGGCTGTCGGTGCGGTAGAAACCGCTGCCCTTGAACACGATGCCCACCGAGTTGAACAGCTTCCGCAGCTTCCCGGAACACTGCGGGCACTCCGTCAGTGTGTCGTCGGAGAAGGACTGAACGATGTCGAAGCGGTTGTCACACTCGGTGCACGCGTATGAATAAGTTGGCACAGGATCCTCCGCAAGTCTCGTCGATCTAGCACTCTACCGCCGACACTGCCAACGTCGGAAATCGCCGTTTCATTCCGGCCGAACGGGCCGGTCACCGCCGAGTTCACGCAGGCCACCGCCGGGCGTCAGTGCCCACCCCATTCGCCGGTCGTGCGGTTCCTCCGGCAGCCGGTCGACGAGTTCATTATCCCGGACGACGGCGATCAGGCGAGTGCTGATCCCGGCGGCGCCCAGCGTGCGGTCGTAGTACCCGGCCCCGCGCCCCAGCCGGACGCCACGGCGGTCCACCGCGAGCGCGGGCACCAGGATCGTCGCCGCGGTAGCCACGGTGGCCGGCGGCAGCGTCGCCGTGGTCGGTTCGAGCAGGCCGAAGCGGGCCTTGCGCAGCGAATCGGGGCCCTCGTAGCGCGCCCAGCTCAGGGGCCCCCGCTCCCCGGTCACCGGCAGCAACACCGTGGCGTCGCGCACACGCAGCGCGTCGAGCATGCGCAGATCGCCGGGCTCGCCGCGGATCGGGACATACGCGCAGACGACGTCATCGGCCCCGGCCAGCGGGCCGATCGCGGCGGCGAGCGCCGCGGCCTCGCGCGCGTGCTCGGCGGCCCCGACCTGCGCGCGTTCGGCGAGGATGTGGCTGCGCCACGCATATTTGGTGCGCTCACCGGGCATCTCCACAGCGACCACCCTAAGCTCTTGCCGACGCCGGATCGTCGCGACGGGCGATCGGACGGCACGCTGAATGGATAGGGTATGCGCATGACAGACAAGACTTCCGGTTTCCGCACTGCGGTGGTACCCGCGGCCGGACTCGGAACGCGGTTTCTGCCTGCCACCAAGACGGTGCCCAAGGAATTGCTGCCGGTGGTCGACACCCCCGGCATCGAGCTCGTCGCCGCCGAGGCCGCCGATTCCGGCGCCGAGCGGCTGGTGATCGTGACCTCGCCGGGCAAGGACGGCGTCGTCGCCCATTTCGTCGAGGATCTGGTGCTGGAGAGCACCCTGGCCGAGCGCGGCAAGTTCGCGCTGCTGGAGAAGGTCCGCAAGGCGCCCGGCCTGCTCGACGTGACCTCGGTCGTGCAGGAGGAGCCGCTGGGTCTCGGCCACGCGGTGGCCCAGGCCGAGGCGGCGCTCGACGACGACGAGGACGCCATCGCCGTGCTGCTGCCCGACGACCTGGTGCTGCCGTGCGGCGTGCTCGAGACCATGAGCCGGGTGCGCCGGGAGCGCGGCGGCTCGGTGCTGTGCGCCATCGACGTGCCGAAGTCGCAGGTCAGCGCGTACGGCGTCTTCGACGTCGAGGAGCTGACCGAGGGCGCCGAGGCCGACGTGCTGCGGGTCAAGGGCATGGTCGAGAAGCCCGAGCTGGCCGACGCGCCCTCGACCCTGGCCGCGGCCGGCCGCTACCTGCTCGACCGGGTGATCTTCGACGCACTGCGCCGGATCGAGCCGGGCGCGGGCGGGGAACTGCAGATCACCGACGCGATCGCCCTGCTGATCGCGGAGGGACACCCGGTCCATGTGGTCGTCCACCGTGGGTCGCGCCACGATTTGGGTAACCCGGGCGGCTATCTTCGAGCTGCCGTCGATTTCGCCCTCGAGCGGGAGGAATACGGCCCGCAATTGCGTGAGTGGCTGAAGTTCCGGCTCAGCCCGGAGTGGGATCCCAACTCCCCGAACGCGTAAGCGCGGCAAGCGATGGACACATAGACACAGGAGCTCGATGCGCTCGGTTGAGGATCAGCTGATCAAGGTCACCGCGGCCGCGGTCGCACCCAGGCCGGTCCGGGTCGCGATATCCGAGGCCCAGGGTCTGCTGTGCGCGGAGGACGTCGTCACCGAACGGCCGCTGCCCGGCTTCGATCAGGCCGCCATCGACGGATACGCGGTGCGCAGCGTCGACGTCTCCGCCGCCGGCACCGACGTGCGCGACGAAGAGGGCGAACTGATCGACCTCACCCTGCCGGTGGTCGGCGAGGTGGTCGCCGGTTCGCGCCAGCCCATCCGGCTGCAGCCGCGCCAGACCGTGCGTGTCGACACCGGCGCTCCGCTGCCGACGCTGGCCGACGCGGTGCTGCCGCTGGACTTCACCGACGGCGGCCGGGCCAGGATCAAGGTCTTCGAGCCGGTCCGCTCGGGCGACTACGTCCGCCGCATCGGCGACGACGTGCAGCCCGGCGACGTGGCCGTGCGCGCGGGCACCATCATCGGCGCCGCCCAGGTGGGCCTGCTGGCCGCGGTCGGGCAGGACAAGGTGCTGGTGCATCCGCGTCCGCGCCTGTCGGTGATCTCCATCGGCGGCGAGCTGATCGATATCGATCGCACGCCCGGCCCCGGTCAGGTCTACGACGTGAACTCCTACGCGCTGGCCGCGGCCGCGCGCGACGCGGGCGCCGACGTCAACCGGGTCGGCATCGTCAGCGCCGATCCGCGCAGGCTGCGCGATGTGGTCGAGGGTCAGCTGGTGCGCTCGGAGGTCGTGGTGATCGCCGGCGCGGTCGGCGGCTGGGCGTCCGAGCAGGTGCGCGAGGCGCTGGACGGGCTCGGTGAGCTCGAGGTGGACCGGGTGGCCATGCATCCGGGCTCGGTGCAGGGTTTCGGCAGGCTCGGTCGCGACGAGGTGCCGACCTTCCTGCTGCCGTCGAATCCGGTGAGCGCGCTGGTGGTCTTCGAGGTGATGGTGCGTCCGCTGATCCGGATCGCGCTGGGCCGCAGGCAGCCGATGCGCCGGATCGTCAACGCCCGCACCATCACTCCGATCACCTCGATGCCCGGTCGCAAGGGCTATCTGCGCGCGCAGCTGCTGCGTGACGAGGCCACCGGTGACTATCTGGTGCAGCCGCTGGGCAACGGCAACGGCGGGTCGTCGCATCTGCTGGCGACGCTGGCCGAGGCCAACAGCCTCATCGTGGTGGAGCCCGACGACACCGATTTCCGCACCGGTGACGAAGTGCGGGTGGCTTTCCTGGCGCAGCGCGGCTGATCAGTGGACTCGATGAACGTATTCCGGGCAGGTCAGCATCCCGGATGGCCCGCCCGGCTCGGTCCGGTGATCGTCGCGGGTGGCCAGGTGACATTGCGCCCGGTGCGTTTCCGTGACGCCGCGGCGTGGAGCCGGATCCGGTTGCGCGATCGCGACCATCTCGAGCGCTGGGAGCCGACCGGGCGCGGCAGCTGGGAGGCGCGCAATCACGCGTCCAACTGGCCGTCGCTGTGGACGAGCCTCAAGGCCGAGGCCAGGCGGGGCGCGATGATCCCGCTGGTCATCGAGGTCAACGGGCAGTTCAGCGGACAGCTGACGATCGGCAATATCGTGCGCGGCGCGCTGCGCTCGGCCTGGATCGGCTACTGGGTGGCCAAGGATCTCGGCGGCCAGGGTGTCGCCACGGCCGCGCTCGCGCTAGGGCTGGACCACTGCTTCGGGCCGGTCGGCCTGCACCGGGTGGAGGCCACGGTGCGGCCGGAGAACCTGCCCAGCCAGGCGGTCCTGCGCAATGTCGGGTTCCGCGAAGAGGGTTTGCTGCGCCGCTATCTCGATGTGGACGGCGAATGGCGGGATCATCTGCTGGTGGGCTTGACGGTCGAAGAAGTTATGGGCACCGTCGTCGATCGCCTGGTCAGAGAGGGTCGAGCGGCGCTGCCGTGAAATTTCTGTTACTCATGTGGCAGGTGTGCACGGCGCGCCTGCCGCGAGGGCAGGCGTGTCCGAATTAACCTACGGACGTCGGTAGTGCGTCCAACTATGGATAAACGCGCAGGCGGGGACGGGAGGTGATGACCGCGATGCCGAATTCGATCCTGTGGATCGGACTTGTGGTGCTGTGGGTCTTCGTCCTGTTCCCGATCCTGGCGGACCGGCATCCCCGGATCCGCCGCACCACCGATGCCGCACTCGCCACGCGTGTGCTGCACCGTGGCGGGGCCGAACGACGGATTCGCATCGGGGCTGCGGGCGGTCACGAGACCGACCCCGACTACCGCCCCCGTGTGCTGACCAAGCGCCCCCACCGTACTGATTCGGAGGATCGGATGACGACACCGGCCGACGAGCCCGTCACCGAAGCTGACGACGAGTTGCTCACCCCCACACCGGAACTCGAGGCCGCGGCCGACGCCGAGGCCGAGCCCGGCGACGCCGCGACCGGCGACGAGCCCGGAGCCGCCACCGAGGCAGCCGATTCCGCACCTCCCGCGATCGATGACGCTGCGGCGGAATCGGATCCGGAGGACGAGGCCGCCGCGGACGACGACGATGCCGCCGCCGACCCGCCGGTCGCCGCGCGTATCCCACCCGCGCCGCCCGCCCGGCTCGATGACATCGCCGAGGACACCGCCGAGCCGGCCGACGACGACGAGGACTTCGTCCCGAACCGGCGCGGCCGCGGCGGTTACGACCCCGAGGCCGACGCCATCGCCCGCGCCGCCCGCTACAGCTTCCGGCAGCGCGCCGTGCTCGGGCTGATCATCGCGACCATCCTGTTCGCCGCGTTCGGCCTGCTGCTGAACTCGATGTTCTGGTGGGCGTGCGGGCTGTCCACGGCCGTGCTGGTGGGCTATCTGGCCTACCTGCGCAAGCAGGTCCACGTGGAGGAGGAGATCCGCCGCAGGCGCGCGGCCCGCCTCACCCGGGGCAAGCGCCACGAGGACGCCGCCACCCCCGAGGCGGCGACGACCCGGCGCACCATGGACCGCGACACCGCGCGGGCCCTGCGCCGCCGTTCCACCCTGCTCGACACCGACGACGAGGACCCGATGTTCGAGCACCTGGAAACCTTCGATCCGGCCACCGCACGCGCCCTCCGCACCCGGGTCGAAGACCTCGGGCGCGCCGTCGGCGAATAACTGGTCGAACCACGCAGAACAGCAGGTCAGAGTACCGATTCGGTATCTGGGCGCAACGCCTGATACAGTGTCACAGCGCGGTTCGCCAGAGCCGCACGGGGCTATAGCGCAGTTGGTAGCGCGTCTCGTTCGCATCGAGAAGGTCAGGGGTTCGATTCCCCTTAGCTCCACAACGAAGGGCCCGGTCGGCAGACCGGGCCCTTCTGCTTTTCCGGCGTCATCGACGTCTCTCGGCCGGGCTCGCGGTGCCCGGATCCTACGCGGCGGGTCCCGCGCGAACATGCCCATAAAAATATGGTTTGCACCGATGTTCGTGGGGTACTTCGTTTTTGTCGGCCGCTGAATAGCTACCGACGCGTATTCGAATGACTCGTTGTGCGTTCTGTCGATTCGAATGACTCGCGTTACATATTTGTTCACCTGGAATTTATTACCCAGGTCACAATTTCGCGGTAGCCTCGCTCTGCTCATTTACAGCCATCCGCTATGGCTGTGCTGTGTATTTGCGGACCCTGGTAGCAGGCATTAACGTTCTCCGAAACTGGATAATCCGAGCAGGACCGCGAGCGCTCGCGCTCATCAAGTTCGCTGCCGGGGAGGAATCGGTTCATCAGCGAACAGATGTGGCGCCACCAGTCGGGAGGGGGCGCCGAATGCGTCTGTGGGAGTACCAGGGGTAATTCATGACAGCGGTCGTCGCGGTTCGCGCCGAGCCGGAAATTCCGAATACCGACCCGTCGTTCGCTTTTCGCGGTGTCGCGCTGATCGCGACGATCACCGCGATAGCGCTGACTGTGACGGCGGGACGCTACGAGTTCTTCGGTGACGAGCTCTACTTCCTGTCGGCGGGCAGGCGGCTCGACTACACCTACGCCGACCAGGGCGTGGTGGTGCCGCTGTTCGCCTGGATCGCGGACGTGCTCGCGCCGGGATCGACGACGGCGCTGCGCTTTCCCGCGGTGGTGATGGGCGTCGGCGCGGTCGTCGTGTCGGCGCTGATCGCCTACGAGCTGCGCGGCAGTCACCGCGCGCAGCTGCTCGCCGCGGGCACCTACGCGACGTCGTACCTGGTGGCGACCCAGGTCATCCTGAGCACCTTCTCCTTCGACGCCACCTTCACCGCCGTGATCACCTGGCTGTTCATCCGCTGGGTGCGCACCCGTCAGGACCGGCTGCTCGTTATCGCGGGGATGGTCGCCGCGCTGGACATGCAGGTGAAGTGGATGATTCCGCTGGTCTGGGCATGTCTCGGGCTGGCCGTGGTGCTGTGTGGTCCGCGGGAGATCCTGCGCCGCCCCGCGCTGTGGGTGGCGACCGGCATTCTCGCCGCCTCGCTGATCCCGATCCTGATCTGGCAGTCCCAGCACAATTGGCCGCAGCTGGCCATGGGCTCGATCATCGGCGCGGAGCAGGACGCGACCGGCTACGGTCCGCCCGGTTTCTTTCCGCAGTGGGTCGGCCTGGCGGGCGCGCTCGGCGCGTTGTTGCTCGCGTTCGGCTTTTGGGCGGTGTACAAACAGGAATCGCTGCGCCCGTATCGATTCATCGCGGTCGCCTTGGTGATCATGACCACATTCGTGGTCGTCACACACGGCCGGCCGTATTACCCGACGGGATTCTTTCCCGCGATGTTCGCCCTCGGCGCCGTCGGCCTCTGGCAGTTCGACCGTAAACGATGGATGAACCTGGCATTGATTCCGATCGCCGGAATCTCGGTGCTGACATTCATTGCCATGATCACCGTCACCCCGTTGCCGGCGAGTTGGCGCATGCAGGCCGAGGACGCCATCGATCTCGGCTTCCGATCGGCATTCTGGGGCACCACCAATTGGTCGGAAATGGTGGCCGCGGTCGGTACCGGTTACCAGACGCTGACGCCCGAGGAAAAGGCGAACTCCGCCGTCGTCGTGCAGGGGTACTGGCAGGCGGGCGCCGTCGAGCAGTTCGGCGGGCAACACGGTCTGCCCGCCACCTACAGCCCGAGTCGGGGTTTCGGCTTCTTCGGGCCGCCGCCGGACTCGGCGACCTCGGTGATCTACCTCGGGCTCGACACCGCCGAGGCCGACCTGCGCGCCCGGTTCACCGAGGTGGAGCGGGTCACGCAGCTCGACGATCCGATGGGCATCCCCGGCATCGACCGCATGGTCGCGGTCTGGCGCTGCACGGGACCGAAGCAGCCGTGGTCGGTCATGTGGGACGACATGACCACCCTGTACTTCGATCTCGGGCTCTGGCGCGACCCCAGGGCCACCACCCGCCCGACGCGCTGAGCCACCCGGCTCAGAACAGGCCGCGCAGGGCCAGGAAGCGCAGGCCACCCGCCGTCGCCATGACGGCGAGTACGGCGCCCGCCTGGGCGAACCGGCCGAGGCCGGGCGCCAGCGCGTCCAGCCCGGCCAGGGCGGCGGTGCTGGTCAGCAGGCCGATCAGGGCCAGGCCGCCGCCCTCCCACTGCGCGGTGAACCAGCCGACCCGGCCCGCCGCCCGGAAGGTGAGCTGACGGTGTAGCTCGTTCGCGATCACCGTGCTCACCAGCGACCCCGTGACATTGGCGGCCAGCGGGCCGAGCCCGGCGCAGGCCACGAACAGCGCGACGTAGGCGATATTGCTGGCACCGCCGACCAGCGCGAAGCGGATCAGCTGCGCGAGCGGGTGATCGGCGCGCAGGAACCGCCGCACGCGGCCGGACAGGTCCACGCGCGGCAGCACGACGAGGGCGGGACGCAGAGGCGGGGCGGCGAAGGCGGTGCTGTTCACGAGAACTACCGTCGCCGCCTGCGCTGACGCCGACCTGACGCCGGACTGACATGCCACTGGCACGGCCGCTTCCGATGGCGTCAGCGGGGATGTCAGGGCGGTGTCAGCCCGGTATCAGGGGCACCGGCGACGGTAATCGGCATGAACAACACAGCGATCGCGGCCTCCGGGCTGCGCAAGGCATACGGGGACAAGACCGTCCTCGACGGCATCGACCTCCGGGTCGACGCGGGCACGATCTTCGCCCTGCTCGGCCCCAACGGCGCGGGCAAGACCACCACGGTCAACGTGCTGACCACCCTGCTGACCGCCGACGGCGGCACCGCCAGGGTGGCAGGCCACGACCTCGCGACCGAGACCAAGGCCGTCCGCAAGGCGATCGGCGTCACCGGCCAGTTCGCGGCCGTGGACGACCTGCTGACCGGCGCGGAGAACCTGAAGCTGATGGCCGACCTGCACCGCCTGCGCGGTCCGGCGGGCAAGCGGGTGATCGCCGGGCTGCTGGAACGCTTCGACCTGGTCGAATCGGCGGCCAAGCCGGCCGCGAGCTACTCCGGTGGCATGCGCCGGAAGCTGGACCTGGCGATGACCCTGGTGACCAAGCCCGAGATCGTCTTCCTCGACGAGCCGACCACCGGACTCGACCCGCGCAGCAGGCGCACCATGTGGGAGATCGTGCGCGAGCTGACCGCCGACGGCGTGACGATCTTCCTCACCACCCAGTACCTCGAGGAAGCCGATCAGCTGGCCGACCGGATCGCCGTGCTGGACCAGGGCCGCATCGTGGCCGAGGGCACCGCCGAGGAGCTCAAGCGCCGCATCCCCGGCAGCCACGTCCGGCTGCGCTTCGCCGACGCCACGGAATTGGCCACGGCGGCGCGGATTCTGCCCGGCGCCACCCCCGACGCGGACGCGCTGACCCTGAACGTCCCTGGCGACGGTGACTCGAAATCCCTGCGGGCCCTGCTGGACCGGCTCGCCGCCCACGCCCTGGAGGCCGATCAGGTCTCCCTGCACACCCCTGACCTCGACGACGTCTTTCTCGCCCTGACCGGGCACCCCACCACGGAGGCCGAAGCCCGATGAGCACCACCACCGCACCCAGCACCCTGTCCGCCGCGCTGTTCGACTCGTCGGTCATGTTGCGCCGCAACTTCACCCACATCACCCGCTCGCCCGTCACCATCTTCAACGCGGCGCTGATGCCGGTGGTGATGATGCTGATCTTCGTCTACGTCTTCGGTGACGCCTTCGATGTCGGCGAGAACTACATCGACTACGCCGTGCCCGGCATGCTCATGCTGGCCATCAGCTACGGCCTGTCCGGCACCGCGGTGTCGGTGAGCTCCGATATGACAACCGGTGTCATCAACCGGTTCAAGGTCATGGACGTCTCCCGGGGCGCCGTACTGACCGGGCACGTCGCGGCGAGCATGCTGACCAATGTGGTCGCCATCGCCTCCGTGCTCGGTGTCGGGTTCGCGCTGGGCTTCCGGTCGCCGGCGACCGCGGCGCAGTGGCTCGGCGCGCTCGGGGTGCTGCTGGCCACCGCCTTCGCCGCGGCCTGGCTCACCGTCGCCCTCGGCATGGCCGCCAAAACCCCGGAGGCCGCGGGCATGTCGGTGGTGCCGCTGATCATGCTGCCCTTCGTGAGCAGCGCGATCGTGCCCGCCGACAAGATGGGCCAGGGCGTCCGGCAGTTCGCCCAGTACCAGCCGTTCACGCCGATCATCGAGTCGGTGCGCGGCTTCCTGACCGGCCATCCCTCGGCGGGCCACACCTGGGCGGCGCTGGCCTGGTGCGCGGGCTTCGCGGTCGTCGGCTACCTGTGGTCGCGGGCGACCTTCACCAAGCGGGCGTGATCGTTCTCGGCGCGGCCCGGCTCAGCTCCCCATCGCCTCGGTGACCATGTGGTCACCGGGGCGATGTCGGCTGTGGTCACCGGGCGAGGGTGAGCGCGACCAGGGCCGGTCGGTCGGCTTCCGCGCCCTCGCGCGCCGCCTCGGTGAAGGCCTTGTCGCCGAGGCGATCTCGGGCGATCCGCTCGATCCTGGCCACGTCGGGATGGGAGTGATCGGGCAGTCCGCGCGCCGCGGTGCCGGCCGCGAGCAGCCGCGTGGCCTGTTCGTACTGGTCGGTGCGTACCGCCAGGTCGGCGATTCCGACGAGGACGTAGGCCAGCAGGGGCGCGTGGCCCGCCGCCGTCGCCGAACGGAACGCGGCGTCGCAGTGATTCGCGGCCTCGGTGAGGTCGTCGGCGAGGTAGCCGAGCGAGATCTCCAGCATCGCACCGACATTCGGTTGTTCGGCGTCGGTGCCGAGGAGAGTCCGCGCGTGGATGATCTGCCCGTGCGCCAAGGCGGGGTCGCCACTCCAGCGGGCCAGTTCCGCACGCGCCAGGGCGACTTCGGCCAGCGCGGTGGGCCAGCCGTTGAGATCGGCGCAGCGTTGCGCCTCGGCGAGCGCGCCCGCGCCGGCGTCCGGATCGCCGAGCAGCCAGTGCAGCTGCGCTTGGCGCGCGCGCATCGCGACCACGTCCTCGATCGCGCCGACCTCGGTCACCACCGCGACGGCCTCGTCGAGAAGGGCGACAGCGTCGGCGAATTCGCCGCGCATCGCGGTCCGGTTGGCCAGCTCGGTGAGGGCGAACGACATGCCCCAGCGTTCGCCGAGCGCGCGGAATTCGGTGAGCGCCTGCGCGAGATACTCGTCCGGCTCCGGTCCGCTGTGCCCGAGCACGGTGCGCAGTTTGCCCAGCTGGAGCCGGGCGAGTGCGCGCGCCCACGGATCGTCGTCGCCGAGCACCGATTCGAAGGCGGGCAGGTATTCGTCCGGGCCGCCCAGCATGCGCTCCAGCGCGGCGGTGAACCGCAGCGCCGGATGGCTGCCGGTCGCATCGCGGCCGAATCGGTGCGCCTTGCGGATCCATTCCGCGACCTGCTGTTCGTCGTTGCGGCCCGAGGTGACGAAATGCACGACCAGCCCGTACACCAGCGCCCTGGTCTCGTCGTCGACCTCGCCGGGCAGTTCGGCGGCCGCGATGACCAGTTCGGTGCCCTCGCCCTTGTGCCCGCCCAGCCACCAGTACCAGCCCGCGGCCCCGGCCAGCCGCATCGCCGCCGCGGCGTCCGCGCTCGCGAGCGCGCCGCGCATGGCCAGGGCGAGGTTGTCGTGCTCGGCCTCGAGGACGGCCAGCCAGGTCAGCTGCTCGGCGCGGCGCAGGTGCGGCTCGGCGATGGCGGCCAGCCCGGTGAAGTAGTCCAGGTGCGCTCGCCGGGCCTGCTCCGCGTCGCCGGCCTCGATCAGCCGGTCGGCGGCGTACTGCTTGATCGTCTCCAGCATGCGGTAGCGCGGGGCCGGGTCCTCGGTGACGACCAGCAGCGACTTCTCGGTCAGCGCGGTGAGCAGGTCGAGCACCTCCCACTGCTCGACGGTGTCGCCTGCGCAGACCTGTTCGGCCGCTTCCAGACTCGCGCCACCGGCGAACACCGCGAGCCGGGACAGCACCCGGCGTTCGGCGTCGCTGAGCAGTTCCCAGCTCCAGTCGACCACCGCGCGCAGGGTCCGGTGCTGCGCGATCGCGGTCCGGCTGCCGCCGGTCAGCAGGCGGAACCGGTCGTCGAGGCGGTGGGCGAGCTGGTCGAGGGACATGGTGCGCAGGCGGGCCGCGGCCAGCTCGATCGCCAGCGGGATGCCGTCGAGCGCCCGGCAGACCCGCGCCATGGTGGCCCAGGTGTCCGGATCGGTGCCGAGGTCGGTGCGCACCGCGCTCGCCCGGTCGCGCAGCAGGGCGACGGCGGGGGAGGACTCGATCTCGCGCGGATCGGCCACCGCGGCGGGCAGATTCAGCGGCCGCACCTGCCATAGCGCCTCGCCGGTGATGCCGAGCGGTTCCCGGCTCGTCGCGAGGATGCGCAGCCGGGTGCACTCGCCGAGGATCCGATGGGCGAAGGTCGCGGCCGCTTCGATCACGTGCTCGCAGTTGTCCAGGATCAGCAGGGTCTCGCGGTCGCGGATCGCGGCGACGAGCCGGTCCATCGGTTCGGCGTTCGGCGAGCTGCCGAGCAGCGCGTCGCGGAGGCCGAGCGCGGCCAGGGCCGATTGCGCCAGGTCGCCGTTGCCGTCGGCGGCGGCCAGTTCCACCAGCCAGGCGCCGTCGGGCAGGTCGCCGAGCATCGTCCGCGCGGTCTCCACGGCCAGCCGGGTCTTGCCCGAGCCGCCAGGGCCGGTGAGGGTGGTGAGCCGATGGTCGGCGATGAGTTCGCGGACCACGGCGATATCGGCGTCCTTGCCGACGAAGGTGGTCAGTTCCGCGCGCAGATTGGTCGTGCGTTCCTGCGGCCGCGCGCCGACCTCGCCGCGCAGCAGCGCGACGTGCAGCGCCGACAGCTCCGGTGACGGGTCGACGCCCAGTTCGTCGGCCAGGGCCGCCCTGGCGCGCTGGTACACGATCAGCGCCTCGGGCGCCCGGCCCGCCGTGCCGAGGGCGCGCATCAGCGCGGCGACCAGTCGCTCCCGCACCGGATGCCTGGCCACGAGTTCGGTCAGCTCGGCGACCAGGTCGGCCCCATCGCCCAGCTGGATCTGCGCCTCGTAGCGGTCCTCCATGGCGGCCAGGTACAGCCCGTCGAAGCGGGTGATCACCGCGTCGACGGCCGCGCTGTCGCCCAGGTCGCGCATCGGGTCGCCGCGCCAGAGGCCGGTGGCCTCGCTCAGTAGCCGGGCCCGGTGCGCGTCGTCGCCGCCGCGCGCGCGGTCGACGAGCTGCTCGAACCGGATCGCGTCGACGGCGTCGGGCGTCACCGTCAGCCGGTAGCCGCCGGCCTGCACGTCGATGGCGCCGTCGGGCAGCACCCGGCGCAGGCGGGAGACCAGCGCTTGCAGGGCGTTCGCCGCGTCGGCGGGCGGCTGCTCGCCCCAGATCCAGTCGACCAGGCGCTCTTTCGACACCGCGCGACCGGGTTCCAGGGCCAGCGCGACGAGCAGCGCCCGCAGCCGAGCGCCCGGTACCGCTATCGATCCACCGTCCTTCGTCCGGATCTCCAGCGGTCCCAATATCCCGATCTGCACCCGGCCCATTGTGCCTCGCACGTCAACTGGTCGCCGGTCCGGATACGCGTCAGCGGGGGCGTCAGGTCGGTGTCAGGTCGGTGTCAGGCGAGCTCGCGACAGTAGTCCCATCAACGACGCGGCCCCCACCGGGAGCCCCCGATCTCCAGGAGATTCGCATGTACACCTTCCAGACCCCGCAGCCGATCGCCGTCACCGTCGACGTCCTGTCCGCGAGCGTCACCGTCGTCGCCGCCGATCGCGGCGACGTCGTCGTCGCGATCCGGCCCGCCGACGCGGCCAAGAAGGCCGACGTGCGCGCCGCCGAGCAGACCCGGGTCGAGTGCGCCGACGGCGTGCTCACGGTGACGACGCCGAAGAACTGGCGCACCTACACCCCCTTCGGCGGCAACCCCTCGATCGAGGTGACCATCGAGGTCCCCACCGGCTCCCGGTTCACCGGCACCGCCGGGGTGGGCCGCCTGCTCGGCGCGGGCGAACTCGGCGAGTGCGACCTGACGGTGTCCCTCGGTGACATCGTCGTCGAGCGTCCGCTGGGCTCGGTCACCGCGAAGACCGCCAAGGGCGACATCCGCATCGGCGAAGCCACCCGCGGCGAGTTCCGGCTGGAGACCTCGGTGGGCGAACTCGAGGTGGGTGTGGCTCCCGGCAGCGCGGTGCGGCTGGAGACCGCGGCAACGGTCGGCAGCGTGCGGAACCTGCTGGCGCCGGTCGCGCCGTCGGGCGACACCGTCACGGTGTCCGCGCGGAACGCGCTGGGCAACATCGTCATCCGGCACACCGCCGCCGTCTGAGGACCGGGACTGGTCACCGCCCTCGCCGCCGAATGTGCACAGGCGGTTCGGGAGGCGACGGGCCCGCCGGTCAGTAGTGGTAGCGAGCCTGGGCGATGAGGATACTGTCGCCGGCGACGGCATAGACCAAGCGGTGTTCGTCGTTGATGCGGCGGGACCAGTACCCGGACTTGTCGCCCTTCAGCGGCTGAGGCTTGCCGAGTCCGGAAAACGGGTCGCGGTCGATGTCATCGATGAGGCGCATGATCCGCATCGCCATCTTCCGATCCGTGGCAATCCAGTGGCCGAGGTCTTCGAACCCGAGTTTCGCGAAAGTGACCTTCACCCGAGCTCTTTCGCGAGGCGCTCCATGTCGACCCCCACCACGTCACCAGCTTCGAGTTGAGCGATTCCCTGGGCGAGCCTTGCGGCGTTGGCCGGGGAGCGCATCAGGTACAGCGTTTCACGAAGCGAGTTGTACTCGTCTTCGGAGATCAGTACGGCGTTGCCTTTGCGGCTGGTGATATGGATAGCGACAGCGTCGTCATTGACCTGTTCGATCAGTGGATACAGGCTGGCGCGCGCCTCGCTGGCAGACATGCTGGTCATCGGTCGTTCCTCTCCCGCGATCCAATTAATGGTACTGGATTGTGGTACGAGTGTCGACTGTGTCGAGTGCGCCGGTCACCGAGGAAACGCGCGCAGCAGGGGCTGGGTGGAGCAGCGGAAGGCGCCGCCGAACAGGCGCGAGACGGAGAAATCGATGTACTCGACGATGACGCCGCGCTCCTTCAGCGCGTCACCGACCCGGGCGAACTCCGGGTCGGTGATGTAGGTGTCGGCGTCGATGGGCAGGCCGTTGGTGGCCATGGCGGCGGCCTCGTCCTCGTCGACCTCGATCATGTCCCAGCCGCGCAGCGGGGCGGGCAGGCCGTCGGGCAGCCGGCCGGGGCAGGCGATCAGCAGGCCCTGCCGGACCAGGCCGAGCGCGCAGTCCAGGTGCAGGACGTGCGCGGGCAGCCGGACCAGGGTGACGGTGAAACCGAAGGGCTCCAGGTACTTCGCGAGCCAGCGGTAGCCCAGTTCGTTGGTGGCCATCCCCGAGCAGCCGACGAAGACCTGATCGCCGAGGACCAGCACATCGCCGCCCTCGAGGAACGGCCCAGGCCCGGCCTGCCCCGGCGCGACGATCTCCGGCTGCGGCAGCGAGACATAGCGCGCGGTGGACGGCAGCACCCGGTCAAGCAGCAGCTCCCGGCTCGGGAGCACCTCCGCCCTGCGGTGCGGGAACCGCAGCACACCCTCGATGACGTGGTCGCCGACGGTGAACCACGGGTCGCGGACGAAGAAGTTGGCGTAGCCGGCCGGTCCGGTCGCCGCCTTCTCGGCGTCGGTGAACAGGCGCGGGCGCAGCACTTCGACGCCGTATCTGCGCAGCACCGCGGTCAGCTCGGCGCGCTCGGCCTCCCAGGCCCGCTGCCTGTCCGGGTAGACCTCGCCGAAGTCCTTACCCCACACCGCGTCCAGGATCTCCACCGCACCGGGTTCCACCGGCAGCGCGTGCCCGAAGACCGCGGCGTCGGCCGGTGCCCGGAACTCGCTGCGGGACACCACCACCGTGCGCAGCGGAGCGAACTCACTGTCCACGCGGACCCGCGATGCGTCGGCGACCATGAGAGCGAACCTAACCCGCCCGCGGCGCCGGATCGTGGCACGCAACGCCGGGCCGACCGAAGAAAGCCCCCGGCCGCGCGTGGCGACCGGGGGCTTCCTACCAGCGATGACTCAGTTCTTGACCAGCTGCGGCGTCTCCGGCTCGTCGGCGACCTCGGGCGTGTGGGCGCCGTGCGGGTCACCCGCCGAGCGGTTCGGCAGCAGGACCGCCATGGCGATCACGATCAGCGCCAGGCCCGCCGAGACCGCGAAGGCCAGGCGCATGCCGTCCAGGCTCGCGGTGATCGGGTCGGTGCCCTCGGCGATGAGCGAGGTGCTGCGGGCCGACATGATCGTCACTACCAGCGCGGTACCGAAGGCCGCGGCCACCTGCTGCAGGGTGCCCAGCATGGAGCTGCCGTGCGAGTACAGGTGCATCGGCAGCGCGCCCAGACCCAGCGTGAACACCGGGGTGAAGGCGGCGGCCAGCGAGATCATCAGCAGGATGTGCAGGGCGAGCAGCTGCCAGTACGGCATGGTCAGCGAGATCTGGGTGAAGCCGGCCAGCGAGACGGCGATGCCGATCGAGCCGGGGATCACCAGCAGGCGCCCGCCGAACTTGTCGAACAGGCGGCCGACCGTCGGGCCGAGCAGACCCATGGCCAGACCACCCGGCATCACCAGCAGGCCGGTCTCCAGCGGGCTCAGGTGCCGCAGGTTCTGCAGGTACAGCGGCAGCAGGATCATCGAGCCCATCATCGCCAGGAACGCGATGGCCATCAGCACCAGCGCCTTGGCGTAGGTGCCCGACAGCAGCACCCGCAGGTCCAGCAGCGGGGTGCCGGTGCGCTGCAACCGGATCTGCCGCCAGGCGAACGTGGCGATCAGCAGCGCGCCGCCGGCGACGATCAGCGCCGGGGTGGCGTAGTTGCCGCTGTGGAACTTGCTCAGGCCGAACACCAGACCGCCGAAGCCGAGCGCGGCCAGCAGCACGCTGGGGATGTCGAGCACACCGGGCTGCGGTTCGCCGACGTTCTCGAGCTGCCGTAGACCCAGCCAGGTGACCACACCGGCGATCGGCAGCATCACCACGAACAGCAGCCGCCACGAGTCGATCGCGGGGACGTCGATCTGCAGGATCAGGCCGGAGATGACCGGGCCCATGGCGGGCGCGACCGAGATGGCGAGGGTGACGTTGCCCATCACCCGGCCGCGATCCTGCTCGGCCACCACGGTCATCAGGGTGGTCATCAGCAGCGGCATCATCACCGCGGTGCCGCCGGCCTGGATGATCCGGCCGACCAGCAGGACCGCGAAGGTGGGCGCGAGCGCCGAGAGCACGGTGCCCGCGATGAAGACGCCCATCGCGATCGCGTAGGCCTGGCGGGTGGTGACCCGCTGCAGGAACCAGCCGGTGGTGGGGATGATCGCGGCCATCGTCAGCATGAAGGCGGTGGAGACCCACTGCGCGGCCACCTCGGTGACGTGCAGATCGCTCATCAGCCGCGGGATGGCGTTG
The DNA here is from genome assembly GCF_042888005.1 of Nocardia sp. NPDC003269. Lineage (NCBI taxonomy): Bacteria > Bacillati > Actinomycetota > Actinomycetes > Mycobacteriales > Nocardiaceae > Nocardia > Nocardia sp. NPDC003269. The sequence continues at coordinate 2,147,491 of NZ_JBIAPA010000001.1, forward strand.
ATCATGATGGTCTCGTTGAGGATCACCACGAAGGTCGCGAGCACCAGCACCCGGATGACGGTCGGCGTCCCGCCTTTCGTCGTCGGCGGGGTTAGTTCGGCGGGCATCGGGGTACCTCCAGGAGCGGGATCGGCTGGGCGTGCGGTGGCCCGATGCCGGGTCGGCTGTGTCCCGGCACCACGTGAGTGAAGACGGATTCCGTCGGTCCAACTCATCGGGCGCGGGCCAGTATTCCGTTCACCTCCGACACAAATCACCTTGTTTTCGCCGTTCAGGGCTCTATGGTGGCGCGCGAAACCGCAGCTGGGGGCCGGATCTGGACCATCGATCAGCTCCTGCGTGACCCTCGTCACTGTCTGGAACCTGTGACAGATGGGGCGGGTGTGACCACGTGTGCGCCGTGATTCCGAGGGGTATACCGGAAGAGTGACTGCATCGAGACTGTGGCTAGCTGTGGTGTGCGCGATCGTCGCTTCGCTGGGGGGTGTACAGGCGAAGGCCGATCCGGGGGCGTACGTGGCGGGGGAGGCGCCGCTGGGTGGGCGGGCCGCTCAGCTCGATGTGTACTCGCCCGCGATGGGCCGGGTGATCCAGAACAGGGTGCTCGCGGCGGCGGGGGCGGGTGCGCCGACGCTGTACCTGCTGACCGGCGCGGGCGGCGGCGCCGACGGGATCTCCTGGTGGGACAACACCGATGTGCGGGATTTCTTCGCCGACAAGCACATCAACGTGGTGATGCCGGTCGGCGGCGCGTTCACGCTCTACACCGACTGGATCGCCGACGATCCCGGCGTCGGCCGGGCCCGCTGGGAGACCTACCTGACCGAGGAGCTACCCGGCGTGATCGACGGCGCGCTCGGCGCCAGCGGGCGCAATGCCATCGCGGGCGTGTCGATGAGCGCGTCGTCGGCGCTGGACCTGACCATCCGCGGCGGCTCCCGCTTCGCCGCGGTGGCCGCGCTGAGCGGCTGCCCCTGGGCGGCCGACCCGCTCGGTATCACGATGGTCAGCGCGCAGGCGGCGCGCGGCGGCGGCAATCCCGGCAACATGTGGGGCGTGCCGGGCGGCGCGGTCTGGCGCGAGCACGATGTCTTCGCAAACGCAGGCGCGCTGGCGGGCAAGACGATTTTCCTGTCGGCCGCCACCGGCCTGCCCGGCGCCGCCGACCGCGGGCTCCCCATGCCGCCGCTGGAGACGATCGCGGGGGCGTGCACGGCGGCCTTCGCGGGTCGCCTCGGGCAGCTCGGCATCCCGGCCACCTACGTCCACCGGCCGACCGGCGCGCACACCTGGGGACAGTTCCAGACCGACCTGCACGAGGCGTGGCCGCACCTGGCCGCCGCCATCGGTGCCTGAGCTCAGGCCTCGACGGCGACCGGGCGCTGCGCCTGCGGCGTGGTGGTGTCGTCGACCACCGGGCCGAGCTCGGGCTCGCGCCCGCCGCGCCGGAACCACCACTGCAGCAGCCCGATCCCGAGCACCGCCAGCAGCGCGCTGGTCAGGCTGATCGACAGGCCCGGCGGCCGCCAGGTGACGGTGAGCTGCGCGTTGTGCGTGCCGGGCGGGATGTCGACGGCGACGAAGGTGCCCGCGACGGCGCGCACGGGGATCTCCCGGTCACCCAGGCTCGCGGTGTAGCCGGGCCAGGCCAGGCGGGCCAGCACGATCCGCCCGCCGGTGCCCGAGGAGACGGTGGCCCGGTTGGTCAGGCCCGCCTCCGGCATCACGGTGGCGTGCACGCCCGACTCGTGCGCGATGAGGTCGCCGGGCGAGGGCAGCGGATTGACCCGCTCCAGCACCCAGATCTGCTGCTCGTGCCCGGGGTAGTGGACGAACTTCCAGCCGGGCGGCGCGGGCTTCTCGCCCGCGTCGGGGTACTGGGCCCGCTGCAGGACGACGCGATCCATCCGCATCAGGTCGACGACCGGGGTATCGGTCGACGGCTCGACCGCGAACACCCGGCGATACGCGTCGGGGCAGGTGCCGCCGTCCCAGGCCATGCACAGCAGCCCGGCGAAGGCCGCGTGCCCGACCGGGGTGTAGCCGTTCACGTACTGCAGGCCGAGGTTCTTGGCGTAGCTGCCGAGCGCGATCGAGCCGTAGGTCGCCGCGAGCGTGCGGTCCTCGTCGCGGACCATGATCCGGTCGGCCAGTTGCAGTGTGCGACCGCCGAAGTCGGGGAACGCGGCGGTCATCTCCGAGCGCCGCTCGGGGAATCCGTACGACAGCGGCGTCGCGGGGGCGGTGGCCACCTGGACGAAGGCGATCGGGAAGGTCGCGACGATGGTCAGCGCGGCGGCGGCGCCGATCCCGCGGTTCCTGGCCAGCCACAGCACGCCCGCGCCGAGCGCGACCACGAAGACCACCGCGATCAGATGCCGTTCGAGCAGTTTCGGCGCGGCCGAGAACGACCGGATGAACAGCAGGCCGATCAGCGCGCCCGCGGCCGCGTACCGGCGCCGGGACGAGGCGAACACCCCGTGGCGGCTCAGCAGCACGCACACCAGCACCAGCAGGGCGATCGCCAGCATCGGCAGCACCCGGGCGGGCCAGCGCAGCGGGCCGATCGCGCCGGGTCCGGCGGTCCACATCAGCGTGGCGACGGCGAACAGCGCGATCCCGCTCCACTCGGCGGCGGTGCGCGCGGCGGCCTTCCAGTCGATGAACGCCAGCGCCGGGATCACGAACCAGGCGATGTAGACCATCGGCAGCGGCTGCACGTGGCCCCACCACGCGGTGAACGCGGGCACCGTGCTGGGCAGGCTGGCATTGAGCGATTCCGACCACGGCACGGTCAGGAAGGGGTCGTTGTGGATGGTGGAGACGTCGCCGCGCCAGGTCGCCTGCGAGGACAGCAGGATCGGCAGGTTGGCGACCATCGAGGCGGCCACCGCGAGCCCGGACGCGGTGAGCAGCCGCAGTACCGGCGCCCAGCGGCGCCGGTACAGGAACTCACCGGCGGCGACGGCGGCGATCATCAGGCCGGATTCGACGGCGGGGAAGGCGTATTGGATGGTCAGCGCCAGGTACAGGAACACGAACAGCGGGATCGGTCCCGAGCGGCCCCTGGCGTAGAGCACGGCCGAGGCCCACGCGTGCACGAGCCAGGCGGTGCCGGTGTGCGAGGTGAACCAGCTGGCCTCGTCGAAGAACAGGAACCAGCCGCTGAACGGGAACGCCACCCCGGCCACGGCGGCCCAGGGCGCGCGGGCGCCGTAGGCCAGGCAGATCCGGAACACGCCGAGCGCCGCGATCGTGGAGAACACCAGCTTCACCGCGGTCGCGTACAGCGCGAGATCGTCGAACGACGGCGCGAGCAGATAGACCAGCAGCTGCGGCGGGTTGTAGAGCCCGGCTTCCTCGAGGCTGTAGTTGCCCGCCATCCACTCCCACGGCACCATCGCCGGGAACCGGCCCGCCCTGAGTTCGGCGCCGAGCAGCTGCCACATGGGCACGTACTGCGCCTCGGTGTCGTCGGTGTAGAAGTGCCGCGAGTCGCCGAGCAAGACCGCGATATACCCGGCCAGTACCGCGATCACGACGACGATCGCCCACTGCGCCACTTGTTTTCGCGGTTCGAGCGCCGCGCGTACCCACACGAGCGCGGGAGCATAGGGCATTCAGATGAATCCGACAATAAGCCGGGGTGTCGCGGCGTGGTGGTGGACGTTTGACCAGCTCAGGTGTGGTTAGGTTGGGGTAAGCCCAACTCGGTGTGGCCGCGCTGTCGAGCGCGAAGTTGATAGCATGGCCCCACCGAGCCGACCCTTCGAGAGAGTCATCAATGCAGTTCGAAATCGTCGAGCGGGACGAGACATGGGTGGCCGGTCTGCCGGTCCGCAGTCCCAAGCGCGCGCTCGGAGAGCTGCGCGACCGGGATCTCGAAGCCGCGTGGTCGGCCGTCCTGCACCAGGATCTGGGCGGCCCGCTGGCCAGTGCCTACACCGACTACACCGGTGAGCTGAGCACCTACAACACCCAGATCGTCGGCTACCAGTGCGCGTCGCTGGATCAGGTCACCCGCGGACATCTGGCGGCGCGGCTGCCGCGCGGCACCTACGCGCGCTTCTCCTCGGTCGGTAACTTTCCCCAGGTGATGACGGATCTGTGGACCCAGATCGCCTACGCCGAGGAGCACAACCAGATCAAGCGCACCTTCACCGGCGATTTCGAGTGCTACCCGCACGCGTACAAGATCGACCTGTACCTGGCGGTCGATCCGCGATGAGCTACACGATCGTGGTGCGCGGTGGCGCACTGTACGGCGGCCTCGCTGTGCCGCGGGTCCATCCGAGCTTCAAGGTGAGCAACAGCGACCTGATCGAGTTCCTCAAGGACCGCCTGCGCGACCGGCCCGGCGGGCGCGAGCCGCTGCACACCGTCTACGTCCCCGATCCGGCCGGCAACTGGAACGCGTTGGTGGCGCGCGAGTACGCGACGCCCGACGACGTGCCGGTCGGTGACCTGATGGTGCGGGTGCCCAAGGGCATCTACGCCCGCTTCGCCCCCAACGGCGATTACCACGATCCGGTCGAGGATGTCTGGGCCCAGGTCGACGACGCGACGGCGTCGGCGGAGATCTCGCGGGCCTATCGCGAGGAGATCGAGGTCTGGCACGGCCCGGACACCGTAGAATTGTTCGTTTCGATCACGGTCGATAGCTGATGGTTAGCCGGATTCGAACCGATCGGTCTGGATCTCGGGGGCTTCCGCGTTCCTACCCCTTCTGAGCTGCGGTTATTTCAACCGTCTCGGACGGTTATCGGAAAAATAGCCACTCGTCTGGTGGAAACGTTGCGGATGACGGATACTGCACCAGTCGGCATCGGTAGGACGCCGACCGCGCGCGGGCGCGTAGCACGGAGCTAGGAACACGATGGCTGTCGAAGCAGCGCGCAACGAGAAGAGGTTGCGGCGCGTTCACCGTCGCGCCGGTCGGGACGCGGTGGCGCGGTTCGTGGGTCGGATCCGTAGATGACCGAACCGGACCCGCCTGCCGCGGACCACCGCCCCCTCGTGCTCGATCCGACCGACCCCACCGATGCGGCAACCCTGCGGCAGCTCGCCGCGGCGCCCGGCATCAGCACCTACGACCTGCGCGCCGGCCTGCGCGCCGAGCTGGCTCAGCTCACCGGACTCCCGCCGGGGCTCGATCCCGACGAGGAACGGTGGGTCTACTACCCGTGGCGGCACGCGCTCGTCGCGATCCTCGGCCCCGCGGCTTTCCAGGTGATCCGCTCCGACCGCAACCGCAACAAGCTCACCAGGGCCGAACAGCAGCGCCTCGCCGGGCTGACGGTCGGCGTGGTCGGGCAGAGCGTCGGCCACTCCGTCGCGTACACGCTGGCGCTGGAGGGCGCGTGCGGGCTGCTGCGGCTGGCCGACTTCGACACCATCGAGCTGTCGAACCTGAACCGGGTGCCGGGCGGGCTGTTCGACGTCGGCGTCAACAAGGCTGTGGTCACCGCGCGCCGGATCGCCGAACTCGACCCCTTCCTGCCGGTGGAGATCTGGTCCGCGGGCGTACTGACCGACACCGCCGACGAATTCCTCGACGGGCTCTCGGTGGTCGTCGAGGAATGCGATTCGCTCGACATCAAGTTCGCGGTCCGCGAGGCCGCCCGCCGGCGCCGGATCCCGCTGCTGATGGACACCAGCGACCGCGGGCTCTTCGACGTCGAGCGCTACGACCTGGAACCGGGCCGCGAACCCTTCCACGGGCTGCTCGGCACGACCACCGGCGCCCAGCTGGCCGACCTCGACACCAAGGGGAAGGCGCCACACGTGCTGCGCATCCTCGACCCGGGCCAGCTGTCCTCGCGGATGGCGGCCAGCCTGGCCGAGATCGGCGAAACGATCACCACCTGGCCGCAATTGGGCAGTGACGTGCAGCTGGGCGCGGCCATCGTGACCGCGGCGGTGCGCCGGATCGGGCTCGGCGCCAAGCTGTCCTCCGGCCGGACCCGCGTCGACCTGGAGGCGGCGCTGGACTCCCTCGCCGAACCCGGCTACCTCGACGACGGCGTCGACCAGGCCCCCGAGCCGCCCGTCGACGAACCGGCGCCCGCCGACCCGGTCGCGGCGATCCTGGCCTGCGCCCAGCGCGCGCCCTCGGGCGGCAATGTGCAGCCGTGGCGGCTGCGCGGTACCGCGGACCTGATCGAGATCGCCCTCGACCCGGCCGGTTCGACCGCGATGGACATCGGCCTGCGCGGCAGCGCCGTCGCGGTGGGTGCCGCGCTGCACAACGCCCGCGCCGCCGCGGCCGCGCACGGCCTGCTCGGCGAGCCGGAGCTGCGCGTCGACGATCCGGCGGGCCCCCTGCTGGCCCGGCTGCGGCTGCGCGAGGGGACCGACGCCGATCTGGCCGCGGATTACCCGCTCGCGCTGGCCAGGCACACCAATCGCAGGCTCGGTGACGTCGCGCCGCTGCCCGGCACCGTGGTGCCCGCCCTGGGCACCGCCGCCGCGGCCGAGGGCGCCACCGTGCACGCGATCACCGGGGTCGAGGCGCTGGCCGAGGCCGCGGCGCTGCTCGGCGCCAGCGACCGGGTCCGCTACCTCACGCCGCAGCTGCACCAGCAGCTCTACGGTGAATTGCGCTGGCCCGGTGAGGATGTCCGCACCGGCATCGACGTGCGCACGCTCGACCCGGCGCCCGACGAACTGGCCAAGCTCCAGGTCGGCAGGCGCACCGATGTGATGGACCGGCTGCGCGAGTGGTCGGCGGGCACCGCGCTGGGTGAATTCACCGTCGATCGGGTGCGCTCGAGCTCGGCTCTGGTCGCGATCGGTTTCCGCGCGCGAGCAGGGGGTACACCTGATCTTGCCGACTACGCGATGGCCGGTGCCGCAGTGGAAAGGGTGTGGCTACGGGCGCAACTGCTGGGGCTGGCGGTGCAGCCGGTGTCCCCCGTGTTCCTCTATGCCGACCGGCGCGAGGATTTGCGCATCGTTTCTTCCGAGTTCACAGATACACTTGCCAACATTCAGAGGCTTTTCCAGGACCTGCTGGGGATCCCTGAGGATGAGAACGTGGCATTGGTTCTTCGTCTGAGCTACGCCGCGGCTGCGAGCGTTCGCAGTCGACGGTTGCCGGTGCCCGGCAGTAGGAACGACGGATAGCGCGGATCGGAGACAACGTGCCTCGGCAAACGCTCGACTCACTGGTGACGCAGGTCGCCTCCGAGTTGATGGGTGTCGACGCCACGACCATGGTGGCGGCGAGCGAGCGGGTGCTCGCCTCCCTCGTCGATCATTTCGACGTCGACGTCAGCTATCTGCGCCACACCGATCGCGCCAAGCGCGCGACCGTGCTGGTCGCGGAATGGCCGCGGCGCCCCGAGATCCCCGACCCCGACCCGCTGCACACGGTCGAGTTCGAACACGCGGATTCGGTGTTCCGCGCACTCGAGTTCGCCACCGAGCCGCTGATCGTGCGGCCGGGTGGCGAGAGCGCCGACTACCAGGAGACGATCCGCAAGTCCTCGGGCATTCCCGAGGTGGCCATGGCCTGCGTGCCGCTGGTCTCGCGCGGCGAGTCGACCGGCGTGCTCGGATTCGTGAAGATGGGCGACCGGGCCTGGTCCAAGCGGGAACTCAACGTGCTCAAGGCCATCGCCGCGCTGTTCGCCCAGTTGCAGGCGCGCGTGGTCGCCGAGGAGAAGCTGCGCTACATCGCGCTGCACGACGACCTGACCGGCCTGGCCAACCGCCGTGCCCTGCTCGAGTACATGGAGGAGCGGCTGCGCGCGGGTGAACCCGGCCCGATCGCCACCTTCTTCCTCGACCTGGACCGGCTCAAGGCACTCAACGACTTCCTCGGCCACAGCGCGGGCGACAACTTCATCCGCACGCTGGCGCGCAGGCTCAAACAGAACCTGGAACCCGGCGACATGATCGCCCGGCTCGGTGGCGACGAGTTCGTCATCGTGCCCGCCGCGCCGATGGACGCGGTGGCCGCCGAACTCGAGGCCACCCGGATCCAGCAGCTGATCGGCCGCCGGGTGTCGGTCGGGCAGGAATCGGTCAGCCGCGGGGTGAGCGTCGGTGTGGCGCTCGGCCTTCCGGGCGAGACCTCGGTCTCGGACGTGCTGCGCCGCGCCGATCACGCCCTGCTGTCGGCGAAGTCGGGCGGCGGCAACGGGGTCGCGGTGTTCACCGACGCCATGCGCGCGCAGTTCGAACTCCAGGACGACGTGGAACTCAACCTGCGCAGCGCGGTGTCCGACGGCTCGCTGGTGCTGCACTACCAGCCCGAGGTCGACCTGCGCACCGGCCGGATCGTGGCGCTGGAGGCGCTGGTCCGCTGGCAGCATCCCACCCGCGGCCTGCTGCCGCCCGGCGCGTTCGTCTCGGTGGCCGAGGCCACCAATCTGGCCGGTGAGCTGGGGCGCTGGGTCATCCGGTCGGCCTGTTCGCAATTCGCCGACTGGCGCCGCCGCGGGCTGGCCGCCAATGTGGTGATCCGGATCAATGTGTCGCCGGTGCAGCTGGTCAGCGCCGATTTCGTCGAGCGGATCGAAGACATCCTGCGGCTGTTCGGGATCGACGGCAGCTCCGTCTGCCTGGAGATCACCGAGCACGTCGTCGTGCAGGATCTCGTGCGTACCCGGCTCACCCTGCGCGGGCTCAAGCGGATGGGCGTGCAGATCGCCATCGACGACTTCGGCACCGGCTACAGCTCGCTCTCGCACCTCAAGGCCCTGCCGGTCGATGCGGTCAAGATCGACCGCGGTTTCGTGCAGCGCCTCGGTGACAGCAACGACGACCTGGCGATCGTGAAGTCGATCATCGGCCTGGCCGGCTCCTTCGGGCTCGGCGTGGTCGGGGAGGGCGTCGAGACGCCGATGGCGGCCAGGACCCTGGTCGGCCTCGGCTGCTACCGCGCGCAGGGCTTCCTCATCGCCCGGCCGATGCCCGCCGAGGAAGTCGAAGCGCAACTGCGGGAAGGGCGCATCCCCCTCGACCTCGATCTGCCCCGCGCGGGACGCGGCGTGGCGCCGAGCTGATCGCGGTGATGTCGGCAGGCGGATGGCTGCTGGTGGAGACCCTCGCCGAGGATCTCGCGCCGACGCTGGTCGCGGTGGACGCGCACCCGCGCGACTGGCTCCCACCGTCGCGGTGGCCGCGCGCGATCGGGACGGCCAGGGCGCGGCTGCTGCGCGAGGCGGTGCGGCGGTGCCAGGAGCGCGGCGAATCGACCCGCGATGTCGTCGGTGACACCCTGGTGCTCACCGAGCCCGTGCGGTGCGCGTTCGGCGGTATCCACGGCGTGCAGGTCTGGACCGGCCCGGTCGACGCGCCGGTGCGGCCCCGCCGCCGGGTCGCGGCCTGGGACTGGGACTCGGTGACCGAACTGGCCCACCACGGCCCCGGCCTGGAGGAACTCGTCTTTGCCAGGGAACCCGAGCACGTGCGGGTGATCCGCACCCCGCCCGACGCGTTCGGCCGGATGGTCCGCTTCGACGGCCGGGTCGAGTACTTCGCCATGGCCACCGAGCTGGCACCGGGCGGACGCTGGCAGGGCCAGGTCGACATGCTCGGCGACGACGAGTGCCCGCGCCGGTTCCAGATGATCACCAGGGCCCGCCCCGGCCCGCGCCGGGTGAGCGCCCTGATGCACGCCATCCCCGAACTCGACGACGCCGCGGCGGTCGACCCCGACATCACGATGCTGCGCGCGGTCTCCCAGCACAGCGGCGTCGGCGTCGGCCTGATCCTGCTGTCCAGCGGCCTCATCTACGAGTGGGCGGGCGACCCGCCACCCCCACTGGACCGCTGGGCGGTGGAACGCCCCACCGTCGACCCGATCGACCTCGCCGCCCTCCGCGCCGCCTGCGCCGACGTCGCCCACCACCCCGGCACGTCGCGCCGCCTCGCCCTCCGCGTCCGCTTCGCCGAGACCCCCTGGATCCGCGCCAACGCCGAACTGGTCACCATCACCACGGCCGCCACCGGCCACGGCCTCCTCCGCGTCTGGTCCGACGACCCACCCGAATCCGGTTAGCCGCTTCTTTCGCCGCTGTTCACGCGCTGTTCCACGGCCCGGTTCCGTGGGTAACCCGCGCGGCTGGACGATCGGCGAGTGCGCATCGTGCAGCTCGCCAATTTCTACGGCCCGCGATCGGGTGGGTTGCGCACCGCCCTGCATCACCTGGGGGAGGGGTATGTCGCGGCGGGGCACGAGGTGGTGCTGATCGTGCCGGGGGCGCGGCGCGGTGAGGAAGTGCTGCCGACCGGGGCGTTGCGGATCACCCTGCCCGCGGTGGCCATTCCGTTCACCGGTGGGTATCGGGCGGCCGATCCGCGGCGGGTCGCCGATGTGCTCGGTGGGCTGCGGCCCGATGTGCTCGAGGTGTCGGATCGGCTCACGCTGCGCGGGTTCGGGCGGTGGGCCGGGCGGCGCGGGGTGGCGAGCGTGATGATCTCGCACGAGCGGCTCGATCGGCTGCTCGGGCAGTTCCTGCCGGGGCCCGCCGCGCGGCGGTGCGCCGACGTGGCCAACCGCCGCACCGCCGACGACTACGACATGGTGGTGTGCACGACCGACTTCGCGCGCGAGGAGTTCCAGCGCATCGGCGCCCCCAATGTGGAACTGGTGCCGCTCGGCGTCGACCTCGACCTGTTCAGTCCGCGCCGGCGCGACCACAGGTTGCGTGCCGACCTCGGGGTCGAGGGGCATCCGCTGCTGGTGCACTGCGGCCGGTTGTCAGTGGAGAAGCGGGTCGACCGCAGCATCGAGGCGGTGGGCGCGCTGCATCGCGCCGGGCTGCCCGCCCGGCTGGTCGTCGCCGGTGACGGACCGCGCCGCGAATCGCTCGAACGCCGCGCCCGCACTCTGCCCGCGCTGCCCGGCGGCGCGCCGTCGGTCCACTTCACCGGCTTCATCAGCGACCGGTCCATGGTCGCGAAACTGCTTGCCACCGCGGATGTCTCACTCGCCCCCGGCCCACACGAGACCTTCGGCCTCGCCGCCCTGGAAGCACTCGCCGCGGGCACCCCGGTCGTCGCCAGCCGCTCCTCGGCACTGGCCGACATCGTCACCGCCGAATGCGGCGCCATCGCCGCCGACCGTCCGCGCGCCTTCGCCCAGGCCGTCACCGACGTCCTGGCCATGCCCACCTCGGGCCGCCGCAAAGCGGCCCGCACCCGCGCCGAACAGTTCACCTGGCCGCGGGCCGTCGCGGGCATGCTCGCCGTCCTCGATCGCTGAGCCGGTGCGGAACTCGCCGGCCCGGGCGGAGCCGCGCGGCGGCTCAGCTCTCGCTGCGGGCGGCCAGGACCGCCTCGTACAGGTCTTTCCGGGAAGCGCCACGCCCCGCCGAGACCTCGGCGCACGCGTCCTTGAGCCGCAGACCGGACTCGACCAGGGCCTCCACCTCGGCCACCAGATCGGCGGGATCGGCCGAGACCGGCTGGGCCCCGGCGAGTACCACGGTGATCTCCCCGCGCGCGCCCTCGACGGCCCAGGCGGCGAGCTCGCCGAGCGTGCCGCGCACGACCTCCTCGTAGGTCTTGGTGAGTTCCCGGCAGACGGCCGCGCGCCGGTCGGGCCCGAGGACGGTGACCGCATCGGCCAGGCAGTCGGCCAGCCGGTGCGGCGCCTCGAAGAAGACGCACGCGCGCTGTTCGGCGGCCAAGGTGCGCAACCACTCCCGGCGCTGACCACCCTTGCGCGGCGCGAAACCGTCGAAGCAGAACCGCTCGACCGGCAGCCCGGACAGCGCGAGCGCGGTGGTGACCGCGGACGGGCCGGGCAGGCAGGTGACCGGGAGATCGCGTTCGACGGCGGCGGCGACCAGGCGATAGCCGGGGTCGCTGACCGACGGCATGCCCGCGTCGGTCACCAGCAGCACGGTCAGGCCACTGGCGAGGTCGTCGAGCAGGGCGGGGATGCGGGCGGTTTCGACGTGGTCGTAGAAGCTGACCACCCGGCCGGTGATCTCCACGCCCAGCGCCTTGGCCAGCGATTTGGTCCGGCGGGTGTCCTCCGCGGCGACCACATCGGCCGAGCCGAGCGCGTCGCGCAGTCGCTGGGACGCGTCCCCGATGTCGCCCATCGGCGTAGCCGCTAAGACCAACACAGTGTCGTCCAGCCTCTCCGGTAGTTTGGGTCATTCTGTCAGGCGCGCGCGCCCCGCCGGTTCGCGCATCGGAGGAGGGGGACAAGTGTCGGGTCGGACTTCACTGGGCGCACCGCCTACGATCGGGGCGTGATCCCGGTGACCGAAACGCGTGCGATGCCACCGTCACGGCCCGCCTCCGTGCTGGTCGGTCCGGCTCCGCTGCGACCGACGCCGGATTTCGGCCCGCTCGACACCGCCCGCGGCTGGGCGGTCACCTTGGTACTCACCGCGATCGCGGCCATCACCCGGTTCGCGAACCTGAACTATCCGACCGACGCGCGCACCCCCGTCTTCGACGAGAAGCACTACGCGCCGCAGGCCTGGCAGATGGTCACCGGCGGTGGCGTGGAGGACAACCCCGCCTACGGCCTGGTGGTGCATCCGCCGGTCGGCAAGCAGTTCATCGCGATCAGCGAGGCGCTGTTCGGTTACAACGCCTGGGGCTGGCGCGGCACGGCGGCGCTGGCGGGCACCGTCCTGGTCCTGCTGGTGATCCGGATCGTGCGGCGCATGTCGCGCTCGACGCTGATCGGCGCGTTCGCCGGCATCCTGCTCATCGCCGACGGGCTGACCTTCGTCTCCTCCCGCATCGGCATGCTCGACATCTTCATGGCGCTGCTGGTGACCGCCGCGTTCGGCTGTCTCATCGTCGACCGCGACGACGTGCGCGCACGGCTGGCCCGCGCGGATCTGGCGGGCCGGGTCGGGATCACCGACTGGGGACCGCGACTCGGCGTGCGCTGGTGGCGGTTCGGCGCGGGCGTGCTGCTCGGGCTGGCCTGCGGCACCAAGTGGTCGGGCATCTACTTCATCATGTTCTTCGGCCTGCTCAGCGTGGCCTTCGACGTCAGCGCGCGGCGCGCGTACGGGGTGCGCAGGCCGTGGGTCGGCACGCTGGTTCGCGATGTCGGTCCGGCGCTGTACGCGCTCGTCGTGATTCCGCTGGTGGTGTATCTGTCCTCGTACTGGGCCTGGTTCGCCAGCGAGTCCGGGGTGTACCGGTACGCGGTCGGCAATCAGGTCGGCACCGGCGGACCGTTCGCGTTCCTGCCCGACGCGCTGCGCTCGCTCTGGTACTACCAGGGCGAGACCCTCGACTTCCATTCCAGCCTGACCAATTCCGCGGGCAACCATCACCCGTGGGAATCCAAGCCGTGGACCTGGCCGATGGGCCTGCGCCCGATGCTCTACTACTACGCCGACGGCACCGTCACCGGTTGTGGCGAGTCGCAGTGCGTCAAGGCCGTAATGGCCGTCGGCACCCCCGCGCTGTGGTGGCTGGCGCTGCCCGCGCTCGGCTGGATGCTGTGGCGCTCGGTGGTGCGCAAGGACTGGCGCTACGCGGCGGTGCTCGTCGGCTACGGCGCGGGCCTGCTGCCCTGGTTCCTGACCCTGGACCGGCAGATGTACTTCTTCTACGCGGTGGTGCTCGCGCCGTTCCTGGCGATGGGCGTCGCGCTGATCCTCGGTGACATCCTCGGTTCGGCCCGGCCGGCGGGGATACCGCGCAGTCCCACCGGCACGTATCTCCCGGCCCCGGTGAACGAGCGCTACGCCCTGGGCCTGCTGATCGTCAGCATCTATCTGGGCCTGGTGATCGCGAATTTCGTCTGGCTGTGGCCGATTCTCACCGCCCAGCCGATCAGTCCGGCCAGCTGGCAGGACCACCTCTGGCTCCCGAGCTGGCGCTAGCCGGGGTCAGCTGTCCAGCGCGCGCTGGACGAAGGTGACGGCGTCGGCGTCGGGCAGGCCCAGCCGCCGGATGGTCGCCACGTAGTCGACGGCGGCGCGGCCCGCGATGTCCCGGGTGGGGTCACCGGAGGAGGCGATGAACGAGCCCTGGCGGCCCCGGGTCTCGAGCACGCCGTCGGCTTCGAGTTCCCGGTAGGCGCGGGCGACGGTGTTCGGCGCGATGCCGAGGTCGGCGGCCAGGGCGCGCACGGTCGGGATCTTGGTGCCCGCGGTGAGCGTGCCCGCGCGGACCTGTTCGATCACGGCCATGCGCAACTGCTCGTAGGGCGGTTGGGCGGAATCGGCGGACAGCTCGACGTGGAACACGCTCGCTCACACCTCGTCTCGGGCCAGGGGGCAGGACATGCAGCGCGGACCGCCCCGGCCGGAGCCCAGCTCCGAGCCCTGGATGGTGAGCACCTCGACACCGGCGTCGGTCAGCCGCGAATTGGTCATCTCGTTGCGCTCGTAGGCCACCACGACGCCGGGCGCGAGCGCCAGCGTGTTGTTGCCGTCGTCCCACTGCTCGCGTTCGGCGGTCGGCCCGTCGCGGCCGGTGTCGATCACCCGCAGGTTCGCGATGCCCATGGCGGCGGCCGCGGCGGGCAGGAACGGTTCGGGTCCGGTGATGCTGATCCGGTCCAGGTCGCCGCGGCCGGAGAAGCCGTCCTCGCGGCGGATCGTGAAGGCCCGCAGGGTTTCCCGCACGCCCGGATACATCACCACCGCGTCGGTGTCGACCATCGTGCACACGGTGTCCAGGTGCATGGTCGCGCGGTTCTGCGCGATCGGCACCACCAGCACGGTGTGCGCGAGGTCGTCGTCGAAGAGGCTGCGCGCCAGCGCTTCCGCGCCGGCGGGGGTGGTCCGCTCGCCGACGCCGACCGCGACCACGCCCGGCGCGAGCAGCAGCACGTCACCGCCCTCGATCGGCGCGGTGTGCGATTCGTAGGCGCGGCGCACGCCGAGGAAGCGCGGGTGGAAGGCGTAGACGAGATCGGTGATCGAGGTCTCGCGGATGCGGGCGGGCAGCGCGAGCGAGGTGATCGCGACCTTGGGGCCGACCCAGAACGAGGAGTCCCTGGTGAACAGCAGATTGGGCAGCGGGTCGATGACGAAGTCGCCGCCGTGGTGCATCCGGCGCACCAGCGAGGTGGTGTCCGGGCCGAACGGCAGCTCGTCGAAGGTCATCCCGGCCATCAGGATGTCGGCGAGCTCGCGGGCCTCGACCTTGCGCAGCTCGGCCGCGAGCTGGTCGGCCAGGCCGTGGCCCAGCCTGCGGGCGTCGACGGCGGCGGAGATACCCTGGATCCTGGCCGCGCCGCTCACCTCGAGCGTCTCGGCGAGCAGGTCCGACAGCAGCAGGACTTCCACGCCGCGTTCGCGCAGCAGGGCGGCGAAGGAATCATGCTCGGCTTGCGCGCGTTCGACCCAGGGGATGCCGTCGAACAGCAGCTGATCGTTGTTGCTGGGGGTGAGCCTGCGCAGTTCGTCGCCGGGGCGGTGCAGCAGCACCGTCCGGAGCGTGCCGACCTCGGAGGTGACGGCCAGGCGTGAGTCGGGGGCGGTTCCCATGCGGAAACCGTAATCCGCGGAGCGCGCGTCGGCACGGAAGACCCGCAGACCCGGTGGGTGCGGAGTCCTCCCGTTTTTCGTACACGCCACGAAAACCTCAAGTATTGTTGAGGGCGAAAACGGGAGGAGCGCAGATGACGACGGCCGATTGGCAAACGAAGGAGCTGACCCCCGGGCAGCTATCCGATCGTAGTGGAGTTGCAGTGTCCGCGTTGCACTTCTACGAACGTGAAGGTCTCATATCGAGTCGTCGAACCAGCGGCAATCAACGGCGCTACGCTCGCGAAACGCTGCGCCGGGTCGCTTTCATCCGCATCTCCCAGCGCGTCGGCATCCCACTCAGTGAGATCCGCTCGGCGCTGGACCGGCTCCCCGAAGGCCGCACGCCCACCCGTCGCGATTGGGAGACGCTGTCCACCACCTGGCGCGAGGACCTCGACGACCGCATCACCCAGCTCACCCGGCTGCGCGACAACCTCACCGGCTGCATCGGCTGCGGGTGCCTGTCGCTGGGCTCGTGCAAGCTCGTCAACGAACACGACCGGCTCGGCGCGGAGGGGCCGGGCGCGCGCGTGCTCGATGTCCAGCTCAACTGCCCGCCGCGATCGGGGTGCGTCTAGCTCGGTCTACGGCGCGCGCGGCCGCGGTGCGGCATCATCGCGGGTATGACCTCTCTGGACGCGAAAGCGAAGACTCTGCTCGAACTGCACCAGCCCGGTGATCCGGTGGTGCTGCCGACCGTGTGGGACGCGTGGTCGGCGAATGTCGCTGTGGCCGCAGGCTTTTCGGGGCTCACGCTGGGTAGCCATCCGGTCGCCGATTCGGTCGGGCGCAGCGACGGCGAGGGGATGACCTTCGACGAACTGCTCGCGCGCGTCACGCAGGTGACCGGGGCAGTGGAGGTGCCGGTCTCGGTGGACATCGAGTCGGGCTACGGGCTCGAACCCGCGCGGCTGATCGAGGGGCTGCTCGGCGCGGGCGCGGTCGGGCTCAATATCGAGGACACCGTGCACAGCGAGGGCAAGCGGCTGCGCTCGCCCGAGGAGCACGCCGAGCTGGTGGGCGGGCTGCGCGCGTCGGCCGACGCGGCGGGGGTGCACGTCGTGGTGAACGCGCGCACCGATCTGTTCCTGCGTCAGGACGGGGACGAGGCAGACCGGGTCGATCGGGTGATCGCCCGGCTGCGGCTGGCCGCCGCCGCCGGCGCGGATTCGCTGTACCCGGTGGGCTGGCACTCCGACGAGGTCCAGCGCAGGCTCGCCACCGAACTGCCGTTGCCGATCAACGCGATCGCACAGCCGGGGACGCCGGCCAGGGCGCATCTCGCCGAACTCGGCGTCGGCCGGATCAGCTTCGGGCCGCTGTTGCAGGCGGCACTCGGCGCCGAAGCGAGCAAGCTGCTCGCCGCCTGGAACTGAGGTGCGGCGTGGCGCACGGCGAGCCGCCGTGCGCCACCGCGACTCACTCCTTGGGTTCGACGTAGCGCGGGAACACCGGTTCCGGCGCGGGCAGGTCGATCCCGGGGACCAGGGGAGTGGCGATATCGGCGAAGGCGCGGCCGTCCTGGGCCAGCAGGTCCAGGATCTTCGCGGCCGAACCCGGCATCACCGGCTGCACCAGGATCGCCACGATCCGGACCACCTCGAGCGTGACGTAGAGGACCGTGGCCATCCTGGCCAGGTCTTCCTCGGTGCCCGACTTGCGCAGCGCCCACGGGGCATTGGCGGAGAAGTACCGGTTGGTCTCGCCGAGGGTCAGCCAGATGGCCTCCAGCGCCAGGTGCATCTGCTGGGCGTCGAAGTCGGCGCGGCAGCGCTCCAGCAGGGCGTTGGCGCGGTCGAGCAGGGCCTGGTCGTCCTCGGTGAACGCGCCCGGCGCTGGTGCCTTGGCGTCGCAGTTCTTGTTGACCATGGTCAGGCTGCGCTGGACCAGGTTGCCGAACTCGTTGGCCAGGTCGGCGTTGATCCGGCCCGCGATGGCGTCGTTGCTGTAGCTGCCGTCCTGGCCGTAGGAGATCTCGCGCAGCAGGAAGAAGCGCACCTGGTCCAGGCCGTAGGTCGACACCAGGGCGAGCGGGTCGACGACATTGCCCGTCGACTTCGACATCTTCTCGCCCTTGTTGTACAGGAACCCGTGCACGAAGACGCGGTCCGGCAGCTCGATCCCGGCCGACATCAGGAACGCGGGCCAGTACACCGTGTGGAACCGGGTGATGTCCTTGCCGATGATGTGCACGTTGGCGGGCCAGAACTTCTGGAACGCGGCCGAATCGGTGTGCGGGAAGCCGACACCGGTCAGGTAGTTGGTGAGCGCGTCGACCCACACGTACATGACGTGATCGGGGTGGCCGGGCACCGGGACGCCCCAGTCGAAGGTGGTCCGCGAGATCGACAGATCCTTCAGGCCGGCCTTGACGTAGCTCACGATCTCGTTGCGCCGGGTCGCGGGCGCGATGAACTCCGGCTGCTCCTCGTAGAGCGCCAGCAGCTTGTCCTGGTACTCGGAGAGCTTGAAGAAGTAGTTCGACTCCTCGGTCCAGGTGACCGGGGTGTGGGTCTCGGTCGAGACGCGGGTGCCGTCGTCGAGGAGGGTGGTCTCCTCCTCGGTGTAGAAGGCCTCGTCGCGCACCGAGTACCAGCCGGAGTAGTTGCCCAGGTAGATGTCGCCGTTGGCGAGCATCTTCTCCCAGAGGGCGACGCTGGCGGCCTTGTGGTCCTCGTCGGTGGTGCGGATGAAGCGGTCGAAGGAGATGT
This sequence comes from Nocardia sp. NPDC003269, assembly GCF_042888005.1. Taxonomy (NCBI): domain Bacteria; kingdom Bacillati; phylum Actinomycetota; class Actinomycetes; order Mycobacteriales; family Nocardiaceae; genus Nocardia; species Nocardia sp. NPDC003269. The sequence continues at coordinate 2,165,678 of NZ_JBIAPA010000001.1, forward strand.
CGAGCGCCTTGTCCATCGCCTCGAAGACGTCGGAGTTGCGGGCCGCGAGTTCCTGCACCGGGATGCCCTCGGTGGCCGCGGTCTGCTGCATCTTCTGACCGTGCTCGTCGGTGCCGGTCATGAAGAACACGTCGTAGCCGTCGAGTCGCTTGAACCGGGCCAGCGCGTCGGTCGAGATGTACTCGTACGCGTGCCCGATATGCGGCGCACCGTTGGGGTACGCGATGGCCGTGGTGATGTAGAAGGCGGGCGCCTCGGCGCCTTCAAGTGCGCTCATGACTGAGCCTCGCTGGCGCTCAGCTCAGTCCTGACCGCAGATGCGGCTGTGCTCGTCCGCTCGCTTCGCTCGCTCATGATGGCAACTACTGTAATCCGCGTGGCAAACCAGAATCGTCCGGCTCCGCCCCTTCCGCCGCCGCTCGCGCCCCTGATCGATGCGCACACCCACCTCGACGCCTGTGGCGCAACCGATGCCGCCTCGACCACGGCGATCGTGGACCGCGCCGCCGCGGCGGGCGTCGGGCACGTGGTGACCGTCGCCGACGATCTCGCCGCCGCGCAGTGGGCCGTGCAGGCCGCGCAGTGGGACCCGCGCGTCTACGCCGCCGTCGCGCTGCATCCGACCAGGGCCAACGCCCTCGACGACAAGGCCAAGGCCGAGCTGGAGTACCTGGCCACCGACCCCCGCGTGGTCGCGATCGGCGAGACCGGTCTGGACTACTACTGGCCCGGCAAGCTCGACGGCTGCGCCGATATCGAGACCCAGATCGAGGGTTTCCGCTGGCACATCGACCTGGCCAAGCGGGTCCGCAAGCCGCTGATGATCCACAACCGCGAGGCCGACCACGACCTGCTCACGGTGCTGCTCGACGAGGGCGCCCCGGACACCGTGATCTTCCACTGCTTCTCGTCCGACGCGACCATGGCGCAGGCGTGCGTGGCCGAGGGATACGTGCTCAGTTTCTCGGGCACGGTCAGTTTCAAGAACGCGCACGAGCTGCGCGAGGCGGCCCAGCTGGTGCCCGACGACCAGATCCTGGTCGAGACCGACGCGCCGTATCTGACGCCGCACCCGTATCGCGGCGCGCCCAACGAGTCGTACTGCCTGCCGTACACGGTGCGGGCGCTGGCCGAGGTGCGCGAACAGGACCCGGCGGAACTGGCCGAGATCACCACCGCGAACGCGCGCAGGCTGTATCGGATCCGCTAGCCCGATTCGTCCGGTCGATAGGGGGCTGGACGATAAACGTGTTTCGGCTCACATCCGCCGGTCATAGTCGTTATCTACCAGCGACGTCTATATCGAATCGTGACCTGCGATCCCGCTGATCGGGGCGCACGGTGTTGTCTGGGGCAAACCTTGTCGTTATCGTTCTGTAACCATGTCGGCTTTTGCGCGGATCAACTCGTCTCGCTCGCCGCTGCTGTACGCGGCGGTGGCGGCCATGCTGCTGATTCTCATGGTCGGTGCGTCGATGGCCATCGTGAACCACAAGACGGTCGCCCTGGTCGTCGACGGTGAGCGCAGCGAGCTCTCCACCATGTCCCGTGATGTGCGAGCCATCCTGGCCGACGCCGGCTACGAGCTCTCCGAGCACGACGCCGTCACCCCCGCCGCCGGGTCCAAGGTCTCCGACGGCGCCACCATCACGCTCAACCGAGGCCGCGAGATCACCGTCTCGGTCGACGGCACCGAGCGCAAGGTGTGGACCACCGGCATCACCGCGGGCGACGCGCTCGCGCAGATGCAGATCCCGGCCGACACCCACGTCGTGCCGACCCGCACCGAGAAGCTGCCGCTGGCAGGCGCCGCGCTCAGCGTCTACTCGCCGCGCACCGTCTCGCTCGTCGACGGCGCCGCCGCCGCGGTCGACGTGCGCCTGGCCGCCGCCACCATCGGCGAATTCCTCACCGCCGCGGGCATTCCGCTCAAAGACCAGGACTTCACCGAACCGGCCGCCACCACGCCGCTCACCGAGGGCATGAAGGTGACCGTCACCCGGCAGCGCGTCGAGCAGCGCACCGAGACCCTGCCGCTCGATCCCACCGAACTGGTGATCGAGGACCCGACCATGAACATGAGCCGCACCGTCGTGGAGAACCCGGGCGAGGCCGGGCTGCACGAGGCGACCTTCGCGGTCACCCTGACCAACGGTGTCGAGTCCAGCCGCGTGCAGACCAACTCCAACGTCATCACCCCGGCGCAGCCCAAGACCATCCGCAAGGGCGCCAAGCCGGGCACCGAGGTGCCGCCGGTGCGCGACGGCGCGATCTGGGACGCGCTGGCCCGCTGCGAGTCGACGGGCAACTGGGCCATCAACACCGGCAACGGCTACTACGGCGGCATCCAGTTCGACCAGAGCACCTGGGAACGCCAGGGCGGCCTGAAGTACGCCCCCCGCGCCGACCTGGCCACCCGCGAAGAGCAGATCGCCATCGCCGAGGTCACCCGCGCCCGGCAGGGCTGGGGCGCCTGGCCCGCGTGCACGGGACGCCTCGGCCTGAGCTGAGTCTTCGGAGCGCTGGCGCTCGAGGTCGCGGCCCTTCCGGTCCCGCCGATCAGGCACCGTTGCTTGCTCCTTCGTCGTCTACGCAACGGCGCCTGATCGGCGGGACGGCCGCGACGGCCGACTGCGTCGGCCTGCCCCTCCTCGAGGTCGGGGCGTGTTGGCTGAGTGGGTTGTTGGTGCCTGATCTGGGTTTGCTTCGGCGGGTCGGGTTGACCAGCGGAATTCGCAGGGTAGTTTGCACTCGTTTCGCCGGGTCTGTGTCTCGTGCGTTGTCCCGGCTCGTCGAGTCGAGGGTGGGTAGTGATGCGTGGGGTTTCGGCCTGGCGGCGGGCGGCTGTCGTGGTGGCGTTGTCGGTGGGTGCGGGGGTCTGTGTGCCGCTGACGCCCGCGCACGCGGAGGCGCCGGGGGCCGTGATCGCGGTCGTTCCGCAGGCCGACGGATTCCACGGGATGTCCGGAGCGCAGGTCATCGACTACTGGACCAGGGGTGTCGGCGGGGTGACGCAGCCCGCGAGCGGTGCGCTGTACCTGCCCGAGGGTGACGCGCCCGCCGGTGGCTGGCCGGTGGTCGCCTTCGATCACGGGACCACCGGGCTCGGTGCCGGCTGCGGCGGGCAGTCCGATCCGGCGGGTGCGCCCTGGCCGGAATCGCAGGCCGGGCAGGACGAGTTCCTGCGTCATCTGGTGGCGCAGGGGTATGCCGTCGTCGCGCCGGACTATCTGGGGCTCGGGCGGTTCGACACCGGGCCGCATCCGTATCTGGGCATCGACACCGAGGCCACCGCCACCCTCGACCTGCTGCGGGCGGTGCGCTCGGTGCGCTCGGATCTGTCGCCGGTGTGGGTGGCGGCGGGCATGTCGCAGGGCGGGCAGGCCGCGCTCGGCACCGGGCACCGGCAGGCGAGCTACGCGCCCGAGCTGGACTTCCGCGGGACCATCGCCATCGACCCGGAATCCGATGTCGAGAAGGTGGCCACCCTGCTCGGGCCCGGCAATCCGGATCGGGTCAGCGGCGGCGTGCTCGGTTTCTCGGTGAGCATTCTGGCCGGGCTGCGGGCGGCCAGGCCGGACGCGCAGGTCGACAGCTACCTCAGCCCGCTGGGCCGCCAGGTCCTCGACGAGATCGGCACCCTGTGCCAGGACGCGATCGACGAGCGCGTCGCGGATCTGACGCTCGGGCAGCTGCTCACCCGATCGCTCGGCGACGAACCGCTGCGCTCGGTGATGGCCGACTACATGGCCGTGCCGACCAGCGGCTACGACGCGCCGATCCTGCTGCTGGTCAACGCCGCCGACCGCACGGTGCCCTCGCCGCTGCACGCCGCGCTGGCCGCCCAGTTCACCGCCAACGGCGTGGACTACACCCCGGTCGTCGGCACCGGCAAACACTGCGAACTGAACCCGGCGATGATCGCCGCGATCGACGATTTCCTGGCCCGGGCGCGCTGACCGGTTCCCTTCCCCGCTCCGACGCAGGTCGCGAGCGGTGTCCAAGCAACCGTTCAGCGAACTGTACGATCGTCCAGTTCATTGCTGCCTGCCGATCGGCCGGAAAGGTGACCCCCTGATGCCGAAGACCATGAGCCGCGTTGCGATCGCAGCCGCCCTCGCCGCCGTGCTGGTGACGGCCGCCAACGCGCCCGCTTCGGCGGCCCCCGGTGACGTCCTGGCCACCGAAGCGCGACCCGCGGGCTGGCACGGCCAGGCGCGCGGCTCGGTGATCGAGTACACGACCACCGATTCCGCGGGCGCCGAGCGTCCGGCCAGCGGTGCGCTGTTCCTGCCCGCGGGCGCCGCGCCCGCCACCGGCTGGCCGATCATCGCCTACGACCACGGCACCCTTGGCTCCGGTCCCGGCTGCGGTGGTCAGGCCGATCCCGACCTGGCCCCGCTGCCGGCCAACCGGGCCGCCGAGGACGAGCTGATCGGGCGCCTGGTCGACCAGGGCTACGCCGTCGTCGCGCCGGACTACCTCGGGCTCGGCCGCTTCCAGACCGGCCCGCACCCCTACCTGGAGGTACGCAGCGAGGCCACCGCCACCATCGATCTCGTGCGCGCGGCGCGGGCGGCGCATCCCGAACTCTCGCGCACCTGGACCGTCCTCGGCGCCTCGCAGGGCGGGCACGCCGCGCTGAGCGCCGCGCACGTGCAGCAGAGCTACGCCCCCGAACTGGACTTCCGCGGCATTGCCGCCGTCGACCCGGCCTCCGATGTGGAGAAGGTCCTGCCGCTGCTCGGCCCCGGGTTCCCGGAGATCGAGGGCACCGCGGGCCTGACCGGCTTCACCGTCAGCATCCTGGCGGGCCTGCGCGCCACCCATCCCGAGGCCGAGGTCGACTCGTATCTCACGCCGCGGGGCAAGGAGATCCTCGACGCCGCCGGTACCCAGTGCATCGACGAGATCGTCCGGAACGTCAAGGGACTCGGCTTCGGTGACCTGTTCGCCCGCAGGCTCTCCGACGGGCCGCTGCGTCCGGCCCTGATCGCGTACATGACCGTGCCGACCAGTGGCTACGACGCGCCGATCCTGCTGCTGATCAACGCGACCGACACGGTCGTGCCCTCGCCGCTGCACGCCGCGCTGGTGGCCCAGCTCGCGGCCGGTGGCGTCGATTTCGAGACGGTGACCGGCTTCGGCGAGCACACCGTGCTCGATCAGCGGATGTGGAACGCGCTCGACGGGTTCGTCGCCCGGGTCAACGCGGCGCCGCCGCGGCGCTGACGACGCGGGTCGCCTGCGCTCGACGCGCCGAGCGGACCGGCGACTGATCTGTACACTCGTCCAGGAACTGTCGCCTGGTGGAGAGCTGAATCCGTTGCCGAAGACCACGATCCGCGCGACGCTCGTCGCCGCCGTCACCGCGAGCGCGCTGTGCGCCGCCGGGTTCGCGCCCGCGGCCGCCGAAGCGCCCGGTTCGATCATCTCGGTGGAGCGCAAGCCCGCGGGGTGGCACGGAATGGCGCGCGGGTCGGTCGTCGAGTACTGGATGACCGACTCGGCGGGCGTCGCGCGCCCGGCCAGCGGCGCGATGTATCTGCCCGCGGGCGATGCCCCGGCCACCGGCTGGCCGATCCTGGCCTACGACCATGGCACCTCCGGCTCCGGCCCGGGCTGCGGCGGCCAGGCCGATCCCGAACTCGCGGCGCTGCCGCAGCATCGTGCCGCCGAAGACGCGCTGATCAAGCGCTTCGTCGACCAGGGCTACGCCGTGGTCGCGCCCGACTACCTGGGCCTCGGCCGCTTCGAGACCGGCCCGCACCCGTATCTCGAGGTGCGCAGCGAGGCGACCGCGACCATCGATCTGGTCCGGGCCGCCCGCGCCGCCGATCCCGAGCTGTCGCGCACCTGGAGCGTCCTCGGTGTCTCGCAGGGCGGGCACGCCGCGCTCAGCACCGCGCACGTGCAGCAGAGTTACGCCCCCGAGCTGGACTTCCGCGGCACCATCGCCGTCGACGCCGCCTCCGACGTGGAGAAGGTGCTGCCGTTCATCGGGCCCGAGCTGCCGGAGATCCCGGTGCTGGCCGCGGCCACCTCGTTCGTCGTCAGCATCCTGGCCGGACTGCGCGCCACCCACCCCGAGGCCGAGGTGGACTCCTACCTCACGCCGCTGGGTAAGTCGCTCGTCGACGCCGCGGGCGACCGGTGCCTGGACGCGATCATCGCCTCGACCAAGGGCCTGTCGGCCCGCGACCTGCTCGCCCGCCCGCTGATCGGCCTGCGCGATGTCCTCGCCGCCTACATGACCCTGCCGACCAGCGGCTACGACGCCCCGATCCTGCTGACCATGAACGTCGCCGACACGATCGTGCCGTCCCCGCTGCACGCGGCGCTGGTCGCGCAGTTCGCCGCCAACGGCGTCGATCAGCAGGTCGTCCCCGGCACGGGCACGCACGGCTCGGTGTCGGCGGAGCAGCGAGCCGCGATGGACGCCTTCCTCGCGCGGATCAATGCCGCCCCGCCGCAGCGCTGAGCTGCTCGATCGACCGGGTTGGTAGGTTCTAGCGGTGCCCGAACCAGAGATTCCCGCGCGCGGTAGCGCCGCACTGCTCGGTCCCGCCGAGGTGCGGACGCTGGCCGAACGCTTCGGCGTCCGGCCGACCAAGCAGCTCGGGCAGAACTTCGTGCACGACGCGAACACGGTGCGCCGCATCGTCACCGCCGCGGGCGTCGGCCCGAAGGACACCGTGCTCGAGGTCGGTCCCGGTCTCGGCTCGCTGACCCTGGCGCTGCTCGACGTGGTCGACCGGGTGGTCGCGGTCGAGATCGACCCGGTGCTGGCCAACTACCTGCCCGAGACCGTCGCCGACCGCGCCCCCGGCCTGGCCGACCGGCTCCAGGTCGTCGAGGCCGACGCCCTGCGCGTGCGCCCCGACCAGCTGCCCGCCGAGCCGACCGCGCTGGTCGCGAACCTGCCCTACAACGTGGCGGTCCCGGTGCTGTTGCACCTGCTCGCGGTGCTGCCGAGCATCGGGGTGTCGCTGGTGATGGTGCAGGCCGAGGTGGCCGACCGGCTGGCGGCCGAGCCGGGCAACCGGGTGTACGGGGTGCCGAGCGTCAAGGCCGGTTTCTTCGGCAAGGTGCGCCGGGCGGGCGCGGTCGGCACCCAGGTCTTCTGGCCGGTGCCGCGCGTCGAATCCGGCCTGGTCCGCATCGATCGCTACGCCGAACCGCCGTGGCCGATGGACGAGGCGCATCGCAGGCGCGTGTTCGAGGTGATCGACGCCGCCTTCGCGCAGCGCCGGAAGACGTTGCGCTCGGCGCTGTCCGGCTGGGCGGGTTCGCCCGCGGAGTCCGAGCGCAGGCTGGTGGCGGCCGGCATCGATCCGACCGCCCGCGGCGAGACGCTCGACACCGCGGCGTTCGTCCGCCTGGCCGCCCAGGGATAGTCCGCGAATCGCGGGCTCGCGCAGCCGAACCCGCAGTACACCGGCTGTTCATCGGGGCGCGCCAGCACACCCTGTGAAAGCAATTGTGGACAACCGGTTTTCGCCGCCGGCGGAGTTGATCATGATGCACGGACGGACATCACCGGTCCGGCGCGAAAACCGCCGGTGGCGGGCCGCTGGGTGCAGATGTGGATGACGCTGTGGATGATTCGCGGCGTCGTCGCGACGGATGAACCGCTGGTGAACGCGCCGCGGCCCGCGCCGGAGGGCGCGGGCCGCGGATGACTTCGCGAATCGGGGGTCAGCGAGCCAGTTCGTACCCCGCTTCGTCGACGGCGGCGGCGACCTCGGACTCGGTCAGCTCGTTCGCGCTGTCGACCTTGACGAGACCGCTGGCCAGGTCGACGTCGACGCTGGTGACACCGTCGATCTTGCCGATCTCCTGCTTGACCGAGCTCACGCAGTGTCCGCAGGTCATCCCCGTGACGGTGTAGGTGGTGGTGGCCATGGCCGACTCCTTCGCTCTTCGATCATACGGTCCAGGGGTATGTCCCCGACAGGAATGAACATACCCCCTATGGGTATCTGGCGCAACCCCCGCCCGCCGGGCGAGGATTCAGCGCGCGTACTCGTCGGTGTAACCCGTTACGCTTGGTGATCGTGCTGTCAGTTGTGCCCAGCCCGGTCGTCGTGCGCGCTCCTTCGAAGGTGAACCTGCATCTCGGAGTCGGTGATCTGCGTCCGGACGGATATCACGACCTGACCACCGTCTTCCAGGCATTGTCGCTGGCCGACGAGCTCGAACTCGCCCCGTCGGCCTCGCTGGCCGTGCGGGTCACCGGCGAGGGCGCGGCCGAGGTGCCGACCGATCGGGAGAACCTGGTCTGGAAGGCCGCGGTGCGCCTGGCGCACCTGGCCGGGCGCGCGCCGCTGGTGGAGATCGCCATCGCCAAGGGTATTCCGGTCGCGGGCGGCATGGCGGGCGGCAGTGCCGACGCGGCCGCCGCGCTGGTCGGCCTGAACGAACTGTGGGACCTCGGCCTGGGCCGCGACGAGCTGTCCGCGGTGGCCGCCGAACTCGGCAGCGATGTCCCGTTCGCGCTGCACGGTGGCACCGCGCTCGGCACCGGGCGCGGTGAGCGATTGCTTCCGGTGCTGTCGCGCAACACCTTTCACTGGGTGCTCGCGCTGGCCAAGGACGGCCTGTCCACCCCGGCGGTGTTCCGCGAACTCGATCGACTACGCGCCGAGGGCGATCCGCCGCGGCTGGGCGATCCGCAGAAACTCATGCAGGCGCTGGCCGCGGGCGATCCGCACACCCTCGCGCCGCTGCTCGGTAACGATCTGCAGGCCGCGGCGCTGTCGCTGAAGCCCGAGCTGCGGCGCACGCTGCGCGCCGGGGTCGGGGCGGGCGCGCTCGCCGGTCTGGTCTCCGGATCCGGCCCCACCTGCGCGTTCCTGTGCGAGACGGAGGAGGCGGCGATCGCGGTGGCGGCCGAACTGGCCGGTGCGGGCGTGTGCCGCAGTGTGCGCACGGCCAGCGGTCCGGTGCCGGGGGCTCGGGTGCTCGACACCGAGGCGCACGGGAAGCATTGAGCGTCAGCCGATGACGTCGGCCAGCCGGTCGACCTGGTCGGCGTCGCGGCCGTAGCAGTAGAGCATCACCTCGTCGGCGCCGAGCTCGTCGAATCGCGCGATGGTGGCGCGAATGGCCTCGGGCGTGGTGAGCAGCCCGTCGAGCATGAACTTCGAGCGGTCGCCGGCGAAGGCGTAGTAGGCGCTCATGGACGCGCGGGCGTCGGCGATCAAGTCGTCGTCGCCGACGGCCACATTCACCTGGGCGACGATCCGCGGCGCGCCCGCGCGGCCGTGGTCCTGCCAGGACCGGCGCACCGTGTCGAACAGGGTGCCCGCCCAGGACGGCGGCGCGGCGGCGAGGAATCCGCCGCCCCAGCGGCCGACCCGGTCGAGCGCGGCGGGCTGGAAACCGCCGAATAGCAGCTCGGGTCCGGCGGGGGAGAGCGGGGCCGGACCGATCGGGCCGCAGTCGGGGCCGAACGGTTCACCGGCCCAGAGGCGGTGGAGCAGGCCGATCTGCGCGTCGAGGCGGCGACCGCGGGTGCGAAGCTCGGTGCCCGCGGCGACGTGGTCGTCGGCGCGCCCGCCGACGCCGACGCCGAGGACGAACCGGCCGCCCGACAGCACGTCGAGGGTGGCGGCCTGCTTGGCCAGCAGCGCGGTCTCGCGTAGCGGGGCCAGGAGGACCTCGGTCTGCAACCGGATGCGGCGGGTCGCGCCGGCCAGCGCGGCGAGGGTGGTCAGCGGTTCGGGGTTGTCGTAGACCAGCCGGTCGAGCAGGCCGAGGGTGGAGAACGGGCCGTCGTCGGCGCGACGGGCCCAGTCGAACAGGGTGATCGGATCGGAAATGGGGAGGCCGAGGCCGATGTGCATGGAATCCTCCGGGTCAAGAACATTGTTCGTGTCGAACGTTGTTCGCTACGAACAACGTTAAACGAACGGCGTTCGTCGCACAAGGCGGAGCGGATCGGACCGCCGCCGACCGGGCAAGTAGGCTCGTCACGGCCCCACAGTCGCGCGGAAGGCGGGCGAGCAACACCTATGTCCAACCTGATCAACCTCGAACAGGTCGCCAAGAGCTTCGGCATCAAGCCGCTGCTCGACGACGTCTCGCTCGGAGTGCACGCGGGAGAGCGGATCGGGGTGGTCGGTCTCAACGGTGGCGGCAAGACGACGCTGCTCGAGGTGCTGACCGGCCTGGAGCAGCCCGACAGCGGCCGGGTGAGCCGGGTCGGTGGCCTGCGGATGGCGGTGGTCACCCAGCGCGGCGTGCTGCCCGAGGGCGCCACCATCGGTTCCATCGTGCTCGCCGGCCTGTCCGACGACCTGTCGACCGCCGATATCGCCGAACACGAATGGGCCGCCGACGCGCGCGTGCGCTCGGTGCTCGACGGCATCGGCATCGCCGACCTCGGCCTGGACACCCCGGTCACCAACCTCTCCGGTGGCGAGCGCCGCCGCGTCGCGCTGGCCGCCGCGCTGGTGCGCGACCTGGACCTGCTCGTCCTCGACGAGCCGACCAACCACCTCGACATCGAGGGCGTGCAGTGGCTGGCCGAGCACCTGGTCGCCCGGCGCACCGCGCTCGTCGTCGTCACCCACGATCGCTGGTTCCTCGACACCGTCGCCACCCGGACCTGGGAGGTCGTCGGCGGCAAGGTGGAGACCTACGAGGGCGGCTACGGCGACTGGATCTTCGCCCGCGCCGAACGCGCCAGGCAGGCCGACGCCACCGAGGCCCGCCGCCAGAATCTGGCCCGCAAGGAACTGGCCTGGCTGCGGCGCGGCGCCAAGGCTCGCACCTCCAAGCCGCGCTACCGGGTGGAGGCCGCCGAGGCGCTGATCGCCGACGTGCCGCCGCCGCGCGACTCGGTCTCGCTGGCCGCGTTCGCGCGCAAGCGCCTCGGCCGCGTGGTGATCGAACTCGAGGACGCCACCCTCACCACGCCCGACGGCCGCGTGCTGGTCGACGAACTGACCTGGCGGCTCGCGCCGGGCGAGCGGGTCGGTCTGGTCGGCGTCAACGGCTCGGGCAAGACCACGCTGCTGCGCGCGCTGGCCGGTGACGCCGAACCGGCCACGGGCAAGCGCATCCAGGGCCAGACCGTCCAGATCGGCTGGCTGCGGCAGGAACTCGACGACCTGCCCACCGATATGCGGGTGCTCGAGGCAGTGCAGCAGGTCGCGCAGCGAATCATGCTCGGCGACAAGGAGATCTCGGCCGGTCAGCTGGCCGAACGGCTCGGCTTCACGCCCGCCCGGCAGCGCACCCCGGTCGGCGACCTCTCCGGTGGCGAGCGCCGCCGGCTCCAGCTGACCCGCATCCTGATGGCGGAGCCGAACGTCCTGCTGCTCGACGAGCCGACCAACGACCTCGACATCGACACCCTGCAGCAGCTCGAGGACCTGCTCGACAACTGGGCTGGCACGCTGGTCGTCATCAGCCACGACCGCTACCTGGTCGAGCGCATCTGCGACACCACCTGGGCACTCTTCGGTGACGGCAAGCTCACCAACCTGCCCGGCGGCATCGACCAGTACCTCACCAAGCGCGCCACCCTGGCCACCGCCGCCAAGCCCGCCGCCGCGAAACCGGCAGCGGCGACCACGGATTCGGCCGACCGCCGCGCGGCCCGCAAGGAACTGTCGCGGCTCGAGCGCAGCATCGCCAAACTCGACGAGCGCGAACAGAAACTGCACGTCGCCCTGGCCGACGCCGCCACCGACCCGGACAAACTGGTGAAGCTCGGCGCCGAACTCAAAGAGGTGGTGGCGGAGAAGGAAGCCGCCGAAGAACGCTGGCTGGAACTAGCCGAAGACCACTGATGTCCTAGGTGGCGGTCTGCCCGTCGGTGATGACGACGGGCAGACAGGTCTGCACGAAGTCGGCGCCGAATTCGGTGAGGATGATGCTGCGGTAGCTCACCTTGGTGCCGAAACCGCGCTTGAGCGCGTCGCGCACCTGCTCCTGCGCCTCGATGAGCTGGTAGCGGCTCGGGTTGCCGACCGGCTCCCTGGTGGACTCGATGAGCCCGAGCCTGCGCAGGTTGGGCAGGTACTGCGGCACCCGGTTCGGGAAGCGCAGGCCGGCGTGCTCGCCGATCAGGGTCAGCCCGCTGATCAGGCGTTCCCCGCCGAAGGCCCGCTGGCGGCCGGTGCGGACGTCGAGCGCGGGCTGCGGTCCGTCGACGTGCATGAACCGCAGGATCCGCGCTTCGTCGGGGGTGATCTCGGCCAGGATGCCGGGGTAGGCGGGGTGCGCGTCGGGCTGGGCGGCGTGCGTGCTGGCCGATAGTCGCAGCAGTTCGGCGCCCTGTTCGCGCAGCGTCGGCATGCCGCCGTCGCCGGGGTGTTCGGTGCCGACGGGCAGGCCGAGCGCGTGCCGGAGCCGGTCGCGCACTTCGCCTTCGGCTTCGGCGAGGACTTCCTTGGGCGGGGTGCCCGCGATGCTGCCGCGCAGCACGGTGACCGTCACGCCGAGGGCGGTGTCGAGCGTCCACAGGGTCACCCCCGAGGCCGCGGTGAGCGCGACCCGCGCGACACCGGTCGCCGCCCGCACCGTGCGCACCGGCGAGACCGGCAGCACGCCACGCCGGTCACCGGTGGCTTCGATCGGCGGTACCGTCCGTCGCACCAGTTCGGTGGACGGGGTCCCGTCGTCTATATCCATGTCGTCGCTACTCCTGTTCCGAAGACCAGGATGTGAGCGTATCCGGCGAGGAGCCCCAGCGCGCCGCCATGGACGAAAAGCAACCATTCGTCCTGTTTGATGGCCGACCGCAGCATGTCCACGAAGTCGTGTGGGGAAAGTGCGGACATTTGCCGGGCGATGTATTCGTTGACCTGCCTGCCCTGCTGAACGTTGAACGCGGGGTCGGCGAAGGCCATCGGCGCGATCGTCATCGCCTCGGCGGTGAGCGTGGATTGCAGCGAGTCGTACTCGCGGCTGCCCAGCATGAACTTCACCGCGGGCCGGGCCGGGCCGAGCGCGCGATCGGCGGCCGGGCGCAGGGTGTCCTCGAGCATCTGCAGGGTGCGGTCCGAGCGCGGGCCGTTGAGCAGTTCGTCGCCGATGTTGGCGACGGTGACGACCTCGGTGGAGACGAGTTCGGCGTAGCCGGCGGTGATCTCGGGCTGCCGCTTGATCAGCAGACCCTGCCGCCACGGGCACCACCACTTGGGCGTGGCGGGCGCGAAGATCATGTTGATGCCGACCCAGTTGACCACCCAGCCGATGATGATGCCGCCGATGGGCAGCACGATCAGCGGCGACAGGCCGGTGGTGTGCAGCGCGAGCACCAGCAGCAGACCGCAGGGCGCGCCGAAATAGAAGCCGAAGTTCTGCATGAACCGCAGTTCCTTGGCGCCGAGCACCTGGAACAACTGGTTGAGCAATTGTGGCCGCGCCTGGAAATAGCGGATGACCATCTGCTTCACATCGAGCAGCTGATCGATATTGGTGCCGAGTTCGGTGGTGAGTTCGCGCAGGATCTCCGGCAGCTGCGAGCGCACCCGCTGATGCACCATCTCGCGCACCTGGGTGGGCAGGTTGTACCAGAGCTGCGGATGCTCGCGGCGCAGGATCACCTCGACGATGTCGCTGATCTGGGCGTCGGCGACCTCGGCCAGATGTTCGGCCAGCTTCTCCGGATCGAGCTCACGGTAGAAGTCGGACACGCTGCCGAGCTTGGACAACCCCTTGTCGACGGCGATGCTGGCCATCTTGTCCGCGCGCGAGGGCACGATGCCCTGCCAGCCGATCCGCCCGTCATAGCTGAGCAGCGGCAACACCTGGATCCGCTTGGGCAGGTACGGGAAGATCGCGCGCAAGCCGGGCAGCTTCACGCCGTGGAACTTGATCGGCTGGAACAGCATCAGAATGCCGGTCCAGTTCGTGATGTAGCCGATTATTCCTGTGAAAAGAGGAATAGTCAGAATTTCTAGCAGGAGTGTCGGATGCAACCCGAACGCACTCTCCAACACGACACCCTCCTGCCGTTATCCGGTGATCACCGCCTCACCGGCACCCAAAATTAGCACCCCCGCGCCGCGGTGACCCTACTGTGAGTTGCGGAACTGGGTCCATTCGTCGTGTGCCAGGACACAGGGTAGTGTCTGAGACATCAGTCACAGAACCTGTCCCGAATGCCGTATTCGTCCTGGCGAGTCGGAACAATGAGCACCACCACATTTGGTGACAGGCCACAACCAGCGCGTTCAGGGGGCGCGCTGCGTACGCACTGTGTTCGGAGCGTGGTCGGGCAATAATCTGTGGGCGATCGTTCCCATGCGAGACTTCGGAGTAGGACGTGACAGACGACAGGACCGGACAGGACCTGGCCCGTGCCGGTACCCGCGCCGTCGAGCGCAGCTCGGACGTCGAGCAGCGACAGATCAGTAACGAAGCCCGGTTGATCCGCGGGGTGTTCCGCGCCGCCGGACTGGCGGCGGGCACCGCGGTGCGCGGCAGTCAGTGGGCGGTCGGCACCACCTACGAGGTGACCAAGGAGCTGGCCCAGGCGGCCCTGGACGGCGAGTCCTCGGCCGATATCGCCGAGCGCACCGGCAATGCCCTGCGCTCGATCGCGCGTAGCGCGCTCGGCGTCACCGAGGGGTCGGTGCGCGAGATCGTCAGCTATGTGCCGACGCCCAACGGGTCCTCCCAGCAGGCCATCACCGTCGGCCCCTACCTGCGCTCGGCCAGCACCGAGGACCTGCGCCGCCGCGGCGACGCGCTGCTGGCCCGCTCGGCCGACGTCTACTTCACCGAGGACGTGCACCCGGCCTACGACCGCATCCTCGACGAGATCGCGCCCGACGAGGCCCGCATCCTGCGCTTCATGGCCCTCAACGGTCCGCAGCCCTCGGTCGACGTGCGCACCAACCGGCCGCTCGGCATCGGCTCGGAGCTGGTGCAGGGCGATCTGACCTCGGTGCCCGAGCAGGCGGGCGTGCGCTACCCGGACCGGGCGCGGTCGTACCTGATCAACCTCAATCGCCTCGGCCTGACCTTCACCTCCGAGGATCCGGTGGTGCTGAGCCGCTACATGGTGCTGGAAGTGCAGCCCGTGGTCGAGGACGCGCTCAAGAAGGCGGGCCGCGCGCCGAAGATCGTCCGCAAGAGCCTGCGGCTGTCGGAATTCGGCGAGGACTTCTGCCGCACCTGCTTCACCATCGGGTAGCTGAGACAGCGCGGGCTGTCGGCGCCGGAGGTCACGCTCCGGTGTCGGCAGTGATAGCGATCAGATACAGATCCGGCACTGCGCTCGTTTCAGTGGGATCGTGGAGGGATGGAGCAGGGGTCCGGATCTCCGAACGTGCGCGTCGACGATCCTGTCGCGCCCACCTCGGCGCGGCCTGGTCCGCTGCTGCCCGGTGACGACGAACCGCTGGTCGCCGGGATGGAGACGGGGGAGGTCCGGATGGCCGACGTGCCGCACGCGGACGCGATGGACGACGAGCAGCCCGAGCCGGTCCAGCGCCCGCCCGATCATCCCGACGACCTCATCGCGCTCAGCCGGCTCAAGTTCCGCTATCTGCGGGCACTCGACACCAAGTCCTGGGACGAGTTCGCCGACACCCTGATCCCCGAGGCGACCGCCACCTACAGCGAATACCTGCAGTTCGAGTCGCGTGAGGCCTTCCTGGCCTTCCTGCGCAACACCCTCGGACCGCACGTCATCACCGAGCACCGCTGCGACCATCCGGAGATCGATGTCGACGGCGACACCGCGACCGGCACCTGGTATCTGGCCGACACGGTGATCATCCCCGAGCACAACATGTGCCTGCGCGGCGCGGCCTTCTACACCGATCGCTACGTCCGCTGCGAGGACGGGCACTGGCGCATCGCGCACACCGGGTACGAGCGCACCTACGAGGTGGTCCTCTCGCTCAGCGACCTGCCCAGCCTGCGGCTGACCGCGAGCCGCTGGGGCATGATCGCGCAGGAGAACCACATCTCCTCGGTGGAGCGCAATCCCGGACCGGCCGCCTGAGGCCGACTCAGACAGTCGACCAGTTAGTCGGCGGTCGCCACCAGGGGCTCCAGCGTGAGCTTCGGGTGCTCTTTCTCGATGTACTGCAGCCGCCATTTGTCGCTGAACAGGGCCAGGATCGCGCCGTCGGTGCGGGTGAACACCTCGACGCCGCGCTGGCGATCCAATTCCGGCGCCGATTCGGCGTCGGTCCGGCGGGCCAGCGTGAACGGCAGGAAATCCAGTTGGGTTTCCACATTGAACTCCGCCTGCATGCGCGCGGTGACGACCTCGAACTGCATCGGGCCGACCGCGGCAAGCACCGGTGACTGGTCGCCGCGGGCGTCGTTGCGCAGCACCTGCACCACGCCCTCGGAGTCGAGCTGGTCGATGGCCTTGCGGAACTGCTTGTACTTGCCCGCGCTCTGCGCGCGCAGCGTCGCGAAATGCTCGGGGGCGAAGCTCGGGATCGGCGGGAACTCCACCTTCTTGTCCACGAACAGGGTGTGGCCGGGGGCGAGCGCGGTCGCGTTCACCAGGCCGACCACATCGCCCGGGTAGGCGGTGTCGACGGTGGTGCGCTCGCGGCCGAATACGGTCAGCGCGTACTTGGTGGCGAACGGGCGGCCGGTCTGCGCGTGCGTGACGACCATGCCGCGCTCGAACTCACCGGAGACGATCCGCATGAACGCCAGCCGGTCGCGGTGCGCGGTGTCCATGCCCGCCTGCACCTTGAAGACCACCGCGCTGAACGGATCGCCGGTCGCGCGGTCCTTGCCCGCCACATCGGCGCGCGCGCCCGGCGCGGGCGCCAAGGCGACCAGGGTCTCCAGCAGCTGGCGCACACCGAAGTTCAGCATCGCCGAGGCGTAGATGACCGGCGAGGTCTGCCCGGCCAGGAACAGCTCCTGGTCGTGGTCCTGCCCGGTGGCCGAGAGCAGCTCGCTCTCCTCGGCGGCGGTCGTCCACGCCTCGCCCTCGCGCGCCTCGGCCTCGGCCGGGGTCAGCGACTCCTCCGGCGCGATGGTCGCGCCACCGGCGGTGCGGGTGAAGTGGATGTACTCGTCGGCCGCGCCCTCGGGGCCGCGGCGCAGCAGGCCGCGGAAATCGCCCGCGATGCCGACCGGCAGGAACAGCGGGGTGGGGGTGAGGCCGATCCGCTCGCTGATCTCGTCGAGCAGTTCCAGCGGCGCCTGGCCGGGGCGGTCCCACTTGTTGATGACGGTGATGACCGGGATGCCACGGTGACGGCAGACCTGGAACAGCTTCAGCGTCTGCGGCTCGAGGCCCTTGGCGGCGTCGATGAGCATGACCGCGGCGTCGACCGCGGTGAGCACGCGGTAGGTGTCCTCGGAGAAGTCGGAGTGACCGGGGGTGTCGACCAGGTTGATGACATTGTCGATGTCGGACCCGGCGGCGCGGTAGTTGAACTGCAGCGCGGTGGAGCTCACCGAGATGCCGCGGGCCTTCTCCATCTCCATCCAGTCCGACACGGTCGACTTGCGACCGGCCTTACCGTGGATCGCGCCCGCTTCCGAGATCATCTTGGCGTGCAGCGCCAGCGCCTCGGTCAGCGTCGACTTACCCGCGTCGGGGTGCGAGATCACGGCGAAGGTGCGGCGGCGCGCGACCTCGGCGGGTAGTCCGCGCGGGGTGGGGGCGGCGCTCTCTCCGGACTCGGTCAACGCGGAACCTTTCGCAGTGGTCGGCAACTTATAGAGCCTAAAGGTCGCCGGTTCGGCGAGGTCGACGGGGTGTTCTGCCGAACCGACCCGGTTTTTCCGGGCGATGTGGATGCGGTATGGTTGTCGGGTTGTCTCGGCGAGGGTGAGTTGCCCCCAGTGGTTGTGCTCACCGTGATCGACGCGGCTCGGCCTTCCCGGTCGTCCTCGTTCGTTCTTCGTCCGACGAGTAGACGTTGACCCCGCAGATGGGTCGCCACAATGACCAGCCCGGAAGAGCCGTAGGAGCGCATTCAGTCATGTCCGACGTGAACCAGATCGAAGCCGCCGTCCGCACCGAATTCGGTAAGGGCGCCGCTCGCCGTACCCGTCGCGACGGCAATGTGCCCGCCGTGCTGTACGGCCACCAGGCCGAGCCGCAGCACCTGAGCCTGAACGCCAAGGCCTTCGCCGCCATCCTGCGTGAGCACGGCACCAACGCCATCCTGAACCTGGTCGTCGACGGCAAGCAGCAGCTCGCCATGACCAAGTCGGTCGTCGTCCACCCGATCCGCCGCTACATCGAGCACGCCGACCTGCTGATCGTCAAGCGTGGCGAGCGCGTCACCACCGACGTCAACGTCACCGTCACCGGCGATGCCGCCTCCGGCACCCTGGTCACCCAGGAAGCCACCACCCTGTCCATCGAGGCCGACGCGCTGAAGCTGCCCGAGGCCATCGAGGTCTCGGTCGAGGGCGTCGAGGCGGGCACCCAGATCCTGGCCGGCGCCATTGCGCTGCCCGCGGGCGTCACCCTGGCCGGTGACCCGGAGGCGCTGATCGTCAACGTGATCGCCGCGCCGTCGGCCGCGCAGCTCGACGAAGAGGGCGAAGGCGCCGGCGCCGAGGAGACCGCCGAGTCGGCTCCCGAGTCCGAGTAAGACTCCTGCACTACGGTTCGGCGCATGACCGAATCCTCCGGGCCCGCGCTCGTAGTCGGGTTGGGTAACCCCGGCCCCGAATACGAGCGCACCCGCCACAATGTGGGCTTCCTGGTCGCCGACGTGCTCGCCGAGCGCGTCGGCGGCCGTTTTGCCGTGCACAAGAAGTCCGGCGCCGACCTGCTGCAGGCCCGCCTGGACGGACGCCAGATCCTGATCGCCAAGCCGCGCGCCTACATGAACCTGTCCGGCAGGCCGGTGGCCGCGCTGGCCAAGTTCTTCTCGGTGCCCGTCGATCAGGTGATCGTCGTCCACGACGAGCTCGACCTGCCGTTCGGCACGATCCGGCTCAAGCAGGGCGGCGGCGAGGGCGGCCACAACGGCCTGCGCTCGATCTCGCAGGCCCTGACCACCAAGGACTACCTGCGCACCAGGATCGGCATCGGCCGCCCGCCCGGTCGCCAGGATCCGGCCGACTACGTGCTCAAGCCGTTCGCGGCCCCGGAGCGCAAAGAGGTCCCGGTGATCGTCGAGCAGGCCGCGGACGCGGTCGAACTGCTGCTGAAGGTCGGGCTGGAAACCGCCCAGAACTCGCTGCACTGACCCCGGCTTCCCGGCGCGCCCAGGCGAATTCGCCAGGGCGCGCCGAGTGCGTTCAGCGCAGGTGGACCGCGGTGGCCGCGCGCCGCAGCTTGCCCGACGACGTCTTGGGCAGCGCGCCGGGGCCGAGTACCGCGACCGTGCGCGGGCGGGCGCCGACCTCGGCGAACACCTCGTGCACGATCTCGCGCTCCATCCGCTTCACCTCGTCGGGGTCCTGGTAGTCGTTGGATTCCACCACCACGGCGAAGCTTTCGCGCTTCTCGCCCGCGTCCAGGCGCACCGCAACGGCATTGCCGGGACGGACTCCGGGCACCCGCATTGCGGCCCGCTCGATATCGGTCGGGTAGATGTTGCGGCCGCCCATGATGATGACGTCCTTCATCCGCCCGCACACCACGACCATGCCCGCCTCGGTGAGGTAGCCGATGTCGCCGGTGTCGAGCCAGCCCTCCGCGTCCTGCGCGGGCCGGAACCCGTCGACGGTCACGTAGCCCGAAGTCACCGCGGGCCCGCGCAATTCGATGACGCCGACCGTGCGCACCGGCAGCGGCTGCCGTTCGGCGTCGACGACCCGGCCCTCCAGGTCGTCGACGAGGTGACCCAGCGTCGGCAGCCTGCGCGGCGTGCCGTGGTGCCCGTCCTCGGCGACCGGCACGGCCTTGCCGACGGCTTCGAGCAGGTCGGCGTCGATGACGTCGAGCACCATGCCGTGGCCGGGGTCGGGGATCGAGACGGCCAGGGTGGTCTCGGCCATGCCGTAGACCGGGGTCAGCGCCATCGGGTTGAGCCCGAAGTGCTTGCCCGCCTCCGCGAGCGCGATCATCGTGTCCGGGTCGACCGGTTCGGCGCCGTTCCACATGTAGCGCACGCTGGACAGGTCCATCGAACCCGGCTCGGCCTGGCGCAGCCGCCGGGCCAGCAGCGAGTAGGCGAAGTTCGGTGCCGCGGTGACGGTTCCGCGGTACTTGTCGATCAGTTCGGCCCACAGCAGCGGCCTGGCCAGGAAATCCAGCGGGGTCACGCAGACCACCTCGGCGCCGAATTGCATGGGTACGCTGAGGAAGCCGACCATGCCCATGTCGTGGAACAGCGGCAGCCAGCTGATCATGACGTCGTCGTCGAGCTGGAACTTCACCCGATTGAACATCGCGCGCGCGTTGACGTTGAAGTTGCCGTGGGTGATCCGGACGGCCTTGGGCGAGCCGGTCGATCCAGAGGTCAACTGCTGCAGCGCGATATCGGACTCGCCGGTCGGTACCGGGTCGGTGTCGGGGCCGTCGTGCAGGTCCTCGATCTTGACCACGGTGATCCCGCGCTCCAGCAGCACGGGCTCGGCGGCCGCGAACGGCGCGCCGAGGACGACGGCCTTGGCCTCGATCATGTCGAGCACCGTCTCGGTGTCGCGCACCCAGACCGCGAGGTCGGTGCGCGGTGTCGGCTGGTGCAGCATGGTGATCGACGCGCCGCGCATCCAGATGCCCTGGCAGACAGGGGCGATGTCGACGGGCAGACCGGCCAGGACGCCCACCGCGTCGCCGTGCTCGATCCCGGCGGCCGCCAGGCCACCCGCCATCCGCCGCGCGGCGCGGTGGATTTCCCCCCAGGTCTGCCGCAACGGCGCCTCGGGCTCCCCGGTGACCAGCCCCCTGTGGCTGGTCAACGCTGTGGCAAACATTTCGTCGGTGAACCTGCTCAACGTCGGACTCCCTTTACGCCAACGATCGGTTACGGCCGTGCTCTCCCAACAGAAAATCCCGCCCCGCCCACCCGGTGTTAACCCCGACTGACAACCGAGCGTCCTCGCCGATCAGCGTTCGGCGGCAAAGGAGGCAGCGTAGCGGTCCACATATGGTCTACCTGATTGCAGCGCAATTTCCCGCATCAGCTGGTCAGTTGCCACTCTGACCTGGGCGCGGTGCACCGCTGCCGGATACCGCCGCGCCGGCTGGATGCTGATGCGCACCTTGGTGAAACGCAACAGTTTCCGACCGCGGGGGTTCATGCGGTCGGTTCCCTCCAGCACCACGGGCACCACCGGCGCCCCTGTAGCCATGGCAACGCGCAGCGCCCCGGTGCGACCACGATAGACCCTGCCGTCCACCGATCGCGTGCCCTCCGGGTGAATTGCCCAGGCGCCGCCCGCGTCGAGGATCCTGGTGGCCGCCGCGAGGGCGTCGGCGGCCGCGTCGCCCCCGGTCCGGTCCACCGGCACCTGCCCGGCGGCGGTGAAGAACCAGCGCGTGGCGCGCCCGCGCAGACCGGTGCCGGCGAAGTACTCCTGTTTGGCGAGGAAGGTGAGCGGGCGCGGGATCACCAGCGCCAGGTAGAGCGAGTCGATGAAAGCCAGGTGATTGGCCGCGATGATCACCGGTCCGGTGCGCGGCACGTGCTCTAGCCCCTCGACGCGCGGCCGGCCGAGCAGCCGCAGCAGCGGGCCGATCAGGACGTGTTTGCACAGCTGGTACCACATAGGACCTCCGACGTAGACAGTGTCTACTCGACCATAGTAGACACTGTCTACGGAAGGTGTGGACGCGCGTCGCCCGCCGGATGTGAGAATTGCCGGTATGTCCGAATCGTTGCGTGTGCGCCTGATCGACACCGGCGTCGACCTGCTCGAACGCGACGGCCTCGGTGAACTCGGGCTCCGGGCCATCGCCAGGGCCGCCGGTGTCTCGCACGGCGCCCCGCGGCGCTGGTTCCCCACCCACGGCGCGCTGCTGGCCGCCATCGCCGCGCGCGGCTTCGCCGACCTGATCGACCGCTTCGCCGCGCTCGCCACCATCGACGACCCGCGCGAACGGCTGCGCCGGATGGCGATCGACTACGTCGACTTCGCGCTCACCCGGCCCGAGATGTTCACCCTGATGTTCCGCCACGACCTGCTGGCGGGCGCCGGCGAGAACCTGCGTGCGACGACCGAGCCGCTCTACGGTCAGGTCGTCGCGCTGGTCGCCGCGGCCCGGCCGGGCGTGGATGCCGCGGGCACGGCCCTGCTGCTGTGGACCAATGTGCACGGCATGGCCACCGTCGCCGCCAACCGGACCCTCGAGGTCGTCGCCCCCGGCGCGGACCCGCGCGCGCTCGCCGACCGGATCGTCGGCGAGCATCTCGGGCGCTAGCGGGTGATCTCGGCCAGCGCGGCGACGAAGCGGTCGAGGTCGTCGGTGTCGACGAAATAGTGCGGGGAGGCCCGCACGATCGCGGGCAGCTCGCGCGCGGTCATGTCCAGCAGGGTGGAGCCCGCGTGGCTGACGGTCACGGTGACGGCGTGCTCGGCGAGCCGGTCGCGCAGCGCGACCGGCTCGTGCCCGTCGACGGTGAACGAGACGATCCCGCTGTGCTCGGTACCCAGATCGCGCACGGTCACCCCGGGGACGCCGGGCAGGGCCTTGCGCAGGTAGCCCGCCCGGTCCGCGACGGCGGCGTAGACCTCGTCGGGGCCGAGGTCGAGCAGGTAGTCCACGGCGGCGCCGAGCCCGAGCCGGGCGGCCACGTCGCACTCCCAGAACTCGAAGCGGGACGCGTCCGGGGCCAGCCGGTACTCGGTCGGGCTCACCCACTGCGCGCTGTGCAGGTCGAGGCGGCCCGGTTCCATCGTGCGCACCAGTTCGTTACGGACATAAAGGAATCCGGTGCCGCGCGGCCCGCGCAGCCACTTGCGGCCGGTGGCCGAGAGCGCGTCGACGCCGAGCGCGCCGACATCGATGGGCAGCTGCCCGATCGACTGGCAGGCGTCCAGCAGCACCAGCGCGCCCGCCTCGTGGGCGATCCGGGTGGCCTCGCCGACCGGGTTCACCAGGCCGCCGTTGGTCGGCGCGTGCTGGAGCGAGACCAGCTTCACGCGCTCGTCCAGCATGGCCGCGAGGGCGTCGGTATCGAGTCGGCCGGTATCGTCGCTGGGAATGTGCTCGACCACCGCGCCGGTCTGCCGGGCGCGCTGGAGCGCGGCGATGGCGTTGCTGGCGTAATCGGCACCGGAGATCAGGATGCGGTCGCCAGGACGCAGCGCGACCGAATAGGCGAAATCGGCCCATGACCGGCTCGCACTGTCGCTGAGCGCGATGGTGTCGGCGGTGGCGCCGATCAGAGTCGCGATCGAGGTCTTCACCGCGGCCAGGTCGTCGAGGCGCTCGTTTGCCGCACGGTAGCCGCCGATCTCCGCCTCCCGGCGCAGATGGGCAATCACGGTGTCGGTGACCACCCGCGGTGACAGCGACGATCCGGCGCTGTCGAGGAATACCTGCCCGGACGCGAGTCCGGGAGTGTCGGCTCTGATCGCGGCGAGGTCCATCATGGCGACGACCCTACCGCCGCCGAGCTGTTCCCCATTTCGTCACTTTTCCTGTCGGTGCCCATCGCTACTCTGGAATGAGTCGGTTGCACGAGCACGCGGTTTCCACGGCGGTACCCAGTACGCGGAGGTTGGCATGGCGGTCACTCTGGAACGTTCTTCGTGGCCCGATTCCGCCACCGACCAGGGCGAACTGTCGTCCAGGGCGGCGGCGGAGGCCTATGTCGGCGGGGTCTGTTTCAAGCTGGGACCACCGGCGCTGATCGGCGCGGAACTGGAGTGGCTCACCGCCGGGCCCACCGGTGCGCGTCCCTCGCTCGAGCTCATGGCGGCGGCCCTCGGGCCCCACGCACCCACCTCGATCGCCCCGGCCTCGGCCGCGGCACCCCTGCCCGGCGGCAGCAGGGTGACCATCGAACCCGGTGGTCAGATAGAACTCTCCAGCGCCCCGTTCGCCGATCCGGCGGTGCTGACGCAGCAGCTGGCGGCTGATGCGGCCCGTTTGCGGGACCTGCTCGCCGCCCACGGCATCGGCATCGAATCCCTCGCCTCCGACGCTCGTCGTCCGGCCGAACGCCTGCTCCGGCTGCCCCGCTACGCGGCCATGGAACGCCGGTTCGCCGGGGTCGGACCGTTCGGCACCCTCATGATGTGCAATACCGCGGCCACCCAGGTCAGCGTCGACGCGGGTGCCGATCCCGCCGAGGTCAGGGCCCGCTGGACGGCGCTCTACGTCCTCGGGCCGGCGCTGATCGCCGCCTTCGCCTGCTCGCCCCGGCTCTACGGCGCCCCACCGGGGGAGTGGGCCTCGCAGCGGATGCGCACCTGGCTGCGGCTCGACCCGTCCCGCACCCGCCCGCCGGTCGCCGACTGGTCCGATCCGATCGCCGCCTACGCGCACTGGGCGCTGGACGTGCCGCTGCTATGCGTGCGCTGCACCGAGCGCGACGCCGACTGGTCACCGCCGCCCGGCGCCACCTTCGCCGACTGGCTGGCGGGCGCGCTCGACGACGAGGTCGGCCGCCGCCCCGGCACCGCCGACCTGGACTACCACCTGACCACCCTGTTCCCGCCGGTCCGGGCCGCCGGCCACCTCGAGGTGCGCTACCTCGACACCCAGCCCGGCGACACCTGGACCACCCCGATCCACCTGTTCGACGCGCTGCTGTCCACGCCCGCCGTGGTGGCCGAGGCGACCGCCCTGGCCGCGCCGACCGCGGGGGAGTGGCTGGGCGCGTCCCGCACCGGCCTGCTCGACCCGCAGGTGCGCCGGGTCGCGGTCGACCTGCTCGAGCTGGCCGCGCAGCACGCCCGATCCGCGCCCGCCGCACAGGAATTGGCGCTCGCCGCCCGCCGATGTCGCACCGGCGGCAGTCCCCTCGCCGTGGCGCGTGCGCGCAACGGGTCGGGCGGTTCGTGACAGGTTCCGCGCCCGCAGGCCCGATGACGTTGTCGCCCACATCCTTTCGGAGTTGATCCCGTGACCCTTTCCGCCCCCGCCGATCACAGCGACCGCGACCGCATGCGCGACCGCATCGCCGAGGTCCTGCAGCGGGCCCGCCGCCGCACCGCCGTCCTCACCGACAGCGTCGACGAGGCCGATCTCGTCGCCCAGCATTCGCCGCTGATGAGCCCGCTGGTCTGGGACCTCGCCCATATCGGCAATCAGGAAGAACTGTGGCTGGTGCGCGATGTCGGCGGCCGCGAGGCGGTCCGGGCCGATATCGACGAGCTCTACGACGCCTTCAAACACGCCCGCGTGAACCGGCCCGCGCTGCCCCTGCTGAATCCCGATCAGGCACGCGGTTACGTCGGCACGGTGCGCGAGAAGGTCTGGGACGTGCTGGGTTCCAGTGATCTGTCCGGTGATCCACTGGTGGACAACGGTTTCGCTTTCGGCATGATCGCCCAGCACGAACAGCAGCACGACGAGACCATGCTCGCCACCCATCAGCTGCGGCGCGGCGGACCGGTGCTCTCGGCGCCGCCCGCGCCCACCGCGTCGATCCCCGCTACCGGCGAAGTACGCGTTCCCGCAGGCGAATTCCTGATGGGCACCTCCGCCGACCCCTGGGCACTGGACAACGAACGCCCGGCCCATCCGGTGCACGTGCCCGGCTTCGCCATCGACGTCGCGCCGGTGACCAACGAGCAGTACCTGGCCTTCCTCGACGACGGCGGCTACGACCGCCCCGAGCTGTGGTCGGAGCGGGGCTGGGCGCACCGGCGGGAAGCCGGGCTCGTCGCGCCGCAGTTCTGGGAGCGCGACGGTGGGCAGTGGACCCGTGTCGCGTTCGGCGCGCGCACCCCGCTGCGGCCACGTCAGCCCGTCGTGCACGTGTGCTGGTTCGAGGCCGAGGCGTACGCGCGCTGGGCGGGCAAGCGCCTGCCGACCGAGGCCGAATGGGAGAAGGCGGCCCGGTTCGACCCGGCCACCGGCGACTCCCGCCGCTACCCGTGGGGCGAGGACACCCCCGACGAACACCTGGCCAATCTCGGGCAGCGGCACCTGGAACCCGCCGAGGTCGGCGCCTACCCGGCCGGCGTCTCGGCGACCGGCGTGCACCAGCTGATCGGCGACGTCTGGGAGTGGTGCTCCTCGGGCTTCGAGGCCTACCCGGGCTTCCGCGCGTTCCCGTACCGGGAGTACTCCGAGGTCTTCTTCGGCGGCGACTACCGGATCCTGCGCGGCGGCTCGTTCGGCACCGACGAGGTGGCGTGCCGCGGCACCTTCCGCAACTGGGACCACCCGATCCGCAGGCAGATCTTCGCCGGCTTCCGGCTGGCCCGCGACCTGCGCGAGGACGAGCTCTGATGCGCGGTGGTGACACCGGCGACCGGCGGCCGAGCTCGGCCCGCCGATCGGGAACGGCCGCGTGCCCGACGCGGTCCGCGTGGCAGCGGGGTTCGTCGGAGTCCGGCGATGCCGAGCACACCCGGTCGGCGGTCCGCTGATGTGCCGTCACCTGGGGTATGTCGGCCCGCCGGTGGCGGTCGGCGAGCTGGTCGTGCGCGGCCCCCATTCGCTGTACCAGCAGTCCTGGGCGCCCACCGATATGCGGGCCGGCGGCACGATCAACGCCGACGGCTTCGGCGTCGCCTGGTGGCGCGGGGCCGATGGCGCGCGCGACACGGTCACCCGCTATCGCAACGCGGCGCCGATCTGGACCGACCCGGCCGTGGCCGAGGTACTCGGGCAGCTGGAGTCGCGCGCCGTGCTCGCGGCGGTGCGCTCCGCCACGGTCGGCATGCCGGTGGAGCGGGCCGCGTGCGCGCCGTTCGTCGACGAGCACTGGGCCTTCAGCCACAACGGTGTCGTGCCCGACTGGCGGACGACATTGGCGCGGGTCCGTGCGGATCTGGACGAAATATTCGCCACCCCAACAACATTCGATCGAACGGGGGCGTCGTGGCCACCGGCGTCGGCCGCACAGCCGCAGGCCGCCGCCGAGTCGCGGGCCGGTTCGGTGCCGGTGGCCGCGGGTCCGCTGTTCGGTTCGGCCGAGGTGCTGTTGCGGGCCGAGGCGCTCACCGACTCCGCCGCCCTGTGGGTGCTGCTGCGCGGACTGCTCGGCGCCATCACCCCCGACGGCCCCGTCACCTCGCCCGCCGACGCGCTGCGCCTGCTGGTCGCCGCCGTCCTGCGCCACCAGCCCACCGCCCGGCTGAACCTGTTGCTCGGCAACGGGACCGAGCTCTGGGCGACCACCTGCTGGCATGCCCTGTCGGTCCTGGTGGCCGACGACTACACCGTGCTCTCCTCCGAACCGTACGACGCCGATCCGCGGTGGCAGCCGATCGCCGATCACCAGCTGGTGATCGCCACCCCCGGCCACTGCACCGTCACCGCTCTCGAGCTTCCCGTCACCGAAAGGGTCCGTTCATGACCGCGCCGCTGCTGGACATCCATCTCACCGACGACGATCTCACCGCGGCCTTGCGCGCCGACGCCCGAACCGGCCTCACCGCCACCCCGAAATCGCTGCCGCCCAAGTGGTTCTACGACGCGCGCGGCAGCGAGCTGTTCGAGCGGATCACCGAACTGCCCGAGTACTACCCCACCCGCACCGAGCGCGCCCTGCTGGCCCGCGTCGTCGGCGAGATCGCCGCGGCGGCCCGGCCCGAGGTCCTGGTGGAGCTCGGGTCCGGCTCGGCCGCCAAGACCCGGCTGCTGCTGAACGCGCTCACCGCCGAAGGGTCGCTGAAAACCTATGTTCCGCAGGATGTCTCGGCCTCCGCACTGCGGGGCGCCGCCGCCGAGATCGCGGCCGAGTATCCGCAGCTCGGCGTGCACGGTGTGGTCAGCGACTTCACCGACACCCTGCACAATCTGCCGCGTGGCGGCCGCCGGATGATCGCCTTCCTCGGCGGCACCATCGGCAACCTGGTGCCCGCCGAGCGGGCCGAGTTCCTGGCCGGCATCACCGAGGTGCTCGAACCCGGTGAGCTGCTGCTGCTCGGCGCCGGTCTGGTGATCGACCCGGCCGTCCTGGTCCCGGCCTACGACGACGCGGCCGGTGTCACCGCCGAGTTCAACCGCAATGTGCTGCACGTGCTCAACCACCGTCTCGGCGCCGATTTCGTCCCGGAGAAGTTCGAGCACGTGGCGCTGTGGGACGCCGAGCACGAGTGGATCGAGATGCGCCTGCGCGCGACCGAGGCGATGACGGCCACCGTCGCCGATCTGGACCTGACCGTCGACTTCGCGGCGGGCGAGCAGATGCGGACCGAGATCTCCGCCAAGTTCCGGCCCGAGGGCCTGCGCGCCGAACTCGACGCCGCCGGGTTCAGTACCGCGCGCACCTGGACCGACCCGGACAACCGCTTCGCCCTGGTGCTGGCCGAGCGCCGCTGAGCGGCTACAGGTCGAGCTCGTCGGCGAGGTACTCGCCGTCGGTCAGGTTCTCGTCGCCCTCGAGGTCGCGTTCGGCGCCGTCGATCGCGTCGTCGTAGAGGTCGCCGTCGACGGCGTCGTCACCGACGACCCGGACCGCCGACACCTCGGCGGGGCGTTCGTCCTCCGCGATGGCCTCGCGGGCGGCGCCCGCCTCCGACCACTCCTCGTCGACCTCCTCGTTGATGCCGAGGAAGCCGTCGGCGTCGGCCTCGTGGTTGCGGATGACGTAGTCCTGCGGCGGGTCCTCGACGTACCGCTCGTATTCGACGATGTCGTCGGCCTGATCGTCGTCGCCCATGTCCATGTCCAGTGGTTCACGGCTCATGAGTCCAGTATCGGCCTCCGGTCGGCGTCCGTCACCGCTGCCACGCCCGCCGGGTCAGTGGGCGACGCCCTCGAAGACGCCGGTGAACCACTCGACCAGTGGCCGCAGCTCGGTCCACGCGCGCCGGATCTCGGTGGCCGCCGCCGGGGTGCTCAGCCAGTCGGGCGCGCCGAACTCGCGGTGCGCGGTGAGCGACTTGTGCCGCAACAGCTCGATCCGGGGATGGTCGGCGGAGTAGCCCTTCGGCTTGGTCTTGAGGCGGTCGCCGTCGATGGTGAAGCCCGCCGCGGTGGCCGTGGCCAGGATCGCCTCGAGTTCGGCGCCGCGCACGTCGTCGTCGATGGTGGCCCGCAGGGTGGCCAGGGCCGCGGGCGACATCATGTAGCAGCCGCCCGCAACGAACAGCCCCGCCGCGCCGATCTGGACGTACCAGCCCACGCCGGGCGCGGTGGCCGCGACCGCGCCCTGATGGTTCTTGTAGGGCACCTTGTCGGCGGAGAACCGGACGTCGCGATAGGGCCGGAAGATCTTGGCCGGTCCGAACTCGGCCTCGAGTTCGGCGGTCAGCGCCGTCATCGGGGCGCGCACCGCCTCGTCGTAGGTGCGCTTGTGCGCGGTCCAGAAGGCCTTGGAGTTGTCGGCTTCCAGGTCCTCGTAGAAGTCGAGGGCCGCCAGCGGAAAACCAGTGAAAGCGTCCATGGTGTACCAGTATCGTCCGCGCCGGTCAGGCGCCGCCGATCGCCGCGACGAACAGCACGAACAGCAGCACCGCGAGCGCGGCGACCGCGCCGTTGGCGATCGCCGCCCACTTGCCCATCTGCTCGCCCTTGGCGTGGCCGACGACCCCGAGCACGATCCCGGTCGGCGCGGTGACCAGCACCGGCAGCCCACACAGCATCAGCCCGCCCAGCACCGAGGCGGCCACACAGCAGAAGCTGATGATCGACCAGATGGGCGTGCTGTCGACATAGCCGTAGCGCGGCGCCAGCGGCTGCGGCGGCCCGTAGGCAGGCGGGGCATACCCCGGATACCCCACGGCGGGCGGATACGCCGGACGCGGGAACATCGGCCCGACAACCGGTGGCGGCGCCGGATACGGCGGCAACTCGACCGGCGGCGCGGCCCGCTCCACCCCGGCCCAGGGCTCCTGGGCCTGCGGCACGGCGGGCGGCAGCGGTTCAACCGGCGGCGCGGCCCGCGCGACCCCGGCCCACGGCGCCTCGGCCTGCGGCACGGCGGGCGCGGGCGGTGGCGGCGGCAACTCGGCGGGCGGCAAGCCGTCGGTCCACATCCGCTCGGTAGGCGCAGGCGCATCCTGCACCCGCGGCACCACCCGATCCTTGCCCAGCTCGACCCGCCGCTCCGGCTCGCTACTCATGCAACCCCCTGCCACGTCCCGAACTACGACAGCACCACCATGCCCCGAAACCAGTCAGCGCGCCACGTCCGAAGACGAAGCGCGCTGACCGATCACGTCAGAACATGGGTAACTCACCGGGCACGAGCGAACCCTCCACGCACGAAGGCTTGCCGCGTCCCCACCTCACCCCGCACCTAGGTCTGGCCAAGAATCGCGGAGAGGCGGCTAAGCGTTGCCGTTGAAGAGGCCGGTGACCGAGCCGTTCTCGAAGACCTCACGGATGGTGCGGGCCAGCAGCGGCGCGATCGACAGCACGGTCAGCGTGGGGAACTTCTTCTCCTCGCTGATCGGCAGAGTGTTGGTGATGACCACTTCCCTGGCACCGCAGTTGGCCAGGCGCTCGGCGGCCGGGTCGCTCAGCACGCCGTGGGTGGCGGCGATGATGACATCGCCCGCACCGGCTTCCTTGAGCACCTTGACGGCGCCGGCGATGGTACCACCGGTGTCGATCATGTCGTCGATCAGCACGCAGGTGCGGCCCTCGACGTCACCGACGACGCGGTTGGACTTCACCTGGTTGGGGACCAGCGGGTCGCGGGTCTTGTGGATGAACGCCAGCGGGGTGCCGCCGAGCGAGTCGGCCCACTTCTCGGCGACCTTCACGCGGCCCGCGTCGGGCGAGACCACGGCCAGGTTGTCGGACGGGTAGTTGGTGCGGATGTACTCCGAGAGCTGCACCAGCGCGTGCATGTGATCGACGGGGCCGTCGAAGAAGCCCTGGATCTGGTCGGTGTGCAGGTCGACGGTGATGATGCGGTCGGCGCCCGCGGTCTTGAGCAGGTCGGCGACGAGGCGGGCCGAGATCGGCTCGCGGCCGCGGTGCTTCTTGTCCTGGCGCGCGTACGGGTAGAACGGCAGCACCGCGGTGATCCGCTTGGCCGAGCCGCGCTTGAGCGCGTCGATCATGATGAGCTGTTCCATCAGCCACTGGTTCAGCGGGGCCGGGAAGCTCTGCAGCACGAAGGCGTCGGAACCGCGCACCGACTCCTCGAACCGAACGAAGATCTCGCCGTTGGCGAAGTCGCGCGCGGTCTGCGGCGTGATGTCGACGTCCAGCTCCTTGGCGACCTGCTCGGCCAGCTCAGGATGTGACCGGCCGGCGAAGAGCATCAAGTTCTTCTGGTTGTCGATCGAGAACGCGGTCACTGCTGGTTGCCATCCTTTTGCTCGATTGTCTGATCAGACGTCTCGTTTGCCGCGATGGCATCCGCCGCCGCGCGCGCCGCAGCGGTTCCTGGACGGTAACGCTGCACCCAGTTCTCAATGATGCGCTGTGGTCCACCCGACACGGCCAGTGCCCCCGGTGGAACGCTTCTACGCAGCACAGTACCCGCACCCGTATAGGCGCCGTCACCCACGGTGACCGGGGCGATGAACATCGTGTCGCTACCGGTCCGCACATGGGAACCGACCACGGTGTGGTGCTTGTTGACGCCGTCATAGTTCACGAAAACGCTGGAAGCGCCGATGTTGCTGTACTCACCGATGGTCGCGTCACCGACGTAGGTCAGGTGCGGCACCTTCGAGTGCGCTCCGATCGAGGCGTTCTTGGTTTCGACGAAGGCGCCCAGCTTGCCCTGCTCGCCGACGAAGGTGCCCGGCCGCAGGTAGCTGTACGGGCCGATAGTCGCACTGTCGCCGATCTCGGCGCGCTCGCCGTGCGTGCGCACGACGCTCGCGCCCGCGCCGACGACGACGTCGGTCAGCGTGGTGTCCGGTCCGATCTCGGCGTCCTCACCGATGTGGGTCTCGCCGAAGAGCTGGGTGCCCGGCCGCAGCACGGCGTCGCGCCCGATCCGCACGCTCGCGTCGACCCAGGTCGTGGCCGGATCGATGATCGTCACGCCGGCCCGCATGTGCCGCTCGAGGATGTACCGGTTGAGGGTGGCGCCCGCCTGCGAGAGCTGCACGCGGTCGTTGACGCCGGTCACCTTGTTGGAGTCGACCAGGCGCGCGCCGTGCACCGGATGCCCGGCCTCGCGGGCCAGCCGGAGCACATCGGTGAGGTACAGCTCGTGCTGGGCGTTGGCGGTGGACAGCCGTCCGATCATGGTGCGCAGCACCGAGGCGTCGAAGGCGTAGACGCCGGAGTTGACCTCTTTGATCGCGGCCTGTGCCGGGGTGGCGTCGGCGTGCTCGACGATCTCGGCGACCTGGCCGTCGACATCGCGCACGATCCGGCCGTAGCCGTTGGCGTCGTCGGGGACGAAGGTCAGCACGGTGACCGCGGGGCGCTCGGCGTAGCTGCGGTGCTCGTCGAGCAGCGCGGCGAGGGTGTGCCCGTCCAGCAGCGGGACGTCGGCCGAGGTGACGAGCAGGTCGCCGTCGAAGTCCGCAGGCACCGAGTCCAGCGCGCACTGCACCGCGTGGCCGGTACCGAGCTGCTCCTCCTGCACCGCGCAGACGATCTCGCGGCCGAGTTCCTTGCCCACCTCGGCGACGGCGGCGCCGACCTTGTCGCGGTCGTGGCCGACCACGGTGATCAGATGGGTGGGGTCGATCTCGGCGGCGGCGTGCAGCGCGTGCGAGAGCATCGACCGACCGGCCAATGGGTGCAGCACTTTCGGAGTCTTCGACCGCATTCGCGTCCCGGCACCAGCGGCGAGAACGACGACGGCGGTCTGCGGTGGCATGGATCTCCCTCGGCTGCCTGTCAGCGAGTGTGCTGTGGCGGGTTCGGTCGGTGATGGTGCGGGCCGACGATACGTCACTGTGTCCGTGTGCTCCGCCGCCAGGACTCGAACCTGAACTATCTGAACCAAAATCAGAGGTGCTGCCATTACACTACGGCGGATCGCCACACCAGTGGGCCGTGAGAGCCCACCACTGTGCTACGGCACGGCATGATCCTCGCACATGATCCCGCCACCCGGCGAATCTTGTGTACGCCTGTCGCGAGCACCCGCCCGGCCCGTTGTTAGCCTTCTGGAACGCACGTACAGATCTCGTGAGCCGAAATCACGGAGAGGCGGGGGAGCATGTCGTCGACGGAGTCGGGGCGTCCTACCAGACCGAGGATGACCGGAACGCAACGGCGGCAGCAGCTGATCGAGATCGGTCGCGCGTTGTTCGCCGAACGGGGATATGACGCGACATCGATCGAGGAGATCGCGCAGCGCGCCCAGGTGTCCAAGCCGGTCGTCTACGAGCACTTCGGCGGCAAGGAGGGGCTCTACGCGGTCGTGGTCGACCGCGAGATGTCGATGCTGCTGGACATGATCACCTCCTCGCTCACCCAGAACCGCTCCCGGGTCCGGCTCGAACAGGTGGCGCTGGCCCTGCTTGCCTACATCGAGGAGCGCACCGACGGCTTCCGGATCCTGGTGCGCGACCAGCCCGCCGTGAATGCCGACGGCCGCTACTCGAGCCTGCTCAACGAGGCCGTCAACCAGGTCGCGCACCTGCTCGCCGGTGACTTCGCGCGCCGCGATCTGGACCCGAGCCTGGCCCCGCTCTACGCGCAGGCGCTCGTCGGCATGGTCTCCACCGCGGCGACCTGGTGGCTCGACGAGCGCACGCCGTCGAAAGAAGTGGTCGCGGCGCATCTGGTCAACCTGTGCTGGAACGGATTGAGCCACTTGGAAGCCGAACCGGGGCTCAGCTCCGAATGGAATACGGGACAGGCAGGCGGATCGGCGGGGTAACCGGACGATAGCGCCCGCGGCTACAGCGAATCCAGGATTCGGCTGCCGCGTAGCCGCCTGGTGGTACGGTTCACCCATCCTTTTGGGTGCTGCCGGGCGGTAAGTCGATCAAACTTCGGGATGTCGGTCTACTTCAGGATGGCTGGATTATTGGATGACAGGCGGATCTGATGGCTAGGCAAGCGCGCGCGGAGATCACCCGCGACTCCGTCCTTGCTGGCGCTGCCGATGTCTTTCTCCGTTTGGGCTACGCCAACGCGAGCCTCAGCGAAATCATCGCGCAGTCCAATGTGACCAAGGGCGCCTTGTACTTTCACTTCGGCTCCAAGGAGGAGCTGGCCAGGGCAGTGGTCGACCAGGGCAACGAGCGCCTGGTCGGTTCGTGCCAGGGATTCTTCGATTCCCGGGTGCCGGCGCTGGAGGCGTGCATCGGCATCACCTACGTGGTGGCCGACCTGTCGATGAACGATCCGATGGTCGGGGCGATGCTCAAGCTCACCCACCAGATCGGTGACTATCGCGGCGCCCAGGGCGACAACATCGCCAAGGTGTGGAGTGAGACGTACCGGGTGCTGGCCGAGCGGGCGATCGCCCAGGGCGATCTGCACGCCGACCTCGATCCCGAGGTGGTCGGGCTGCTGCTGCACGAGCTGACGGCGGGCGTGCACATCGTC
Organism: Nocardia sp. NPDC003269; assembly: GCF_042888005.1. NCBI lineage: Bacteria > Bacillati > Actinomycetota > Actinomycetes > Mycobacteriales > Nocardiaceae > Nocardia > Nocardia sp. NPDC003269. Next base: position 2,200,089 of record NZ_JBIAPA010000001.1, read on the forward strand.
GCGGTCGGCACCGAGTCGATGGATCAGATGGCGTCCAGGATGGAACGCGCCTGGTACTTCCTGCTGCCCTCGATCGTGCCCGCGGAGAAGCTGTCCTACTTCCGCGAGTTCGCCGCCCGCCGTCTGCGTCGCTACGTGCTCTAGACGCTGCGGTCGGTGGCGAGCACCGCGCGCACGTCGTCCTCGGTGCCGGTGGTCTCGATCCTGACCTCGTTGCGCCCGAACGCGTGCAGCAGCAGCTCCGACGGCTTGCCGGTGAGCACGACCTCCGGGCCCGCGGCGCGGTGCGCGGTCACCCGGTCGCCGTCCGGCGTCGCGAGCACCACGGCGACCGGCGACTTGCGGTAGGCCGTGCGCGCCACCATGCGCAGCGCCGACCACAGCCGCTTCTCGTCGGCGGTCGCCAATTCCCGTGGCGTCCAACCAGGTTCGGCCCGGCGGACGTCCTCGTGGTGGATGAACATCTCGGTCAGGTTGGCGTAGGCGTCGACCGGCTTGAGCGGCGACCACCACGGCGGCCCGGTGCGCACCAGCTCGGCCAGTTCGGCGAACGGCCGCTGGGCGATCTTGTCCTGGGCCGCGTCCAGGTACCCGGCGAGCGGCTTGACCAGGATGCCGAGGGAGGCGTCGGGCCTGCGCTCGCGGACCACCAGGTGGGCGGCGAGATCGTGCACCGTCCACGTACCGCACAGGGTGGGCGCCGACGGCCCAGCTTCGATCATTGTCGCCACCAGGGCGTGGCGTTCGCGTTGAGCCAGACTCACGGTCTCGACGGTACGCGCGCCCGGCCGACGACGCCGCGCCGGAGGTGGCGCCCGAGCGCACCCGGGCCGGTCAGGAGGTGTGCGCCGATCGTGTCGGGGCCGGTGATTAGACTCGACCCGGAACATCCCGTCTGCGTATTCAGGAGCGTTCATGTCCTCCCTTCGTCCTCCGCTCGCCGGTCTGGCCGAGGCGGCTGGGGGTGACGCCGCACTGCGGACGGTTGCCGACCTGGTCGGCAAGTCCGGGGTGGAGCTGGTCGCGCCGTCGGCCGTGCGACCGTTCGTCGCCGCGACGATCGCGGCCCAGCAGCCGCTGGTGGTGGTCACCGCCACCGGCCGCGAGGCCGACGACCTCACCGTCGAGCTGGCCGAGATCCTCGGTCCCTCGGTCGCGATGTTCCCGTCCTGGGAGACGCTGCCGCACGAGCGGCTCTCGCCCGGCCCCGACACCGTGGGCCGCAGGCTCGAGGTGCTGCGCAGGCTGGCCCATCCCGACGACCCGGTCTACCCCGAGCCGCTGCGCGTGGTGGTGACCACCGTGCGCTCGCTGATGCAGCCGATGACGGCGGGCCTCGGCGACATCGAACCGATCGTGCTGCGCACCGGCGCCGACTACGACTTCGACGAATTACTCACCCGCCTGGTCGAATTCGCCTACACCCGGGTCGACATGGTCGGCAAGCGCGGTGAGTTCGCGGTCCGCGGCGGCATCCTCGACCTGTTCCCGCCGACCGCCGATCATCCGGTGCGCGTGGAGTTCTGGGGCGACGAGATCACCGAGCTGCGCCCGTTCTCGGTGGCCGACCAGCGCTCGCTGGGCGAGCACACCGTCGACACCGTGGTCGCGCCGCCGTGCCGGGAACTGCTGCTCACCGTGCCGGTGCGGGAACGCGCCGCCGCCGTCGCGGCCGACAACGCCGCCGACGCCGCCCTGGTCGAGATGCTGGACAAGATCGCCGAGGGCATCCCGGTCGACGGCATGGAGGCGCTGCTGCCGGTCCTCGCACCCGGCAAGCTGAGCCTGCTCACCGAGGCCCTGCCCGCGGGCACCCACCTGCTGCTGTGCGATCCGGAGAAGATCCGCACCCGCGCCGCCGATCTCGTGCGCACCGGCGAGGAATTCCTCGAAGCCTCCTGGACCGCGGCCTCGTTCGGCAGCGACGCGCCGCTGGGCGCGCACGGTCTGGACCTGGCCGCCTCCGGCTACCGCACCCTGCCGGAATTGCACACCAGCGCCGACGAACTCGGGCTGCCGTGGTGGTCGCTGAGCCCGCTCAGCTCCGGCGATCCGGTCGAGGTGAACCTGCCCGTGCTGGCCGGTCCGACCGCGCGCGGTTCCGAGGAACTGGTCGCCACCATCTTCGCCTCGCTGCGCGCGCACGTCGCCACCGGCGGCCGCGCCGTCGTCGTGGTCACCGGACACGGTACGGCGCAACGCATCCTGGAACGCCTCGCCGACGCCGAGGTGCCCGCGGCCGCGCTGGCGGCGGGCGCGGTGCCGGAATCGGGTGTGGTCGGGGTGCTCTGCGGGTCGCTGCACGACGGCCTGATCTTCGACGACGCCGGGCTGGTCGTCGTCGCCGAGTCCGACCTCACCGGCAACCGGGTCACCGCCCCCACCGAGGGCAAGCGGCTGCCCGCCAAGCGCCGCAACCAGGTCGATCCGCTGGCGCTGTCGGCGGGCGACATGGTGGTGCACGACCAGCACGGCATCGGCCGCTTCGTCGAGATGATCGAGCGCACGATCGGCGGCGCGCGCCGCGAGTACCTGGTCATCGAGTACGCGCCGAGCAAGCGCGGTCAGCCCGGCGACCGGCTGTTCGTGCCGATGGAATCGCTCGATCAGCTCTCCCGCTACGTCGGCGGCGAACTGCCCAGCCTGTCCAAGCTCGGCGGGTCCGACTGGGCGAACACGAAACGCAAGGCGCGCAAGGCCGTTCGCGAGATCGCCGGTGAGCTGGTGCAGCTCTACGCGGCCCGGCAGGCCGCGCCGGGTCACGCCTTCGCCCCGGACACACCGTGGCAGCAGGAGATGGAGGACGCGTTCGCGTTCACCGAGACCGTCGACCAGATGACCGCCATCACCGACGTCAAGGCCGATATGGAGAAGGCGGTCCCGATGGACCGCGTGGTGTGCGGCGACGTCGGCTACGGCAAGACCGAGATCGCGGTGCGCGCCGCGTTCAAGGCGGTCCAGGACGGCAAGCAGGTCGTCGTGCTGGTGCCGACGACGCTGCTGGCCCAGCAGCATCTGCAGACGTTCACCGAGCGGGTCGCCGGCTTCCCGGTGACGGTGAAGGGCCTGTCGCGGTTCACCGACGCGGCCGAGTCCAAGGAGATCATGGCCGGAATGGCCGAGGGCGAGGTCGACATCGTCGTCGGCACGCACCGGCTGCTGCAGACCGGCGTGCGCTGGAAGGACCTCGGCCTGGTCATCGTCGACGAGGAGCAGCGCTTCGGCGTCGAGCACAAGGAGCACATCAAGGCGCTGCGCACCCACGTCGACGTGCTCACCATGTCGGCCACGCCGATCCCGCGCACCCTGGAGATGAGCCTGGCCGGCATCCGCGAGATGTCGACCATCCTCACCCCGCCCGAGGAACGGCACCCGGTGCTCACCTACGTCGGCGCCTACAACGACAAGCAGGTCACCGCCGCCATCCGCCGCGAGCTGATGCGCGACGGCCAGGTCTTCTACGTGCACAACCGGGTCTCCTCGATCGACAAGGCGGCCAAGAAGATTCGTGAGCTGGTGCCCGAGGCCAGGGTGGTCGTCGCGCACGGGCAGATGAACGAGGACCAGCTCGAGCGCACCGTGCAGGGCTTCTGGCAGCGCGAATACGACGTGCTGGTCTGCACCACGATCATCGAGACCGGCCTCGACATCTCCAACGCCAACACCCTGATCGTGGAACGCGCCGACTCGCTCGGCCTCTCGCAGCTGCACCAGCTGCGTGGCCGCGTCGGCCGCTCCCGTGAACGCGGCTACGCCTACTTCCTGTACCCGCCGGAGAAGCCGCTCACCGAGACCGCCTACGACCGGCTCGCCACTATCGCGCAGAACTCGGACCTGGGCGCCGGTATGGCCGTGGCCATGAAGGACCTCGAGATCCGCGGCGCGGGCAACGTGCTCGGCGCCGAGCAGTCCGGCCATGTCGCCGGCGTCGGCTTCGACCTGTACGTGCGGCTGGTCGGCGAGGCCGTCGAGGCCTATCGGGCGGCCGCCGACGGCAAGCCGATCGTCACCGAGGAGACCAAGGAGGTGCGCATCGACCTGCCGGTGGACGCGCACATCCCGCCCGACTACGTCGCCAGCGACCGGCTGCGGCTCGAGGCCTACCGCAAGCTCGCCGCCGCGCAGGACGACGCCGCGCTGGCCGCGGTGGTGGAGGAACTCGTCGACCGGTACGGCCCGCTGCCGGTGGAGGTGGGCAGGCTCGTCTCGGTCGCCAAGCTGCGGCTGCTGGCTCGCGCCTACGACGTGGCCGAGATCGTGGTCACCGGAACGACACTCAAGATCGCCCCGCTGACGCTGCCCGATTCCAAACAGCTCCGGCTCAAGCGGCTCTACCCGAGCGCCACCTACCGCGCGGCCAGCGGCCTGGTGCAGCTGCCGCTGCCGCGGGTCACCGACAGCGTCGGCGCCGACCGGGTGCGCGATGTGGCCGTGCTGCAGTTCGTCGCCGATCTGCTGCTCGCGCTCGACGGGAAACCCCAGGGCATGGTGGATCTTTCGGTGCCGACCGAAGCGACGCCGGTCTGATGGCCGACGGCGCGCAGGAGGCGGCCGACACCGCGGTGGTCGCGGCCGGGCTGGCGGGTGCGGTCGAGGTGATGGACCGGCTCTGGCATTTCGGCGGCTGGGAGACCACTCAGACCCACGACTCGCTGCGCCCGTACCTGCTCGAGGAGACCTACGAACTGCTCGACGCCATCCAGGCGGGCGACTACGAGACGATCAAGGAGGAGCTCGGCGACCTGCTGCTGCAGGTGCTGTTCCACTCCCGGATCGCCGAAGCCGCGGGCGAATTCACCGTCGACGAGGTGGCGGCGACGCTGGTGGGCAAGCTCGTGCACCGCAGTCCGCACCTGATCGACGCCGATCTGCCCGCGGGCACCTCGGTGGCCGACAAGATCGCCGCGCAGGAAAAGGCCTGGGAGGAACGCAAATCCGCGGAGAAGTCGCGGCGGTCCTGCCTGGACGGCATCGCCATGGCCCAGCCCGCGCTCGCCCTGGCCGAGAAGGTGCGCGCGCGCAGCGCCAGGGCCGGTCTGCCCGAGGATCTGGTGCCAGCGGCGCTGCGCGTGATCGAGCTCGGCGGCCCCGATTCCGCCGAGGAACGACTGCGCAAGGCCACCATCGATTTCGCCGCCGCGATCCGCGCCGCCGAGGACGCGGCCGAAGCCGCGCGGGGCGAGCGGGCCGCGCTGACGGCGGCGGAGTGGCGCGCGTACTGGCCGGAAGAGTTATCGGTCAGTTAATCGGACAGTTCGCCCAGGTGGCGGCTGAGACGTTGCTGAGAGCTGCCGGACAATCCGGCGCGAGCCAGCGAGCAAGTGGCACACCGATTTAGACTCGGAGGTGGCCCGCCGTTCGCGGTGGGCGCGGTGATGTCCGACGATCGTCGAGGTGAGGTAGATGGCAACAGAAGTGGATCCGGCGGAACAGGACTACGTGACCGATCATCCCGAGCTCGACGTGTTGCCGGTGTGGCCGCAGGAGACGATCGCCGTGCTGGTCACGACCGATCCGGCGCCGCACGCGATTCCCGTCTCGTGGCCGGTGCGCGCCGGCGACCGGCGAATCCTGATCAGCCTGAAGTCCGATCGCGGCTCGCTGGCCAGGCTGCGGGCGCGGCCGGAGGTCGCCCTGCTGATCCTGGGCGGCGGCAATGTCGCGCTGTGCGCGCGCGGGCGGGCGTCGGTGATCGCCGAGCAGATGCCGTCGGCCGAGGACTACACCGCCGTGCAGCTCGATGTCGAGGTGATCGACGACCACCGGCAGTCGGCCTTCGCGGTGGACCGGGGCATCCAGCGCACCGTGCTCGACGACTCCGAACTGCGCGCACTGGAGGGCCGGGTCGAGACGTTGCGGACCTGGGCCGAGGACGGGCACTGACACACATCATCAGATAGAAGGGTTTCCATGAGCGTCACACTCGCCAAGGGCGGCAATGTCTCGCTGTCGAAGCAGACCGACAATCTCACCAAGGTCGCGGTGGGTCTGGGCTGGGACGTGCGCACCACGACCGGCGCCGACCACGACCTCGACGCCAGCGCGCTGGCGACCGGCGCCAACCTGAAGGTGCTCTCCGACCAGCACTTCATCTTCTACAACAACCTGCGCTCGCCGGAAGGCACGATCGAGCACACCGGCGACAACCTGACCGGTGCCGGCGACGGCGACGACGAGGTGATCAACGTCGACCTGGCGGCCACCCCGCCGACGATCACCAACATCTTCTTCCCGGTCTCGATCCACGACGCCCAGGCCCGCGGCCAGTCCTTCGGCCAGATCCGCAACGCCTACATCCGCGTCACCGACGCCGTCACCGGCGTCGAACTGGCCCGCTACGACCTCTCCGAAGACGCCTCCACCGAGACCGCCATGGTCTTCGGCGAGCTCTACCGCCACAACGCCGAGTGGAAGTTCCGCGCCATCGGCCAGGGTTATGCCTCCGGCTTGGCAGGCATCGCCAGGGACTACGGCGTCAATATCTGACGGGTACTCTTCGACCGGGCCCACCGCACCTCGGTGGGCCCGGTTTGTGCTGCGGGGAGGGGCGGATCTTGGAAGAGGGCAGTGTTTTCGCCGGGTACACGATCCTTCGGGAGCTGGGTCGTGGCGGGATGGGCACGGTGTATCTCGCGCGGCATCCACGCCTGCCGCGCACCGTCGCCCTGAAACTGCTCGCCCGCGATCTCGTCGCGGACAGCGAGTCGTTGCGCAGGTTCGAACGCGAAGCCGAGTTGATCGCGGCGCTGGACCATCCCGGCATCGTCACCGTGTTCGATCGTGGTTCGGTGGACGGACAGCCGTGGATCAGCATGCGCTACGTGGAAGGGACGGACGCGAGCAAGCTGCGGGCCCCCGATCTCCCGCTGCACCGGGCCGCGCGCATCATCTCCGATATCGCTGACGCGCTCGATTACGCACACGGTATGGGTGTGCTCCACCGAGACATCAAACCGGCCAATATCTTGCTGACCACCCTGGATGGCGTTGTCGAACGCGCCCTTCTTTCCGACTTCGGGATCGCCCGCGCGGGTAGCGACGCCAGTCAGCTGACCGTGACCGGGACGATCAACGCGACCCTCGCCTACGCCTCGCCGGAGCAGCTCGTCGGTTCGCCGTTGGACGGGAGAGCCGACCAGTACTCGCTGGCGTGCACGCTGTTCCGGATACTGACCGGCCGGACTCCCTTCGAGTCGGGTGATCCGGTCGCCACGATCACCGGCCATCTGCACCTCGCCCCACCCACACCGAGTACCTGTCGACCCGATTTGCCGCAGGGTCTCGACGCGGTGCTCAGCCGTGCGCTGGCCAAGCGACCGGAGGAGCGCTTCCCGTCCTGTCGGGACTTCGCGGCCGCTGTCGCCGCCACCGTGGACGTGCCGAGGTCGGCTGTCCGCGCGACGATCGAGGGGCTGCCGCGAGCCGCTGCACCGACCGACCCCGTGGTCAGACCGCGAACGCCGCGATCGACAGCCCGCGAGCCCAAGCGGGTGGTGAGGATTCGCCGATGGCAGGTAGCGCTCGCTGTCGCGGGGGTCGTCGTCCTCGGTGTCGGATCCGGTCTTGCTGTGGTCGGCCTGCTGGAGACCGATTCGCGCGCCGATGCGGCATCCCCGACCACGACCACGAAGCCGGCGACGACAGCGAAGCCGGTTACTCCGGCGGATACCGCCGAAGCCCAGCAGGCAGTGGAGCTCCTACGGAACACTTTTCCTCGGATGATCCCCGCGGACGCGAACTCGAAGGCCGGTTACCTCGGTACCTCGTGTGAGCCGAGATCGAAGGTGATCGTGCCGAAGGCGATGTCCGGTCACGGTATCGACTTCGGGGACTGGGTATCGGTGTGGCGGTGCCTGGGCGGTACCGGAAAATGCTGTGCGTACTTCTTGCTCTCGTACCGCACCCCCGCCGACGTTCAGGGCGTCATCGACAAATTGCCCGCGAACACCAAGTTCGCCGATTCGGTCGAAGGGCTGTCCGTGACCAACTATCAGTTCTTCCGGCCGGAAATCACGCGCGATGCCGAGACCGGGAATCTCATCACGACATTCCCTGGCGATCCCGTCCGGGGGGCCGTCCTCATGTACGCGGTACCCGGGTTCCAGAACAGTCTCGCCAACCGAAACGAGCGGGCGGAGACGATGGCCAGCTGGTTGCGCGGCACCCCGTTGACCTGAGAGCGCCGCACATCCGCCGAGTCTCGGTCAGGACGATTGCGTCGCCGGAACGCGCCTTGGCTGTTCGGCAACCGCCCGGTCGAGCAGCGACAGGTACTTGCGCAGCATCAGCACCGCGGTGGTGGCCAGGCCCGCCGTGAGGCCCCACCAGACCCCTGCCGCGCCCAAATGCAGGGGGAAGGCGAAGAGGAGGGCGGCGGGGAGGCCGACGCCCCAGTAGCCGATCACGGACAGGCGGAAGCCCGCCGAGGTTTCCTTGAGGCCGCGCAGGAGGCCGGTGCCGATGTTCTGGGCGGCGTCGAAGAATTGCAGGACGATGCCGATGAGTAGCAGGGTGTGGGCGATCGCGATGGTGTCGGTGTCGCCGGAGTCCAGGAACGGGGCGAGCACCAGGTTTGGGGCGACCACGTAGACCGCGCCGGTGACCGCGGCGACGATGCCCGCGTGCCGCAGCGCCAGCCAGGCCAGTGCCCTGGCGTGGCTGTACTCGTCGCGCGCGACGGCATGGCTGACCAGGATCGACGCGCCGTGCGAGATGCCGATCGCGACCTGGAACACGATGTAGATGATCTGGTAGACGACATTGTGCGCGGCCAGCGCGGCGGGCCCGAAACTGCCCATGACCAGCGCCAGCACGGAGAACATGCCCGCCTCGGACCCGTAGGTCAGCGCGATCGGGGTGCCGAGGCGCAGTTCCTCGCGCACGATCGACCAGCGCACCGGCCACGGGGTGCGCGGCAGGGTCGGGCCGAGGCGTTCGTCGCGGGCGACCATCGCCCAGAACACCCCGAACGTGATCAGGAAGACCAGCGAGGTCGCGATGCCGACGCCGGTCAGGCCGGACGCGGGGATACCCGCCCAGCCGTGGATGAAGGTCAGCGCGAGCACCAGGTTCAGCGCGACCGAGCCGAGCGTCACCAGCAGCAGCGCCTGCGGGCGCTGCATGCCGACGGTGTACTGCCGCAGCACCTGGAACCACAGGCAGGGCAGCAGACCGGGCGCCAGCGCGATCATCATCGGCCGGGCGAGCGCGAGCACGCCCTCGTCCTGCCCGAGCCAGGGCAGAATCCACCCGAGCCCGATCAGCAGGGCCCCGCCGAGCAGGCCCGCGATGGTGGCGATGACGAACGCCGCGCGCACCACGCCGCGGATCTCGTCGTCGGCGGAGTCGCCGCGCTTGCCCGCCGCGCCGATCGCCCCGGCGATCTGGTTACCGGTACCGGTGATCAACCCGACGCACATGGTGCGGATCTGGTTGAACAGCACCAGCGCCAGCCCGCCCGCGGCGACCTCGCGCACGCCGAGCGTGCCCATCAGGGCCAGGTTGGTGGTCGAGACCGCGATCTGCGCCAGCTGGGTGAGCGCGATCGGCGTCGCCAGCCGGGCCAGCGCGCTGCTGTCGGTGGGCCGCGCGCTCACCCACCCACTCCGCGATTCGTCCCGCGCGCGTTCGCGCTCACCTGACCTCCATCAGTTCGTCGTGTCGCCGCAGCGGCGAGTAGCGGCGCAGCAGGGTGGTGACCTCGCATTCGGCGGCGGGGTCGAGCAGATCGCGCGCGGCCATCCAGTCGTCGTCGAACACGGTATCGAGATACTTCTCGCCACCGTCACACACGATGGTCACCACGGTCGACCCGGCCGGGAACTCCTCGAGCCGCGCCAAGGCATTGTGCACCGAACCGCCCGCGGAACCGCCGATCAGCAGACCGTGTGTCCTGGCGACGGCGCGCGCGGTGGCGAAGGCGTCGGTATCGCTGACCTTCACCCCCTCGTCGAGCAGGGAGTAGTCAACGGCGGTGCCGATGGTCGCGCCGGGCGGGGTGCCCGTGCCCGACTGCCAGTACGGCCCGCCCTCGCCGCCGAAGGCGATGGAGCCGACCGGTTCCACCCCGATCACCCGGGCGGGCGCGCCGAGTTCGCGCAACCGGGTGGCCGTCCCGAACAGCGAGCCGCCGGTGCCGACCGCGGACAGCAGGATATCGACCCGCTCGACGTCGGCCAGCAACTCCTCGGCCACCGCGTAGTAGCCGACGGCATTGGCGTCGTTGTTGTGCTGTTCGGTGAAGTAGGCGTCGTCGCGGGCGGCCGCCATCGCCTCGGCGAGATCCTCTCGTGCCGAGGTGGCCAGCTCGTCGTCACCGTCGTCGGCGACGAACACCAGGTCGGTGCCCATGGCCCGCATCGCGCGCAGTTTGTCCTTACAGGCGTGGTTGTCGACCACGGCGGTGAATCGATAGCCACGTTCGGCCGCGACCACCGCCAAGCCGAGTCCGGTGTTCCCGGACGTCGACTCGATGATATGCCCGCCATCGCGCAGCAAACCTCGCCGCTCCGCGTCGAGCACCATCGAACGGGCCATTCTGATCTTGGCGGCGCCGGTCGGGTTGAACTGTTCGAGCTTGAGCAGCAGCCGGGTTCCGGCGTCGGTGACGGCGAGTTCGAACAGCGGGGTGCGGCCGATCAGATCCGTCACGCGCGTGACGAGAGCCATGGGGTGTTCCTCCATCGGATTGGGAGCTCGGGTGGATCAGCGGGCGTCCATACTCCAGCGCCACCGGTCGCCGCGAGCGCGCAGCACGACCTTCGGCGGGAGCGGGAGTTCGTGGAACGGGGACTCGTTGGAGTCCATCTGGTACCCGGCGGTGTTCGGGTAGACGAGCAGATCGCCGACGCGGGCGCGGCGGGGCAGCGGGATGCGCCGCCTGCTCAGCAGGTCGGACTCCAGGCAGGTGGTGGCGCCGACACAGGTGGGGGTGCGGTCGCCGGGGTGCGCGGGCCACAGCACGGGATCGGGCAGGTATTCGCTGGCGAACCACTGCTCGGACAGGCTCAGGCTGGTGCCGTCGACGGTGAGGATGTCGTACGGAGCGCCGTGCGCGGTCCGGGTCTTCACGCCCTGCACCCGGAAGACCGAACTGCCCGCCCGGTCCAGCAGGGCGCGGCCGGGTTCGACCGCGAGCCGGATGTCGTTGTCGCGCAGCAGACCTGCCAGGTCGTGGTGGGCGAGGACGGCAGCGAGCATGTCCGCGCCGGGCACCGGGAAGTGATACGGGTAGTAGCCGCCGGTGGGCGGGTCGGCGTGGAACCAGCTCTCGCTCAGGGAGTCCTGGAATCGCGCCCACGCGTCGGCGTCGAGGTAGTCCACCCCGAATCCGCCGCCGATCGAGATCGTGTCGGCCGGGTGCCCGTCCGCCCGTGCTCGCAGACAGTGCCCGACCAGCGCGACAGCCTGTTCGGCCCGGGCCGTGGCGTCGTAGCCGGACAGATGGAAGCTGAAGCCGGACAGCGTGATCGGACCGGCGACCGCCTGCACGGCCTGTTCCAGCTCGATCGGGTCGAGCCCGAAGCGGCTGGCCGATCCCTCGGGCAGTACCCGCAGCAGGATGCGGGCGGGCAGCTCCATGGCACGCAGGCGATCGAGCTCGTCGAGCGCGTCGATCGCGATCAGTGCCCGGTGCCGCGCCGCCAGCCACAGCAGTTCGTCGGACTTCGCGGGTCCGGTCACCATCAGGTCCTCGCCGCGGACGCCCTGAGCCAGGGCGGCGATCAGCTCGCCGGTACTGGCGACATCGATGCCCGCCCCGTTCTCGGCACAGGCGCGGGCCACGCACGCCGCCTTGTTCGCCTTCTTCCCGAAGTACACGAACCCGTCGACCTCGGCCCGGCGGAACGCCGCGTGAAAGGCGTTGATATTCATCGCGACCCGCTCGGGAAACAGCACATGGAACGGCCCGCCGACGACCTCCGCGATCTCGCCGAGCAGCTGCGGATCATCGATCAGCCGCTGTTCCACCGCGCTGATCCGGGCGGGCATCGGCGGCGCGCAGTGCGTCGGCCGATCGGCCGTGGGCACCGTGCCTCGATCGGCGATGCCGCCCGGCCGCGGCAGGCCCGCCCGACGCAGGACGGCGGCGTCGGCGGACGAACCACCGACGCCGCCACCGGACGCGTCGTCCGTCAGTCCCACAACGGCACCTCTACACCCCGTCCCTCGGCGATGGCCCTGGCCGCCAGCGCGTGCGCGACCGCGATATCGGTGAGCACCAGCCCGCTGTTGTAGACGAAGATCTTCTCGTCCTCGCTGCGTCGCGCGGCCGCGCCGCGGGTGAGGATCTGCGGCAGTTCGGCGTCGACGCTGCGCAGGGTGCCGTCCGGCCCGACCATGTCGGTCCCGGTGAGCGCCATCTGCGCGGCGCTGGTCGCGACCACCCGATCGGCTTCGACCAGCGTCGACGGCGCGAGCCCGTAGCCGACCAGCACCGCGACCGAACCCGGTGCGAGATGGGCGGATTCGAGCGCCACCTCGGTGCCGGGACCGGCGGTCGCCAGCACCACGTCGGCGTTGGCCGCCGCCGCGTACGGATCGTCGACCACCTCGAGCAGCGCGTGCGGCGCCGCGTCGGCGAGGTGCGCGTGCACGGCCGACAGTCCCTCCGGGTGGGTGCCGAACACCATCAGCTTGCGTAGCTGCGGATTCACCGCCAGCAGATGCGGCAGCGCGTTGCGGCCCTGGGTGCCGGTGCCGATCAGCAGCGCGCTCTCCGCGCCGCGCCGCACGGTCTCGCGCACCAGCAGCGCCGAGACCGCCGGCGTGCGTAACGCGCCGACCCTGGCGCAGTCCATCATCGCGATGGGCGCGCCGGTGGTGTCGTCGTAGAGCGTGATGGTGGTGTAGTACCGCTTGGTGCTGCGGTCGTGGCCGGGATCGAACTTGTAGGAGGTCTTCATGGCCACCACCCGGCGCCTGCCGTCGCGTCCGAGCATCGCGTAGGACACCGAGGAGCCGCCGGGATCGGCGACGCTCAGCTTGCGCGGGTTGTCGGATTCGCCCGCCGCGAAGGCGAGATACGCCTCCTCCACGGCCCGGACCACCTCGGCGGGGGTGATCGGTACGTCGGCCAGGTCGCTGCGCGAGAGCACCCGCAGCGGGATGCTCCGGTCACGGTTGTTCAACGGATCCTCGTTCATCTGTGCTGCCCCGCTCTGCCGTCCGATCGATGGCCGCCCGGAACGGCGCGACCACCCTTTGCCCATACCCATTCTCGGACGACTCGTTCGCGCGCCTGCGACGTTCGGGCAACCGGATGTTGACCCGCTTGAGCCAGCGATCGGTGCCGTCGTAGCGGGCACGGAAGGGCACCCGCCCGTGCACGGCGACGTCGTTGTCCACCAGCAGGATCTCCCCGGGAGCGAGCGCGGGCGCGTGGCAGACCCGGGCGAGCTCGGCGGTGAGCTGGGCATAAGCCGCCCGGAACGCCGGGTCGGCGTCGTCGAGCGGGGTATAGGCGGGATCGTAACGCAGTGTGGCACTGCCGGATTCGTCGAACCACACGGTCGGCAGCGCGGGGGCGGGCTGATCGAAGCCGGTGCCGTAGGACACGTCGGGCAGGATCGGCAGCGTCGGCACGGTCAGGGCCGCCAGGTCCGCCTCGGCCAGCCGGACCTGCCGCACCGACGACACCGTGGTGGCCACCCGGTCGGGGTTGCGCAGGCAGGTCAGCATCAGCAGGTTGGCGCGCGCGGCGTGGAAGGCGTCCTCGGTGTGCGGGCTGAGCAGGGTGGAGCTGCTCGCGCCGGACTGCTCGTCCTCGTGGCCGACGGCGGGCAGGATGTTGTTGACCAGCCTGCCGTTCTGCTGGCCGGCCCAGCCGAACGGTTCGCCCGCGCACCGCGCCAGCAGCAGCATCGCGATGTCCAGATCGAGCGAGCCGGTGTGCCGGGGATCGGCGGCGGACGCGGCCGCGGCCTGCCAATGCGGCGGCGTCGGGCCGAACTCGGCGTCGTCGACGGGCAGGCCGCGCACGACGGTGGCGCCCGCCGCGGTGGCGGGCGGTCGCACGGCGTGGCGCACGGCGGCGGGCAGTTCGCCGACCCGCTCGTCGACCTGGGCCAGCAGGACCGGGTCGTGCAGCGTGTCGGTGTGGGGTTCGTCACCTAATCGGTGCCGGATGTCGGTGGCGAGCGCACGGACGGCCGAGGCGGCGTCGGGGGGTAGCTCGCGATTTTCGATGTCGTGCAGGTGAAGCGTCATACGTTCGGACAGAACGCTTTTCACCGGCCTTCCCTTCTTCGCATCGGTCGAACGCGGGTGATCTTCAGACTCGAAGTGCGAAGGTAGTGCCTGTACTCTAATTAGGCAAGACTTACCTAACGTGTTGGCTGAGAAATAGCCTATTCATATAACGCAGAGTTCTACCGGAACGGTCGAAGCGGGCGTCATCCGGGGTCCGGATGACGTGCTGCGGTTCGGTGACGGTCGCCGGGAAGCTCCCCAGCCGACGACTGTTTTAGGCTAGCCTCGCCTAGTTTGCGGCGCCAGGAAAAGTGGTGCGGCGCACGCGGTTCGAGGGAGGAACACCATGGGTTTCACGCGCAGGCAGCTCCTGCAATCCGGGCTCGGCGTCACCGCACTACTGCTGGTGGCCGCGTGCACGAGCGACGACGAGGCCGACGGCCCCGCAAAGCCGGGCGGCACACTGCGCGTCGGCGCGCTCGGTACGGCCGCCCGCATCGAACGCGATCCGCACGCCAACCTCAGCAACGACAGCGACTTCCTGATCGCCTCGCTCGTCTACGACGCGCTGACCGTCCCCGGCGCCGACCCGACCGTCGCGCCCCGCCTGGCCACGCGCTGGGAACCCTCCGCCGACAACCGTCGCTGGACGTTCACCATCGCCGAGGGCGCGAAGTTCCACAACGGCGCGCCCGTCACCGCCGACGACGTGGTGTGGTCGATGCGGCGGCTGCGCTCGGTCGGCGGGGCGTCGAAGATGCCGGTCGCCGAGAACGACATCGTCGCCGACGGGCCGAACCGCGTCGTGTTCACCCTCGCCGCGCCCAATACCCAGCTGCCGCTGCTGCTCCGGCTGATGACCTTCACCGTGCCGCAGGGCACCACCGACTTCGCCGCCGCCATCGGCACCGGCCCGTTCCGGCTCGAGTCCTACCAGGGCGGCAATGCCCGGCTGGTCCGCAACGAGCAGTGGCACGGCACCCCGCCGCTGCTCGACGCGATCGAGGTGACCATGTTCGACAGCGTCACCGCGCTCGGCAACGCCGCGCTGGCCGGGCAGATCGACCTCGCCTCCAATGTCGGCGCGATCGCGGGCCGCACCGCCGCGAGCCGCGGTGACCTGCAGGTGGTCCGGCGCGCGAACGACACCATGCTCGGCGTGGCCATGCGCGCGGCCGACGGGCCGTTCGCCGACGCGCGCGTGCGCACCGCGCTGCGGCTCGGCGTCGACCGGACCGCGCTGGTCAACCAGGTGCACTCCGGCTACGGCACCGTCGCCGCCGACATCCTCGGCACCGCCGACCCGCTCTACGACACCGCGCTCGCGCGGCGCGACCGTGACGTCGAGCGGGCCAAGACCCTGCTGCGCGAGGCGAATTTCGACACCGGGCGCAGCTACCCCTTCGTCACCAAGGCCGAGGTGCCGGGCGAGGTCGAGTCGGCGAAGGTGATCGCCGCTCAGCTCGCCGACATCGGCGTCCGGCTCGACGTGCAGGTGGTCGAACCCGCCGCCTTCTACGACACGACCTGGCTCACCGCCCCGCTCTACACGGTGTCGTGGGGCACCAACGACTCGGTGCTGTTCTTCGCCGACAAGCTGATGACCTCGGCGACAAACCGCAACGAAACCGCCTTCCGCGACCCGGAATTCGATGCCGCGACCGCCAAGGCGCTGGCGTCCTCCGGTGACGACTACACGAAGTCCTGCCGCGATATCCAGCGCATCGAATTCGAGCGTGGCGGCTATCTGGTGTGGGGCATGGCCGACGGCGTCGACATCGCCGCCGCGCCGGTGCGTGGCCTGCCGACGCTCGGCGGCTTCGCCCGCGTGCAGCTGGAACGCGCCTGGCTGGCGTGAGCGCCGTGCGGACCTTCGCCCTGCCGCTGCTCCGGCGGATCGCGCTGCTCGTGGCACTGCTGGCCATCGTGTTCGTCGCGGTGGACCTGCTGCCCGGCAGCGCGGCCTCCTCGGCGCTCGGCCGCGACGCCGGGCAGGGCGAACTGGCCGCGAAGGAACACGAACTCGGCCTGGACCGCGCGCTCCCGGTGCAGTTCTGGCACTGGCTCTCCGGCGTGCTGACCGGGGACTTCGGGCAGACCGCGCGCGGCAACTCGGTCGGGGACCTGCTGGCGGACAAGTTCCCGCAGACCCTGGTGCTCGGCGGTATCGCGCTGGCGCTCACCGTCTCGGTGTCGCTGGCGCTGGGCTGCTGGTGGGCGATGCGCCCGCGGGCCTTCGGCGCGCGCCTGCTGCAACCGGCCAGCACGATCGCGGTCGCGGTGCCCGAATTCGTCTGCGGCACACTGCTGATCCTGGTGTTCTCGCTGGCCACCGGGTGGCTGCCCGCCGTCACAATCACCGATCGCTCGGGGTTCCCGGCCGGGCCGGAGATGCTGATCCTGCCGGTGCTGGCCTTGGCGATACCGCAGATCGGCTGGAACGCGCGGGTCGTGCGCTCCGCCCTCGAGGACGTCGCCACCGCGCCGCACGTGGAGAACGCTGTGCTGGAAGGGCTTCCGTCCCGCACCGTGCTGCTGCGGCACATGCTGCCTTTCGCGGCCCCCGCCATCGTCGCCGGCTACGCCACCTCCGTCGGCATGCTCTTCGGCGGCGCATTGGTCGTGGAAACACTGTTCAACTACCCCGGCGTCGGTGCGGTCCTGGCGGGTTCGGTCGCCGATCGCGACACCGCCACCGTCGCCGCGGTCGTCGCGCTGACGGCCATCGTCATCATGGTGCTGCTCGCGGTTGCCGACTTCGTCCGCACCTGGGCCTCGGGAGGCACGCGATGATGCGCGCGGCCCGGTGGTGGCGGTGGTCGGCGGCGGCCGGGGTGGGGCTGGTGGTGCTCGTCGCGGTGGTGGGGCCACTGCTCGCGCCCTACCCGGCGGAGCGAGCGGTGGGGATGCCGTTCGCCACGCCGGGTGGGGGAGCGGTGCTCGGGACCGATCGGCTCGGGCGGGATGTGCTGAGCCATCTGCTGACCGGCGGCACCCAGCTGCTGGCGGTCTCGGCGGTGATCGCGGTGGTCGTCACCGTGTTGTCGGCGGTGCTCGGCGCGATCGCGGCGGTTCGCCCGCGGGCGGGTGCGGTGATCGAGCTGGGCGGCGATCTGGTGATCCTGCTCCCGGCCGTGCTCGGCATCCTGCTCGTTCTCACCGCGTGGCCCCAGGGCGGCGTCACCGCGCTCATTGTGGTCTCGCTGCTCTTCGGCGTCCCCTATTGCGCCCGGATCTTCGCCGCCGCGGCGGCCACCATCGCGGCCAGTGGCTACATCGAGGCCGCCGTCGCCGGCGGAGAGTCCCTGCCGCACCTGGTCTTCCGCGAAATCCTGCCGAACCTGCGCGCGGTGTTCACCACCCAGCTGGGCCTGCGTTTCGTCGTCGCGATCTATCTCGTCAGTACCGTCTCCTTCCTCGGCCTCCCCGCCCTCGACGACGACAATTGGGCGAACATGGTGCGCGACAACGCCTCCGGTCTGTTGCTGAACCCCTGGGCGGTGCTCGCGCCCAGTGCGGCCATCGCGGTCGTCGCGGTCGGCGTCAACCTCGTCGTCACCGGTGGGATGGCCCGGAAACCCGATCGCCAGGCCGCTGAATCCGTGACTGCCCCGCGGCCCGCCGACACGGCGACCGGTGTCGCCAGGCCTGCTGTGGTGAGTCGTACCCGGGCCGGGGGTCGGGATCGGCCGACGGGCCGGCGGCACGAGGACTGCGGGATCTCGGTGGTCGATGCCGGGGACGCCGCGGTAGTCGAAGGACTGACTGTGATCACCGATAGCGGTGCGTTGTTGGTGTCGCCGTTGTCCTTCCGGCTGAAGGCCGGGACCGTGACCGCGCTGACCGGGCCGTCGGGTGCGGGCAAGTCGACCGCGATGCGTGCGCTGCTCGGTCATCTTCCCGCCGGTACCAGGCAGGAAGGGGCTGTGCTGGTCGCCGGGCACGACGTGTTCGCGTTGGATTCCGGTGCGCTGCGGAAGTTTCGGCGGTCCCGGGTCGCCTACGTCGGCCAGGACCCTGGCTCCGAACTCAACCCGCTGCTGCGCGTGCGCGCCCTCCTCGCCGAGGCCGCGCCCACGGCCACCGACGCCGAGCGCCACGCCGCCCTCGCGCTCGTCGGCCTCGACGCCACGCACCTGCGCCGCCGCTGCGCCCGCCTCTCCGGCGGCCAGCAGCGCCGCGTCGCGCTCGCCCGCGCACTACTCCGCAAGCCCCAGGTCCTCCTCCTCGACGAACCCCTGGCCGGCCTGCACGGCGCGCTCCGCACCGACATCGCCCGCCTCATCGCCGAAGTCGCCGCCCGCGAATCCACCGCCGTCCTGCTCTCCGGCCACGACACCGCCACCGTGCACGCCATCGCCGACACCGTGATCGAGGTGTCTCCGCCGGGCCGGGCACCGGTGGGCGACACCGGCACACCGTCCGATCGCCACGACCAGCCGTCCGATCAGGTGGGGCGTTCGGCTGGGCGCGCGCCCGCACCGGTGACCGTTGTCGCGGGCGCGAACCGCGAATCGACGCCGGACCTACTCGAGGAAGACACGGTCGACGCCGGGGGCGCGGCAGAGCCGCCGACCCTGCGCGTCGAGGGGATCGGCGCGGTCGCCGACGGGCACGAGATCCTCGCCAGCATCGACTTCACCGTGCGCGCGGGCGAAGCGCTGGCCGTGGTCGGACCGTCGGGCGCGGGCAAGACGACGCTCGCCCGGGTGATCGCGGGTCTGCACGTCGGCGCGGGTTCGCTCGAATTGGCCGGTGCGCGAATAACTGTCGATCGTCGACGTCGGATCAAGGTGGGGGCCAAGGGTATTCAACTGGTCACCCAGAACCCGCTCGCCGCACTGAATCCCCGCCGCACCGTCGAACAGACCCTCGCGCGCCCGCTGCTCCGCATCGCCCGCGTGCCGAGGGCGGAGCTGCGCGACCGGGTCGAATCCCTGCTCACCGCCGTCGAACTCCCCACCGATCTGGCCGCGCGACATCCGCACGAACTCTCCGGCGGTCAACGCCAGCGCGTGGCCCTGGCCCGCGCCCTCGCCGCCGACCCCGCCGTACTGATCTGCGACGAGATCACCACGGCCCTGGACAGCTCCACCGCCGCCGCGATCATGACCCTGCTCGACCACCTGCGCGCCGCGCGGGGCACCGCCCTCGTGCTGATCAGCCACGATATGGCGCTGGTCACGACGCACTGCACCGAACTGGTCGTGCTCGACCACGGCCGGGTGGTCGAATCCGGCAGCCCGGCCGCTGTTTTCGCTGATCCGGCCCACCAGGCCACCGCCGCACTGCTGGGCTGACCAGGCGCTTTCCTATGGTGAGGGCGCGACGATCGGTCCCACTCCACTCTGAGAAGTCGCTGTGAGAGGTGCCAGGGATGCGACCGACCTGGATGATGGATGGGGTGTCTGTGCAGAAAGTCGGCGTGCTCGCCGCCGTGGCGGTGACCGCGCTGCTCGCGGGGTGTAGTTCGCTCGCGTCGATCCCCGGTGACATGCCGCCCGGTCCGGGTGCCGCGCTGCCCGCGATCGATGTCGACGCGCCGGGGCGCGCGTCCGAGCAGTTGCGCGCGTGGGCCGACGAGCAGTCGGGGGCGGTCGGGATCGAACCGGTGGCGCTGGAGGCCTACGGGTACGCGGCGGCGGTGCTGGCCAGGTCCAAGCCCGAATGCGGGATCGCCTGGACCACGCTGGCCGGGATCGCCAGCGTGGAGAGCGGGCACGGCACCCATCGCGGCGCCGGCGTCGACGCCGACGGGACGGTGCGCCCGGCGATCATCGGGGTCGCCCTGGACGGCACGAAGGGCAATGCCGACATCCGCGACACCGACGGCGGCACCCTCGACGGCGACACCACCTACGACCGCGCGGTCGGGCCGCTGCAGTTCATCCCCGAGACCTGGCGGCGCTGGGGTGTCGACGCCAACGGCGACGGGGTCGTCGACCCGCAGAACATCGACGACGCGGCCCTCACCGCCGCGCGGTACCTGTGCGTCCGCGGCGGCGACCTGACCTCGGCCGACGGCTGGCAGCGCGCGCTGTTCGCCTACAACCAGTCGAACAAATACATGCGGGTCGTGCGCGACCGCGCCGCCACCTACAGCATCGGCCGCCGGGTGTAGTTACCGACCGGCCGGAGTGCCGGTTACTCCACGTCACGCCGAGACGATAGGCTCGGCACCGCACGGCCCATCCCGTGAGACCTACCGTGCCTTCAGTCGTAAGGAGTCGTTTTCGTGGCCATCATCGAACAGGTCGGAGCGCGCGAGATTCTGGATTCGCGCGGCAATCCCACTGTCGAGGTCGAGATCGCCCTCGACGACGGCACCCTGACCAGGGCGGATGTCCCGTCCGGCGCGTCCACCGGTGAGCACGAGGCCGTCGAGCTGCGTGACGGCGGCGACCGCTACAACGGCAAGGGTGTCACCAAGGCCGTCGAGGGTGTCCTCGACGAGATCGCGCCCGCCATCATCGGCCTCGACGCCGTCGAGCAGCGCACCGTCGACCAGGTCCTGCTGGATCTGGACGGCACCCCCGACAAGTCCCGCCTCGGCGCGAACGCCCTGCTCGGCGTCTCGCTGGCCGTCGCGCGCGGTGCGGCCGAGTCCTCGGGCCTGGAACTGTTCCGCTACCTGGGCGGCCCGAACGCCCACGTGCTGCCCGTGCCGATGATGAACATCCTCAACGGTGGCGCGCACGCCGACACCGGCGTCGATGTCCAGGAGTTCATGGTCGCCCCGATCGGCGCGCCCACCTTCCGCGAGGCGCTGCGCTGGGGCACCGAGGTGTACCACTCGCTCAAGGCCGTGCTCAAGGAGAAGGGCCTGTCCACCGGCCTCGGTGACGAGGGTGGCTTCGCCCCCGACGTCGCGGGCACCGTGGAGGCGCTCGACCTGATCAGCGTCGCCATCGAGCGCGCGGGCTACAAGCTCGGCACCGATGTCGCGCTCGCGCTCGACGTGGCCGCCACCGAGTTCTACACCGCGGGCGAGGGCTACAAGTTCGAGGGCCAGGTCCGCACGGCCGCCGAGATGGGCGAGTTCTACGCCGACCTGCTCACCCGGTACCCGCTGGTCTCCATCGAGGACCCGCTGTCGGAGGACGACTGGGACGGCTGGGTCGCGCTGACCGACGCCATCGGCGACAAGGTGCAGCTGGTCGGCGACGACCTGTTCGTCACCAACCCCGAGCGCCTCGAAGAGGGCATCGCCAAGGGCGCGGCCAACGCGCTGCTGGTGAAGGTCAACCAGATCGGCACCCTGACCGAGACCCTCGACGCCGTCGAGCTGGCGCACCGCAACGGGTACAAGACCATGATGTCGCACCGTTCGGGCGAGACCGAGGACACCACCATCGCCGACCTCGCGGTCGCGGTGGGCTCGGGCCAGATCAAGACCGGCGCCCCCGCCCGTTCCGAGCGGGTCGCCAAGTACAACCAGCTGCTGCGCATCGAGGACGCCCTCGGCGACTCGGCGCGTTACGCGGGTGACGTGGCCTTCCCGCGCTTCACCGGCGTTTTCTGAGCAGTAGCAGTACCGCAAGACAGGCAGTGAGATGACGGGGCGGTAGCGAATGACCGAGCGACGTGCGCGTGGAACCAGTCCGGGTGGACGAGGCGACCGCCGCACGTCGCGGGCCGCGCGCTCCCGCCCCAGTCATCTCGACGCCCCCGGCCGCCCCGCCGCGGCCAAACGCACCACCCGGCGCCGTCCCGAGTCCGCCACCGGCGCGACCACGGGCAAGCGCAAGACCAGCGGCAGGCTCGAACGCAGCGAGCACACCATCCTCGGTCTCTCGACCGGCAAGGCGGTGATCCTCGCGGCCGTGCTGTGCGGCCTGGCGCTGACCCTGGCCGTACCGACCCGCACCTACTTCAGTCAGCGGGCCGAGGCGGCCGCGCTGGCCCAGCAGCGCGCGGAACTCGACGCCGACCTGGCGGCCCTGCGTGATCGCCGGGCCCAGCAGCAGGACCCGGCCTACATCCGCTCCGAGGCCCGCGACCGGTTGCGTCTGGTGATGCCCGGCGAAACCCCCTACATCGTGCAGATCCCCGGCATCGAAGCACCGGCGCCGCCGCCGATGAGCACCCGAACAGCGGCGCCCGACCCCTGGTACACCGACCTGTGGCGCAGCATCTCCGAACCGGCCCCGGAAGGACCAAGGTGACCGCACCGAACGAGCGCGACCTCGAGATCATCGCCCAGCAGCTGGGCCGCGAGCCGCGCGGTGTCCTCGCCGTCGCCTACCGCACCCCCGACGGCCTGCCCGCCGTGGTGAAGACCGCGCCGCGGCTGCCCGACGGCACCCCGTTCCCCACCCTGTACTACCTGACCGACCCCCGGCTGACCGCCGAGGCGAGCAGGCAGGAATCCGCCGGGGTGATGCGCGAGATGACCGAACGTCTCGCCGCCGATCCCGAGCTGGCCGCGGCCTACCGCGCCGCGCACGAGAGCTACCTGGCCGAACGCGACGAGATCGAATCGCTCGGTACCGATTTCACCGGCGGCGGCATGCCCGACCGGGTGAAGTGCCTGCACGTGCTGATCGCGCACTCGCTGGCCAAGGGCCCCGGCCTGAACCCCTTCGGCGACGAGGCCGTCGCCCTGGCCGCCGACGCGGGCCTGCGCGGCACCGCCATCCCCGCCGACTGGCCCGCCGCACGCACGCCCGAAGAATCGGCATAATCGCGGACAGCGCGTGGCGCCGGATTCGCACCGGCGCCGGGCGATCGGGCCGACCAGGAGGAACATCATGACCGAGCGCATCGCCGCGGTGGACTGCGGTACCAACTCGATTCGTCTGCTGATCTCCGAGGTCGGCGCCGACGGCGGCCTCACCGACGTGCACCGGGAGATGCGCATCGTGCGGCTCGGCCAGGGGGTCGACGCGACCGGCAGGCTCGCGCCCGAGGCGATCGAGCGCACGCGCGTCGCGCTGGCCGACTACGTCGATGTGATGCTCGCCCAGGGCGTTTCCCGGGTGCGCATGGTCGCCACCTCCGCCACCCGCGATGCCGCCAACCGCGACGACTTCTTCGACATGACCCGCGCCGAGCTGGGCCGGGTGGTGCCGGGCGCGGTCGCCGAGGTGATCACCGGCGACGAGGAGGCGCGGCTGTCCTTCGCCGGCGCGGTCGGCGAACTGTCCGCCGACGCCGGGCCGTTCGTGGTGGTCGACCTGGGTGGTGGCTCCACCGAACTGGTCGTCGGCGACGGCGACGGCGTGCAGGCGGCCTACTCCGCCGACATCGGCTGCGTGCGGATCACCGAACGCTGTCTGCCCGGCAATCCGCCGACGCCCGAACAGGTCGACGCGGCGCGGGAATTCGCGCAGACCAAGCTCGACGAGGCGTTCGCGAAGGTTCCGGTGGACCGGGTGCACACCTGGGTCGGTGTCGCGGGCACCATGACCACCATCACCGCCGTCGCGCTGGACCTGCCCGAATACGACTCGACCCGGGTCCACCTGACCCGGCTGAGCCTGGCCGAGGTGCACCAGGTGTGCGACCGCCTGATCGCCATGAACCACGACGAGCGCGCGGCGCTGGGCCCCATGCACCCCGGCCGGGTCGACGTCATCGGCGGCGGCGCCGTCATCACCGAGGTGCTGGCCGACGAATTGGCCAGGCGCGCGGGCGTTTCCGAGCTGATCGTCAGCGAGCACGACATCCTCGACGGCATCGCGATGTCCGTCATCGCCTGAGCGACACGACAGCGCCGCGCACCGGAAGGCTTCCGATGCGCGGCGACGTGGACCGTCGGATCAGGGCAGCACCTGGGGAATGACCTCCGGCGCCACGGCACCGACGGCCGCGCCGATGAGCGCGCCGACCAGGGCGTTGGGCAGGCCGACCAGCCCGACGCACGGCAGGTACAGGATCATCGTCGTGATCATCGGCACGCACACCACTGCGGCGGCGATCAGGCCGACGCCTGCGCCGATCGCGGCGGCATTGTGCACCGGATCGGAATTCTGCGCGGTCGGGTTGGTGGCGATGGTCTTCAGTTCGGTGGCCGCGGCCTGCGAGACCTGCGGGGTCGCCCGCAGCGTGCGCCCGTCGGCGGAGATCTCGGTGGCCACGGTGATGGTGTTGCCGCCGACGGTGCCGAAGGTGGTGGGCACCTGCGCGATCGGGCTGCCGGTCGCCGATTCGACCGTCAGCATGCCGTCCTGGCCGAGGACGAATCGTCCGTCGTCGACGGTCGCCGACACGGTCCGCAGATCCGGTGTGACGTCGGTGCGGTAGGCGATGCCCTCGGCCTGGCCGTGCGAGGCCAGCCCCTGGACGAACCGGGCCTGCTGATCGGCATCGACATCGGCCGAGGCCACCCCGGCGCAGGTGACGGCCACGGCGACCGGCAGGGCGGCGGCGAGCAGCCGCCGGCCGAGGCCGGAACTCGAGTTCTGGAACATATCGGAGAAACTCCCTCTCCGAATTCGCCCGAAGAAATCGGCCCCCCGGGTGAATCCGAAATATCGTGGTCGATGAACACAGATGATTCGGATTGCCCCGCCGTCTTGGATGGAATTCCCGGCCGGGCTAATTCCGCCCGGGCGTGGCGCGGAGTGTTGCGCGCGGGCCCGGCCGGACCGGTGCGCGGTAACGCGGCGGGGACACCCGCGCGGGGACGGGTGCCGGACCGAGGGCGGCGACCAATTCCCGGCGCCGCTCGGGCCCGATGAATCGCCGGTCGCGAAAAGTGAGCGCGCCCTCCATCGCCCAGAGCATTTCCGGATTCAGGCCGCGCACTTGCGCCGCGCGCAGCCGCCGATAGGTTTCCACCGCGCCGAGTTCGGCGAGTTCGTCGAGCGAACGCACGTCCGCGTGCGCGAGCATCGCCGCCGCCGCGTGCCCGAGTTCGGCGCCGCGCCCGCGATATTCGCGAATACGCAAATGGGCGTCACCCCGGACGGTTTCGGCTTCGCTCCAGACTTCGGCGCGCAAGGCGTCCGGGGAGGCCGGACGGTCGGCGCGGGCGAGAACGCGGGCACGCGCCTGCCGGGCGACGCCGACCATCGGGCGAAAGGCCCGGAAGATCTGGATCTCGCCGTCGTGACCGTGCCGCCATTCGTCCAGATACACGTGGTCGGTGCCGAATCCGGCGGAATCGAGTCGTGCGGCGTCGAGCGCCCAGACCCGGCAGTCGTCGGGGGTGCGTGGGGTGAGCACCAGCATCCCGCGGCGGCGCGTGATGTCCCCGCCGACCCGGCGATGGCGGTGCTCGGCCGACCACGCGTCCGCGGCGCGGGGCTCCAGCGTCCGGTCCAGGCCGAACGTCTGCCAGCGGACGGTCCCCGCCGACCCGCCTGCCCGTGTCTGCCGCTTCAGTGCCGCCGCGGCCTGATCGTCGAATCGGGTGTGCCAGCCCGGCACCAGCACGATGGGGTCGGCAGGGTCGGCGTCGAAGGGCGTCGGCACCAGGAACTCCCGGTCGAGGAGGATCACGGTCCCCGGCCGCGACTGATACGACAGCCCCCACAGCAGCCTGGCCAGCAGCTTCGCGCCGTGGTCATCCGACAGCACATGCCACGTCTCGTGGAACCGATTCGTGCTGAACCGGGCGCGCGTCCCCGGCCGCGGCGCGATCACCGTCCGCACACCACGTACTCCCCGCACCGAATGCCGGTGCAGTTTCAACCCGTCCGAGATATCCCGGGCATTCCCCGGCCGTTGTCTTTTCATCCCCCCAAGGAGGCCACATCGCCCCGCGCGCGGGCAACGGCTTTTCCGCGTGGCAGCGCCGAGGTGGGCCTGGCGTAACGGTTCGTGGCTGGTTGCGGCTTTCCGGGTCGCCGGGAGCTTAGTGTCGGGGTGAGCACTGGGTTGGCCCGAACCGGGTTGCCGCCGGTTCACGACGCGTGAGGTGGTGGGACTGCCATGGTCGACGGGGCGGTTGCCGGGGGTGCTGATCAGTTGTCGGGCAGCAGGCGGCTGCTGGCGATTCTGCTGGCGATGGCGATGTTCGTCCTCGTCGTGGACACCTCGCTGATGAACGTGTCGATCTCGGCGGTGGTGCGTGACCTCGACACCACCGTCAGCGGCGTGCAATCCGCGATCGCGCTCGAGGCGCTGGTGTCGGCGGCCTTCATCCTGATCGGCAGCAAGGTCGGTGACCTGATCGGCCGCCGCCGTGCCTACGTGCTCGGCCTGCTCGGCTACGCGACCGGCGCGACCGCGATGACGTTCGCGCAGAGCCTCACCGCGGTGATCGTGCTGTGGGCCGTGGTCGGTGGCATCGGCGCGTCCCTGCTGCTGCCCGCCATGCAGTCGCTGGTGCACGGCAACTTCCACGGGCCGGCGCAGAAGAAGGTGTACGCGCTCGTCGGCGCGGCGGCCGCGATCGCCGCCGCGGTGGGACCGCTGCTCGGCGGCTTCGTCACGACCTTCCTGTCGTGGCGGGTCGGGTTCGCGCTCGAGGTGGTGATCATCGTCGCCGTCCTGTCCGGGATCGGGCTGGTTCGCGATGTGCCCTACACGGGGTCGCGCGGCGTGGATGTGGTCGGTGCCGCGCTGTCGGTCCTCGGCATGGGCGGCATCGTGCTGGGGATCCTGGTGTGGCAGGAGGGCGGCGAGGCCGTCGCGGCCTTGCTGGTGGCCGGTGCGGCCGCGCTGATCGGGCTGGCGTACTGGCTGATCCGCCGGAAGCGGCGGGGCGAACCCGCGCTGATGGATCCGGACCTGTTCCGGTCCAAGGCGTTCCGGCTCGGGGTCATCGGGCAGATGCTCCAGCAGATCGCGCTGGGCGGCACGATGATCGCGCTGCCGATCTATCTGCAGATGGTGCTCGAGTACAACGCGATGCAGGCGGGCCTGTCGCTGGCGCCGCTCTCGCTGAGCATGTTCGCTGTCGCGCTGATCGCGGGTCGGCGGGCGGGGGCGCGGCGCTCGGCGCCGATCATCCGGTGGGGGTTCGTCCTGGTCACCGTCGGTATCGCGGTGCTACTCCCGCTGGTGCCGCGCGCGGAGTTCGGGTGGGCGCTGCTGGCGCCGCTCGTCGTGGCGGGCGCGGGCTTGGGTCTGCTCGTCTCGCAGCTGAACAACTACACGCTCGCGCCGATCTCGGAGGAGCGGGTCAGCGAAGCCTCGGGCACCAACTCCGCCGCCGGGTCGTTCGGGCTCTCCTTCGGCCTGGCGTTCGCCGGCGCGATCATGCTGGCCACGCTGTCGCTGACCTTCACCGCGATGGCGGAGTCGAGCGAGGTGCTCCCGCCCGCCGAGCAGGCGCACGTCGCCCAGGTCCTCGAGGACGACGCGCAGGTCATGAGCAACACCGAACTCGAGTCCCTGCTCGCGGGCCAGCCGCCGGCGATCAGCGAGGAGATCATCCGGATCAACACCGACGCGCGGCCACTCGCGCTCCAAGCGGCGCTGCTGGTCCCGATCCTGGCCGGACTCCTCGGCCTGCTCAATTCGTTCCGCATGGTGCGTGAACCCGACGCACCACCCACCCCGAGCACCACACCAGGGCAACTCTGACCTCCTACCGCACGGCTCCGCGGCATTCCGCCACCGGTTCCGTGCCAGAAGTCCTCGCGCGAGTGATTCCAGGGATGCCGTCCGACCAGGTGTTCCCCATGATTCGTCGCTGCCGGGTCGGGGCGCGGTGCGGCTAGCCGGGCAGTGGCGCGATGGTGTCAGCCTCGGCACGCAGCGCGGTCGCCTCGTCGGCGCGGTCCAGTGCGGACAGGCCGTCCGCCTGGGCGCGCAGCGCGAGGGCGAGCGCGTCCTTCATGCTCCGCCCGAGCTTCTCGACCTCGATCACCAGGCGCTTCGTTGTCGTTTTCGCCTGCGGCCGCGTCGCTTTCGCTACCAGGGCCGGGAACTTCTTGTCGAATCGGCCGACGATCCAGCGGCGCAGTTCGATCTCCTCGGCCCGCAGGGCGACGGCGTCCCGCGTCCGGCCGAGCTCGTCGAGGTAGAACGCCTCCTCGTAGAGCGACTGCGCGAAGCTGGTCGTCTTGGCGCGGCCGAGCGGCATCGCGACCATCTCGCGGCGCACCGCCGTCGACTCCGCCGCGTGCCGCAGCGCCGCGGCCGTATCGTCGACGACCCAGTGCCTGCGCGCGATCCGGCTGTGGAACTCGCCGAGCTTGTCGGCGAGGACGTGGGTGCCGATCGCGAACGGCGGCGGCCGCAGCCCGATCACCTCCGCCGTGCGCCCGGCGGACAGTAGCGAGCTGTAGCGATCCGGTTGCGGATGCGCCTTGTCCCAGGCGATTCCGCTGTCCACGAGATGCAGGGCGGCACCGTGGGTGAGCGTCCACCCGCCGACCACCTCGGCGGCGACCGCGAGATACATCACCGCCGCGATCACCAGCGCCGACACCACCGCGACCGGCCACGTCCAGCCCGACGGCGACAGCTTCCACACCACCACCGCGACCACGTCCGCCACCGCCACCGCCACGAAAGACCAACCGGCGAGCAGTATTCCGCGCCGCGGCAGCGCGGCCAGCGCCAGCCACACCGCCGCCCGGCCCGCGCCGGTGAACCCGATGCCGGGCAGGAGCAGCAGCACCAGCCACAGTTCCTGCCCGGTCCACAGCCAGATCGGCACGCCGATCGTCGCCGCGAGCACCGCCCAGATGAGCGCCGCCCCCCAACTGCCGAAATCCTCCCCGGAACCCATGCCCAGATATTCCCCGCCGCCACCGACAGAAACTAGTGTTAGACATATGTGAGTGTTTGTCTTACCTTGGAGGCATGAGTTCAACGACGTCTCATGTGGTCGGGTTCGAGCTGCGCTCCGGGGAAACCTGGCGCGACCCCTGGTCCATGTACTCCGCGCTGCGTGACCAGGACCCGGTCCACCGGGTGATCCCCGACGGGCGGGAAGCCGACGACTTCTACGTGCTGTCCCGCCACGCCGATGTCTGGGCCGCGGCCAAGGATCCCGAGACCTTCTCCTCCGCGGCGGGATTGACCGTCGACTACGTCGACCTGGCGGCGGCGGGCTTCGGCGCCGTCAAGCCGTTCGTCTTCATGGACCCGCCCGAGCACACCGATTTCCGGCGCCGGGTGGCTCCGGGATTCACTCCGCGCCAGGTGAATTCGGTGGAGCCCGCGGTCCGCCGGTTCGTCGTCGAGCGGATCGAGCGGCTGCGCGCGGCGGGCGGGGGCGACATTGTCGAGCAGCTGTTCAAGCCGCTGCCCACCATGGTCGTCGCGCACTATCTCGGTGTGCCGGAACGCGATCACGGCAAGTTCGACGAGTGGACCGAGAACATCGTCGGCGGCGCGGTCGCCGGCGCCGGGCTGGCCGCGGGCGATGAGCACGCCTTCACCGCCGTCGGTGAGCTGGTCGGCTACTTCTCCGAGCTGATCGCCCGTCGCCGGGTCGAACCGGGCGACGACACAATCTCGCACCTGCTGGCCTCCGGCCTCGGCGCCGACGGCGACAACGACGGCCTGATCGCGATCCTCGGCTTCGCGTTCACCATGATCACCGGCGGCAACGACACCACCACCGGCAATCTGGGCGGCGCGGTCCAGCTCCTCACCGCCTACCCCGACCAGCGCAGGCAGCTCGCCGACGACCCGTCGCTCATCCCGGTCGCCATCGAGGAATTCCTCCGCATGACCTCGCCGGTGCAGGGGCTGGCCCGCACCGCCACCCGCGATGTCGAACTGCACGACACCACCATCCCCGCCGGGCGGCGCGTGCTGCTGCTCTACGGCTCGGCCAACCGGGACGAGCGCGAATTCGGTACAACGGCAGCCGAACTCGACATCCGCCGCAATCCGAAGCGCATCCTCACGTTCAGTCACGGGCACCACCACTGCCTGGGCGCGGCCGCGGCCCGCATGCAGGCGCGCGTCGCGCTCGAGGAACTGCTGGCCCGCTGCCCCGACTTCACCGTCGACCTCGACGCCGTGCGGTGGGCCCACGGCAACTACGTCCGCTGGCCGCTGTCGGTGCCGTTCCACGCGACGGGTGCGGCGTGAGCGGCGACTGGCTGGCCACCGACCGCGCGGATCTGGCCGCCGAGCGGATTCTCGACGCGGCCGCCGAACTGTTCGCCGAGCGCGGGGTGGCCGCGGTCGGCATGCGCGATATCGCCGCGGCGGCCGGGTGCTCCCGGGCCACCCTGTACCGCTACTTCGACAATCGGCAGGCCGTGCGGATCGCCTTCGTGCACCGCGAAACCCGGCGCATCGTCGCCGGGCTCACCGATCAGGTGCGCGGCATCGCCGACCCGGGGGAGCGGATCATCGCCGCGATGCTCGCCGCGATCGCCGCGGTCCGCGCCGACCCGCTGCTCATCGCCTGGTTCCGCCCCGGCGATTCCGGCACGGCCGGTCGCATCAGCCAGGACTCCGACGTCATCGAGTCGCTGGCCGCGACCATCTTCGCCGACATCGACCTCGGCGACCCCGAACGCAGCAGGCTGGCCCGCTGGCTGACCCGCGTCATCGTCTCGTTCCTGGCCACGCCGGGCCGTGACGACGCCGACGAACGCGCGATGCTGCGGGAATACGTCGCCCCGATCGTCACGCGCGCCGCCCCCACCTGGGCCGACCGCTGAGTCAGCGCCCCGGTTCGGCGGTCTTCCGGTCGAGGTGGGCGACGCGCGGTTCCGGCATCGCGCACGCCATCCCGTCGGCCATGCCGGTCGGCTGCACACCGAGGCCCTGGTTGAGCCGCGCCCGCTGGTTCTCCCACGCGATCGACGCGGCCAGCTCGGTCAGCTGGGCCTTGGACAGGTGGGTGAGCAGGGTCGCGCGCAGCTCGTCGAGGTCGACCGCCGGGGTCGAGGTCATCGCCTCGGCGAACTCGATCACCAGCTTCTCCAGCTCGGTGTAGGCGTCGCTGGTTCGGTAGCGGGGCAGCTCGGTGATCTGGGCCCTGGTCAGTCCGGAGGTGTGCGCCAGCGCCGAGCCGATGTCGAGACAGAACTGGCAGGCCACCAGCCCCGCCGTCTTCAGCTCGGCGAGTTCCTTGAGCCGGGGATCGAGCTTGTTGCTGAACAGCAGCGCCGTCTCGTAGGCCATGGTCGCCGCCCCGATCTGCGGGCGTCGGCCCAGCCAGCCGACCAGATCGCCGCGATTGCGCTGCGCCTGCCCGATCACCGTGGCGTATCCCCTGATCCGCTCGACCACTCGCATCGAAACCACCCCTTCGTGTCGACGATTCGTCTACCCCGAACCTACTCCCCCTCCTCAACTAGAACGTGTTCTATATTCGAGGAAAGTTCCGGCGATCCCTCGGGAGTCCAGATATGTACCAGTGGTCCGACGAAGACCTGATGTTCCGCGACGCTGTGCGCGGGTTCATCGCCAAGGAGATCACCCCGCACGTCGACCAGCTGGAGAGCGGGGCGCTGCCGCCGTTCGACATCATTCGCAAGCTCTACGCCACCTTCGGTCTGGACGAGATGGCGCGCGAAGGGCTGGACAAGGCGCTCGCCCGCGAGGAGGCGGGCACCACCGGATCGGGCAAATCGGGCGGCGGGTTCAGTGGCGCGGGCAGCATGGGCGTCATCCTCAACAGCGAGCTGGCCGGGGTCAGCCTGGGCCTGGTGGCGTCGATGGGCGTGAGCCTCGGCCTCACCGCAGGCACCATCCGCAGCCGCGGCACCCTCGCCCAGAAGAAGCGCTGGCTGCCCGAGCTGGTCACCATGGCCAAGGTCGGCGCCTGGGCCATCACCGAGCCGGACTCGGGCTCCGACGCCTTCGGCGGGATGAAGTCCTACGTCCGGCGTGACGGCGCGGACTACATCCTCAACGGCCGCAAGACCTTCATCACCAACGGCCCGTACGCCGACGTCACCGTCGTCTACGCCAAGCTGGACGAAGAGGACGGCACCGACCGCCGCGACCGCAAGGTGCTCGCGTTCGTGCTGGACAAGGACATGCCCGGTTTCGTGCAGAGCCCGCCGTTCAAGAAGATGGGCATGAACTCCTCGCCCACCGGCGAGCTGTTCTTCGAGAACGTCCGCATCACCCCCGACCGCCTGCTCGGCGAGACCGAGAACCCGGCCAAGGGCGACGGAAAAGACAGTGCCAAGGAGTCTTTCGCGGCCGAGCGCATCGGCATCGCCTCGCTGGCGCTGGGCATCATCAACGAATGTCACCGCCTGTGCATCGATTACGCCAAGTCCCGCAAGCTGTGGGGCAAGGAGATCGCGCAGTTCCAGCTCATCCAGCTCAAGCTCGCCGAGATGGAGATCGCGCGGATCAATGTGCAGAACATGGTCTTCAACGCCATCGAGCGCACCGCCGCGGGCGACAAGGTGACCCTCGCCGAAGCCTCGGCGATGAAGCTCTACTCCTCGCGTGCCGCCACCGAGGTGGCGATGGAGGCCGTCCAGCTCTTCGGCGGCAACGGCTACATGGCCGAGTACAAGGTCGAGCAGCTCGCCCGTGACGCCAAGTCCCTGATGATCTACGCGGGCAGCAACGAAATCCAGGTCACCCACATCGCGAAGGGTCTGATCGCCGGATAGCTCGGGGCGCGCTACCGCGCGGATGGCGGGTTTTCGCTGTTCGCGCAGGTGGCGGGCTCGTATACTGCGGAGATGCGAATCCGTCGGGTTGTCCTCGTCGGCGCCGCGGTGGTCACCGCGGCGGTCAGCCTCGCGCCGGCGGCCGCGGCGACGCCGTCGTCCGGAGTCACGGTCGAACCGCTCGCGCAGGTCGATGTGAGCGCCTTCAGCCCGTTCGCCTCGCTACCGAGCAAGTTCACCTTCCGCCGGATCACCCTCGCTCCCGGCGGCACCCTCGGCTGGCACTATCACGACGGCAACGTCCTCGCGTTCGTCACCGCGGGTGAGGTCACCCGGTACGAGGCGGCGGACTGCCTGCCGGTGACGTATTTCGCCGGTCAGGGCCTGTCCGAGACGGTCGGTCCCGACCACGTGCATGTCGGCCGCAATCTCGGCGCCGTGCCCGCCGAGCTGTACGTCGCCTACCTCAATCGCGCGAACGAACCGCTCTTCGTCGACGCTCCCGCCCCGGACTGTCCGTAGTCGGCGGGCTGCCGACCCCGCGGTGACTTATCCGGCGGTCACGGCGGGGCGGTCGCCGATGCCGAGCCGCGCTTCGACACCGTCGGATCGGTGGCAGGGGTGGTCAGGCGCCGAGGCAGGCCCCGGCGCCGCCCGCGGCGAACGTCTCGGTGCTGCAATAGGCGGCCTTCGGGTAGTACGGGCCCATCGTGACGGCCGGGTCGGTTCCCGAATCCTGCGACGCCTGGACCGAGTTCGGGTAGAACGCCGCGCTCGGGGTCATGTTCCGCAGGAACAGCACCTTGTCCACGTCGGTGCTGCCCCAGGGAATCGTCGTCACGGTCGACGGGAGATTCGCGGGCAGGTCCGCGGGCGCGGCGAGCACATAGGTGTAGTAGCCGTCGGCGTCGAGCGCGGTCTGGAAGTCGGACGCGCAGGCGACGACGGGGTACGGGGTCCGCAGGTCGTTCTGGCACATCGACCAGTACCGCACCTGGGTCGGCTCGGTCGGTGACTGCCCGGCCCTGGTGTCCGGGAAGGTCGGGGCCTTCGCTCGCACCACCACCAGGCGGCCCGGCTGATAGCTGATGCGGGTCCCGACGTACTTGTTGTCACCGTTCGGGAAGAGCCCGGCGGTGCTGGCCGGATTGCCGAAAATGGCCTCCGGGGCATTGCCGGGGAACGCGCCCGAGGCGGCCGCGGCAATGCCCTGATCGAAGACCGCCTTCGCGGCGTCGGCGACGGGACCGGTGTAGGTCGCCGGGTTGAACGGCTGCTCGCACGGCTGGGCCGGAACCTGGTTGCCCGCGAGGGTCAGCCGCACGTCCGGCAGGGGAACACCACCGCTGAGCGAGGCCGGATCGGTCGGCACGTAGACCCGGACGATGACGAACCCGATCGGCGTGCTCTGCCCGCTCGCGACCGCCTGGATCTCGTTGCGGCTGTGGTCGGCCGGGCCGTTGACCAACCTGGCGTGCCACCGCTGCTGGTCCGTCGGCAGCGCGGCGGCGGAGGCGTCGACATACGGGTTGCCGCTACCCGGGTCAGGGGCGATCTGGTTGTCGCGCAACGTGTCCACGGTGTTCAGATCGGTCCCGTAGGTGTTCAGCGAGAAGTACCGCGCGGCCGGATAGGTCCCCGACAACTCGATCGAGTCGCCCGGCCCCAGCGCGTACGGCATCAGCCAGTACGTCGAGTTCGCGTCGGGGAACGCCACATTCAGCACGGTGTCGTTCGACATGAACCGCCACGCGCACAGCGCCGAGTCCGGCGGCCCCGCGGAGGCGGGCGCGGCGAACCCGACCACTCCCGAGATCAGGGCGACGACGCACCCCAGCCGGACGAACAAGGCAACAACCGAATGCATGACGATCCCTCCGCTGCGCTCGAACTGTCGAACTGTCGAAGAATCCGCACGTCCACGTCACCGCGGTCGGCTCGCGACCCAACATAGACCACCCCACGGCCGAAGAACCCCGCGGGGACGCCGATCAGCGCGTCCCGTCGACCGCGCGCGTCAGTCGCTGGGCGACCTCGCCCTGGGGATGAATCGACAAAGCCTGGTTGACGATCAGCCAATCCGCGATGTCGTCACCGCGGACATATTTGCGGAAACAGTTGTAGATCGCGTAGTAGCCGAGCTCGATCGAATCGGGAAAGGCCAGATCGTCGTCTTGGAGCGCGGCCAGGGGCTCGAGATACCGGCTGTCGACATCCGCGTGATCCACACCGGCGTGCGCCGCGCGCAGGGCATCGGCGGGCAACTCGACATCGACGTCGTGCCACATCCCGACCACCGAGTCGCGGTAGCGAAGCGCGGCGGACTTTCCCCGGACGTAATCGTTCCAGGTCAGCAGGGCATCGTCGCACAGCGAGAGATGAACGAGTCGTCGACTGTCGGCTCCCAGCTGAAAGAAGGGGTGCGTCGATGTCATAGGCGATTCTAACGAGGCATTCAGCCCGATCCGACCCCTGACCCCGACATTCGGGGCAATCGAATTCGCAGGCCCGACTCTACGATTCGGTCATGAATCCCCTGACTCGGATATCGCACGTCGGTGTCGCGGCGCTCGCCCTCACCACCGGACTCCTCCTCGCGGCAGCCCCGGCCACCGCAGAAACCCCCGGCACGGGCAGCAGCTCACTCGGCACCGGCTCCGCCCAAGACCTCATCGAGGCCTTCGCCTGCGCCGTCGGCGCCATGTCCTGCCCCATCGTCATCCCGCAGTGACCCCTCGACCCGGGCCGTGCTGAGGGCCCCCACAGGGACTCGACCCTGACTTGGCGGACTTTTGGTACCTCCAGCCCGCCTACGGACCACCCCGACTACCTAGGCAAACGGTCGGACGGTGGTCGTATCGCCGCAGGTAGAGGGCACTAAATCGCCACCGTTTGCGCACCGCTGGTCATCGGCCGCGCACCTCCGATTGCCCGCCGAATGCCGGAGTGGCCGGGCGATATTCAGCCGGCGCGGGTAGCCCGTCCAGCATCACGCCGGGGGTAGATTGCAGCCCAGCCGCGAACCGAAGTACGTTCTCAACCCGCGCACTTCGTTGTCCGCGTTCAACCTGTCCGAGATGAGTCCAGTGCACGCCGATCTCATCGGCGGCTGTTTCCTGGCTCCATCCCAATTCCAAGCGCCGGGCACGCACCCGATCCCCGAACGGCTTGAGCGTCGGGTTGAGCGGCGGTTTGCCCGGCTTGGGCATGACAAACCAAGCACATGTGTCTAGCGCGCATTGATCCAGAGTGGAATCGTCTTATCGCCAGGTCATGCTAGGTTTCCTCGCAGGTCGGGTACATGAGACAGCGAGGGAATC
Source organism: Nocardia sp. NPDC003269 (assembly GCF_042888005.1). Taxonomy (NCBI): domain Bacteria; kingdom Bacillati; phylum Actinomycetota; class Actinomycetes; order Mycobacteriales; family Nocardiaceae; genus Nocardia; species Nocardia sp. NPDC003269. The sequence goes on from NZ_JBIAPA010000001.1 coordinate 2,236,045, forward strand.
GTGAACAGGTACGTATTCGCTGTGGGGGCGGTTGCCGTGATGGGATTGGCTGGGTGCGGTGGCGATGAACAAGATGCAGCGACGGGAACCGCTAGCGCCTCGGCGTCTGCCAGCACAACGAAGATGCCGCCGATTTCGCTAGCTCAGGAAGCGCAGCCGTACGTGACCGCCGTTGACCAGCGGATCGCGCCCTGTTTCTCCAACGGCGCTGTCAGCGCGGTGAATGCAATGTCTCCTCAGTGCTCGCAAGCGATCACGTCCACGATCTTCGCGTTGAACGAGTGGTACGGGCGGCTGCACAACGGCGAGCCCAGCACGCGTAAAGCGATACAGGCCGAGATCATTGATCTGGAGTACTGGCGGGACGTTTGCATCCCGTCGCAGGCGAACTCGCCTCTACGGCTCGCCTGCGCCAAGTTCCTGCCGACCGGCGACATCACCACGAGCATCATGTTCGCTTTTACTGAGGACTCCAACCGGGGCCGGTAGCAGCCACACGACGACGCCCTTCCGCCGTGGTTCGTAACCCAGCGAGCGGGCGTTGTGCTGCACTCACCCAGCACCGACAGGACAAGTCGACTCTCAGCGCTCAAGGTGTTGCAGCGCGCCGACCGCCGGAGCATGCTCGCAGTCCGGTCGGCTTGCTCGCGAGGATGCGTAGCCCGGACCGACGAGGCGCCGTTCGGCGGTATGTGGTGGGAGTCCCCGCCGGCTAGCGCGCCCGAGGTACCCGCCACCGCTACTACCCCGGCCATCCCCGCTCAACGTGGCGAACGCCTGCACGACCTGCGGCACACATTCGCGGCGATGCAGCTGATGAGCGCCGTGCACTTCATGCAGGTGTCCAAGTGGTTGGGGCACAGCACGTTCACCCTGACCCTGAACACCCTACGGTGACTGGATCCCCGAGGAGGACGGCAGCGCGGCTGCCCGAGCCGCCAGCCCCGGCCGTTACTCCTGTTCCGGCGGTTGAGGTTCCGTCGAATGTGGTGCCATCGTTTGGTCGTCGGTCGGGGTAGGCGGCATTTCAGTCGGCCAGGGCCTGAAAATCGACCACCACGCCCGCGCTATTCAGTTCCTTTGCAAGGGGCAACTTCCACCCGCCATGGGGGTCCAGCGAGATGTATACGATGCCGTCAGTGTCCGATGGTCGCTCGATACCGGACTCGACGAGGAACGCAACACGTGATCGTCCAAGCTTGCCGATGAAGTAGCCGAGCTCGAGAATCACGTTCTGCCGTGCGCGGGGGGCAGGTTTGTCGGCGGCACCCTTCGCAGCCCCGACGTCGTCGCTGCTGGCGATGACGATCGCGTAGGCGGCCTCGTTCGCCGCACGCTCGAATTTCTCGATGATCGTGTCGCCTTGGTTGGGATACTCGCTCAGAATCGTTGGCTTGACACCAGTTAGGTCGCGGACCAGCGTCGCGACCTCAAGCTTCCGGACATCGTCGTGCCCATGAACAATGAACACCTTCGTCCCTCCCGGCGCAGTGGTCTCGCCCTTGGTAACGTCGGCGGGTGCCAGCAACTCGATTTCCCCGATAGCAGCCTTCATCAGAGCGACCGACTGTTTAACCCCGCTTCGACGGGATCGAACGTAGACGTCATTGGACATACCGGCGTAGGCGATGCCAGGAGTGAATCCCACCGTCATCAGCTTCTTGTACGTGGGGTTGTCAACGCCAAGTGTCGTGCGTAGCGCGACCTCGTTCTGTGCTTGCCAATGCTCAAGGTCGGCTACGTCGCCGTTGCCATCCACCGCGTCGATCTGCTTTTGAATGGTGGCGATCTTGCGTTCATGGTCCACGCGCCGATTGTGCCACCGACCTCCGACAAGCCCGGCCAAACCGTTCGCGCGCCGGGGTGGTGCCGGGGTGGCGGCGCATGTTTGCGCCCCTGAACTGCGGCGCGACGCGCCTACCAGCCCTGATGAAGTGCCCCCACAGGGACTCGAACCCTGACTTGGCGGATTTTAAGTCCGCTGCCTCTGCCAATTGGGCTATAGGGGCGTCCGGGACAGCCTAGCGACTCGTACGGGTGTACCGGAATCGTGTCGGTATACAAGGTCGGCCCGGCGTGTCGCCGGTGACAGCGCCGAACCGACCTTATCGCCGATGGGGCTGGTCAGCCGGTCGGCGGGCGATTACCGAGGACGGAGTGGCGGCGGCCGTAGGCGAAGTAGACGGCGAAGCCGAGGATCATCCAGACGATGAAGCGCAGCCAGGTCTCCACCGAGAGGTTGACCATCAGCCACAGGCAGGAGAGCACGGCCAGGATGGGGATCAGCGGGACGAACGGGACGCGGAAACCGCGCGGCAGGTCGGGGCGGGTGCGGCGCAGGATGATCACGCCGACCGAGACCAGCACGAAGGCGAACAGGGTGCCGATGTTCACCATTTCCTCGAGCGTGCCGAAGTCGACGAAGCCGGCCAGCACGCAGCAGACGATGCCGACGATGACGGTCAGCCGCACCGGCGTGCCGCGCGAACCGGTGTGGGCCAGCCAGCGCGGCAGCAGCCCGTCGCGCGCCATCGCGAACAGCACGCGGGTCTGTCCGAGGAACAGCACCATCACGACGGTGGTCAGACCGGCCAGCGCGCCGATGGAGATGACGTTCTTGGCCCAGTCCACGCCGTGGATGGCGAACGCGGTGGCCAGCGTTGCGTTCTCGCCCGCCAGATCGGTGTAGGGCACCATGCCGGTGAGCACCAGCGACACCGCGACGTAGAGCACGGTCACGATGAGCAGCGAGCCGAGAATGCCGCGCGGCACCGCCTTCTGCGGGTTCTTGGTCTCCTCGGCGGCGGTGGCGACGACGTCGAAACCGATGAACGCGAAGAACACCAGGCTGGCCGCGGCGAGCAGGCCGTACCAGCCGAAGTTGCTGTTGCCCGCGCCGGTGAGGAACGAGAACAGCGACTGGTGCAGGCCGCTGGCGCCGTCCTCCTCGGGCTGCGACGGCGGGATGTAGGGGCTCAGGTTGGACGCCTTGAAGTAGGTGATGCCGAGGACCAGCACCAGCGCGATGACGGCGAGCTTGATCGCGACCGCGATCGCCGACACCCGCGAGGACACCTTGGTGCCGATGGCAAGCAGCACACCGAGCACCGCGATCAGTGTGACCGCGCCCCAGTCGAAGGTGACCGAGCCGAGCTGCACGGTGGCGGTCTCGAAGCCGAAGACGGTGCCGAGGTACTGCGACCAGCCCTTCGCGACCACCGACGCGGCGAGCGCGAATTCGAGAATGAGGTCCCAGCCGATGATCCAGGCCACCAGTTCACCGAAGGTCGCGTACGAATAGGTGTACGCGCTGCCCGCCACCGGCACGGTCGAGGCGAACTCGGCGTAGCAGAACGCGGTGAGACCGCACGCGATGGCGGCGAACACGAACGCCAGCGAGACCGACGGCCCGGCCACATTGCCCGCGGTGCGGGCGGTCAGCGTGAAGATGCCCGCGCCGACCACCACGGCGACACCGAAGATCGTCAGATCCCAGGCCGTCAGGTCTTTGCGGAGTTTGGAATCGGGCTCATCGGTGTCGAGGATGGATTGCTCGACGGATTTGGTGCGGAACAATCCGCTGCCTCGGCCTGTGGAACGGCCTGCCGCTGGCGTGGCGTCCGGTGTCGGCACGGTCTTCTCCTTCTGTGCGAACGTCTTCGGGGGATACCCGGCGGCAGGTCAGTGCACGCCCTGCATATGGCGCTTGATCCAGGGCGCGAGCGCGGCCACGACGAGACCGGCCACGATGGCGGCGGCACCGCTGATGCCGAAGTACGCGGTCTCGTTGTCGGGGCTGTAGTAGCGGGCCAGGGTGCCCGCCATGGACGTGCCGATACCGACCGAGAAGAAGTACAGGGCCATCATCTGCGAGCGGTACGCGGCGGGGGCGAGATGGGTGGTCACCGCGAGACCGATCGGCGAGAGCAGCAGCTCGGAGACGGCGAAGCCGCCCAGGATGAGGAAGACCGCGAGCACCGGGACGGTCTTGCCCTCGAAACCGCTCAGCAGCGCGAACATCCAGAAGGCGATACCCATCCCGATGACACCGAGCGCGAACTTGATCGGGGTGCTGGGCGCCCGGTTGCCCAGCCTGGTCCACATCAGCGCGAACAGCGGCGAGAGCGCGATGATCCACACCGGCTCCACCGAGCCGATCCAGCTGGCCGGCGCCTCCCAGCCGAAGATGCGCCAGTCGACGCGTTCGTCGGAGTACACCGCGAGCATGGTGAACATCTGCTGGAACAGCGACCAGAACACCGCGTTGGCGATGAACAGCGGGATGAACGCGCGCACCCTGGTGCGCTCGACCTGGGTCACCTTGGCGCTGGTGAGCAGCACAGCGAAGTAGACGACCGAGGCGACCACGATGACACCGGTGGTGACATCGGACAGATTGTCCAGGGTGAGCAGCCCGGTCAGCACCGCCACCAGCACCGCGACGGCGGCGATGGCCACGCCGATCAGCACCGGATTCAGCTCGCGGCGGGTGAGCGGATTGGGCACGTCACGGCCGTGCGTGCCGAGGTTGCGCCGGAAGACCACGTACTGGGTCAGGCCGAGGGCCATGCCGACCGCGGCGGCGGCGAAACCGGCGTGGAAGCCCCACTCGCGTTGCAGCAGGCCGGTCAGCAGCGGGCCGGTGAAGGCACCGAGATTGATGCCGAGATAGAAGAGGGTGAAGCCACCGTCGACGCGCGCGTCCGTCGGCGAGTACAGCGTGCCGAGCAGGGACGAGGCGTTGGCCTTGAGCGCGCCGCTGCCGAACGCGACGAGCACGAGGCCGACGCCGACCCCGGCCAGTCCGGGCAGCACCGCCAGCGCGATATGGCCCGCCATGACCACGACACCGCCGTAGAAGACGGTGCGCTCCATACCCAGCACCCGGTCGGCAATCCAGCCGCCGAGAACCGTCGACAGGTACACCAGCCCGCCGTAGGCGCCGACGATGCCGAGCGCCGTGCTCTGGTCGAGGCCGAGTCCACCTTCGGTGGTGGAGTAGTAGAGGTAATAGCCCAGGATCGTGAGCATGCCGTAGAAGGAGAAACGCTCCCACAGCTCGACACCGAACAGGTTGGTGAGTCCGATCGGATGGCCGAACAGGGTCCGTTCGCCAGCCTCGTCGGCGGGGCCGGGCGGGTCGCCGAGCCGCGTTTCTTCGGTGGACATACGGGAACGATCCCACGTCCAAACGGTGTACAGCAATTTTCCCGCATCGTCGCGGCTTCGGCGCGCCGCGCCGTCTCGGCGCCGATGTTCTCGGCGCGCGGCGGGCCCGCGCGCGAATTACCCTGGAGTGGCCGGATTCCCGCGACGGACGAGGAAATCAGACATGCTGACTGCCGAGGTGACCGTGCCGGTCGACCGCGCGGCGGCCTTCGCGACCCTGGCCGACGGCTGGCTGTACGCGAGCTGGGTGGTCGGCGCCTCGCATATCGGCCGGGTCGATCCCGACTGGCCCGCCGTCGGCAGCCGGATCCACTATCGCTTCGGGCTCTGGCCGGTACTGATCAGCGACACCACGGTGGTCCGCGCCGCCGATCCGCCGCATCGGCTGGAGCTGGAGGCGCGCCTGTGGTCGGTCGGCTCGGCGTGGATCCGGCTCACCCTGTCCGAGGCGACGCCGGGGCACACCACCATCCGGATGACCGAGCGCGCGTCCGGCGGGCCGGCGCGGCTGATTCCCGGGGTGGCGCAGGATCTGGCCTTCGCCGCGCGCAATCAGGAATCGCTGGATCGGCTGGCGGATTTGATCAGGGCGCGGGCGCAGAACTCCTGATCGTAAGATCGCAACCGGTCGGTTCGAAATGAATGCCCCTATTTCCAGGGGCGTCGTTCCAGGAGTTCGCGCACGTTGGATTCATCTCGATAATTGCGAAACAGAATGTGCCGGAACTGAATTCGAATCATGAATTTCGAACCGTCGGCAAAACCGATACGGCCAGGTCGAATGGTCTAGTCTCTAGCCATCGCGCATGCGGAAATGATCGACCTCCGGGGGATGATGTGCTGCACATCGAGCATTTCAACAATGGCTGGATGAATCCGGTTCTCGCTTTCAGTCTGTCGTTCATCGGCTCGGTATTGGGGTTGCGGTGTGCGGTGCACGCCAAAACGTCGACCGCGCCGATCGGGTGGTTGATCGCCGCGGCGGTCGCGATCGGCGGGGCGGCGATCTGGGTCATGCATTTCACGGCCATGCTCGGATTCAGTATCGATGGGACACCGATTCGCTACGACGTGCCGACGACCTTGCTCAGCGCGGTCATCTCGATCGGCGTCGTCCTGGCCGGGCTGACCATCGTGACCCTGGGAAAGCGCGAATGGCTCAGCCTGCCGGTGGGCGGCACGATCACCGGGCTCGGCGTGGCCGCCATGCACTACCTGGGCATGCGCGCGATGCGCAGCGGGGCCGTCATCGGCTATCGGCCGCCGCTGGTGGTGCTCTCGATCGTCATCGCGGTGGTCGCGGCGACCGCGGCGCTGTGGTTCATGCTGCACGTGCGCGGTCTGGTCCGGACGGCGGGCGCGGCACTGGTGATGGGGGTCGCGGTCTGCGGCATGCACTACACGGCGATGGCCGCGATGAGCGCGCACCACAGCGGCGCCGAGCGGCCGGTCGACGGGGTGGCGCCGGTGCAACTGCTGCTGCCGTTGATCGGGAGCGTGTCGCTGGTGGTCACCGGGCTGGTGATCCTGGTCGGGCTGGCCGAACTGGACGTCGACGCCGGGGACCGGGCGCGGCCGGATCCGGTGCGCGTGACCGGTGGGGTCATGCGCAGCACGGACCCGGCCACCCTGTCCGACAGCGGCAGGCAGTGGCCGCGTCAGGGCTGAGCCCGGGCTACTGGCTGGGTTCGGGCAAGGCGCAGTCGTCGACCTTGGGGTTGACGCCCAGGTAGTTCAACGGCCCGGCCAGCATCGTCACCGCGATGGTGCCAAGGGTGGCGCAGTTCTGTTCACGATCGGTGAAGTAGCCGCGTTGACCCGCGGCGATGACACCGATCACCAGCCACACCAGCACCAGGATCGACAGTATTCGGGGCATATTCGCCGACATGATGTTCCTCCTCGGAAGGGTCCGGCCGGGGTCAGTAGTAGTGGCGCCTGCCGCCGATCGGGCGGCCGACGCGGCCGGCGAGGAGCAGGACGACGCCGATCACCAGCAGGACCACACCCACGGTGGACAGCAGGGAGATGCCGAAAACGAGTCCGGCTATGAGGAGTATTGCGCCTAGAAGAATCATTTGAGCTCACCTGTTCGATACGGGGTACTACGTCGTGACGTGCCGGATCGCACGTCACATCGGGCATATGCCCCGTTGTGTCGATCGGAAACAGCTCTGGTTCGCGCCGGAACGGATCCGCGCGGTCAGAGCGACGACGGCGGGGTGGCTGTGCGGCGGCGGGCGGCCGACTCGTTGTCGGCGGTCATCCGGTAGACGGTGCGTTCGAGGGTCGGCAGGATGCCGGTGATCGGCAGGCTGCCCGCGGCGAATCGCGCGATCAGCGCCAGCACCATATTGCCCAGGATCAGGCCGAGGTCGTCGAGGTAGCCGGGGTCGAGGTCGCGCAGGGCGACCTCGGCGGCCGGGAGCACCGCGATCAGGCCCTGGCTGTCGAGGCGTTCGCCGCCGGGGCCGGTGCGGGCGTGGTGGTAGGCCTCGAGCATCTTGGGGTTGCGCTCCCAGGGCTCGAAGACGGTGCGCAGCAGGCGGATCAGGCTCTCGCGTAAGGGTTCGCCGGGTTCGGGTGGGGTCACGTCGGCGTAGGCGTTGGCGGCCATCCACTGTTCCAGCGCGGCGATGATCAGCTCGTCCCTGGTGCGGAAGAGCCGGTAGATCTTGGCAAGCGAGACATGGGCCTCGGCGGCGACGGCGCGGAGCTGGACGGCGTCGTAGCCCTCGGTGGTCAGCAGGCCGAGCACCACCGCGATGATCTTCGCCGATGCGTCCGATTCCGTTCCGCTGCTCACGGGTGAATGGTAGCGTCGCGCAGCGGTAACCCAGTTACCGCTGGATGGGGTCGGTGCACGCCCCGTCCGCACGACGCGACACCCGACCACTCCCGAGCCGAGGCGCCCGCTGCCGCCGCGTGCTCGCAGGACACAGGAAGGCGGCCCCGTTCGCGGGGCCGACGACAACTCCATGACTCGTTTGTTCCCCCGTGCGGCCCGCCGCTACGGCCTCGTCGCGGTGGCGCTGCTGCTGCTACCGCTCGGCGCCGCCGTCCCGACGGCGACCGGTGCACCCACCGACCGAACCGCCTGCCTGCCCGGCTCCCTGCCCGAGACCGGCCTGCAGGGCGACGTCCCCGCCGCCGACCGCGACAGCGGCCGCTCCCGCGACGGATTCCGCTGCAATATGCGGCTGCTCGGCAGTGCGCCGGGCCGTGGCGGCGGCATCACCTCGGTCACCTTCGACCACTGCGCCTACGTCGGCACGTTCTTCCCCGGCAACCTGCTCGGCCCGGACGAGGGTGTGCGGGTGCTCGATATCGCCGACCCGTCCGCCCCGGTCCACACCACCACGCTCACCGAGCCGGCGATGCTGGCCGGAACCTGGGAGAGCCTGAAGGTCAACGCCGCGCGCAAACTCCTTGTCGGCGCTGGTGTTCCGGCCCTGACCGGCGCTGGTCTGCTCTCGGTCTACGACATCTCCGACTGCGCCCATCCCCGGCTGCTCAATCCGGGACCGGGCACCGACCTCGCCCTGCCAGTACCGATCACCGCGCACGAGGGCGGCTTCTCGCCGGACGGCCGCACCTACTGGGCGTCGGGAACGGCGCCGGGCCTGCTCAGCGCGGTCGATCTCACCGATCCGGCGAATCCCCGGGTGATCTGGCAGGGCCTGCCCGGCCTGTCCATGCACGGCTTCGGCTTCTCGCCCGACGGCAATCGGATGTACCTCGCGAACAACCTGGGCGGCCTGAAGGTCCTCGACGTCGCCGCCGTGCAGCGCCGCGACCCGCGACCGCACGTCCCCGAACTCGCCGACCTGTCCTGGACCGACGGCTGGGCCACCCAGCACGCCGTCCCGGTGACCTATCAGGGCAAGCCGTACGTGTTCGCCGTCGACGAGGCGGGCTCGGGCGGGGTGAAGCTCATCGACGTCGCCGACGAGCGCAATCCCCGGATCGCCCGGTCGATCAAGCTCGCGATCAACCTGCCCGAGAACCAGGACAGTATGCTCGCCTCCGCCTCGGGTGGTTCGCTGTTCGCCTACGACGCGCACTACTGCGCGGCCGATCGACCGGCGGACCCGACCGCGCTGGCGTGCAGCTGGACATCCTCGGGCATCCGGGTCTTCGACGTCCGCGATCCCGCCGCCATCCGGGAGATCGGCTACTTCAACCCGCCCGCCCGCACCGGCGAGAACAGCGAACTGTGGAACTCGCCGCACGCGCTCGCCTCGATCATCGGACCGCCGCTGCTGGCGGCGCCGACCGTCGCCCAGGCGATGCTCGGAGGCGCCTTCGATCCGGCGCAGGCGCTCAGCGCGCGGACCGGCACCCTGGCCTTCGGTGACCTGTCGACCGACTGGTGCTTCTCGCCGCCGGAATGGCGCGGCAACCAGCTGTGGACCACCTGCGCGGACAACGGATTCCTCGCCCTTGAACTCGCGCCCGAGGTGTACACCCCGCCCGCCGACCAGCTCTCGACCACCGGATCATGAGCGGGCGCAAGGGCTTCCGGGTGGCCGCGCTGGCGTGTGGCGCGGCACTGTTGCTCGCCATGGGCGCCGCGCTGCGGCCGCTGCTGCCCGCCCCCGCCGCGCCGCCGGTGCTGACCGCGACCGAGATCGGTTTCGTCCAGGACATGGTCACCCATCACAGCCAGGCGCTGGTTCTGGTCCAGCGCCTGGACCGGGGCGTCGATCCCGCGGTCCTGGTGCTGGCCGGGCAGATCGCCGACACCCAGCGCACCGAGCTGGGCATGCTGCTCGGCTGGTTGCGGCTGGCGGGCGCGCCCGTCGCCGGGACCGATCCGATGGCCTGGATGCGCCCGGCAGGCGCGCATCGGCACGCCGGCGCCGATGCCGCACAGCACGACTCGGCGATGCCGGGAATGGCGACGACCGGCGAACTCGACGAGCTCGCCGCCGCCACCGGCACTCAGGCCGAGGTGCTGTTCCTGCGGCTCATGCAGCGCCATCACTACGGCGGCATCGAGATGGCCGCCACCGCCGACGCGCTGCTCGACGGCGGCGAGGTCGAGCGCGCCGCCCGCGACATGATCACCGGCCAGGGCCGCGAGGCCGGACTGCTCGGCCTGCTGCTCGACCGCCGCGCGTAAGCCGGACACCCGAAAATCCCTACCCCCGATGAAGGTTTGCCGAATGTCGAAGTTCTCCCGCCGTACCCTGCTGACCGGCGCGGCCGCCGCCGGTCTCACCCTGGCGGCCGCCGGGACCGCGGGCGCGCGGCCCGTCGCCGCCCGCACCGGCGGCATCCCCCTCACCACCGAGGACCGCCGGGTCGTCGTGATCGGCTCGGGCTTCGGCGGCGGCGTGACCGCGCTGCGCCTGGCCGAGGCGGGCGTCCCGGTGCTGCTGCTCGAACGCGGCAGGCGCTGGGAGACCGGGCCGAACGCCCAGACCTTCCCGCTGGCCACCCGCCCGGACAAGCGCCTGCTCTGGTACCGCTCCGACCCGATGGTGTTCGGGCGCCCGCTGGTGTTCGAGCCGTATGCCGGTCTGGTGGAAGCGGTTCCGGGCGCCGGGATGACCGCGCTGTGCGCCGCCGGGCTCGGTGGCGGTTCCCTGATCTACCAGGGCATGTCGCTGCAACCGACGCGCGAGGTGTTCGAGACGCACTTCCCGGCCGGGCTGGACTGGGACCGGATGGACCGGGTCCACTACCCGACGGTGGCCCGCATGCTCGGGCTCGCCACCGCCCCGGACGAACTGATCGAACACAAGAACTACACCGCGGCCCGGGTTTTCGCCGACCGGGTGCGGGGCGCCGGGATGCCGCTGTCGAAGATCCCCATGCCGATCGACTGGAACTACGCGCTGGCCGAACTGCGCGGGGAGATGACCCCGTCCTACACCAACGGCGACGGCGCCATGGGTGTGAACAACGGCGGCAAGCACTCCGTCGACGTCACCTACGTCGCGGCGGCCGAGGCGACCGGCCTGGTCGAGGTGCGGACCCTGCACGAGGTGACCGGGATCGAGCGCGCCGCCGACGGTCGCTGGGTGGTGCGCGTCGACCGGGTCGACACCGCGGGCACCGTGCTGGAGAACAAGGTCATCACCACCGGCGCGCTGGTGCTGGCGGCGGGCAGTCTCAACACCACCCGGATGCTGGTGCGCGCGCAGGCGCTCGGCCACATCCCCGATCTGCCCGACGAACTGGGCCGGGGCTGGGGTACCAACGCCGACCGGATCTATGTGTGGCGCAACGCCTCCGCCGGATTCGGCGCGGCGCAGGGCGGTCCGGTGGTCTACGGCAGCAAGAACTGGGACGACCCGCGGTCGGCGTTCACCGTCATCCAGGCTTCGATCCCGTCGCTGCCGATCGACCCGGGCGCCACCATGCTGGTCGGCTACGGCGTCAGTTCCGGGCGTGGCGAATTCGCCTACGAGCCGGGTGCCGACATCGCGACTCTGCGGTGGCCGGGCGACGGCGACCAGGCGATCCAGGACAACCACATCGGCCCCGCCGTACAGCGCATCGCGGGCCCGGACAGCACGCTCATCGACACCAACGCCCTGTTCCCCTCCACCTGGCATCCGCTCGGCGGCGCCAATATGGGTACGGTCTGCGATCTGGACGGCCGCGTCCTCGGGCAGCGCGGACTATACGTCCTCGACGGCGCGCTCATGCCGGGCAATACCGCGGCCTGCAATCCGTCGATGACCATCGCCGCGATCGCCGAGCGCGCGCTGGCGAATCTGGTCCGCACCGACGTGGGCACGGCGATCTGAGCGGGGTTCGGCGCGCCGCCGAGGGTGGCGCGCCGAACGTGGATCAGCCCGCGGAGCCCGGGATGGGCAGCACCGCGGAGCCCGTCGCGGGCGGACGCGGTCCGGCGGAGCCGAGGTCGGCGTCGAAGGAGCCGGTGCCGCTGCCGAAGTCGGCGTCGACCGAGCCCATCGAGCTGCCGGTGGGTGGGCCGATCTCGACCGAGCCCGAGGGCCACAGGTCCCAATCGAGGCCGCCGGCGGCATGGGCGGTGCCGCCCGCACCGAGCAGGGTTCCCGCGGCGAGCGCGGCCAGCAGGCCCGCCCGGGTGGTGGACTTACGGATGGACATGGGGTGATACCTCCGAGCACTTCGCTGTGATAGCGCTCATACAGTATCTGAAATATGCCAGTTTCATACCTGCGATCGGTGGCCGACTTCCATCTGCACGCGATAGCGGTCGGCGCGATACCAGCTGTGGGTGTGCTCGATCGGCACCTCCGCGCTGAACGACACCCGGTCGAAATGCAGGACGGGAGCGCCCTTTTTGACGCCGAGCAGCGCCGCGACGCCCGCCTCGGCGGCCTGGGCGTCGACGGTCTGCTCGGCCCGCTCGATCGGCCTGCCGTAGCGATCGGCGGTGGTCCGGTAGATCGAGCCGGTGAGGTCGTGCGAGATCAGGCCGGGGAGCAGCTCGGGGTTGAACCAGGCGTCGTCGACGCTGACCGGTTCCTCGTCGGCCAGCCGCAGCCTGCGTACGTGATAGGCCGCGGTCTCCGGTGGCAGGCGCAGCGCGCGGGCGGTGGCCTCGGGCGGCACCGCCTCCTCGGCGACCAGCACCAGGGTGGTCGGCTGATGTCCGAGGGTGCGCATCTCCTCGGTGAACGAGGCCAGATGCAGCCGGGACTGCACCGGCCGGTGCGCGACGAAGGTGCCCTTGCCGCGGACCCGGACCAGATAGCCCTCGTTGACCAGCTGTCCGATCGCCTCGCGTACGGTGATCCGGCTGACGCCGTAGTCCTGCATGAGGTTGCGCTCGCTGGTCATCAGGTCGCCCGGCTGTAGCTCGCGCGTGCATTTCTGCAACAGGATCGCGCGCAGCTGTTCGTGTTTGGGCACTGCGCTGTCGCGCAGCGGTGCGGGCATGAAGGTGGCTCCTTCGGTGAGGGTGCACCGGTCCCTACTGGTCCTGTCCGGTGTGTTCGAGAATACGCGACCCCGCCCCCGCGGCCCAGGAAATTCTCCGCCGGAACGCCGAAAGCCCCGCTGACCGAGGGTCTCGGTGCGGGGCTCGCGGGTGGAGCGGGCGATCAGGACAGCGCTTTGGCCTTGAGCTGTTCGTACTCGGCCTGGGTGATCGAGCCTTCGTCGAGCAGCTTCTTGGCGTCGGCGATCTGCGCCGCGGGGTTGGTGCCCGCGGTCTCCTTGATGTAGGAATCCTGCGCCTGCTGGATCTGCTTGGCCTGGGCGTTCGAGCGCTCGGCCATCCCCTGACCCCGGAAGATCAGGTAGGCCAGCGCCGTGAGGAAGGGGAGGAAGATCAAGCAGATGATCCAGACCGCCTTCACCCAGCCCGATGTCTTGTGATCCCGGAACAGGTCCCCGATGATCATGAAGACCATCAGTAGATAGGCGACAAACGCGAAGCTCACAATGATGAGCCAGATGACTTCCCAGAATGACATGGCACACCTCGAGGGGGAGAGGGATCGATCGTCCGTTGCGGGCGATCGATTGAAGCACGCTTTTTGCTGGAAAATTGCCGGTCGTCGAGCGTTTCTTTGACCCTGTGCAGGGTGGGTACCCGTCAGCGTACGCGCGCGGATGGCCCCCTCGCAGGTGGCGGCACACCGCCGCCACCCGTGTCGGTCAGCGGATCCCGGGTGTGGCGGGGTTGTTGCCGACGCAGCCGAGGACGACGCAGCCGGGCGGCCAGTCGGAGAACGGCGGCTTCGGGGTCTCGCCGAGGCAGTCGACGAAACTGCACCCCGGGTAGGCGTAGGGCCCGATACCGAAGGTGCCCAACAGCGCGTCGGGCCGGGCGATCATCGGATCGGTGACGCTCACGTCCGGGCGTTCCCGGTACGGGCCGGGATCGGGGAGTTGCTGGTCGACGAAGGCCGAGACCAGCGTGCGCAGCACGTTGTGGGTGTAGGTGGACGAGGCGCCCGGCGTCGCGACACCGGTCCAGTTCAGCATCAGGCCCAGGCTGGGCACGATGTAGCTGTCGTTGCGCAGCATGCCCGACATCTTCACCGCGTCCAGCGGCAGGCCGGGGAACTCGAGCACGCACGGCGTGCCGTTGATCACGAACAGGAAGCCGTAGCAGGGCATGCTCGGCGAGGGCGACAGCGCCGCGCGCATGTACTCGTCCGAGATCACCTGCTGGTCGTTCCAGCGGCCCCGATTGCCCACGAGCAGGCCGAGTTTCGCGAAGTCGTCCGGCGGCAGGATCAGATGCGCGTGGCCGTAGGTGTTTCCGGCGCGGTCGCGGGCCCAGAAGTAGTCGCCGCGGGCGATGCCCAACGGGTCGAACAGCTTCCGCTGCGCGAAGCTCTGGAAGTCCTCGCCGACCGACTGCCCGATGACGTAGACGAGCAGGTCGACCGCGCGCTGGCTGTAGCGGAACATGGTGCCCTGCGGGCGCTCGATCGGCATCGCCAGCGCCTGCGCGACGACGTTCGGATCCAGCGCGGCCAGCCCGGTCGCGCCCTCGGCGGCGACCGCGACCTCCATCCCCGACGACTCGGTGAGCAGGTTGCGCACCGTGATGGACCGGTGCGCCTCGTCGCCGAGGCCCGCGGGCAGGTAGCGGCCGATCGGCTCGTCGATGAGCAGTTTGCCCTCGTCCACGGCCAGCCCGGCGACCAGCGCGACCACGCTCTTGGTCCCGCTCCACAGATTCCAGGCCACGCCGCCGGATTCGGCGTTGCGCGGGCCCCCGGCGATCAGGCAGTTGTTGCGGTACAGCTGGATGTTGAAGCGGGTGGTGTCGACCGCCAGGTTCATGGCGTCGGCGACCCGCGCGGGGTCCAGGGCCGCCTCGGCGGGCGTGGCGGTCTGCGGCGTGCGCCCCGAACTGACCTCACACTGCTTGGCGGTGACCGGCGCGGCCTGGGCCACCGTGGGCAGCAGCGCGCCCGACGACAGCGTCAGCGCGGTAACCGCCACCGCCACAACATGTTTCAGATAGCCGTGCACTCCACCCTCCAGAAAGAGATTTCGGAAGGGAATCGTGAACAGTCACGTTCTCGTTACTTGTGCTCAGTTTCCGTACGGTTTGCAGACATCGATCGCGGTGTCCTTGGCATCGTTGAACGTGTCGATCACGCCGTTGAGTTCGTCGGTGGGCGCGCGGCGTTCGAGCGTGTCGGCGAGGGTGTTGGTGTTGTCGCGGTAGGCGCGCAACGGGGTGGCCAGCGTCGAGATCACGTCGTTGGTGATCTTGCGGCCGAGGTCCTTGGCGTTGTTGCGCAGCGTGGTGACCGCGTCGTTGGCCTTGGCGTCGGTGTCGGCGGCCCTGGTGTTGCTGGCGTCGATGTAGGCGTTGAACGCGGTCACCGAGCTCTTGTTCGCCGCGCGCAGGCCGTCGCAGGCCGCGTCGTTGGCCTTGGCCACCCGCGCCGCCGACGACGCGGCGACCTCGGAGGTATAGGAGGCGAGGTCGGTCTGGTTGGCCTGCGCGTCGCCGGGCACCTGCTTGGTGCAGGCGACCAGGACCAGGCCCGTCGCCACGGCCACGAGCGCCGTGCCGACCCCCATTCGTTCCCGTTGTCTCATGTCTCCCTCTCCTCCCTCGGGACCGCCGGCTCGCGGATTGCGCCGGAGCCGAACATATCGACCGTACTGGCTGGAGGCGGGTGACGTCAGCTCGCGGTGGCGATTTCGATGACCAACCGAGACGTCGGCCGGGCGCGGCGCCGGGACCGGCTGTCCCGGCGCCGCTCCCGCTCAGCCCTGGCCGAGCATGCCGCGCATGGTGGCGATCTCGGCCTGCTGATCGGCCACGATCGCCGTCGCCAGCTGCCGGGATTCCGGGTTCACGCCGCCGTTCAGCTCGGTCTGGGCCATGTCGACCGCGCCCTCGTGGTGGGCGATCATCATCTCCAGCCACTGCCGGTCGAAATCGGCGCCCTGGGCGGCCTGCAGCGCGGTCATCTGCGCGTCGGTCATCATGCCGGGCATGGCGTGCCCGTCGTGGCCGCCGCTCGCGCTCGGCGCCGGCTTGCCGAAGCTGGTCAGCAGGGTGGTGATCTGCTGCATCTCCGGCGCCTGGGCCTTCTCCACCTGCGCGGCCAGCGCGATCAGCTGCGCGTTCTGGGTGTGCGTCGGCACCATCTTCGCCATGTCGACGGCCTGCGCGTGATGCGGGTACATCATCTGCAGGAAGGTGACGTCGACGTCGTTGAAGTCGGTGCGGGCCGCCGCCGAGGGCGCGGCCGAGCTGGTGGTGCTCGTCGCGGCGTGGGTGTCGTGCGCGGCCTGGTCGTTGTCGTCGCTACAGCCCGCGGCGAGCAGCAGGGCGCTCGCGGCGGTGACGGCGAGCAGGGTGGCGCGGGTACGGCTGATGGACATGGGTGATCCTCCTGGGGATTCGGGTGGATGTGATTCGGTCCCGCCGCCGGGCATGCCGGGGCGGCGGACCTGTCAGATCCGCAGAATCGCCAGTTGGGAGAGGGAGAGCACGGTCCACGGCGGCGGGCGCTCGCGCCTGCCACGCCAGGGCCGGGTGGCGGTGGTGCCGCCCGCCGTGCCGTCGTCGGAGAGCCGGTAGAGCAGGACCAGGGTGAGCGCGGCGGCCAGTGCCGCGAGGACGAAGACGCAGCCGTGGATGCCCGCGCGTTCGTCGCACCCCGAGGCCCCGCAGCCGGATCCCATGGCGTGCCTGTCCTCGCCGGGGAGTGCGACGTGGGCGGCGGCGAGATGGTCGGCCGTGAGCAGCTCGTCGGCGGTGTGGCCGCCGGTGCGCACCTGACCGGGAGGCGCCGCCGCTGCCGGTTCGGCGTGCGCGGCCGCAGCGGGGTGGGACGACTCGGTGCCACCCTGGTGTGCGGCGTGGGCGGTGCCGAAGACCGCCGAGTGCATGGCCAGGATCCCGGCCAGCAGCGCCAGCAGCGCGAGCACCCTGGCGATGCCGGGTGCGCGCACGCGCGAATGCTGGTCGGTCACGGCGCCCAGTCTAACCAGCGCGATCGAGTGACCCGCAATACCCGCACACGGTAGGGGTAGTGGCTAGGGGTGCGCGATGTCGACGACCAGGCGCGGCGGGTCGGACAGCGCCGTGACGGCGAAGGCGGGCGCGTCGGCGTCGACGCCGATGAACGACTGGGTGGTGCCCTCGTACACGGTCTTCTTGTAGACGCCGGTGATCTCCGGGACGCTCGGGTCGGTCACCGGATCGGGTCCGCTGAAGGACGGCACCGGCGAGTCGAACGGATAGATCGACCCGAGGATGCGCACCTCGAGGATCGAGCGACCGGCCACATCGACGGTCTTGCCGCTGCCGTCCTGCACCGCGCGATCGGTGTAGCCGACCTGCCAGCCGGGGGTCCCGGTGCCGCCGAGTGCGAAGACCACCCGGTCGAAGCCGGGCTGGTGGCCGATCCTGATGTCGGTCACGGTCAGCGCCGCGCCCGCGGACGCCGCGCCGGACTTGGGGGCGTTGTCGCTCGGGGCCGCGCCGGTGGCGTCGGCGAAGGTGCTGGTGGTGCTCGTCGGGGGTGGCGTGGCCGCCGGCGCGTCCTCGGTGCCGCAGCCGGGCAGTGTCAGCGCGGCGACGGCGACCAATCCGAACACGAGAGCGTTACGCATGGGGCTGATGGTACTCAGCGTCGGCGGTCCGGCGGGCGAACCGGCGCGGGGCGTGTTCGGGCTACGGTGAGTTTGCTGGGGCGCTCGACCCTGCGCGGGGCGCTCGGATCGGCGCTGGTGCCCCGATCGGCCCGCGGTGGCGACGGATTCGCCCGCCCGGGGAACCGCCGTCACCGCGATGTTCGGGGCCGGTGGCCGCCGGTTCACCTGGCCGAAACATTGGGGAACAAGGGGATTCGTGAGATCGGCCGATCCTCGTCGACCTGCAAGGGTGTCGCAAATCGATGGAAGCTGTTCGTGCCCATCGGAATACATGCTCCGACTACCCACTGTGAGCAAGGCCACCGGCGGATATCAGGGTCGGATGTGACGGTGGGGCAACGATCTAGCACACTTGTCGCGTGGACAGAGTCGAGGACGTATTCACCCGGCTGCGCCGGTATCCGGACGTGGAGGCGCCGAACCTCTATGCCGTCGACGCCGCCGACCGGTTACTCCTCGATACCGCGGCCGATGCCCTGTCGGCGGCGGGTAGCGGCGAAGTTGCGGTGATCGGCGACGCCTACGGCGCGCTCACCATCGGCGCGGCCACCCGCCACGATCTCACCGGCCTGCGCGTGCATCAGGACCTGCTCACCGGCGAACTCGCGCTCGCGGGCAACGCCAAGAATCTGGGCCTGACCGACCGCTACACCGCGCACGGCCTCGACGCCGGGTTGCTGACCGGCGCCCGGGTGGTGCTGATGCGCCTGCCGCGGATGCTGTCGGGGCTGGCCGAGATCGCCGAGGCCGTCGCCAGGTACGCCGCGCCGGACGTCGTCGTGTTCGCGGGCGGGCGCGACAAGTACCTCACCCCGGCCATGAACGAGGTGCTCGCCGAGTCCTTCGGGCAGGTGCGCGCGGGGCGCGGCAGGCAGAAGTCCCGGGTGCTGGTCGTCGGCGAGCCGCTGCCGGTCGGCGAGTCGCGGTTCCCGGTGGCCGAGCACATCGCCGAGATCGACGGCGACGTCCTCGCCTACGGCGCCGCCTTCTCCGGGCCCCGCCTCGATATCGGCACCCGGTTCCTGCTCGAGCACCTGGACCGGATGAAGCCCGACGCGCGCGAGGCCATCGACCTGGGCTGCGGGACCGGCATCCTGGCGGTGGCGCTGGCCAAGTCGCGGCCGCACCTGCGGGTCGTCGGCACCGATCAGTCCGCCGCGGCGGTCGCCTCGGCGCGGGCCACCGCGGCCGCCAACGGCGTGGCCGACCGGGTGACGGTGGTGCGCGACGACGCGATGTCCTCGGCCGCGGACAACAGCGCCGACCTGGTGCTGTGCAATCCGCCGTTCCACGTCGGCGCGGCCGTGCACACCGGCTCGGCGATCAAGATGTTCGCCGAGACCGGCCGGGTGCTGCGGCCGGGCGGCGAGCTGTGGACGGTCTACAACTCGCATCTGAACTATCGCGGGGTGGTCGAGCGGATGGTCGGGCACACCGATGTGATCGGCCGGAACCAGAAGTTCACGGTGACGCGGTCCGTTCGTGGTCTGCGCGACGTACAACGATAGAGCCGGTCGAACCGGGTAGAGTCCGATTTGTCCGTTCGGCGGGCGACCGGTCCGCCGGGAACTTTGTCCGATCACGAGGCGTTGAACAGGGCAGTTGGAGCTGTTGCCCGCCGACAGGCGAACAGCGACTAATCACTCCAAGAAAGGCGCACGGTGCGTACCTCATCGAATCCGGTGTTCAAGAACTTACCTCGCCAGGAGGGAGTCGGCGGTTACGCGAACTTCGGTTCGGGCGTCGCCGGCGCGGGCCAGCTGGGCAACCAGCAGTACGGCCAGCAGCAGTACGGCGAGTACGGGCAGCAGTACGGCCAGCAGTTCCAGCAGGCCCCCGCCACCCGTGCGATGACCATCGACGACGTGGTCACCAAGACCGGCATCACCCTCGCGGTGCTGACCGTCGCGGCGATCGCCTCGTTCGCGCTGTCCTCGGCGAACCCCGCGCTGGCTCCGCTGTTCGTCATCGGCGGCGGTCTGATCGGCCTGGTGCTGGTCCTGGTGGCGAGCTTCGGCAACAAGATGGACAACCCCGCCATCGTGCTGTCCTACGCGGCGTTCGAAGGCCTGTTCCTCGGCGCGATCTCGCTGATGTTCACCGATGTCACCTTCGGCGGCGTCGGCGGTAGCGCCCTGATCGGCCAGGCGGTGCTCGGCACCTTCGGCGTGTTCTTCGGCATGCTGGTCGTCTACAAGACGGGCGCGATCCGGGTCACCCCGCGCTTCACCCGCATGCTGCTCGGCGCCATGGTCGGCGTGCTGGTCCTGATGGTCGGCAACCTGATCGCGAGCTTCTTCACCGACGGCGGCTTCGGCCTGCGCGACGGTGGCGTCCTGGCGATCGTGTTCAGCCTGGTCTGCATCGCCATCGCCGCGTTCAGCTTCCTGCTGGACTTCGACGCCGCCGATCAGCTGATCCGTGCCCAGGCCCCCGAGAAGGCCGCCTGGGGCGTCGCCCTCGGCCTGACCGTCACCCTGGTCTGGCTCTACATCGAGATCCTCCGTCTCCTGAGCTACTTCCAGCGCGACTGAGCTGTTCCGCCTCTCCGCGAATTCTGGCCAGACCTAGGTGCGTGGCGACCACGAACGCGGCCGGCGGCGGAGCGGATGTTGGGTTAGCCGGTACCCGGTGAGTTACCCATGTGCTCACGAGATCAACAAAGCGGCCCCGAGCAATCTGCTCGGGGCCGCTTTCGTGTTTGTCGGAGTTCCTAGCTCAAGCGCTCGATCACCAGGGCCATGCCCTGGCCGCCGCCGACGCACATGGTCTCGACGCCGAACTGCTTGTCGTGGGTCTGCAGGTTGTTCAGCAGGGTGGCGGTGATGCGGGCACCGGTCATGCCGAACGGGTGGCCGAGCGCGATGGCGCCACCGGAGACGTTGAGCTTGTCCTCGTCGATCTTCAGCTCGCGCGCCGAGCCGAGCACCTGCACCGCGAAGGCCTCGTTGATCTCGAACAGGTCGATGTCGGAGACCGACTTGCCCGCCAGCGCCAGTGCGCGCTTGACGGCCTCGACCGGGCCGAGGCCCATGATCTCGGGGGACAGGCCGGAGACACCGGTCGAGACGATCCGGGCCAGCGGGGTCAGGCCCAGCTCCTTGGCCTTGGTGTCGCTCATGATGACCAGCGCGGCCGCGCCGTCGTTGAGCGGGCAGCAGTTACCGGCGGTGACGGTGCCGTCGGGACGGAAGACCGGCTTGAGCTGGCTGACCGCCTCGTAGGTGACGCCGGCGCGCGGGCCGTCGTCCTTGCTGACGACCGAGCCGTCGGGCAGGGTCACCGGGGTGATCTCGCGCTCGAAGAAGCCGTTCTTGATGGCCTCCTCGGCGCGGTTCTGCGAACGCACGCCCCAGTGGTCCTGGTCCTCGCGGGAGATGCCGGTCAGCGACGCCACGTTCTCGGCGGTCTGGCCCATCGCGATGTAGGTGTCTGGGAGCAGGCCGTCCTCACGCGGGTCGTGCCACACGCCGGCGCCGCCCTCGGCGGTCTTGGCGGTGCGGGCCATGGCCTGCGCGAACTCGGGGTTCTTGGTGTCGGGCCAGCTGTCGGCCGAACCCCGGGCGTAGCGGGAGACGGTCTCCACACCGGCGGAGACGAACACGTCGCCCTCGCCCGCCTTGATCGCGTGGAAGGCCATCCGGGTGGTCTGCAGCGACGACGCACAGTAGCGCTGCACGGTGGTGCCCGGCACGGTGTCGAGGCCGAGCTGCACGGCGACGTTGCGAGCCATGCCGAAGCCACCCTCACCCGCGGGGGAGCCGGTGCCCAGCATGATGTCGTTGATCGAGCTCGCGTCGAGCGCGGGGACCTTGGCCAGCGCGGCCCGCACCATCTGGGCGGTCAGGTCGTCCGGACGCATACCCGCCAGGGAACCCTTGACGGCACGGCCGATGGGGGAACGGGCGACGGAGACGATTACGGCCTCGGGCATGAGGACTCCTTTTCGGGTGGTTCAGTGAACGGCGTTTACAAGCCGGTCTTTCTGGAATCTACGTCTCGCCGTGCGCGACGGGAAGACCAGGGCGGGTCTGCACGGCTTCGACGAGGACGGGCAACAGCTGAGCCGCCGCCAATTCGTACCCCGCCGCGGAGGGATGGAATCCATCGGTCGCGAACAGGATCTCCGGGGCCGCGCGGAACTCCGAGGCGACCAGCGGAGAACCCATCGGCACCGCGATCCCGCCCGCCAGCGTGGTCGCGACGGTCTGCGCCTTGGCCAGGCGCACACTCCAGTTCGCCACCACCGTGCGCAGCGGCTGCTGGATCGCGGTGACGGTGCCCAGGTTCGGGCAGGTGCCGACGACGACCAGCGCGTCGGCCTCGCGCAGCCGCGACACCGCGGCGGCCAGCCTGCGCGCCGAGGCCCGGATGGAGTGCTTCTTGGTGATGTCGTTGGCGCCGACCAGGATGACCGCGGCGTCCGGCGGCGGCCCCGCGACGAACATCGCGTCCACCTGCCCGGCGAGCCCCTTGGAGGTGGCGCCGGAGATCGCCTTGGTGCTGAGCCGGATCCGCAGCCCGGTCGCCTCGGCCAGCCCGCGCGCCAGCCGCACCCCGGGCACATCGGCGGCCCCGAGGCAGCCGAGCCCGGCGGCGGTGGAGTCGCCGAAGATCATCAGGTGCAGGTCGCTCGGCACGCCCTTGCGCCACGGTTCGGGTAATTGCGCTCCCGGGGCGTAGACGCCGTCGGCCTCCGGCGGCTTGGAGGTGTCGCGCCCGATGACCGCCCGCGCCGCGCCGGCCTGGGTCATCAGCAGCCGATAGGTCGCCCACGAGACGGTGCCCGCGCTCGATCCGGCGAGCACGGTGGTGGCACCGGTGACGACAGCGGTCCGCCAGCTGATTCGAGGTGCGCTCACATCCGAAAATTCTACGACGCGAATCGGCCGGGCAGCAGATCCCGGACCGGCCCAGCGCGGCGCCGCCGGTGGTGCCACTGCTCACAGGATCCGACCAGGTCGCGACGCCGAGCTACGGCTCTGCAACGATGGGGGGCATGCGTATCGCGGATCATGTCGTCGACCTCATCGGGAACACCCCTCTGGTTCGGCTGAACTCTGTGGTCGGCCCGAACGCGGGCCTGGTCGCCGCCAAGATCGAATACCTCAACCCGGGCGGCAGCTCCAAGGACCGGATCGCGGTCAAGATGATCGATGCCGCCGAAGAGGAAGGGCTGCTGAAGCCGGGCGGCACCATCGTCGAGCCCACCTCGGGGAACACCGGTGTCGGTCTCGCGCTGGTCGCCCAGCAGCGCGGCTACAAGTGCGTGTTCGTCTGCCCGGACAAGGTCAGCGAGGACAAGCGCAACGTGCTGCGTGCCTACGGCGCCGAGGTCGTGGTCTGCCCGACCGCCGTGCCGCCGGAGCACCCGGACAGCTACTACAACGTCTCCGATCGCCTGGTCCGCGAGATCGAGGGCGCCTGGAAGCCCAACCAGTACGCCAACCCGGGCGGCCCGGACAGCCACTACGAGACCACCGGTCCCGAGATCTGGCGCGACACCGAAGGCAAGGTCACCCACTTCGTCGCCGGTGTCGGTACCGGCGGCACCATCACCGGCACCGGCCGCTACCTCAAGGAGGTCTCGGGCGGCAAGGTGAAGATCGTCGGCGCCGATCCCGAGGGTTCGGTGTACTCGGGCGGCACCGGTCGCCCGTACCTGGTCGAGGGGGTCGGCGAGGACTTCTGGCCCTCCGCCTACGACCCGACCATCCCGGACGAGATCATCGCCGTCTCCGACGCCGACTCCTTCGAGATGACCCGCCGCCTGGCCCGCGAGGAGGGCCTGCTGGTCGGTGGCTCCTGCGGCATGGCCGTGGTCGCCGCGATCGAGGTCGCCCGCCGCGATCCCGACGCCGTGGTCGTGGTGCTGCTGCCCGACGGTGGCCGCGGCTACCTGTCGAAGATCTTCAATGACAAGTGGATGAGCTCCTACGGCTTCCTCACCACCCCGCTGGAGGCCGGTCCGGAACCGCTCGTCGGTGACGTGCTGCGCGGCAAGTCCGGCGAGCTGCCCGACCTGGTGCACACCCACCCGTCGGAGACCCTGCGCGACGCCATCGAGATCCTGCGCGAGTACGGCGTCTCGCAGATGCCGGTCGTCGGCGCCGAGCCGCCGGTGATGGCGGGCGAGGTCGCGGGCAGCGTCACCGAGCGCGACCTGCTCTCGGCCGTCTTCGAGGGCCGCGCTCAGCTCACCGACTCCGTCGCCCAGCACATGAGCCCGTCCTTCCCACTGATCGGCTCGGGCGAACCCCTCTCGACGGCCACCAAGGCCCTGTCCGACACCGACGCCCTGATGGTCGTCGAGGACGGCAAGCCGGTCGGCGTCATCACCCGCCACGACCTCCTCGGCTTCCTCAGCACCGGCTCCATCGGCCACTGAGCCAGGTTCGTCCGGGCTCGCACAAATTCGAGCCCGGACGACTACACCGGAATCGCTGAAGTGGTTCGGGGTTTCGCGATGCGGTGGGCGCAGAGTGCGTTTCGTATGCCTGCTCTGCGTGAGCTCGTGGATTCTCAAAAGCCCTATGAAGTATCGACCGCTGTGAATTTCGTGCGGCTGTGCGCTTCTCGTGAGGGAGGCTCGGATGTACCGATCCGGCCGAGGTAAGTGAACCTGAAGCTGCATCCCGTTGCCGCCCCGTGGTGGAGGGGCGGCAGCGGGGTCCGGCTAGCGGGTGAGCGCCGAGTGCAGCGCCACCCATTGCTCCGGGTGGACGTAGGCGACCACGGTGTCGCGGGCGATGCCCGCCTCGGCCAGGGCCGCGTCCACGCCCTGATAGCGGGTGCGCAGCGAGGCGCGCACCGTGCCGCCGATGCCGGAGAATCCGGTGCGCACCAGGTCGGTGTAGGAATCCCGGTGGGCGACAAGCGGTTCCGGTCGGCGATCGATCCGCAGGATGGCGGAGTCGACGGCGGGGACCGGACGGAAGCTGGTGCGGTGCACCTGGCCGTGCAGGGACCAGCCGAACCACGGCCAGCTCGTCGCGGTCAGCAGACTCCAGCGTCCGTAGTCGCCGGTGCGTTTGCGCGCGTACTCCCGCTGGGTGAGCAGGGTCGCCGAGGTGAGCGCCGGTGCGGCCAGGCACCAGTCGACGATCTCGGCGGTGACCGAGAACGGGATGTTCCCCACCACCGCGAACGGCGTGCGCGGCGCCTTGGCCTTGGTGAAATCGCCACGTACCACGCGGATTCCGCGCTCGGCCCTGGTCTGCGCCGAGAGCTTCGCCGCCAGCAGCGGATCGATCTCGTAGGCCGTGACCCGTGCGCCACGGCCTGCCAGCGCCCGGGTGAGGACCCCTTCGCCCGCGCCGGGCTCGAGGACCTCGCCCGCCGGATCGGCGACCGTCATCATCGTGTCGACGGCGGTCCGATCCACCAGGAAGTTCTGCGAGAGCGTCCGTCTCGCCAGGTCACGCGAGGTCCGGCCGCCGCTGTGCCCGGTGACCTTGCGCTGGGTGTGTGAGTAGTTTCGGTGTGCAAAATCCTGCGCCACGGCAGTTGCCCCTTCGGGTCATCGAGTGAATGAGAGCTCGATGGGCCCTGGGCGCGCCGGTGGACGCCGATAGAGGTATCCGCGTCCGCTAGCGGGCCAGAGCCCGGACGTAGCGGATGCGAATGAATACTTGGCACGACATGCGGCACACGTTAGGAACCGGACGGCCACCCACGCAACCGAATTTCCGCGTCCGCCGCCGCACGCCGGGGCAGCGTGCGGTATTCCGCTCGAATTATGGTGAGCGCAACCATGGTCGAGGTCGTGGCTGCCCTGCTGAACTGGCGGCATGGGCACCGAACGCCGCAAGTTGAAGACGGTCACCGGCGTGAGCGGGTCGCGTGACGTCTACGCCGCCGCGCTCGATCCGACTCGCTCCACCCTCGACGAGGCGCGGCGGATCGCCAGGATCGCCGAGGACAACAAGATCGGCGCGGTGTTCGCGGCCGACCTGCTCGCCTTCGGCGCCCAGGGGGCGATCGGCGCGCAGGAACCGCTGATCCAGCTGGCCGCGCTGAGCGCGGTGACCACCCACGTCGGCCTCATCGCGACGGTCACCACGACCTTCCACCACCCCTACAATCTGGCCCGGCTGTTCGGCACCCTCGATCACGTCAGCAACGGCCGCGCGGCCTGGAACGCGGTGACCTCCTCCCTCGGCGAGGAGAACTACGGCGACGGGGACCTCCCGAGCCCGGAGGCGCGCTACGCCCGCGCGAGCGAGGTGCTGACCGTGACCAACGCGCTGTTCGACAGCTGGCGGCCCGGCGCGCTGCGGCCCGACGGGCACGGCGGCGCGGTCCTCGACGACGCGCTCGTGCGACCGATCGACCATGCGGGACAGTATTTCTCGGTCCGTGGGCCGCTGAACATCCCGCCGCTGCCGCAGGGCAGGCCGGTGCAGTTCCAGGCCGGGCAGTCGGCGGGCGGCATCGAGCTCGGCGCGCGGTTCGCCGAGGTGGTGTTCACCTCGCTGCCGACGCTCGAGGACGCGGTCACCTACACGAAGAAGATCCGCACCCGCGCCGCGGAACTCGGCAGGCCCGACGGGCTTCCGCTCATCTTCAGTTCCTTCCACGCCACCTACGGCGCCACCGAGGCCGAGGCCGCCCGGCTGGTCCGCGAGGCGGCCGAGGCCACCGACTTCGACGCGGGCCGCCGCCAGCTGGCCGACATGCTCGGCGGCGGCGTGGACCTGTCCGAGCTGCCGTTGGACAAGCCGCTCCCGGAAAGCCTGCTCCCGCAACTCGATACGGTGCATCGGCGCCGGGGCCGGGTGGAGATCTTCAGCAAGCTCGCCGCCACCGGTGCCACCCTGCGCGAGCTGATCGTCGCCGCGAAGGACACCGGCCACTGGGCCGCCGCGGGCACCCCGGAACAGCTCGCCGACGCCATCGAGGAGCGCTACCGGGCGGACGTGCTCGACGTGATCTCCCTCGGCGGCCTGGCCGAGGAGCGCACCCGCGACTTCGTCGTCAACGGCCTGCTGCCCGAACTGCGCAGGCGCGGACTGGTCGACACCGACTACCTGGCGGGCACCTACCGGGAGAACCTGGAACTGCCCGCGGTCGGCTAGCGGGTCAGAACGGCACCTCGGTACTCAGCAGACCGGAGCCGTCGGCGCGCCGGGACACGATGCGGCAGAACTCGATCGCGTCCAGCTCGATGGCCGGTGCCGCGGTCGGGCCGCTCGCCCAGGTGCCGCCCGCCGGGCCGTGCAGGGTGAGCCGGTAGGGGGCGCCGTGGCGCTGGGCCCACTCGCGCACGACATCGTCGACGATGCGTCCGTCGTGGTCGGCGGTGAGCTCGAGTGGTCGCCCGGTCGCCTGGCTCAGGTCGATCCGGTGCATCCACGGGTCGCGGGTGAGGATCACCTCGGTCAGGTAGCCGACCGTCCAGCGCTCGTCGGCCCCGTTGACCCGCTCGGACCCGGGCATCGTCAGCTTGCGCAGGAAGCCGGGCAGCCTGCGCCGGGCGGCCGCGGCACGCGGGCCGAGCCGGGCGAGCAGGGCGGTGAGCTCGGCGGGGGAGTGCGTGCCGTAGCGGGCGACCTGGAAGGCGGTCAGCGCGTCGATGCGCTGTTCCTCGCCGTTCGGCCGCCGATCGGCGACCCGGTTCTGCCGGATCATCTCGGGGAGCGACGCGGTCATCGCGGCCATGCCGACCACGTGGGCGATCAGCTGGTGCACAGTCCATTCCGGGCAATCGGTGGGCCGTTCCCAGTCGGCGGGGTCGAGCGCCGCGAGGGCGGCGCCGACGCGGGTGTATTCGGTCGCGGCCAGCGTCATCGAGTCGGGGCGGGGCAGGGCGCTGCGGCGCGGAGTGGTCGGCGCCGGGGTCGTGGTGGTCATGGCGGGTCCCTCGGTTCCGGGGGCAGGCCGACGCTGTCGGCCCACATGGTCATCGCGCGTTCGATCAGCCTGCGTCGGCTGTCGCCGGCCGGATCGTTGGCGAGTTGCTGGTCGATGAGGCCGCCGATCAGGCTGAACCAGATCTCGATGTCACCGCGATCGGTGACACCTGCCTCGGCGAACATGGCGACGGCTTCGCGGACCACCCGCACCGACGGCGCGAACGCCTCGGGCGACGGCTCGAATCCGGGCACCGTGCGCTGATTCATCAGCTGGTAGCGGGCCAGGTCCGCCACCGCGAAATCGAAGAAGCTGTAGGCGAGCGCGAGCAGCCGGGGCCGCGGCGCGGTGGGCAACGTGGCGGTGACCCGGGCCGCGTGCGCCTCGTATTCGGCCCACGCCTGCTCGAACATCGCGTCGTAGATCGCGTGTTTGGCCGCGAAATGGGTGTAGAGGGAGGGCGCGCGCATGCCGACCCTGGCGGCGACATCGCGCAGGGTGATCTGCGTCAGCCCGTTCTCCCTGGCGAGTTCCCACGCGACCTGCAGGATCTCCCGCCGCGTCGCCTCACGGCGTTCGGCCTGCCTATCGCGAGTAGTTTCACCTAACACAGTTAGAATTGTGGCGCAGATCACTGTCGTCGTCAAGGGTTTATCGCTGGTCGCGGGGTGCGGCGGAGTTGCGTCAACGGGGCGCCGGGGGGATTCTGAGCGGGTAGCACCGACTCGAGACAACTTTCGGCTAACCAGCACGGCGAGCGAAGGGGCCTGTAGTGGACGTCACCGAACCGGCCATCCAGCTGCTCGGCATGACCCCGATATTTCCTGCTGTCGCAGGGTATTTGGCGCGTGAGGGCGTCGTCCGGTCGCTGCGCCGGTCGCCGTACGCCCCGCTGCTCGGCCGCCTCGTCGCCGCGTTCGCGTGGGGTTGCGGCGGGTTGGCGTCGTTGACGGTGCTCGGCATCCCGGCAGCGATCACCGTGCCGATCGCGCTCACGGTCCTGACCGTCGTGCTCGCGATACTGGCGATCGCCTTCGCGGGCGGCCTGATTCGGCCCGCGCCGGTCACCGGACGCGGGCCGGGAGTGCCGGCCGGGCGCTGACCCGGCCGGCCCGAAGCCGCCTAGCGGAAGGCGTTGGCGTCGGTGAGCGCCTTGCCGAGCACGAGCTGATGCACCTCGGCGGTGCCCTCGTAGGTGAGCACCGACTCCAGGTTGTTCGCGTGCCGCAGCACCGGGTAGTCCAGCGTGATCCCGTTGGCGCCCAGAATGGTTCGGCACTCGCGGGCGATCGCGATGGCCTCCCGAGTGCTGTTGAGCTTGCCCGCGCTGATCTGCTCGCCGGTGATCTCGTGCCGGTCCTTCAACCGGCCCAGGTGCAGCGCCAGCAACTGGCCCTTGCCGAGTTCCAGAGCCATGTCGGCGAGCTTGGCCTGGGTGAGCTGGTAGGCGGCCAGCGGCTTGTCGAACACCTCGCGGGTGCGCGCGTAGTCGATCGCCGAGGCCAGGCAGTCCCGGGCCGCGCCCAGCGCGCCGAAGACGATGCCGAAGCGCGCCTCGCTCAGGCACGCCAGCGGCGAGCTCAGGCCGCCCGACTCGGGCAGCACCGCGTCGGCGGGCAGCCGGACGTCGTCGAAATCCAGTGCGGCGGTGAGGGAAGCGCGCAGCGATAGCTTGCGGTGGATCTCGCGGGTGGTGAAACCGGGGGTGCCCGCCGGGACCAGGAAGCCACGCACCCGCGGCTTGTCCTGGCCCGGTTCCTCGGCGTACGCCCAGACGACGGCGATATCGGCGACCGAGCCGTTGGTGATCCACATCTTGGACCCGTTGAGCACCCAGTCGTCGCCGTCGCGCTTGGCCCTGGTGCGCATTCCGCCGGGGTTGGAGCCGTAATCGGGTTCGGTGAGGCCGAAGCAGCCGATCACCTCGCCCGCCGCCATCGCGGGCAGGTACTGCTGCTTCTGCTCCTCGGAGCCGAAGAAATGGATCGCGGTCATCGCCAGCGAGCCCTGCACCGAGACCATGCTGCGCACGCCCGAGTCGACCGCCTCGAGTTCCTGGCACGCCAGGCCGTAGGCGGTCGCCGACGCGCCGGCGCAGCCGTAGCCGTCCAGGTGCATTCCGAGCAGGCCGAGTTTGCCGAGTTCGGGGGCGATCTCCCTGGCCGGGAAGGTGCCTGCCTCGAACCACTCGGCAATGTGCGGGCGCAGCCTGCGCTCGCCGAAACGGGCCACCGTGTCGCGGATCTCGCGCTCCTCCGGGGAGAGCAACGGGTCGATCGCGAACAACTCTTCGACAGTCACCATGGCGCCAGCGTAGCCGCACGGTCTTCGGCGAATCCGGCACTTGGTACACCGCGAATACCCCTGCGCACGGCCCCGAAACCGGCCAACTAGTCTGGGGCCATGAGTGAGCTGGGATTCTCGACCAGGGCCATCCACGCCGGATATGAACCCGATCCTCAGACCGGTGCGGTCAACGTGCCCATCTACGCGAGCTCCACCTTCGCCCAGGACGGCGTCGGCGGCATGCGCGGCGGCTACGAATACGCGCGCACCGGCAATCCGACGCGCACCGCGCTGGAAGGCAACCTCGCCGCCCTCGAATCGGGCAGCTTCGCGCGGGCCTTCGCCTCCGGCATGGCGGCCACCGACTGCGCGCTGCGTGCCACGCTGCGCCCCGGCGATCACATCGTGATCCCCGACGACGCCTACGGCGGCACCTTCCGGCTCATCGACAAGGTCTTCAGCCAGTGGGGCATCGAGCACTCGCCCGCCCACATCGCGAACCTCGACGAGGTGCGCGCGGCCATCCGCCCGAACACCAAGCTGGTGTGGATCGAGACCCCGACCAACCCGCTGCTGAGCATCGGTGACATTCCCGCGCTGGCCGATATCGCGCACGAGGCCGACGCCAAGCTGGTCGTCGACAACACCTTCGCCACCCCGTACCTGCAGCAGCCGCTGCTGCTCGGCGCCGACATCGTCGTGCACTCGACCACCAAGTACCTGGGCGGCCACTCCGACGTCGTCGGCGGCGCGCTGATCACCAACAGCAAGGAACTCGACACCGCGTTCGCGTTCCTGCAGAACGGCGCGGGCGCCGTGCCCGGCCCGTTCGACGCCTTCCTCACCCTGCGCGGCATCAAGACGCTGGCCGTGCGGATGGAGAAACACTGCGACAACGCCGAGGTGATCGCGGAGTTCCTGACCAACCACCCGGCCATCTCGCAGGTGATCTACCCCGGCCTGCCGACCCACCCCGGTTACGAGATCGCGCAGAAGCAGATGCGCCGCAGCGGCGGCATGATCTCGGTGCGGCTGGCCGGCGGCCGCGAGGCGGCGCTGAAGTTCTGCTCGCGCACCGAGATCTTCACCCTGGCCGAGTCGCTGGGCGGCATCGAGTCGCTCATCGAGCACCCGGGCGCGATGACCCACGCCAGCACCGAGGGGTCGGCGCTGGAGGTCCCCGCCGACCTGGTGCGGCTCTCGGTCGGTATCGAGGACATCAGCGATCTCCTCGCCGATGTCGAGCAGGCCCTGAGCTGACCGGGACCCCCAGATGACGAAACGGCCGCATCCGATGTTCGGATGCGGCCGTTCGCGTTCGGGTTCGGTCGGTGCGGGCTCGGTCAGGCCAGGATCAGCCGTGGTACGGCTCGGCGCTGACCAGCGTCACCTTCATGGTGTTGCCGTTGGGCAGCGTGTACTCGCGGGTCTCGCCCACCTTGGCGTCGATCAGCGCGCCGCCCAGCGGGGAGTTCGGCGAGTAGGTCTCCAGGTTGGTGGCGCCGAGGCCCTCTTCGCGGGTCGCGATCAGGAAGGTCTCGGTGTCGTCGGAGTCGCCGTCGTAGTAGACGGTGACGACCGAACCCGGCAGAGCCACACCGGACTTGGTGGGGGCGACGCCGACCTTGGCGTTGTTCAGCAGTTCCTGCAGCTGGCGGATTCGCGCCTCCTGCTGGCCCTGCTCCTCACGCGCGGCGTGGTAGCCGCCGTTCTCCTTGAGGTCGCCTTCTTCGCGGCGCTCGTTGATCTCGGCGGCAATGACCGGACGATTGGCAATGAGCGAGTCCAGCTCGCCCTTGAGCCTGTCGTGCGACTCCTGGGTAAGCCAGGTCACATTCTCGGTCATCTCGATCACTCCCTAGTAGTTGTTCCCGGCGCACCGGGATTCCCTGAAACCAGCGCGATACCCTCCGGAGGAGGGCATGCACCAGCCCGACGGCTGGAGCGATCCTGGGGGGTGAACCCGTAACCCGGAAACAGCACCGCTGGCCGCCAATGCAGCAAACACGGCTCCGAGCCCCGGAACCGTGTATCAGGCCATTTTAGCATGTCTCATAAATATGCAGGTCAGGCTAGGCGAGGCTGCTATTCCACGCGCAGATAGCCCGGTACTTGCTCGGTGCAGCCGTAGATGTCGCCCGCCGACGGACGCGCGGAGGACTTGACCGTGGTGGTCACCTGGACGCTGGTGGAGTCCGATCCGGGGACGAGTACCTCGCGCCTGCCGACCTCGGCGCTGTCGCGGTCCATGGCCCGCACGAAGCAGACGACGGCCTGCTCCGGGTTGTCCCGGGTGACCTTCATCCGCACGGTCAGCGTCGAGTCGTCGACGACCACGTAGCCGAGCTGCTCGGTCTCGATCGCCTTCGGGCCGTACTTCTGGAACCCCAGAAACGCGACGCCGACCCCGGCGACCAGCACGCCGATCCCGAGCACGACCAGCAGCCATGTCCGACGCGCCGGTGGTTTGGTGCCGTAACGGTCGGCGTGTCGGGCTGCGGCGGCGGCCGAGGTCGCCGCGGAGTCCGGTGCGGGCTCGGTCATCGGTTTCTCGCTCCCGGGGGTGGTCGGAACAAACGGGGGGTCGGATGGAACTATAGGGAACGAAGTTCTGACACCCGCGAGCGAGAGCGATGGTGAACGAGACGTGAGTGGCCTTCGCCTCATGGCGGTGCACGCACACCCCGACGACGAATCGAGCAAGGGCGCCGCGACCATGGCCAGGTACGCGGCCGAGGGCGTTGACGTCCTGGTCGTGACGTTGACCGGTGGCGAGCGCGGCAGCATTCTCAACCCCGCGATGGACACCCCCGGCGTCCTGGACCGGATCGAGGAGGTCCGGCGCGAGGAGATGGCCGCGGCCGCGCACGCGCTCGGTGTGCGCCAGCACTGGCTCGGCTTCGTCGACTCGGGCCTGCCCGAGGGCGACCCGCTGCCGCCGCTGCCGGAGGGCTGCTTCGCGCTGGTGCCGCTCGAGGAGTCGACCGAGGCGCTGGTGCGCGTCGTGCGCGAGTTCCAGCCGCACGTGATCACCACCTACGACGAGAACGGCGGCTACCCGCATCCGGACCACATCCGGTGCCACGAGGTGTCGATGGCGGCGTACGAGGCGGCGGGCGATCCGGCGAAGTTCCCCGCGGCGGGCGCACCGTGGACGCCGCTCAAGCTCTACTACGACCACGGCTTCAGCATGAAGCGCCTGGAGGCCTTCGCCGAGGAGTACGAGCGCATCGGCGAACCGTTCCCGCTGCAGGAGTGGCTGGACCGGATGAAGCAGTTCAAGCGCGGCGATTCCTGGGGCCGGGTCACCACCCAGATCGAATGCTCCAAATACTTCCCCCAGCGTGACGACGCCCTGCGCGCGCACGCGACCCAGATCGATCCGAACGGGGCGTTCTTCGCGATCCCGTTGGAGATGCAGCAGCGGCTCTGGCCGACCGAGGAGTTCGAATTGGCCAAGACGAGGGTGAGCACCGCCATCCCGGAGACCGACCTGTTCGCCGGCATCGAGGACGCCGACCGGTGATGTTGGTCTACCTCGCTCAGAACACCCCGACCGGCCCCGAGTTCGGCAAGGCGTCGCCGCTCGGCCTGCTGGTCATCCTGATCCTGCTGGCGGGCACCGTGCTGCTCGTGCGCTCGATGAACAAGCATCTCAAGGGCCTGCCCGAGACGTTCGAGCCCGAGCACCCGGAACCGGACCAGAAGGCCGACGAGGGCACGGAACCGGGCGCCATCGAGCCGGACACCGGCGACGGCGCTCCCCAGACCCCGAAGACCGACTGAGCTAGGGCAGCTGCGCGATATCGGTCACCAGCTCGCCGACCAGATCCCTGGCGGCGGCCGCGTGCTCGGCCAGCTGCCGTGGCGCGCCGGTCGCGCTGAGCTCGATCATCTTGTTCATCAACCCGAAGATGACCACGAGCCTGCGCAGGGCCGCCCTGCGCTCGGCCGCGGACAATTCGGTGCTGGCTAAAATCTCTGTCCCCGTCACGAGAGTGTGATCGTCGCACCGGGACACAACGTTTCGCCGAAACGGGCGTGGTCAACCCTCGGTGGGCAGGGTCGGCTCGGTGTACACCGCGAACCCGCCCGCGCCGTCGAAATCGACGCCGAGGAAGCGGTCGGCCCGGAACGGGTTGTCGGCGACGAACCGGACGACATGCCCGTCCGGATCGATCACGTCGAGCGCGGCGCCGTACTTGCCGCGGTCGCCCACCCCGGAGATCTCGGCGCCCATCCCGGTGGCCACCGCGGCGATCCGATCTATCCAGCGCACCGCTCGGGTGGTCACCAATCGATGAGGTCGAGTTCGTGGAGGCGGCGGAAGACCATCATGGAGCCGGGGGCCACGTGGTCCATGGCGGCGTATTCGCTGACGGTGAAGTAGCGGAATTCGGCGATCTCGCCGGTGGCGTGGGGCTCGCCGGTGAAGTCGGCGAGGAAACAGGTCATGTGCAGGCCGGTGTTGCGGCCGTGGCCGAAGGCCTCGGCCTCGAAGATGCCGAGTTCGGCGACGCCGGACAGCCCGACGCCGAGTTCTTCCTCGATTTCGCGATGTAGCGCCTCTAACGGGGTTTCGCCCGGATCGATCTTGCCGCCCGCCATGTAGAAGACGTCCTTGCCCTCCGGGCGCGTCTGGATCAGCCTGCGGTCGCGGACATGGGCGAGGGCGGCGGTGCGGATCATGGAGATCACTCTAGGGAGCGATCGGCTCCCGCTCTCGCCGAACCGGGTGCCGCAGGATCGTCCGTGTCGCTTCCGGCGCGGTGCGGCGCAGGTCGGACAGGTAGATCTCGTGGTGCAGGCCGTTCATCGTCAGGTCGTGCTCGGCCATGTACGCGTCCATCCGCGCCAGGGTCGCCGGCTCGTCGGCGAACGGTCCCACGTGCAGCACCTGGATCGCCTCGCCCTCGGTGAGCTGCTCGAATCCGACACCGTCGACCATGTCCGCGGTAACGGTCTCTGGCATCCGGATCAGCAGCTTCCAGTGCCATTCGTCGCGCGGGACGGTGAGCGGCGGCAGCTCCGATTCCACCCACCACAGGCCCTCCAGCTTGGGCACGACGAAATCGGCGCCGGCGGCCTTGGCCTGCTTCTTCGCGCCGTAGGCGGCCCGGTACAGCGATTCGACGGCCGCGCTGTAGGCGGCTCCGCCGGGAGCGCCCCGGCCGGGCGCGGTGAGGTAGGAGTAGGTCGGGAAGGTGCGCAGGACGGGGTCGGCCGGGGCGGTGTAGTAGGGGCGGTCGGTCTTGGCCAGGTCCAGTTTCATGGCACCCAGCGTGGACTCTCCCGCGTGGGGAGAGTCAAGCGCCGTCGATGGTCAGCGGGTCGGCGGCGGTGAGCGCGCCGGTGCGCGAGGTGTCCTTGAGGTCGACGCCCGAGCGGCCGAGCTCGCGCGCGCCCGCCACCAGGCCCGCCACGACGCGGGCTGCGTCGGTGTAGGTGAGGCCGTCGGGCGGATGGATGTTGGAGATGCAGTTGCGTTCGGCGTCGGCGCGGCCAGGGCGCGGGGCATGGGTGAGGTAGATGCCCAGGCTGTCGGCGACCGAGAGGCCGGGGCGTTCCCCGATGATCACCAGCACCGTCCGCACGCCCATGGCCTCGGCGATGTGGTCGCCCAGGGCGACGCGCGCCTGGGTGGCGATCACCGGCGGGGCGAGGGTGTAGCGATCGGCGAGTTCGTCGGCCAGGGCCGCGAGCAGGCCCGCGCCGTGGTCGGTGAGCGCGCGCGGGGACAGCCCGTCGGCGAGCACGAAACCGATGTCGGCCCCGTGGTCGCCGACGCCGGACAGGTCGGCGGGCAGCCTGCCGAGGTCGGGACGGCGCAGGTATTCCGAGCGGTCGGCAGCCTTGCTGGTCACCGTCACCGGGTCGCCCAGGCCCATGCTCGCGATCTGCTCGGTGAAGATGTCCACGTCGAGCGGGACGTGCACCGCGTCGCGGGCGGCGGCGTGCGCGGCCCGCAGGGTCAGGACCTCGGTGGTGGGCAGGGCGTCGCCGGTGCGGCCGAGTCCGATCCTGGCCTGGGTGTTGCGCCGCAGATCGCGCCAGAACTCCTGGGCCACCGCGGCTTCGGCCCGTTCGTCCGGTGTCGGCTCGCCCACGACGTGTCCTCTCGGCTCGGTGTTCGATCGCACGATGCGCAGAACTGGTTTCGTCGCAGTGGGTTTCATCGGTTCGCCGCCAGGGCGCGCAGCGGTGACGACAGCGGCGCCACCTGCCGGATCCGGCCGTTGGCGT
Organism: Nocardia sp. NPDC003269; assembly: GCF_042888005.1. Taxonomy (NCBI): domain Bacteria; kingdom Bacillati; phylum Actinomycetota; class Actinomycetes; order Mycobacteriales; family Nocardiaceae; genus Nocardia; species Nocardia sp. NPDC003269. The sequence goes on from NZ_JBIAPA010000001.1 coordinate 2,272,186, forward strand.
CGAGCATGCCGAGCCCGGACAGCCACGCCTCGAATTCCGGTGCTGGGCGCAGGTTCAGCACCTGCCGCGCGTAGAGCGCGTCGTGGAAGCTCAGGCTCTGGTAGCCGAGCATCACGTCGTCGGCGCCCGGCACCGCGATGACGAAGGCGCAACCGGCCGCGCCGAGCAGGGTGAGCAGGGTGTCCATGTCGTCCTGGTCGGCCTCGGCGTGGTTGGTGTAGCAGACGTCGACGCCCATCGGCAGGCCGAGCAGCTTGCCGCAGAAGTGGTCCTCGAGCCCGGCCCGGATGATCTGCTTGCCGTCGTAGAGGTACTCGGGCCCGATGAACCCGACGACGGTGTTCACCAGCAGCGGTCGCAGCTCCCTGGCGACGGCGTAGGCGCGCGCCTCCAGGGTCTGCTGGTCCACCGGCCGATCACCCACGCCCAGATGGGCGTTCGCGCTCAGTGCCGACCCCTGCCCGGTCTCCAGATACATCACGTTGTCGCCGACGGTGCCGCGCCCGAGCGAGCGCCCGGCCTCGTTGCCCTCGCGCAGCAGCGCCAGGTTCACGCCGAAACCGGCATTGGCGCCCTCGGTGCCCGCCACCGACTGGAACACCAGATCCACCGGCGCACCGGCCTCGATCAGGCCGATGGTCGTGGTGACGTGGGAGAGCACGCACGACTGGGTCGGGATGTCGAAGCGCAGCCGGACCTCGTCGAGCAGGTGCAGCAGATCGGCGGTGGCCTGGGGCGAGTCGGTGGCCGGGTTGATGCCGATCACCGCGTCGCCGCAGCCGAGCAGCAGCCCGTCGAGGGTGGCGGCGGCGATCCCGCGCGGGTCGTCGGTCGGATGGTTGGGTTGCAGGCGGGTGCTCAGCCGCCCCGGCAGGCCGATGGTGGTGCGGAAGCCCGCGGTCACCACGGTCGCCTTGGCGACGGCGATCAGATCCTGATTGCGCATGATCTTGCTGACCGCCGCCACCATCTCCGGTGTCAGTCCCGGCGACGCCGCCGCCAGCGTCACCGCCGCGTCGTCGGTGGCGGCGACCGCGAGCAGCCAGTCCCGCAGCCCGCCGACGGTGAGATGCGCGATCGGGCCGAACGCGGTCCGGTCGTGGCTGTCGATGATCAGCCGGGTGACCTCGTCGGTCTCGTACGGCACGACCACCTCGTCGAGGAAGGTGGTCAGCGGCACGTCGGCCAGGGCCCACTGCGCGGCCGCCCGTTCGGCATCGGTCGCGGCGGCGCAACCGGCCAGCTGGTCGCCGCTGCGTTCGGGAGTCGCCTTGGCGAGGAGATCGACCAGGCCGTCGAACGTGTAGGTCGTGACGCCGACAGAGCTGCGGTACACGGTCATCGGGTGCCGCCTCCTTTCGCGGGTTCGTGGTGCGGGTTACTCGAGTTCTTGTTCGGCCTTGGCCAATGCCGCGAATTCCTCGTCGGGGGACTTGGCGACCAGGTGTTTGCGACTGTAGAGGCCGAAGTAGGCCATGAAGGCGCAGAACACACCGAGGGTGAACAGCGCCGCCTTCGGGTCGACCAGGAAGGTCGCCGCCACCGAGGCCGCCGCGATGACCAGCGCGAACGCGGTGGTCGCGATGCCGCCCGGGGTGCGGTAGGGGCGCGGCATGTTCGGCTCGCGGACCCGCAGCACGATGTGGCTCACCATCATCAGCACGTAGCTCACCGCGGCGCCGAACACGGCCATGTTCAGCAGCATCGCGCCCTCGCCGGTGAGCGAGAGGGCGAAGCCGATCAGGCCGGGCACGATCAGCGCGAGCACCGGCGCCTTGCGGGAGTTGGTGACCGACAGGCTGGTCGGCAGGTAGCCGGCCCGCGAGAGCGCGAAGGTCTGCCGGGAGTAGGCGTAGACGATGGAGAAGAAGCTGGCGACCAGACCGGCCAGGCCGATGTAGTTGACCACCTTGGCCGCAGCGCCGTCACCGAGCGCCTCCACCAGCGGGTTACCCGAGGTCGACGCGCCCTGCGCGCCGAGCGCGCCGGTCACCAGGACCAGCACCACCGCGCCGGTGACGACCAGCAGCAGCATCGCGACGATGATGCCCTTGGGCACGTTCTTCTCCGGCTCGGTGGCCTCCTCGGCCGCCAGCGGCACGCCCTCGACGGCCAGGAAGAACCAGATGGCGAACGGGATCGCGGCCCAGATGCCCAGGTAGCCGAACGGCAGGAAGGACGAAGAACCGGTGGCGTCGGGGTCGGGCGCGATATTCGTCAGATTGGCCACGTCGAACTCGCCGAGCGCCGCCACCGCGAAGATCACCAGGCCGACCAGCGCGATCGCGGTGATCACGAACATCGCCTTGAGCGCCTCACCGGCGCCACCCAGGTGGATGCCGATGAACAGCGCGTACACCGCCAGATACACCCACCAGCCGTCGGTGATCCCGAACAGGTTCAGCGATTCCACATAGGCGCCGATGAAGGTGGCGATGGCGGCGGGCGCGATCGCGTACTCGATGAGCACCGCCGTGCCGGTGGCGAATCCGCCCCACGGGCCGAGGGCGCGCCGGGCGAAGGTGTAGCCGCCGCCCGCCGCGGGCAGGGCCGAGGACAGCTCGGCCATGCCGAGCACCATGGCCAGATACATGGCGGCGATGACGATCGCGGCGATCAGCAGACCACCGAAACCGCCCTCGGCGAGGCCGAAGTTCCAGCCGGAGTAGTCACCGGAGATCACATAGCTCACGCCGAGACCGGCCAGCAGCACCCAGCCGGCCGAGCCGGAGCGCAGGGTGCGTTTGGCGAGATAGTCGTCGGCGGGCGTCTCCGCACCCGTGCCGGGAATCGCGTCGGTACTCACAGGAAAGCTCCTCATCAACAAACAAGCGCGTAGCGACGGCAACGGTGATCGTCGAGGGTTGAAGAATGGTTGACGACTGTTACGGCCGTGGATCCCACAGGTCAGCGGCGCGTATCGAGCGCCGCCGACCTGCGGAAACGATGTGACAACGCGTGTTTCACATCACTGTGGAACGGTGTCACCGGTGGGTGGCGGCGGCTGGGCGTCCAGCTCGGCCACCTCGGCGTCGGTGAGCAGGCGCGAGCGGATCAGGAACCGCACGCCCTCGGGGGCCTCCAGCGAGAAACCGCTGCCCCGGCCGGGCACCACGTCGACGGTGAGATGGGTGTGCTTCCAGTACTCGAACTGGTCGGCACTCATCCAGAACGGGGTGTCGCCCGGCAGATATCCCAGCAGCACGTCCGAGGCGCCGACGCGGAATTCACCGCGTGGGTAGCACATCGGGGAGCTGCCGTCGCAGCAACCGCCGGATTGGTGGAACATGACCGGGCCGTGCTGCCCGGCCAGTTCCCGCAGCAGCGTCGCCGCCTGTTCGGTGAGGTCGACGCGCCGCACCATCAGAAGAAGCCGAGCTTCTGCGGCGAGTAGCTGACCAGCAGGTTCTTGGTCTGCTGGTAGTGCTGGAGCATCATCTTGTGGTTCTCGCGGCCGATGCCGGACTTCTTGTAGCCGCCGAAGGCCGCGTGCGCCGGGTAGGCGTGGTAGCAGTTGGTCCACACCCGGCCCGCCTTGATGCCGCGGCCGAGCCGGTAGGCGGTGTTCATGTCGCGCGTCCACACGCCCGCGCCGAGGCCGTAGAGGGTGTCGTTGGCGATCTTCAGCGCCTCGTCGGTGGAGTCGAAGGTGGTCACCGCGACGACCGGGCCGAAGATCTCCTCCTGGAACACGCGCATGTCGTTGCTGCCCTTGAAGATCGTCGGCTCGATGTAGAAGCCGTCCGCCAGCCCGTCGACCGCGCGGACCGCGCCGCCGGTGAGTACCTCGGCGCCTTCCTTCTTGCCGATGTCGATGTAGGACAGGATCTTCTCGAACTGATCGTTGCTGGCCTGCGCGCCGATCATGGTGGCCTCGTCGAGCGGGTTACCGCTGACGATCGCCTTGGTGCGCTCCACGCAGCGGGCCATGAACTCGTCGTAGATCGAGGACGCGATCAGCGCGCGCGAGGGACAGGTGCAGACCTCGCCCTGGTTGAGCGCGAACATCACGAAACCCTCGATCGCCTTGTCCAGGAAATCGTCGTCGGCGGCCATCACGTCGGGCAGGAAGATGTTGGGGCTCTTGCCGCCCAGTTCCAGCGTCACCGGGATGATGTTCTCGCTGGCGTACTGCATGATCAGCCTGCCGGTGGTGGTCTCACCGGTGAAGGCGACCTTGGCCACGCGCGGGCTCGACGCCAGCGGCTTGCCCGCCTCGACGCCGAAACCGTTGACCACGTTGAGCACACCCGGCGGCAGCAGATCCGCGACCAGCTCGACCACCTTCATGATCGAGGCGGGGGTCTGCTCGGCGGGCTTGAGCACCACGGCGTTACCGGCCGCGAGCGCGGGGGCCAGCTTCCAGGTGGCCATCAGGATCGGGAAGTTCCACGGGATGATCTGCGCGACGACGCCGAGCGGCTCGTGGAAGTGGTAGGCGATGGTGTCCTTGTCGACCTCGCTGATCCCGCCCTCCTGCGCGCGCAGCACACCGGCGAAGTAGCGGAAGTGGTCGACCGCCAGCGGCAGGTCGGCGGCCAGGGTCTCGCGGACCGGCTTGCCGTTGTCCCAGGTCTCGGCGACGGCGAGGGCCTCGAGGTTGGCCTCGATCCGGTCGGCGATCTTGTTCAGGATGTTGGCGCGCTCGGCCGCGGAGGTCTCACCCCAGGCGTCGGCGGCCCGGTGCGCGGCGTCCAGCGCCAGCTCGATGTCGGCGGCGGTGGAGCGGGCGATCTCGCAGAACGGCTGGCCGTCCACCGGCGAGGTGTTCTCGAAGTACCGGCCCTCGACGGGCGGAACCCACTTGCCGTCGATGAAATTGTCGTACCGCGGCGCGTAGCTGACGATGCTGCCCTCGGTGCCCGGCTTGGCGTAGATCATGTGCGGAGGCTCCTCGCTGATTCCGGTGAAGCGTGACGCCCATCACTATCCGCCGCGAGGGTTGATGAAACGTTGAAGCCGGACCGATCAGGCGCGAAGAGCGCTGTGCAGGCGGGCCGCGGCGACCGCGCGTCGCGCGTCGCGCGGGGGCAGCAGGGCCAGCGCGTGTTCGTGGACGGCGATGTCGTCGGGGGCGGCCTCGCCGTAGGTCAGCGCGTGGTCGGCGTCCGGGCTGGCCAGCACGGCGTTGCGCATGGCGACCGCGAGGTAGTCGCGCCATTCGCTGATGCCCGGGGTGTCCGAATCCGGTAGCAGCGGACCGTGATACAGCCGGACGGCGGTGTCGAGGTCGCCGGATTCCAGCGCGCGCGCGACATCGACGGCGTCGCAGGACAGGGCCGTGGTGAAGCGGTAGACGCGGCTGGTGATGTCGCCGCCGGTGGCGCGGCGCAGGTAGGACATCTCCGATTTCAGGGTGCTCGCCCCGACCGCGCGATCGCCGTAGACGGCGTAGTGCAGGCGTTCGTGGCTGTAGCCGTCGTCGTCGAGGGCGAGCAGGGTGAGGATCTCGAGCTGACGCGGGCGCAGCCGGATCGGGGTGCCATCGCGCAGCAGCCGGCCGGTGCCGAGGCAGGTCAGCCGCATTCCGGCGGGCGCGGGCGTGGCGGCGTGCAGTTTCGACTCGATGGCGCTGGTCATGGTGCGCACGGTCGCCATGGCCAGCGGGTGCGAGCGCTTCCAGGTGGTCGACAGGTCGAGCACGCCGAGCAGGGTGCCGTCGGCGGCCCGGATCGGCGCGCAGTAGCAGACCCAGCCGTGCAGGGCGGCGACCAGATGTTCGGCGGAGAACACGGTGTGCGGCTGATCGGTGCGCAGCGCGAGCGAGAGGGCGTTGGTGCCCATGTGCGCCTCGTCCCAGCGCCCGCCCGGCGCGAAGTTGACCTGCTCGGCCCGTCTGCGCATGACCGGTCCGCCGTCGGTCCACAGGATGGTGCCCGAGGCGTCGGTGACCGCGGCCACGAATCCGGCCTCGGCGGCGCCGCGCAGTTGCTCGCTCAGCTCGGTGACCGGCCCCCGCAGCGGCGACTCCGCCCACCGCGGCCCGATGTCGTCGAGCTCGCTCTCCGGCGCGCAGTCGCGCCCCGGATCCACCGTCCGCAGCGACCGCAACCACGACTGCGCGACCTCTGTCCGCACCGCCGAACTCCCCGTTCCCGGCGCGGACCCGCCCGCGGGCACCCACTGCTCCCACTCTCGTTCCAGCGCAGCGCGCTGCGCCGAGAGTGTCAGCTGCGAGGCCATCGGCGTCTTCCTGTGCGATCGCGAATCGGGTCGGTCACCCCTCATCATGCCTCAGCATCGGGCACTGAGCAGCGGTTTCGGGGCGCACCGCGGTCGTTGCCCGGGATGCGGACCACCTGCTGTGCACCGGGAACGCGGCGGGCATCCAGCGTTCGGCCGGCCTGCTCGCGGTCGTCACGCTGTGCGGCCGTGGTCGCGGGCCGCTCGTACCATGGCGGTGTGCCTGTCGAGCCGGTTCGGATCGCCGGGGCCGAGGTGGAGGTCGCGGTCCCGGGGTGGTCGGTGGCGGGCGTGGCGATGGCGGGGTTCGCCGGGCGGGCCGCGGCGGACGTCGAGTTGCAGGTGGTGCCGTATCCGGCCTTGACGGTCTTTCTCGACTTCGGGGACGGCCTGCTGGTCGACGCGGGCGGCGGGGCGGAGCAGCGGGGGAGCGCGGTGGTCGGGCTCGGGGCCGCGCGGGTGCGCGGGCGAGCGCGCGAAGTGGAGCTGATGCAGGTGCGGTTGTCGCCGGTGGTGGCGCACGCGGTCCTCGGGCCGATGGCGGGGGCGCCGGTGGTCGCGCTGGACGAGGTGTGGGGCCGGGCGGCCGAGCGCCTGCGCGAGCGGATGCGCGACGCCGCCGGGTGGGACGAGCGGTTCGCGATCGTGCGCGCGGAGCTCGGCAGGCGCGTCGCGTCGGGCAGCCGGGTGGATCCCGAGGTCGCCGCCGCGTGGCACCGGATCGTGGTGTCCCGTGGCCGGATTCGGGTCGCGGCGCTGGCGGACGAGCTCGGGTGGAGCCGGAAGCGGCTGTGGGCGCGGTTCCGGGCGCAACTCGGGGTGACGCCGAAGCAGGCCGCGCAGCTGGTGCGGTTCGACTACGCCGCGCACCGGCTGGCCGCCGGGGACAGCGTGGCGCTGGTGTCGGCCGAGAGCGGGTACGTCGACCAGTCCCATCTGAGCCGTGCGGCAGCGACTTTCGCCGGTCTGACACCCGCTGGGCTGGCGAGCTCGCCGTGGTTGTCGGTCGACGAGGTGGCGTGGGCCGGGCGGTCCTACGCGACAGTCGTCTGACTCGCGCACCGCGATATTTAAGACCGGTCGTTCCGGCGGAACAAGAATGGTCCTACGTGGCGATATCGAGGTCGAAGAGCATTGTGTTACAGCAATTTTCACCTCTGGTCACTTATTGCGACCGATCGGTCAAATATGCAAAACTCTGAGCCGTCATCCGATCGCAACAAGCCGCTGGAGGATCGTCCTATGGCTCGAAATGGCCACTTACCCACCCTGATTCGCGGTGCCGCCGCGACCGTCGCGGTCGGCGCCGTCGCGGGCGTGACCGCCGTGCTCGCGCCCGCCGCCTCGGCGACCGTGACCAGCATCGGCATCGCGCCCTCGGTCACCCTCGGCGCCCACCGCTACGGCACGACCTGCACCTACGACGTGAGCGTGACCGTCGACGACAACACCAAGCGCGTCTACTTCTTCGAAGAAGGCCAGGGCCCCAGCGGTTTCGCCGACGCGATGCCGGTCGATGGTGTGGCCGAGACGACGTGGACTCCGTCCAAGCCGGGCATCACCTACATCTACGCCGTGCAGCCCGACGCGTGGCCCGAGACCAGGCAGGTCGTCGACGTCGGCACCGGCATCGATCTCGGATCCGCCTGCGTCGCCCTCTGACCCGGCACTCACCTCGACAGCAAAGGTTTCACCATGAACGCACTGCGTGGCATCGTCGTCGCCGCCGTGATCGGCACCGCGACCCTGGCCGGCGGCGGCACCGCCCTGGCCGACCCCGCTCCCATCGGCCCGTCGCCCGTTCCGCCGAGCCCGTGCACCGCCCACCCGCTGCTGACCGCGTGGTGCCTGCTCACCAGCGGATCCTGACGGAGCGTCGGGGTGGGTCGCGCCCGGTCCGCCGGGAGTGACCCGCGCCGGTGATCCGCGACGGGAACATTTGTCCAATACCTCGATTCGTCGGCGGCCGATGCTGAGTGTCGTGTCCGCTACCGCGAGACCGGCGACATCCGGCGCGGTGTGATCGAGGAGGAACGACCATGAACGACGCGACCCGCAGGGACGAGGTGTCCTACCGCGTGCGGTTGCTGCACGCGCTGCGCAAGGAACCGGAGTGGGAGTCGCTGACGCCGGCGGAATTGATCACCGTCCGTGACGCGGCCAATCGCACGGCGTCGTCGCGGTTCTCCCGGGTGATCACCGGATTCCCGGACGGGGGCGCCGCGATCACCTGGCAGGACGTGTCGCTGCCGGATCGGGTGATCCCGGTCCGGGTCTACCGGCCGACCCGCACGACGGCGGCGGCCCTGCCGCTCGTCGTGCACATCCACGGCGGCGCCTATGTGGGAACCGCGGCCCAATGCGATTGGGCCAATAGTCGTCTCGCCGCCCGGCTGCCCGCCGTCGTCGTCTCGGTCGAGCACCGGCTGCTGGCGCCGGGTACGCCGCTGTCGGCGGCGGTCGACGACGGGTGGGACGTGCTGCGGCACGTGGTGACCGAGGCCGCCGACTGGGGGATCGACCCGGCTCGCGTCGCCGTCGCCGGGGAGAGCTGCGGGGGCCTCATCGCGGCCATGGCCGCGATCCGGGCCCGCGACGCCGATCTCCCGGTGCAGGCGCAAGTCCTGGTCAACCCGGCCGTCGACCCGACGGCCACGATGCTCGACTACCCCTCGATGACCGACCCGGGCGACAGCCCGATGCTGCCGGTCGCGCGCCTGCGTTTCTTCCAACGGCTGGCGGGCGCGGACGCGGGCGCCGTCTCGCCGATCCACGCCGACCTGCACGACGTGGCACCGGCCCTGATCCTGGTCCCGACCGTCGACCCGATCGCCGATCACGGCCGCCGCTACGCCGAGCGGCTGCGCGAATCCGGTACGCCGGTCCGGCTGTTCGAGCACCCCGGCGCACCACACGCCTTCATCGCCCTGCCCGGCCTGGTCCCACAGGCGAAGGCCGCGCTGGCCCAGGTGACCGAGTTCCTCAGCGATCGGCTTGCGGCGCGGCGATCTCCGCGGCAACGCCGTTGAGGATGAGTTCGAGGCCGAAGATGAAGTCGCTGTCGTCCGGCGTGCTCGTCGGTGACCGGAACAGCGGTGCGGCGAACAGTCGCGCCGCCTCCGGGTACCGCTGCGCGTCGACCAGGCCGGCGAGCGCGCTGCCGTAGTTCTGATTGACCTGCGCCTCGCTCAGGCCCGATCCCGCTCTGCCGTCGGACAGTTGCTGGGTGAGCAGGCTCGCCTGCCGGACGTGCATGCTCACCAGCATCACGATGCCCACCTTGGTCCCCCAGTCGAGCCCGGTCGCGGCGAGCGGGCGCAGCGCGGCGTCGAGCCAGCCGACCGCGTTGGGGCCGCGGGGCGGTCCGGCGATCGGCAGTTGCGGCACCCACGGGTGCGCGGCGTAGGCCGCGAGCAGGGCGTGCGCCCACTGCCGCAGGCCGTCGCGCCACCGGCCGGGCGCGGCTGTCGGGTCCGGCGCGGGGCCGAGCGCGAGGTCGGACATCAGCTCGAACAACTCGTCCTTCGAGCCGACGTGGCGATAGAGCGCCATCTTCGTGAAGCCGAGGGTGGACGCGACTTTCGCCAGCGTCACCTCGTCCAGGCCGCCGCGGTCGGCCAGCTCGACCGCCGTGCGCACGACCGTGTCGACGTCGAGTTCGGCCGGTCGTCCGAGTCGCGCCGGGGTGGGCAGTCGCCAGAGCCTGCCCAGGTCGGCGGGCATCGCCTCGTCGGGCGTCACGGTAACTACCTCCTCGGAGTTCGGCGGCGTCGGCGCGGCCGCTCCCGAATACTATCGCCGCACTTAGTATCTATGGGATAGTATCCCGGGGATATTATTCAGGAGCTCGGCGAGAGTGGGCGATCGTATGACCGATCAGCTGGTTGTTCCCGGATCCCGGGTGCACGATGTCGACGCGCTGCGCGGCTTCGCGCTGCTGGGGATCTTCATCGTCAACATCACCTTCATGGCCTCGGGGTATCCGGGAAACCTGGTCGTCGACCCGCAGTTCACCTCGACCCTCGACGAGGTCGTGCGCGGGGTGTCCTCGGTGTTCGTCGACATGAAGTTCTACGTGCTGTTCTCGTTCCTGTTCGGCTACAGCTTCACCCTCCAGATGGAATCGGCGGCCGCCGCCGGAACCGCCTTCGAACCGCGCATGCTGCGCCGGATCGCGGGACTGTTCGTCCTCGGCGTGCTGCACATCGTGTTCCTGTACGGCGGTGACGTCCTGACGTCCTGACGACCTACGCGGTGGCCTGCCTGGTCCTGTTCTGGATGCGGCGGTGCGCGGACCGGACGGCGCTGCGGGTCGCCGCCGCGCTGTACGGCGTGGTGCTGGTGAGCCTAGTGGCGAGCGGGCTGTTCCTCGACGCGTCGGCCGTGCTGCCGTCGGCCGAGGAGGCTCGCGTGAACGCGGAGCACTCGACCGCGGCCATGCTGGGTGGCTGGGGCGACGTCATCGGCCACCATCTCGACGGCCTGCCGCTGCTGATCCTGCAGGCCCTCACCATGCAGGGTCCGACCGCGCTCGCGATGTTCCTGCTCGGCCTGGTCGCCGGTCGCAGGCAACTGCTCGCGCGGGTGCGCGGCGACGAGCCGATCCTGCGGCGTATCCAGTGGATCGGCTTTCCGGTGGGCGTGGCCGGTGGCCTGCTGTACACCCTCGGCGGGGGCAATGGGCACACGCTCGCCGTCGCCGCGAGCGTCGCCACCGCGCCGCTGCTCGCCGCCGCCTATGTCGCGACGCTGCTGCGGCTGATGCACGCCCCGCGCACCACGTGGATCCGCTCGGCGCTGGCACCGGCGGGACGGATCGCCCTGACCAACTACCTCGGCCAGTCCGCGATCGGGCTGATCCTCTTCACCGGTGTCGGGTTCGGCCTGGCCGGCCGGTTGTCGCCGCCTGCGACGATGACGCTGGCGCTGGCGATCTTCGCGCTCCAGCTGTGGGTGAGCGCGATCTGGTTGCGCCGGTACCGGTATGGGCCCGCCGAGTGGCTGTTGCGCTGGATCACCCTCGGGCGCAGGCCCGGCCTGCGGGCCGCGCCGGTCGGCTGACCCTTGCCGCGTCCCGGCTCGCATGGCACTATTCGAGCGATTGGTTTCGATACCAATGGTTTCGTAATTCGAGCTGGACAAAGGACAAGCGATCATGAGGTTCAGGAAGCCGGCCGCGAGGCTCGCCACGACCGGTCTCGGCATCGCCGCGGCCATGCACGTCGTCTGGGTCTTCTCCCCGTGGCCGTTCGCCGATCGCGCGGTATTCGCCAATGCGACCAGCGGTGACTCCGTCGACGACGCGCCCGGCCCGGTCGCCACCGCCGCGGCCGCGGCGACGTTCGCCGCGGCCGCCTACACGGTGTCGGCGCAGGCGGGACTGGCGCCGCGCGCGCTCCCCGCCCGGCTCGGCCGCGCGGCCGTCGCCACCGTCGCCGGTGGGCTCCTGCTGCGCGGGGCGCTGGGCCTGGTCTATTCGGGATTCGTGGGCAAGCGCAGCCTGTTCACCCGCTGGGACCTGGCGGTGTATTCGCCGTTCAGCCTGGTCGTCGGTGCCCTCGCCGCCTGGGTCGCGGTGGGCGACAAGGAATCACGCGCCGACGTCATCGGGTGATCGGTCGGCCGAGCGGGCTCACCAGAATTCGACCAGCGGGGCATCGTGTTCGCGCTGTCGCCACGACTCGGTGAGGCGACCGAGCCGGGCCGGGGCGGAGACACTGCCGATGCTCGCGATCCTGCCGTCCCGGATCGCCAGGATCGACACGCCGAGGACGCGATCGTCGAGGGTGAACACCATGGCCGGGCAGCCGTTGACGACGGCCGCGTGGATCGAGGGCGAGCCGCCGACGAGTTTGCGCTTGGCGGGTGTCGGTGCGAGGCCGACCCGCACCGCCGTGGCGAGCTGGGCCGGGGTCGCGTACCGGATCAGCGTGGTGGCCAGGCCCAGCGCGCCGTCGGAGACGCCGGTCGCGTCGTCGGTCAGCAGGGCGACCAGGCGCTCGGTCCGGCCCGATGTCGCGGCCGCGACGAACGCCTCGACGATCCGCCGCGCGGACACCTCGTCGGTGCGGGTCTCGGTGCCGGCGGCGGTGATTCGGCGCCGGGCCCGGTGCGCGTGCTGCTGACTCGCCGATTCGGTGATGCCGAGCATCCCGGCGATCTCGGCATGGCTGTGCGAAAAGGCTTCGCGCAGTACGTAGACGGCCCGTTCGACCGGGGAGAGCCGCTCCATCAGCAACAGCACCGCCAGCGTCACCGATTCGCGCTGCACGGCGGTCTCGGCCGGGCCGAGCAGGGGATCGCCGTCGAGCAGCGGCTCGGGCAGCCACGCGCCGACCGCGCGTTCGCGGCGGACCTGCGCCGAACGGAGGCGGTCGATCGCCAGGTTGGTGACGATCTTGGTCAACCAGGCCTCCGGCACCTCGACGTACTCCCGGTCGGCGGCCTGCCACCGCAGGAACGCGTCCTGGACCGTGTCCTCGGCGTCGGCGGCCGAACCGAGCAGGCGATACGCCAGCGAGGCCAGCCGGTTCCGGCTGGCCTCGAAGTGCGCCACAGCGACGATGTCCATGCGCACGACCCTAGGCGGGAACCACCCGGGACGAGACCGCGCGAGCGGTGGCCAGGCGGTATCGGCGGTTGCGCTGCCCGAAGGTCGGGCGGCTGATCGCCCAGGCGCTGGTCGCCACGATCGCCGCCTTGACCCGCGCCGCCGGTCGCCCGCGCAGGGCACCGGCCCTGGCCCGCGCTCGGCGGTCGACCAGCTGGAACAACCCGTCCTTGCGACCCAGGCTGATGTGGTTGCCGACATACGACAGCGCCGTCGTCTTGATCGCGCGCCCGGTCAGGTCCCCGATGATCGCCGCTGCCGCCTGCGAGCCGGTGAACCCCGCCGACGCGCACGACATCGGCAGCGGCAGACCGTTCTCGCCGAGCACGAAGACGCTGTCCCCGGCCACGTACACCTCGGGGTGCGAGATCGACCGCATCTGCCGGTCGACGGTGATCCGGCCGTCGGGTTCCACCGCGAGCGCGCTGGCGGCGGCGATCGGCGGGACGGCGAACCCGGCGGCCCACACGGTCGCGTCGGCGGCGAGGACGGTCCCGTCGACGACGACGGCACCGGTCCGCTCGACCCGCTCGATCTCGCTGTGCTCGTGCACGGTGATGCCGAAGCGGTCGAAGGCGCGCAGGAGGTGCGCGCGCGCCTTCGGGCCGAGCCAGCCGCCCAGCTCACCGCCGGTGGCCAGGCTGACGCGGAGCCCCGGATGGGCTTCGGCGATCTCGGTGGCGGTCTCGATCGCGGTCAGGTTGCCCCCGACCACCAGCACCCGCCCGCCCTCGGCCAGCTCGTCCAGGCGGGACCGCAGGCGCAGCGCGGACGACCGCTCCGCGACATGGAAGGCGTGCTCGGCGACACCGGGAACGCCGTGGTCGGCGGCGGTGCTGCCGAGTGTGTAGAGCAGGGTGTCGTACCCGAGCTGGTCGGTGCCGTCGTCGTCGCTGACCGTCACCGTCCTGCGGTCGACGTCGATGCCGGTCACCCTGGCCACGCGGAGCCGGATGCCGGTGCCGGCGAAGATCTCGGTCAACGGCCGGTGCGGAAGTTCGTGCCCGGCGGCGAGCTGGTGCAGGCGCAACCGCTCGACGAAATCGGGCGCGGCGTTGACGACGGTGATCTCGATGTCGTCGGCGTGGAGTCGGCGGGCCAGATACCCGGCGGTGAAGGCCCCGGCGTATCCGGCGCCGAGGACGACGATGCGGTGCTTCATGATTGGCTCCTGTCTGCTTCGCGTGCTCCTTGAACGAGGCAGCCCCGGATTTCCTGACAGCGGCTCCGCGTGGCATGGGTCACTCGCCCGGAAACGGCCGCGCACTAGGCTGAGGTCACACCGATCTGGGAGGCTGGCACTGTGAACCGGTTGGGTAACGCGACTTCGCCGTATCTGCGTCAGCACGCCGACAATCCGGTGCATTGGCGGGAGTGGGACGCCGACGCGCTCGCCGAGGCGGCCGAGCGGGACGTGCCGATCCTGTTGTCGATCGGGTACGCGTCGTGTCACTGGTGCCATGTGATGGCGCACGAGTCGTTCGAGGACGCGGCGACCGCCGAGCAGATGAACGCCGGCTTCGTGTGCGTGAAGGTGGACCGGGAGGAACGGCCCGACCTGGACGCGGTGTACATGAACGCGACCGTCGCCATGACCGGCCAGGGCGGATGGCCGATGACCTGCTTCCTGACACCCGACGGCGCGCCGTTCTACTGCGGCACCTACTACCCGAAGGCGCCGCGCGGCGGGATGCCGTCGTTCACCCAGTTGCTCAGCGCCATCACCGACACCTGGCGCAACCGTCGCGAGGATGTCGACAAGGCGGCCGAGCAGGTCACCGACGCGCTGCGCGCACAGGCGACCGGGTTGCCCGATGCCGAATTCGCCGTCGTCCCCGACCTGCTCGACAAGGCGGTGCTCGCGATCGCCGCCGACGAGGACCGCGAGCGCGGCGGTTTCGGTGGGGCGCCGAAGTTTCCGCCGTCGGCGCTGCTGGAAGGCCTGCTGCGGCACTGGGAACGCACCGGCGACCAGGCCGTGTTCGACCTCGTCGAGCGGACCGCCGAGGCGATGGCGCGCGGCGGCATCTACGACCAGCTGCGCGGTGGCTTCTCCCGGTACTCGGTCGACGCGGGCTGGCTCATCCCGCACTTCGAGAAGATGCTCTACGACAACGCCCTGCTGCTGCGCGCCTACGCCCATCTCGCGCGCCGCGCGCCCGCGACCCCGCTGGAGTCGTTGCCGCACCGGGTGACTCGCGAGACCGTCGAATTCCTGCTCGCCGACCTCGGCACCGCCGAGGGCGCGTTCGCCTCCGCGCTCGACGCCGACACCCACCTGGAACCGGGCGGTCCCGGGGTCGAGGGCGCCACCTATGTGTGGACGCCGTCGGAACTGATCGGCGACCTGGGCCCGCTCGACGGCGTCTGGGCCGCGGAGGCTTTCGGCGTCAGCACGGCGGGCAACTTCGAACAGGGCACCTCGGTGCTCACCCGGCGCAGCGATCCCGTCGACGCCGAGCAGTCGGCCCGCTTCGACCGGCTGCGCGCCCGGCTGCTGGAGCTGCGCGCCGAACGCCCGCAGCCCGACCGCGACGACAAGGTGGTCACCGCCTGGAACGGCATGGTGATCACCGCCCTCGCCGAAGCCGGTGCGGCACTGGAGGAACCGTCGTGGGTGGCGGCCGCGGTCCGCTGCGCGCGCTTCCTGCTCGACGTCCACCTGGTCGACGGCAGGCTGCGCCGCGCCTCGCTCGACGGTGTCGTCGGGACCCCGCCCGGTGTCCTGGAGGACTACGCCTGGCTCACCACCGGCCTGCTGGCCCTCTACCAGGCCACCGGTGAACCCGACTGGCTCGCCGCCGCACAGGTGTTGCTGGACAGCGCGATCGACCACTTCGCCGATCCCGACCGCCCCGGCAGCTGGTTCGACACCGCCGACGACGCCGAGACCCTCGTCGCCCGCCCGCGCGACCCGGTCGACGGCGCCACCCCGGCGGGCTCCTCCGCCCTCGCCGAAGCCCTGCTGACCGCGTCCGCCGTCACCGACCCCGAGCACGCGGTGCGCTACCGCGAACTCGCCGACCACACCCTCGCGCGCGGCGCGGTCCTGCTGGCCCGCGCCCCACGCACCGCGGGCCACTGGCTTTCGGTCGCCGAAGCGTCGCTGCGCGGCCCCCTCCAGGTGGCGGTCACCGCCACCGAGAAGTCCTCGGCCGCCACCGAACTCCTCGCCGCCGCCCGCACCTGGGCCCCCGGCGGCGCGGTCGTCCTGGCCGGCCCACCCGACTCCGCCCCACTCCTGGCCGACCGCCCCCTGGTCGACGACGCCCCCGCCGCCTACGTCTGCCGCGGCTCGGTCTGTGACCTCCCGGTCACCGACCCGGCAGACCTGACCGCCGCACTGCGCGCCTAGCGCGGCCTGGTCGGCGCGCTGCGCACGATGCGGAGGCGTTGGCCAGGCCAGTTCGCTGCCGCGCTGCGCGGAACGCGCGGTTCACCGGCGTCCCGGTGGGATGTCGGTCCAGGTGCGGGTGCGGCCGGGGATGCCGCGCAGGCGCAGGTCTTTGTAGCGCTTCCAGTGGGCGCGTTCGGTGGCGGTCGCGGCCTCGAGGACGGCGTCGCTGACGAGGACTCGGCGGTCGACCTCCTTGGCCATGGCGGTGAGGCGGGCGGCCTCGTTGACCGCGTCGCCGATGACGGTGAATTCGAGGCGGGTGTCGGCGCCGACGTCACCGGCGAAGACCTGGCCGCGGGCGACGCCGATGCCGACGTCGAGTTCGCCGGTGGCGACCACCTCGTCGCGGATGCGGCGGGCGGCGCGCAGCGCGGGGGTGGCGTTGTCGTCGAGGGCGGAGGGGGCGCCGAAGATGCACAGGGCGGCGTCGCCTGCGAACTTGTTGACCAGGCCGCCGTTGTCCTCGGTGGCGGCAACGACGGTGGCCAGCAACCGGTTGAGCTTGTGCACGAACTGTTCCGGCGCCATCTCGGCCGACAGCTGCACCGATCCGGTGACGTCGACGAACAGTGCCGACACGATCCGCACGTCACCGGTCAGGTCGGTGCTGCCGGAGAGCGCGCGTTCGGCGACGGTCGAGCCGACGTGCCTGCCGAACACGTCCTCGGTGTGCTGCTGATCCTGCAGCGTCGAGGCGAGTTCGTTGACGGAGTGTTCCAGCCGCCCGATCTCACTGGCGCTGCCGACCGGCACCCGCACGTCGAGTTCACCGCGGGTGATCCGGTCCAGCGCCCGGTACATCGTGCGCATCGGGGTGGCGACCGAGCGGGCAAGCAGCGCGGTGGCCAGGGCGCCGACGGCGAGGGCGACGAGGGTGAAGATCCAGGCCGCGCGCACCCGGTCCTCGGCCGGGGTGGCCGGATCGTTGAGCACCGTGATGATGATCAGCCCGGGCAGCGCGCTCGACACCGCCCAGGTGACGAGCACGCGCACGAGCACGGTGGCGCTCGGGTGCACGGTGGGTCCGAGCACCGAGGTGATGATCGGGACCGCGGGCCGGATCAGCCGGTCGAGGATCAGGTAGGTCGCGCCCGCCGATTCCAGGGCGCCGAGCGTGAAGCCGGCGATCACGACCGCTTTGTTGTCGTAGTCGGTGAACCGGTCGACCAGCCAGACCGTCAGCGCGATGCCAGGGATCCACAGCACGACCGCGCGCACCGTGATCGCGGCGGGCAGCGCGATCAGCCGCCGCGCTTCCTCCGGTGTCGGCTTGCGGCCGTCGTCGAGCCAGCGCAGATAGCGGCGCCGGTCGTAGATGGCCATCGCGATGCCGACGGCCACCGCGAAGACGGGATAGATGGCCAGCAGCCAGGCCGCTTCCCGCCAGTTCGGCCCGACGCGGCTGAAGACGCCGTCCGCCCAGGCGATGAGGAAGATGGCCGCGAGGCCGACGATATTGGCGGTGATGACGACCAGCGCCAGGCCCCAGTAGCTGCGCAGCGCCCAGCGGACCAGCCGGTTCATCGCGCACGCCCGGGTCCGGCGCGCCGAGACGCCCGGCGGTCACGAGCTGCGCTGACGGATGACACGAATATCGAGCATAGAAGGCCCGGTCGCGCCCACGACGCGCACGCGCCGATCAGCCGAGCACGACCAGCCAGATCGCGATGTAGTGGCACAGCGCGGCGACCACGGTCGCGGCGTGGAAGAACTCGTGATGCCCGAAGTGCGTCGGCCACGGGTTCGGCCATTTCGTCGCGTAGAGGATCGCGCCGACGCTGTAGATCACGCCGCCGACCGCGAGCAGCACCAGCGGCCAGACGCCCACGTTGTGCAGCAGTTCGGGCGCCACCGGCACGATCGCCCAGCCGAGCAGCAGATACAGCGGCACCCCCACCCAGCGCGGCGCGGTCGGCCACAACAGCTTCAACGCCACCCCGGCGAGCGCGCCGGCCCACACCACGATCAGCAGCGTCCGCCCGGTCGTCCCCGGCAGCCCGAGCAACGCGAACGGCGTGTAGCTGCCCGCGATGAACAGGAAGATCATCGAATGGTCGGCCCGCTTCATCCGCACCCGGGCCCGGGCACTGCGCCAGGTCACCCGGTGATACACCGCGCTGATCCCGAACAGCGCGATCACCGAGATCCCGTAGAGCAGCGTCGACCACCCCGCGGTCGCCGATTCCCGGAACCCGAACACCACGAGCACCGCCACCGCGACCGCGGCGACCCCCACCGCCCAGGTATGAATCCACCCCCGCAGCAGCGGCTTGCCGAGCACCACCGGCTCCGGCACCTCGGCCCGCACAGCCTCCACGAATCCTCCCAAGTCTAAACCTACGGTACCGTAGGTTACCGCCAACGGTACGTCAGCACCCACCTCCACCACCACAAACGTGCCCACCCCCACACCGCCGATCTCGCGAGCACCGGGGTAACTCCCCAGCCACCCAGGAACCCCACCACGTACTCACCGCCGGCCCGGCGCGCAACTCGTGCTCTCCCCACGACCGGCAAAAAACGCGGGGAGGCGGGGGAGCGTAGGGTGCGGGCGTGGAGTTTCTCGCTCGGGTGCGTGGTCTGCCGTACCGCATCTACGAAGCCAGACTGTCCAAGCAGCTGGCCGACAAGCAGCATCCTCGCCATGTCGCCGTGATGTGCGACGGCAATCGCCGCTGGGCGCGCGAGAACGGGTTCACCGATGTCAGCCACGGTCATCGGGTCGGTGCGCTGAAGATCGCCGAGCTGGTCGGCTGGTGTTCCGACGAGGGCATCGAGATGGTGACCGTCTATCTGCTGTCGACGGAGAACCTGCGCCGCGATCCGGATGAGCTGGAGACGCTGTTCGAGGTCATCACCGACGTGGTGGAGGAGCTGTCGGCGCCGGAGCAGAACTGGAGCGTGCGGATCGTCGGCTCGCTGGCGGGTTTCCCGGAGCTGATCGCGAAGCGGCTGCGGGTGGCGGCGGAGCGCACGAGTGGCCGCGACGGTGTGCATGTGAATGTGGCGGTGGGGTACGGCGGGCGCCAGGAGATCACCGACGCGGTGCGCTCGCTGGTGCGCCAGGAGATCGCCGCGGGTGAGTCGGGCGAGGATCTGGTGCAGTCGATCACGGTCGACGCGATCGGTCAGCATCTCTACACCTCGGGTCAGCCGGATCCGGATCTGGTCATCAGAACCTCTGGTGAGCAGCGGCTTTCGGGTTTCCTGCTGTGGCAGAGCGCCTATTCGGAGATCTGGTTCACCGAGGCGTACTGGCCGGAGTTCCGGCGGGTCGACTTCTTGCGCGCGCTGCGGGATTACGCCGCGCGGCACCGCCGTTTCGGCGTGTGAGGTGACTCGGCTCGCGTACTCTGCGGGCAGTGGACCCCGAACAGTCTTCCTACATCAGCTATGAGGAATTCGGCAGGCGTTTCCTGGAATACGCCGTCTCCGAGCAGCGGATCGCCGCGGCGTTCGGTGAACTCACCGGCGCGGCTTTCGATTTCGGACCGATCGGGGTGGGGCCGGGTCGCCTGGCGAAGGTGACGGCGCAGGTCGAGCTGGGGCGGCCGCGCATCCTGCGCTACATCGACGCCTACATCTCCTTCGAACTCACCATTCCGCTGCATGTGGATCTGGTGGTCGATCTGGCGGTGGATCGGTCGCGGTTCCGGGTGGACGGCACGGTGCACCTGCATCTGACGGCGCGCACCGCCGACCCCCTGCGGGTGGTCATCGACATCGCGGAGCCGCGGGCCAGTGATGTGCGGGTGAACGTGGCGAGCGCGACCAAGCGGGGGGAGTTGCTGCGGGTGCTGGCCAGTGTCGATCACGAGATCCGCCGGTTCGTCGCCCGGTATGTGGCCCAGGAGATCCGGAAGCCGGAGATCGCGGCGGTCCGCAATATCGACGTGGCGACCAGGCTCGACGCGGCCTGGAAGTTGTAGGAGAGTCGCCCCGATCCCGGGCGGGCGCGGGCTACGCTGCTGCGCGAGACCAGGCCCGACGACACATGCAGGGGTGAGCTGTGGGAGTTGTGAGCAAGCCAGGACCGAGCCGGCGCGCGCGGATCGCGGCGCTCGGCGCGGTGTCGAGTGCCGTGCTGCTGGTCGCGGGCTGCGGCGCCGATCAGCCGGCGCCGCCCCGGATCACGCCCGAGGATCAGCCGCAGGCGGCGGGCGCGGTGTTCGCCTATCGCACCGAGGGGGAGCTGGCGGTGGTGCGCGGGGCCGACACCCTGCGCGCGCCGGGCAGCTTCGGGTATTCGTCGGCCGCGGTGAATTTCACCAGGGACGGGAAGTTCGCTTTCGCGGTGGAGTCGGGGTCGAAGACGCTGGTGGCGTTACGGGTCGCCGACGGCGCGGTGTCGCGGATCGAATGCGACTGCACCGACGCGGTGGCCCTGCGCGGGTCGGTGCTGGCCTGGTGGCGGGAGCCGGGCCAGGTCATGACCATGGATCTGTCGGGCACCGCGCCCGCGGCGCCGGAACAGGATGTGACACTGCCGGATTCGCCGAGCCCGCTCTCCGGTGGCACATGGGACGGGGCCAGGCTGGTCGCGGCGACAGACGAGTTCCTGCTGCTGGCCAGGGTCGAGTCGCGCGGCCTGTGGTGGGAGAAGAACCACCTGTACGCGATCGGCACCGAGGCGATCCTGCCGCTGGGCCGGGTGCCCGGCATCGACGCCGACCTGTCGGCCGCCGCCGGACCCGACGGCCACACCTTCGTGCTGGCGGGCACGACCGCCCGCAGCGCGTCCTGCGGCACCGGCCACGTGGCGACCATCGACGCCCGCTCCAACGCGGTGCAGGAACTGCCCGAGCTGCCGGGCGAGTGCTCGTCGGCCTACCGCCCACGCTGGGGTGGTGACGGCACGATCACCGTCGCCACCAGGAAGTGGGCCGACGTGGCGGGCGCGCCGAGCACCGTCGACCGGTTGCAGTCGGCGGCCCAGGGCTGGGCCCCGGTCGGCGAGCAGCCGGTGGTCGACATGCTGCTGCCGCGTCCGCAGGAGTCGGTGATCCAGGTGGTCGCCGGCGATCCGACGGCCGCGCGCGACACTCCGCGCGGCGTGCTGGTCGTCGAGAAGGGCGGCACGCGAACCGAACTCGCCACCCAGGTCGTCTCGCTGGGCGCGCCGTCCGCCGTGCAGCGGTAGCTGGGTCGGCGCCCGCCGTGTGCCCGCGGCCGGCGCGACGATCGACCGCAGCACGTCCCGGGCCCGCCCACACGCGTCCGGCGATTCGCACCGTGCTGGCGGCGAGCGGCCCGGAAGCGGTGCGCCACCGTGGGCGAGTTCGGACCATCGAACCGATCCGGTGCCGAGTCCGTATACCCGCGCGCCGGGCACAGTGCCCGGCCGATCGGCGCCGCACGGGCGACGCCGAGGCGGGGGAGCGCCGGAGGTACCGATGCGGATCAGTGGGTTACGGATGGTGGTCGCCGCGGCGGCCGTCGCGATGCTGGGGGCGGGCTGTGCGACCGCCACGCCGCAGGGACCGCAGATCGTGACGACGGCGCCGCAGTCGGCGCCGGTGTTCGCGGTGCGCACGACGACCGGGATGGGGGTGGCCGACGCCTCGGGGATGCGCGGCGACCGGGTCGGCGACTATCGCGATTTCGGGTTCAGCCAGGACAATTCGCTGGCCTACACGGTCGACGGCGCGGGCGTGGTGACCGCGATGGAGGTCGCCGAGCTGCTCGTCGCCTCGGGCCGCATCGACTGCCACTGCACCCGGGTGTTCCCGCTGCATGACGCGGTGGTCGGCTGGTGGCGCGACGGCGCGATCATGCAGGCCGATCTGCGCACGCCCGATCCCACGGTGCTGCGGTCGATTTCGCTGCCCGCACCCCGTGATCCGCTGGGTGATGGGGCAGCCCTCACCGGCACCGAGCTGATCGCCCTCGACCGCGACCGGGCCGTGCTCACCCGCATCGAGACCATCCCCGGCGCGATCTGGGGCATCAACCACCTCTACGTGGTCGATCTGAATTCCGGTGCGGTGCAACAGTTCGGCCGCATCGCCGACGTGAACATGCCCTTCCGGCAGGCGGCGATCGCCCCCGGCGGCCGGTCGGTCGTCGTTGCGGGCTACAGCCGCGACAATGTCGCCTGCGGCACCGCCTCGGCGCACCGGCTCGATCTGGTCACCGGGACAGTCGATTCCGTCGGCCCGCCGTTCCCGTCGTGCAGCTCGATCGCCGACATCCGCGGTGACGGCGCCGATGTCGTGCTGACCCGCCTGGTCTGGGACCGCGACGAACCGAAGCGGCTGGTGTCCTCGACGGTCTGGCGCTACCGCGACGGCTGGACCCAGGTCGGCGCCGACCCGGCCGTGCGCGTCCTCGCCGACCCGGTCGCCGTCGAACTCCGGCACACCGGCGCGGCTAACCCGTTCGGCACCATCGACGGTGACCTGATCGTCGACGGGAAGCCGGTGCTGCGCAACGTGATCGAGGTGCGGGCCACGCACCGCTGATCAGAGCTTGCGCAGCCGCAGCCGGTTGATGGTGTGGTCGGAGTCCTTGCGCAGCACCAGGGTCGCGCGCGGGCGGGTCGGCAGGATGTTCTCCACCAGATTGGGCCGGTTGGTGGAGTTCCAGATGTCGCGCGCGGCCGCGGTGGCCTGCTCGTCGTTCAACGCGGAGTAATGGTGGAAGTGCGCGTCGGGGTCGGCGAAGCCGGTCTTGCGCAGCGCGAGAAAGCGCTGCACATACCAGTTCTCGATGTCCTCGATCCTGGCGTCGACGTAGATGGAGAAGTCGAACAGGTCCGAGACCATCAGCCGCGGCCCGGTCTGCAGCACGTTCAGGCCCTCGACGATGAGGATGTCGGGCTGGCGCACGCAGTGCTTCTCGTCGGGCACGATGTCGTAGGAGATGTGCGAGTACACCGGCGCGCACACCTCTTCGGCGCCCGACTTCACCTCGGTGACGAAGCGCAGCAGCTTGCGCCGGTCGTAGCTCTCCGGGAAACCCTTGCGGTGCATGATGCCGCGGCGGGTGAGTTCGGCGGTGGGGTAGAGGAATCCGTCGGTGGTCACCAGGTCGACCCGGGGATGGTGGTCCCAGCGGGCCAGCAGCGCCTGCAGGACGCGCGCGGTGGTCGACTTGCCGACCGCCACACTGCCCGCGACGCCGATCACGAACGGCACCTGCTTGTCGGGATGCTTCTCCCCGAGGAAGGTCGCGGTGGCGGCGAACAGCCGCTGGCGGGCCGCGACCTGCAGGTGGATGAGACGGGCGAGCGGCAGGTAGACCTCGGCGACTTCCTCGAGATCGATCTGCTCGCCGAGACCACGGAGGCCGGTCAGTTCCTCCTCGGTCAGGACCAGCGGAGTCGACTTGCGCAGGGTGCGCCACTGCTTCCGGTCGAACTCCACATACGGGCTGGGCTCGCTCATCCGTGCCACCTACCCGACGCTCCGTTCGGGCGCACACGCACAGCTGGGCTGCCCGTCCAGTGAGATCCGGGATAACTCTGACCGCATGTCGCGATTGTGCTCCGTCCCGGCCATCCGCGCGCAACAGGGGGTTTGGCTACCCGTCGGTAACGAGCAACAACGCCGAGGTAGGGCCCGCTTTTCCGAATTACCCCGTAAGGTCGGGCGGCATGGGGTCTCATCCACTCGTCACTGAATACCTGCGGCTCGGACTGGCTTTCGACCGGCTCGAAGAAGGCTTCGTCGACGCCTACACCGGCGACCCGCAGCTGCGTCGCGACAGCGAGAACGCGCCGGTCCCCGACCCGGCGGAGCTGGTGCACCGGGCCGTCGACCTGCGCGCGGGCCTGGCCGACGCCGGGCTCTCGGCGCGGCGCACCGAATTCCTCGACGCCCACCTGGTGGCGATGGAATGCTCGGCGCGCAAGTTCGCCGGGGAGGACATCGGGTTCGTCGACGAGGTCCGCGCCTACTTCGACGTCGACATCGCGCCCGGCGACCCCGACGACTACCGCGAGGCGCACCGCCGGATGGACGAGGTGCTGGGCGGGGACGGCCCGCTGGCCGAGCGGGCCGCCGCCTACCGGCGCGGCGACGAGATCCCGCCGGACAAGCTCGCGACCTGCGTCGAGGCCTTCTCCAGCGCGCTGCGCGAGCGGGTCCGCGAGCGCTACCCGCTGCCCGACCACGAGACCGTCACCTACGAGGTGGTCGGCGACAAGCCGTGGTCCGGATTCAACTACTACCTGGGCAATTTCCACTCCAAGGTCGCGATCAACTCCGACCTCAAGCAGCACATGGCGCACCTGCCCGCGCTCATCGCGCACGAGGCCTACCCGGGTCACCACACCGAGCACTGCCGCAAGGAGGCCGGGCTGGTCGCCGCGGGCGAGGACGAGCAGACGCTGTTCCTGGTCAACACCCCGCAGTGCCTGATGGCCGAGGGACTGGCCGACCTGGCGCTGCAGTCGATCGTCGGGCCGGGCTGGGGGCTGTGGGCGCAGGAGATCTACGCCGATCTCGGCCTGCGGTTCGACGGTGAGCGGGCCGAGCGCTTCTCGACCGCGTCGGCGAAACTGCTGAGCGTGCGTCAGGACGCGGCGCTGCTGCTGCACGACCAGCATCGCGGCGAAGACGAGGTCGCGGCGTTCCTGCAGCGGTGGAGCCTGGCCACGCCGGAGCGGGCGCGGCAGTCGCTGCGGTTCCTGTCCTCGCCGCTGTGGCGGGCCTACATCAGCACCTATGTGGAGGGCTACCGCCTGCTCGGCGGCTGGCTGGACAACGCCGTCGACGCGCAGGACCGGGTCGAGCGATTCGGCCGTCTGCTCGACGAGCCGCTCACGCCGGGCGCGATCCGGCGGATGCCGGTCTGAGCTACAGGACGACGGCGCAACCGCCGGGGCTGAACAGCGAGCAGACGAGATAGCTCAGTTGCATCAGCAGCGCCTCGATCGGGTTGGCCGGCGCGATGGCCGGGGTCACGGGTAGGGGGTTCATACCTGTGTCATCGGTCACCGCGTCCGCCGCTGTTACCGCGTTTCGCCCCGTCGGGCCGGTCGACGGTCCGGCCGCAGGCCTGTGACCTGGGTCTCCCGGGTGGCGGCCGCGGCCCGGTTGCGCTATCCCCGTGCTCGGGCGTCCGCGCGCGGCCCATAGACTGAGGGTCGTGACGCAGACGACCGCTTCGGTGAATACCCAGTCTCTCGGTGAGCTCGATCCCGAGTTGGCCGCCGCGATGGCGGGCGAGCTCGCCCGCGAGCGCGACACCCTCGAGATGATCGCCTCGGAGAACTTCGTGCCGCGCGCGGTCCTGCAGGCGCAGGGCTCCGTGCTCACCAACAAGTACGCCGAGGGCTACCCGGGCCGCCGCTACTACGGTGGCTGCGAGGCCGTCGACGTGGTGGAGACCCTGGCGCGCGACCGTGCCAAGGAGCTCTTCGGCGCCGAGTTCGCCAACGTGCAGCCCCACTCCGGCGCGCAGGCCAACGCCGCCGTGCTGATGGCGCTGATGAACCCGGGCGAGACCCTGCTCGGCCTGGACCTGGCGCACGGCGGTCACCTCACCCACGGCATGCGCCTGAACTTCTCGGGCAAGCTCTACGACGTGCACTCCTACGGTGTGTCGAA